>NZ_JACVBT010000030.1:0-255 GCF_014852515.1 Pantoea sp. PNT03
CCCTGCGTGACAGGCAGGTATTCTAACCAACTGAACTACCGCTCCACCGATTCTGTACTGATATCAGACAATCGTTCTGATTTCAGGTGTTTCGCCCTTCCCGCGTCACGGGGAAGGTCACGACCCGATAACGGGTCTTAAATTGATGCCTGGCAGTTCCCTACTCTCGCATGGGGAGGCCCCACACTACCATCGGCGCTACGGCGTTTCACTTCTGAGTTCGGCATGGGGTCAGGTGGGACCACCGCGCTAAAG
>NZ_JACVBT010000031.1:0-255 GCF_014852515.1 Pantoea sp. PNT03
TTGGGCCATCAGTCGCAGCAACAACCAGGATCGCGCCGTCCATCTGCGCAGCACCGGTGATCATGTTTTTCACATAGTCGGCGTGGCCTGGGCAGTCAACGTGCGCATAGTGGCGAGACGGGGTTTCATATTCAACGTGAGAAGTGTTGATGGTGATACCACGTGCTTTCTCTTCTGGCGCTTTATCGATCTCATCGAATTTGCTTGCCTTACCGCCGTAGGTTTTAGCCAGTACGGTAGTAATTGCTGCAGTCA
>NZ_JACVBT010000032.1:0-255 GCF_014852515.1 Pantoea sp. PNT03
GTAAAATCCCGCGAGGAGCACGGGGACGTCCGTCAGTCATTGCTCCTCACCGGGTATAGCGGGAGTTCACAGTCGTTAAACCGAACCAGGTCTGTGTAACGGATATTACCTACATACGGACCTGGCAAGGCTGGCTGTATCTGGCCGTGGTGATAGACCTGTTTGCCCGCAATGTGGTGGGCTGGTCAATGAAACCCTCACTGTCGCGCGAACTGGCGCTGGATGCTCTCCTGATGGCCGTCTGGCGACGAAGGC
>NZ_JACVBT010000033.1:0-247 GCF_014852515.1 Pantoea sp. PNT03
ACGCACCACTGGTGTTCGGGTTGTCATGCCAATGGCACTGCCCGGTAGCTAAGTGCGGAAAAGATAAGTGCTGAAAGCATCTAAGCACGAAACTTGCCCCGAGATGAGTTCTCCCTGACTCCTTGAGGGTCCTGAAGGGACGTTGAAGACTACGACGTTGATAGGCCGGGTGTGTAAGCGCAGCGATGCGTTGAGCTAACCGGTACTAATGACCCGTGAGGCTTAACCTTACAACGCCAGAGGCGTT
>NZ_JACVBT010000034.1:0-246 GCF_014852515.1 Pantoea sp. PNT03
CTACGGGAGGCAGCAGTGGGGAATATTGCACAATGGGCGCAAGCCTGATGCAGCCATGCCGCGTGTATGAAGAAGGCCTTCGGGTTGTAAAGTACTTTCAGCGGGGAGGAAGGCGGTGAAGTTAATAACTTCACCGATTGACGTTACCCGCAGAAGAAGCACCGGCTAACTCCGTGCCAGCAGCCGCGGTAATACGGAGGGTGCAAGCGTTAATCGGAATTACTGGGCGTAAAGCGCACGCAGGCG
>NZ_JACVBT010000035.1:0-245 GCF_014852515.1 Pantoea sp. PNT03
CGTCACCCGAGAGCAAGCTCTCTGTGCTACCGTTCGACTTGCATGTGTTAGGCCTGCCGCCAGCGTTCAATCTGAGCCATGATCAAACTCTTCAATTTAAGTTTGATTTGCTGAAACAAGTTCAGCGGTGCTCATCTGTAAAACGTCATAATGAATTTCATTATGTGTTCACTCGTGAGGCTTTGATATTTTTTTGCGTCCGGAGACGCGGATATCAATCCTGCGAGTGCCCACACAGATTGTCT
>NZ_JACVBT010000036.1:0-241 GCF_014852515.1 Pantoea sp. PNT03
GCGGTTCATATCACCTTACCGACGCTTTACGCAGATTAGCACGTCCTTCATCGCCTCTGACTGCCAGGGCATCCACCGTGTACGCTTAGTCGCTTAACCTCACAACCCACAGGCGTTTTGCAACGCGTGCAGACTGCAAGCATTTGAGAGACTCGAACATATCGCCGCTTCATTCTTATTACGGAGAATGAAGACGATACGTCGTTTCAATTTTCAGCTTGTTCCGGATTGTTAAAGAGCA
>NZ_JACVBT010000037.1:0-233 GCF_014852515.1 Pantoea sp. PNT03
GGATGGTCCCCCCATATTCAGACAGGATACCACGTGTCCCGCCCTACTCTTCGAACTCACAATCTGTGCACTTTCGTGTACGGGGCTATCACCCGGTATCGCGCGACTTTCCAGACGCTTCCACTAACGCACAAACTGATTCAGGTTCTGGGCTGTTCCCCGTTCGCTCGCCGCTACTGGGGGAATCTCGGTTGATTTCTTTTCCTCCGGGTACTTAGATGTTTCAGTTCCCC
>NZ_JACVBT010000003.1:0-610125 GCF_014852515.1 Pantoea sp. PNT03
TTATGTGTTCACTCGTGAGGCTTTGATATTTTTTTGCGTCCGGAGACGCGGATATCAATCCTGCGAGTGCCCACACAGATTGTCTGATAAATTGTTAAAGAGCGTTGCGAACAGCGGCTGAACCGTCCGTCGCGAGGTGGCGTATACTACGCTACTCTCCTTCGGAGTCAAGCACTTTTTTCAGCGTTTTCATCCGGCGGGATGAATTTCTTCACTCCCTGCTGAGCCGTCTGCGTTGCCGCTTTGCCGTCTCAGTGGTGGCGCATTATAGGGAGTTATTCGGAGCTGACAAGTGCAAATTTCAAGTTTTTTGCTGTTCGCTTGAAATTTGCGCAAAAGACCCGTTTTCAGGCCTTTTTGATGCGTGCTGGCAGCTCTGCCAGACTGTTAATCACCCAATCCGCCACTGCTTCCCCTTCTGCCGTTACCGGCTTGCCACTACGCACCAGCACTTTGGTACCCACCCCCGCTGCTAACGCCGCCTGCATATCTTCTAATTTGTCGCCTACCATATAAGAAGAAGCCATATCGATATCCAGATGCTGCTGCGCGGAGAGCAACATGCCCGGCTGCGGCTTACGGCAATCACACTGCTGGCGATACGCTTCTACCGTGGCATCTGGCAAATGCGGACAGAAATAGATGCCATCCAAATCAACATCACGATCGGCCAGCGACCAATCCATCCATTCTGTGAGTTGCATAAACTGGTCTTCGGTAAACATGCCACGCGCAATGCCCGACTGGTTAGTCACCAGTACCAGCGCATAGCCCATCTTCTTTAACGCCTGTAGCGCTTCGATGGTGCCATCAATGAATTCGAAATTATCGATTTCATGAACATAGCCGTGATCAACATTCAATGTGCCATCACGATCAAGAAAAATAGCCGGGACTTGGTTCGCCACGTAGAAACTCCTGCTGAAAATGTGTCGCTAAGTATCGCATGATTGCGTATAGCGAGAGAATGGCAGTTTGAATGACTTCCATTGATTTAGCCGTCTGGATGCCTTAACATCCATCCAAATTTCGCACAGCCCTGCTGAGTGAAGCCCGATACACCACGGATTATGCAACACGATAATAAATAAACTAATGATTAAACTCGAAAATATCACCAAAGTGTTCCAGCAAGGCTCACGCACCATTCAGGCGCTATCCAACGTCAGCCTGCACGTGCCTGCTGGACAGATCTATGGCGTCATCGGTTCCTCCGGTGCCGGTAAAAGTACCCTGATTCGCTGCGTCAATCTGCTGGAGCGCCCAACCTCCGGACGCGTGCTGGTTGATGGCCAGGAATTAACCACCCTTTCTTCTGGCCAATTGACGCTGGCACGCCGCCAGATTGGCATGATTTTCCAGCACTTTAATCTGATGAACTCCCGCACCGTCTCCGGTAACGTGGCGCTGCCATTAGAGTTAGGCAATCTTTCGCGCGAACAGATAAAGAAGCGCGTTAGCGAATTGCTGGATCTGGTGGGATTATCAGACAAGCATGATAGCTGGCCAGCGAATCTCTCTGGCGGACAAAAGCAGCGTGTTGCGATTGCCCGCGCACTGGCGAGCAATCCTAAGGTGCTGCTGTGTGATGAAGCCACCAGCGCACTAGATCCTGCAACCACGCGTTCGATTCTGGAGCTGCTTAAGGACATTAACCGTCGTCTGGGCATTACCATTCTATTGATCACCCATGAAATGGATGTGGTGAAACGCATCTGCGATCAGGTTGCGGTGATCAGCAATGGTGAGTTAATTGAAAAAGACAGCGTGAGCGAAGTGTTTTCGCATCCGAAAACGCCGCTGGCGCAACAATTCATTCAATCGACGCTGCATCTGGATATCCCCGACGACTACCAGCAACGCATGGCGCCACAGCCAACAGCTGATAGCGTGCCGCTGCTGCGTCTCGAGTTCACCGGCAAATCGGTGGATGCTCCGCTACTGTCAGAATCGGCTCGCCGCTTTAACGTTAATAACAACATCATCAGTGCGCAGATGGATTACGCCGGCGGCGTGAAGTTCGGCATCATGCTGGCTGAGATGGATGGCAGTGAAACAGATACACAAGCCGCGATTGCCTGGCTGAAAGAAAATCATGTGAAAGTAGAGGTGTTGGGTTATGTCTGAAGCGATGATGTGGTTACTGACGCGTGGCGTCTGGGAAACGCTGATGATGACCTTCGTCTCTGGTTTCTTTGGTTTTGTTCTCGGTCTTCCGATTGGCGTGCTGCTGTATGTGACGCGTCCCGGCCAGATTCTGGCCAACAACGCGCTTTATCGCGTGCTGTCCGCGCTGGTGAATATCTTCCGTTCGATTCCGTTCATTATCCTGCTGGTATGGATGATTCCATTCACTCGCGCCATTGTCGGCACCTCGATTGGCCTGCAAGCCGCGATTGTGCCGCTAACCGTCGGCGCCGCGCCGTTTATTGCACGTATGGTGGAAAACGCCCTGCTGGAACTGCCAACCGGATTGATCGAAGCATCTCGCGCCATGGGCGCCACGCCGCTGCAGATCGTGCGTAAAGTCCTGCTGCCGGAAGCGCTGCCAGGTCTGGTGAATGCCGCTACAATTACCCTGATTACGCTGGTTGGCTACTCCGCAATGGGCGGAGCGGTTGGCGCAGGCGGTTTGGGCCAGATTGGCTATCAATACGGTTACATTGGCTATAACGCCACCGTAATGAACACCGTGCTGGTTTTGCTGGTTGTGCTGGTCTATTTAATCCAATTCTGTGGCGACCGCATTGTACGTGCTGTGTCCCATAAGTAAGCAAGCAACATCAATAGTCCTCTATTAAGGAAAGGATATGTCTTTTACATTTAAAAAGATTGCCACTGTGGGTGCTCTGATTGGCGCAATTGCGCTGGCAGGATGCGATCAGAAAGCAAAAGATCCAAACCACATTAAAGTGGGTGTGATTGTCGGCGCTGAACAGCAGGTTGCTGAAACTGCAGTTAAAGTGGCGAAAGAGAAATATGGCCTCGATGTTGAGCTGGTGACCTTTAACGATTACGTGCTGCCAAACGAAGCGCTGAGCAAAGGTGATATTGACGTTAACGCCTTCCAGCATAAGCCGTATCTGGATCAGCAGATCAAAGATCGCGGTTACAAGCTGGCCATCGTAGCGAACACCTTCGTTTACCCAATCGCCGGCTACTCGAAGAAAATCAAATCACTGGATGAACTGCAGGACGGTTCACAGGTTGCTATCCCGAACGATCCAACCAACCTGGGACGTTCACTGTTGCTGCTGCAGAAGGTCGGCCTGCTCAAACTGAAAGATGGCGTTGGCCTGCTGCCAACCTCACTGGATATCACTGAGAACCCGAAAAAGCTGAAGATTGTTGAGCTGGAAGCGCCGCAGCTGCCACGTTCACTTGACGATCAGCAGATCGCACTGGCGGTGATCAACACCACGTACGCCAGCCAGATTGGTCTGACGCCAGCGAAAGATGGCATCTTCGTGGAAGACAAAGATTCACCTTACGTGAACCTGATTGTTAGCCGTGAAGACAACAAAGACGCTGAGAACGTGAAGAAGTTTGTGCAGGCTTACCAATCAGACGAAGTGTCTGAAGCGGCCAACAAGATCTTCAACGGCGGCGCAGTGAAAGGCTGGTAATGTTCACCTTTCATGCCTTGCAGGGCGGCTTCGGCCGCCCTTTCTTTTGCCATAAATTGCACCTGACTTGTTATTTATTGTCGTCCTTGTTTCAATAACGCCACTTTTTTATTACTTGAGGATGTTGCCATGCGTTTTTTACCGCTCTGCTTGTTAGCATTGATGCTAACCGGGTGTGTGCGTGAATATCACCCGATAAGCAGTGCTCCTTCTCGTCCGCAACAGGCATCCAGCGAACCACAACGTAAACCGACTCCACGTCCCGCGCCGGTGAAGATCTACACCGATGCGACCGATCTGGTCAGCAACCCGTTCCGCGATTTGGGCGAAGTCTCTGCTGAAGATTGCCAGAGCAGCAGCCAGGATTCGCCTCCTAACATCAACACCGCGCGCAAGCGCCTGCAGATTCGCGCAGCCGGCATGAAAGCCAACGCCGTCCTGCTGCATAAGTGCGAAATTGTCACCAGCACGCCGGGATGCTATCGCCAGGCCATTTGCCAGGGCTCCGCACTGAAAGTATCAAATCAATGAGTGAGTTTGCCTTTGCGCAAATCGGCGTAATTCGTTCGCCGTGGAAAGAGAAGTTTGCCGTCCCGCGCCAGCCCGGTCTGGTGCAGGATGGCGGCGGCGAGCTGCATCTGCTACCACCTTACAATCAGCCGGAAGCGGTGCGCGGGCTGGAAGCGTTTAGTCATTTGTGGGTGCTGTTTGTGTTCCACCAAACGATGGAAGGTGGCTGGCGTCCGACCGTGCGTCCCCCGCGCCTCGGTGGCAATGCGCGTATGGGCGTGTTCGCCACCCGTTCAACCTTCCGCCCCAATCCTATCGGTATGTCGCTGGTTGAGTTAAAAGGCATTCGCTGCGAGAAGCAGCAGGTGATCTTGCAGCTCGGCAGCCTCGATTTAGTCGATGGCACGCCGGTGGTGGATATCAAACCTTATCTGCCGTTCGCTGAAGCGCTGCCTGATGCGCGCGCCGGGTTTGCACAGGCAGCGCCTGATGCCACCATGCCGGTGCGCTTTTCGCCGCTGGCGCAGAGCCAGCTTCAGCTGCAGCAGAAAACCCATCCGCAGCTAGCGCGTTTCATTAGCGAAGTGCTGGCACAGGATCCGCGCCCGGCTTACCGTAAAGGTGAGACGGAAGATCGTGAATATGCCGCCTGGCTACTCGACTTTAACGTGCGCTGGCGCATTGATGAGGCAGGAACCGAGGTGATCGCCCTCGATCCCCGTTAAAACCCGCTTTTGAGTGATTGATCTCGCTGGTACACTAGCCGCCAGAAAAATTTTGTCAGTTTCCTTCCGTATAACTGGAATCGTAATCAATGCGTACTACTCAATATCTGCTCTCCACTCTGAAGGAGACACCTTCCGATGCAGAAGTGATCAGCCACCAGCTGATGCTGCGCGCCGGCATGATCCGCAAACTGGCTTCCGGTCTCTACACCTGGTTGCCGACCGGGATTCGCGTGCTGCGAAAAGTTGAAAACATCGTGCGTGAAGAGATGAACAACGCCGGTGCGATTGAGATCTCCATGCCGGTGGTTCAGCCTGCCGATCTGTGGGAAGAGAGCGGCCGTTGGGAGCAATACGGCCCGGAACTGCTGCGCATTAAAGATCGTCACGAACGTCCCTTCGTGCTGGGTCCAACCCACGAAGAAGTGGTTACCGATTTGATCCGCAACGAGCTGAGCTCTTATAAACAGCTGCCGCTCAATCTGTATCAGATCCAGACCAAATTCCGCGATGAAGTGCGCCCGCGTTTTGGTGTGATGCGTTCACGCGAGTTCATCATGAAAGATGCTTACTCGTTCCACACCACGCAGGAATCGCTGCAGGAAACCTACGACGCGATGTACCGCGCCTACAGCCAGAGCTTCAGCCGTATGGGCCTGGATTTCCGCGCCGTACAAGCTGACACCGGTTCTATCGGCGGCAGCGCATCACATGAATTCCAGGTGCTGGCGCTGAGCGGTGAAGATGACGTGATCTTCTCCAGCGAATCTGATTATGCGGCCAACATTGAGAAAGCCGAAGCCTTAGCGCCGGCTGGCGAGCGTCCGCAGGCCACAGAAGCCATGACGCAGTTCGATACGCCAAACGCCAAAACTATCGCCGAGCTGGTTGAGCAACATCAGTTGCCGATTGAGAAAACCGTTAAGACGCTGTTCGTCAAAGCCACCGAAGAGAGCGGCCACACGCTGGTTGCCCTGCTGCTGCGCGGCGATCATCAGCTGAACGAAATTAAAGCGGAGAAGCTGGATATCGTCGCTGAACCGCTGGAGATGGCGAGCGAAGAACAGATTCGCGCGCTGCTGGGTGCCGGTCCAGGCTCGCTCGGCCCGGTCGGTTTGACCATGCCAGTGATCGCCGATCGTACTGTGGCAAAAACAGCTGACTTCTGCGCGGGTGCCAACATTGATGGCAAACACCTGAGCGGCATCAACTGGGGCCGCGATCTGCCAGAACCGCGCGTGGAAGATATCCGTAACGTGGTGGAAGGCGATCCAAGCCCAGACGGCAAAGGTACGCTGCTGATTAAACGCGGTATCGAAGTGGGCCACATCTTCCAGCTGGGTACCAAGTACTCCGAAGCGATGAAAGCAGCGGTTCAGGGCGAAGATGGTCGTAACCAGGTGATGACCATGGGCTGTTACGGCATCGGTATCACGCGCGTTGTGGCGGCGGCAATTGAGCAGAACAACGACGAGCGTGGCATCATCTGGCCTGCGGCATTGGCACCGTTTGAAGTGGCAATTCTGCCAATGAATATGCACAAATCTTTCCGTGTGCAGCAGTTGGCTGAAGAGCTGTACAACACGCTGCGTGCCAAAGGCATTGACGTGATTCTGGATGACCGCAAAGAGCGTCCAGGCGTGATGTTCGCGGATATGGAGCTTATTGGCGTGCCTCACACCATCGTAATTGGCGATCGTAATCTCGATAACGAAGAGATTGAGTACAAGGCGCGTACCGCCAGCGAGAAGCAGATGATTAAGCAACATGACATCGTCGACTTCCTGGTGAAAGCACTCAACAAGTAACGCTAAAACGCCTCCAGCCGGAGGCGTTTTTTATTGCACCTTTCCGCGCATCGCCTTCACGTTACTGCGCCGCGTTTTACCTTCCAGCCGCCTCACTTTAGAGCCGTGCGTCGGTTTGGTCGCACGCCGCACTTTTTCCACCGTGGTTAACTCCCGAATCAGATTTATCAGCCGCTGCACGGCCGCTTCCCGATTCATTTCCTGGCTGCGATGTTCCTGTGCTTTGATGATCACCACGCCTTCCGCGGTAATCAAATGATGGCTCGCCGCCAGCAGCCGCTCTTTATAAAACGGCGGCAGCGATGAGGCATGAATATCAAATCGCAGGTGAATCGCCGTCGACGTTTTATTCACATGCTGGCCACCGGCACCTTGCGCACGGATGGCACTGAGTTCCACTTCATTATCTGCAAGTGAAAGCGATCGAGACAGCACAATCATCTGTCACCTACCGTTTGGCTCGACGTTGCGTCGCGTAATAACCTGTTCATCAACTTAACCTTTTGTGCGCACGCTGAATGCATAAGACCAGCGCGAAATGTCACTTTTGCCCATTTGCTTGCATCATTCCCGTGACGACCGGGCTGATTTCGATGAAATTCCTGTGATATAGTCGCCTATCATCCAGAGTATCAACTCTGCTGAGGAGGTGTATGTGCAAAAGTATTGTGAGTTAGTTCGCCAGAAGTATGCCGAAATTGGTAGCGGCGACCTTGGGTATGTGCCAGACGCCATAGGTTGTGCGTTGAAGGCTCTCAACGATATTGCCGCTGATTCTGCGCTAAACTCTTCTCTCAGGGAACAAGCAGCGTATGCCGCTGCAAACTTATTGGTGAGCGACTATGTTGACGAATGAAGCCTACAAACCCATCAACTGCGATGATTACGACAACCTTGAACTCGCCTGCCAAAAACACTGGACGCTGTCGTTAGAGTTAAAAAACGGCGATCAGCTCAAGGCCAAAGCCGTGGACATGGTCTCACGTAAAAACGTCGAGTACCTTGCCGTCGATCTCTCAGGCGAGACCCGCGAAGTGCGGCTCGACCACATCGCCAGCTTCACACATCCGGAGCTGGGCACCGTCGTCGTCAGCGAAGACGAGTAAAACCTCTCTCGGGCGGGAATCACATCCCGCCCACCTCGCTTAAGGTTTTAACGAACTGTAATACGCCGATAAATCTGCCATATCCTGATCGCTCAATCCCGCTACAAACGCTTTCATCACTTCCGCCTGGCCGCCGCTCCGCTCGCCTTTTTTATAGGCTTGCAGTGAATGCAGCAGATAAGGCGCATGTTGCCCGGCCAGATTGGGATAGAGCGGCACCGCGCTTTTGCCCTCCGCACCGTGACACGCCATACAGCTGGCCGCTTTTTGCGCGCCCGCATTCACATCGCCGTCGGCCAACGCTGGCAGCGCCGCAGCGAATAACGCCGCGGCCATCCAAAGTTTCATCATTGCTCTCCATTTTATTGTTGTGGTGACCAGATCGCCTGCCAGCCTTGCTCGTTGCTGGCTGCGCCTTCGCGGGTAATAAACAGCCCCGGCGCGCTAATTAACGTCTGGTTAAAATAAATCAACGGAATACGTTCGCGCTGCCAGGGCGCAACGCCCAGCTCTTGCCACAGCTTCTTCATCTCGCGGCCACCTGCGCGCCCCTGTATATGATAATAACCCTGCGCCTGGAAGCGGATCGTGATCGCTTCATCCGCTGCAGGCTGGCGCAGCTCAGCAATCCACGCATTCGCGTGCAGCGAACCTAAACCAGCGGGTAAATTAAGCGGCTGCGTGCGGTCTTGCCAGGTTAGCAAGTGCTGACTAAGTGAAGGATGCGGCGGTAACCAATAGAGTTGCTGGCGATAGCGGCGCAGCTCAAAAGCGCCGAAACGCAAACAAGGTTTGGCGTCTTCACGGCTGTTGATGACTTCATCGGTGATGCGTTTCAATGCCTCGCGCGAAGGCATCGCGCCGCCCTGTTGCGCAATCCAGCGGCGTAACAGCGCATGACGCCGCGCTTCGCTCATGTTCATTAACGGCGGGAAGTGCAGCGCGCCCTGCGCATCGCTAAGCTGCGCCAGCTGTTCCGCCAGCAACTCGTCGAGCAGTTGCTCCTGCTCGCCACAGAGCGCGGCGCTGCGTGCACTGGCGGCACTGAAGTGCGGCCAGCGCGCCTGCAGCTGCGGCAGAATCTGCTGACGCAGGAAGTTGCGGTCATAGCGGCTATCGGTGTTGCTTTCATCTTCAATCCAGCGCAGTTGATGCTCGGTAGCATAGTTTTCAAGCTGCTGACGGCTAACGTCGAGCAACGGACGCAGATGCCGATGTTCACCCATGCTGCGCTGCAGCGGCATCGCGGCCAAACCCGCCGGTCCGCTGCCGCGTTTTAACGCCAGCAGCAGCGTTTCCGCCTGATCGTCGAGGTGCTGAGCGGTAAGTAAGTGTTCACCGGGTTGCAGATGCTGAAACAGCGCCTGATAGCGTGCTTCGCGGGCAGCCGCTTCAATGCCGTTGGCGCGGCCATCAACCTGCACATGCAGCACTTCACAGGGAATCTGCCACTGCTGGCAAACTTGCTGGCAATGCAGCGCCCAGCTATCGGCATTCGGGCTAAGACCATGATGGACGTGTAACGCGCGCACGCGTAGCGCTGGCTGCTGACGTTGCCAGCAGACCAATTGATGCAGTAGCACGGTGGAATCAAGTCCGCCGCTGAACGCCAGCACATAGCCAGCGTCGGGTGTCAGCAGCGAAGCAAGATGAGATAAAGACATGAGCGCGTTCCGTCCGGGCGAGCCACCGAATTGCGGCTCGCGGCGGACGCTAGTTTACGCCTGATACAGCTCCAGCGGCAAACCATCCGGATCGGGGAAGAAGGTGCAGGCTTTACCGGTTAACGCATCGATACGAATCGGCTCGCACGTCACGCCCTTCTCCGCCAGCGCCGCTATGGACTGCTCAACATCCTCAACGCAAAACGCCAGATGACGCAGGCCGCAGGCTTCCGGTCCACTAACGCGTGGCGGCGGCGAGGGGAAAGAGAACAGTTCGATGGTATAAACCCCGTTCAGGCCAAGATCGCCTTTCCACGAGTCACGCTCGGCGCGGTAATATTCACCCAACAATTCAAAGCCCAGCACATCACAATAAAACGCCTTACTGCGCTGATAATCGGTGGCAATAATGGCGATGTGATGGATCTGTTTAATCTGCAGCATAGCGACTCCGGTTTTCACACAAGCCGCTTACCCTACGTGGCAAATGCGGCGATGAAAAGAGGTGATTGTCCTAAGTTAGCCTTCGTCATCTTCACGCAATACGCGCACCAGATAACGCCCATCGTCCGTCAACGTCGCACCGTGAATGTCGGTCTCGAAGCCGGGATAGTGCCGGCCGATGGTGCAGAGCATCAGCAGAAAATCGAGCACTGAACGGCTCTCTTCGGTGATCATCTCGCCCGGCATCACCACCGGCACGCCAGGCGGATACGGCAGAATCATGTTGGCGGAAATGCGCCCCACCAGCTCGCGAATATCCACCGTTTCCACCTGACCTTTTACCTGGCGCTGAAACGCCTGATGCGGCGTCATTTTCATCTCCGGCAGCACGTCGAATGCTTTCAACATCAGGCGCGGCAGATCATGTTGCAGGATCAACTGATGAATACCCTGCGCCAGCGTTTGAATGCGCATGTTGCGGTAGAAGTCGGGATCTTCAGCGTAGAGATCCGGCAGCATGTTTTTCACGCGCAGGTTGAGATCGTATGCACGCTTAAACTCCGTCAGCCCACGCAGCACGCTCATCGCTTTGGTTTTATCGATGCCGATGCTGAACAGGAACAGCAGATTGTATGGCCCGGTTTTCTCCACCACGATGCCGCGCTGATCGAGGAACTTCGCCACCAGCGCGGCTGGAATGCCCTCTTCCGCCATGTTACCGAGCTCGCTCATGCCCGGCGTCAGAATGGTGACTTTGATCGGATCGAGATACATATGATCGCGATCGGCATGGGTGAAACCGTGCCAATCCTCCTCGCCCGGCTGGATCGGCCAGCATTCGGCTTGATCGACCTGCTCCGGCTGCCAGATATCAAAGAACCAGCCGTCAGACTCTTCCCGCAAGCGTTGAATCTCACGACGGAAATGCAGCGCACGTTCAACCGAGCGGTTGATCAGTCGCTTACCCGGATTGCCGCGCAGCATCGCCGCCGCGGTTTCAATCGACGAGACAATCGCGTAGCTCGGCGAGGTGGTGGTGTGCATCATGTAGGCTTCGTTGAAGGTGTGCTCGTCGTAATCGCCTTTGATGTGAATCAGCGAAGCCTGCGAGAACGCCGCTAACAGTTTGTGCGTCGATTGCGTTTCATAAATCACTTTGCCGGGAATACGATCGCCGCTCATGCCGCTTTTACCGGCATAGATCGGATGGAAATTGGTGTACGGCACCCACGCAGAATCAAAGTGGATCGATGGCACATCCAGCGTCTGTTTGATGAACTGCGTGTTGTACAGCAGGCCATCGTAGGTTGAGTTGGTGATCACCGCATGCACCGGCCAGCTAGCGCGCGGCGTGGCGTTGACCTTTTGCTGGATGTTGTCACGCGTAAACTCGCGCTGCGGAATGCCGCCCAGAATGCCCAGTGCGTTGCGCGTCGGTTTCAGCCAGATTGGGATGATGTCGCTCATCATCAGCAAATGGGTCAGCGATTTATGGCAGTTACGGTCAATCAGCACCGTGCTACCCGCAGGCGCCGCATACATGCCGACGATTTTATTCGAGGTCGAGGTGCCGTTAGTCACCATGTAGCTTTGCTCAGCGCCAAAGGTGCGAGCAACGTACTCCTCCGCTTCCAGATGCGGGCCGGTGTGATCGAGCAATGAACCCAATTCCGTGACCGAGATCGAGACATCCGCTTTTAAGGTGTTCGAGCCAAAGAAGTCATAAAACAGGCTGCCCACCGGACTTTTCTGGAAGGCGCTGCCGCCCATGTGACCCGGCGTGCAGAAGGTGTATTTGCCCTCTTTGACGTAGGTGAACAATGCTTTAGTTAGCGGCGGCGTGATGTTATCGATGTACTCATCGGTGTACTGACGAATATGCAGCGCGATGTCATCGGCAGCGCTCAGGGCATACTCGAAGAAGTGCAGCGCCATGCGCATCTCGTTGATGCTGACATCCATCTGCGAATGGGTGTTGATGAAGGCATAGAGCGGCAGATATTCATTAAGCTGATTGATGTCGCTACACAGCGCCAGACTGTAATCGTCCCAGTCAAAAATCACACCGCAGATACGCGGATTGTGTTCAATCAACTTCAGCAGGTCGCTGGCATTATTGGGGTAAACGGTTTGGAAGCCTTGCAGCTTGAGGGCAGCATCCAGTTCGCGAATAGGCTCATCTTTGTAGAAAGCGCCGTGCGGTCCCATGATCGCAATAATATTCAATGCTCACCTCCTGTGGTGTTGTGGCACTGAATAAGGATAGCGAAAAGCGCGCGCGGATAAACCTGGAATGCTCTGCTGTTGAGTGATTGCAACCGAATGCTAATGCACCAGAAAAGCCACGATCAAGCCAAAGGGGACAGGAAAGAGCAGCCCGAAGAGCAAAGCGTCCGAGCCATGGATGGCGAGGCCGATCTGCATGGATGCAGTTATTCTTTGCGATCGGGCTGGTCTTTTCTGGACCTTGCACCGGAGTCACAGCGAAATCGTCGAACCAGGTAGCCATGGATGGCTACCCTACGGATGGCTGATCAGAATGGTGTTCGTTCGACATAAAAAAAGCGGACCGGGGTCCGCTTCTTGCTTAGCTCTGATGTATCAAGCGTAGCCGTAGTTCATCAGGCGCTGATAGCGACGGTTGAGCAACTCTTCGGTGCTCAGCACATCGAGATCGGCCAGATCGGCCAGCAGTTGCTGCTTAAGAGAAGCCGCCATATCTACCGGCTGACGATGCGCGCCGCCCAGCGGCTCAGGAATGATGGAATCGATCAGCTTCAGCTCTTTCAGACGCTCAGCTGTGATACCCATCGCTTCGGCAGCCAGCGGAGCTTTGTCGGCGCTTTTCCACAGGATCGACGCACAACCTTCCGGTGAAATCACCGAATAGGTGCTGTATTGCAGCATATTGACTTTGTCGCCCACGCCGATTGCCAGCGCACCACCGGAACCGCCTTCGCCGATTACGGTACAAATCACCGGAATTTTCAGGCCAGACATTTCACGCAGGTTGCGTGCGATCGCTTCTGACTGACCGCGCTCTTCTGCACCCACGCCCGGATAAGCTCCCGGCGTATCGATGAAGGTGATCAGCGGCATCTTAAAGCGTTCAGCCATTTCCATCAGACGCAGCGCTTTGCGATAGCCTTCTGGTGCCGGCATACCGAAGTTACGACGAATTTTCTCTTTGGTTTCGCGACCTTTCTGATGACCAATGATCATCACTGGACGACCGTCAAGACGGGCAATACCGCCGACAATCGCTTTATCATCGGCATAAGCACGATCGCCAGCCAGTTCGTCGAAATCATCAAACGCGTTGCGGATATAGTCCAGTGTATAAGGACGCAGCGGATGACGCGCGAGTTGCGCCACTTGCCATGCGCCTAAATCGGAGAAGATTTTACGGGTCAGCTCAACGCTTTTTTCGCGTAAACGCTGCACTTCCTCATCCAAATTAATATCGTGTTTCTCATCCGAACGGCCAATCGATTTTAACGAGTCGATTTTCGCTTCAAGCTCTGCGATTGGCTGTTCAAAATCCAGGTAATTAAGACTCATAATGTTCCTGTTTTAGTCAAACTCCAGTTCCACCTGCTCCGATCCTACTAACGACCGCAAATCGTTGAGTAAACGATCGCTGGGCGAAATACGCCACGCTGCACCAAAGCGTAGCTTCGCTCGCGCATCGGCTCTCTGATAGTAGAGATGCACCGGAATGGTCCCGGAACGATGAGGCTCCAGAGACTGGCGGAGACGGTTTAAAAGCTGGTCATCAATTTGCCTGTCCGTCAGCGAGATAGCAAGTCCGCGCGCGTATTTTTCCCGCGCTTCGTCGATGTCCATCACTTCTCGAGCGGTCATTTTAAGGCCACCGCTAAAGTCATCAAAGCTGACCTGTCCACTGACGATCAGGATACGGTCCTTCTCCAGCAACTGCTGGTATTTATCTAACGCATCGGTAAATAACATCACTTCAAGACGACCAGAACGATCGTCAATGGTACAAATACCAATTCGGTTGCCGCGTTTAGTGACCATCACACGGGCGGCAATCACCAGCCCCGCCGCGACGGTTACTTTACCACGATCTGTCGGATGCATGTCTTTCAGCCGCATGCCGCCGACGTAACGCTCGATTTCTTTCAAATACTGGTTAATCGGATGGCCGGTAAGATAGAGACCCAAAGTCTCACGTTCGCCATCCAGTTGAATTTGTTCCGGCCACGGCGTGATGCTGGCGTACGATTTCTCTACCTGCTCTGGCTCTTCGGCCAGCACGCCAAACATATCGGCCTGGCCGATGGCTTCGGCTTTAGCATGCTGATCGGCCGCTTTTAATGCATCGCCGAGTGCACTCATCAAAGCCGCGCGATGCGGGCCGAGACGATCGAATGCGCCCGACATGATCAGTTTTTCCATTACGCGACGGTTGATCTTTTTGGTGTCGGTGCGCGCACAGAGATCAAACAGCTCTTTGAAGTAGCCGCCTTCATTACGCGCATCAATGATCGCTTCGATCGGGCCCTCACCCACGCCTTTGATCGCGCCGATGCCGTAAACGATCTCGCCTTCGTCATTGACGTGAAACGGATACAAACCGGAGTTGATGTCTGGCGGCAGCACTTTAAGGCCCATGCGCCAGCATTCGTCGACCAGGCCAACCACTTTCTCGGTGTTATCCATATCAGCGGTCATTACGGCCGCCATGAACTCTGCCGGATAGTGCGCTTTCAGCCACAGGGTTTGATAGGAAACCAGCGCGTAAGCGGCGGAGTGCGACTTGTTAAAGCCATAACCGGCAAATTTTTCTACCAGATCGAAGATTTTCATCGACAGCTCACCGTCGACGCCCATCTTCTCCGCGCCGTCCCGGAACACCGAACGCTGCTTCGCCATCTCTTCGGGTTTCTTTTTACCCATCGCACGACGCAGCATGTCCGCACCGCCCAGCGTGTAGCCAGACAGCACCTGCGCAATCTGCATCACCTGTTCCTGATACAGAATGATGCCGTAGGTCGGCTCCAGCACCGGCTTCAGGGTTTCGTGCTGCCACTGAATATCCGGATAAGAGATCTCTTCGCGACCGTGCTTACGGTCAATGAAGTTATCTACCATGCCCGATTGCAGCGGTCCCGGACGGAACAGCGCCACCAGTGCGATCATATCTTCGAAGCAGTCAGGCTTCAGACGTTTGATCAGATCTTTCATGCCGCGCGATTCAAGCTGGAACACCGCCGTGGTTTCCGAGCGCTGCAGCATATCAAAGCTTTTCTTGTCATCCAGCGGGATGGCGGCGATATCAATCGGTGGCAAACCCTGCTTTTCACGGCGCGGGTTAATCATCTTCAGCGCCCAGTCGATGATAGTAAGCGTACGCAGGCCAAGGAAGTCAAACTTCACCAGCCCGGCATATTCCACGTCATTCTTATCAAACTGGGTAACCGGGAATTGCCCGTTTTCATCGCAGTAGAGCGGCGCAAAATCGGTGATTTTGGTCGGCGAAATCACCACACCACCGGCATGTTTACCGGCGTTACGCGTGACACCTTCCAGTTTGCGCGCCATGTCGATCAGCGCTTTCACCTCTTCATCGGCCTCGTAGATCTCCGGCAGCTGCGGTTCAGCCAGGAAGGCTTTCTCCAGCGTCATGCCCGGATCCGGCGGGATCAGTTTCGAGATACGATCAACAAAACCGTACGGATGACCGAGTACGCGTCCCACATCGCGGATGACCGCTTTCGCCGCCATGGTACCGAAGGTGATGATCTGCGATACCGCATCGCGTCCATACATATCGGCCACGTGATCGATCACCTGATCGCGCTTCTCCATGCAGAAGTCAACGTCAAAGTCAGGCATCGAAACACGTTCCGGGTTCAGGAAACGTTCGAACAGCAGGTCAAACTCCAGCGGATCGATATCGGTGATTTTCAGCGCATACGCCACCAATGAACCGGCACCCGAACCGCGGCCTGGGCCGACGGGAATGCCGTTGTCCTTCGACCACTGAATAAACTCCATCACGATCAGGAAGTAGCCCGGGAAGCCCATCTGGTTGATAACAGTGAGTTCAATCTCCAGACGTTCATCATATTCCACGCGTTTTTCTGCGCGCACCGCCGGATCCGGGAAGAGGAATTCCATACGCTCTTCCAGGCCTTCACGTGACTTCGCCACGAGGAAGTCTTCAGTGCTCATGTCACCGGTGGGGAACTGCGGCAGGAAATATTCGCCGAGGCGCACCGTCACGTTACAGCGCTTAGCAATCTCTACGCTATTTTCCAGCGCTTCCGGAATGTCCGAGAACAGCTCGCACATCTCCTCTTCACTGCGCATATATTGCTGAGGACTGTAGTTGCGTGGACGCTTGGGATCGTCCAGCGTATAGCCGTCATGAATCGCGACGCGGATTTCATGCGCATCAAAATCTTCTTCATTCAGGAAGCACACTTCGTTGGTGGCAACGACGGGAACGCCTTCGGCCACCGCCAGCTCGACGGCGGCATGCAGATACGCTTCTTCATCAGCGCGACCGGTGCGCATCAATTCCAGGTAATAACGATTCGGGAAGTGTTCCTGATAAAAGCTTAAACACTGCGCCACCATTGCGCTATTGCCGCGCAGCAGACTGCGGCCCACGTCGCCGCGACGTCCGCCAGACAGCAGAATCAGGCCTTCGCCCAGCTCCAGCAGCCAGTCGCGATCGATGATTGGGCCCGCAATGCCGTAACCGCGCTGATATGCACGTGAAATCAGCAAGGTCAGGTTTTGATAACCGGTGTTATTGGCCGCCAGCAGCGTTAACTGTGTCAGCTCATCGCCCATCAATTCGCTGGCAACCTGGAAGTCAGCACCAATAATCGGCTTGATCCCCGCGCCGTGTGCGCTACCGTAAAAACGCACCAGCCCGCACAGGTTGATGTAATCGGTAATGGCAATCGCCGGCATGCCCAGCGCAGCCGCCTTCTTGACTAAGGGTCCGGTTTTCGCCAGACCATCAACCATGGAGTAATCACTGTGGACGCGCAGATGTATAAAACGAGGTTCAGCCATATCAGTTTCCGGTTAAAACAGCGTCAGGCTATTAAAGCGTAGTTGGCTGGCGGGCTGCCAGCACATCGGCATCAATCAAGGCGTTACGCACCGGCGCAAAGCTGCGACGATGATGAGGTGTGGCGCCGTGCTGCGTCAGCTTTTCCATGTGCAGCGCGGTTGGATAGCCTTTGTGTTGCGCAAAGCCATATTGCGGGAACAGCAGATCCAGTTCGGCCATTTCACGATCGCGCGTGACTTTGGCGATGATCGAGGCGGCACTGATCGCTTGCACCAGGCTATCACCCTTCACCACCGCCTGCGAGGGCATCGGCAGCGCCGGGCAACGGTTACCATCGATCAGTACGAAGTCCGGTACAATGTGCAAACCCGCGACCGCGCGCTGCATCGCCAGCATGGTAGCGTGCAGAATATTGAGCTGATCGATCTCCTCTGGTTCGGCACGACCAAGGCTCCAGGCCAGCGCCTTCTCTTTGATCTCGTCATACAGCGCCAGACGACGCTTCTCGGAGAGCTTTTTCGAGTCGGCCAGTCCTGCTATCGGGTTGGCGGGATCGAGGATCACCGCCGCCGTGACCACGGCGCCAACCAGCGGGCCGCGCCCTACTTCATCAACGCCAGCAATCCGCTGCGCGTTGGGATAGATAAATTCAGCCATTGATAATCTCCAGTACCGCATCCGCCGCCTGCTCATCGGCATTCCAGCGAATCTGTTGATGCAGTTCGGTGAAGGTTTTCAGTAGCGCTTCGCGCTCCGGGCCAGCGTGCAGTAACGGCTCCAGCGCCGCGGCGAGCGCGTCGGGCTGGCATTCGTCCTGCAGCAATTCTTTCACCAGCTCGCGACCGGCCAGCAGATTTGGCAGGGAAACGTACGGCGTTTTTACCAGACGTTTTGCCAGCCAAAAAGTAGACGGCTTCATGCGATAACCGACCACCATCGGGCATTTCGCCAGCATGCACTCCAGCGCGGCGGTGCCAGACGCAAGAATAGCGGCATCGCTGGCCAGCATCGCCTGACGGCCTTTGCCATCCAGCAAATGCATCGGCAGTTCTGGCGCAACTTGCGCTTTGATCTGCTCAAACTGCGCGCGGCGTTTGGCGTTCACCAGCGGCACCACGATTTCCAGCGTGGGATAGCGCTGACGCAACAGCTGCGCGGCGCGCAGGAAATCGGCGCTGAGCATTTCCACTTCGGCACCGCGACTGCCCGGCAACAAGCCAAGGCAAATCGCCTCGTCAGCAATGCCTAACTCGCGGCGCGCCGCCAGCTTATCGGGCTGCAGCGGCATCGCATCAGCCATGGTGTGGCCGATAAAGCGGCACGGCACGTTAAAGCGATCGTAAAACGCTTTTTCAAACGGCAGGAATGCCAGCACCAGATTGGTGTTGCGGCCGATTTTGAAAACGCGCTTTTGACGCCATGCCCAAACCGAAGGGCTGACGTAATGAATGGTGCGAATGCCCGCGCGCTTGAGGCGACCTTCCAGCGTGATGTTGAAATCCGGCGCATCAATGCCCACGAACACATCCGGCTTGAGTTCGGTGAAGCGCTGTGTCAGGTCACGACGAATTTTCAGCAGACGCCGCAGGCGTCCCAGCACTTCGACGATGCCCATCACCGCCAGCTCTTCCATCTCATACCAGGCTTCGCAGCCTTCGGCCTGCATCAGCGGACCGGCCACGCCAACAAAGCGCGCATCAGGATGGCGCGCTTTTAACGCACGGATGAGACCTGCACCAAGAATATCGCCGGAGGTTTCTCCGGCGACCAGGGCAATCGTTAGGGGACGCGCTGACATGGATTAACGAATCAATCCACGCGTTGAACGGGCAAAGAAGTCATAGAAAGGCTGCACTTCGCTGTGTTGTTTCGCCAGCTCTTCAATCTCTGGTTTCACTTCATCCAGCGTTTTGCCGCTGCGGTACAGCAGTTTGTACGCGTTGCGAATGGCATGCAGCGCTTCTTTGCTAAAGCCGCGACGCTTCAGACCTTCGATGTTGATACCGTATGGCGTTGCGTGGTTGCCCTGCGCAATGACATAAGGCGGCACATCCTGCGCGACGCCTGAACAACCGCCAACCATCACGTGAGCACCAATGGTGCACCACTGATGTACCGCCGTCATGCCGCCGATAATCGCAAAATCATCAACGGTGACGTGACCGCCCAGCGTGGCGTTGTTGGCAAAGATGCAGCGATTACCGATCACGCAGTCATGCGCGATGTGAGCATTAACCATCAGCAGATTATCGCTGCCGACCTTGGTCACATTGCCGCCCTGCGTAGTGCCACGATGAATGGTGACGCTCTCGCGGATGCGGTTACGATCGCCAATTTCAACGCGCGTCGGTTCGCCCGCATATTTCAGGTCCTGATTCACTTCACCGATGGAAGCGAACTGGTAGATCTGATTGTCTTTGCCGATACGCGTGTGGCCGTTCACCACCACGTGCGATTTGAGTACGGTTCCTTCACCAATTTCCACATTAGCGCCGATAAAGCAGAACGGGCCGATATGAACATTGGCGCCGATGACGGCACCCTCTTCAATGACAGAACTGGGATGGATATTGGCGGTTGAATCAATCACTTATTATGCCTCCCGGCTACGGGCACACATCATGGTCGCTTCACAGACAATTTTGCCGTCCACGGTCGCCACGCCTTTAAAGCGCGTCAGACCACGACGGGTTTTCTCGAAGGTCACTTCCATGATCATCTGATCGCCCGGCACAACCGGACGTTTGAAACGGGCTTCATCGATACCAGCGAAGTAATAGAGTTCGCCTGGTTCCAGTTTCCCAACGCTTTTGAACGCCAGAATACCGGTCGCTTGCGCCATCGCTTCCAGGATCAGAACGCCTGGGAAAATCGGCTTACCAGGGAAATGTCCCTGGAAAAACGGTTCGTTAACAGAAACGTTCTTCACCGCGCGCAGATATTTATGCTCTTCAAAATCCAGCACGCGATCAACCAGCAAGAAAGGATAGCGGTGTGGCAGCAGTTCTAAAATCTCTTCAATTTTCAGAGTATGCGTTTCAGTAGTCAAAATACTCTTCCTGTCCTAAAAATCTGATGGCATCAATAACACGGCCTGCACCGATCAAAATGATCTTCCGCAGGCCGCAAATTAGTTCGGGGCGTTTCGCTTTCTTACGATACCTGCTGCCATTCTCGGGTTACCGAAGGTGGAAGAAAGTACACTTCTTGTTATGAAAGCAAGTAGCGTGGGATGCGTTTAGTCGTCTTTATCGACCTTACGTTCGATGGCTTTTAAGCGTTTGCTTATTTCATCGATGTTCATCACCAGCGCTGCTGTTTTACGCCAGGTTTTGTTGGGTTGCAGTGGAATACCCGACGAATATACGCCTGGCTCTGTGATCGGGCGCATTACCATGCCCATGCCCGTTACGGTCACTTTGTCACAGATTTCCATATGGCCGTTAATGACGCTGGCGCCGCCAATCATACAGTAACGTCCAATCTTCAGACTACCCGCCATGATCACACCACCCGCAACAGCGGTGTTATCACCAATCACGACGTTGTGCGCAATCTGACACTGGTTATCTATGATAACACCATTGCCGATCAGAGTGTTATCCAGCGCGCCGCGATCGATGGTAGTACAGGCACCAATTTCAACCCGATCACCAATCACGACGGTACCCAGCTGCGGGATTTTCACCCAATTGCCGCGATCGTTAGCATACCCGAAACCATCAGCACCAATGACGGTGCCGGACTGAATCAGACAATCCTGACCAATCTGGATTTCGTGATAAATCGTGACGTTAGCCCACAAACGTGAGCCGCGACCGATACGCGTCTGCTTACCAACAAAACATCCTGCGCCAATAACGACGTCGTCACCCAGCTCTACGCCAGACTCGATTACCGCATTTGCGCCTACCGAAACGTTGTTACCCAGCTTAGCCGTTGCATCGATCACCGCGCTGGGCGCGATATTCTGCGCGGGCTGCGGCGTTGTGTCCAGCAGTTGTGCCATGCGGGCATAAGTCAGGTAAGGATTTTTCACCACCAGGGCGGCCGTTTTACACCACTCCAGATCCGCTTCCGTCAGCACCACGGCTGAAGCCTGGATAGTAGCGAGCTGCTCGCGGTAGCGGCTGTTTGCAAGAAAAGTGATTTGGCCAGTTGTGGCGGATTGCATAGAAGCAATGCCGGAGATGACGATATCGCCATCTCCGTGCAATTCTGCATCCAACTGCTGGGCTAAATCAGCCAGTCGAATTGATGACATCAATTATTTAACCTGTTTTACAACGTCAGCAGTGATGTCTTTAGCATCAGAAGAAGAGTACAGCACGGCCTGAGAGTCCAGAACCAGATCGTAACCTTCGCTTTTCGCTACAGACTGAACAGCGGTCTGGATTTTAGCCAGCAGCTTGTTACGCTCCTGCATCTGACGAGTTTGGTTGTCTTTGTCAAAAGCCTGTGCTTTTTGTTCAAAGGCAGCACGCTCAGAAGAGATTTGCTTCTCTTTCTTGGTGCGGTCGCTCGCTTTCATGGTCGATGCATTACGCTGCAGATCCTGAATTTCTTGCTGGATCTTCTGCTGCTGAGACTGGAGGTCAGAGGCGCGGCTCTGGAATTCACCTTCAAGCTGTTTAGCAACAGCGGCACGCTGCGGAGACTGCTGGAAAACCTGGCTCAGGTTAACGACGGCAACTTTATCAGCCGCTTGGGCACCCGCAGAAGCAGCTAATGCAACACCCAGAGCAGCAGCACAGAACAACTTTTTCACTATAAACTCCTTACCTCAACGTGTGTGTTTGCAGCGTGCCACATTATCAGGCAGCACGCATGCAAGACGGTATTTTCACTTCCCTGCTCAGAGCCTTACCAGGTTTTACCAATGTTAAACTGGAATTGCTCTGACTTGTCTCCCTCGACTTTCTTCATCGGCTGGGCGTATGAGAAGACCAGCGGCCCTAACGGTGACATCCACTGCAGTGCCACACCGGCAGAGACGCGAATGTTATTAGGATCGCTGTAATCTGGCACACCCGCCGCGCGTGTTTCCGCAGTGTTCTGCCATTTGGTATCCCAAACGGTACCGGCATCCATAAACACTGAGGTACGCACGGAATTCGCATACTTCTCGCTCAGGAACGGCGTTGGCGTAATCAGCTCCAGGCTGGCAATCGCCATGGCGTTACCACCGACCGCATCGTCCGACTTACAGACGCCGTTTGGATCAGAGATATTACAGTTTGACGAGCCATCGTTCAGGTACGCAGCTTTAGGACCAATGGTGTTGGACTGGAAGCCACGAACCGTGCTCGAGCCACCGCCGTAGAAGTTCTCATAGAACGGCATCTCTTTTCCATTAAGTCCGTCACCATATCCTACACGGCCACGGCCTAACACCACCCACGTACCATCGCGGTTCAGCGGCACATATTGCTGGCTATCCAATGTCGCTTTATAGAACGCATTATCAGAGCCTGGAATCGTCACTTTACCGTTCAGGTTGGTACGGTTACCGCGCGTAGGGAAGAAGCCGCGGTCTAAAGTGTTATAGGTCCAACCGTAGTTGAAGGTGAAATCATCTGCAGAGAAATCACCGTCATCGTTCAAGCCCTGATGGCGACCGACCGAATCGAGATAACGCCACATCGCAACCTGAGGACGCATGTTGGACAGGTCGTTATGCACATAACCTAAACCAACACGCAGCGTATTATTTTCATTGACCGGGAAGCCCAGCGTACCGTCGAGACCATAACTTTTGTTGGTATAGTCAGACAGGTCGGCGTTATCGGCTTTAAAGTCGTTATAGAACAAACGACCGCCAAGGCTCACGCCGTCGACCGTGAAGTATGGGTCGGTCAGTGAGAACTCAGCATAGGTCTGGTAATCGTTTTTGGTACCGCTGATGCCAACAGTGTTACCGGTGCCGAGCCAGTTTTCCTGGGTCACGCCCACCTGGAAGCTGACGCCACTTTCAGTACCGTAACCGACACCAAAGTTGAAAGTACCGGTGTTACGCTCTTTCACCTTGTAGACCACATCAACCTGATCCGGCGCACCCGGAACACGTTGCGTATCCACATCCACGGTTTCGAAGTAACCGGTACGATTCAGACGCTCTTTACCCTGATCGACGAGGTCGCTGCCCAACCAGGCACCCTCCATCTGACGCATTTCACGGCGCAGTACGGAATCTTTTGAGGTGTCGTTACCTTCGAAGCGCACTTTACGCACGTAGTAACGGTTGCCCGCATCCACGTTGATATGCAGCTTGACGGTTTTATCAGCATCGTTGATTTCTGGCTGCGTCATTACGCGCGGATAGGCGTAACCGTAGCGACCCAGCAATTTCTTGATGTCATCTTCCATCTGGGTGACTTTAGTGCCGTTATACAACTCACCCGATGGAATCCTGGTCATCTTTTCGATTTCAGCAGAATGGCCCGCCATGCTGCCGTTCACGATCACGCCAGCAATCTTGTACTGATCGCCTTCGTTAATGTTCACGGTGATGTAGATGCCTTTCTTATCTGGCGTCAGGCTCACCTGCGTGGAATCGATGTTGAAACGCGCATAACCACGATCCAGATAGAAGCTGCGTAGGGTTTCGAGATCGCCCGCTAACTTCTGTTTCTGGTATTTACGATCGCCCACCACGTTCCACCATGGCACTTCGTCACGCAGTGAGAAGCGCGAGATCAGTTCGTCAGAGGTAAATGCTTTATTACCGACGATGTTGATCTGCTGGATCTGCGCTGAAACGCCTTCCTGGAAGACGAATTTCAGATCCACACGGTTGCGCGGCAGCGGCGTAGCAATCGCTTTGACGCTGGCGGTGTATTTACCGACGCTGTAGTAGAAGTCTTCCAGACCCTTCTCGATTGAAGAGAGCGTGGTGCGGTCCAGCGCTTCGCCAACGCGCACGCCAGAGGCTTCGAGGTTCTGTTTCAGCTGATCTTCTTTCACCGCTTTGTTGCCGGAGAAAGTGATGTTGGCAATGGTTGGACGCTCTTTCACCTGAACAATCAGGGTTGTACCGTCACGCAGAACCTGCACATCTTCAAAGTTACCGGTGGCGAACAGTGAGCGAATGGTGTTTCTGACATCATCGTCATTCACCGTATCACCGACACGTACCGGCATGCTGAGCAGAGCCGCGCCGACGGCGACTCGCTGGAGACCTTCGAAATGAATGTCCTTCACTACGAAATCGTCTGCACCGTAAACGGTGGCGCTGCTAAACAGCAGCGACGCTATGAGCAACTTTTTCATCGCCATCGTTGTTATGCGTTTTCCTAACACATCCCGCGCCTGTATGCGTTCCAGCTATTACAGACGTGAGAAATCATTGAAAAGTGCAAGCCCCATTAACAGCACTAGCAAGATTGAGCCAATGCGATAACTAAAGTCCTGAACTCGCTCGGACACCGGTCCACCTTTGATCTTTTCGATCGCCAGAAAGAGCAGGTGACCACCATCTAAAACCGGCAGAGGGAACAGGTTAATGATGCCCAGGTTGACGCTGATCAGCGCCAGGAACATCAGGTAATAAATCACCCCGTACTCTGCTGATAACCCGGCACCCTGCGCGATCGAAATCGGCCCGCTCAGGTTATTCAGCTTCACATCCCCGATTATCAACTTGCCCAGCATGGAGACTGTTAGCTTCATCAACTGCCAGGTTTTTACACTGGCTTCGCCGATCGCCGCAAAAGGTCCATACTGCCTTACCGTTTTGTACTCATCAGGCAGCGGAATCACACGCGGGATGACACCCGCGAAGCCTTCCGCTTCATTGCCCGGTTTCGCTTCCGGCGTTAACGTCAACGCCACAGGTTCGCCGTTGCGCTCGATATCTAGCGCCATGTTTTTACCCGGATTATCCCGCACCTGTGCCGCAAAAGCCTGCCACTGTGACAATGGCTGACCATCGACTTTAACGATCCTATCGCCCGCTTGCAAACCAGCATTGCTTGCCGGTGAGTTTGCCTGAACTTCGGCTAAGGTCGTTTCAATCTGCGGCCCAAGTGGACGAATACCTAAAGCGACCACCGGATCCTGTTTATCAGGCTCAAATTGCCAATCGCGCAAATTTAATTGCTTTTGCTGCGTGGCTTCTTCGCCAAATTGCGAGACGGTAAGCGTGGCATCGCTGTCGCCGATTTTACCGATCAGCGCCATACGCACAGCATCCCAATCAGGCGTTTCGATACCATCTACCGCTTTAAGTTCCATGCCGGAGGTAATTTGCGCTTCGGCAGCGACGGAACCGTTCAGAATTTCACCAACCACAGGACGCACACCTGGCACGCCGTGAATAAACACGACCCAGTAAGCAAAGATGGCGAAGATGAAGTTGGCGATAGGACCGGCTGCGATAATCGAAGCACGCTGCAGCACGGTTTTATTGTTGAAGGCTTGATGACGCAGCTCGGCGGGAACGCTTTCAACGCGTTCGTCGAGCATTTTGACGTAGCCGCCAAGAGGGATCAGCGCGATGACATATTCGGTGCCCTGACGATCGCTGCGACGCCACAGCGCTTTACCAAAGCCAATCGAGAAACGTTCAACTTTAACACCGCAGCGGCGCGCCACCCAGAAATGGCCAAACTCGTGCACGGTAATTAGCACGCCAAGCGCCACGATAAAGGCGGCAAAACTCCAGAGTATACTCAACATCGCCAGCTATCCTCAGAGGGTGCGAAACACCAACAGCAGCAGGCAGGCAAACACCGGCACCGCAGCAGTCAGGCTATCAATACGATCGAGAATACCACCGTGCCCCGGAATCAAGTTACCGCTGTCTTTAATGCCCGCTTCACGCTTGAACATACTTTCAGTCAGGTCGCCCAATACCGATGCCAGCGTCGCAATCACCGCACAGATAATTAGCGTGCCCGGCGCCACCGAAAGCGGTGCCAGCAGAGCAAACAGCCAGGCGATAATGGCAGATGACAATAGGCCGCCGAAGAAACCTTCCCAGGTTTTACCCGGAGAGACTTTCGGTGCCAACTTGTGTTTGCCAAACAAGCGACCAAACATGTAAGCACCGGAATCTGCGCCCCAGACAAGGAACATCACGAACAGCAGCCACCATGCGCCGGCGAAATGGTCGGTATCGTAATGATACTGACGCAGCGCCATCATGCCCCAGAAGAACGGAATCAAGGTAAGCACGCCAAACAGCAGGCGCAGCGTACGTGAGTGACGCCACAACGCGGCAGAAGCGGGATAGAACAGTACTAAGATGAGCGCGACAATCCACCACAACAGCGATGCCCAGAGCGAGCCTTCCATCTGGAATTGGTGCAGATTGCGTTGATAGGGTTCAAGGGTAAAGAGCATCGCGGACAGCAACAGGCCGCAAAGCACGGCCAGCCAGATACGTTGCTGACGCGTTTTCATGCCGGCAAACTGCCCCCATTCCCAAGCGGCAAGCATGCAGATGATGATAGTGATAATCGCAAAACCGGACAGGGGTAACCAGAACAGTGCAGCGATCACCAGCGGAATCAAAATTAACGCGGTAATCAGACGAGACTTCAGCAAAGGTTACCCCCAAATTGCTTAGGCGCCGCCTGGTGCAGTACCGCCATAGCGTCGCTCCCGCGTAGAGAATGCATTCAGTGCACCTTCAAAAACGTTTTCATCAAAATCAGGCCAAAGAACATCGGTAAACCAAAACTCAGCATAGGCGATTTGCCACAGCAGGAAGTTGCTAATCCGATGCTCTCCCCCGGTCCTTATCACTAAATCCACTGGCGCCAGCTCCTGCATACACAAATACGGAGCCAGGCTTTCTTCGGTAATCTGGTCAGGACGCAGTAAACCTTCCTGAACCTGTTCGGCCAATTTTCTGGCACCCTGGATAATATCCCAACGGCCGCCATAGTTGGCAGCAATGTTTAGGGTCAGTCCATTATTTTGCTGAGTCAGTTCCTCGGCGCGGCGAATGCGTTCCTGAATTCGGTTATTGAAACGACTGATATCGCCAATAATGCGCAGACGCACATTGTGTTTGTGCAGGCTTTTGACTTCGCTGTCGAGCGCCCAGACAAACAACTCCATTAACGCTGTCACTTCCTGAATCGGACGGCTCCAGTTTTCACTGCTGAACGCATAAAGCGTGAGCGCTTCCAGTTTATGGCTAACCGCAAAGCTGACAGCCCGGCGTACTGATTTTACCCCGGCTTTGTGGCCTGAAATACGCAGTTTGCCCTGATTTTTTGCCCAGCGACCATTACCATCCATAATGATGGCCACGTGACGTGGCGTGCAGTACGACTCGTCATCGATTGTGTTGTGATTGTTGGACGACATAACGCGTAATAATTCCTTTCATCAGAAATGCTGTGGTTTCTGAATACATTGCGCCTGCAGCAAACTCCGGCAAACACGCCAGATGACATCGAAACAATGTCGGCTGTGAAACGCGAGCGAGCGACTATACCATTTTCACCCAGAGCGAACAAATAGCGGGAACTATCAACCTGCTAAACGAAAGCGCGGTAACAATTCATTGGCACGTACGCGCGCTAACCGATCGATCTCCATCACCTCGTCAATGCTGCCCGGCTCCTGACAACTCAGGGACGCCAGCACTTCGCTGTTGATGGCGGCGATATCGGTAAAGCGAATCTGGTGCTGCAGAAAAGCTGCCACCGCCATTTCATTCGCTGCATTCAGCGATGTCGTAGCGGCCTGACCTGTGGCACAGGCATCAATCGCAAGCTTCAGGCAAGGATAGCGCTCGTAGTCCGGCTCGGAAAACGTCAACGACTTCATGCGCGTGAAGTCGAGCGGCGTTACGCCCGCAGAAATACGTGCTGGCCATGCCATGCTGTGCGCAATAGGCGTCCGCATATCCGGAGAGCCCAGTTGCGCCAGCACGCTGCCGTCGCAATAACGCACCATCGAATGGATAACCGACTGCGGATGCAGGATCACCTCCATCTGCGCGTCAGTCGCATTAAACAGCCAGCGGGCTTCAATGTATTCAAGACCTTTATTCATCATGGTGGCCGAATCAACGGAGATTTTACGCCCCATTGACCAGTTCGGATGCGCACAAGCCTGATCCGGCGACATACCGGCTAAATCCGCTAATGGCGTGTCACGAAAAGGACCACCCGATCCCGTAAGGAGAATCGACTCGATGCCGTTTCCCCGCAGATCAGCGTACCCCAACTGATGCTGTATGGAAGCGGGTAAACTCTGAAAAATGGCGTTGTGCTCGCTATCGACCGGCAGCAATTGCACCTGATGTTGGCGTACCGCCTCCATAAACAGACGGCCGCATGTGACAAGCGACTCTTTGTTGGCCAGCAGCACGGTTTTACCGGCGCGAATTGCCGCCATGGTGGGCTGTAAACCTGAGGCGCCAACAATCGCCGCCATCACCTGATCCACGTCATCCAGCGCGGCCAATTCGCAGGCTGCCTGAACGCCGGAGAGCACTTCGGTATTAACGTTGAGTGCTTTCAGTCGCTCACGCAACGCTTGTGCGGAAGTCTCGTCGGACATCGCGGCATAGCGCGGTTGGAATTGCAGGCATTGTTCAGCCATCAACGCCACATTCTGGCCAGCCACCAGCGCGGTCACCTGATAAAGTTCAGGATTTGCGGCAATCACCGCCAGCGTGCTGGTACCAATGGAGCCGGTCGATCCCAGCAGAGTTAATCGCTTCATCATGCTATCCCTGTGAAGTCGTGGAGAGTGTCCGCAACAGCGCCAGACACAATGTAAAACGCCGCCAGAGTCGAACACGTCTCGTCTCTGAACGGCGTTTTGAAAAGCAGTTGATGGAATTAGAAGTCCATCAGTTCCTTTTCTTTATCGGCCAATGCGGCATCAACACTCTTGATGTGCGCATCGGTCATTTTCTGGATCTCGTCCTGCGTACGACGTTCGTCGTCTTCGCTGATCTCTTTGTCTTTCAGCAGCGCTTTGATCTTATCGTTGGCGTCACGGCGGACGTTACGCACGGAAACACGGCCCTGCTCTGCTTCGCCACGTACGATCTTGATCAGGTCTTTACGACGCTCTTCGGTCAGCGCTGGCAGCGGCACACGAATATCGCTACCGGCTGAGCTTGGGTTCAGACCCAAATCAGACGTCATAATCGCTTTCTCAACCGCAGCGCTCAGCGAGCGATCAAATACGTTGATTTTCAACGTACGTGAATCCTCAACCGTCACGCTAGCCAGCTGGCGCAGCGGCGTTGGTGTACCGTAATAAGGAACCACAATGCCGTCGAGCAGTGAAGGCGAAGCACGACCGGTGCGGATTTTGCTGATGTTGTTTTTAAATGCATCCACACATTTTTCCATGCGCGTGTCTGCATCTTTTTTAATGTCGTTAATCACGTTGAAACCCTTGAATTCGGTTGACCTGGCCATTTCCGGGCTAACCGGAAGCGGTATCGATAAACATCGATCATCCTAATTGCTGCGCGATGTCAGAGCATCGCGGCAAAAGAATATACCTTATTTTAACGCGCGTCGGGTATTAATGCGTAATCAGGGTGCCTTCTTTTTCACCCATCACGACGCGACGCAATGCGCCAGGCTTGTTCATGTTGAAGACGCGGATAGGCAGCTTGTGGTCACGCGCCAGCGTAAAGGCGGCGAGATCCATTACTTTAAGCTCTTTATCCAACACTTCTGCATAGCTCAGTTGGTCATACAGCGTGGCATCCGGGTTTTTCACCGGATCTTCAGAGTAGACGCCGTCTACTTTGGTGGCTTTCAGTACCACGTCGGCTTCGATTTCGATGCCGCGCAGGCAGGCTGCAGAGTCAGTGGTAAAGAACGGGTTGCCGGTACCGGCCGCGAAGATCACGACGCGGTTATTACGCAGCAGGCTGATCGCTTCTGCCCAGCTGTAGTTATCACACACGCCGTTCAGCGGAATCGCTGACATCAAGCGCGCATTGACATACGCACGGTGCAGCGCGTCACGCATTGCCAGGCCATTCATCACTGTTGCCAGCATGCCCATATGGTCGCCTACCACACGGTTCATGCCCGCCTGGGCCAGACCTGCGCCGCGGAACAGGTTACCGCCACCAATAACCACACCCACCTGAATGCCCAGCTCAACCAGCTCTTTCACCTCTTGCGCCATGCGGTCAAGCACGCTCGCGTCGATGCCAAAACCTTCGGCACCTTGCAGTGCTTCGCCACTCAGTTTTAGCAGGATACGTTGATATACAGGTTTTGCGTTGGTCGCCATGGTCAGTTCTTCCTGGAAGATATGATGAAAAGGAGAAGTAAAATCTGGTCGATCATCCGCAAAGCCCGCGAGAAAAGCTATTGGGATGAGACTGAAAGTGCTGCACTAAATCGCAGACAAAAAAGAACCGCCTTGTGGCGGTTCTTTCGGACCATTAAGACTGTTTGGACATTGCAGCAACTTCTGCTGCGAAGTCAGCTTCAACTTTCTCAATGCCTTCGCCCACTTCGAAGCGGATGAAGTTGATGACGTCAGCGTTTTTCTCTTTCAACGCCTGGCCAACGGTTTTGCTTGGGTCGATAACGAAAGCCTGACCGGTCAGAGAAACTTCGCCGGTGAATTTCTTCATGCGGCCTTCAACCATTTTCTCTGCGATTTCTTTTGGCTTGCCAGACTGCATGGCGATATCCAGCTGGACCTGGTACTCTTTCTCGACCACGTCTGCAGACACGTCTTCTGGCTTAACGAATTCTGGCTTGCTTGCAGCGATGTGCATAGCAACTTGCTTGCTCAGTTCTTCGTCAGCACCGGTGGTAGAAACAACCACACCGATACGTGCGCCATGCTGATAGCTGTTCAGCTCAGCGCCTTCCAGGATAGCAATACGACGGATGTTGATGTTCTCACCGATTTTCGTAACCAGCGCTACGCGTTCTTCTTCGAACTGCGCTTTCAGAACTTCCACATCGGTAACTTTGCCAGCGACAGCTGCATCCAGAACCTTGTCAGCAAACGCCTGGAAACCGCCATCTTTTGCAACGAAGTCGGTCTGGCAGTTTACTTCCAGGATCGCCGCGAAGCCGTCAGCGATTTTGGTTTTGATCACGCCATCAGCAGCAACGTTGCCTGCTTTCTTAGCAGCTTTGATTGCGCCAGATTTGCGCATGTTCTCAATCGCCAGCTCGATGTCGCCGTTCGCTTCGGTCAGCGCTTTTTTGCAGTCCATCATGCCTGCGCCAGTACGCTCACGCAGTTCTTTTACCAATGCAGCGGTAATATCAGCCATTCCAGAATCCTCGATTCGTCTCTGTGTGCTCACACACTGTCAGAAACTTGTTGCGGAAAATTTACTCTGCCCCGCTCGCTCTGTAGTGAGCGTGACAGACTTAGATAAAATAAAGGGGCCTGAACGGCCCCCTTAACAGATAACATCTGATGTCTAAGGGCTCTTAGAAAGAGCGAACCTTATTAAGCTTCAGCAGCTTCTTCAGCCTGCTCAGCCAGATCCTGTGAACGGCCTTCGCGCACGGTAGTGGCAACGGCAGTCAGGTACAGGCTTACAGCACGGATCGCATCGTCGTTACCTGGGATAACGAAGTCAACGCCGTCTGGATCAGAGTTGGTATCAACGATAGCAAAAACTGGGATACCCAGGTTGTTTGCTTCTTTGATAGCGATGTGCTCGTGATCAGCGTCAACAACGAACAGTGCATCCGGCAGACCGCCCATATCTTTGATACCGCCCAGGCTGTTTTCCAGCTTGGCCAGTTCGCGAGTGCGCATCAGCGCTTCTTTCTTGGTCAGTTTGTCGAAAGTACCGTCCTGAGACTGAGACTCAAGATCTTTCAGGCGTTTGATTGACTGACGAACGGTTTTCCAGTTAGTCAGCATGCCACCCAACCAGCGGTGGTTTACGAAGAACTGGTCGCAGCTCAGAGCTGACTCTTTTACCGCTTCGGCAGCAGCGCGCTTAGTACCAACGATCAGGATCTTACCTTTACGGGAAGAGATCTTTTTCAACTCAGCCAGAGCGTCGTTGAACATTGGCACAGTCTGCTCGAGGTTGATGATGTGAACCTTGTTACGTGCGCCGAAGATGAATGGCTTCATTTTCGGGTTCCAGTAACGGGTCTGGTGACCAAAGTGAACACCAGCCTTGAGCATGTCGCGCATTGAAACAGTTGCCATGATTACCTCTAAAGTTTGATTTGGGGTTGGGCCTCCATGTATCCCATACGACCGACCTCTTTCAAGGCACCCCGGCGTATGTGTCGATACATGTGTGTTTTAGTACACATAATGAGTTTTATGCGTTTCCTGCCAGCCAAACGTCGGTGACAGAGAATCGTCGGCGCGCTTTATACCACAATGCGCAGGAATACGCCAATAGTAGTTGAGCGCCGCAGGCGCAGACAATCGCCATTTGGCAGCCCTTTTGCTGGCTGCTAACATGACTGCCACAGAACTCATTATTGTCGAAAAATTCGACGATTGCGGATTAATTTAATGGCTATTTCAATTAAAACCCCTGAAGAAATCGAAAAAATGCGCGTGGCGGGCCGCCTTGCCGCTGAAGTGCTGGAGATGATTGCCCCGCACGTGGTGCCTGGCGTCACCACCGGTGAACTGGATCGTCTCTGCCACGAACACATCACGCAGAAGCAGCAGGCGATTTCCGCCTGCCTCGGCTATCACGGCTTCCCGAAATCAGTGTGTATTTCGGTGAATGAAGTGGTATGTCACGGTATTCCGAGCGACGATCGCGTGCTGAAGGATGGCGACGTAGTTAACGTCGATGTCACGGTGATCAAAGATGAGTATCACGGCGATACCTCAAAAATGTTCATCGTCGGTAAAGCCACCATTCAGGGCGAGCGCCTGTGTCGCGTTACTCAGGAAAGTCTCTATATCGCGCTGCGTCTGGTGAAACCGGGTATTCGTCTGCGTGAACTGGGCCGCGCGATTCAGCAGTATGTCGAAGCACAGGATTTTTCGGTGGTGCGCGAGTATTGCGGTCACGGCATCGGCAAAGGCTTCCATGAAGAGCCGCAGGTACTGCATTACGACGCGGATGATAGCGGCGTGGTGTTGCAAGCAGGCATGACCTTCACCATCGAACCGATGGTCAATGCCGGTGATTACCGCATCCGCACCATGAAGGATGGCTGGACCGTGAAAACCAAAGATCGCAGCTTGTCCGCGCAGTATGAGCATACTATTGTGGTGACAGAAAACGGCTGTGAGATTCTGACGCTGCGTGAAGACGACACCATTCCAGCGGTGCTCGAAAACGTCGCGTAATCATCTCGCTAACAGTACCAGGCCGGCTTATCGCTGGCCTTTTTTATGTGCGTAATGAAGAGGCATGTTGATGAGTGGTAGCGTGACCGAAGCAGTACACAAAGGCCTGACCGATTCCCCCGCCAGCTGGCCGGATGACGCCCTGACGCGCGACAAGCTCAAACACTATCTTGAGCAATTCCAGCAGCACCTGGGCATTGCATTTGATGCGGGCACCGATATTGAATCTCTGATTGATGCCCGCACGCTGTTTATCGACCGCTTACTGCGTCGCCTGTGGCGCTTCTTTGGTTTCGACCAGATGAAGGAGATCGCACTGGTTGCCGTTGGCGGTTATGGTCGCGGCGAACTGCATCCGCTCTCCGATATTGATGTGCTGATCCTCAGCCGCCAGCCGCTGGACGACACAGCCGCGCAGCGCGCCAGCGAGCTGCTAACGCTGATGTGGGATTTGAAGCTGGAAGTTGGTCACAGCGTACGTACGCTGGAAGAGTGCCTGCTGGAAGGCTTATCCGATCTTACGGTCGCCACCAACCTGATCGAATCGCGCATGCTCACTGGCGATGTGGCGCTGTTTCTCGAACTGCAAAAGAACATCTTCAGCGATGGTTTCTGGCCGTCGTCGCGCTTCTTCGCCGCCAAAATTGAAGAGCAGCAGGAGCGCCATCAGCGCTATCACGGCACCAGCTATAACCTCGAACCGGATATCAAAAGCAGCCCCGGCGGCCTGCGCGACATACACACGCTGCAATGGGTGGCGCGTCGTCACTTTGGCGCCACCACCATGGATGAGATGGTTGGTTTCGGCTTTATCACCGAAGCGGAACGCAATGAAATCAACGAGTGTCAGGAATTTTTGTGGCGCATTCGCTTTGCGCTGCACTTAACGCTGCCACGCTATGACAATCGTCTGCTGTTTGATCGACAACTCACCGTCGCTCAACGCCTCAACTATCTTGGCGAAGTCAACGAGCCGGTTGAGCGCATGATGAAGGACTTCTATCGCGTCACGCGTCGCATCGGCGAACTCAATCAAATGCTGCTGCAGCTGTTCGATGAAGCGATTCTGGCGCTGTCGACCACTGAAAAACCGCGCAACATTGATGACGATTTCCAGATTCGCGGTGATCTCATCGACCTGCGCGATCTCACGCTGTTTGAGCGTGAGCCGCAAGCCATCTTGCGTATGTTCTACGTGATGGTGCGTAACGAAAACATCAAAGGTATTTACTCCACCACGCTGCGGCAGCTGCGCTATGCGCGCCGCCATTTGAAGCAGCCGCTGTGTCAAATTCCTGAAGCGCGTGAAACCTTTATGGCGATTCTGCGTCATCCTGGCGCGGTTAAGCGTGCGCTGGTGCCGATGCATCGTCACAGCGTGTTATGGGCCTATACGCCGCTGTGGGGCAACATCGTCGGTCAGATGCAGTTCGATCTGTTCCACGCTTACACGGTGGATGAGCACACCATCCGCGTGCTGCAGAAGCTGGAGAGTTTTGCCGACGAAGCCACGCGCCCGATGCATCCGCTGTGCGTTGAACTCTGGCCGCGCCTGCCACAGCCGGAACTGTTGCTGATGGCTGCGCTGCTGCACGATATCGCCAAAGGCCGCAACGGCGATCACTCCATTCTCGGCGCGCAGGATGCGCTCGACTTTGCCGAACTACACGGACTGAACTCCCGCGAAACGCAGCTGGTTGCCTGGCTGGTACGCCATCATTTATTGATGTCAGTCACCGCGCAGCGCCGCGATATTCAGGATCCCACCGTGATTCAGCAATTCGCCGAAGTGATGCAGAACGAAAACCGCTTGCGCTATCTGGCGTGCCTGACGGTTTCCGATATCTGCGCCACCAATGAAAGCTTGTGGAACAGCTGGAAGCAGAGTTTGTTGCGCGAGCTGTTCTTCGCGACCGAAAAACAGCTGCGCCGCGGCATGGAAAACAGCCCGGATCTGCGCGAGCGCGTGCGCCATCATCGTCTGCAAGCGCTGGCGCTGCTGCGGATGGAAAACCTCGACGAAGAGCGTTTGCACCATATCTGGAGCCGCTGCCGCGCCGACTATTTCCTGCGTCACACACCGAATCAGCTTGCATGGCATGCGCGCCACTTAATTCATCACGATCTCAACAAACCGCTGGTGCTGGTCAGCCCGCAGGCCACGCGCGGCGGTACCGAGATCTTTATCTGGAGCCCGGATCGTCCGCACCTGTTTGCGGCGGTGGCCGGCGAGTTGGATCGCCGCAATCTCAGCGTGCATGATGCGCAGATCTTTACCAGTCGCGATGGCATGGCGATGGACACTTTTATTGTGCTGGAGCCGGATGGCAGCCCGCTGGCCGCCGATCGCCATCCGCTGATCATTCAGGCGCTGGAACAAGCCATCACGCAAAACGAATGGGTTCCGCCGCGTACGCGTCGCCAGTCTGCGCGCCTCAAGCATTTCAGTGTCGATACCGAAGTCAATTTCCTGCCGACGCACACCGACCGCCGCAGTTATCTGGAATTGGTCGCGCTCGATCAGCCCGGCTTACTGGCGCGCGTGGGTGAAGTGTTCGCCGATTTGGGCGTGTCGCTGCACGGCGCACGCATCAGTACGATTGGTGAACGGGTTGAGGATCTTTTCATCCTCGCCGATAGTGAGCGACGTGCGCTTGGGGTGGAAATGCGCAATGTGTTGCAACAGAGGTTGACAGAGGCCCTTAATCCAAACGATAAAGTGTGACCGCAATCGATTAATCAAATTTATTTACCGTGCCAGTGCGATGCTGGCACCCGTATTACAGACTTAGGAAATCATTATGCAACAGTTACAGAGCGTTATCGAATCTGCCTTTGAGCGCCGCGCCGACATCACGCCATCTAGCGTAGACAGCGCGACCCGCGATGCTATCACCCAGGTTATTGGCCTGCTGGATAGCGGTGAACTGCGCGTGTCTGAAAAGATCAACGGTGAGTGGGTAACGCATCAGTGGCTGAAGAAAGCAGTGCTGTTGTCGTTCCGCATCAACGACAATCAGGTCATGGAAGGTTCTGAAACCCGCTTCTACGACAAAGTGCCAATGAAGTTTGCTGGCTGGGATGAAGCGCGTTTTAAAAACGCCGGTTTCCGCGTTGTGCCACCTGCTGCCGTGCGTCAGGGCGCATTCATCGCACGTAATACCGTGCTGATGCCTTCCTACGTCAACATCGGCGCTTACGTTGATGAAGGCACCATGGTTGATACCTGGGCGACTGTGGGTTCTTGCGCGCAGATCGGTAAAAACGTCCACCTGTCAGGCGGCGTGGGCATCGGTGGCGTGCTGGAGCCGCTGCAGGCTAACCCAACCATCATCGAAGATAACTGCTTCATTGGCGCACGTTCAGAAATCGTTGAAGGCGTGATCGTCGAAGAAGGTTCCGTGATCTCCATGGGCGTTTACATCGGCCAGAGCACCAAAATCTTTGACCGCGAAACCGGCGAAGTGCATTACGGCCGCGTACCTGCGGGTTCCGTGGTGGTTTCCGGTAATCTGCCGTCTAAAGATGGTAGCTACAGCCTGTACTGCGCGGTAATCGTGAAGAAAGTTGACGCTAAAACGCTCAGCAAAACAGGCATTAACGAACTGCTGCGCAGCATCGACTGAGCTTCTCCTGCCTGAAGATCTTCCCGACGGGCCTGCCTACAGGCCCGTAATTATTTGTTTACACTCCCGCCAGAATTACCTGTTTCGCGCCGCGAATTAACACGTGCGTTTATTTTTCAAACAGTTCATAATCCGCGCCAAGTTAACTCCGGTCGCGCACTGTTCATCCCGGTTTTTGTGTCTACAGTTGATTAAGTATGCCGTAAGCGTTCCGGTTGCCGCGTTTCTGCTGCATCCCGAATGATGATGATAGTCCTGCGCGCTCACCCACTCTTAGATGGAATATAAACGCTATGTACGACAACCTGAAAAGCTTAGGTATCAGCAACCCTGACGACATCGACCGTTACAGCCTGCGTCAGGAAGCTAACAACGACATTCTTAAAATCTACTTCCGCAAAGACAAAGGTGAATTCTTTGCTAAAAGCGTGAAATTCAAATATCCACGTCAGCGCAAAACCGTTGTCGCCGATCACACCAGCCAGGGTTACAAAGAAGTGCAGGAAATCAGCCCGAACCTGCGTTATGTGATCGATGAACTGGACCAGATTTGCCAGCGCGACCAGGTTGAAGTGGATCTGAAGCGCAAAATTCTGGCGGATCTGCGCCATCTGGAAAGCGTGGTCTCGAACAAGATCGCTGAAATCGAATCAGACCTTGATCAGCTGACCCGCAACAACCGTTGATTTTGCGCTTTAGATAACAGGCCAGCCGATGCTGGCCTTTTTTTATGGCTGCTGATAAGGCAGCGAAAGCAGCCAGGTATCACGCTGTGCCTGCCTCACCGCCCCACTCTTTTGATCTTTCCATTGCGTCTGCATGATCCACTGTTGATAACGCGGCTGCTGCAGGCTGTTATCGGCCATTGAAAGCAGCGGAATGATGCGCTGGCTCACGCGATCGCGGTTTTTCCACGGCCAGAGTTTAGTGGCATCGCTGTACGGCGCCATCATGTCGAGCGCAGCCAGCAACGATCCGCCCGGCTGCTGGCTATGCCATAAATCGCCTAACCCTGCTTTACCGGCTAGCTGCGCCAATGCGCTAAGCGCCTGCAGATTGAAGTAGCTGTAATGGAAGGATCGCGTGCGCGCTAACTCTGCGGGCTGGCTGCCATCGGCACGAATTTGCAGCGCAATTTTATTGCGCGCCAACTCTACCATCGCTGTGACTGTCTCACGATCGCCCAGATACCACGCGATTCCCGCCACCTGCGTGCAATACCAACTGCCATGATTATTCACCGCCGCCGCTTCTTGCAGTGCTAGCGGATTGTGCCGCAGCCAGTGCAGATACTCGCTAAACCACTGCTGCATCGCTTGCTGATCGGCAGGCTGCCAACCGGGCGCATTGCGTAGCAAAGTCAGCGCATCCACCACGCGCGTGGCAAAGTAGCGCCCATCGAGCACGCCATCATGGCGGCCCGCGGATCGGCCCGGAATGCCTTGAGCAAAGTTAAGATTAGGGTGCATACGGCTGGTGGGATTGATAAACCAGTGACGCATCATCGCCAGCGCTTTATCGGCATAACGTTGATTGCCAGTGAAGTACCACGCCAGCGTCAGGGCCTGAAAATCGGCGGTAAAGCGCGCCAGCCGCACGCCATCACTTTGATCATTCTTACTGGCAGGATTCACTTCGCCATCACGACGCTGCCACGGCAGGCCGTCGGCGGTGCTGGCATCCGGCCACCAATAGGCGCTCAGGCTTAAATAATCCTGCTTCGAGCCGCTCGGCGGCATCATACCTTTATCGGTGACGCTGGGATTGGGGTGTTGTAGCGCGTTATCCGCTTGCTGTTTAAGCTGATGCCAGGCGTCGAGCGTTGGCGGCGCGGCCTGATGATGTGCCAGCTGCTGCTTAACTTTCTGCAGATCGTTTAACGAGAGAAAGGCCGGATCGTTAGCCACACTTAGCGCGCTATACAGCCACAGCAGCGCAATCCACAGGTTTCTCATTAACTTTGCTCATCCAGTTGAAGAGCCACGTACAGCAGCAAGCGATCGTCAAAATTGCCCAGATCGAGCCCGGTAAGCTCGGAAATACGGTTGAGGCGATACTCCAGCGTGTTGCGATGAATGAATAGCGCGCGTGCCGTGGCGCTGGGTTGCACGTTGTGGCTGAACCACGCCACCAGCGTGCGTCGCAGCAAGCCATTGTTGTCCATGCTTTTCAGCTTTGCCAGCGGGCGTGCCAGTTCGTTGGCCTGCCAGCCGCCGCGTAAACTGTCGAGCAGCACCGGCAGCACCAGATCCTGATAAAAATAGCTGCGCTGTTCCGGCATGCGCTGTTTGCCCACCATCATGGTGGTACGCGCGGTGCGGTACGAACGTGCGATGCTGCCGGGACCGGTAAAGTAGTTGCCGAGCGCGATGCGCATTCGCACCTGGCCGCTCTCCTTCATGCGTTGCAGCAGTTGATCCACGCGGCGGCGATGATCGTCCTGATCGTAACGGCCATGTACATTCAGTGCCGGTTTCAGCACCACCATTTCGGTGAGTGAAACAATCGCAATCAGGTTGTCGCGCTCTGGCGTGGTCAGCAGCGTTTGCAGCTGTTGCAGCTCGGACATGGCGCTATCAACGCCGAGCTGGCCGCTGTCCACTTCCACCACCGCCACCACGCGCGGTTGATTGAGATCGATGCCGAGCCGCTGCGCCCATTCGCTGAGCGCTGGCGATAAGGTTTCGCTGCGCACCAGATTCAGCACCAGCTCTTCTCGCAAGCGGCTATCCTGCGCCAGCATGTGTAGCAAACGCGCCTGTTCCAGCATCATTTCGGCGGTCATACACACCAATTCGCCGTAGTGACGCAGCGTTGCCGGTTGGCCGGTCAAACCGATCACGCCAACGATATCGCCATCAATACGCAGCGGCAAATTGATGCCAGGACGCACGCCGTGCAGATGTTTTGCCACCGCTTCGTCGATGTCTACCACGCGCCCTTGTGACAGCACCAAAAGCGCCCCTTCGTGCAATTCGCCAATGCGCTCACGATCGCCACTGCCGATGATGCGACCACGCGCATCCATCACGTTGACATTGCTGTCAATAATTTGCATGGTGCGGGCAACAATATCCTGAGCCAGTCGCGCATCGAGATGATAGGTGGCCATCAAACACTCCGGAGATAAGGACGAACAGACAGAATACGCATCCGTTACGGCGCTGACATTGTGCAACTGCACATAGCCAGCGGGATTATGCGGGATTTGCGGTAAGCGTCACATTCAGTACCGGACATTTGCACAGACACAAAAAAGGCGAGCCAAAGCTCGCCTGTTATCAACAACCTGAAACTTACTGCATCAGCAGATACAGGCTGCTGTCACCGCGCTGTACGTTCAGTGCCAGCACCGAAGGTTTGGTGTCGAGCACTTTACGCAGCTCGCCAAGATTAGCCACGGCTTGCTGGTTGACACCCAGAATCACGTCACCTTTCTTCAAGCCAATACGCGCCGCTGCGCTGCCAGGCTTGACGCTATCGACGCGCACGCCTTTCTGGCCGTTGGTATCAATATTGCTGAGATCGGCACCTTCAATACCGGTGTAAATGGTGGCGGACTGCACTTTATCCTGCGAGCTCTGCTGCAGTTCAACGGTAACATTCACCGGTTTGCCTTCGCGCAGCAGACCCAGCTGCAGCTTGGTACCGACCGGCAGCGAGCCGACTTCGGCACGCAGCGCTGCAAAGCTGGTCAGCGCTTTACCGTTCATCGACACCACCACGTCACCCGCTTTCACGCCGGCTTTCGCCGCAGCAGAGTTCGGCAATACCTGGCTAACAAAGGCGCCACGCTGCGCATCGACTTTCATCGCTTTCGCCAGCTCTGAGTTCAGCTCGGTGCCCATAATGCCCAGCTCGCCGCGTTTCACCTGACCGTACTCCACCATCTGCGCGGTAAGGTTTTTCACCATTGAACTTGGAATGGCAAAGCCGATACCGATGTTGCCGCCGTCCGGCGCCAGAATCGCGGTGTTAATCCCGATCAGCTCGCCGTTAAGGTTTACCAATGCGCCACCGGAGTTACCACGGTTAATCGCCGCATCGGTCTGGATGAAGTTTTCGTAATTTTCAACGTTCAGGCCGCTGCGGCCCAGCGCCGAAACAATCCCCGAGGTCACCGTTTCGCCAAGGCCGTACGGGTTACCAATCGCCACGGTGTAATCACCGACGCGCAGGTTGTCGGAGTCGGCAATCTTAATTGCGGTGAGGTTTTTCGCATCCTGCAGCTGAATCAGCGCGATATCTGATTGTGGATCTTTACCGATCACTTTGGCGTCGTAACGACGTCCATCGCTGAGCTGCACCTGGATTTTGGTCGCGTTATCCACCACGTGGTTGTTGGTCACCACATAGCCTTTATCCGCGTTAATTACCACGCCGGAACCCAGCGCACGGAACTGCTGTTTCTGCGCGTTAGCACCGCCATCCGCGCCGCCGTCACCACCGCCGTTTTGACACATGGGTGAGCTTTGGAACGGTGAACCGTCCTGGCAGAACGGAGAATTATCACCAAAGAATTGCTGGAACTGCTGCGGCATACGCGGCGTTTTAACCGTCGTCGAGCCTTCCACACTAATACTCACCACGGAAGGCATGACTTTTTCCAGCATGGGTGCCAGGCTTGGCAATTGCTGGCTGGAAGAAGAAGCGGTCTCTGCGGCAAATGCACTCACAGGGCTCAACGTCGCCGCGCCGAAACTCAGCGCCAACGCCAGCATAATTGTGTTTTTTTTCATTTATCTGTGTCTCTCTAAGAATTACGGCCAGACCATTGCTGTGGTCGTGATGGTGAGATTAAGTTTTTAGCGCGAAGTTCCTAATAAAGTTTTAGGTAAAGGTAAAAAATTGTTCTTCATCTTTACAATTGTGCGCTTATTCAACCGCCATTAAACGACGATATTCGTCCCAGGCATAATTGTCCGTCATCCCACTAATGTAGTCCTGAATCAGGCGCGCACGATAATAACGTTCCCATAACAAGCGCTGATATTTATGCTCAACAATTAATGAGCGCATGTGTTGTTGATAGGCCTTTCGATGTTTGCCGGAAAGCTTGTGAAACAAGCGGGTTTCAATCGGATGCTTTGCCAGAAAGTCTTCGTTCATCAAGGTGGTAAATTGCTCGTAATCCAGCAACAGCAGTGACTGATATATTTCGAGCAAACCTTTAATTACCCGATAACCCTGCAATTCCAGTTGTTCAACTTCCGGATGATTAAACACCTGCTGACGCGCGACCGTTTTAAATAGTTTCAGCAAACGCCCTTCTTCACCATCATCTTCCAGTAAAGCGTGATTAAAATCGCCTTCGAAAATAGCCGGTAAGTTGTCGATAAAACGCTTAACCGCATGGCTAACCAGCACGTTTTGCACGTTAACCCGCAATGACATAAAGAATTGATCGCTGATACTGCGGCGTTTTTTCTGATTAGCCTCTTTCCAGGCATCACCGATAGTGCGGCTGAAAACATCGCCGTTTTTTACCGCGCCCCAGGCATCCAATAAATGCTTATACAACGTTTCAACATGGAAGATGTCTTTTTCTACGGCGTCATCCAAATCGGCAATGCAATAAGAGATATCGTCGGCGGCTTCCATTATCCAGGTAAGCGGGAAACGATGGTGCTGTTTAATATTGGTCGCTTCACGCAACTCAGCCACATATTCTCGCTCAGATAAATAGAAGCCCGGCTTTTTCATTAATACGCTATATTCGGCCGGTTTATCGCCTTGCCACCATGCGGGCGCGGTATATTTCAAAATACAGGCGACCTGCGCATAGCTGAGATTGAGTTGCAGCAGCGTATGCACCAGGCGAATCGCCTGCGCGTTACCCTCGAAATGGCATAAATCTTGACGAATCATTGCATTCAACTGGTCAAAAGCGGTGCGCTCAGCCTCATCGGCAACGCCCGCCACCAGCGGATCGACCAGCTCGGCAGGCAGATTTTCGTCGAACCAGTCATTGATCGCCGCCTCGCCAAAATGACCAAACGGCGGATTGCCGACATCGTGCAGTAAACAGGCCATCTCAATCAGGCTTTCGAAGGCACCTTCAAACTCATCCAGCCCATAATTCACCAGCCCGCCGCCCTGGGTTTTCAGTGCTTGCAGAATCTCTTTGGTGATATATCGCCCGGTTTGCTGCACTTCCAGCGAGTGCGTTAGACGCGAACGCACCGCCGCATTGCGCTCGAGCGGGAATACCTGGGTTTTCTGTTGCAGACGACGAATGGCGGCGGAGTTAATAATACGTCCGCGATCGCTTTCAAAGTGGCGGGTAATAAAGTATTCCCCTTCGGGATCTTTGCGGCTGGTATAAGGGCGGGTGAAACTGATCTTCTTCCTGAAATTGATCGTCGCCATAATTACCCCTTATTTTTTCGTGAATTCTTCCTCAATCAGCCATGTTAGACTATGCCTCACTTTTGCGGGTTACATCCATTAAATTAGCGAGATTCTTATGAAAGTAGGCATTATTGGCGCGATGGAGCAGGAAGTTACACTGCTGCGTGACAAAATCGAAAACCGCCAGACACTGACGCTGGCCGGCTGCGAAATTTACACCGGCACGCTGAACGGTGTTGAAGTGGCGCTGCTGAAATCAGGCATCGGCAAAGTGGCTGCCGCGCTGGGTACCACATTGCTGCTTCAGCTGTGCAAGCCGGATGTAGTGATCAACACCGGTTCTGCCGGCGGCCTGGCACCAACGCTGAAAGTGGGCGATATCGTGGTGTCGGATGAAGTGCGCTATCACGATGCCGACGTCACCGCCTTCGGTTACGAGCCAGGCCAGATGGCCAGCTGCCCCGCCGCTTTCGTGGCGGATGACAAACTGATTACCGCCGCTGAGCTGGTTATCAAGCAGCTCGACCTCAACGCGGTACGCGGTTTGGTGGTGAGCGGCGATGCCTTTATCAACGGCGCAGCACCGCTGGAACGCATCCGCACCACCTTCCCGCAGGCGATTGCGGTGGAGATGGAAGCGACCGCGATTGGTCACGTTTGCCATCAGTTCAAGGTGCCATTTGTGGTGGTGCGCGCCATTTCTGACGTCGCCGATCAGGAATCACACCTCAGCTTCGACGAGTTCCTCAGCGTTGCGGCAAAACAATCTTCACTGATGGTTGAAAACCTGCTGGTTCAGCTGGCGCGTGGCTAAAATCCTGCTGCTTGGGCTGTTGCTGCTGTGCAACAGCCTGTTCGCTGCCGCGCCGCGCGTCATCACTCTTTCGCCACATCTGACGGAACTGGCCTTCGCCGCAGGCATTACGCCGCTCGCCGTCAGCGCCTTCTCCGATTATCCCGCGCAGGCCAACGCGCTGGAACAGGTGGCGAACTGGCAAGGCATTAAAGTGGAACGCATTCTGCAACTGAAGCCGGATGTGGTGCTGGCGTGGCGCGGCGGTAATCCACAGCGGCAAATTGAACAGCTGCAGCGTTTCGGGATTAAGGTTGAGTGGATCGATCCGCAAACCATTGACCAAATGATCGATGCGCTGGCGGCGTTACAGCGCTGGAGTCCGCAGCCGCAGCAAGCCATCGATGCGGCGCAGGCATTACGCGCGCAGGAAGCGGCGCTACGCAAGCAGTATCAGCAAAGTACGCCCCTGCCGCTGTTTTTGCAGTTTGGTCAGCAGCCGCTGTTTACGGCTTCGCGTAACACCATGCAAAACCAGGTCATTGAGCTGTGCGGCGGCAGGAATATTTTTGCCGATAGCAGCGTTAGCTGGCCGCAGGTGAGCCGCGAACAGGTGCTGATGCGCCATCCGCAGGCGATTGTGATCGGGGGTGATGCCGCTCGGGCCGCCAGCATCGCGCAATATTGGCAGCCGCAATTGGATGTGCCGGTGATCGCCATCAATGACGACTGGCTGAGCCGTCCGGGGCCTCGCATGCTGCTGGCAGCGAAACAGCTGTGTGCAGATTTACATCCGACGAAAAAAAGCACTAATAAAGATTAAAGATTCGGCATAAATTGTCGTAAATCATAATACAAGGCGCAGCGGCCACGTATGCTCTGTGCCCTTTTTTAGCGTTTAGCGCAATTTTGTCTTCACCAGGAACTATTCATGACCAGAGCACTGCTGCTGGCCATAGGGCTCGTGATCGCTGCACCTCTGAGTGCGGCCACGTCGACCGGCTCTATCGCCGCTACCTTAACGTTATTCTCGCGTTGCGATATCTCACGCCAGAGTGAACACTCTCTGCCCAAAGTGGATTGTGGACGTCACTTCAGCGCGCAGCCGCGCATTACTGAACGAGTATTAAAACGCGATGCTAAACGCCGCGAATCTGCGCGTTTAGTGACTATTGAATGGTAGGAATCTGGCTACCAGAACGGCAGCCAGAAGCAGCATTAGATGCTGAAGGAAGAACCACAACCGCAGGTGGTTTTGGCATTCGGGTTGGTCACGATAAAACGTGAACCTTCCAGGCCTTCGGTGTAATCCACGGAACCGCCCACCAGATATTGCAGGCTCATCGGATCCACCACCAGCGCCACGCCTTGTTTCTCGATGGTCATGTCACCGTCATTCATTTGATCGTCAAACGTGAAGCCGTACTGGAAACCGCTGCAACCGCCGCCGGTAATGTAAACGCGCAATTTCAGCTCGGGATTTTCTTCATCAGAAATTAGGTTTTTCACTTTTTTTGCTGCTGCATCAGTAAATTGCAAAGGCAGCGCTGCTAAGTCGTCACTCATCTTTTACTCCGGGTAAACGTCGAGGTCAGAAAACGACCTTAATCTCGCTATTATCTGCCAGCCGTCCAGTGCAATCAAGTCTCACGCTTGACACTGCGTGCCGCCGCATGCGCAGGAAAGTATATACCCTAAACTTTAGCGCAAGCCGTTATTCCCGTAGAATGGCGCCAGATTTTTTCCCGAACAGCAGGAGCAGAACAATGAGTAAGTCAGAAAACCTGTATGCCGCAGCGCAACGCCTGATCCCCGGCGGTGTGAACTCCCCGGTACGTGCATTTACCGGTGTGGGCGGTGTGCCGCTGTTCATCGAACGCGCTGACGGTGCGTATCTGTATGACGCCGACGGCAAAGGCTATATCGATTATGTCGGTTCGTGGGGCCCGATGGTGCTGGGTCATAACAACGCCAACATCCGTAACGCAGTGATTGAAGCGGCTGCGCGCGGTCTGAGCTTCGGCGCGCCAACCGAGATGGAAGTGAAAATGGCCGAGCTGGTGTGCGAGCTGGTGCCAAGCATGGACATGGTGCGCATGGTTAACTCCGGCACCGAAGCCACCATGAGCGCCATTCGCCTGGCGCGCGGCTTCACCCATCGCGACAAAATCATCAAATTCGAAGGTTGCTATCACGGCCACGCCGACTGCCTGCTGGTGAAAGCCGGCTCCGGCGCGTTGACGCTCGGCCAGCCAAACTCGCCGGGCGTACCGGCCGATTTCGCTAAGCACACGCTGACCTGCACCTATAACGATCTCAGCACCGTGCGTGCGGCTTTCGAGCAGTATCCTGAGGATATTGCCTGCATCATCGTTGAGCCGGTCGCGGGCAACATGAACTGCATTCCACCGCAGCCAGACTTCCTGCCAGGCCTGCGTGCGCTGTGTGACGAATTCGGTGCGCTGCTGATCATCGACGAAGTGATGACCGGCTTCCGTGTCGCATTAGGTGGTGCTCAGGCCTATTACGACGTGACGCCAGACCTGACCTGTCTCGGTAAAATCATCGGCGGCGGCATGCCGGTCGGTGCCTTTGGTGGTCGTCGTGATGTGATGGATGCGCTGGCACCAACCGGTCCGGTTTATCAGGCCGGTACCTTGTCCGGTAACCCGATTGCCATGGCGGCGGGCTTCGCGTGTCTGTCGCAAATTGCGCAGCCTGGCACCCACAGCACGCTGACCGATCTGACCACGCAGTTAGCACAAGGCCTGCTGGCCGCAGCGAAAGCCGAAAATATTCCGCTGGTGATCAACCACGTGGGCGGTATGTTCGGGATTTTCTTCACTGATGCCGATGAAGTGACCTGCTATCAGGACGTCACTCAGTGTGACGTTGAGCGCTTTAAGCGTTTCTTCCACCTGATGCTGGAAGAAGGCGTTTACCTTGCGCCATCTGCTTTTGAAGCAGGCTTTATGTCGCTGGCGCACAGTAAAGAAGATATTCAACGCACCATCGATGCGGCACGCCGCAGCTTCGCGAAACTTTAAAACCGTCTGAATGGCGCACTCTACCGTCGTTGTGGAGTCGCCATTCAGGGTTTAATGCCGATCACAGTTAAGCACCGTATCAAATCACCGCAACTTTCGTAGCGGCGCGATTTATCGCGCAATGAATTGCGCCGCTACAATGCGTGCTCTCGGTATGAGGGATTTTCATGCCTTAACTGACGAGCATTACGCCATTCCGGGTTACCCTGATTACGCCCGCCGCAACAGCCAGATAAAATACGGCGCACCAAAGAAGGTCGCCATCAACCCGGCTGGAATTTGATCCGGAAACGCCAGCATCCTGCCGCACCAGTCGGCGAAAATCATCAAGCCGCCGCCCAACAAACCGGCCATCAACACCTGTGGTAACGCACGGCGGAACCCGAGCATGCGCACGATATGCGGCGCCATCAGCCCGATAAAGCTCAGCGGCCCGATGGTCAAGGTTGCCGTGGCGGTTAATGCCGCCGCCAGCAGCAGCAGGCTGAGGCGCGAGGTGGTGAGCGCCATGCCCGCCGAACGTGCGGTGGTGCTGCCGAGTGGTAACAACGTTAACCAGCGACTTGCCAGCGGCGCCAGCGCCATCAGCACCAAACCCACCACCGCGCTTTGCACGGCCTGATGCATATTGATGTTGTAAGTTGAACCGGAGATCCAGCTCAGCAAGCCCGCCATGCGCGGATCGCCGCTGGCCAGCAGCACCATCAAAAGTGTGACAAACGCGCTGTTAAGCGCCATGCCCGCCAGCAACATGCGTTCTGGCGAAAAGCCGCCGCGACTCGCCACCAGCATAATAATCATCAGCGTCAACGCCGCACCCAGCGCACCGGCAGGCAACAGCCACGCCACCGCATCGCCCGGCACGAAGAACATCATCACCACCACGCCGCACGCCGCACCCGAGCTAATGCCCAACACTTCCGGGCTCGCCATCGGATTACCGGTAAGCCGCTGGATCAGCGCACCCGCCACGCCGAGCATCATGCCCACCATCAGCGCGGCCAATACGCGCGGCGCGCGCCACGGCAGCAGCTGCTGCAGCATATCGCCGCCCACCCACGCAAAGCCGTGCGCATCGCGGCCAAAGGTGATGCCAACCCAGCTAAACGCGGCCAGAATCAGCAAACCGACCAGACACCAGCGCAAGACGTTTTGCCGCTCAGCCGGCACGCTATCGCCCTGATTAAGCGCTGGCGGTACCGATCCGGTACGCAGGCGCGGCAGCAACCAAAGCAGAATCGGCACGCCGATTAGCGCGGTCGCCGTGCCGGTAGACACTTCACGCCAGTGGCTGGTCAGCCATAGCACGCACTGATCGGCCAGCCACAGCAGCAGCGCACCGATCAGCGGCGCCAACATCATGCGGCTCATCAGGCGACGCCCGCCGAGCATCTTCGCCAGCAGCGGCGCGAACAGGCCAATAAAGCCGATGATGCCTGCAACATTGACCAGTTGCGCGCTAAGTAAAATCGCCAGCGCCAGCGCAGCAATACGTGCTGCCGACAGCGCCAGACCGAGGTTTTTTGCTACGCCATCGTCGAGCCCCATCAGCGTCAGCGGACGCAGCAGCGCCAGCGCCACCACAAACGCCAGCAGCAGACGCGGCCACAGCTGCGCCACATTGTGTCCATCCAGCTGGTTGAGCGCGCCGGTGCTCCACAGGAACATGTTCTGCAACTGATCGTGATTGAAGATCGCGAAGATTTGATTCACCGAACCGGCGTACAAACTCAGCACCAGCCCAGCCAGAATCAGTGTCACCGGCGACAGACGTTTGCCCCAGGCCACGCCGAATACCAAAATACCGACAATTACCGCGCCGCCCATCGCCGCAAACTGCTGCGTGAACTCGCCGCCCGGCAAATGCCATAACGTCGCGACGGTAATCCCCAGTTGAGCGCCCGACGACACGCCAAGCGTGGTGGGTTCCGCCAGCGGATTGCGCAGCACCTGCTGAAACAGCAAACCGGCCAGGCCAAGGCCCGCGCCAACCAGCAGCGACAGCGCCAGTCGCGACAGCAAACTGTGATGAAACACCACTTGCTGGATGTTGTTAATGTCAGGCGCAAAAAACGCCTGCGACCATTGATCGATCGGCAGCGCCTGGCGCAGATTGATCACGGTTAAGGCCAGCGCCAGCAGAAACACCGTACTCAATAGCGCGACGGGAAAAAGACGATTGCGCATCAGTGCGACTCCAGCGCGTGTTCCAGCACGCGGACAAATTTCAGCGCCGAAGAGGTCGCGCCGTAATACCATACCGCCGGCACGCGCTGGAAACGCTGCGCGCGCACAAACGGCAGCGCCTGCCACAGCGCGGTGGCCATCACCTGCTGCATATCGCGATCGTTATCGTGATCGAAGCAGATCACCTGCACATCACCCACTTCCGCCAGCCGCTCCAGCCCAACGACTGCACTGCCCCAGAAGTTGGTTTCGCCCTGCCAGGCATTGCTCAAGCCAAGGATCTCCATCACCTCAAGGAACAAACTGTTTTTACCGAAGGTAATCGCGTGGCGGCTGTCCATCAGCGACATCAGCAGCACCGGACGATCGGCCCACGGCCTGAGGCGTTCACGCGCCGCCGCCAGCTGTTCATCCACATACTGCAGATGCTGCACGGCATGCGCTTCACGGCCAAGACGTGCGCCGAGCGCCTGCAATGAGTGACGCGCGGTGCTGAGCGGTTTGCCGTCGCCGCTGTTGAGGTCAAAACCCATGGTTGGCGCGATGTGCCGCAGCTTATCCAGCGCCGGACCATAACCATTGGAGTGCAGGATGAGTGAAGGTTCGAGCTGCGTCATCAGCTCCAGATTGGGCTCGGTGCGTAAGCCAAGATCGATAACGCTGGACGGCAGCTGCGGATCGCCGACCCAAATGTTGTAGTTGTGCATGTCGGCCACCCCGAGTGGCGTCACGCCGAGCGCCATCAGCAGCTCCACCGGCAGCCACTCCAGCGCCAGAATGCGCTGCGCATCCGGTATGGCGGCACGCAGCGGCAACGCGGACATCAACGGGGAAAGTGCCAGCGCCGTCAGCAGGCGGCGGCGAGAAATGTCGAACATGGCGAGGCCTTAATAAACGAAACTGACGGGCGCGCCGCCAAGCGGATGCGGCAAAATGCCCATCGGAATACCGTAAATGTTGCCCAGCACATCGGCCTGCATGATCGCCTCGGGGCCACCTTCGGCTATCACTTCGCCACCGCGCAGCGCCACCAGACGATCGCAATAGCGTGCTGCCATGTTGAGATCGTGCAGCACCGCAATCACCGTCAGCCCACGTTCGCGGCTGAGACGCTTAATCAGCGCCAGCACATCAACCTGATGGGCGATATCCAGCGCCGAGGTCGGTTCATCCAGCAACAGGCAGCGACTGTTCTGCGCCACCAGCATCGCCAGCCAGGCACGCTGGCGCTCGCCGCCAGAAAGGCCATCCACCAGACGCCCGGCAAAAGGCTTTAATCCCACCAGCGTAATCGCCTCTTCCACCCGATCGCGATCTTCCTGACCATAGCGGCCCAGCGCGCCGTGCCACGGATAGCGGCCAATCGCCACCAGCTCGCGCACCGTCATGCCTTCCGCCGCGGGCAGTTGCTGCGGCAGATACGCCACCTGACGCGCAAAATCTTTGCTGCCCCAGTTATCTACCGCGTCCTCATTCAGCAACACGCGCCCTTCACTCGCCGCATGGTGACGACCGAGCATTTTCAGCAGCGTGGATTTGCCGGAACCATTATGACCAATCAGCGCGGTGACTTTGCCCGGTGCAAAGGTAAGAGACAGCGGATGCAGCAGCGTGCGGCCTGGCACACGAAAACTGACGTTATCCAGCCTGAAGGTGGTTTCTGCGTGGTGCGGATGCTGCATGATAATCCCTGGTTAATCTGTAGGTCGCCATTGATGGCGACCTGCGTAACACGATCAGAAACGGAAAGTCGCAGTACCGACAATCTGACGCTCAGCGCCCCAGTAGCAGGCGTAGTCGCGGTAGCAGCTGGCGACGTATTCACGATCGAAGAGGTTATTGACGTTAACGCCGATGGTGGAGCCCGGCATGCCAAAGCGTGCAAGATCGTATTTCAGCGCGGCATCAACGGTGGTGTAACCGGCTACGTCGAAGTTTTGGTTCACATCGTCGCCGCTGGCGTACAACCCTTTGCTCTCGCCGACATAACGTACACCTGCACCCACGGTCACGCCCGACAGCGCCGTTTCATGGAAGGTGTAATCACTCCACAGCGATGCCATATGCTTCGGCACCTGCACCGGCGTTTTGCCTTTCAGCAAGGTGTCATGCGTATACTCAGCATCGGTGTAAGAGTAAGCGGCAGTCAGGTTGATATTGGCATTCACCGCCGCTTTGGCTTCTAACTCCACGCCGCGCGAACGAATTTCACCACCCTGCACGCTGAATTGCAGACTATCGGGATCGGCTGTAAGGTTCTTCGTTTTCGTGAGCTGATAGACCGCACCCGTAATAACAATCGGACGATCTTTTAGCACATATTTCACACCCGCTTCATACTGCTTAGCGCGTGAAGGGTCAAATGGTTGGCCGCTGGAAGTGGTACCCGCAGTAGGAATAAACGATTCGCTATAGCTGAAATACGGCGCGATGCCGTTATCAAACACATAGTTCAAACCACCGCGCCAGGTGAAGGCCTGATCGTGATTTTTCTCTTCTATATTACCGTTACGATTCAATGCTGAGGTCATCGCGTAATCATAGCGACCACCTAACGTCAGCACCCAACGGTTCCACTCCATTTGATCCTGGGAGTAGAGGCCAGTTTGTTCCTGACGGTTTAGATATTGATACGGAGATGGCGTACCGATAACCGCGTCATTGCCATATTGCGGATTGATTGCACTGATCGGTGCGGCGCTACCAAAGGCAGCATCAATATCATTGCGGGTACGCTGATAATCCACCCCCATCAACAAAGTATGATCTACGGCACCGGTGGCAAATTTAGCTTGAACCTGGTTATCCAATGCAAACTGGTTCAATTTTTCGTTTGAAACAGCAGAACCTCGATTAATTTCCAGCGTAACAGGATTAAAACTACTGCCATAAATGCTGCGATAATCCGTTCTCAGATCCGCATAGCGCAAATTCTGCCGCACCGTCCAGGTGTCGTTGAAACTGTGCTCGAAGTTGTAGCCCACCATCCTGGTGTTGCGCGAAATCTTGTTGCTGTCTTCGCCTTCATCAAAGTTAGTTGGCAGCTTGTAACTGCTGCCGTCAGGACGCGTGATGCCCACCACGGTGCCCTGACGCGGCAACCAGCCGTAATAGCCGGTTTCCGGTTCGTTCTGGAAGTAGGTCAGCAAATCGAAACGCGTATTCTCATCCGGACGCCAGCTGAATGATGGCGCAATGGTATAGCGCTTCTCTTTGTTCATATCCTGCTGCGCATCGGCGCTACGCGCGAGACCGGTCAGGCGATAGCTGTAAACGTCGTCATCATCCAGCGAGCCGCCGAAATCGAAACCCGTGGAGAACTGATTGTTTGTGCCCATCTGGAACTGCACTTCACGCAGCGTCTCCTGCGTCGGACGCTTACTCACCAGCGACACCACGCCGCCTGGATTGCTCTTGCCGTACAGCACCGAAACCGGACCGCGCAACAGTTCGGCGCGTTCAAGAAAATAGGGATCGATAGCAAACTCAGAGTAGTTATCACCCTGCAGTTTCAGGCCATCAAGATATTGGTTGGTGTTGGTTTCGCTGAAGCCGCGAATAGAGAGCGCATCGATAACATTGGAGCTACCGCGGTTACCGGTCAACACGCCTGGCGTGTAGTTGAAAGCCCCTTTCACGCTGGTGACGTTTTTCATCGCCATCTCTTCCTGCGTGACTACCGAGATTGACTGCGGGTTCTTCTCGATCGGCGTATCGGTTTTGGTGCCGGTGGCGCTGCGTTTGGCCGCAATGGTTGGCGACGGGCCCCACGCTTTCTCTTGCTCGACTCCGCTGCCGCCATCAGCGCTAACCACCACGGTATCTTCTGCCAACGCCTGCACGCTGAACGTACCCATAGTCAGTGAAATAAACCAAGCCAGCGAACGCGGGCGTAAGAAACAAGGATTAGTGTTTCGCGTATTCATAAGTGAGGTCTCTCGAAAAAAGTCGATGCAGGCGAATACAAACGAGAATGATTATTATGACGCACGGATTTTAGGCGAAATAGCGTCATATTCGCAACGATTAATGCCTGTAAGCGCGGCGTTTACAGCCAGATCGCGCATATTCATGATCGCAAATAATAAATGAGCAATAAAAGGAGCGGAGGCCGGCAATCGGGAAATTGCATTGCCGCACAGAGGAAGTTTATTTCATCCCGACAGAGCACCAAACCAACGATAACGAGTAAAATCATAAACTTAAAAAAATGGCCCGCTAATTGCTTATGCCCTGCATTCTCCTTCCTGCAGACACACTCATGACCGCTATAAACTGGAACATTGTTGATCGCGTTATCTTCATCAATTTGAAGAAACGCAAAGACCGATTAACCCGCATCACTAAACAACTTAAAAAGCTGGGTTTAACCGCTGAAAAAATCGTTCGCCTGGACGCGATCAAGCATGAAAAGGGCTACATCGGCTGCACGCAATCGCATATCGCCGCGCTGGAGATGGCACGCGATAACGGCTGGGAGCGCGTGCTGATTCTGGAGGATGACTTTAGCTTCAATGAAAACCAGAAAAACTACGACAATCTCAACCGCTACTTTGCCGCCCTGCCGCAAATCAACTGGCAAGTGGCTTTTCTGGCGGCCAATTACCGCCGAGTCACGCCGTTAAAGAGCGTGGACTATATCGTGCGCGCTAACTTCGCGTGGTGCGCATGCGCCTATATCGTAAATCACCGCTATTACACCACGCTGATTGAAAACTATCACGAGGCGCTGCAGGCGCAATTGCAAGGTGGTGCGCAGGCACAATATGCCCTTGATGTGCACTGGAATAGCCTGATGCAGCAGGATCTTTGGCTGGGCGTATTCCCCAATGCCGGTGCACAACGGCTCGATAAAAGCGATATCGAAAATAGAACGGTAGATTACCGCGCACTCTTCAGAAAACCGTTGAGTCAAATCGTTGCGCCCGCCAAATTCACACCCTCCACTTCAGGCCCAATTAAAGTCGACTTTTACTTCCAGTGGCCGCCGGGTTGGACGAACTTTGAATCGGTGATTGAGGCGATGCAGGCCAATCCCGCGTTCGATTGCCGCATCGTGGTGGTGCCTTACCTGAACTGGAAGGCGAGCGATGTTAATGGCGATATTCAGCGTGAGATTCTGCGTGAAAGAGGGCTGGATTACACAGGATTTGAAGACTATCAGTTGGAGCAGCGTCAGCCCGATGTGGTGTTCTTGCAAAACCCTTACGACGAAGCACGCCCCGAAGCCTTTCGCAGCGACTACCTGCATGAGCGCGGCGTGAAAATCGCTTACATCCCTTATGCGCTCGATACCGGAATTGGCGCAGAGAGCATGGTGTATCAATATAATTTGCTTTGTCAAAATCTGGCGACGTGGATATTTGCCCGCTCGGAAAAACATAAAACTGAGTTTGCGCTGCAGTGTCAGGCAGGAAATCGCCATGTGCACGTTACCGGCCATCCTAAATTTGACCACTATCAGCGTCGTTTCCATCTCACGGATAACCTGCCGGCTCAAACGGTAACCACCTTCCTGTGGACGCCGCATTTCGTACTGCCTGGCGACCAGAAGATGTACACCACGTTCAGCCTTTACTGCTCGGCGTTCTTAAAACTGATTGAGCGTCAGGACATTCATCTGATCATTCGCCCCCATCCGCTGCTGAGCCAATGGATAGGTGAAGCCAACCCAACGGCACAAAGTCTTTATCAGCAGTTACAGCGCGCGTCGCAGCAACACACCAATCTGGAGTGGGATCTCGGGCATGATTACACGCTGACTTTTGCGCGTTCCGATGCACTCATTGCGGACGCCGGTTCCTTCCTGCTGGAATATCTGCCGTCGAAAAAACCCATCCTCTACCTCACTCACGAAACCTGTCACGGTTTGAACCGCACTGCAGAATTCATTTATGACGCCTACGACGTTGCCTGGTGTGAAAAGGATATTTTCACCTTTGTAGACAACATTGTCGCGGGTCACGATGCAATGAAAGTGCGCCGGGAACAAGTCCTGCGTGAGGAACTGCAGATAGAGGAGAAAACAGCGGGCGAGAAAATCGCTGAAATTATTTGTTCATCACTCAGACCGCAAGCGGCGGAATAAAAAATGAAAAATGTAGCCATAATACTTTCTGGCGGTACAGGCACCCGCTTTGGCAGCGACAAGCCAAAACAATTCGCCAAGTTAGCGGGACGTGCCGTGATTGAATACACCATCGAACGTTTTGAAAAATCGGCCGACATTGATGAAATTATTATCGTCTCACAAAATGAGTACATCGATTACATGTGGGAGTTGGTGGCAAAAAATCAGTGGCACAAAGTGAGTAAAGTGGTGAACGGCGGTAAGGAACGTTTTGACTCAACATATTCCGCGCTGAAAACCCTTATCAACTATGACGGTCATTGTAAAATCTTACTGCATGATGCCGTGCGTCCATTAATTAGCGACACTATTATTCGCAAATGCGTAGATGCACTTGAATCCTTTGACGCCGTAGATGTGGTGATCCCCTCAGCAGATACTTTAGTAGAAGTTCACGATGATGGCTGCATTGCCAATATTCCTCATCGTGCCAGCATGCGCCGAGGCCAGACCCCTCAGGCATTTCGTCTGGAAAAAATTCGCCAGGCTTATGAGAAAGCAGCGGCCATGGGTAAGTTTACGTTTACCTGCGACTGCGGAGTATTGCGTAATATGCTGCCTGAAACGCGTGTTATTACCGTAGAGGGCGATGAGAACAATATTAAAATCACCCATCCACTTGATCTCTTTATCGCAGAGAAATTGCTGCAGGAGAAAAGCTCACACGCATTGAATTCTGCAAATCTCGATTTCCTGCGCGATAAGCATATGGTTATTTTTGGTGGAGGTAGCGGAATTGGTCTGGAGATGATGAAAGTTGCCACGCTGTGTGGGGCCAAAGTACATATTGCCAGTCGTTCACATAATGATATCGACATTACTCATCTCGACAGCGTAAAAAACTATTTAACTAACATTGTTGCCGAGCATGGCAATATTGATTTTATCGTCAACACTGCGGGTGTCTTGATTAAGAAACCGCTCTCCACGCTTACTCAGCAGGAAGTGATGGCGCTGATTAACATTAATTATCTGGGAGCGGTAAACGTGGCAATTGCGGCAAAAGAGCGGTTAATCTGCAACTCCGGCATGTTATTGAATTTCACATCCAGTTCTTACACTCGTGGACGGGCTTTTTACGCCCTTTACTCATCGGCAAAAGCTGCGGTAGTCAATCTGACTCAGGCGCTAGCGGAAGAGTGGATTGAGGATAAAGTCAAAGTGAACTGCATCAATCCTGAGCGTACCGCCACACCGATGAGAACCGTTAATTTTGGCGACGAACCTGCAGATTCACTGCTACATGCACGAGACGTTGCAGTAAAAAGCCTGGAAGTTCTCGTGACGCAAGGTACTGGTATGGTTATTGATATTCGCAAAAGTAACTGTAAGAATCAGCCCAGCTAACCATCTATCCCAATAAAAAAGGGCGCCGCAGCGCCCTGTGTTTTCTCAGCAACTTATTTGCTGCCGAACATATCTTTAATCCAACCCGCCACGCCGTCAGAATCTTTCTGCTCATTCTGTGGCTGCTGCTGCTGTTGTTGCTGATGTTGCTGCTGTTGCTGCTCTTGTTGCTGCTGCAACTGCTGCTGTTGTTGCTGAACCTGCTCTTGCTGCTGCTGACACAGCGCGTTCGGATCCAGCGACCACACCGGCAGCGAACGCCATGTGCTGCTGCCCGTACCGCAGATAAAGTTACCGGCAGAATCGATATTCATCTGCGTGATATCTTCCGGCGGCGTCAGCACCAGCGGCATTGGCGCCTGGTTGTCGAGATAGCGACGATAAAGCTGCATTGCACCGCTGGCACCGTACAGCTTCGAGGTTTGGTTGTTATCGCGGCCAACCCAGGTAATCGCCACTTCTTTGCCATCAATACCGGCGAACCAGCTATCGATCAGGTCATTGGTGGTACCGGTTTTGCCAGCCAGATGCGCTTTAGGATAACGCGCACCCAGCGCACGCGCAGTACCGTGATCGGCGACCTGCTGCATGGTGTAGAGCGTCAGATACGCCGCCTGCGCCGGTTCAACACGCTGCGCCTGCGGATAGCTCTGATACAGCACCGTGCCATCTTCCGCAATCACCGAACGCACCGCCGACAGCTCAGCGCGGTTACCGCCGCTGGCAATCGACTGGAACGCCTGCGCCACTTCAATCGGCGTCAGGTTCAGCGCACCGAGAAGCATTGACGGCACCGGATGCAGCTGATCTTTCGGCACGCCGAGCTTGTTCCAGGTATCGACCACCGCATCCAGTCCCAGCGTCATACCGAGGTTGACGGTTGGCACGTTCATCGAGTTGGTCAGCGCATCCACCAGCATCACTTTGCCGCTGAAACGACGATCGTCATTCATCGGTTTCCAGATGCTGCCGTTCGGCTGTTTCAGCGCAATCGGTTCATCGGCGATCCAGCTGTTGAGGCGATAGCTGTTCGGCTGGCTCAGCGCGGTGAGATAGGTGGCCGGTTTTGCCAGCGAGCCAATCGAACGACGTGCCTGCAGCGCGCGGTTGTAACCGGCAAACTGTGGATCGGCACCGCCGACCATGGCGCGCACTTCACCGCTGAAGCGATCCACCACCACCATCGCGGTTTCCAGATCTTTCAGGCCACGCTGTTTTTTCAGCGTTGGAATACCTTCAATCACCGCTTTCTCTGCGGCATCCTGCGAAATCGCATCCAGCGTGGTGAAAATCTTCACGCCGGAGAGATCTTTCATTTTGTCGCCGAGCTTAGCCTGCAGCTCGTTACGCACCATCTGCATAAATGCCGGCTGAGGCGTGATCACGCCGCCTTTTGGCTGCACGCCAAGCGGACGCGCCGACAGCATGTCATACAGTTCCTGATCGATGACGTTCTGCTGCTGCAACAAACGCAGCACCAGATTACGTCGCTCCAGCGCAAGTTTCGGGTTACGCCATGGATTGTACAGCGATGCGCCTTTCACCATGCCGACCAGCATCGCCTGCTGATCGAGGCTCAGCTCATCCACCGGACGACCGAAGTAGTAAAGGCTTGCCAGCGGGAAACCGCGGATCTGGTCATTACCGGTCTGGCCGAGATACACCTCGTTGAGATACAGCTCGAGGATGCGATCTTTGCTGTAGCGCGCATCCATGATCACCGCCATATAGGCTTCGCGCGCTTTACGCCACAGCGAACGCTCGTTGGTGAGGAACAGGTTTTTCACCAGCTGCTGCGTCAGCGTACTACCGCCCTGCACCGCTTTACCGGCGGTGATGTTGGCGAGGAACGCACGACCAATCGAATACGGGCTAATGCCGTCGTGCTCGTAGAAGTGGCGGTCTTCAGTGGCGATCAAGGTGCTCACCAGCAGATCCGGGAAACCGGCGCGCGGCACGAACAGACGCTGTTCACCGTTCGGCGACTGCAACATGGTGATCAGGCGCGGATCGAGGCGGAAGAAGCCAAAATCGCGGCCGGTATCGAGGTTTTTAATCTCGCTCAGCTCATTGTTGCTAAAGGTCAGGCGCGCGTTGATCTGCCCCTCTTTGCTGTCCGGGAAATCAAACGGACGGCGCAGCAGATCAATGGTGTTGCCTTTGACGCTAAACTCGCCCGGACGGGTAATGCGCGACACTTCGCGATACTGCGTGCCTTCCAGCAGCGCAATCATCTCTTTTTTGTCGTACGACATGCCCGGTTCAAGGCTGACCATGCGGCCATAAACGGCGGCCGGCAGTTGCCACACTTTACCGTCGATGCGGCTGCGGATTTCCGAGTCGAGATAGACGCCCCAGGCGGCCATCACCACCACAAAGACCAGGAAGAGTTTAATCAACCAGCCCAACCAGCGACGTTTGCCGCGTGGCGGACGTTTTTTACTTTTTGGTGGCACCGGTCCACTCTCCTCATCTTCTTCGTCAAAATCGTCCTGATCGATATCATCATCAAGTTCCCTGCGGCGACCCCGCCGCGCACTGCTGCGCGGCGGCTTTGGCGCTTTTCCTTTGCGCCCGATAGGTTCGCGATCGTTCCCAGACATGCTTTTATTCTCCAGGTATTGCTACGGCGGCGGCCGTTACTCTAACTGCTTTCTCATGCGACGCATGGCAGAACCCTCTGAATTCGATCCACAGCGTTTCACGATGAAAATTTCTTGGTCCGCCTTGTGGGTAAGGCGTTGGCCGGATCGTCCGGCCACGGATGCTTTGGATAGCGCCCTTTCATCTCTTTCTGCACTTCGGGATACGCACCACGCCAGAACGCCGCGAGGTCACGGGTGATCTGCAGCGGACGGTGCGCGGGCGAGAGCAGCTCTAACACCAGCGGTACGCGGCCATCGGCCACCGCCGGATTCTGTGCTTCGCCAAACATCTCCTGAATCCGCACCGCCAGCGCGGGTGGCTTCTCTGCATCGTAGCGGATCGGCAGGCGGCTTCCGGTCGGCACAGTGTAATGAGTTGGCAGCACAGTATCCAGCCGCTGACGTTGTGACCATGTCAGCAAATGTAATAATGCGCTGACAAGGTTGATGCTCTGCAATCCTTTCAGATCGCGTACCGCGCTCATCTCCGGCAGCAGCCAGCTTTCAAGCGTATCGAGCAGGCTTTCATCGTCCAGTGCCGGCCACGCCTCTTCCGGCAGCCACTGCGCGGCACAGTGCACCCGCAAGCGTAGCTGTTCAGCGTCTTCTTTCCAGCCCAGCACCGATAATCCTTTTTCGCGGATCCAGCGCAGCATCGCCGGATGCAATATTTCCGCCTCCGGGCGTGCCTGCGGCTGCGCTTTTAGGACCAGCGCGCCGATCAGTTCGCGTTTCCACGCGCGCAAAGTGCCTTTATCTTCATCCCACTCCACGTCGGTACGCTGCTCAATTAAGGTGGGGCATTCGCGGCGCAGCGCGTCGATATCCACCGGCAGCGCCAGTAACATGCGCGCCTCGGCGGCGCTGGCGCCCTGCAGCAGTGTCGGTGCAATCAGCCACTCATAGCGGCTCAAACCATCCTGCTCGTTAAGCATCGCGCCAATGCCGTTCGCCAGCTGATAGCGCGCGCTGTCGCCACGACGCTGCGCCAGACGATCGGCAAAACCGGCGGCCAGCAGCTGCGGGAACAGGTCGGGATTAATGGTGCCGCCGCTGGCGTTGAGGCGCTTCTGCCACTGACGCGCGCGGCGCTGCCAGTGCGACTGCGGATGGTTAAGCGCATCACGAAGATCGGCGCTGCCGCTGCGTGGCGGATCTTCCAGAATCGCCACCAGCAGCGCGGCGCTGGCGATGGCATCGTTGTTTTGCCCGGCAGCCACCAGAATCGCGCTCAGGCGCGGATCGCTGCCCAACGCGGCCATTTTTCGACCGCGCGCGTTGAGCTGGTGATTCTCCAGCGCGCCTAGCTGGGTTAACCGCTCGCACGCCGCACGCAAGTTGCGCGGCGGCGGCGCGTCAAGCCACATAAGCTGCGACGCATTCTGACATCCCCATTGCAGCAGATCGATCTGCAGCGAGGTCAAATCGCTATTGAGAATTTCCGGTTCACTCTGCGCCGCCGCACGCAGCGCCTGCTCTTGCGGCAGTAAATGCAGGCAGATGCCAGGTTCCAGTCGACCAGCACGACCGGCGCGCTGCGTCATCGACGCCTGGCTGATACGCTGCGTTTGCAGCCGCGTCACGCCGCTGCGCACGTCAAACTGCGCCGAGCGCTCCAGCGCGCTATCGACCACTAAGCGGATACCTTCGATGGTCAAGCTGGTTTCGGCGATGTTGGTCGCCAGCACCACTTTTCGGCGGCCCGCCGGAGACGGCAGGATGGCGCGGCGTTGCGCCTCCAGCGACAGCGCGCCATATAAAGGAGAAAGATCCACCTCGTCACTGACCCGCGCTTCCAGCTCGCGCTTAACCCGTTCGATCTCCGCCACGCCGGGCAGGAACAGCAGCAGCGATCCTGACTCTTCGCGCAGCAGTTGCGCCACCTCGCGCGCTACCGCTTCTTCAAAACGTTGCTGACTGTTGAGTGAGGCATAGCGGCGCGTGACCGGAAAGCTGCGGCCCTCAGAGACCACAAAGGGCGCATCCGGCAGCAGCTGACGCAAACGCTGATTATCGAGCGTGGCAGACATCAGCAGAATTTTCAGATCGTCGCGCAATCCTTGCTGCACATCGAGCAGCAGCGCCAGCGCGAGATCGGCCTGCAGGCTGCGTTCATGGAATTCATCGAGGATCACCAGCGAGACGCCTTCCAGCATCGGATCGCGCTGCAACATGCGCGTCAAAATGCCTTCGGTGACCACTTCGAGGCGCGTGTTGGCACCGCAGCAGTTTTCACCGCGCATGCGATAGCCAACGATGCCGCCCGGCTGCTCGCCAAGCTGTTCTGCCAGACGCTGCGCCACGTTGCGTGCCGCCAGTCGGCGCGGCTCCAGCATGATGATGCGGCCGGGCAATGGGGCGTGTTGCAGCAGTTGTAATGGCAGCCAGGTCGATTTACCTGCGCCGGTCGGCGCCGCCAGCAACACCTGCGGCGACTGCGCCAGCGCGTCCAGCAACGCAGGCAGCACCTCGCTTACCGGTAACTCACTCAAACTCAACTCCCAAAATGCCTGTGCTAAGATGGCGCGCATTGTAGCACTCTGAGGCGCGGATTACCGGAGGCCAACCTGGCAACGCAACGTCTGTTTTTTGCTCTTGAACTGCCCGCTCCGCTCCAGCAACAGTTGGTGCAGTGGCGCGCGGATAATTTTGCTGCCGAAGCCGGGAAACCGGTGGCGGCGGCTAACCTGCACCTGATGCTGGCGTTTCTCGGCGAGGTCAGCGATGAGACGTCACGCAAGCTGCAGCTGCTGGCCTCACGCATCGAACAGCCCGGTTTTGCCCTCGATTTGGATGACGCCGGTCACTGGCCGCGTCCCGGCGTGGTGTGGCTCGGTTGTCAGCGGGCGCCGCGCGGATTACTGCAGCTCGCCAGCCTGCTGCGCGCACAAGCCGCACGTCATGGCTGCGCACAGAGCCCGCAGCCGTTTCATCCGCACGTCACGCTGTTGCGCCAAGCAGCGTCACAGATCGCGCTGCCGCCGCGCGGTTTTCACTGGCGCACCGATATCCGCCATTTTGCGCTGTTCGCTTCGAACGTGACGCGCGGCCGCACACGTTATCAGGCGCTGGCCCGCTGGCCGCTACTATCATCCACAGGAGAGTAAATGGAATTCGATCCGCCGCTTAAACCCGCCCGCTTGATTGCCCGTTACAAACGCTTTTTAGCCGATGTGGTTACGCCAGAAGGTGAAACGCTGACCATTCACTGCGCCAATACCGGCGCGATGACCGGCTGCGCCACGCCGGGCGATACCGTGTGGTATTCGACATCCAGCAGTGCCACGCGGAAATATCCGCACAGTTGGGAACTCACCGAGACCCAACAAGGCCACTGGATCTGCGTGAATACGCTGCGCGCCAATCAGCTGGTGCGCGAGGCGCTGACGCTCGACACGATTCCGGAATTATCCGCTTACAGCCGCTGCCAGCCTGAAGTGAAATACGGCACGGAAAAAAGCCGAATTGACTTCCTGCTGCAAGCGGATGGCCGATCCAACTGCTATATTGAAGTCAAGTCCGTCACCCTTTTACAAGCAGGTAAAGGCTATTTTCCGGATGCGGTGACGGCTCGTGGACAGAAACATCTGCGCGAATTGAGCACCATCGTGGCAGAAGGTCATCGAGCCGTTTTGTTGTTCGCAGTTCTGCATACGGGGATTGAGGACGTTTCCCCGGCACGCCATATCGACGTGCACTACGCAGAACTACTGGAACAGGCGCAGCGTGGTGGTGTGGAAGTTTTGGCGTATCAAGCTCAAATTTCACCGTTAAAGATATTACTTACGCAACCGATTAACGTAGCGTTGTAATATTTAAGGCAATTTGGTGTGATAGGAATGTTCTGGGCGAGGCGCTGAATACGCGATTGTTCAGAGGCTTGTCAAGTAGTGGTCAGGAATAATTGCCAACCTTGATGGCTTCTGCTATTTATAGCGGCCTGTTTTTTTCCCTTTATGGGAATCGATAAGCCCTAAATCGTTTAGGTTGCAGGCACACAGTCAACGCACATGCAACTTGACGTATCTAGGGAAGTGCGTGTTATCCAGGAGAAACAACATGCAAGAAGGGCAAAACCGTAAAACATCGTCCCTGAGTATCCTCGCCATCGCTGGAGTGGAGCCGTATCAGGTGAAACCGGGCGAAGAGTATATGAACGACGCCCAGCTAGGCCATTTCCGTAAGATTCTGGAAGCCTGGCGCAACCAACTTCGGGATGAAGTAGATCGCACTGTGTCACATATGCAGGACGAAGCTGCCAACTTCCCGGATCCGGTCGACCGTGCTGCGCAGGAAGAAGAGTTCAGCCTGGAATTGCGTAACCGCGATCGTGAGCGCAAACTCATTAAAAAGATTGAGAAAACGCTCAAGAAAGTGGATGACGACGATTTCGGTTACTGCGACTCCTGCGGTGTAGAAATTGGTATTCGCCGCCTTGAAGCGCGTCCGACTGCCGATCTCTGCATTGACTGCAAAACGCTGGCAGAAATCCGCGAGAAGCAGATGGCTGGCTAATGGCCGTAAGCAAATTGCTACCGCACAGCCGGGAAAATCCCTGTTTTCCCGACGTGCGGTACACTTCGTTATGAATCCTTCAAACTGCATTGGGCGTTTCGCTCCCTCCCCTTCTGGTGACCTCCATTTTGGTTCGCTGATTGCTGCGTTAGGCAGTTACCTGAGTGCGCGCGCGCAACAGGGACGCTGGCTGGTGCGCATCGAAGATATCGATCCCCCGCGTGAAGTTCCCGGTGCCGCAACGCGTATTTTGCAGCAGCTGGAACATTATGGTCTTTACTGGGATGGCGACGTTTTATGGCAGTCACAGCGCCACGATGCCTATCGCGCCGCGCTAAGCTGGCTGCAAACGCATCGACAAAGTTACTTCTGCACCTGCACGCGTAGCCGCATCCAGCAGCTGGGCGGTTTTTACGATGGTCACTGCCGCGATTTGCAGCTGCCGCCGGACAACGCCGCGCTGCGCCTGCGTCAGCATGCGCCGGTTAGCGGCTTTGACGATCGCCTGCGTGGCCATTTACAGGCTGAAGCGCAGCTGGCGCAGGAAGATTTTATTATCCATCGCCGTGATGGGCTGTTTGCCTACAATCTCGCGGTGGTGGTTGATGACCATTTTCAGGGCGTAACGGAAATCGTGCGCGGCGCGGATTTGATTGAGCCCACGGTGCGCCAGATTGCGCTGTATCAGCAGTTTGCCTGGCCAGTGCCGGATTATCTGCATTTGCCGCTGGCGGTCAATCGCGATGGCAACAAGCTTTCCAAGCAGAATCATGCGCCCGCGCTGCCCGCTGGCGATGCGCGGCCGCTGCTGGTGCAGGCTTTACGCTTTCTTGGTCAGCCGGTTTCGGCTGGCTGGCAGGATGAATCGCTGGAAAGCCTGTTGAAACAGGCCGTCGCGCAGTGGAATATCCGCCTGATTCCGTTGCAGAACGGTCTTAAAGAGGATGAAACGACATCACCATTCCTAAATGGTTCTCAACAGGCTATGATTAGCCGCTGATTTTATTAACACCCTTTTTCTCACTGTCGAGGTGTCCCATTTTTACCCGAGTCGCTAATTTTTGCCGGAGAGTCCTCAAGCGTGATGAGGAGGCGCCTGAAGAGGTGGAAGCTGAAAGTCCTGGTCAGATGACTGTCATTCCACGAGAAAGCCACAACATCTCACGCAAAGATATCAGCGAAAACGCCCTCAAAGTGCTCTATCGTCTGAACAAAGCCGGATTCGAAGCCTACCTGGTTGGCGGCGGCGTGCGCGATTTGCTGCTCGGCAGCAAGCCGAAAGACTTTGATATCACCACCAACGCCACGCCTGAACAGATGCGTAAGCTGTTCCGCAACTGCCGTTTGGTGGGTCGTCGTTTTCGTCTGGCACATGTGATGTTCGGTCCGGAAGTGATCGAAGTCGCCACCTTCCGTGGTCATCATCATGAAGAGAGCGAAGAAGATCGCAACAGCTCGCAGCGCGGCCAAAACGGCATGCTGCTGCGCGACAACATTTTCGGCAGCATTGAAGACGATGCCCAACGCCGCGATCTCACCATCAACAGCCTCTATTACAGCGTGGCCGATTTCACCGTACGTGATTACGTCGGTGGCTTGCACGATCTGCACGAAGGCATCATTCGCATGATTGGCGATCCGGAAACGCGCTACCGCGAAGATCCGGTGCGCATGCTGCGTGTGGTGCGCTTCGCCGCCAAGCTGCAGATGCGTATCGCGGCAGAAACGGCCGAGCCGATTCCGCGTCTGGCAACGCTGCTGAATGACATTCCGCCGGCGCGCATGTTTGAAGAGTCGCTCAAGCTGCTGCAGGCCGGTTACGGCTACCGCACCTATCAGATGATGCGTGAATATCAGCTGTTCCAGCCGCTGTTCCCGATGCTGACGCGCGGTTTCACCGCCGAAAGCGACAGCCTGATGGAGCGTATGCTGGCGCAGGTTCTGAAAAATACGGATACCCGCTTGCAAAATGATATGCGCGTCAATCCGGCCTTCCTGTTTGCCGCAATGTTCTGGTATCCGCAGCTGGAATCCGCCGAACGCATTGCGCAGGAAAGCGGCCTGACTTATTACGATGCTTTCGCCTTGTCGATGAACGAAACGCTTGATGAAGCCTGCCGCGCGCTGGCGATTCCCAAGCGTATCACCACGCTGATTCGTGATATCTGGCAACTGCAGCTGCGCATGTCGCGTCGTCATGGCAAACGTGCGTGGAAGCTGATGGAGCATCCTAAGTTCCGTGCCGCTTACGATTTGATGGCGCTGCGTGCCGACGTGGAAAACAATCCTGAGCTGCAAAAGCTGACGCATTGGTGGGGCGAGTTCCAGGCGGCGGCACCGGTGCAGCAGAAAACCATGATGACCACGCTGGGCGACGATCCGGCCCCGCGCCGTAAACCGCGCCGTCCGCGTCGCCGTCCAACCGGGCCTCGCACAAACAGTACGCAATGACCCGCGTTTACCTCGCTTTAGGCAGTAATCTGGCCGATCCGCTGCATCAGGTTGATGCAGCGTTGGCCGCGCTCGATGCCATTCCGCATACCTCGCGCATCGCCACATCTTCCCTGTATCGCACGCCGCCGTACGGCCCGCCGGATCAACCTGATTACCTCAATGCGGTGGTGGCGCTGGAAACCGCGCTGGACGCTGAGGCGCTGCTCGATCATACCCAGCGTATTGAGCTGGAACAGGGTCGCGTGCGCAAAGCTGAACGCTGGGGACCGCGCACGCTGGATCTCGATATCATGCTGTTTGGCAACCAGACCATTAACACGCCGCGCCTGACCGTGCCGCACTACGACATGCACAATCGCGCATTTATGCTGGTACCGCTGCTGGAAATTGCCCCGCAATTGTCGCTGCCGAATGGACAAGCCTTATCTGTGATTCTTGCCACCCTGGATCGCAGCGCTATCCGTTTGTGGTCTGAGTAAGCCGTAGTACACTGCGCGCATCAGAAAACTCTGGAGCGTGTGATGAAACCAACAACCCTCTCCCATTTACGCCAACTCAAAACCAGCGGGCGCAAATTTGCCACGCTGACGGCGTACGACTTCAGTTTTGCCCGCCTGTTTGCCGATGAAGGCATTCAGGTAATGCTGATTGGCGATTCGCTCGGCATGACCGTGCAGGGCCATGAATCGACCTTGCCGGTCACCGTGGACGATATCGCCTATCACACCGCCGCCGTGCGCCGTGGCGCACCGCTGGCGCTGCTGATGGCCGATCTGCCGTTTATGAGTTACCCCACGCCAGAACAGACGTTTACTAACGCCGCACAGCTGATGCGCGCCGGCGCCAATATGGTGAAGCTGGAAGGCGGCGAGTGGCTGGCGGAAACCGTGCGTATGCTAACCGAGCGCGCCGTGCCGGTGTGCGGCCATTTGGGCCTGACGCCGCAGTCGGTGAACATCTTCGGTGGCTACAAAGTGCAGGGCCGCGATGAAGCCGCCGCTGAACGTCTGCTGGCCGATGCGCTGGCGCTGGAAGCCGCCGGTATGCAGCTGCTGGTGCTGGAGTGCGTACCGGTGGCGCTGGCGGAACGCGTTACGAAAGCGCTGTCGGTGCCGGTGATCGGCATCGGCGCGGGCAACGTCACTGACGGCCAGATTCTGGTGATGCACGACGCCTTTGGCATTACCGGCGGTCACATTCCCAAATTTGCCAAAAATTTCCTCGCAGAAACCGGCGACATTCGTGCAGCGATTCGCCACTATATCGCCGACGTTGAAGCGGGCCTCTATCCAGCCGCTGAACACAGTTTCCAGTAAATCAGGAGATTTGCAGTGCTGATCATTGAAACACTGCCGATGCTGCGTCGTGAGATTCGTCGCTGGCGTCAGGCAGGTAAACGTATTGCGCTGGTGCCCACCATGGGCAACCTGCACGACGGTCATCTGACGTTGGTCGATGAAGCGCGCGAGCGCGCTGACGTTGTAGTGGTCTCGATTTTCGTCAATCCGATGCAGTTTGATCGTCCCGACGATTTAGCGCGCTATCCGCGCACGCTGCAGGACGACTGCGAGAAGCTGAATCGTCATAGCGTGGATCTGGTGTTTGCGCCCGCGCCCGCCGATGTCTATCCCAAAGGCCTGGATAGCCAAACCTTTGTGGAAGTGCCGGGTTTATCATCGCTGCTGGAAGGCGCCAGCCGTCCGGGACACTTCCGCGGCGTCTCCACCATCGTCAGCAAACTGTTTAATCTGGTGCAGCCAGACATCGCCTGCTTCGGCGAGAAGGATTTCCAGCAGCTGGCGATTATCCGCAAGATGGTGGCGGATATGGGCTTCGATATCGAGATTGTGGGCGTGCCAACGGTACGCGCAAAAGATGGCCTGGCGTTGAGTTCGCGCAATGGCTATCTCACCGCCGACGAGCGTAATATTGCAGCCGGTCTTAGCCAGGTGATGAACAGCATGGCCGAACGTCTGAGCAACGGCGAGCGCCATGTTGAAGAGATTATCGAGCAAGCGGAAGTGGCGTTGCGTGAGAAGGGTTTCCGTCCGGATGGACTGGCGATTTGCGATGCCGAAACCTTACAAGCGCTGAACGTGGACAGCCAGCGCGCGGTGATTTTGATGGCCGCATGGCTCGGCAATGCGCGTCTGATTGATAATCAGCAAGTGGATCTGACGGAGTAGTTTTCCGTTGTTTATTGGCAGCTTAACAAGGTTAGACAGTTATGATTCGCACCGTACTTCAAGGCAAACTGCATCGCGTTAAAGTCACTCAGGCAGATTTGCATTACGAAGGTTCCTGCGCCATTGACCAGGATTTCCTCGACGCCTCCGGCATTCTGCAATACGAAGCCATCGACATTTACAACGTCACCAACGGCCAGCGTTTTTCCACCTACGCGATTGCCGCTGAACGTGGCTCGAAGATCATCTCAGTCAACGGTGCCGCCGCACGCTGCGCCTGCGCTGGTGACATCATGATCATCTGCTCTTACGTGCAGGTCGAAGATGAAGTCGCACGCAGCTGGCAGCCGAAAGTTGCCTACTTCGAAGGCGATAACGAAATGAAGCGCCTCGCTAAGGCGTTGCCGGTTCAGGTGGCCTAAATTCAGGGGCGCCCAAAGCGGCGCCCTTTTTCGATTCCCACAACCCGCAGCCTGCTACGGAATGCCGGTTTCGACTTTAAATTCCAGCCTCAGCGTGCCTGAGTACTGACCCGCCGCCTTAGTCGCGTGATCAAAGGCCGGCGTCGATAAGCGTAATCGTCCCAGCGTACAGGCCACCGGAACATTGATTCCCGGCAACATCACCAAGCGGTAGTCACCGTAGTCGTTACGGGGAATGACCAGCGCGGACTGGTTAGTGAATTGACGCGTCATGCCATTCCACTCCACGAATGCCTGAAAATCGATACGCTGGCTTTTATCCGTGTTCAAAGCGCCTTGTTTAATAATCGTGAAATCGGTACTGCTGCGATCGGGCAACATTACGCCATCAGAGAGCGTTAATTGCAGAGATTGACTGTTGGCGCCATAACCATCGTACATGCACATATCCAGATAGCTGTGGCCTGCGCCCGCCATATTTTTTCCCGTATCACGCAAGTTAAGCGCCATACGCGGCGTAGCGGTATGAAACGCGGGAAAATAGAGTTGCGCCGCATTGTCATCGATATTCAATTGGATATTTACGCGCCATTCCGCGGCTTTTTGAAACGGCTCTCCCTGCATCACATTTATTTTTAAATCGGCTTCCCATATGCCGCCGCTGGGCAACAGCGCGAGCTGATCTGCACTGATATAGACGCTCAGGCCCGATCCCTGGCGCAGATAGCCGCCACAGTTGGGCGAGAACTTATCGTTAATGGCATAGTGTTCATGGGTAAAATAGCCTCCGGTGCAGCGTGCAGCCTCGCCACGCCCATAAGGCTGCCGGTAAGCGATCAATTTCAGATTGACGCTATTTTTCGTTTTACGCTCGGTGAAAGTTAATACGATTTCAGATTCCGCTTCGCCGCCAGAATATTTCGCGCTCGTTTCACATGCCCCGTGCTGCGGATCAGTTGATGAGTCGCACAAATAGGTGCCATAGCCCCAGCGCCGGGCATCATCCACCTTCCAGCCAGCAATTTCGCGTACAAAAATATCAATTTTGCTCGGTAGTTTTTGTTTGGATACAGCGGCGGTGACAATTTTATTAATATCACTCGCTTCCTGATCGGCATGGGCCACCGGCGTGATTAACATCGTGCCGCATATTATTATGCCTACCCACTTATATATGCGTGAGCTCAGGGTTAAAAAGTGCATTGTTTGTCACTCGCTTTTGAAGCCATTAAGGGTTATTAAACGCAGCGAGGCTTATATTGTTGCGCATCGCGTCTGGTAGCGCCGCCACATCTATAAGCGGACACATCACTTCACCAATAAACTGCACAGCATTTTTACGCTGCTTTACACGTAGCGCGCAGGCGTATATCTGCATCGACTCCTGCAGATAAAGCGTGGTGATGCGCTGTGTGCTATCAAATAACATGCCACCGTCGCTATCTAATTGCGCCGGTGTATTTATCACCCTGGCGTCGCGCAATGGCATACCATTTTCTTTGAGCGCCCGTCCGACATAGGTTAAATTCAGCCGCGCTTTTACCTTGCGCTGCACAATTTTACCCGGCAGCAAAAACAATGATTGTTCACTGCCACCGGTACTGAGCGTGGCGGCCTGCTGATTATCACTCGATGTGCTCTCACGAATGCGGTGCGTGCCCGATTGATATCCCACCGCCGGAAGAAAAGCACTGTCGCCAAAATTGAGCGCATAAGTATGGCCATTGGCCATGACTTCTGCCGCTGGACCCGATAACGCGCTGTCAGCATCCACGCTTACCACCACACCCGCCGGAGAATCCGTGCTGCCTGCGCTGCTGCCCGACCAAAATCCCTGAGACGTGGCGGCGAAGGCCGAGTTATAGCTTCCGGTTAAACTGGTTCCACCCTGGTTATGGGATAAGGTTCCATAGACGTTGCCATGCATCCCATCACGTCGCCCCGAGAGCTGAGAATACATTTCGCCTCCCTGGCTGCCCGTCGCGGTCACGCTTAATTCACGATATTCCGGAGCAAACCATGAAACCGCATGTGAAGCCTGCCAACCCATTTCAGCCCCCTGGCTGTGTTGACGGCGATACTCGCCTCCAATCTGCGAAGTGTGACGCCGATCCGAAGCGGCTTCCTCGCGCGGCACATAGGACAGGGAAATACCGATGTATCCACCGCGATCGGGTTCCTGACCGCTACTTATGCTACGAAAGATGCCCGCACGCGCCGACACTAATAGCGTGTTAAGTGTGAAACTGCGGCTGATATCCAGCTGCCAGCGCGTCTGTTTGCTGGCCTGCTGATCTGTATAGCGCGGATATGAAGGCGCGGTATCAACCCTAACGTCAGGTGTTACTGAGGCGCGGCTCTTGCTGTATCCCAGCGACACCGCGCTGCCCGCAAGCTGACCAGAAAGCGTTGCATTCAGACTCTGTGAACAACGATATTGACCTGCGTGCGTGGCCGATATGCAGGTATTACCTTGCTGCTGATAACGATATAAGGAAAGCGTTGCGCCTTTAGTCATCGCAAGCTGCTGAATATTGCCAGCCAGCCCATGTTCGTTCGCCATTGCCCCGATTCCCAGATTGACTATTCCGAGGGATGAGACGTTTTGCCAATCCAGACGGGTTTCATTAAAGCTTTCTCCTGCCAGCACTGAAACGGCGCTGGTGATCGTCAGCGGTTCGGCAAGGCGCGTTCTGAAGCCACTCTGCAATGCAAAAGGGGGAGGATTTTTAACGTCTGGCGCCGAATTAACGGCCTCAGCCACCTTCCCCAGCTGTGTGAACCATTGAAAATCTGCCGGACCCTGCTGCAGCGTCGTTTTGCTAAACGGGTATTGTTGTACGCGGCTTAATGCGCCCTCTTCATAGAATTTCAACGTTAAAAGATAACGTCCCTGGGGAAATGCCTGACTATTTAGTTTCACCACGCCTGCGGGCAGGTATTGCGTACCCAACAGTTCATCATCGCGATAAACATCCACCCGCGTGGTTCGCGATAATAATAAGGTGATAGGTGTTGTTGTTTCGCTCTCTTCACTGTTATTAACGTAACTTTGGGTGGTGCCCAGCCGTACTCCATAAAATTTAGGCAGCGGTAATAACGATAAATTAAAATTTCCGCCGAGCGCGCCATAGAGATTGCGCTTATCCATTTCGCCAGCCTGAACATAGCGGCGTGTGCCAATATCATGACGAACATACAGATCATCATGGCGAAATGTTTTTTCCGTGTAATGTGATTGTTGATTGAACAATGCTTGCCAGCTACCGGAGAGATAACTTTTTTCGCCCAATCCCAATGCACCATTTCCTATAATGCTGATATTTTTAGTTGTGTCAGACGTAGCGATATTGATTTGCTGCTGATGGATAAGTGCATTGTGCGCGTTCAGCGCAGGTGCGTAATAGCCAGTACCCGCAGGGGCTAGTGGCAGCCATGTGACGTTAATAAACAGATCAACATCATTGCGGCTTTCATTATAAATTAGCGCAGCACTTTCTGTATCCAATTGCCCACAACGTATTGAGGAAACATCATTTAAACAGGCTTTATGCCCATTACGGGCGAGTGGCTGACGCAAAGCCGTTGTTAGCTTTTTTTCGTGTTCGTCACTTAAACCATAAATTTCTTTGATCCGCTGAACCAATTTTTCTGGTTGCGAAAACTGGATTTCATCAGGTTTTACCAGCGCATCATAAAGCCCTAAGTCATGGCTGGCTAAACGCACAGACAGTAATTCATGCTGACCCAGTAATAACTCTTCAAAACCTAATGGCACGTTCTCCTGGCTCTGCGCCAGGCAGGGATAAATCGCTGCACCGACCAAAAATAGAATTAACCAGGAGAACGTTTTCACAATTAAAATCTCAAGCCAGAAATATTACGATTGTCACAACAGCATTAAGGTGCCTGCACCACTGCCAGTCTTACCAGACCGGTATAAAAACCTGCTGCAGGCGTAACATTGCCGCTGGAGATTTCCAATGGAATGGAACGCGACGCACCGGCACCTTTTGCCGTTGAAAACAGGCTGGTCGCGGTAAAAGTAGTGTTAGTCGTCGTCAACGCTTTCCCATCAAATTTAACCGTCAGCGGAATGGTGTTTGCTGGCGTCAGGGTGTGCGTCAATTGCGCTGCGTTATACAGTTTGATGTTGAGGTCTTTTTCAACATCATTGGTATGCACGCGGGTATTAATAATTTTAGGCGCCAATTTATTCATATCGGCCAGATACTTCATTTCAATCGCTGAGGGTAGATTTGAGCCATCTTCCATCATTAATGTCATCATGGGATCAATGGATGCCGTGACGGTAATATCCTGATCAACCGCATAGGCATTGAAGGCAATGCCTCCCATTAAAGCCATTGCCGCGAGTACTTTCACTTTCATTTCCTATTCCTTTATTCACTTTTATTGAATTGGCTAATGTTAGCCGTTACGCAGGACAATCAAGGGAAGACACTTATTTTCTCTTGATCCTCTCCTTGTAATTTAAATACCAGCCTTAAAGCGCCATGCTTAGGCTGATTTTTCAGCGTGTAACGTTCACCGGGATAGACACTGCGTTGATCCTGGATCCATTGACATGCATTCTCTTTCATCTCTTTTTTGCAATAACTATAACGTTGCAGAATCACGCGAACATTACCGCGATTATGCAACTGCTGTTTATGTCGATCATATTCCACGGCAGGCTGAGCGATTAATGGTTGCTGGCGCACCAGCACACCCCAAATTAAGCTCATGCCAATCGAAGCATTGATTTTATTGGTCACAGCCGGTGCATCACTGTCTAAAGCGGCGACCGGCTCAAAGTAAATACGGTAAACATGCTCATGACTCACCGGCTGCAGCGCTATAATCCGCACGAGTTTATTCGCTCCGGCAGGCAAAGCGAACTTAACCGGGGATACCACAATATTTTTACCCTGCCAGCTTTTTACTTCGCGTTCTTGTTCCTCTGGCGTTGCAGGATGAATAACCTCTTTAACCACCACACGTACATATTGGGTATTTTCGCTTTTAGAGGTGATTTGAATGGGCGTGTTTTCATTACGCTTTTCATCCAGGTTTATTACCATGGGATAAACGCTCATATTGGCCATCGCGGCATGAATCCCCATTAAGCCCAAAAGAATGGCGCTCAATACTGCTGTTAACTGCTTCATAATGCCTAAACGTCTTATGCTGTTCCGATAGCCTTTTATGACGACAATCTATTGTGGAAATTAAGTCACATCAGGGAAGACGTTTCGGGATAAGGCAGCGAGGAGAAAAGCGGATGCGGTTAAAATTTTAATAAGACCAGTTTCTTCAATATTTTAAGTCCAACCTTTAGAAGGTATTGGCTGTTAGCATCAGTCTTAAGCGCCAAAACAGGGCAGCGTTTGAGACATATCTCAATCCCCACCTGACCCGTTAAGAAGGTGTTAATGCCACAGGCGACAAACTCAGGACGAAAAAAAAGGCCATAAAATGGCCTTTACAAAGGAGGGGACAGAGGTGCTATGCCAGGTTAGGTCCGTAACCCGCGCCCACGCTGAATCAGCGAATACACCAGCACATAAAACACCACGATAAAGGCGATCAGCACCGATAGCGTGAACACCAGCGGCACATCGTTGATGCCGAGAAAACCGTAACGGAAGCCGCTGATCATATACACCACCGGATTCAGCTTCGACACCGCTTGCCAGAACGGCGGCAGCAGCGTCAGCGAATAGAACACGCCGCCGAGATAGGTTAACGGCGTCAGCACGAAGGTGGGAATCAGGCTGATATCGTCAAAAGTGCGCGCGAATACCGCATTTAGCAGACCCGCCAGTGAGAACAGAATCGCCGTCAGCAGCAGCGTCAGCGCCACCATCGACCACGAATGCACGTGGAACGGCACGAAGAACAACGAAATCGCGGTAACCAAAATCCCCACGCACACGCCGCGCGCCACGCCGCCGCCGACATAACCGGCAATAATGATGTGCGTTGGCACCGGTGCCACCAGCAGCTCTTCAATGTTGCGCTGGAATTTGGCGCTAAAGAACGACGATGCCACGTTGGCATAAGCGTTAGTGATCACCGCCATCATGATCAGGCCTGGCACGATAAACTGCATGTAGCTGAAACCGTGCATATCGCCGATGCGTGAACCGATCAGATTGCCGAAGATAATGAAGTAGAGTGTCATGGTGATCACCGGCGGCACCAGCGTCTGAATCCAGATGCGGGCGAAGCGGTTGATCTCTTTGCTCCAGATGCTCTTGAGCGCCACCCAATACAAGTGCGTCATGCTTTCACTCCTGTTTTTCCCTGTGTCAGGCTGACGAACAGCTCCTCAAGGCGGTTAGCTTTGTTACGCATGCTCAGCACCTGCACGCCCTGCGTGCTCAGCTGGCTGAACACGCTGTTCAGACCTTGCTCACGCATCACTTCCACTTCCAGCGTCGAGGTATCGACCAGTCGATACTGGAAGCCCTCCAGCTGCGGCAGCGGGCTACGCGGCGCCAGATCGAGGATAAAGGTTTCGGATTGCAGCTTGGAGAGCAACCCTTTCATCGAGGTGTTCTCCACCAGCTCGCCGCTCTGAATAATACCGATATTGCGGCACAGCATTTCCGCCTCTTCCAAATAGTGCGTGGTGAGGATGATGGTGGTGCCTTTAATATTCAGCTCTTTCAGGAAACTCCACATCGAACGACGCAGTTCGATATCTACGCCGGCGGTCGGTTCATCGAGGATCAGCAGCTTCGGCTCATGCATCAGCGCACGCGCGATCATCAGGCGGCGCTTCATACCGCCCGAAAGCATGCGCGCACGTTCGTTGCGTTTGCCCCACAGATCGAGCTGATTGAGGTATTTTTCCGCGCGTTTATTAGCTTCAGCGCGTTCAACACCGTAATAACCAGCCTGATTGACCACGATCTGCATTACGGTTTCAAACGGGTTGAAGTTGAACTCCTGCGGCACCAGCCCAAGCTGGCGCTTGGCGTTGACCACATCTTTTTGCAGGTCATAGCCAAACACGCGCACGCTGCCGCCGGTTTTATTCACTAACGAGCTGATAATACCGATGGTGGTGGATTTACCGGCGCCGTTTGGCCCCAGCAGGGCGTAAAAGTCGCCCGCTTCCACGTTGAGATCGAGTCCTTTCAGCGCCTGTACGCCGCCGGGATAGGTTTTGGTCAGCCCGGAAATTTCCAGTGCATATGTCATTGCGAATCCATACCTTGTTGTAGAGACATCAAAGGCCTATGAAAATGGTAATGCGCACGAGCGATGTCGCGGTCATTAACATTAAGAAATCAATGGAGTTTAGCAGAGAGTCGAGCCAGCCCATAAACCGTTGGCTTACGGGCTGCGCAGTGTATCGCAGGCGGGGAAGTTTAGCCTTGGACGATTGTGCGGTTATTCACCGGTCGGGATAACTTTGCCGATATACGGCAGATGGCGATAGCGCTGGGCATAATCGATACCAAAGCCGACCACGAACTCATCGGGAATGGTAAAGCCAACAAATTCGACGGTGACGTCCACTTCACGACGCTCTGGCTTATCCAGCAAGGTACAAATCGCCAGTGACTTTGGCTCGCGCAGGCGCAGGATTTCACGCACTTTGCTCAGCGTATTGCCGGAATCGATGATGTCTTCCACGATCAGCACATCCTTGCCGCGAATATCTTCATCGAGATCTTTGAGGATTTTCACATCGCGGCTGCTCGACATGCCGCTGCCGTAGCTTGACGCCGTCATAAAGTCGACTTCATGCGGCACGTCGATGGCGCGGCACAGATCGGCCATAAACATAAAGGAGCCGCGCAGCAAACCCACCAGCACCATTTCGCTGCCGCTGTTGCGGTAGTGCTCGTTGATCTGCTTGCCCAGTTCGGCAATTCGGGTTGCGATCTCTTGCTCGGAGATCATCACGTCGACGGTATGTTTCATTGCATGCGTCCAGTTACGGTTTTTGGAAAGCCACGAAGTCTATCATAGACGAGCCAGCGTCTAACGCCGCGCACAGAACGCAAACGATTCCGTGGCGAAATTTATCGCGCTGGCGTTAACTGTAGGAACACGTCCGCCCCTTTACCGCCGAGTTCTGGAGTTCCTATGACCGCTTCATCCAGTAAAAAAACCAAAATTGGTACGCGCGATCTGCACCCGGAAACGCAGATGCTGAATTACGGTTACGATCCGCAGTTATCGGAAGGCGCGGTGAAACCGCCGGTGTTTCTCACTTCCACCTTCGTGTTTAACAGCGCCGAAGAGGGGCAGGACTTTTTCGATTTCGTCGCCGGGCGCAAGCAGCCGCCGGAAGGCAAAACTGGTGGGCTGGTCTATTCACGCTTCAACCATCCCAACAGCGAAATCGTAGAAGATCGGCTGGCGGTGTATGAAGGCGCGGAAAGCGCGGCGCTGTTCTCTTCCGGCATGTCGGCGATTGCCACCACGCTGCTGACGTTTGCGCGTCCGGGTGAAGTGATTCTGCATTCCCAGCCGCTGTACGGCGGCACCGAAACGCTGCTGAGCAAAACGCTGCACGATTTGGAGATCAAAGCGGTGGGTTTCAGCGATGGCACCGATGAAGATAAGGTGCATGAAGCGGCGAAGCTGGCGTGGCAGCGCGGACGCGTAGCGCTGATTCTGATTGAGACGCCCGCCAATCCCACCAACAGCCTGGTGGATATCCAGTTGATGCAGCAGGTGGCGGATGTGATTGCGCAGCAGCAAGGTTCGCGGCCGATTCTCGCCTGCGATAACACGCTGCTTGGGCCGGTGTTCCAACAGCCGTTGCAGCATGGCGCAGATTTGTCGCTCTATTCACTGACCAAATATGTCGGCGGCCACTCGGACCTGATTGCCGGTGCGGTGCTGGGTAGCAAAGCGTTGATCGGCAAGGTACGTTCGCTGCGCAGCGCCATCGGCACGCAGCTGGATCCGCACTCCAGCTGGATGATTGGCCGCTCGCTGGAAACGCTGTCGCTGCGTATGGAGAAAGCCACCAGCAATGCCGAAAACGTGGCGGCGTTTTTACGCGATCATCCGCAGGTGGAAAAACTGCATTGGCTGCCGTATCTGGCGGCAGAAAGTCCGGCGGGCAAAACGTATCAGCGCCAGTGTAGCGGCGCGGGTTCAACCTTCTCGTTTGATATTCGTGGCGGGCAAGCGGCGGCGTTCCGTTTCCTTAATACGCTGGAACTGTTCAAGCTGGCGGTGAGCCTCGGCGGCACCGAATCGCTTGCCAGCCATCCTGCCAGCACCACCCATTCGGGCGTACCGCAGGATGTACGACAGCGTATTGGCATCACCGATGCGACCGTGCGCTTGTCGATTGGTATCGAACATCCTGACGACCTGATCGAGGATATTCGCCTGGCGCTGGAGGCGTCGGTTAACTGACGCTAAAACCGAGCATCATGCCGGTATCTTCATGCTCCAGCAGATGGCAATGCGCCATGTACGCATTGTCGGCGTTAGCGACATAGTTGAAGCGCACCAGCACTTCGCTGCGCCAGCCGTTAACGTTGACGATGTCCTTCCAGCCTGCGCGATGCGCCGCAGGCGGCTTGCCGTTTTCTGACAGGATGCGGAACTGCGTGCCGTGAATGTGGAACGGATGCAGCATGTGATCGCCTTCACCGGAAATCGTCCACTTCTCCACTTTGCCCAATTCCACGTTGAACATCGGCTTAGTCATATTAAATGCCTGACCGTTGATCTTGTTGCCATTATGGAAATCATAGGCGGCAGTTTTGCCGTGGCTGCCGTGATCCATCGCCATATCGCCATGATCCATTTTCATGCCGCCCATGGCTTTATCGCCGTAACGCTCCATCAGCGCCTGCATACCTTGCTGATCAAGCTGCGGATCCATCATCAGCTGCAGCCAGCGGCTTTGCAGGCCTTCGGTGGCTGGAATGGGCGGCAGATCCACCAGCTTGTCCGGCAGCGTACCGCTGGCCATCACGCGCAGCGGCAGAATGTTGACCAGCGGCAGCGGTTGGTCAAACGGCGCCAGCGTCATGCCCATCTGCGTCACCGGCAGCGTCACTACGTCGAAGGCTTTGCCATCTGACGTATCCACCAGCACTTCAAAACGCTCGCCCGGCAGCAGCGGCAAGCTATCCACTTTCACCGGCTCGGCCAGCAAACCGCCGTCGCTGCCAATTACGTACAGCGGACGTTGATCGCTGGTGGCAATGTGCAGCGAACGCGCGTTACAGCCGTTAAGCAAACGCAGACGCAGCCAGCCGCGTGGCACCGCATGCTGCGGATACTGCACGCCGTTGGTGAGCATCATGTCGCCAAACCAGCCGACGGCGGCACGCATGATATCGAGCTGATAATCGATTTGCGTTCCCGCTTTATTCAGCTGCTTATCCTGGAAAATCAGCGGCACATCGTCTTCGCCCCACTGCATCGGCAGACGCAACTTGCCGGACGCTTCATCTTCCAGCAGCACCAAACCCGCCAGACCTTGCGCCACCTGATAACCGGTTTTGCCGTGGTGATGCGGATGGAACCAGCAGGTCGCTGCGGGTTGATCAGGGGTGAAACTGACCTGACGCGTCGCGCCGGGCGCAATAATCCCTTGCGGGCCGCCATCAACATCGCCGGGGATCTCCAGCCCGTGCCAGTGCAAGGTGGTGGCTTCCGGCAGTTGATTATGGATATTCACCGTGACGGCTTTTTCGCGTTGCAGACGCAGCGCGGGTCCGAGCAATCCACCGTTGTATCCCCAGGTAGGCACCGCTTTGCCATTCCATTGGCTGCTACCGGTCATGGCGGTCAAGGTGTATTGCCCGCGGGCATCAGGCTGCAAAATGGAGGGAATCGGTAATAATGGGCGCGTGGCGGCCATTAGTGAGCGGCTCCACAGCGGCAGCGCACCGGCGGCGCTGAGTGCGGCAGTCAACTTTAGAAAATGACGACGTTGCATATTCTTATCCTTGTCGTGAATAAGGGCACAGCGTAAACCTTTACCCTGCGGGAGGGTCAAGCCCTGAAACAGATTGCACTGATAAAAAGGGTGGGAATGGCCCGAAAGGGCAAATTTAGCGGAATAGCGGCAATAACTGTGCTAACGTCAATAAATTGTCCCTTGTTGAGAATGATTATGACGAAAAGCATCAAGATCCTGCTGCTGGCGGGACTCCTTGGCTTCTCCTCCACCAGTTTTGCCCTGAGCGAATCCGAAGCAGAAGATCTGGCCGACCTCACCGCCGTGTTCGTTTATCTCAAGAACGATTGTGGCTATCAGGATTTGCCAGACGCGCAGATTCGTAAAGCACTGGTGTTTTTCGCCCAACAGAACCGTTGGGATTTAAGCAACTACAGCAATTACAACATGAAGTCGCTGGGCGAAGAGAGCTACAAGGATTTGAGCGGTATCGCCATTACCAACGACAAGAAGTGTAAGTCGCTGGCGCGCGATTCGTTGAGTTTGCTGGCTTACGTTAAGTAATCATTGCCCGCAGGTTGGTGCTGGCTGTCCTCCTCGGTTGGTGCTTGCTGCCCCCCTCCTTGGTTGGTGCTCGCTGTCCCCCTCCTCGGTCCTCCCCCACAAGTGGGGGAGGAAGATGCTGCAATATGTCAGTTCGAGAGTTGCATGTGGCAGCGTCTCCTTCCCCCGCTGGCGGGGGAAGGCCGGGATGGGGGACAGCCAGCACAATCTCAATCTAAATCTAAACCGTCAACTCCAATCCAATACCCCGCTCGCGCAGGTCGCGGCACACCGCTTCATCCAGACGTGCATCCGTCACCACATCAGTCAGGCTATCAATCGGCGCGGCGCAATACAGCGACCATGAACCGTATTTACTGCTGTCAGCCAGCAGAACGCGGCGGCGCGCGTTGGCCAGCAGATCCATCTTCAATCCGGCTTTCTCTTCGGTTGGCGTGGTAATCCCGCGTTCGATGCTCCACGAGTTGCAGCTGACAAAGGCAATATCAGGATTGATGCTGCGCAGCAAACGGCGACCGTGTTCGCCAATGCACGACTGGCTGGAATCGTCGATGCGTCCACCAATAATGGTGGTTTCGATTTGCTTAAACTCCGACAGAAACAGCGCGATATGCAGATCGGCGGTGATGACCCGCAGCTTGAGGTGCGTCAGCTGGCGCGCCAGCTCCAGCATGGTGGTGCCGGCATCCAGCACCACCGCATCACCCGACTGCACGTAGCTGGCGGCAAACTGCGCGATGGCCTGCTTCTCGGCGAGATTACGCTGCATCTTCTCCAGCGTGGTCGGCTGATTGGGGATAAAGCGATTCAGCGTAACGCCGCCATGGCTGCGGCTGATAACGCCCTCTTTATCCAGCTTGATCAGATCGCGGCGGATCGTCGCTGGCGAGGCAGAAATCGCGCTCACCAGTTGTTCAACAGTGACCAAATTATGGCTCTTCAGATAATCCATAATCTGGTCGAGACGGCTTTGTCCCTTCATATTTCCCTATGCAAGCTGCATCGCGAGTTTAATGGAGATCGCCATGCTCGCAGAGTTCGCTTTACCTGTCCAGGCGATATCAAACGCGGTGCCGTGGTCCGCCGAGGTGCGGATAAACGGCAGGCCCGCAGTGATGTTAACACCATCGTAAAAGCCTAGTAATTTCAGCGGGATATGGCCTTGATCGTGGTACATCGCTACCACCATATCGTACTGTCCTTCCTGACACTGCAGGAACACGGTATCGGGCGGACACGGGCCGCTGACATCAATGCCCTGCGCTTTCATGGCGTTAATGGCAGGCGCGACGATGGTGATCTCTTCATCACCAAACAGACCGTTTTCACCGGCATGCGGATTAACGCCTGCCACCGCGATGCGCGGCTGGTCGAAACCGACGCGGCGCAGGAAGCTGTCGGCCATGCCGATCACCGTTTGAATGCGCTCGCCGTTTAAGGTATCGAGGAACTTACGCAGCGCAATATGCGTGGTGACGTGAATCACTTTCAGCTTATCGGTGTAGAGCACCATGGCGTAATTTTTGGTGTTGGTCAGTTGCGCCAGCAGTTCGGTGTGGCCGGGATAGATATGACCCGCCGAGTGCAGCGCCTCTTTATTTAACGGTGCGGTGGCGATCGCCTGCACGTCGCCAGCCAGCGCCAGTTCGGTGGCGCGTTTGACGCAACGCCAGGCCAAATCACCTGCTGCTTTTTGCACCACGCCAGGCTGCAGCGCGGCGGCATCCGCCAGCGGCACATCAATTACGTTGATCATGCCGGGCGCGAAATGCGCATCCTTGACCTGGTCGAGCACGCGCAGTTCAGCCTGCGGCGTGACATGTAAACCCATCACCCGACGCAGCGTGTTAGCACAACCGACCACGACGGCAGGCACGCCCGCTAACTCACCTTCTGCCAGCGCTTTAATGATGATCTCCGGGCCGATGCCCGCCGGATCGCCCATGGTAATCGCAATAATTTTACTCACTCGACTTCTCCTCAATAAAACGAATGGCTTCTACCAGGGTGTTTTCATCACCAAAGCCACCTGCTTTGGTCATCACCGGCAGGTGTAATTCACTGTTAAGCAAAACCCCGTGCGGCACGCAGCCCGCCACAAGGCCCTGAATCTGAAAACCGCGGGCACCTGATGCCTGGGCCACGGCAATCGCCACATCGCCGCCAGAGAGATAAAGCCCAGCAGGCTGCACCTCGCGGCACACGCGGCGGGTTAACTGCGCGAGAAACTGGCAGATGCGTTCGCCCAATAGCTGACGAGAAACCTGATGCTGTTGACACAACTGCGCAATCTCATGACGCTGCCCGGCATGTTGGGTAGTGCGTACCACGCAATGCGCGCCGTCGTGCAGCGCCTGCTGCATCTCTTGCTGCCACCGTTCAGCCTGCGGCCAGGCCGGTTGGGCAAACAGCTGACGGATATCAATGTCGATAATGCGGATGTCACGCTGGCTAGCGAGGCGTGTAATCTGCTGCTGCGCAATGGCGCTCATCGAACCGACCACCGCCAGCACCGGACGCGACTGACGTGCCGCCAGCAACGCGCCGAGCGCATCGCTGAGCCCGGACGCTCCGGCCAACAACGGACGCGTCTCCAGCGTGGCTGCCGCGGCCATCAACAAGGCAATGTCGGCGTCCTGCTCGATATCCACCACCAGCAAACCTTGCTTGCTGGCCAGCACCTGCGCCAGTTGATCGCTGCGCAGCGTGGCGAGATCGAGGGTTTCACCCGGCAATGTGCTCTGCATCTGCAGACACGTCAGCACATGGCCGCTGGTGACCGGCGTTTTGGGATCGCTGGCGAATTCGCTGTCGATCAAACGCTGCTGATGGATCCACACGTCACCCGCACGCGTGGTGCGTCCCAGCTTCGGCACCGCCGGCACCACTAAGGCTAATGTTTTACCGCTGGCCTGCATCGCGGCTTCGATCTCGGCGCCGGGATTGCCGCGCAGCGTGGAATCGATCTTCTTAAATAACCAACCGTCGTTAGCGATGGCCTGATGTTGCTCAATGGCAGCTTGCGTGCGTTGGGCCGCTTCTTGTGCGCTGGTTGCACGGCTATCGGTGCTGATCACCAGCACATCGGCAGCACCAGCGTCGTGTGGCGTGCTGCTCTCAAACAGCACATGCACACGCGCCCCGGCTTGTGCCAGCCCGCTGCCCGCGTCATTGGCGCCGGTAAAGTCATCGGCAATCACTAAGACTGGCGTTTTCCATGGCTGTGAAGTCATGCTCTCTCCTCTTCCGGCCGCTGCCGGGTCGCAATGATTATATTCAATCATGATTGATTATATGTGAGCAAGATCAAATTAATCGAAATCAATTTGCCCTATAAAATTAGGCACTGCAGTGATGGAACTCGCGCCGACTGAGCAAAATCAATCATTCCGCGCAAAAACGTAAGGGTAAGAGATGAATATCAACAGCACCGTGATCAGTGGCTTTCAGGCGCTCAATGACCTCAGCTATTTACTGCAAGGTAAAGACAAAGCGCTGCTGGTGACCGATAAGAATATTGAAGGCATTCCGGCGGTACAAAAGCTGATCGCCCAGCTCACGCAGCAGATTGTCAGCCTGAGCATCGTCAACACGGTGCCGCCAGAGCCTAGCCAGCACGATGTGGCGGCCATTGTCGCCGCGCTGCCGAGCACCGATGTGGATCTGGTGATTGGCATCGGCGGTGGCAGCGTACTGGATGTCGCTAAGCTGCTGTCGATTCTGTGTGTCGAAGATGCGCCGACACTGGAGGCGTTACTGGCTGGTGAGAAGCCGCACACGCGCACCACTTCGCTACTGATTCCGACCACCGCAGGTACTGGCTCGGAAGCCACGCCCAACGCGATTCTGGCGATCCCTGAGAAAGAGACCAAAGTCGGCATTATCACGCCGGTGATGCTGCCAGATTATGTCGCGCTGGTGCCAGAACTCACCACCAGCATGCCACCGCACATCGCTTCTTCCACCGGTATCGATGCGCTGTGCCATTTGATTGAGTGCTTTACCGCGACCGTGGCGAACCCGGTGAGCGATAACTATGCGCTGATCGGCATGAAAAAGCTGTTTGCCAGCCTCGAAACCACTATCGCCGAACCCGACAATCTCGAAGCGCGCCTGAATATGCTGTGGGCATCTTATTATGGTGGCGCGTCCATTGCGCATGCCGGTACGCATCTGGTGCACGCCATGTCTTATCCGCTGGGCGGCAAATATCACCTGCCGCACGGTGTCGCCAACGCCATTCTCCTTGCGCCCTGCATGCGCTTTGTACGACCGGCGGCGGTGAGCAAATTCGCTCAGGTTTACGATCTGCTGCCGGATGCCGATATCACGCTGGACGACGAAGCCAAATCCCACGCGCTGGTGGCGTATTTTGCCGCACTGGTGAAGCGCCTGAAGCTGCCCGCCAGCCTGGAAGAGCTGGGTATCGGCCCGGATCATCTGCCGTATCTGGTGGAAGCCGCGCTCGACGTGCAGCGCCTGATGAAGAATGTACCGATGAAAGTGGGCGCCGATGACGTACGAAACGTCTATCTGACGCTGTTTCCGGCTTTGAATTACTAAGGATTATTGAGGACACCATGAGTAAGAAAATTCAGGGCGTATTAACCGCCATCGTCACCACCTTCGATCGCGACGGCGCATTCAACCCAGCCGCCCAGCGCGAGCAGGTACAACGCCAGTTAAGCGCCGGCAACGGTATCTTCTGCGGCGGCACCAACGGCGAATTCTTCGTGCTGAACGAACAGGAGAAGCTGGCGGTGACGCAGACCTGCGTCGATGAAGTGAACGGCAGCGCGCCGGTGGTGGCGCACATTGGCGAGATCTCCACGCGTGAAACCATTCGCCTTGGGAAACAAGTGGCGAAGCTGGGCGTGGATGCGGTTTCGGTCATCACACCCTATTTCGTGCCGCTAAAGCAGGAAGAGCTGATTGCCCACTATCGCGCGGTGGCTGACGCCATCGACGTGCCGCTGTTCCTTTACAACATTCCGGCGCGCACCGGCAACACGCTGCAACCGGAAACCGTACGCACGCTGGCCGCACACCCGAACATCATCGGTATCAAAGACAGCGCCGGCAGCTATGAGAGCCTGAGCGGCTTCCTGCAAGCGGCTGCAGGCATCAACAGTTTTGATGTGCTGAACGGCCCGGATTCGCTGATTCATCAGGGCTTTGTCGACGGCTGTTCGGCCTGTATTTCTGGCCTTGCTAACGTGGCGCCTAAAGAGATCAACGCGATTTGGGCGCGCTTCCATGCCGGCGATATCGAAGGTTCGCGCCTGGCGCAAGAGAATGTGACCGGTCTGCGCACCGATCTGTATAGCGTCGGCTTCTCTCCCGCTGCAGTGAAAAAAGCAGTGACGCTGCTTGGTTTTGAGGTTGGTGACAGCCGCTACGCGGTGAGTTTCTCAGCCGAAGAAGAGCAGAAGATCCGCCAGATTGTGAATCAGTATTTGCAGTAATTAGAGTCATCACCATAGCAGCGTGAAGCCGATTTCAATCGCCGCACAAGCCGTAGCGGCGCGATTTTTCGCGCAATAAATTGCGCCGCTACGATGCATGCGATCCGCGGGAACGGTATTTATTTTCAACATCGGGAAGAATTATGAAAGTCATCTGTACCTCACCGTCGTTTGCAAAATATGACGCGACGCCGATAACCACGCTGCAACAGCACGGTTTTGAGCTGATCACGCTGCCCGCCGATGCGCCGCTGAGCGCACTCCAGCCGCATCTGGCGGACACCGTGGCGCTGATCGTGGCTTTTACCGACATCAACGAAGAGCTGCTGGCGTTAGCACCGCAGCTGAAAATCGTCTGTAAGCACGGCGTTGGCGTCGACAACATCAATCTGGATGCCACGCGTGCACGCGGGATTTACGTCACCAACGTGCCGGATGCCAATAAACATGCTGTCGCTGATTTCGCCTTTGCTTTGATCCTTAACAGCGCGCGTCAGATCACCCAAGCCGCCATCGAAACCCGAGCGGGCAGCTGGCCGCGTATTTTTGCCACCGACGTGTACGGTAAAACGCTGGGCATCATCGGGCTGGGCAATATTGGCAAGCAGGTCGCGCTGCGCGCCAGAGGTTTCAACATGCGGGTGATCGCATTTGATTTTTATCCTGATGAGCCGTTTGCTGCTGAACACGGCATCGACTTCGTCACGCTGGATCAGCTGACCGAAACCAGCGATTTCATCACTCTGCACATGCCGCTTACCGACAAAACGCAGAATCTGTTTAATGCCGCGCGCCTCAAACGCATGAAGAAAAATGCCTTCCTGATTAATGCCTCACGCGGCGGCGTAGTGAATGAGCAGGATCTTTATCAGGCGCTGCTGGATAACGTGATCGCCGGAGCAGCGGCTGACGTGTTTGTGCAGGAACCGCTGACCGAGCATCCGCTGTTTACGCTTAGCAACTTCATTCCCACTTCGCATATCGCCGGTTACACCGACGGTGCGATCAGCGCGATTGGTGAACGCTGCGTGACGCAAATTGTGCAGTGCATCCAACAGGGCGAACGCCCAATCAACGTGATGAACGGGCTGGAATAACACGCCGCCTTATCCTGTAACCTTTTTCGAGTGGATAATTACTATGACTAACTCTGCGCGCTCGAGTCGTATCCGTTGGTGGATTGCTGGCCTGATGTGGCTGGCCATCGCCATTAACTACATTGACCGCACCGTTCTCTCGGCAGCGGCTCCGCATCTGATCAAAGAACTCGATATCAATCCTGAAATGATGGGCTTCATCATGGCGGCGTTCTTCTGGTCTTATGCGCTGTTGCAGATCCCGGCGGGCTGGTTTGCCGATCGCTTCGGCCAGAAAAAAGGGCTTGGTATCGCCGTCGGCTGGTGGTCGATCGCCACCATGGCGATGGGACTGGCGACCGGCTTTAAATCGCTGCTGGCGCTGCGTTTAGCACTCGGCGTCGGTGAGGCCGCCGCCTATCCCAGCAACGCGGGCATTACCGCGCGCTGGTTCCCGGATCGCGAACGCGCCACGGTTTCTGGCCTGTTCGACAGTGCCTCCAAATTTGGTGGTGCGGTGGCCATGCCGCTGATCGTCTTTATGATCGCCCTGTTCGACTGGCGTCTGACCTTCCTCGCTATAGGTGCGCTGGGCTTGTTCTGGGTGATTGCCTGGTACTTTATCTACGCCGAGAATCCGGAAGATCATAAGTCGATAAGCCAGCAAGAAGTGCGCTTCATCCGTAATGGCCAGACGCAAAAGCACGGCGACAAAAGCGTGCGTCCGATGAAGTGGTACAAGCTGCTGCGCTACCGCAATATCTGGGCAATGTGCATTGGCTTTTTCACCATCAACTACACCTCCTATTTCTTTATTACCTGGTTGCCGACCTATCTGGTGAAAGATAAAGGCATGGATTTCCTCAAAATGGGGATGGTGGCTGCGCTGCCGCTGATCTGTGGCATGGTGATTGAAGTGCTGGCGGGTTGGGCATCGGATCGCATGGTGCATAACAAAGTACTGTCGCTGACCGCTACACGAAAACTGTTTCTCACCATCGGCCTGCTGATGGCGCTGTGTATCGGATTTGCCCCGTTCACCGATTCGGTGTTTATGACCGTGCTGCTGCTGTGTATCGCCAAATCCGGCACCACCGTGGCGGCATCACAAGTGTGGGCCTTGCCGGGCGATGTGGCACCGCAAAACAGCGTGTCGATTGTGGCGGGGCTGCAGAATACCGTTTCAAACATGGGCGGCGCGGTGGGGCCGATCATTACCGGCGCGATTGTTGGCGCAACCGGCCACTTTACCTGGGCGCTGGTGTTCTCGGCGGTGCTGGTGGTGATTGGCATTCTTAACTATCTGTTCCTGATGGGTAAAGTTGAACCTATCGTCGATGAGGAACAGGTGACGCATGCGCATTCCGTGGCAAGTGGCGCGGCGCGGTAATCGGCTGGGTCGCCATCAATGGCGACCTTACTGTTTAGTTATTTACCGGCAATAAACAGCCGATAAGCGGCAATCACTGCAAGAAAATCGTCGACGCCACAGAAAGAGAGGCTCTCTTCGTCGTAATAAGTCATGCCCTCTTCCATGCCGTCATCTTCCAGCGCCAGCTGGTTGGCACGAATCATCACCTCTTCATCATCCAGCCACAGCGTGTATTCATGCCCGACACGCTGCCACTGATTGATGGTGCCTTTCACCTGTTGGGCGGCGGCCTCAACTTCATCCAGCAACGGCAGATTGTCTTTGACCTCTTCGTTGAACCAGTGCCCCACCGCTTCGTGGTCCATCGACATACGCACTTTGACCTGACCGGTCAAATCACGCAGAAATTCATATTCCATGATTGCCTCATACTGATGACGCGCTGTGCAGCACAGTGTTAGTGCATTTTGTGCGCAGCACGCTGAATAAAGTGGGATCGCGCTCGCATTATGCCTGGAGATGTCAGCGGAAAAAAGGGCATAAAAAAAGGGACGATTTTCATCGTCCCCTTGTTCATCCCGATAACCGATTAAACGGCAGTCTGGAAGATCACTGTGTCGGCTTTGTCAGTGTATTGTCCCAGCTGATCAAAGTTGAGGTAGCGATACGTGTCAGCCGCGGTCTTATCAACCTGCAGCATGAACTGCTGATACTCGTCCGGCGTTGGCAGCTTGCCAAGCAGCGAAGCGACCGCCGCCAGCTCTGCTGACGCCAGGAAGACGTTCGCACCGGTACCCAGACGGTTCGGGAAGTTACGGGTTGAGGTGGAAACCACCGTCGCGCCGTCTGCCACACGCGCCTGGTTACCCATGCACAGTGAACAGCCCGGAATTTCGATACGCGCACCGCTCTTACCAAAGACGCTGTAATAGCCCTCCTCGGTCAGCTGTGCGGCGTCCATTTTGGTTGGCGGCGCAACCCACAGACGGGTTGGCAGCTGGCCTTTATGGGCATCCAGCAGTTTACCGGCCGCGCGGAAGTGACCGATGTTGGTCATGCACGAACCGATGAACACTTCGTCAATCTTCTCGCCCTGCACGTCAGACAACCAACGCGCGTCATCTGGATCGTTCGGTGCGCACAGAATTGGCTCTTTGATCTCGGCCAGATCGATATCGATCACTGCCGCGTATTCAGCATCCGCATCGCCTTCCAGCAGTTGCGGATCGGCCAGCCATTTCTGCATGCCTTCAATGCGGCGCTCCAGCGTACGACGATCGCCGTAGCCTTCCGAGATCATCCACTTCAGCAGCACGATGTTCGAGTTGAGATACTCGATGATCGGCTCTTTATCCAGCTTGATGGTACAGCCGGCAGCAGAACGCTCAGCCGAGGCATCGGTCAGCTCAAATGCCTGCTCAACTTTCAGTTTCGGTAGACCTTCGATTTCCAGCACGCGGCCAGAGAAGATGTTTTTCTTCCCTTTCTTCTCAACGGTCAGCAGGCCAGCTTTGATCGCATACAGCGGAATGGCGTGTACCAGATCGCGCAGGGTGATACCCGGCTGCATTTCGCCTTTGAAGCGCACCAGCACCGATTCCGGCATATCCAGCGGCATCACGCCCGTCGCAGCAGCAAACGCCACCAGACCAGAGCCTGCCGGGAAGGAAATACCGATTGGGAAACGGGTGTGTGAGTCACCGCCGGTACCAACGGTATCTGGCAGCAGCATACGGTTCAGCCAGCTATGGATAACGCCATCGCCCGGACGCAGCGACACGCCGCCACGGTTCATGATGAAGTCTGGCAGCGTATGGTGCGTGGTCACGTCGACCGGCTTCGGATAGGCGGCGGTGTGGCAGAATGACTGCATCACTAGGTCAGCCGAGAAGCCGAGGCACGCCAGGTCTTTCAGTTCATCACGGGTCATTGGACCGGTGGTGTCCTGAGAACCCACTGAGGTCATTTTTGGTTCGCAGTATGAGCCCGGACGGACACCCTCTACGCCGCACGCGCGGCCGACCATTTTCTGCGCCAGCGAGTAACCGCGGGTGCTAACAGCCACATCTTTGGCTTGCACGAACACATCGCTATGCGGCAGACCCAGCGATTCGCGCGCTTTGGTGGTCAGGCCGCGACCGATGATCAGCGGAATACGACCGCCAGCACGGACTTCGTCCAGCAGCACGTCGGTTTTCAGCTCAAAGGTCGCCAACAATTCGTCGGTTTCGTGATTGCGCACTTCGCCTTTGTACGGGTAAACGTCAATGACATCGCCCATGTTCAGACGATCAACGTCGAGCTCGATCGGCAAGGCGCCCGCATCTTCCATGGTGTTGAAGAAGATAGGAGCGATTTTACCGCCGAGGCACAGACCGCCGCCCTTTTTGTTTGGCACGTAAGGGATATCATCGCCCATAAACCACAGCACCGAGTTGGTGGCGGATTTACGTGAAGAACCGGTACCGACCACGTCGCCGACGTAGGTCAACGGGAAGCCTTTGGTCTGCAGTGCTTCGATCTGTTCGATCGGGCCAATGTTACCCGCATCGTCGGGTTCGATGCCTTCACGGGCGTTCTTCAGCATTGCCAGCGCGTGCAGTGGAATATCCGGACGTGACCATGCATCCGGCGCCGGAGAGAGGTCGTCGGTGTTGGTTTCGCCGGTCACTTTGAACACGGTGGTGGTAATTTTTTCAGCCAGTTTTGGACGCTTCAGGAACCATTCGGCATCGGCCCATGACTGGATAATTTTTTTCGCGTGTGGGTTACCCGCTTTGGCTTTCTCTTCGACATCGTAGAAGTTATCGAACATCAGCAGCGTGTGAGACAGGGCTTCGGCAGCAATCGGCGCTAAGGCTTCATCTTCTAACGCTTCAATCAGCGCATGGATGTTATAACCTCCCTGCATGGTGCCCAGCAGCTCAACGGCTTTTTCGCGAGTAACCAGAGGAGAGTGGGCTTCGCCCTTAGTGACAGCTGCCAGGAAACCGGCTTTTACGTACGCCGCTTCATCAACACCTGGTGGGACACGGTTGACCAACAGGTCGGTCAGGAATTCTTCTTCACCCGCTGGCGGGTTTTTCAGCAGTTCAACCAGCGCGGCCATTTGGGAAGCATCTAACGGCTTAGGTACGATTCCCTGGGCAGCACGCTCGGCAACGTGCTTACGGTATTCTTCTAGCACGACGTTCTCCTCGCTCTCATTGTATAGCTTTCCGGTGCACCCCTTGATGCTGTCGAACAGTAGGGTGAGGTGCCCGGTTCCGCGTGGGGCAGCATAGCAGCATTTCGCCTGATTGTTAATCTGTTTACAAAAAAGCAACATTCGTGCGTTTTTTAGCAGCTTCATCTGCAAATTGAGCGGGATCACATAAAAAAGCAGGCTATGAAAGCCTGCTTGTTCTCATGTACGCAGAAGAGTGTTAACGATCAACCAGCACGAATTCGCTGTCGTGATAGCGTTCGCCCAGAATATTTTTCTCGCTAAACAACTCGTCCAGCGTGGCGACATCCGCATGACGTAATGCTAAATCGGCGGCGGCGCAGTTCTGTTCCAGGTGGGCGATTTTGCTGGCGCCGGGAATCGGCACAATAAACTCGCCTTTTGCCAGCACCCACGCTAACGCTAGCTGGGCAGCCGTCGCGTCATAACTTGTAGCCATCTCGGTAAGTTGATTTACTAACTTCTGGTTATGAGCCTGCGCACCCTGCTGAAAGCGCGGTAGCGAACGACGGAAATCATCTTCCGCTAAGGTGGCGGCAGCCGGGAATTTGCCGGTCAGAAAGCCGCGTCCCAGCGGGCTGTAAGGCACAAAACCGATGTTCAGTTCACTACATGTGGCGAGGACATCTTGCTCCGGATCGCGTGACCACAGCGAATATTCACTTTGCAGCGCCGAAATCGGATGCACCGCATGCGCGCGCCGCAAGGTGGCGGATGATACCTCAGACAAGCCGAGATATTTCACCTTCCCTTCCCGCACCAGATCGGCCATCACGCCCACCACGTCCTCGATTGGCACCGCCGGATCGAGACGATGCTGATAGAGCAGTTCGATAGTTTCCACACCAAGACGCTGCAAGGAACCTTCGACCGCATGACGAATATGCGCCGGATCGCTATTCACCCCGGTAATCCGCTGCCAGCCTTCGCCCTGATCGGTAATGCGAAAACCAAACTTGGTGGCGACTTTGATATCGCTGCGCCCTTTTATTGCTTTTGCCAATAAGCTCTCGTTGGTGAATGGACCATATACTTCGGCGCTATCGAGAAAATCGCCCCCCAGCTCAAATGCCCGCGTCAGCGTGTTCAGCGCCTGTTTCTCATCATTTTGCCCATAGGCGAAGCTCATGCCCATGCAGCCTAATCCCAGCGCCGACACCACTAGTCCCTGATTGCCTAATTGACGTTGTTGCATTGTTTAATCCTCTTCGCTGTTGGTGTTAATGTTATAAACCTCAGCAATCACGGCAACAATTGAGACATTCTTGCCGATTTAGTGAGTAAAACTCAGCAATGAATAAATATCGTGCGTCTATGCAGGAACTGGAGATGTTTGCTGCCATCGCGCAGCATCTGAGCTTTCGCAAAGCAGCGGAGGAGCGCAACGTCACGCCTTCCAGCCTGAGCCACGCGATGCGCCATTTCGAAGCGCGTTTAGGGGTGCGGCTGCTCAATCGCACTACGCGCAAAGTGGCGCTGACTGAAGCCGGTGAACGCTTTTTACAGCGCATTCAGCCTGCGCTTGCCGATTTGTCGCAAGCGGTGGATGAGCTCAACGACTGGCGCAACGATCCACGCGGCGTATTGCGCATTAGCATGCCGCGCTCGGCGGAAGCGCTGTTCTTCGATACGCTCATTTTGCCGTTCTTGCTGCGCTATCCCGAGATCACACTGGAGATCGACAGCAACGATTCACTGCTGGATATCGTAGAGGCCGGATTTGATGCCGGCGTGCGCTATGGCGATGTGCTGGCGCAGGATATGGTGGCGGTGCCATTTGGCGCACCGATGCGGGCGCTGGCGGTGGCAAGCCCGGCTTTTATTGCACAGCATGGCGTACCGCATCAGCCTGCTGAACTATTGCAATATCCCTGCATAGAAAGACGCTTTCCCAGTGGACGACGTTATCGCTGGGAATTCTGGCAGGATGGCCGCAAACAGGAAGTGGCGGTGAAAGGGGCGCTGGTGCTGGATAACAATGAGCGGATATTACACGCAGCCCGTGCGGGCGTAGGCATTGCCTTTCTGCATCAAGGTACGGTGCGGGAAGATTTAATTCGCGGTGACTTAGTAGAAATACTGGCGGACTTCACTCAGGTAGAAGAAGGATTCTGGCTCTACTATCCGAGCCGTAAATATCTTTCTGCTCCGCTAAGGCATTTTATTGATTGGCTTAAAGAAATTAATAGATAATTAAAAACATCCATTACTCGATCTATTTAAATGGTTAGATAATATATGAATCCATTAATCATAAATAATTTTAGAATTAAGGTGAAATATAAAAAGTTTGGCGTACACTGCCTGCGGGCGCTTGAGGCAACTTGCTTCAAGCTGAAAAGATTGGGGTAGGTTGTGGAGAGTGAACCCGTGAGATTAATTTTCATTAACCACACGGGTGAGCGACTTAACACCCTAACACCTAGACAATGTCAGGGTAGTCGCTTGCTCGTGCTAAATCAAGAGGAACGTGACTATGAAGTCTATATTCAGCAAGCTGATTATCAGCGGACTCATTCTATTAGGATTGTGTCTGGTTAATCGCAGTTCACTCTGTGAATTACGATTACGGATATTCACTGCTGAATTATCGGCTGTTATGGCTTACGAACCACAACAGTAAAACTTCATTAGCGGGAGTTCGCTCCCGCTATTTCGGCATTGCGCATGTGTTAGCTATCGCGCCTTTTTTATTTGTTTATGTAAATAGAACCACTAATAAAAAACGGCTCCTTAAAGGAGCCGTTTTTTATTCAAAGCGCAAACTTATTTCTTTTTCGCTTTAGGGTTCGGCAGGTCCGTGATGCTACCTTCGAACACTTCGGCAGCCAGGCCGACAGACTCATGCAGCGTTGGGTGCGCGTGAATGGTCAGAGCGATATCTTCGGCATCACAGCCCATTTCAATCGCCAGACCGATTTCACCCAGCAGCTCGCCGCCGTTGGTACCGACAATCGCACCACCGATAACACGGTGAGTCTCTTTGTCGAAAATCAGTTTAGTCATACCGTCTGCACAATCAGACGCGATAGCACGGCCTGAAGCGGCCCACGGGAAGGTGGACACTTCGTAGCTGATGCCTTTCTCTTTGGCTTCTTTCTCGGTCAGACCAACCCAGGCAACTTCTGGCTCGGTGTAAGCAATGGATGGGATCACTTTCGGGTCGAAGTAGTGCTTCAGACCCGAGATCACTTCCGCCGCTACGTGGCCTTCGTGCACACCTTTGTGCGCCAGCATTGGCTGACCCACGATGTCACCGATAGCGTAGATGTGCGGTACGTTGGTGCGCATCTGCTTGTCGACGCGGATAAAGCCGCGATCGTCCACTTCCACGCCTGCTTTACCCGCATCAAGACCTTTACCGTTCGGTACGCGACCAATCGCCACCAGCACCGCATCATAACGCTGTGCGTCAGCTGGCGCTTTTTTGCCTTCCATTGATACGTAGATACCATCGTCTTTCGCTTCAACAGCGGTCACTTTGGTTTCCAACATCAGGTTGAATTTCTTGCTGATACGCTTGGTAAAGACTTTCACTACGTCTTTATCGGCAGCCGGGATCACCTGGTCGAACATCTCAACCACGTCGATCTCTGAACCCAGCGCTTTATAAACAGTGGCCATTTCCAGACCGATGATGCCGCCGCCCATAACCAGCAGACGCTTCGGCACTTCTTTCAGTTCCAGCGCATCGGTTGAATCCCACACGCGCGGATCGTTGTGCGGAATGAATGGCAGTTCGATTGGACGAGAACCGGCCGCGATGATCGCGTTATCGAAGTTAATGGTGGTTGCACCACCTTCACCTTCGACCACCAGCGTGTTAGCACCGGTGAATTTGCCGAGGCCAGTCACCACTTTCACTTTACGACCTTTCGCCATACCCGCGAGGCCGCCAGTGAGCTGGTTGATCACCTTCTCTTTCCACGAACGAATTTTGTCGATGTCAGTTTGCGGCTGGCCAAACACGATACCGTGCTCTTCCAGGGCTTTTGCTTCGTCGATCACTTTGGCGACGTGCAGCAGCGCTTTTGACGGGATACAGCCTACGTTCAGACAAACACCGCCGAGGGTGCTGTAACGCTCAACGATTACGGTTTCCAGACCTAAATCAGCGCAACGGAAGGCTGCAGAGTAACCTGCAGGACCTGCCCCAAGTACCACGACTTGAGTTTTAATCTCTGTACTCATCATGACCTCTTGTTTGATTACCGGCAGTCAGGAAAAAGCTTTTCCCAAGCTCTAATGCCCTATATCCGCCGGGACATTTCACCGCGAGAGTTTACAGAATTGTTAACAAACTGCCAACCGCGGCAACATTGAATGCTTACAACAAGGCCGGCTTTCGCCGGCCTTGATTAACTTCACATCACCAGACGGCGAATGTCGGACAGTGTGTTGTTGATGATGGTGATAAAGCGCGCACCATCAGCACCGTCGATCACGCGGTGGTCGAAGGAGAGTGAGATCGGCATCATCAGACGCGGCTCAAACTCTTTACCGTTCCACACCGGCTCCATCGCTGACTTGGAAACACCGAGGATAGCCACTTCCGGCGCGTTGACGATTGGCGCGAAGTGCGTGGTGCCCAGGCCGCCAAGGCTGGAGATGGTGAAGCAACCGCCCTGCATGTCGCCGGCGGTCAGCTTGCCATCACGCGCTTTCTTGGAAATCGCCATCAGCTCGCGGGACAGTTCAGTGATGCCTTTCTTGTTCACATCTTTGAACACTGGAACCACCAGACCGTTTGGCGTATCAACCGCCACACCGATGTTGATGTATTTCTTCAGCGTCAGTTTCTGTGCATCTTCAGACAGTGAACTGTTGAAGCGTGGCATCTGCTCAAGAGCAGCGGCAACGGCTTTCATGATGAACACCACTGGCGTGAATTTCACATCCAGTTTGCGTTTCTCTGCTTCGGCATTCTGCTGTTTGCGGAACGCTTCCAGATCGGTGATATCGGTTTTGTCGAAGTGTGTAACGTGCGGGATCACCACCCAGTTACGGCTCAGGTTGGCACCGGAGATTTTCTGGATACGGCCCAGTTCCACTTCTTCAATTTCGCCGAACTTACTGAAGTCCACTTTCGGCCAAGGCAACAGACCTGGCAGGCTTCCGCCGCTGGCTGCTGCAGCCGGAGCCGCTTCAGCGCGTTTCACCGCGTCTTTGACGTAAGTCTGCACGTCTTCTTTCAGGATGCGACCTTTACGGCCAGTGCCTTTGACTTTCGCCAGGTTGACACCGAACTCGCGCGCCAGACGACGAATCACCGGCGTCGCGTGTACGTAAGCATCGTTCTCAGCGAACTCGCCTTTCGCATCGGCTTTCGCTGCTACTGGGGCCGCTGCCGGTTTCGCGGCTTCTGCCGCTGGAGCCGCTTCCTGCTTAGCCGCAGGCGCCGCAGCCGGTGCCGCGCCTTCCACTTCGAACACCATGATCAGTTTACCGGTGCTGACTTTATCGCCAGTCGACACTTTCAACTCTTTCACGGTACCGGCGAACGGTGCAGGCACTTCCATTGAGGCTTTGTCGCCTTCAACCACGATCAGGGATTGCTCAGCAGCGACTTTGTCGCCCACTTTCACCAGGATCTCGGTGACTTCAACTTCGTCGCCACCAATGTCTGGGACGTTGACGTCTTTAGCGCCAGAAGCCGCAGGTGCTGCTGCTGGAGCCGCTTCCTGTTTAGCTGCTGGAGCAGCCGCCGGCGCTGCGCCTTCTGCTTCGAACACCATGATCAGTGAACCGGTATTCACTTTGTCGCCGGTGGATATTTTGATCTCTTTCACCACGCCCGCGAACGGTGCCGGGACTTCCATTGAGGCTTTGTCGCCTTCAACGGTGATCAACGACTGCTCAGCCGTTACGGTGTCGCCCACTTTGACCAGGATCTCAGTGACTTCAACTTCGTCGCCGCCGATGTCCGGTACGTTGACTTCTTTGCTGACCGCAGCAGCGGCAGCAGCTGGAGCAGGAGCGGCTTCCGCTTTCTTCTCTTCTGCTGGCGCTGGCGCCGCTTCTGCGGCACCTTCTGCGTCAAAAATCATAATCAGCGAGCCGGTTTCGACTTTGTCGCCGGTCGAGATTTTGATCTCTTTAACCACGCCCGCCTGCGGCGAAGGCACTTCCATGGAGGCTTTATCGCCTTCCACGGTGATCAGCGACTGTTCAGCTTCAACTTTGTCGCCCACCTTTACCAGGATTTCGGTGACTTCAACTTCGTCTGCCCCGATGTCCGGTACGTTAATTTCGATAGCCATTACTCTCTTACCTCTTATGCCAGACGCGGGTTAACTTTATCGGCGTCGATATTGAATTTGGTGATGGCTTCTGCCACCACTTTCTTATCGATTTCACCGCGTTTAGCCAGCTCACCCAGCGCAGCCACAACCACATACGATGCATCCACTTCGAAGTGGTGACGCAGGTTTTCACGGCTGTCAGAACGACCGAAGCCATCGGTACCCAACACGCGATAATCGCTGGAAGGCACGTAGCTGCGAACCTGTTCTGCGAACAGCTTCATGTAGTCGGTCGATGCGACGGCCGGTGCTTCGTTCATCACTTGCGCGATGTAAGGTACGCGTGGCTCATCGGTTGGGTGCAGCATGTTCCAGCGCTCACAATCCTGACCATCACGCGCCAGCTCGGTGAACGAGGTTACGCTGTAGACGTCAGAAGCGATGCCGTAATCTTTCGCCAGGATCTGCGCGGCTTCACGCACGTGACGCAGAATTGAACCTGAACCCAGCAGCTGCACTTTGCCTTTGCTACCTTCTACGGTTTCCAGCTTGTAGATACCCTTACGGATACCCTCTTCCGCACCCTGCGGCATCGCAGGCATGTGGTAGTTTTCGTTCAGCGTGGTGATGTAGTAGTAGATGTTTTCCTGCGCTTCGCCGTACATACGCACCAGGCCATCTTGCATGATGACCGCGATTTCGTACGCGTAAGACGGATCGTAAGAGATACAGTTCGGGATAGTCAGCGACTGAATGTGGCTGTGACCATCTTCGTGCTGCAAGCCTTCGCCGTTCAGCGTAGTACGACCTGAAGTACCGCCCACCAGGAAGCCGCGTGCCTGCATATCGCCGGCCAGCCACATCAGATCGCCGATGCGCTGGAAGCCGAACATCGAGTAATAGATGTAGAACGGAATCATCGGCAGGTTGTTGGTGCTGTAAGAGGTCGCCGCCGCCAGCCAGGATGAACCTGCGCCCAGCTCGTTAATCCCTTCCTGCAAAATCTGGCCTTTCTCGTCTTCTTTATAGTACGCAACCTGCTCGCGGTCCTGCGGGGTGTACTGCTGACCGTTCGGGCTGTAGATACCAATCTGACGGAACAGACCTTCCATACCGAAGGTACGGGCTTCGTCGGCAAGGATTGGAACCAGACGATCTTTGATCGACTTGTTCTTCAGCATCACGTTCAATGCACGCACGAAGGCGATGGTGGTGGAGATCTCTTTATTCTGCTCTTCCAGCAGTGGACGGAACTCTTCCAGCGTTGGCATTTCCAGCTTCTCGCTGAACTCCGCCTGACGCGTTGGCAGGTAGCCGCCCAACTTCTCACGCTGACCGTGCAGATAGTTGTACTCTTCAGAACCTTTTTCGAAGGTGACGTATGGCAGCTCTTCGATTTTGTCATCGGCCACCGGCACATTGAAGCGATCGCGGATGTAGCGAACGCCATCCATGTTCATCTTCTTAACCTGGTGGGCGATGTTTTTACCTTCAGCAGTGTCACCCATGCCATAACCTTTGATGGTATGGGCCAGAATCAGCGTTGGCTGACCTTTGGTTTCCTGCGCTTTTTTCAGTGCAGCGTAGACTTTCTTCGGATCGTGGCCGCCGCGGTTCAGCGCGAAGATCTCTTCGTCTGACCAGTCTTTCACCAGAGCTGCGGTTTCCGGATATTTACCGAAGAAGTGCTCACGTACGTACGCGCCGTTACGGGATTTGAAGGTCTGATAATCGCCATCAACGGTTTCGTTCATCAGCTGAATCAGCTTGCCGCTGGTGTCCTGACGCAGCAGTTCATCCCAACGACCGCCCCAAATCACTTTGATCACGTTCCAGCCAGCACCGGCAAAGATGCCTTCCAACTCGTTGATGATCTTACCGTTACCGGTGACCGGGCCGTCCAGACGCTGCAGGTTACAGTTGATGATGAACACCAGGTTGTCCAGCTTCTCGCGGGTGGCGATGGTGATCGCACCTTTGGATTCCGGCTCATCCATCTCGCCATCACCGAGGAAGGCGTAAACGGTTTGTGCTGAGGTGTCTTTCAGACCGCGGTGTTCCAGATACTTCAGGAATTTCGCCTGATAGATCGCGTTCAACGGACCCAGGCCCATTGATACGGTTGGGAACTGCCAGAAGTCCGGCATCAGTTTCGGGTGCGGGTAAGAAGAGAGACCTTTGCCCTGCACTTCCTGACGGAAGTTGTTCATTTGGTCTTCGCTCAAGCGACCTTCAAGGAAGGCGCGGGCGTAGATACCTGGAGAAATGTGACCCTGGAAGAAAACCAGATCGCCGCCGTCTTTGTCGCTACGCGCGCGGAAGAAGTGGTTAAAGCACACTTCATAAATGGTCGCGGAAGACTGGAAGGAGGACATGTGGCCGCCAAGCTCCAGATCTTTCTTCGACGCACGCAGCACCGACATGATGGCGTTCCAACGAATTGCGGAACGGATACGACGTTCAAGAGAGGTGTTGCCCGGATAGTCCGGCTCATCTTCAACAGCAATAGAGTTAATGTAGTTGCTGATTGCAGAGGAACCTGCGGCAACTTTCACGCCACCTTTGCGTGCTGCACTCATTACCTGATCAATCAGATACTGCGCGCGCTCAACACCTTCTTCACGGATGACCGATTCGATCGCTTGTAGCCAATCACGAGTTTCGATCGGATCCACGTCATTCTGTAAACGTTCTGACATGGGGTGTATTCCTTATCTGTGTCTAATACGTTGAAATTATCAGGAGCCTGTCTTCTTGTGCTTTGCTTCTGGTTCACAGCACAAGAAGACAGGCCCGTCGTGTTTTCCGCACGTTCGTTGCCGTGCGTTATTCCTTACGTTGCTGTAAACGACGCAGGGAGCGTTCACGACGACTCTGCTCCCGACTTCTATCCAGCAAGATTTCCTCAATGAACGCCAGGTGACGATGAGATGCCTCGCGTGCTTGTTCTGGCTCACGAGCCACAATCGCCTCGTAGATACTGGCGCGGTGACCGCTCACTTTCGCCAGCATTTCCCGACGAGCGTAGAGCAATTCAAAATTCTGACGGACGTTTTGTTCCAGCATAGGGCCCATGGAACGCAGCAGATGCAGCAACACCACATTATGGGCGGCTTCTGTGACAGCGATCTGATACTTCATCACTGCATCCGCTTCGGCGTCGAGATCGCCGCTGTCCTGTGCCTGCTGAATATGAACATGGCAGTCGCGGATGCGCTGCAGATCTTCATCGGTTCCCCGTAGTGCCGCGTAATAGGCAGCAACGCCTTCCAGCGCGTGGCGGGTTTCCAGCAGGTCAAACTGAGATTCTGGATGTTCGGCAAGCAGACCGACCAGCGGGTCGCTCAGGCTTTGCCAGAGATTTTTTTGGACGAAGGTGCCGCCGCCCTGACGACGTAGCAGCAGGCCTTTGGCTTCCAGGCTCTGAATCGCTTCGCGCAGGGATGGACGTGAGACATCAAACTGTTTCGCCAGTTCACGCTCGGGGAGCAGTTTTTCACCCGGCTGGAGCGTCCCTTCCATAATGAGGGATTCCAGCTGTTGCTCGATCGCATCGGAGAGCTTGGGTTGGCGAATTTTACTGTAGGCCATCTTCCCTTCTTATCAGCCAAACGTCCGGAGTAAATTGGTAATACCAATTGAAAAATGGTGCCGGTAAAGTAACAAAGTATTCACCTTGTGTCTATATGGGTGCGGTCACACTTCAGGGGATGATCGCAGCGCTGGTGCGCTAACCTACCGGCATCAAGCGAGAAATCCCACACACACGGCAAATGTTAATGAATTGCACTTTTACCTAACCTTACACTGAGTTAGCGTCCAGAAAACTGCTCAACCATAAGGGAAACCTATTCGTGTTCACCCTTTTTTCATGGCAGAAATACTGCGACGGGCGCGCAGAGGATGCTGCTGCTTTTTCAGTCATCTCTCAGCACAAAAAGCAAAAGCAGGTGCAAACTGACGCGCTTATCACTATTCTGAACGCCGTGGTAGCTCATGCATGCACACAGCACGCCAGATACCGTAAAGAAAAGAATACATTAAGGTAAACAGCCTTACAGTGCGCGCACTGCAGGTGCACAATAACAACATCACGAGGTTTGTATGGAACAACAGCATGGCGACACGCTGCACCGCGGCTTAAAGAATCGCCATATTCAGCTGATTGCGCTGGGCGGAGCCGTAGGTACTGGCCTGTTTCTGGGTAGCGCATCAGTGATTCAATCGGCCGGTCCGGCCGTGATTCTGGGATATGCGATTGCCGGTTTTATTGCCTTTCTGATCATGCGCCAACTCGGCGAGATGGTGGTTGAAGAGCCGGTTGCCGGCAGCTTCAGTCACTTCGCCTACAAATATTGGGGCAACTTCGCCGGTTTCGCCTCGGGCTGGAACTATTGGGTGCTGTATGTGCTGGTTGCCATGGCCGAACTCACCGCTGTGGGCAAGTACGTACAATTTTGGTGGCCGGATTTTCCTACCTGGGCCACCGCCGCCATCTTCTTTGTATTGATCAACGCCATTAACCTGACCAACGTCAAAGTGTTCGGTGAGATGGAGTTCTGGTTCGCGATTATCAAAGTGGTCGCGGTCATCGGCATGATTCTGTTCGGTGGCTGGTTGCTGTTTAGCGGCAACGGCGGCCCGCAGGCGAGCGTCAGCAACCTGTGGGATCAGGGCGGCTTCCTGCCTCACGGCATGACCGGATTGGTGATGATGATGGCAATCATTATGTTCTCGTTTGGTGGTCTGGAGCTGGTGGGCATCACTGCCGCAGAAGCCGACAATCCACAAGAGAGCATCCCGAAAGCCACCAATCAGGTGTTGTGGCGTATTCTGATTTTCTATATTGGCTCACTGGCGGTGCTGCTTTCGCTGCTGCCTTGGACGCGAGTCACTGCCGATACCAGCCCGTTCGTGCTGATTTTTCATGAGCTGGGCGATGCCTTTGTGGCCAACGCGCTGAACGTGGTAATCCTGACGGCGGCGCTTTCGGTCTACAACAGCTGCGTTTACTGCAACAGCCGCATGCTGTTCGGCCTGGCGCAACAGGGTAACGCGCCGAAAGCATTGCTGAAAGTGGACAGTCGCGGCGTGCCGGTCGCTACCATTCTGGTCTCAGCCGTAGCAACCCTGCTGTGTGTACTGATCAACTATCTGATGCCAGGCGAAGCCTTTGGCCTGCTAATGGCGCTAGTGGTTTCCGCACTGGTGATCAACTGGGCGATGATCAGCCTCGCGCATCTGAAATTCCGTAAAAAGAAAGACCAGCAAGGCGTCACCACGCGCTTCAAAGCGGTGCTCTATCCGCTGGGTAACTGGATTTGCCTGGTGTTCCTCGCCGGTGTGTTGGTCATTATGCTGATGACGCCAGGCATGGCGATATCGGTATGGTTGATTCCGGTATGGCTGGTGATTCTGGCTATCGGTTACACCATCAAGAACAAACTACAGAAAGCGTAATGTTGTTCCTGCCCGGCACGCTGTTGCCGGGCAGCACTTCTGATCTGGCTCACACTTTTCCCCGCCCGCGCGTTTTGTCCATCTAACCGACCATTTGCTCCCCAGCAGATTACTGATTTTGCACAGATAATTCCTGCTCATCATATCGCTGGAGACGATCAATGAAAGGAGCAGCCCTCTCGTTCAGAGAGAAACTGGGATATGGCATGGGCGATGCCGGATGCAACATGATTGGCGGTGCCATCATGCTGTTCCTCAATTATTTCTACACTGATGTGTTTGGTTTAGCCCCGGCGCTGGTCGGTACGCTATTACTGTCGGTACGCGTACTTGATGCGGTAACCGATCCGATCATGGGCGCCATTGCCGATCGTACGCAAAGCCGCTGGGGCCGTTTCCGCCCCTGGCTGCTGTGGGTTTCCGTGCCTTACGTGCTGTTTAGCGTGCTGATGTTCACCACGCCGGAGTGGAGCTATGACAACAAGGTTATTTGGGCATTTGTCACTTACTTCCTGATGTCACTCACTTACACCGCCATCAACATTCCTTACTGCTCGCTGGGCGGTGTGATCACCAACGATCCGGGTGAGCGCGTGTCATGTCAGTCCTATCGCTTTGTGATGGTGGGCATTGCCACGCTGATCCTCTCACTTTCGCTGTTGCCGATGGCCGAATGGTTTGGCGGCGACAACAAAGCGCGCGGTTATCAAATGGCCATGGGCGTGCTGGCGCTGATCGGTTTGGCGATGTTCCTGTTCTGTTTTGCCAATGTGCGTGAACGCATTCGCCCGGCCACGCCAAGCAACGATGATTTGAAACAAGATTTGCGCGACGTGTGGAAAAACGATCAGTGGGTGCGCATTCTGCTGCTGACCTTCTGCAACGTCTGCCCCGGTTTTATCCGCATGGCCGCCACCATGTACTACGTCACCTGGGTGATGGGGCAATCAACGCACTTTGCCACGCTGTTTATCAGCCTGGGCGTCATCGGCATGATGTTCGGCAGCACACTGGCAAAAATCCTCACCGATCGCTGGTGCAAGCTCAAGGTGTTCTTCTGGACCAACATCGCGCTGGCGCTGTTCTCCTGCGGCTTCTACTGGATTGATCCGCACGCCACCGTCGCGGTGGTCATCGCCTACTTCCTGCTGAATATCCTGCACCAGATTCCCTCGCCGCTGCACTGGTCGCTGATGGCCGACGTGGATGATTACGGCGAATGGAAAACCGGCAAACGCATCACTGGTATGAGCTTCTCCGGCAACCTGTTCTTCCTCAAAGTGGGGCTGGCGGTGGCGGGGGCGATGGTCGGTTTCCTGCTGTCGATTTATGGCTACGATGCCGGCGCAAAACAGCAGGCTCCCAACGCGATTAACGGCATCATGCTGCTGTTCACGGTGATTCCGGGCGTGGGATATCTGATCACTGCCGGCGTCGTGCGTTTAATGAAAGTGGATCGCAACTTAATGCGTACGATTCAGGCCGATCTGGCGCTGCGCCGTGCCCATTCACACCACGAATCCCCTATCGCGTCCTCTGCGACTGCGCAACCCGGAGAGATCAAATGAGCTGGCCCAATCCTTTTATTACGCAACGCGCCGATCCCTTTATTCTGCGCCATGCCGATGGCTACTATTTTATCGCCTCGGTGCCGGAATATGACCGACTGGAGATTCGCTATGCCTCAACGCTGGCTGGCCTGATTGAGGCAGAAGCGGTAACGGTGTGGCACAAACCGGATACCGGCCCGTTTAGCGCGCTGATCTGGGCGCCAGAACTGCATCACATCAACGGGCAATGGGTGATCTATTTCGCCGCCGCACCGACGCGGGCGATAAAAGATGGCCTTTTCCAGCACCGCATGTATGCGCTGGTGTGTAATGATGCCGATCCGCTGAGCGGTAACTGGCAGCCCTGCCGCCGCGTACATACGCCCATCGACTCCTTCTCACTGGACGCCACCTACTTCCACCATCAAGGTAAACACTGGTATCTGTGGGCGCAAAAAGATCCGGCGATTCCCGGAAACTCTAACCTGTATCTTGCCGAGTTGCTCAATCCGTGGACGCTAAAAAGCGCCCCGCTGATGCTGAGCCGACCAGAGTATGAATGGGAGTGCGCAGGATTTAGCGTTAATGAAGGACCGGCGGTGATTCAGCATGGCGACCAGCTGTTTGTCACCTATTCCGCCAGCGCGACCGATGAAAATTACTGTCTGGGGATATTAAGCATTGATGTGTTGGCCGATCCGCTCAACATCAACGCCTGGCGTAAATCCGCGCGACCGGTATTTGCCACTAGCTGGGATAATCAGCAGTACGGGCCGGGACACAACAGCTTTACGGTGGATGAAGCGGGAAGAGCGGTGCTGGTGTATCACGCACGCAATTACACCGAAATTGAGGGCGATCCGCTGTGGGATCCGAATCGCCATACGCGCTTGAAATATTTCGACTGGCGTGAAGACGGCACACCGGATTTTGGCGTGCCGCCAGCCGATCACACCAGCGTGCCGTAGATCGTCAACAGCGCGACCACCACCACCAGCACCAGAGAAATACGTTTCGCCAACGCCACTGCAACACGTGGCGTTTCAACTTTATCCATGTGCGGATCGCGCGCCAGCGAGAACTGCGCCAGGCTGGTCAGCACCTGATATTGCGGGCGATGCAGATCGCCCAGCGCGGCAAACCACGCTGGCAGCGCACGTTCGCCGTGGCCGAGCAACGCGTAAGCCACGCCGGCCAAACGCACGGGGATCCAGTCCAAAACGTGCAGCAGACGATCAACGCCAGACTGCGAGCGCGCCAGCGGCGTCTGATGCTTAGCCAGCCAGCTCTGCCAGGCTCGCAGAAACGCATAACCCACCAGCAGCACCGGGCCGTAAGGTCCACCGACCACAAACCAGAACAGCGGCGCAAGATAGAAGCGGAAGTTAATCCAAATCAGCGCGTTCTGCAGTTCACGCAGGAACTCGCGCTCGCTGCACTCAACCGGCACGCCGTGAATCAGCGTCAGTTCAGCCGCCATCGCCTGATGCGCCGCTTCATCGTCATGGCTCGCGGCCTTGAGATAGCTGTGATAGTGCAGTCGCACCGAACCCGCGCCGATACACAGCAATCCCACCAAAATCCAGAACAGCAGTTGCGCCACGCCAAACAAGATGCCTTTCAGGCTCCACACCACCAGCCAGACGATCAGCATCGCTATCACTGTCATCATCAGCGTGCGCAGCAGGGAAAAACGCTGGCGGCCACGAAACAGCGGCTCCAGCCGATGGTCCAGTTGCCAATGCTCACCCAACTTAAACAGGCGTTCCCAACCTAAAACCAATAACAAGCTAAACAACGTCATACCCGCTCCTGCTGTCTCAGGGATTCTCCTGCCTGATGGATTCTTTATAGCGCAACCAGTCAAAAGAGGAACCGGGATCGGTTTTCCGCTCTGGTGCGATATCGCTATGGCCGGTGATGCGCGCAGGCGTCAACGGATAGTGCTGCAGCAGGAGTTGAGTCACCTGTTGCAAAGTCGCGTACTGGGCATCGGTATAGGGCAGCGTATCAGTGCCTTCCAGTTCAATGCCCATGGAAAAATCGTTGCAGCTTTCACGTCCTTCAAACTGCGACACGCCGGCGTGCCAGGCGCGCTGATCGAAAGAGACGTATTGCACCAGCTCGCCGTCGCGACGGATTAAACAGTGCGCCGCCACGCGTAAATGGGCGATGTCCGCAAAATAGGGATGCGCATCGGCAGGCAACGTGCCGGTAAATAAGCGATCAATCCACGGCCCGCCAAACTCACCGGGCGGTAAGCTGATGTTGTGAATCACCAACAGCGAGGGCACTTCATCATTTGGACGCTGATTGAAGTGTGGTGAAGGTACTTTACGCGCGCTGGTAATCCAGCCCTCTTCCAGTTTCATGCTGTTAAATCCTAAGCAAAATCAGGCTGAGAATAACATGTTTCACCCAGCAGACTTGCGACTTAATGCGCCGATGCGGCCGAGTTCAGGATACTAAACATTTCACCACCAGCAACTGGCAATGGTCGATAAATCAGGCTAAGGTGAGCGCACGAAATTTCGTCTTGTGGAGTGGCAAAACCATGGCAACGCGTCGTTACGATCCCGATCATCGCCGTCAGGAACTGATTAAACGTATAGAACAGGATATCCCGGAAGCCGTTGCCCGTGCGCTTCAGGAGGATTTAGGCGGCGAAGCGGATGCGGATCGCGATATCACCGCGTTGCTGCTGCCGGCAGAAAAGCAGGCGGTGGCAAAAGTCATCACTCGTGAAGCCGGTGTTTTTTGTGGTAAACGCTGGGTAGAGGAAGTTTTTATCCAGCTCGGTAATAAAGTCACTCTTAACTGGCATGTAGAAGATGGACAAGCGCTGGTTGCCGATCAGCTGCTGTTCGAGCTTACCGGCCCGGCGCGCCTGCTGTTAACCGCAGAACGCACCGCACTCAACTTCGTGCAGACGCTCTCTGGCGTGGCCACCGAGGTTAGCCGTTATGTCGCCCTGCTGGCGGGCAGCGAAACCCAGTTGCTTGATACACGCAAGACCTTGCCAGGCCTGCGTACCGCGCTGAAATATGCGGTGCTGTGCGGTGGCGGTAATAACCACCGTTTAGGCCTGTCGGATGCTTTCCTGATTAAAGAAAACCACATTATCGCCAGCGGCTCGGTGCGTAACGCCGTAGAAAAAGCGCTGTGGCTGTCGCCGGATGTGCCGGTAGAAGTTGAAGTTGAATCGCTGACGGAACTGCAGGATGCCATCGATGCCGGAGCGGACATCATCATGCTCGACAACTTCAGCCTTGAGATGATGCATGCAGCGGTTGCGCTAACCCACAAACGCGCGCTGCTGGAAGTCTCTGGCAACATAACCGAAACCACGCTGCCACAAATTGTCCAGACCGGCGTTGATTATGTCTCTGTTGGTGCGCTGACCAAACATGTACGTGCGCTGGATCTGTCGATGCGTTTCCGCGAGCTTTAATGCCCCGTTCTGACGCGTGTTAGTGCGGCAAATATGCGAGCTGGCTTCCAAAATGCTGTTATCTCCGCTGTAAATCTGACGATTCTCTGCGCGATGCTTTCCAGCCTCGCGCAGCCATGACTTCCGCTTTCCCTCGCCCTTTTCTACCGTAGCGGCTCCACAACAAGGAGCCTCACTATGGACAGACAACGCGGTTTTACCCTTATCGAATTAATGATTGTGATTGGCATCGTCGCCATTCTCAGCGCCATCGGTTTACCGGCTTATCAAAACTACCTGCAACGCGCAGCGCTCACCGACATGCTGCAAACCATGGTGCCGTACAAAACAGCAGTAGAACTCTGTGCCATTGAGCGCGGCGGACCGGCGCAGTGTCAGGCAGGAGAACGCGGCATTCCGGTGGCCAAAGGTTCGCGCTATGTGGCAACGCTGAGCGTGGTCAACGGAACCATCAACCTGACCGGCCAGGAAAGTCTCAGCGGATTAACGGTTGAAATGCTGCCGATTTGGAGCGCAACGGATGGCACGTTGAGCTGGCAACGCACTTGTACCAGCGATAACAGCAGCCTGCGCGATAGCTGCCTCGAGCAGTTTCGCTTTGCCGACAAGGATGCCAACTGATGGACAACCCTAATAGTGCGCTGCACACGTTGTGCGCCCGTTATCAGGCGGTGATTCTGCACCATGACGCCACACTACTGCGCGTAGCGGTAGCCGACACACCCGATCCGCTGCTGCTGGAAGCGCTACAGTTCGCCAGCCAGTGCAAGGTGGAGGTCGAGTGCTGGCCTGCGGCACGGCTTGAGCAGTTGCTGCACGAGCCGGATGCCGCTGCAGCACCACGTGAACAGGCCAGCGCTGAGTCAGCGATTAACGCGGTCGATCAGATTTTGCGCCAGGCCATTCAGCGGCGCGCCTCAGATGTGCATTTTGAACCGCAGCGCCATGGACTGCGGGTGCGTCTGCGCATCGATGGCGTGTTGCACAAACTACCGCAGCCTTCTGAAGCACAACCCGCTGCGATTCTGGCGCGCCTAAAAATTCTCGGAGGATTGGATATCGCCGAACGGCGTCTGCCGCAGGACGGACAGTTTACGCTGGAAATAGAGGACAAACTGGCGGCGTTTCGTCTCTCAACGCTACCGGTAAGCCAGGGCGAAAAAGCCGTGGTGCGGCTGCTACAAAGTGAAAACAGCGCCATCACCCTCGATAAACTCGGCATGCCCGCAGCACAGCTGCGTTTACTGAAAAACGCGCTAGCGAAACCGCAGGGTTTGATTCTGGTCACCGGACCGACCGGCAGCGGTAAAACCTTCACGCTCTATAGCGGGTTAAGCGCGCTTAATGTGCCAGAGAAGAACGTTTGTAGCGTGGAAGATCCGGTTGAGATCCCGCTGGATGGTATTAATCAAACGCAGATCCAGCCGCGTAGCGGGCTCGATTTCAATCGTGTGCTGCGCGCACTACTGCGCCAGGATCCCGATGTGATTATGGTGGGGGAAATCCGTGATGCCGAGACGGCCAGCATCGCCGTTAAAGCAGCGCAGACCGGCCATCTGGTGCTTTCCACACTGCATACTAACTCGACTGCTGAAACCCTGACGCGCCTGCGCCAGATGGATATTCCCGGTTATCTGCTGGGCCCCGCTTTGCAGTTGGTGGTGGCGCAGCGTCTGGTCAGACGCTTGTGCGTGCATTGCCGTCAGCCGGGACAAGCCATCGCCCATCTGCCGGCCGAACTCTGGCCGGGCACACTGCAAACCTGGCGAGCGCCGGGCTGTGATCACTGCTTCTCCGGCTATTACGGGCGGCTGGCACTGTTTGAAGTCTTGCCGCTAACCAGCAAATTGCAGAATGCTATCTCGGCAGATATGCCGCTGGAACATCTGCTAACGCTGGCAAATGAACAGGGAATGAAAACATTGCTAGCTGCGGGGCTGGAAGCAGTAAGTCGCGGCGATACTTCTTTTGAAGAGATGCAGCGCGTGGTGGGACTGGGCGATGGCTAATCTCTATCATTTCCGCTGGCAGGCTCTTGATACCATGGGTGTGCTGCAGGAGGGCGAATCACTTAATGCCAGCCAGGATGCGTTGCTCAATCAACTCTCCGATCGCGGCATGCTGCCGGTGAACTGGCAGCGTGGAAAATGCTGGCGTTCGCGCGACTGGAAGTGGCAGCAAAAAATCGATTTGGTGCGGCAACTGGCGACGCTGCTCAAGGCCGGCTTACCGCTGGCGGAAAGTCTGATTCTGCTGGCAGAAGGCCATCCTCATGCCGGTTGGCGGGTATTACTGAAAGGATTGCAGCGCCGCGTCATCGCCGGTGAGCCCTTCTCGCAAGCCTTGCAGGAGTGGCCGCAAATCTTTCCCCCGCTGTTTCCCGCTTTGATGCAAGTGGGTGAATTAACCGGCCAACTCGACGAGTGCTGTCGCCAGCTGGCGCAGCAGCAAAGCAAGCAGCAATACTTACGGCAAAAAGTGGTGAAGGCGCTGCGCTATCCCCTGTTTATCTTGCTGGTAGCGCTCGCGGTCAGTGCTGGCATGCTGCTGTTTGTTTTGCCAGAATTTGTCTCTGTCTATGCCAGTTTTGATGCGCCGCTGCCCGCTTTTACTGCTGCGGTGATGTCGCTGTCAGAACTGCTGCAGAAGGCCGCGCTGCCGCTGTCGCTGGTAGGTGCCGTATTACTGATGATTGTGCAGCAGACTTATCGACGTTCGGTACCGTGGCAAAAGCGCGTACATCAATGGTTACTGCGTATGCCACTGTTATCTCCGCTGTGGCGCGGCGGGCAGCTCAGCCAGATATACGCCATCCTGCAACTTACACAACAATCCGGTTTGACCTTGTTGCAAAGCCTGCAGGCGGTTGAAGTGACCTTGGTATCGCGATTGTGGCGCGATGCCATCGTTCAGTTGCAGCAGCACATTGCTGCGGGTGCGCCGCTGCATCAGGCGCTGCAACAGCATCTGCTGTTTACACCTCTTTGTGCCCAACTCATCCGAGTGGGTGAAGAAGCGGGTGCATTAGATGTGATGCTGGCACGGCTGGCGGAGTGGCATGAGGCGCAAACATTAGCGCGCGCTGATGCTCTGGCGGCATCGCTGGAACCGATGATGATGGTGGTAATCGGCGGGATAGTTGGCACTTTAGTGATTGCAATGTATCTGCCGGTATTTGGTCTTGGTGATGCCATTCGATGACGGGCACGCTCGATGCGCGCCCGTTGTCTGAGATCAGCGAGTGAACACACGGTTCTCTTGTTCAGCGACGCGGATAAAGGTGGTGCGTTTCGTCAACTCTTTCAATCGTTCTGCACCGACGTAGGTACAGGCTGAGCGTAAACCGCCAAGGATATCTTTAACCGTCTCCTCAACCGGGCCGCGCACTGGCAACCGCACGGTTTTGCCTTCCGCCGCACGGTATTGCGCAACACCGCCAACGTGGCGTTTCATCGCCGATTCGGAGCTCATGCCGTAGAACAGCATAAATTTCTCACCCTGTTCTTCGACGATGGTTCCTTCACACTCGTCATGTGCCGCAAGCATGCCGCCGAGCATGGTGAAATCTGCACCGCCCCCGAAAGCTTTGGCAATGTCACCTGGAACCGAGCAGCCGCCGTCGCTGACGATCTGTCCGCCTAAACCGTGTGCCGCATCTGCGCACTCGATAACGGCAGAAAGCTGAGGATAACCAACGCCGGTCTTCACGCGTGTAGTGCACACTGAGCCGGGGCCAATACCCACTTTGACGATGTCTGCGCCAGACAAAATCAGTTCTTCCACCATTTCACCGGTAACCACGTTGCCTGCGCAGATGGTTTTACCAGGGAAGCTTTCACGCACGCGCAGCAGGAACTGAACGAAGTGCTCAGAGTAGCCGTTAGCAACGTCGATACAGATAAAGTTGAGCTGCGGTGATAACGCCAGAATGGCGGATAACTTCGTGAAATCTGATTCTGAGGTACCGGATGAGACCATCACATGACTCAGCACCGCCGCTGGCGCGCGCTGCACAAACGCCTGCCACTCTTGCACGCTGTAATGTTTATGCACTGCGGTCAGTACGTTAAAACTCGCCAGGGCTTCAGCCATCGTGAAAGTACCGACGGTATCCATGTTGGCGGCAATAATCGGTATGCCACTCCAGTTCAAGCCTGAGTGTTTAAAGGTGAAGGTGCGTTCCAGCTCAACCTCGGAACGGCTTTTCAAAGTGGAACGTTTTGGGCGGATCAAAACATCTTTAAAGCCCAGTTTTAGATCTTCTTCAATGCGCATAGCTGATTATCCTGGTTAGTGACGACGAACCGCGGTTCGGGTAGCGCTCACGGCTCCAGTGTCGTTATCATACGCGCCATTCGTTCCGCGACAAGACTGCGAATTTCACTTTATTTAGGCTACAATCCCTTAAATTTAGCTGAGAAAATTGATTGTGATCATGCTCTCATCTTGCTGTGGTTAATCGCCGCTCACGATATAAATTTTGCGAGAACGCTATGCCTTATACCGTTGCGCTCACCGGCGGCATTGGCAGTGGTAAAACCACTATTGCCAACGCTTTCGCAGCGCTAGGCGTTGATATTATTGACGCTGACGTCATTGCCAGAGAAGTTGTTGAGCCCGGAACGCCTGCTCTAAAGGCGATTGCTCAGCGTCATGGAGATACCATTTTGACGGCAGAAGGCACGCTCTATCGTGCGCGGCTTCGTGAAATTATTTTCCAACAGCCACAAGAGAAAAACTGGCTCAATCAGTTGCTTCATCCACTCATCAACGCCCGCACGCAACAATTAAAATTATTGGCCACCTCACCTTATGTGCTTTGGGTGGTGCCGCTGTTGGTCGAAAACGGCTTACAGCATCAGGCCGATCGCGTGTTGGTCGTGGATGTGGATACCGCCACGCAGTTGCAACGCACCCAACAGCGAGATGGTATTTCGCTAAGTCAGGCGAAAAATATTCTTGCCGCACAGGCTAGTCGCGAACAGCGTCGGGCCTGTGCGGATGACATCATTGATAACAGTGGTACGCCTGAACAGGTGCTACCGCGCGTTGCTGAGCTTCACCAGCGCTATCTACGCCTGGCAGCAACCGGAAAGGATTAACATCATGAGCACAATTGTTCTGTTTGAACACCCATTGAATGAGAAGATGCGCACCTTGCTGCGCGTCGAATATCTGATTGATCAGCTGCATGAAACGGTGCCGGTTAACGGTTCGGTATCAGCACTCGGCGTTTTCCGTATTCTTAGCGATTTACTGGATATTTTTGAGCGCGGAGATATGCGCACTGAATTGTTAAAAGAACTGGAGCGCCAGCAACAAAAATTACGCGCCTGGCTGGATGTGCCAGGCATTGATGAACTGCGCGTGAATGATCTGCGTCAGCAGCTGAAGCAATGCTCAAGCGAACTCATGGCGGCACCGCGCATGGGCCAACAGTTACGTGAAGATCGCCTGGTTGCTCTGGTACGTCAGCGTTTGAGCATTCCCGGCGGCTGCTGCAGTTTCGATCTACCCAGCCTGCACATCTGGCTGCATCAGGAGCAAGCGGTGCGAGATGTTCAGGTGAATGGCTGGCTGGCATCACTGAATCCGCTGCGTAATAGTTTGACGATGATCCTCGATTTGGTGCGTCAGTCTGGCATATTTCGTCATCAAACCAGCCTCAACGGTTTTTATCAGGATAACGCCGAAGGATCCGATTTACTGCGCCTGCAATTAACTCTGGAAGATGCGCTGTACCCACAAGTCTCGGGTCACAAAAGCCGTTATGCGATTCGTTTCCTGCCATTAGACAGCGAACGCGGAGAAGTACCAGCCCGACTGAATTTTGAATTAGCTTGTTGTTAGAGGAAGTTATGCCGGAAGAGATAATTACCGTACCTTGCCCCAATTGTCGTCGCGATGTGATTTGGGATGAGTTGAGCCCGTGGCGGCCATTCTGCAGCAAACGTTGCCAGCTGATTGATTTAGGTGAATGGGCAGCAGAAGAGAAACGTATTCCCAGCAGCGGTGACCAGATGGACAGCGATGACTGGAGCGAAGAACAGCAGTAAAAAGTAAGGGGCTTAGCGCCCCTTCACTTAAATCTCGCCAGCCACTAATCGGCTGATCAATTCATGGTTCGCAGGCGGAAATTCATCCGCGACCAAATCCTGCTGTTCCACCCAACGCTGTGGCTGACCTTCACGACCATAAGGTTCGCCGTTCCAGCCTTCAACCAGGAAGAAATGCAGCGTAACGCGCAGATCTTCATAACTGTGATCGGCCTGACCAATCGCGCTTGCCGACGTGACTTCAATACCGGTTTCTTCCATCAGCTCACGCTTGAGCGCCTGCTCGGCAGATTCATCTTGTTCAATTTTTCCGCCGGGAAACTCCCACTTATTCGCCATATAGGAGCTTGCCGCACGCTGGGCAAGGAAGATTTGACGTTCTGTATTGCGAATGATGCCCACCGCAACCTGCAGGTGTTTCATAAGCTGGATTCCGCTTTTTTAATAAAATGAGCGCTGAGTGTAAATCAGACATCGAGTGATGTTAACCGTTGAGAGGAAAGTGACGTCCCACGCCCTACAAAAGCCAGTGATTAAGACATGTCGTAAGGATCGCAACCGGGAATGTTGGGAATACTCGCAGCACTTTCTTCTGTTAAACCCGACTACCTATGGAATTCAAAGAAACAACGTTTCTGGCGCAAACTACGCCGGAACAATTACATGCCCTACGCCATCTGGTATTTCATGACATCCTGACGTTAGACAGCGCAAAGAACACCTTAACATGGTGGCCTGAACACAAAGTTATTTCGTTGAATGAAGCGCAAAAACGATTCTTCTCCTGTCTGTTGCTGCGGATTACCTCGAAGCGTCAGATTATTGCCACCGTTTGGAATGAGAGCTATCCGAGCATCAGCGATAACAATTACCATCAGCTACTGTTCCAAAGCCGGGCGCTGTTGAAGCGAGCTGGCTTACCGGATGGTTTACTGGTCACGCTGCCGTATCATGGCGTGCGCCTAAATGAAGAGAAACTCATGGCGATAACACGCTAAATCGTCAGCAAAAAAAAGGAGCCCGAAGGCTCCTTTTTTATCAGGCCAGACGGCCGTGGCACTGCTTGTATTTTTTGCCGGAACCACATGGGCAGAGATCATTACGGCCCACTTTACGCTCCCCGCCTTGTGCGGCTAACGCTTCGGCTGCTGCGGTGGCATCATCAACATGGCTCAGCTGCTGCTGTTGCGCTAAACGCTCCGCTTCTTCACGGCGCTGCTGCTCCATCGCTTCCACTTCTTCTGGCATGCGCACTTGAACTTTGCTCAGGGTGCTAATCACTTCGTACTTCAGTGATTCAAGCATCGCCGCAAACATAGAGAAGGATTCACGCTTGTATTCCTGCTTCGGATCTTTCTGGGCATAACCGCGCAGGTGGATGCCCTGACGCAGGTAATCCATCGCTGCCAGATGCTCTTTCCACAACGAATCCAGCGTTTGCAGCATCACGCCTTTCTCAAAGTTACGCATCATCTCTTTGCCAACCACTTCTTCTTTAGCAGCATAGCTTTCCGCGGCGTGGGTCATAATACGTTCGCGCAGCGTCTCTTCGTGAAGATCGGGCTCTTTATCCAACCACTCAGCAATAGGCAAGTTCAGATCGAAGTCGTTACGCAGACGTTCTTCCAGGCCGGCAACATCCCACATCTCTTCCAGTGACTGCGGCGGAATGTAGGTATCAATGGTAGTTTTGTAGACATCTTCACGGATGCTATTGATGGTTTCAGACACATCAGACACATCCAGCAGTTCGTTACGCTGGCTGTAGATGGCGCGACGCTGATCGTTGGCAACGTCATCGTATTCCAACAGCTGTTTACGAATATCGAAGTTGCGGCTCTCCACTTTACGCTGCGCGTTGGCAATCGCTTTAGTCACCCATGGATGCTCGATTGCTTCGCCTGGCTTCATGCCCAGTTTACGCATCATGTTCGATACGCGATCTGAAGCGAAGATACGCATTAATGCATCTTCCATCGACAGGTAGAAGCGTGAAGAACCGGCATCACCCTGACGACCCGCACGACCACGCAGCTGGTTATCGATACGGCGAGATTCGTGACGCTCAGTACCAATAATGTGCAGACCGCCTGCAGCCAGCACCGCATCGTGACGCAGTTTCCACGCTTCTTTCATCGCCTGAATCTGCTCTTCGGTTGGCTCGTCCATTGCGGCGAGCTCAGCCTGCCAGCTCCCGCCCAGCACGATATCGGTACCACGACCGGCCATGTTGGTTGCGATAGTAACCGCTGCAGGTTGACCCGCCTGAGCAACGATATCCGCTTCGCTGGCATGGAATTTGGCATTCAGTACGCTGTGTTTAATGCCCGCGCGCGTCAGTTCATTGGAAACGACTTCAGATTTCTCAATCGAAATTGTACCCACTAACACCGGCTGCCCTTTAGCAGTGCAGGCACGGATGTCTTCGATAATGGCGTCAATCTTCTCTTTCTCGGTCATGTAGACCAGATCGGCCATATCTTTACGCACCATCGGACGGTTGGTTGGCACCACGATCGTGTCGAGCTTATAGATGGAGCTGAATTCGAATGCTTCGGTATCTGCGGTACCGGTCATACCGGCCAGTTTCTCGTAGATACGGAAGTAGTTCTGGAAGGTAATGGAAGCCAGCGTCTGGTTTTCATTCTGGATTTCCACGCCTTCTTTCGCTTCAACCGCCTGATGCAGACCATCTGACCAGCGGCGACCTTGCATGGTACGGCCGGTGTGTTCATCAACGATGACCACTTCGCCATCTTTAACGATGTAATCAACATCGCGGGTGAAGAGTGCATGAGCACGCAGCGCCGCAGTAACGTGGTGCATCAGCATGATGTTGGTTGGGGAGTAGAGTGACTCGCCCTCTACCATAATGTTTTGGCTAACCAGCAGCTCTTCAACTTTTACCAGGCCGCGCTCGCTCATGTGTGCCTGGCGCGCTTTTTCATCGACCCAGAAATCGCCTTCGCCCTGGAAGGTTTCAGAGTCTTCTTTTTCCTGACGCACCAGATGCGGGATGATCTTGTTAACTTTGGTATACAGCTCAGAGCTGTCTTCCGCCGGACCAGAGATGATCAATGGCGTACGTGCTTCATCGATCAGGATTGAGTCGACTTCATCCACCAAAGCGTAATGCAGCTTACGCTGGACGCGCTCTTCCGGACTGAACGCCATGTTGTCGCGCAGGTAGTCGAAGCCGTATTCGTTGTTGGTGCCGTAGGTGATGTCAGCGGCATAAGCTGCACGCTTAGCCACGGCTGGCATGTTTGGCAGGTTAATGCCGATGGTCAGGCCAAGGAATTCAAACAGTGCACGGTTATTTTCGGCATCACGCTGCGCCAGATAGTCATTGACGGTAACAACGTGCACGCCTTTGCCGCTCAGCGCGTTCAGGTAAGCGGGCAGAGTCGCGGTCAGGGTTTTACCTTCACCGGTGCGCATCTCTGCGATGCAACGTTCGTTGAGCACCATGCCGCCAATCAGCTGCACATCAAAGTGACGCATACCGAAGACGCGCTTACTTGCTTCACGTACGGTGGCAAAGGCCTCAGGAATCAGGCTCTCAAGGCTTTCGCCTTTTTTCAGGCGCTCGCGGAACAGGTCAGTTTTCGCTTTCAGTTCATCGTCAGAGAGCTTTACGAAATCCGGCTCCATCTTATTGATGACGTCGACGATTTTGCGCATACGGCGCAGAGTACGATCATTGCTGCTGCCGAATACTTTAGTTAATAATTTGATTAACATGATAAATTTTTCTCAATTCAGCCGTTATTTCACGGGCTGCAAAATCTGATTCAGGATGTGGAAAAAACGTTAGCAGTTAAGCAATGAAAGGCCCGGCGCGGATGCCATGAATAGCAGCTTGCCAATCAGCAGAGGAAAGGATTTGTGGTTCGTTGTGACGCAGGTTTTGTTGCGGCTCAACAACGGTCAGCGATTGCGCCGGAGAAGTCAGCAACGCCTGAAGCGAACCTATCAACGCCAGCTTTTGTGCCGCCAGCGGCACAGCTTGATCGGCTTCCGCCTGAGCGGGCGGCGTCATACTAAAGGAAAGGTGGCGAATAACGGTGCGAATCGCATGCTGGTGCCAGTAATCGACGTTGAAATTCGGTCGACGCGCGCTTTCCTGCAGACGAATCAGATGGTCAAAATGGACAACATTGCCGACAAACAGGCTGCTGATCGGCGAATCATTTGCTTTAGGCTCAGAACTTTGCGCACAGGCAGGCAAACCTAAACTGGCCGCCACCATCCCCAACAGGAGATGTGGCCAGAAATAGCGTCTGCCTAATTGTCGCCAGCGTGAGAAAATCCCGATCACAATCCGTCCACAATGCATTGAATAAAGTAATAAAGCGGTAGCAAAAATCTGCGTTACCCAGCTTATGTGAGCGCCAGATGATAGCACTTATGTGGGGCTACGACACCAGTGATTAAAGGGGCTTCGGCGGAATTCACGTTTTTTTGTACAGGGTTTCGCCAGTTGCTACAGCGAATTGAGATCGGCTTGGCAGGAATAAAAATGAGGCAATAAAAAACGGCAGATTAAACTGACCGGAGAGGGTGTCAGCGAAACCTGCCGTTTTATGTCTGACTTACGCCAGAACTAAATTTGGTGCTTTGAATGCCAGTGGCAGTTCAGCTTCATCTTCGAAGGTCGCCCATTCCCAGGCTTCCTGTTTAGCCAGAACCGCTTGCAGCAACTTGTTGTTCAACGCATGGCCCGATTTAAAGGCGGTAAACGCGCCAATAACATTATGACCGCACATGAACAGGTCGCCGATCGCATCGAGCATTTTATGACGAACAAATTCGTCTTCAAAGCGCAGACCGTCTTCGTTTAATACGCGGAAATCATCAAGGCCAATCGCACAATCTAAACTACCGCCCAGGCACAGGCCTTTAGACTGCAGATATTCGATTTCACGCATAAAGCCAAAGGTGCGCGCACGGCTGATTTGGCGAACAAAGTTCTCAGCTGAGAAGTTGAGCTGGTAACGCTGCGAGCTTGAGTCGATCGCTGGATGTTTGAAGTCGATAGTAAAGTCAAGTGAGAAACCGTTATACGGCTTGATCTCGGCCCACTTATCGCCATCTTCCACACGCACCGTTTGCTTAACGCGTACGAATTTCTTCGCGCTGCTTAGCTCTTCGATGCCAGCGTCCATCAGCAAATAGACAAAAGGCGCGGCACTGCCATCCATGATCGGGATTTCCGGTGCATCAACTTCAACAATAATGTTGTCGATGCCCAAGCCCGCCAATGCGGCGTTCAGATGTTCAACGGTTGAAATACGCACGCCTTCATCGTTCACCAGGCAAGTACTCAGCATGGTGTCGCGCACATATTTTGCATCAGCCGGGAAATCTACCGGTGGATTCAAGTCAGTGCGACGATAGATGACCCCGGTGTTAGCCGACGCAGGGCGTAACGTCAGTGTGACTTTCTTGCCGGTATGTAAACCGACACCAGTCGCCTGAACAATACGTTTTAATGTCCTTTGTTTGATCATCGCTTTATCTCGCAATATTACCTGTCCGACCGCCAGTATAAATTACCAGCGGGCGAATACTTTAGCACAAAGAGCGGAGAATCCCAATTCTCGGGATATTCTTAATCAGCTTGCTTACGCAAGAAGGCTGGAATATCAAGGTAATCGGGTTCTTTGCTGGATGCCGCCGGTTGGTCATTCACCACTTTCGCAGCCGGTTTCTGCTCCTGCGGCAGCGGCGCCATGCCGTGCTGCTGGTAGCGATGATCCATCACTGGCTGAGTGGCCGGCTTGTTGGTCACCAGCGTGATTTCCGGACGCTTATCCATGCCGATGCCGGTTGCAACTACGGTCACACGCAGTTCGTCGTTCATCTCTGGATCCAGAGAAGTACCGATAACCACGGTTGCGTTGTCAGAAGCGAAGGCGCGGATGGTGTTACCCACGGTTTCAAACTCATCAAGACGCAGGTCGAAGCCCGCAGTAATGTTGACCAGCACGCCGCGCGCGCCAGACAGATCGATGTCTTCCAACAGCGGAGAAGAGATAGCCATCTCTGCCGCTTCTTCCGCACGATCTTCACCACATGCCACGCCTGAACCCATCATGGCGTAACCCATTTCTGACATCACGGTACGCACGTCCGCAAAGTCAACGTTCATCAGGCCAGGACGGGTAATCAGTTCAGCGATACCCTGTACAGCGCCTTTCAATACGTCGTTGGCTGCGCCGAACGCATCCAACAGAGAAATACCGCGACCCAGAACTTTCAGCAGCTTGTCGTTTGGAATAGTAATCAGTGAATCGACATGCTTAGACAGTTCAGCGATACCTTGCTCAGCAAAAGCCATACGCTTTTTGCCTTCAAAGTTGAACGGTTTAGTTACCACCGCAACGGTCAGGATACCCAAATCTTTTGCCACTTCAGCCACAACTGGCGCTGCACCAGTACCGGTACCGCCGCCCATGCCAGCTGCGATGAACACCATGTCTGCACCATCCAGCGCAGCACGCAGTGCTTCGCGATCCTCTTCTGCAGAGTTACGGCCCACTTCTGGGTTCGCACCTGCACCAAGACCTTTGGTGATATTGGTCCCGATCTGGATCGTCTGGCCGACCGCTGTCTTACGCAACGCTTGCGCGTCGGTGTTCACAGCGAAGAATTCCACACCTTCGATACGCTCGCGTACCATGTGCTCTACGGCGTTGCCACCGCCACCGCCGACGCCGATGACTTTAATCACCGCGTCATTGGTTAATTCCATAGGTTCAAACATGATTTCTCTCCGTTATGTGCCTGTCGCCTGGAGATCATAAACATTGCCAGCATGATCTCCTTTTTCAAAAATTAAAACTCTTTCTTCAGCCAGCTGTTGATTCGCTTGAACCAGTTGCCCACTGAAGCACGTTTTTCCGTTTCTGCATCACCGTTCATGTGTGACTCTTTGCCGTAATGCAGCAGACCAACCGCCGTAGAGTAATACGGCTCCTGCGCATAGTCCGTCAGGCCGGTGATGTTAAGCGGCTGTCCGATGCGCACTTGCGTGTGAAACACGCGCTGTGCGCAAGCTGCCAAACCTTCAATCTGCGCCGCACCACCGGTCAGCACGATACCGGCCGCCAGATGGTGTTTCACGCCTTGCTGGCGCAGCTGCTCCTGTAATTGCAGAATCTCGTCGTTGACCAGATTCAACAGTTCGGTGTAACGCGGCTCGATGACTTCAGCCAGCGTTTGACGCTGCAGGCTACGTGGTGGACGTCCACCTACGCTCGGCACTTCGACATTTTCGTCTTTGCCGACAATCGAGCCCAATGCACAACCGTGACGCACTTTAATCGCTTCTGCGTCGGTCGGCGGTGTACCAAAAGCGTAAGCGATATCGCTAGTTACCACGTTCCCGGCATACGGGATCACTTTAGTGTGACGCAGTGCACCGCCAGTATAGACAGCGATATCCATTGTACCGCCACCGATATCAACAACACAGACGCCCAGCTCACGTTCATCTTCCGTTAGTACGGAGAAACTGGATGCCAACCCGGCAAAAATCAGTTGGTCAACTTTCAGGCCGCAACGTTCAACGGCTTTGACAATATTTTTTGCCATATCGTTGTGGCACGTGATCAAATGTACTTTCGCCTGCATACGTACGCCAGAAAGTCCCACTGGATTCTTAATGCCTTCCTGATAATCGATGGCGTATTCCTGCGGGATAACATGCAGAATACGATGCTCATCACGCACGCGAACGGATTTCGCCGTATGCACCACGTTCTCTACATCATCCTGAGTCACTTCCTCTTCCGAAATCGGAACCATCCCGATTTCGTTCTGGCAACTGATATGTTTGCCCGATAAAGCAAGGTAGACCGAGGAAATCTGGCAGTCCGCCATCAATTCAGCCTGATCGATGGCGCGCTGTACGCATTTCACCACCGATTCCAGATCGTTTACGCCGCCTTTATCCATGCCGCGAGACGGGCAACTGCCCACCCCAATAATATTGACCATACCATCGGGCAGAATTTCCCCAACCAGGGCGGACACCTTCGCGGTGCCAATTTCGAGTCCTACTACCAGTTTTCTGTCCGTTGCCTTGATCATTGTGGTTTAGCCTGTGCCTGGTTCTGTTGCTGATTACTGTCCTGTGGCTCTATCGGTGCAGCGGCCCAACCGACTGCGGCGCCCGAATCGTAGCGCAAATCAACGTACGTGATGCGCTGGTTCTGACTCTGGCCCTGCTGCTGCAAATCCGGATAAAGCTCAATAAAACGGTTCAGACGCTTCATGGTATCGCTACGACCTAATTCGATGCGCACATCGTCACTGGTCACTAACTGCCACGAGCGCCGCGCCGTCATCGACGCGACCTTCAGGGTAAACTTGTTAGCCTTTAATACATCACTCATGGTGTAATAGCCGGCTAACACCTCGTTTTCACTGCCTTCCGGACCGTACAGCATCGGCAACGTTTCTTTGCCAACGTGACTGGCCGGAACGCTGAAGGAGACGCCAGCTGCGTCCACCATATGTGAGTCATTCCAGCGTGCAACCGGAACATACTCCACCAGATTTATCTTCAGCTCATCAGGCCACTGCTTGCGCACACTGACCTGCTTAATCCAGGGTAAACGCTCAATCTGCTGCTGGATGATATCCACGTTCTGCGACATGAAGGTTCCCGGCGCGCCAAGCGATAAAATGGCCTGACGAATATCATCATGCGTGGTGTAGTGGGTTTGCCCGGTCACCACCAGCTTCGATAACGGCAAGCGTGACGCGTCATTCATCCACTTCAGCACCACGAGGCCACCCGCCACCATAATGCCCAACACAATCAACAGGAACACCATGCCAAACAGTCGCGCACCGTTGCTGCGCCCGGAGCGTGTCCGCTCCTGAGGTTCGCGATTGCGTACTCGTATCGCTGCCTGAGACATATCAGTCAGCCAGCTCCAGAATACGCGCCACCAGCTGCGGGAAGCTGTATCCCGCTTGCTTCGCGGCCATCGGCACTAAACTGTGGCTGGTCATGCCGGGCGAAGTATTCACTTCCAGCAGCTGGAAGTTGCCCTCACCGTCAGCCATCACGTCCACGCGACCCCAGCCGCTGCAACCCAATGCGCGCCAGGCTGACCACACCAACGTCTGCAATTCTGCTTCCTGCTCGGCGCTTAATCCGCTCGGGCAGAAGTATTCAGTATCGTCAGAAATGTATTTAGCTTCATAGTCATAGAACTCGCTGGCGGTTTTAATTCTGATAGAAGGCAGAATTTGCTCACCCACGATGCCCACGGTGTATTCCGCGCCGCTCAGAAAAGCTTCGATCAGCACGTCATCATCATGACGAAAGGCTTCTTCAAGCGCTGCGGGTAATGCATCCGCATGGTTCACGCGGCTGATACCGACGCTAGAACCTTCGCAGCTTGGCTTGACAAATAGCGGTAAACCCAGCGCCTCAATGGCTTTGGTAGTATCCGCGTTTAAACCTTGTTCATGCTGCTGACGCGTCAGCCAAACAAATTTGCCTGAGGGTAATCCCCTGCCCTGCCACAGCAATTTGCTGCGCAGCTTATCCATGGTGATGGCGGAAGCCATCACACCGCTGCCGGTATAGGGCAGTTGCAGAAACTCCAGCACCGCTTGCAGCGTGCCGTCTTCACCACCACGACCGTGCAAAGCAATAAACGCTTTAGCGAAACCTTGCTGTTTCAGGTCAAGCACCGACACATCACGCGTATCGACTGCATGCGCACCAATGCCCATTTCACGCAGTCCGGCCAGCACTGCCGCACCGGACATCAGCGACACATCACGCTCGGCCGAGGTGCCGCCCATCAATACTGCAACCTTCTCAGTCATGGCGCGCCTCCGACTTAACGGCAGGCTGTAATTCGTTTTCGGCCAGCTTGCGGGCAATCTTGCCGATGTTGCCTGCACCCTGCACGATCACCAGATCGTCGCCCGACAGCAACGGTGCCAGCGCATCTGGCAGTGCGTCATGCTCAGAGACCAGAATCGGATCAACTTTGCCACGGTTACGAATCGCGCGGCACAGCGAGCGGCTATCAGCGCCGGGAATCGCCGCTTCACCCGCCGGATAGACATCCAGCATCAACAACACATCCACCTGCGACAGCACATTAGCGAAATCATCAAACAGGTCACGCGTACGCGTGTAGCGATGCGGCTGGAACACCATCACTAGCTTCTTGTCAGGCCAGCCCGCACGTGCGGCTTTGATGGTGACATCCACTTCGGTGGGATGGTGGCCGTAATCGTCGACCAGCATCGCACTGCCTGGATTACCATTGACGGCGGCGGTATCGAACTCGCCCAGCACGTCAAAGCGGCGTCCGGTGCCCTGGAAGCTCTCCAGCGCGGCCAGAATCGCGTTATCTTCAATCCCCTCTTCGCTGGCAACAGCTACCGCGGCGGCTGCGTTCAGCGCGTTATGACGGCCAGGCGCATTCAGCGTCACTTTCAGCACCGGCTTATCCTGACGAATAATGGTGAAGTGTCCTTGTGCGCCACGCTGCTCGTAATTCTCGATACGCACATCCGCGTCATCGCTGAAGCCGTAGGTGGTTACCTGGCGGCCTACGCGTGGGATCAGGTCACGAATCACTGCATCATCCACGCACATTACCGCGCGTCCATAGAATGGCAGGTTGTGCAGGAAGTTAATGAACGTCTGCTTCAGGTTCTCGAAATCGCCCTGATAAGTGTCCATGTGATCCGCTTCGATGTTGGTGACAATTGCCACCATCGGTTGCAGATGCAGGAAGGACGCATCACTTTCATCTGCTTCAGCAATCAGATAACGGCTGCTGCCCAGGCGCGCATGCGTGCCTGCGGCTTTAACCAAGCCACCGTTAACGAAGGTGGGATCCAGCCCGCCTTCCGCGTAAATGCTGGTCACCATCGCGGTGGTGGTGGTTTTACCGTGCGTGCCCGCAACCGCAATGCCGTGACGGAAACGCATCAGTTCAGCCAACATCTCAGCACGACGAATCACGGGAATACGCTGCTCACGGGCGGCAACCAGTTCAGGGTTATCCTGCGCTACGGCCGTCGACACCACGACAACGCTGGCATCGGTGACGTTTTCCGGACGATGGTTGAAATAAATCGTCGCACCCAGCGCAGCCAGATGCTGTGTCACCGCGTTCGGCGCCAAATCAGAACCGCTGATGTGATAGCCTTCGTTCGCCAACACCTCGGCAATACCGCCCATGCCAGCACCACCGATGCCGACAAAGTGAATGTGCCGGACGCGACGCATCTCGGGCACAATAGAACGCAGTTTTGCCAATTGTTGTGTATTCATCTGTTTCAATTACCTGTTTTTCCCGTTTGTACCTGCTGAAGGTACGGGCCAAATCAACTGGCCGATTAATTTACTTCGCGACGCGCGCCACTTCATTTGCAACCCGCTCGGTTGCATCGGGAATCGCGACCTGACGGGCTTTTTCTGCCATCGCCAACAATGTGGCGCGATCCCAGTGACGCAGCGTGTCCGCTACCACAGCCGCGGTGAACTGCGGCTGCTCGAAAATTTTGGCTGCGCCCGCTTTTTCCAGCGGCAACGCATTCCAGTACTGCTGACGATCTTTGTGCTGAAACGGTACGAAAATTGCCGGTAAACCTGCGGCCGCCACTTCACTTACCGTCAATGCGCCCGAACGGCACACTACGACATCGGCCCAGGCGTAAGCTTCGGCCATGTCATCGATAAACTCGGTGACTTTGTGCTGCGGTTGACCCGCTGCGCGGTAAGCCTGCTGCACGGTTTCCAGTCCGCCTTTACCGGTTTGATGCCAAACCGTAATGGCTTCGCCCAACGCTGCGGCCACTTGCGGCACGGTCTGGTTAAGGATGCGCGCGCCCTGGCTGCCGCCAACCACCAGCACGCGAATCGGGCCGAAACGTGCGCTCAGTCGCTCTGCCGGTAACGGCAGCGCTAACACGTCGGTACGCACCGGATTGCCAACCACTTCAGCATTTGGAAACGCTCCCGGAAACGCCTGCATCACTTTGGTGGCGATCTTCGCCAGCCACTTGTTGGTCAGTCCGGCAATGCCGTTCTGCTCATGCAGCACCACCGGAATACCGCAGCTCCACGCCGCTAAACCGCCAGGACCCGAAACGTAGCCACCCATTCCCAGCACCACATCCGGCTGCCAGCTCTTCATGATGCGACGCGCCTGGCGCCATGCATTGAAGATGCGTACCGGTGCCAGCAACTGCGCTTTTACACCTTTACCGCGTAAACCGCTGATGCGGATAAAATCAATTTCAATGCCGTGTTTCGGCACCAAATCCGCTTCCATTCGGTCAGCGGTTCCCAGCCAGCGCACCTGCCAGCCTTGTTCCATCAGGTGATGGGCAACGGCCAGACCGGGGAACACATGTCCGCCAGTGCCGCCTGCCATGACCATCAACCGTTTGCCACTCATCGTGCACCTCGGGTAAACGCCTGCGCTTTTGCCAGACGCGTTTCATAATCTATGCGCAATAAAAACACGATGGCGGTCGACATGATGATCAGACTCGAACCACCGTAACTGATCAGCGGCAGCGTCAGACCTTTCGTCGGCAGCATGCCAGCAGCTGCACCCACGTTAACCAGCGCCTGGAAGCTAAACCACACGCCAATTGAGCAAGCGAGGAAGCCTGAGAAGCGCTGATCGATCTCCAGAGCACGGCGACCAATCGACATCGCGCGAAAAGCGACGAAGAATACCATCAACAGCGCTAAAACCACACCGACATAACCCAACTCTTCACCGATGATGGAGAAGATGAAGTCGGTATGTGCTTCCGGCAGATATTCCAGTTTCTGCACCGAGTTGCCTAAGCCCTGCCCCCAGAACTCACCGCGCCCAAACGCCATCAACGATTGCGTCAGCTGGTAGCCGCTGCCGAAGGGATCTTCCCACGGGTTCCAGAAGGAGGTCACACGGCGCATACGGTACGGTTCGGCAATGATCAGCAGCACCACGGCGAAAATGCCGGAGCCGATGATCGCCAGGAACTGCCACATTTTCGCCCCGGCGAGGAACAGCATCGCCAGCGTGGTAACAAACAGCACAACGACGGTACCGAGATCCGGCTGCGCCAGCAGCAGCACGGCCAGCACCACCATCACGCCCATCGGCTTACAGAAGCCCCAGAAGTTGTTACGCACCTCTTCGACTTTGCGCACCAGATAGCTGGCGAGATAGCAGAACAGCGTCAACTTCGAAAGCTCGGCCGGCTGAATACGCAGCGGGCCAAGGGCAATCCAGCGCGATGCACCGTTCACCGAGCTACCGACGACCAATACGATCAGCAGCATCACCACGGACACCATCAGCATCACGTTGCTGTAGCGCTGCCAGAAATCCATCGGGATGCGCAAGGTCACCAGCGCCATACCAAACGCCAAAGCGATATAGAATGCATCACGCTTGGCAAAGTAGAACGGATCTTCATTCAGACGTTGACCGACCGGCATCGACGCCGACGTCACCATCACAAAACCAATCAGCGCCAGCCCAAAGGTCAGCCACAGCAACGTGCGATCGTACAGCACCACCGGCGCATCATCACTGTCGCGCGCGCCCATCACCCATTCACGCAGGCGCAACGACAGATAGTTGGCGATACCGGCTCCAGGAATGCGCATCAGCTCAACTCCCTTGCCAGTTGCGCGAACTGATCGCCGCGCTGTTCAAAATTACGGAACTGGTCAAGGCTGGCGCAGGCCGGTGATAACAGCACCATATCGCCGGCTTTGACCTGGGCGGCAATCTGCGTCATCGCCTGCTGCATGGTTTCAGTGCGCGTGGCGATCTCCGGACGCAATGCCGCTAACGCATCACCATCTCGACCAAAACAGAACAGCTTCACGTTGTCGCCCTGCAGATAGCGCGCCAGCGGGCTGAAATCAGCCGACTTGCCGTCGCCGCCCAGCAGCAGCCACAAGGTACCTTTCACCTGCAAGCCATTCAGCGCCGCTTCGGTGCTGCCAACATTGGTGGCTTTGGAATCGTTAATCCAGCGCACACCGTGGGCTTCATGCACCAATTGGAAGCGATGCGCCAGGCCGGTAAAGGTGGTTAACGCTTTCAGGCTGGAAGCGCGTGGAATATTCACCGCGTCGGCCAATGCTAGCGCTGCCAGCGCGTTGGTATAATTGTGTTGGCCCACCAGCGTCATCTCATCGGTGTTCAGGACTTTCTCGCCCTTCGCCCGCAGCCAGGTGCTGCCCTGCTGCTGATTAAGATGATAATCGCCGAGGTTGATGCCGAAGCTTACGCAGCGCTGATCAACACCGCGCACCGGCATGGTCATGCCATCGTCAGCATTCACCACGCAGACGCTGGCGTTTTCGTAAATGCGCAGCTTGGCGGCACGATACTGCTGCATGCCGAGCGGATAGCGATCCATGTGATCCTCGGTGAGATTGAGGATCGTCGCCGCCGCCGCTTTCAGGCTATGCGTGGTTTCCAGCTGGAAGCTGGAGAGTTCGAGTACATAAAGCTGTGCTGGCGATTTCAACAGCGTCAGCGCCGGCAAACCGATGTTACCGCCCACGCCTACCTGCCAACCTGCTGCGCGCGCCATTTCACCCACCAGCGTCGTGACAGTGCTTTTGCCGTTCGAACCGGTGATTGCCACAATCGGTGCCTGCGCTTCACGGCAGAACAGCTCAATATCGCCGATGATTTCAATCCCGGCATCGGCTGCTTCGCTCAATGCAGGATGCGCCAGCGCGATCCCGGGGCTGGCGATAATCAGATCGGAGGCCAGCAGCCAATCACTATTAATACCGCCAACATAGCGCTCCACCGTAGCTGGCAGTTTGTCCAGCCCCGGCGGCGAGACACGGGTATCCATCACGCGTGGCGTTACGCCTTGCGCGAGGAAGAAATCAACACAGGAGAGGCCAGTAATGCCTAATCCAATGATGACGACTTTTCTGCCCCGATAGTCAGCCATGATTAACGTACCTTCAGCGTTGCCAGGCCAATCAGCACCAGCATCAGCGAAATAATCCAGAAGCGCACAATGACGCGCGGCTCCGGCCAGCCTTTCAATTCATAGTGATGGTGAATCGGCGCCATGCGGAAAATACGTTGACCGCGCAGCTTGAACGATCCCACCTGCAGAATCACCGACAGCGTTTCAACCACAAATACGCCGCCCATGATTAACAGCAAAAATTCCTGGCGCAGCAGCACGGCGATGGTGCCGAGCGCACCACCCAGCGCCAATGAGCCGACATCGCCCATGAACACTTGCGCTGGATAGGTGTTGAACCACAAAAATCCGAGTCCGGCTCCGACAATCGCGGTGCAGACAATCACTAATTCGCCCGCGTGCCGTAAATAAGGAATGTGCAGATATTCGGCAAATTTAACGTTACCGGTCGCCCACGCCACCAGCGCAAAGCCTGCTGCCACGAACACCGTTGGCATAATGGCTAAGCCATCAAGACCATCCGTTAAGTTAACCGCGTTGCCGGTACCGACAATCACGAAGTAGGCCAGCACCACATAGAACAGGCCCAGCTGCGGCATCACGTCTTTAAAGAACGGCACCACCAGCTGCGTTGCTGGCGTATCTTTACCGGCGATAAACAGCGCGAACGCAACCGCCAGCGAAATTACTGACATCCAGAAATATTTCCAGCGCGCGATCAGGCCTTTGGTGTCTTTGCGCACCACCTTACGATAGTCATCCACAAAGCCGATGATGCCAAAACCGACCAGCACCACCAGTACGCACCAGACGTATGGATTAGACGGATAGGCCCACATCAGCACCGAAATGGTGATTGAGGTGAGGATCATCACGCCGCCCATGGTTGGCGTGCCGCGTTTGCTGAAGTGTGACTCTGGACCGTCGTTACGCACCACCTGACCGATCTGCAGCTTCTGCAGCCAGGCAATCAGGCGCGGGCCCATCCACAGAGAAATGAACAAGGCGGTCAGCAGGCTGACAATGGCGCGAAACGTCAGATACGAGAAGACGTTAAAGCCGGAATAAAATGCGACCAGATGTTCGGCCAGCCAGACTAGCATGTTCCTTTCTCCTGTAAGCTCTGTACTACCTGCTCCATGGCGGCACTACGTGAACCTTTAACCAAAATAGTGATGTCCTGATGTTCGGACAGCAATGTGCGTAAACGTTCAGTTAGCGCGGTTTTTGTGGCGAAATGCTCGCCTTTACCGCTGTTTTCGCCAATCAGCTGGCTCAGAGTCCCAATGCTCAGCACGCGATCGACACCGGCCGCTTTGGCCGCATCGCCGACCTGGCGATGACACAGTTCGGCTTCATCACCCAATTCAGCCATATCGCCCACTACCATCACGCGGTAGCCCGGCATATCGCCTAGCACCTGTGCGGCGGCAGTCATAGAACCGACATTGGCGTTGTAACTGTCATCCAGCAGCAGTTGATTGACCGCCAGGCGAATCGGGAACAGTCGACCAGGAACAGCCTGCAAGGTTTTAAGGCCAGTTTGAATCGCCGACAGCGGCGCATCTACTGACAATGCCAACGCTGCAGCGGCTAACGCATTCGAGATGTTATGACGGCCCGGCAGCGGCAGCTCCACGGCGATATCACCGCGTGGCGTATGCAGCGTGAACAGCGTGGCATCGGCTCGCAGCACGATTTCGCTGGCGCGGAACTCTGCATCAGCCATCGGCTGCGGCGAGAAGCGCCACAAGGTTTTATCTGCAAACTGTGATTTCCAGTTGGCCAGATCGTTGCTGTCAGCGTTGACGATCGCGGTGCCGTGTACCGGCAAGCCGCCAAAAATTTCGCCTTTGGCTTTCGCCACACCCGCCAGCGAGCCAAAGCCTTCCAGATGGGCAGCAGCAAGGTTATTCACCAGCGCAGTTTCCGGACGCACCAGATCGGTGGTGTAAGCAATTTCACCCTGATGGTTGGCACCTAACTCGATCACCGCGTAAGCATGCTCTTTGGTGAGACGCAGCAGCGTCATCGGTACACCGAAGTCGTTGTTCAGGTTGCCGGCCGTGTAAAGCGTTTCGCCACACTGACGCAAAATCGCGGCGGTCATCTCTTTGACCGAGGTTTTGCCGGATGAACCGGTCAGCGCAACCACGCGAGCGTTCGCCTGTTGGCGTACCCACGCGGCGAGTTGCCCAAAAGCAATCCGCGTATCAGCCACAACCACCTGCGGTACAGAAACCGGCAGCAGCTTACTGACCAGCAGCGCCTGCGCGCCGTTAGCAATGGCATCGTTAGCGAAGTCGTGAGCATCAAAACGTTCACCCACCAGCGCCACAAACAGGCTGCCGGCGGTGACTTTGCGGGTATCGGTGGTGACATCGGCAAGGGTTAAATCCGCGCCATGCAGTTGACCGCTGCTGATTTCGGCCAGCGTATTGAGAGAAACGGGAATCATGCCATCACCCCCAACAAACGGGCGACGGTGTCGCGATCGGAGTAATCCAAACGGCGGTTGCCAATGATTTGATAATCTTCGTGGCCTTTTCCGGCCACCAACACGATGTCATCGGCGCCAGCTTGCATCACGGCGTTGGTGACCGCCTGCGCACGACCGGAAACCACGCGTGCGCGGCCCGGATCGAGCAAGCCGGTGAGAATGTCATTCACAATCGCCATCGGCTCTTCGCTGCGCGGATTATCGTCGGTGATCACGACGATGTCGGAGAATTGCTCAGCAATTGCGCCCATCAGCGGACGTTTGCCTTTGTCACGATCGCCACCGCAGCCAAACACGCACCACAGCTGGCCTTTACAGTGCAGACGCGCCGCTTCCAGCGCTTTTTCCAGCGCATCCGGCGTGTGAGCGTAATCGACAACCACCGTAGGTTTGTCTGGCGCAGTGAATACTTCCATGCGACCACATACTGGCTGCAGCTGCGGTGCAGTGGCAACCAGCGCATCAAGCGGGTAATCCAGCGCCAGCAGCGTACCCAGCGCCAGCAACAGGTTGCTCACGTTGAAAGCGCCCATCAGGCGGCTATCAAACTCGCCGTTGCCCCAGCTGGAGCTGAACTGAATATGCGCACCGCCGTCGTGATAATCCACCGCCGTGGCTTTCAGCCAGCGGCCATGACAGCCCGATTGCAGATTGTCTTCCATGGTGACCGCTACCGCATCCGGCAATTTCGCCAGCCAGCGACGGCCCACTTCATCATCAGCATTGATGATGGCTTCAGCGACCTGATGCTCAGAGAACAGTAACCATTTAGCGGATTCATAACTCTGCATATCACCGTGATAATCGAGGTGATCGCGGCTCAGGTTAGTAAATACCGCGGCCGCAAACGGCAAGGCGGCAACGCGATGCTGCACCAGGCCGTGTGAGGAGACTTCCATTGCCGTCAGGGTTGCGCCCTGCCCGACTAAATCATTCAGCACATGCTGCACATCCACCGCAGAACCGGTGGTGTTTTCGGTTGCCACCAGTTGACCGTAAAGGCCATTGCCTACCGTGCCCATCACTGCGCCGGTTTCACCGAGCAGATTGGCCCACTGCGCCATCAGTTGCGTGGTGGTGGTTTTGCCGTTAGTGCCAGTAACACCAATCAATTTCAGTTTGCTTGCAGGCTGCTGATAAAAGCGTCCGGCCAGTGCAGAGAGACGCTGCTGCAACTGCGCCAGATAGATAACCGGGACGCCATGCATCTCGCGGATATCTCCATCGCTGGCTTCGCCTTCGGCTTCGGCAATCACTGCTGCTACGCCTTGTGCAATAGCCTGCGGAATAAAACGACGTCCATCAGCATGATGACCCGCCACGGCGATAAACAGATCGCCAGAAGCCGCCGCGCGGCTATCTAGTGTCATGTCACGGAGTGGACGCGCCGGCGCACCCGGCACCCACGGGGCCAGTAAGTCGCGCAGGTTACGATCTGTCACTTGATTCCTCACTTCTATTCTTCACCAACTCGTTCTTATCAACTGTTGGCAGCGCATCAGGTTCGATATTCATGGTACGCAATACGCCGCCCATGATGGCGCCAAACACCGGTGCTGAAACCGCACCACCATAATATTTACCGGCCTGGGGATCGTTGATCACCACCACCAGCGCAAAACGAGGACGGCTGGCAGGCGCAACGCCTGCGGTATAAGCAATGTATTTGTTGACGTAACGTCCATCCGGTCCAACTTTCTTGGCGGTACCGGTTTTGATGGCAATGCGATAGCCCTTGATGGCGGCTTTAACCCCACCACCGCCAGGCAACGCAACGCTTTCCATCATGTGCATCACCGTTTTCACCAGGTCTTCCTGGAAAACGCGTTCACCCGCCACTGGCGGGTCAACTTTGGTGATCGACAGCGGGCGATTGATGCCGTAGCTGCCAATGGTTGCGTAGACTCGCGCTAACTGTAACGGCGTTACCATTAGCCCGTAGCCGAAAGAGAAGGTGGCCCTCTCTATGTCAGACCACCGTTGTTTTTGAGGGTATAAGCCACTACTTTCCCCGACCAGCCCCAAATTGGTCGGTTTACCCAGTCCAAAGCGCGCGTAAGTATCTACAAGTGCTGAGGAGGGCATCGCTAACGCCAAACGTGAAACCCCGACGTTACTCGACTTCTGTAAAACCCCGGTAAGGGTCAATTCGTTGTAGCGCGCCACGTCTTTGATCTCATGACCATTGACGCGGTACGGCACGGTATTCAGTACGCTGTTCTCTTTCACCACACCGCGCTGCAAAGCCGTCATCACCACCATCGGTTTCACGGTGGAACCTGGCTCGAAGATGTCGGTAATAGCGCGGTTACGCATCACGTCTTTCGGCGTGTTGCTGAGATTATTCGGGTTGTAAGCGGGGCTGTTCGCCATCGCCAGCACTTCGCCGGTGTTTACATCCACCAGCACCGCGGTGCCTGATTCGGCTTTGTTGAACGCCACGGCATTATTCAGTTCGCGGTACACCAGCGCCTGCAGACGTTCATCAATGCTCAGCGTCAGGTTGTGCGCGGCGCGGCTATCTACCGAGGAGATATCTTCAATGACGCGGCCGTTGCGGTCTTTACGCACCGTACGTTCACCCGGTGCGCCGGTCAGCCATTTGTCGAAGCTTTTTTCGATGCCTTCAATGCCCTGGCCATCAATGTTGGTAAAACCAATCAGGTGCGCAGTCACCTGGCCCGCCGGATAGTAGCGGCGCGACTCTTCACGCAGATAGATGCCCGGCAGCTTAAGCTTTTTCACATACTCGCCAATCGCTGGATTCACCTGACGCGCCAGATAGACAAAGCGCCCTTTCGGGTTGGCATTGATACGTGCAGCAAGTTGATCGAGCGGGATCGATAAGGCATCCGACAGCGCTTTCCAGCGACTATCCAGCGAGACGCCGCCGTGTTCGGTCAGCTCTTTCGGATCGGCCCAGATCGCATTCACCGGCACGCTCACCGCCAACGGACGACCGGCACGATCGCTAATCATACCGCGCGCGGTTGGCACCGATTGCACGCGCAGCGAACGCAAATCGCCCTCTTTCACCAGCTTGTCAGGGTTGATCACCTGCAGCCACGCTACGCGCGACAGCAGTCCGCCCAGCGCCAGTAAAATGCACCCGCACAGTAACGCAAAGCGCCAGCTTACAAAGCTGGCCTTATCTTCTTGTTTTTTTAACTTCAGCGTTTTGCCTGCGCCACTCATTGAGTTCTGCGATTCCTTATTTCTGCACCACAATATTTTCCTGCGAAGGATCTACATGCTGCATTTGCAGTTTATCGGTTGCTATCCGCTCTACACGGCTGTGATCGCCCAGTGCGTTCTCTTCAAGAATCAGGTTGCGCCATTCGATATCGAGCGCATCACGCTCCAGCACCAGCTGTTCACGCTGCGCCGTTAACAGGCGCGTCTTATGCGTGGTGGTCACGACCATTACCGAGGACACCAACACCGCGATCAACAGCAACAGCGGGATCTTGCCAAATCGCAGCAAGTCCCCACCAATGACACCGGGTAAGCTGTGGCGCTCGTTGCCAATCATGAGGCCGTTCGCTCCGCGATACGCAACACCGAACTGCGCGCACGTGGGTTTTCGTTCACTTCGGCTTCGCCAGGAATCAATTTGCCCAGCGTTTTCAGCTCACGGCCGCCTAAGGCTTTAAGCTGCGACTCCGTCATCGGAATGCCTGCTGGCACCTGAGGACCGCGGCTCTGATCGCGCATAAAACGCTTCACTAAGCGATCTTCCAGTGAGTGGAAGCTGATGATCGACAACCTGCCGCCTGGCGCGAGAACCGACAAGGCCCCTTTCAGCGCGGTATCGATCTCTTCCAGCTCACTGTTGATCCAGATACGAATCGCCTGGAAAGTACGCGTTGCCGGGTGCTTAAATTTGTCTTTGACGGGCATTGCGGCGGCAATCACCGTCGCCAGCTCTTTGGTGCGTGTCATCGGCTGGTCGCGGTTACGCTCTACGATGGCGCGCGCAATCCGTTTACCGAAACGCTCTTCACCGTAGGTCTTGATCACGAAAGCGATATCCGCCTCCTCTGCGCTCATCAGCCATTCGGCGGCCGATTGCCCGCGTGTTGGATCCATACGCATATCCAGTGGCCCATCACGCATAAAGGAGAAGCCACGTTCAGCATCATCCAGTTGCGGAGAAGAGACGCCCAGATCGAGGAGAACGCCATCGATCTTGCCGGTCAATCCACGCTCTTCGACGTATTCCGCCAAAGCCGAAAACGGCCCGTGGACGATCGAGAAGCGCGGATCGTTTATCTCAGCGGCTGCGGCTATCGCTTGCGGATCGCGATCAATCGCTATCAGTTGCCCTTTCTCACCAAGCTGCGAAAGGATTAAGCGCGAGTGACCGCCGCGACCAAAAGTGCCATCAATATAAATGCCGTCTTCCCTGATATTGAGGCCGTTTACCGCCTCATCCAGCAGCACTGTGGTGTGTTTGAAATTTTCCTGCATAGCTATAGCGACAAGTCCTGCAACCGCTCAGATAAAGGCTCCTGAGCCGACTGTTCTGTGTCAATATCATCCTTAACTTGTTGATACCAGGTCTGTTCATCCCACAGCTCAAACTTATTGAACTGTCCAACCAGCATCACTTCTTTGGTCAGGCCGGCATGTTGACGTAACGTGTTCGCCAACAACAAACGACCCGCATTATCCATCTGGCATTCACTGGCATGTCCCAACAGCAGTCGCTGTACGCGACGCTCGGCAGGATTCATGCTGGATAAGCGAGACAGCTTTTTCTCAATGATTTCCCATTCGGGCAGGGTATAAAGCAGCAGGCATGGCTGGTGGAGGTCAATGGTGCATACCATTTGCCCCTGAGACTCTGCGACAAGCAATTCACGATAGCGCGTTGGTACTGCTAATCGTCCTTTGCTGTCGAGATTGACCAACGTTGCTCCACGGAACATGCCAGCCTTACCCCTCAATCACCCGTTTTCACCACTTTATCCCACTTTTTACCACGAAACGAGTTTACGGAGCCGATGAAATCCTTGTCAAGCCGCAACGGCAAGTGAATATCACTATTTACATCGGGTGAAATTAATCAATGAGGGAATTAATCGACATGGATTCGCAAAATAAAAAATTAACCTGATGAATAATTGAATAAAAATTTCCGCACGAGGATAAATGGCGAAAAATAAAGCGCTTCGGCGCAAAAGTATAATTGCCCCGCAATCTGCGACAGCGGCGGCATTTTAGGGGATTTCTGAAAGGAAGCCCAGCATCATCGCGCCAGCTCTGCCACGCCTCACTGATGAACATGTAAACAATTAAGAAAAGTCAGTAAGGTTAAATTGTTAGCTGGAGTGGCGATTATTTACGCTTATTTACGCCGTAAGGTTCTCAGAAAATATCTACAGGATTAATAAATGCTGGGCAGCGAACTGCCCAGCATTTCATTTAGAGCGGCGACTTAATTGTCCGCGGCGGAATAAATTGCGACGAATACGGGTTAAACCCGGCTTGGGTTTACGTGGTTCATCTAGCGAGGCTAACACCAGTTCCAGCACGCGCTCAGCCACGTCGCGATGACGTTGCCCCACCGCCAGCACCGGGCACTCGAGGAAATCCAGCAATTCATGGTCGCCAAAGGTGGCGATCGCTAAATCCGTCGGCAGGCGACCATCACGCTTCAGCGTAATGTCCATTACGCCCTGCAGTAGCCCAAACGACGTAGTGAAAAGTGCCTCCGGCATCGGATGATCTTCGAGGTACTTCTCAAATAGCGCGGCAGCGGCGGCCCGATCGAAACTGTTGCAGTAGATGTAATCAATTGGCCGCTCATCATCTTTCCACGCATCGCGGAAACCTAACTCACGCAGGAAGCTGACCGACAACTCAGGCAGCGCGCCGAGGAACAGCACATTTTTCACCGGTAGCTGACGCAATTCAGCCGCCAGCGCCTGCGCATCATCCTGATCGGCACCCACTACGCTGGTAAAGTGTTCACGATCCAGCGCACGGTCCAGCGCGATAATCGGTAACGGATCGTTGATCCAACGCTGATAGAACGGATGCTCTGGTGGCAGTGAGGTTGAAACAATGATGGCATCAACCTGGCGCTGCAACAGATGCTCGATGCAGCGCATTTCGTTGTCTGGCTGATCTTCTGAGCAGGCAATCAGCAGCTGATAGCCGCGCTGACGCGCCTGACGCTCCAGATAATTCGCAATGCGCGTGTAACTGGTGTTTTCCAGATCGGGGATCACGAGGCCAATCGAACGTGTGCGCCCGGCGCGCAGCCCAGCCGCGACGGCATTGGGGTGATAGTTGTGTTCACGCACCACCGCCATCACTTTTTCGACGGTTTTTTCGCTGACACGATACTGCCGCGCTTTGCCATTAATTACATAGCTGGCCGTGGTGCGCGACACGCCTGCCAGGCGCGCAATTTCATCCAGTTTCACGGTGACACCTTAATTCTGATAAGCCAGCGCTGACGAAAATATCCGCAGAGTAGCTATGGGTAAAACATTTGTAACATCTAACCGCAGAACACTACGCCGAGCAACCGCTTTTCTCTCGCATCCTGGTTAAGCGCATAAAATAAAAAAACCCGGCATTTCGCCGGGTTAGAATCAGATGAAATCGTTACTTTGGGTGATTAACGCATCACGCGATCGCCGCGCGACACACCCACAATTCCTGAGCGCGCCACTTCGACAATTTCTGCCACGTCACGCACGGTGTTGAGAAACGCATCGAGTTTATCGCTGGTGCCTGCCAGCTGAACCGTGTAAAGCGTTGGCGTGACATCGATAATCTGCCCACGGAAAATTTCCGCGCTACGCTTCACTTCTTCACGGCCGTAACCGCTGGCCTGGATTTTCACCAGCATGATCTCACGCTCAACGTAAGCGCCCTGACCCAGCTCGCTGACACGTAACACGTCCACCAGCTTGTGCAGCTGCTTCTCAATCTGCTCCAGCACTTTCGCATCGCCGACCGTTTGAATGGTCATGCGTGACAAGGTGGGATCATCGGTCGGTGCCACAGTCAGGCTTTCGATGTTATAGCCACGTTGAGAGAACAGCCCCACTACGCGGGACAATGCGCCGGATTCGTTTTCCAGCAGAACCGATAAAATACGACGCATAATTAAGTCCTCTCCGTTTTGCTCAGCCACATCTCATCCATCGAACCACCACGAATTTGCATCGGGTAAACGTGCTCGCTGCCGTCAATGTTTACATCGACAAACACCAGACGGCCTTTCGCCAGCGTATCCAGTGCCAGCTGCAGCTTCTCTTCCAGCTCCGCCGGATGCGCAATGGAAATGCCCACATGCCCATACGCTTCGGCCAGACGCACGAAGTCAGGCAGCGATTGCATGTAGGACTGCGAGTGGCGGCCCGAGTAAATCATGTCCTGCCACTGCTTAACCATGCCGAGGAAGCCGTTGTTGAGGTTCAATACCAGCACCGGTAAATCGTACTGCAACGCGGTCGACAGCTCCTGAATGTTCATCTGGATACTGCCATCGCCGGTCACGCAGATAACCGTCTCATCCGGCAGCGCCATCTTCACGCCTAACGCTGCAGGCAAGCCGAAGCCCATGGTGCCTAAGCCGCCGGAGTTGATCCAGCGACGCGGCTTGTCGAACTGGTAGTAAAGTGCGGCAAACATCTGATGCTGACCAACGTCAGACGTCACGTAAGCTTCGCCTTTGGTCAAACGACAGATGGTCTCGATGACTGCCTGCGGTTTGATTTTGTCGCTGGTACGATCGAATTCCAGGCACTTGCGACCGCGCCAGCCTTCAATGGTCTGCCACCAGTCGCGCAGGCTATCAAGTTCCTGCTTCGCATCGCTTTGCGCCAGCAGCTCTAACATCTGTGCCAGCGTCTGCTTCGCATCGCCAACGATTGGAATGTCGGCGCTGACCGTTTTGGAGATCGACGTCGGATCGACATCGATATGCATGATGGTGGCGTTCGGGCAGTACTTCGCCAGATTGTTGGTGGTGCGGTCGTCGAAGCGCACGCCAATACCGAAAATCAGATCGGCATTGTGCATGGTCATGTTGGCTTCGTAAGTGCCGTGCATCCCCAGCATGCCGACGCACTGACGATGTGTGCCAGGGAACACGCCCAAGCCCATCAGCGAGGTCGTTACCGGAATATTCAGTTGCTCTGCTAGCTGCAGCAGCTCGGCTTCGCAGCCCGACATAATCGCGCCGCCGCCGGCGTAAATCACCGGCTTGTGTGCTGCCAGTAACGTTTGCAGCGCGCGCTTGATCTGTCCTTTATGGCCCTGAATGGTCGGATTGTATGAGCGCATGCTCACCGTTTCCGGCCAGACGTACGGCAGCTTGTTGGCGGGATTCAGGATATCTTTTGGCAGATCGATCACCACCGGTCCCGGCCGACCGCTTGCTGCCAGCCAGAAGGCCTTTTTCAACACGGTTGGGATCTCTTCGGCGTTTTTCACCAGGAAGCTGTGCTTCACCACCGGGCGGGAGATGCCGACCATGTCGCACTCCTGGAACGCATCGTAACCAATCAGTGACGAAGGCACCTGACCCGACAGAATTACCATCGGGATCGAATCCATATAGGCGGTTGCAATACCGGTAATCGCGTTGGTGGCGCCCGGACCGGAAGTCACTAGCACCACGCCCACTTCACCGGTCGCACGCGCAAGGCCATCGGCCATATGCACCGCGCCTTGTTCATGACGGACCAATACGTGGTCAATACCACCGACCGTTTGCAGCGCATCGTAAATATCGAGCACCGCTCCGCCCGGATAACCGAATACCTGCTTAACGCCCTGATCGATTAACGAACGGACGACCATTTCGGCTCCTGACAACATCTCCATTTTCTGCCTCCAGGCTTGAGGGACTGAATCCACTGACGTTCGCGTTTCCCGCACGCCACTGATATCCGGCCCCCGATCGCCAATTAAGATCAAAACCTTATGTTTATGCTCAGAAGGCGGCGTTCTGTCCACCTTCCAGGTACAGGGAATCTACTTGAGTTAATTATATGAGAGTAGGTCGATTACCATAACCGCAGACAACCCGCCCTGCAAACGCCAGGACGCCACGTCGCGCCCGATCCGGCAATAAAGGCACTGATGCGTGATTATTGCCTGCGAGGATTAAACTAATGCTTCGTCATAACCACAGAGGAAAATGCTGGTTTATAGATTATTTGCAGCGTGTTCTAAGAAATATGATTTTCATATTGCCTGACCACTCAGTCCACAATCTTTTGTGATAATTACTTTCTGGCGTGATTATCTATAAAACGGCCTGATCACATCATATTCTTCTTAACAACAAGCCTAATCTTGTTTTATCAGCAATGCGCATTATCAACTTAAGATGTTAATTATCAAATATTTAAAATAAATTCTATTTTCTAAACGATTTTTTTAAGTGGATGGATTCACTTATTCTGTTGCTAATTAATGTCATTGCTCTGCGCAGCCGAAAAATCACAGCACATCGCCCTTATGACTTCATGGAAATACCCTTGCACTTAAGGTTGACTTCACACGTCAATTCCAGTACCAATATGTGCAGCACTCAATTTACGAGGTTTGACTCATGTTTCATTCTTTCCGCCTACTCGGTCTACTACTAAACGCATCCAGTTTGCGCGGTAGACTCGTGGGCGGAATCAACAACTGATTCGAACCTGCAGAAGTTTAAGAAACCCGCGCCAATGCGCGGGTTTTTTTATGCTCGTAGCACCGGCAAAGTTAATGCATAAGGAAGATTACGATGAGCCAGCAAGTTATTATTTTCGATACCACTCTGCGTGATGGCGAACAGGCTTTACAGGCCAGCCTGAGTGTTAAAGAAAAACTGCAAATCGCTCTGGCGTTGGAACGTATGGGCGTGGATGTAATGGAAGTGGGCTTCCCCGTTTCCTCTCCAGGCGATTTTGAATCCGTACAAACCATCGCTCGTACCATTAAAAACAGCCGCGTCTGCGGACTGGCACGCTGCGTTGAGAAGGACATTGACGCCGCATACGAATCACTGCGTGTGGCTGAAGCGTTCCGTATTCACACCTTCATCGCGACTTCGCCGATGCACATCGCCACCAAATTGCGAAGCACATTGCCAGAAGTGATTGAACGCGCAGTGCACATGATCAAACGCGCCCGCAACTACACCGACGACGTTGAGTTTTCCTGTGAAGATGGCGGGCGTACGCCAATCGACGATTTGTGCCGCATGGTTGAAGCCGCGATCAATGCCGGTGCAACCACCATCAACATTCCGGACACCGTCGGCTACACCTTGCCAGGCGAATACGCCAACATCATTGGCCAACTGGTGGCACGCGTTCCAAATATCGATAAAGCCATCTTGTCGGTTCACACCCACGACGATTTGGGTATGGCGACCGGCAACGCCATCGCTGCGGTATTGGCCGGTGCGCGTCAGGTTGAAGGTACGCTGAACGGTTTAGGCGAACGCGCCGGTAACTGTGCGCTGGAAGAAGTGATTATGGCGATCAAAACCCGCCAGCAGATCATGAACGTCCACACCAACATCAATCATCAGGAAATCTACCGCACCAGCCAAACCGTGAGCCAAATCTGCAACATGCCGATTCCAGCCAACAAAGCGGTGGTCGGTTCTAACGCCTTCGCCCACTCTTCCGGTATTCACCAGGACGGCGTGCTGAAGAATCGCGAAAACTACGAAATTCTGACGCCAGAATCTATCGGCCTGCACAAAATCCAGCTGAACCTGACTTCCCGTTCTGGCCGCGCTGCGGTGAAACACCGCATGGAAGAGATGGGTTACAAAGAGTCCGATTACAACCTCGACACGTTGTACGACGCCTTCCTGAAGCTGGCCGACAAGAAAGGTCAGGTGTTCGATTACGACCTGGAAGCGTTGGCCTTTATCAACAAGCAGAACGAAGAGCCAGAATATTTCGAGCTCAACGAATTCAACGTGCAGACCGGCTCCAGCGTAACCGCAACGGCCTCCGTGCAGTTGGGCTGCGGTGAAGAGACCAAAGCCGACGCCGCAACCGGTAACGGTCCGGTTGATGCGGTCTATCAGGCAATCAACCGCATCACCGGCTTTGAAGCTGAGCTGATTAACTACAAGCTGACGGCGAAAGGCCACGGCGAGAACGCGCTGGGTCAGGTCGATATCGTGGTCAACTACAACGGTCGTAAATTCCACGGCGTTGGCCTGGCGACCGATATCGTCGAATCATCGGCGAAAGCGATGGTGAACGCGTTGAACAATATTTGGCGTGCTAAGCAGGTGGAAAAAGAACTGCAGCGTAAATTTAAAGATCAGAAGGAAACGGTGTAACTATGTCTAAGTCTTCTCATATCGCGGTATTGCCAGGCGACGGAATTGGTCCGGAAGTGATGGCGCAGGCCATGAAAGTTCTCGATGCAATTCGTACGCGTTTCGACATGCGTATCACCACCAGCGAATATGATGTTGGCGGTATCGCCATCGATCGTCATGGTGAACCGCTGCCACCGGCTACCGTTGCTGGCGCAGAGCAGGCAGATGCAATTCTGTTTGGCTCCGTAGGTGGCCCGAAATGGGAACATCTGCCACCTGCGCAGCAACCCGAGCGCGGTGCGCTGTTGCCGCTGCGTAAGCACTTCAAGCTGTTCAGCAACCTGCGCCCTGCTGCGCTGTATAAAGGCCTGGAAGCGTTCTGCCCGCTGCGTAGCGATATCGCCGGACGCGGTTTCGACATCCTGTGCGTGCGTGAACTGACCGGCGGCATCTACTTCGGTCAGCCGAAAGGCCGCGAAGGCAGCGGCCCGCACGAGCGCGCTTTCGATACTGAGGTTTATCATCGTTTCGAAATCGAGCGCATCGCGCGTATCGCGTTTGAATCCGCGCGTAAGCGCCGCAACATCGTCACCTCAATTGACAAAGCCAACGTTTTGCAGACTTCCGTCATGTGGCGCGAAATTGTGAACGAAGTGGCAAAAGATTATCCGGATGTGCAGTTGAGCCACATGTACATCGATAACGCCACCATGCAGCTGATTAAAGATCCATCACAGTTTGACGTGCTGCTGTGTTCTAACCTGTTTGGCGACATCCTGTCAGACGAATGCGCGATGATTACCGGTTCGATGGGCTTGCTGCCTTCCGCCAGCCTGAATGAAGAAGGTTTTGGCCTGTTTGAGCCAGCGGGCGGTTCCGCACCGGATATCGCCGGTCAGAACATCGCTAACCCGATTGCGCAGATTCTGTCGCTGTCACTGCTGTTGCGTTACAGCCTGAATGCGGATGAAGCCGCCGCAAGCATTGAACGCGCCGTGAGCCGTGCGCTGGAAGCGGGTTATCGCACCCGTGATTTGGCCGGTGACGGCAAAGCCGTGAGCACAGATGAGATGGGCAGCATCATTGCCGGTTTCATCGCCGAGGAAAAATAATAAAATGAAAAGCTTATATCAGAAGTTATTTGATGCACATGTCGTTAACGAAACCCCGAACGAAACGCCGTTACTCTATATTGATCGCCATCTGATCCATGAAGTGACGTCGCCGCAGGCCTTTGATGGTCTGCGTGCGCACGGGCGCAAAGTGCGTCAGCCATCGAAAACCTTCGCCACCATGGATCACAACGTTTCGACGCAGACCAAAGACATCAATGCGTCTGGCGAGATGGCGCGTATCCAGATGCAAGAGCTGATGAAAAACTGTGCTGAGTTCGGCATTCAGCTGTATGACCTGAATCACCCATTCCAGGGCATCGTGCACGTCATTGGGCCAGAGCAAGGTATGACGTTGCCGGGCATGACCATCGTCTGCGGTGATTCCCACACCGCCACGCACGGCGCGTTTGGTTCGCTGGCATTCGGTATCGGTACTTCCGAAGTTGAGCACGTGTTTGCCACGCAAACCCTGAAACAGGGCCGCGCGAAGACCATGAAGATTGAAGTGCTGGGCGAAGCGGCGCCAGGCATTACCGCCAAAGACATTGTGTTGGCCATTATCGGTAAAACCGGCAGCGCTGGCGGTACCGGTCACGTTGTCGAATTCTGTGGCCCAGCGATCGAAGCGCTGAGCATGGAAGGCCGCATGACGCTGTGTAATATGGCGATTGAAATGGGCGCCAAAGCGGGCCTGGTCGCGCCAGACGACACCACTTTCAATTATTTGAAAGACAAGCAGTTCTCGCCGAAGGGCGAGCAGTGGGAACAAGCGGTCGCTTACTGGCGCACGCTGAAGTCTGACAGCGATGCCAAATTCGACAGCATCGTCACGCTGCACGCGGAAGATATCGCTCCGCAAGTGACCTGGGGCACCAATCCAGGCCAGGTAATGGCGGTAGATCAGGCGATCCCGAATCCACAATCCTTTGCCGATCCGGTTGAGCGCGCCTCAGCAGAGAAAGCGCTGGCTTACATGGATCTGCAGCCCGGCATCAAACTGACTGACGTGGCGATCGATAAAGTGTTTATCGGTTCCTGCACCAACTCACGTATTGAAGATTTGCGCGCCGCTGCTGCGATTGCCAAAGGCCGTAAAGTGGCGCCGGGCGTGGTGGCGATGGTGGTGCCAGGTTCGGGTCCGGTAAAAGCACAAGCCGAAGCCGAAGGTCTGGACAAAATCTTCCTCGAAGCCGGTTTTGAATGGCGTTTACCGGGTTGCTCCATGTGTCTGGCCATGAACAACGACCGCCTCAATCCAGGCGAACGTTGCGCATCAACCAGCAACCGTAACTTTGAAGGCCGTCAGGGCCGCGGTGGACGTACTCACCTGGTGAGCCCGGCAATGGCTGCTGCGGCTGCCGTAACCGGTCGCTTTGCCGACATTCGTGAATTGACTCAGGGAGCGTAAGCCATGGCGAACAAATTTACTCAACATACCGGCATTGTGGCGCCATTGGATGCGGCCAACGTCGATACTGATGCCATTATTCCAAAGCAGTTCCTGCAGAAAGTGACGCGCACCGGTTTTGGCGCGCATCTGTTCCACGACTGGCGTTTTGAAGATGATGCGGGCACCGTGCCAACCGCCAGCTTTGTCCTGAACAAACCGGAGTTCAAAGGCACCAGCATTTTGCTGGCGCGTGAGAACTTTGGCTGTGGTTCATCGCGTGAGCACGCGCCGTGGGCGCTGACCGACTTCGGCTTCCATGTGGTGATTGCGCCAAGCTTCGCCGACATTTTCTACGGCAACAGCTTTAACAACCAGCTGCTGCCGGTGAAGCTGAGCGATGAAGAAGTGGATGAGATGTTCAAACTGGTTGCCGCGCAGCCGGGCATTACCTTCACCGTGGATCTGGAAGCGCAAACTGTAACCGCAGGCGATAAGACTTATAGCTTCGAAATCGACAGCTTCCGCCGTCACTGCATGATCAACGGCCTCGACAGCATTGGCCTGACGCTGCAACACGAAGCGTCTATCTCCAGCTACGAGACCAATCAGCCCGCGTTCTTACGCTGAGGCAACAAGGGCGACATCCTGTCGCCCTTCTCTTTGCTATCTATCAACCACATCCCGCACGCGCGACGCCAATCCCAACGCCAGCACCGCCAGCCCCAACGCCAGCCAGTAAACCGACTCATGACCAAAGCGTTCACTCATGGTGCCCTGAATGATGCCAGCGATAATCATGCCGGTGGAGATTGAGGTGGTGAACAGCGTCGTCGCCGCACCTGCGCGGCCCGGCATTAAATCCTGGAACCACAACATGCCAATTCCGGCGATGATGCCAACAAACGCGGCATTAAACAGTTGCAGCACCATCAACGCTGTCCGCGACTGGAACATCACCAATCCGAGATAAAACACAATCGCCGCCACCAGCGCCAGCAACATCAGGTTGCGTTTGCCGGTGCGCCGCGCGTAATGCCCGGCCAGCAGCATAATAGGAATCTCCAGCCCGGCGGCGGTGCCCATCAGCAAGCCCGCCAGCTTCTCCGGCAGGCCAAGCGTGGTACTGATATACAGCGGCATATCAATGATATACATGGTGTTGCATGCCCACATGGTGACCGAGGCGATAAACAGTAACCGCACCTGACTGTCCTTCCACGGGCTCAGCTGCGTCAGCACCTCTTCAGGCGAGACCACCACGCGCGGCACCGAGGGCAAGGTGCGCCAGATCAGCAGCATGCTTAGCAGGAAAATCCCCGCCGCCACGCAAAACAGCGTCACAAAACCGTAATTAAGCGCCAGCGCAAACGACAGCGGTGGCCCGATCACCCACGCCAGCGACAGCTGCGCACGCATCACCGAGCTGAACATCACCACTTCACGCGCCGAATGATCGGCATATTCACGCGCGAGGGCGAACACCTGCGGAATCGACACGCTGGCCAGCGCCGACAAAAACACGCCCAGCGTCACCAGCGTTAAATAGTGGCGATTGAAGGCAAACAGCAGCGCATTCAGCGTGGCCATCAGGCAGCAAAACAGAATCAGGTTGCGGCGATCGCCCTGATTATCGGAGCGTTTCGCCATCAGCAGGCTGACCACAATCCCCGCGATCGCATTGATGGTAAAGAACAAGCCGACCCAGAACGGACTTACCTGTACTTCGCGCGTCAGAAACAGGCTCAGCGTCGGCGCCTGTAGTGCACCGGCCACGCCGGTCATAAACGACACCGCCATAAACGAGAGGTAGACCGGATTGATGCGACGTTGACGCGTTAACAGCGATTTCATGCAGAAATCCCTTTGCGAATAAAAAAGGTAGAGAAATGAGGGTAGAAGATTCTACAGTAAAACGAAAAAAGCCAGCAGATAAAGCGCTGCTGGCGGTGAAAATGCACCCTACTCAGAAAGGGGGTTCCACGTCGGCGGAACCGCTGGCAGAGCGCCATTCATTACTGAATGCCTCCCGCTCTTCCATTGCCGGGCAGTATGCCTCTAATATGAGGCAGGAAAAACTGAGCGATTCTGACAAGGAGTTCCCCTTTTATGTCCTCTTCACGTCTGCAGCAGCAATTTATCCGCCTATGGCAAAGCTGTCAGGGGCAGGATCAGGAAACCACGCTCAGCGAGCTGGCCGATCTGCTGCACTGCTCACGTCGCCATATGCGTAACCTGCTCAACGCCATGCAAAGCCAAGGCTGGCTGATTTGGCAGGCAGAAGCGGGACGTGGCAAGCGCTCAATGCTGAGTTTTTGCTACACCGGCTTGGCGCTCCAGCAGCAGCGCGCCGAGGATCTGCTGGAACAAGATCGTATCGAACAGTTAGTGCAGCTGGTGGGCGATAAAAACCAGGTGCGCCAGATGATTGCGGCACATTTAGGCCGCAGCTTCCGCCAGGGTAAACACATCCTGCGCGTGCTCTATTATCGCCCGCTGCCCAATTTGCTGCCCGGTTCGCCGCTGCGCCGCTCGGAAACCCATCTGGCACGACAAATTTTCAACGGCCTGATGCGCATAAATGAGGAAAAGGGGGAAATCGAACCCGATATCGCCCATCACTGGCAGCAAACCTCGCCGCTGCAGTGGCGTTTCTTCCTGCGCCCGGCGATTCGTTTTCATCATGGCCGTGAACTGGAAATGGCGGATGTGATTGCTTCGCTGGAGCGCGTGCGCAGCCAGCCGCTGTTTTCTCACATCAGTAAACTGGATTCGCCCGCGCCCTGGACGCTGGATATCCATCTGAGCCAGCCGGACGATTGGTTGCCGTGGCTGCTGGCCAGCGTCAGCGCGATGATCCTGCCGCGCGAATGGCCAACGCTGCGCCAGTTTGCCCGCCAGCCGCTTGGCACCGGTCCGTACAGCGTGGTGCGCAATCAGCAAACGCAGCTGAAAATCGCCGCCTTTGATGATTACTTTGGCTATCGCGCGCTGATTGACGATGTGTCGATTTGGGTGCTGCCGGAGATCAGCGACGAGCTGGTGTATGCCGGGGTTAAATTGCAGGGCGAAACCGCCGATGAAAAATCGGAAGAGAGTCGTCTGGAAGAAGGCTGCTACTTCCTGCTGTACGATCAGCGCTCCGAGTTGGGTCGCGATGCCCATTTCCGCCGCTGGGTAAGCTATCTGTTTAATCCCATCGCCTTACTGAATCATGCTGGCGTCGGCTATCAGCGTTACTGGTTCCCAGCTTATGGCTTGCTGCCGCGCTGGCACCATCGCCGCGATCTCACCTCCGCCGATAAACCGGCAGGCTTAACTCAGCTGACGCTGAGCTGGTACAGCCATCACGTTGAGCATGAAGGTATTGCTAACGCGCTGCGACCGCTGCTGGCGCAGCAAGGTGTTGAGCTAATTACTCGTGTCGTGAGCTACGAAGCGTGGTTCGAGGGCGAAGGTGAAAGTGATATCTGGCTTGGCAGCGTCAACTTTACCCTGCCGCTGGAGTACGCGCTGTTCGCGCAACTGTTCGAGTTGCCGTTGATGCATCACTGCATTCCGATTGACTGGCAAGCCGATGCCGCGCGCTGGCGGCAGAAAGCGTTACCGCTGGCGGAATGGAGCAAACAGCTGATCGACCGCGACTATCTGCATCCGCTGTTCCATCACTGGCTGCTACTGGAAGGGCAACGCAGTATGCGCGGCGTGCGGCTGAATACGCTCGGCTGGTTTGACTTCAAATCAGCCTGGTTTGCACCACCGGAGCTGTGATCCTTTCGCGCTGTCATATAAATGTCTAGAATGAGCCGTTCTCAACGGGGTGCCTTGATATCAGGGCTGAGAGAAACCCGTCGAACCTGATCCGGCTAATACCGGCGTAGGGATTTGAGATGCCTCACGCCTCAGATCCTTTGCGACTCAACATCTCTTCTCCTCAAGGAGCGCAAAGTGTTAAACAAAGTTCTGCCTATGTTGCTGCTGGTTACGGCTCCGGCTTTCGCTGCTAAACCGGTTCTGACCGTCTACACCTACGATTCGTTCTCTGCCGATTGGGGCCCCGGTCCGGCGGTAAAAAAAGCCTTTGAAGCGCAGTGCGACTGCGAATTGAAGTATGTGGCGCTGGAAGATGGTGTATCGCTGCTCAATCGCGTGCGCATGGAAGGCAAAAACAGCAAAGCCGATGTAGTGCTGGGGCTGGATAACAATCTGGTGCAGGCAGCGGAGAAAACCGGCTTGTTTGCCAACAGCAGCGTCGATACCCGCAGCCTAAAACTGCCGGATGGCTGGAACAATCAAACCTTTATCCCGTTCGATTATGGCTACTTCGCTTTCGTCTACGATAAAAACAAACTGAAGAACCCGCCGAAAAGCCTGAAAGAGCTGGTCGAAAGCCCGGAAAAATGGCGCGTGATTTATGAAGATCCGCGCACCAGCACGCCGGGTCTTGGCCTGCTGCTGTGGATGCAAAAAGTGTATGGCGATAACGCAGCTGATGCGTGGCAGAAGCTGGCGCAAAAAACCGTTACCGTCACTAAAGGCTGGAGCGAAGCTTACGGCCTGTTCCTGAAAGGTGAAGGCGATCTGGTGTTGAGCTACACCACGTCTCCGGCTTATCACATTATCGAAGAGAAGAAAGAGAACTACGCCGCGGCCGAATTCAGCGAAGGCCACTATTTACAGGTGGAAGTCGCCGCGCAGCTCGCCAGCAGTAAACAGCCCAAGCTGGCGCAGCAGTTCATGCAGTTTATGGTTTCTCCGGCCTTCCAGCAGACCATTCCCACCGGCAACTGGATGTATCCGGTGATCAAAAGCGATCTGCCAGCCGGTTATCAAGCGCTGCAGGTGCCCGCGAAGGCGTTGCAATTCACGTCAGCCGAAGTCGCCGACCATCGCGCCGCGTGGATCAGCGCATGGCAACGCGCCGTTAGCCGTTAATGCCCGGCTGGTTGATTCCCGGTAGCGCCATCGCGCTGTTGCTGTGCGCGGTGGCGCTGCTGGCGTTTGGCGCCTTGGTGATGGTCGCTCCGGCCACCGACTGGCGCGCGCTGCTCGACGACAGCTATTTGCATCATGTGCTGCTGTTCTCGTTTGAGCAGGCGCTGCTGTCGGCGCTGCTTTCGGTGCTGCCCGCGATCCTGCTGGCGCGCGCGCTCTACCGCCGCCGTTTTCCGGGACGCAATCTGTTGCTACGTCTGTGCGCCATGACGCTGGTGCTGCCGGTGCTGGTGGCGGTGTTTGGCTTGCTCAGCGTGTACGGTCGCAGCGGCTGGCTGGCACAACTGTGCGCGACCATCGGCTTTGACTACCACTTTTCGCCGTATGGCCTGCAGGGCATTCTGCTGGCGCACGTCTTCTTTAACCTGCCGCTGGCGACGCGCCTGCTGTTACAGGCGCTGGAGAGCATTCCCGGCGAGCAGCGCCAGGTCGCCGCCCAGCTTGGCCTGCGCGGCTGGAATCTGTTTCGCTTGCTGGAGTGGCCGTGGCTGCGCCGTCAGATTCTGCCGACGGCGGCACTGATCTTTATGCTCTGTTTCGCCAGCTTCGCCACGGTGCTGGCGCTGGGCGGCGGACCACAAGCGACCACGCTGGAACTGGCGATCTATCAGGCGCTAAATTTCGATTACGATCCGGGCCGCGCGGCGCTGCTGGCGCTGTTACAGCTCGCTTGCTGTTTGCTGCTGGTAATGCTGAGCCTGCGCTTTAGCAAAGCCATTCCCACTGGCAGCCAGAGCATTCGCGGCTGGCGCGATCCGCAGGATTCATGGCAGGCGCGCATCAGCGATACGGTGCTGATTGGCCTGGCGCTGCTGCTGCTGTTACCGCCGCTGGCGGCAGTAATCGTCGATGGTTTGCGCGGCGGCGTTGCCGGTGCGCTGCAACAAGCGGCGCTGTGGCAAGCCACCTTTACCTCGCTGCGTATTGCCGTAGGCGCCGGCGTGCTCTGCGTGCTGCTGACCATGATGCTGCTGTGGAGCAGCCGCGAACTGCGGCAGCGCCAGAACAGAGTCGCCGCGCAGGCGATGGAGATGAGCGGCATGCTGATTCTGGCGATGCCGGGCATTGTACTGGCGAGCGGTTTCTTTCTGCTGTTCAACGCCACCGTGGGGTTGCCGCAGCGCGCCGATGGTTTGGTGATCTTCACTAACGCCCTGATCGCCATTCCTTATGCGATGAAAGTGCTGGAGAATCCGATGCGCGATATCAACGCCCGTTACAGCCAGCTCTGCGCTTCACTCGGCATCTCCGGTTTCAACCGCTTGCGGCTGATTGAGCTGCGCGCGCTGAAACGCCCGATTGCTCAGGCGCTGGCGTTTGCCTGCGTGCTGTCGATTGGCGATTTTGGCGTCGTCGCGTTGTTTGGCAGCGCCGATTTCCGCACGCTGCCCTTCTATCTGTTCCAACAGATTGGCGCCTATCGCGGTGCGGACGGTGCCGTCACCGCACTCCTGCTGCTGCTGCTCTGCTTACTACTTTTTACTCTGATGGAAAAATTACCGGGTCGCCATGCTGACACTGAATAACCTTACTTACCTTTATCAGCATCTGCCGATGCGCTTCAGTTTTGCGGCGCAGGCGGGTGAACGTCTGGCGATCCTCGGTCCGAGCGGCGCGGGGAAAAGTACCTTGCTGAGTCTGATTGGCGGCTTTTTGCCGATCAATCAAGGCGCGCTGATGATGAACGGCGTTGATCATACCCACAGCGTGCCGTCGGCGCGCCCGGTTTCCATGCTGTTCCAGGAGAACAATCTGTTTCCGCATCTCACGGTGCAGCAAAACATGGCGTTGGGCTTACATCCGGGCCTGAAATTGACGCGCGAACAGCAGCAGCAAGTGGTGGATATCGCCGAGCAAACCGGCTTGCAGGCGATGCTCACGCGTTTGCCTGGTCAGCTTTCCGGTGGACAGCGTCAGCGCGTGGCATTGGCGCGTTGCCTGCTGCGCAATCAACCGATTTTGCTGCTGGATGAACCCTTCTCAGCGCTGGATCCGGCGCTGCGCAACGAGATGCTGCAGCTGGTACGTTCGGTATGCGAAAACCGCAACATCACCTTGTTGATGGTGTCGCACAGCCTGGAAGATGCTCAGCAGATTGCGCCGCGCAGTTTGGTGATCGTCGACGGGCGCATCTATTGGGATGGCAGTACAGAGAGTTTGGTGCGCGGTGAAAGTGCCGCGGCCGCCATCCTTGGCGTGACAGCGCGTTAAGCGAAGAAAACTTTCCACAGCAGGTGGCGGAAGATTGGCATCATCGGATGGAACTGGATTGCGATAAACGCGCCCAGGCCAATCGCCGCCATCAGCGGTGCCAACCAGCGCAGACGCGATGCAGGCAGATACTTTGTCGCCCAATCCACCGTTTTACCGCTGCGCGACCAGCGCCACAGCAACCAGCCACCGATCCACAGCAGCAGCGCCACCAGCAACAGCAGCCATTTAAAGCTGCCGCCCTGCGCGGCCTGTGGTACATCAATTGCCACGCCCGCCAGAATGCCCGGCATCAAATACGCGGGCGGCCAGAGAATGCAGCCAATCAGGTTAGGCGGCAGGAATTTGCGCACCGGCAACTCCAGCATGCCCGCTGCTAGCGGAATCAGCGGACGCGTCGGGCCGACAAATCGCCCCACCAGAATGGTGAACATGCTGTGTTGATGCAGCGCATGCTCGGTTTTATCCAGCAAACCCTTGTACTTTTTCAGATATTTCCAGCGATGCAGCGGCCCCTGAAACTTCCAGCCGATGCCGTAAGAGACCCAATCGCCGATTAAACAGCCAACGAATCCGGCCGCCCACGCAGGGTAAAGACCAATTTGTCCGCTTCCGACCAGCGCCCCAAGGCTGGCCATTAATACCGTGCCCGGCAACAGCAATCCCACGAAGGCCAGCGACTCAAGGAAGGTCACCAGCGCCACAGCGATCAGCGCGTACTCCAGCGATTGCGAAAACAGGTGTTGAATCCAGGCTTCCATAAATATCCTCTGCGGAATATAGAGGCTGGATTGTCCAGAGCATACACATGGTCGTCAAGGCAAGAATTGTAGAACGATGTTGACAAAGTGGTGACAATTTCGCCTGCAGGACACTGTATAAACATCCATGTTATACTCAATGCAATTCATTCTCTGGAGTTCACGTGACCGATCCGCGCGCAGGTTTTCTGCTTACCCGACATTGGCGAGATACGCCGACCGGCAGCGAAGTGGTGCTGTGGCTGGCCACCGACAGCGGCCCGCAGCGGCTGGTGCTGCCTGCCCAGGAATCCGTGGCGTTTGTGCCTGAAGAGTTTCGCACGCCAACCGAAGCGCTGATTCGCGACGAACGTCATACGCGCCTGCAAACGCTGGAGCTGAAGGATTTCCGTCGTCGTCCGGTGTTTGGCCTCTATTGCCGCAGCAATCGCCAGCTGCAAAATCTGGAAAAGCGCCTGCGTGAAAACGGCATTCCGGTGTATGAAGCGGATATTCGGCCACCCGAACGCTATTTGATGGAGCGCTTTATCACCGCGCCGGTGTGGTTTAGCGGTGAAACACGCGGTGACAGCGTGGTCAACGCGCGTCTGAAACCGCATCCTGATTACCGTCCGCAGCTGAAATGGGTATCGCTGGATATCGAAACCACGCAGCACGGTGAGCTCTACTGTATCGGGCTGGAAGGCTGCGGCCAGCGCCAGGTTTACATGCTCGGTCCGCCTAACGGCGATGCCAGCACGCTCGATTTTGAACTGATCTATGTTGATAGCCGCCCGCAGCTGCTTGAGCAGCTCAACGCATGGTTCGAGCGGCATGAACCGGATGTGATTATTGGCTGGAATGTAGTGCAGTTCGATCTGCGCGTACTGCAGAAACACGCCGATCGCTACGGCATTCCGCTGCGTTTAGGGCGTCAGAAGCAGGCGCTGGAGTGGCGCGAGCACGGCTTCAAACCTGGTGTGTTCTTCGCGCAGGCAACGGGCCGCTTAATTATTGATGGTATCGACGCGCTCAAATCCGCGTTTTGGGATTTCCCGTCGTTCAGCCTCGAAGCGGTCTCGCGCCAGCTGCTCGGTGAAGGCAAGGCCATCAATAATCCGTGGGATCGCATGGAAGAGATCAACTGGCGCTTTGCCAACGATAAACCGGCGCTGGCGAAATATAATCTCAAGGATTGCGAGCTGGTGACGCGCATCTTCCAGCACACCGCCATCATGCCGTTCCTGCTGGAACGCGCCACGGTAAATGGTTTAGCGGTGGATCGTCACGGCGGTTCGGTGGCGGCCTTTGGTCATCTCTATATCCCGCGCATGCACCGCGCCGGTTTCGTGGCGCCGAATCTCGGCGAAGTGGCGCCGGAAGCCAGCCCCGGCGGTTACGTGATGGATTCGCGGCCCGGCCTGTACGATTCGGTGCTGGTGCTGGATTACAAAAGCCTCTATCCCTCAATTATTCGCACCTTCCTTATCGATCCGGTGGGTTTGGTGGAAGGCCTGGCGCACCCGGATGACGCCGATTCCGTGCCCGGCTTCCGCAATGCGCGCTTTTCCCGTGAGACCCACTGTTTACCGGCGATTGTCGAGCAGATTTGGCAAGGGCGTGAAGCCGCCAAGCGCGACAACAACAAACCGCTGTCGCAGGCGCTGAAAATCATCATGAATGCTTTTTATGGCGTGCTCGGCACCAGCGCCTGCCGCTTCTTCGATCCGCGCCTCGCGTCATCCATCACCCTACGCGGCCACGCCATCATGCAGCAAACGCGCGAGCTGATTGAAGCGGAAGGCTTTGATGTGATTTACGGCGATACCGATTCCACCTTCGTCTGGCTGAAAGGCGCGCACAGTGAAGCGGAGGCGACGGCGATTGGTCGTCATCTCGCTGAACAGGTTAACGGCTGGTGGCGGCAGCATCTGCAATCAACTTATGGGCTGGAGAGCGCGCTGGAGCTGGAGTATGAAACGCACTTCAGCCGTTTCCTGATGCCTACCATTCGCGGCGCCGAACAGGGCAGCAAAAAGCGCTATGCCGGGATGATTCGCAGCGAGGGCGGCGAGCGGCTGGTGTTTAAAGGCCTCGAATCAGTGCGCACCGACTGGACGCCGCTGGCGCAGCAGTTCCAGCAAAATCTGTATGGCCGTATTTTCCGTGGCGAGCCGTGGCAGGATTACATTCGCGAAACGGTGGCGCAGCTGCTGAACGGTGAACTCGACGATCAGCTGGTGTATAAAAAACGCCTGCGGCGCGCGCTGAAAGATTACGAGCGCAATGTGCCGCCACATGTGCGCGCTGCGCGTCTCGCCGATGAGCAAAATCGCAAGCTGCAGCGCCCGCTGCAGTATCAAAACGGTGGCTCGATCCGCTATGTGATGGCCACGGCCGGACCGGAACCGCTCGAGGCGCGCAATACGCCCCTCGACTACGATCATTACGTCACCAAACAGCTGCAGCCGGTGGCTGACGGCATTTTGCCGTTCGTCGGTGACGACTTTGCTACACTCATTACTGGGCAGCTGGGGCTTTTTTGACAGGTGACGAATGCCTTGCCATCCAGTACCATAGCGCCCTTCCTGATTCTCACCGCACTCACAATCTGACCAAACACCCGTTTGGCGGTTGGGTATTGCCTGAGTACAGGTGAACTTCTTTATGGCATGTCAGAGAGTCGAGCAAAAAATATATGGTTTTTACACTGGGTCAGCGCTGGATTAGTGATACGGAAAGTGAACTGGGATTGGGCACGGTGGTCGCGCTCGATACGCGCATGATCACCATGCTTTTTCCGGCAACCGGCGAAAACCGCCTGTATGCCCGAAACGATTCTCCGGTCACTCGTGTGATTTTCAATCCGGGTGACACCATCACCAGCCACGAAGGCTGGCAGATGACCGTCGATGAAGTCCGCAACGAAAACGATTTAATGACTTACATCGGCACACGTCTCGACACCGAAGAAGCGGGCGTCGTCATGCGCGAAGTGATGCTGGACAGCAAACTGGTGTTCAGCAAGCCGCAGGATCGCCTGTTCGCCGGTCAGCTCGACCGCATGGACCGTTTTGCGCTGCGTTTCCGCGCACGCAAATACCACAGCGAGCAATACCGCCTGCCGATCAGCGGCCTGCGCGGGATGCGCACCAATTTGATTCCGCATCAGCTGCACATCGCTCACGATGTCGGCCGTCGCCACGCGCCGCGCGTGCTGCTGGCGGATGAAGTGGGCTTGGGTAAAACCATTGAAGCCGGGATGATCATCCAGCAACAGCTGCTGGCCGGTCGTGCCGAGCGCGTGCTGATTGTGGTGCCGGAAACGCTGCAACATCAGTGGCTGGTGGAAATGCTGCGTCGCTTTAACCTGCGCTTTGCGCTGTTTGATGACGATCGCTACACCGAAGCGCAGCACGACAGCGACAATGCCTTTGAAACCGAGCAGCTGATTATCTGTTCGCTCGATTTTGTACGCCGTAACAAGCAGCGTCTTGAGCTGCTGGCCGATGCCGAGTGGGATCTGCTGGTGGTTGATGAAGCGCACCATCTGGCATGGAGCGAAGACGCACCAAGCCGCGAATATCAGGTTATCGAGCAGCTGGCAGAGAAAACCGCTGGCGTACTGCTGCTGACTGCCACGCCAGAACAGCTGGGCTTAGAGAGCCACTTTGCGCGTCTGCGTCTGCTCGACCCAAATCGTTTCCACGATTTCGGCCAGTTTGTCGAAGAGCAGCAGCATTATCGTCCGGTGGCCGATGCGGTGAGCTCGCTGCTGGCCGACCACGCCATCAGCAAAGATGAGATGAACCTGATTAACGATCTGATCGGTGAACAGGATATCGAGCCGCTGCTGCAAGTGGCGAACAGCGATCGCGATGGCAAAGAAGACGCGCGTAAAGAGCTGGTCTCGATGCTAATGGATCGCCACGGCACCAGCCGCGTGCTGTTCCGTAACACCCGTAACGGCGTGAAAGGCTTCCCGAAACGCGAGCTGCACCAGATTCGTCTGCCGCTGCCCGCGCAGTATCAAACCGCGATTAAAGTCTCCGGCATCATGGGCACGCGCAAAAGCGCAGAAGAGCGCGCGCGTGACATGCTGTATCCCGAGCAGATTTATCAGGAATTTGAAGGCGATAGCGGCACATGGTGGAACTTCGATCCGCGCGTTGAGTGGCTGATGGGTTACCTCACCAGCAACCGCAAAGAGAAAGTGCTGGTGATCTGCGCCAAAGCCGCCACCGCGCTGCAGCTGGAGCAGGTGCTGCGTGAGCGCGAAGGCATCCGTGCCGCCGTGTTCCACGAAGGCTTGTCGATTATCGAACGCGACCGCGCAGCAGCCTTCTTCGCCTCCGAAGAGGATGGCGCGCAGGTGTTGCTGTGTTCCGAAATCGGTTCTGAAGGCCGTAACTTCCAGTTCGCCAGCCGTTTGGTTATGTTCGATCTGCCGTTTAACCCGGATCTGCTGGAGCAGCGTATCGGGCGTCTCGATCGTATCGGCCAGATGCATGACATCCAGATTCTGGTGCCGTGGCTGGAAAAAACCGCGCAGGCGGTGCTGCTGCGCTGGTATCACGAAGGGTTGGATGCGTTCGAACACACCTGCCCAACTGGCCGCGCCATTTATGACAACGAGTATAATCAGCTGATTGAATATCTTGCCGCGCCGGAAAATCCGCAGGGACTCGATGAGTTCATCAGCGCAAGCCGCAAGCAGCACGATGCGCTGAAAGCACAGCTGGAACAGGGACGCGATCGCTTACTGGAACTGAACTCCAACGGCGGTGAAGCCGCTCAGGAGCTGGCAAATGCCATCGGCGAGCAGGACAACGATACCGATCTGGTTAACTTTGCGCTGAACCTGTTCGATATCGTCGGCATCAATCAGGAAGACCGCAGCGATAGCCTGATCGTGCTGACGCCGTCCGATCACATGCTGGTGCCTGATTTCCCTGGCCTGCCGGAAGAGGGTTGCACCGTGACCTTTAACCGTAACCAGGCGCTGTCGCGTGAAGATACCCAGTTTATTACCTGGGAACATCCGCTGATCCTCAACGGCCTCGACCTGATTCTTTCGGGCGATACCGGTAGCTGTGCGCTGTCGCTGCTGAAGAACAAGGCGCTGCCGGTCGGGACGCTGCTGGTCGAGATGATCTATGTGGTTGAAGCGCAAGCGCCGAAAAGCCTGCAGCTCACCCGCTTCCTGCCGCCAACGCCGGTACGTTTGCTGATGGATCGCGCCGGGAACAATCTGGCAGGCAAAGTGGAGTTTGAAAGCTTTAACCGTCAGCTGAATGCGGTGAATCGCCATACCGGCAGCAAGCTGGTGAATGCGGTGCAGCAAGATGTGCATGAGATTCTGACCCAGGCCGAAAAAGCGATCGTTCCGGAAGCGCAGGCGATTATCGCGGCAGCGAAAGTGGAAGCCGAAGAGAAACTCGGTGCTGAGCTGTCACGTCTCGAAGCGCTGCGCGCGGTTAACCCCAACATCCGTGATGACGAGGTTGAAGCGCTGGAAAGCAATCGCGAACAGGTATTGGAAAGCCTGGGCGATGCAGGCTGGCGTCTCGATGCGCTGCGTCTGATCGTTGTCACGCACCAATAATGTTCAGGACCGCGACATCATGCTGATGGAAGCTTACAACCCGCCGCTCGAACCCTGGCTGCATATTCTGTATCAGGACGAGCACATTATGGTGGTGAATAAACCGAGCGGGTTGCTGTCGGTGCCGGGCCGTCTCGAAGAGCACAAGGATAGCGTGATGACGCGCATCCAGCGTGATTTCCCACAGGCGGAATCGGTGCACCGTCTCGATATGGCAACCAGCGGCGTGATCGTCGTGGCCCTGAATAAAGCGGCTGAGCGTGAGCTCAAGCGCCAGTTCCGTGAGCGCGAGCCTTCCAAATACTATGTGGCGCGCGTGTGGGGCCATCCGGCGGCAGAAGAGGGTTTGATCGATCTGCCGCTGATTTGCGACTGGCCGAATCGGCCGAAGCAGATGGTGTGTTTCGAGAACGGCAAAGCGGCGCAGACCGAATATCAGGTGCTGGAGTATGAAGCCACGAACAGTGCGCGCGTCAAGCTTAAGCCAATTACCGGACGCTCACACCAGCTGCGTGTGCATCTGCTGGCGCTGGGGCATCCGATTCTTGGCGACCGCTTTTATGCACATGATGAGGCGCTGGCGATGGCGTCGCGTTTGCAGTTGCATGCGGAGTCGCTGACGATCACCCATCCGGCGTTTGGCAATAGCATGACGTTCAGGCAGCCGGCGGGATTTTAGTGTTGGAGATGCTGCCCCTCCTCGGTCCGTGCTTGCAGTCCCCCTCCTCGCTCCGTGCTTGCTGCCCCCCACCTCGGTCCTCCCCCATAAATGGGGGAGGAAGATGTTGCTACATGTTAGTGATGAAGCTGCATGTGGCAGTATCTCCTTCCCCCGTTTGCGGGGGAAGGCCGGGATGGGGGACAGCAATAAAATTATTTAAACCCTTTCTCCTTACGAATCAGATCGTAAGCCGCCTGAATCTCCTGCGCTTTCTGCTTCGCCATCTCCATCATTTCCGGCGGTAAACCTTTCGCCACCAGCTTGTCAGGATGATGTTCGCTCATCAGCTTACGGTACGCGCGCTTGATGGTGGTGCCATCATCGCTGCTTTTCACGCCCAGCACGCTACAGGCATCTTCCAGCGTAGGACCGCGTTGCGCCTGCTGATAGGCGCCGCCGCGGGAAGAACCGCCGCCACCAAACTGCTGACCGCCTTCCATCATGCGCAGGAACTGATCGAACTGTGCGCGTGAAATACCCAGCTCTTCGGCAATCACATACAGCACCTGGCGTTCGTTGGGATGCAGTGAACCATCGGCGAAGGCGGCCTGGATTTGGATTTCCAGAAACATCCGAATCAGATCAAACCGGCCAAAGCAGGCGCTGCGCAGCTCGCGCAGTTTACTGCGCAGCGGATAGTCGCTCTGTTTACCTTCACGGAACGCACGCTGCGCGGCAGTGCGCGCATCGCCATGCAGCTGCATGCGATCCATGAATAAGGAAGCAATCTGGATATCCGCTTCGGTGACGCGCCCTTTTGATTTGGTCAAATGGCCCATCACCTGGAATGTGGTACTGAAAAACAGCGTCTGACGCGCCTGGTTATTGGCGAAATAGCCCTGTCCTTTTACGCTGCGCACTTTGTCAAACATGTGACCAATGATCAGACCCAGTACAATGCCCCAAAAGCCTGCCCCGGAAAATATCCCAAGCGCCAGACCAATTACTTTTCCCCAGTAGCGCATAAACTCCTCAATTCGCCATGCTTGCGGCTGAAAATTGCATTATCATACCTGTCATTTATCTCAGCGCCTAACGGCAACGCGGACAGACAAGGATTAACACTGGCGCAACGCCGGGCAGTAAGTTAGTCTCTGACCGGATTGTCGGCATGATGCCAGTTTTCATGGAATTATCGAAACCGCGTATGAAAAAACGTATACCTACCTTGCTGGCTACCATGATTGGTGCAGCGCTTTATAGCCAGTCATCACTCGCCGACGATCTGATGTCGCAGTGCATGCTGGGCGTGCCGAGTTACAACCGCCCGCTGGTCAATGGCGACACCAACTCGCTGCCGGTCACCATCCATTCTGATTCCGCCAAAGGCAACTATCCGGATGATGCGGTGTTCACCGGTAACGTCGATGTACAGCAAGGCAATAGCCGCCTGCGTTCCGACGAAGTGCAGCTGCATCAACGTCAGCAGGAAGGACAAACCACGCCGGTTCGTACCGTGGATGCGCTGGGTAATGTGCACTATGACGACAATCAGGTCATCCTCAAAGGTCCGAAAGCCTGGTCAAATCTGAACACCAAAGACACCAACGTGTGGAACGGTGATTATCAGATGGTTGGCCGTCAGGGCCGCGGCGATGCCGATCAGATGAAACTGCGCGGTAACAATCGCTACACCATTCTAGAAAACGGCAGCTTTACCTCTTGTTTGCCGGGTTCCAACAGCTGGAGCGTTGTCGGTTCCGAAGTGATTCAGGACCGCGAAGAAGAAGTCGCGGAAATCTGGAACGCCCGCTTTAAGCTCGGCAATGTGCCGGTATTCTACAGCCCTTATTTACAGCTACCGATTGGCGATCGCCGCCGCTCCGGTTTCCTGATCCCGAATGCGAAATACGGCAGTAATAACGGCTTCGAATTCATGCTGCCATATTACTGGAACATCGCGCCGCAGGCCGATGCCACCATCACGCCGCACTATATGGAAAAACGCGGTCTGCAGCTGCAGAACGAATTCCGCTATTTGACGGTGTTTGGCGCAGGCTTGATGGAGCTGGATTATCTGCAGTCAGATAAGCAGTACGACAGCGATAAATCGTCTCGCCCTTCAGTCCAAAACGATACGAATGACGATCGCTGGTTGTTCTATTGGCAACACGCCGGCGTTTACGATCAGCATTGGCGCTTTAATGCTAATTACACCAAAGTTAGCGATCCGTATTATTTCAACGATTTGGAGTCCAAGTACTACAGCTCAACCGACGGTTATGCTACGCAAAAGTTTAGCTTTGGTTACGCCGATACTAATTGGGACGCGACACTTTCATCTAAAGATTTCCAGGTATTCGGTCAGACGAGCAACAGCAGAGTCTATCGCGCGCAGCCACAGCTCGATTTGAATTTCTATCAGAACGATATTGGACCGTTCGATGGCCGAATTTATGCTCAAGCGGTTAAGTTCACAAGTGTGAGTAGTAACATGCCAGAAGCAACGCGTTTGCATGTGGAACCTACACTGAATCTGCCATTGTCTAACGGCTGGGCAAGCCTTGACACCGAAGCAAAGTTCCTTGCTACTCACTATCAACAAGAAAATCTTGATAGCTATAACAGCAACCCTGGCGCTTATAACTCAAGCGGCCGCCTTGATGGTTCCGTTAACCGCACGCTGCCCCAGTTCAAAGTGGATGGCCGCCTGGTGTTTGACCGCGATATGGACTGGGAACCAGGCTATACGCAAACGCTGGAACCGCGTGTTCAGTACCTTTACGTCCCCTATCGTAACCAGAGCAATATCTATCCGTACGACTCGACGTTGCTGCAAACCGACTACACCGGGCTGTTCCGCGATCGTACCTACAGCGGCCTGGATCGCATCGCTTCAGCAAATGAAGTGGCGACCGGGGTAACTACGCGCATTTATGATAACGATCTGGTTGAACGTTTTAACGTTTCTGTGGGTCAAATCTACTCGTTTACCCCGTCTCGTACCGGCGTAAACCAGACGAACAAAGAAGATGACACCGGCAGCTTGGTTTGGGCCGGCGACACGTACTGGAAAATCAGCGATCGCTGGGGGGCGCGTGGCGGCCTGCAATATGACACCCGCCTCGATAACGTCGCGCAGGGCAATGCGGTAGTTGAGTATCGTCAGGATGCCGATCGTATGGTGCAGCTGAGCTATCGCTACAGCAGCCCGGAATATGTGGCGCAGGCGCTGAATAACTCCAACCTGGTGACTGACCCAATCTACAAAAACGGGATTTCACAGGTGGGGGCGACAGCCAGCTGGCCGATTGCGGATGCCTGGTCACTGGTGGGCGGTTATTACTACGATACCCGCAATAGTCGTCCGGCTGAACAGCTGGTCGGCCTGCAGTACAGCTCGTGCTGCTATGCCATTCGTTTGGGTTACGAACGCAAGATCAACGGTTGGGAAAACAACGACAGTAAGTATGACAACCAAATCTCATTCAACATTGAGCTGCGTGGTCTGAGTTCTAACTATGGCTTAGGCACCAACGAAATGCTGCGTCAGGGCATCATCCCTTACCAGCGCGCTTTCTGATGTTGTGATGTTTGACAGGCTCTCCCGCAGTGCGGAAACAACAATGGATAAAGTATGAAGAACTGGAGAATGCTGATTCTTGGTGTAGCGATTACCGCTAACACTGCGTTCGCAGCCCCACAAGTGGTTGATAAAGTTGCCGCAGTCGTGAACAACGGCGTGGTACTGGAAAGTGACGTTGATAACATGATGCGCACCGTGAAATCACAGGCGCAGCAGGCAAACCAGCAACTCCCTGATGACAAAACCTTGCGTCATCAGATCCTTGAACGCCAGGTCATGGATGCCATCATTCTGCAAATGGGTGAAAGAGCGGGCGTGCAGATTACCGATCAGCAGCTGGATCAGGCAATTCAGAACATTGCCGCCCAAAACCGCATGAGCCTCGATCAGCTGCGTAGCCGTCTGGCCTACGACGGTATGAACTACAACGATTACCGTGCGCAAATCCGCAAAGAGATGCTGATTTCAGAAGTGCGTAACAACGAAGTGCGTCGCCGCGTCACTATCCTGCCGCAGGAAGTGGATACGCTGGCTACGCAGGTGGGTGCGCAGAATACGCAAGGTACTGAGCTGAATATCAGCCAGATTCTGCTGCCGCTGTCAGAAAACCCGACGCAGCAGCAGGTTGACGATCAGGAAACGCTGGCGCGCCAACTGGTTGCTCAGCTGAAAGGCGGTGCCGACTTTGGCAAGCTGGCCGTGACTTACTCAGCCGATCCGCAGGCGCTGAAAGGCGGCAACATGGGTTGGGGCAAAATTGAAGAGCTGCCAACGCTGTTCTCGCAGGCGCTGAGCACCGCGAAGAAAGGCGATATCGTCGGTCCAATCCGTTCAGGTGTTGGTTTCCACATCCTGAAGGTGAACGACCTGCGTGGCGAAAGCAAAAGCATTTCTGTGACTGAGGTGCATGCGCGTCACATTCTGCTGAAGCCGTCACCGATCCTGACCGACGCTCAGGCGCAGGCCAAAATCGAACAGATTGCAGCGGATATTAAAAGTGGTAAAACCACCTTCGCCGCAGCGGCCAAACAGTTCTCCGACGATCCGGGTTCAGCTAACCAGGGCGGCGATCTCGGCTGGGCATCTCCAGAGATTTACGATCCGGCATTCCGCGATGCATTGCTGAAGTTGCAGAAAGGCCAGGTCAGCCAGCCGGTTCACTCCTCATTTGGCTGGCACTTGATTCAGTTGCTGGATACGCGTCAGGTTGATAAGACCGATGCCGCGCAGAAAGAGCGCGCCTATCGCATGCTGTTCAACCGTAAATTCGCGGAAGAGGCGCAAACCTGGATGCAGGAACAGCGCGCCAGTGCTTACGTGAAAATTCTGGATAACAATGGTCAGTAATTATCGTGTGGTGATCACGCCCGGCGAACCCGCCGGGATTGGTCCCGACCTCACCCTGCAACTGGCGCAGCAAAACTGGCCGGTTGAATTGGTGGTCTGCTGCGACGGCGAGCTTTTGCGCCGTCGCGCTGCTTTATTGGGTTTGCCGCTGACGCTGCGTGACTATCAACCTGGCGTTGCGGCACAACCGCAGCAGGCCGGCACGCTTACGCTGCTGCAGGTCGATACCGCTCAGCCAGTGACCGCAGGAGAACTCTGCGTCGCAAACAGTCACTACGTGCTGGAAACCCTGATGCGCGCCTGTGACGGTTGTCTGAACGGCGAATTTGCCGCGCTGATTACCGGTCCGGTGCACAAAGGCGTGATCAACGATGCGGGCATTCCGTTTACCGGTCATACCGAATTTTTTGCCGATCGCGCCGGTGGCGATGTAGTGGTGATGATGCTGGCAACAGAAGAGTTGCGTGTGGCATTGGCTACCACACATCTGCCGCTGAAAGATGTTTCTGCCGCAATTACCCGCGACACGCTGCATGAAGTGATCACCATTCTGCATCGGGATCTGCAGCAGAAGTTTGGTTTACCGCATCCTCATATTTTCGTCTGCGGCCTTAATCCGCATGCCGGCGAGAGCGGCCATATGGGCCGTGAAGAGATTGATACCATCATTCCGGCCCTTAACGAACTGCGCCAGCAAGGCATCCAACTTACCGGACCTCTGCCAGCCGATACGCTGTTCCAGCCGAAATACCTGCAACATGCCGATGCGGTTCTGGCGATGTATCACGACCAGGGCTTGCCGGTGCTAAAATTTCAGGGGTTTGGCCGCGCGGTGAATATCACACTTGGCCTGCCCTTTATCCGGACTTCTGTCGATCACGGCACCGCGCTTGAATTAGCCGGTCTCGGTCAGGCAGAACCGGGCAGCTTTATCACGGCGCTTAATCTCGCCATCACTATGATCAAGAGCAGTAATGAATAATCGCGTCCATCAGGGGCATTACGCCCGTAAACGTTTCGGGCAGAACTTCCTGAACGATCAGTACATTATCGATAGCATTGTCTCCGCCATTCACCCGCAAAAAGGTGAAGCTATCGTGGAAATCGGCCCCGGCCTGGGTGCATTAACCGAGCCGGTAGGCGAACGTCTGGATGAGCTGACCGTGGTCGAGCTGGACCGCGACCTTGCTGCGCGTCTGCAAACGCACCCGTTCCTCGGTCCTAAGCTGACCATTTTCCAGCAGGATGCGATGACCTTTGATTTCTCTGCGCTGGCGCAAGAGAAAGGTCAGCCGCTGCGCGTGTTCGGCAACCTGCCCTACAACATCTCGACGCCGCTGATGTTCCACCTTTTCAGCTATACTGGTTCGATTAAAGATATGCACTTTATGCTGCAGAAAGAAGTGGTGAATCGTTTAGTCGCCGGTCCGGGCAGCAAAGCTTACGGTCGTTTGAGCGTGATGGCGCAGTACTATTGCCAGGTTATTCCTGTGCTCGAAGTGCCACCAGAATCCTTCACGCCGGCACCGAAAGTGGAATCGGCCGTGGTGCGTTTAGTGCCGTATATGCAGCCACAGTATCCGGTCAGCGATATTCGTCTGCTGAGCCGTATCACCACGGAAGCCTTTGGTAAACGCCGTAAAACGCTGCGCAACAGCCTGGCTCATATTTTTGCGGCTGGTGCGCTGGATCAATTAGAAATCGATGCCTCGCTGCGTGCAGAGAACGTCTCTGTGGCGCAATATTGCCAACTGGCAAACTGGTTGAGCAAGCATCAGGCAGAAACTCCGGAGAGTTGAGTGCATGAGTGATTTGGCCCGCGTCTGTATCCATGTGCATAGTCAGTATGTGGAGTCGCAATCCTTGCCCGACGAGGATCGCTACGTGTTTGCCTACACCATCACCATTCGCAATTTGGGGCGCAGCAACGTCCAGCTGCGTAGCCGCTATTGGCTGATCACCAACGGCAACGGTCGCGAGACTGAAGTGCAAGGTGAAGGCGTGGTCGGCGAACAGCCGCACATTGCGGCCGGCGGCGAGTATCAGTACACCAGCGGCGCGATTCTGGAGACGCCGATGGGCACCATGCAAGGCCACTATGTGATGATCGACGATGCGGGCGAAGAGTTCCACGTCGAGATTCCGGTGTTCCGACTCGCGGTGCAAACCCACATTCACTAATCCTCCTCCGCCCGGCCCGTCCGGGCGGCGCGTTTTAATCGGACTGACAATGAGTACATACCTGATTGGCGATGTTCATGGCTGTTATGACGAGCTTCGTGCGCTGTTGGCGCAGGTTGACTTCGATCCGCAGCAGGACACCTTATGGCTTACCGGCGATTTGGTGGCGCGCGGCCCCGGTTCGCTCGATGTGCTGCGCTATGTAAAATCGCTGGGAAATTGCGTGCGCCTGGTGCTGGGTAATCACGACCTGCATTTACTGGCGGTGTATGCCGGTATCAGCCGTAACAAGCCGAAAGATCGCCTGACGCCGCTGCTGGAAGCCGATGATGCCGATGAGTTGATTAACTGGTTACGTCGTCAGCCACTGTTGCAGGTAGATGAAGAGAAGAAGCTGTTGATGGCGCATGCGGGCATTACGCCGCAATGGGATTTAGAGACGGCGCAGCTGTGCGCGCGTGAAGTGGAAGCGGTGCTCTCCAGCGACAGCTATCCGCTGTTTCTGGATGCGATGTATGGCGACATGCCAAACAACTGGACGCCGGAACTCAGCGGTCTGGCGCGACTGCGCTTTAGCACTAATGCGCTGACGCGCATGCGCTTCTGCTTCCCGAACGGCCAGCTGGATATGATCTGCAAAGAGTCGCCTGAATCAGCGCCGCCGCCGCTCAAGCCGTGGTTTAAGGTGCCGGGCAAAATCGACAGCGACTATACGCAGATCTTTGGTCACTGGGCATCGCTGGAAGGTAAAGGCACACCGGAACATGTGATTGGTCTGGATACCGGCTGCTGCTGGGGTGGAACATTGACGCTGCTGCATTGGGAAACCAAACAGTATTACGTACAGGCATCCAATCGCGAACAGGCAATGGCCGAAAGCGCGGTGAGTGCGCATCCACCGTTAAGTGATACGCCGTAAATAAAAAACCCCGCATAAGCGGGGTTTTTTATGGGTCGCCATCACTGGCAACGTTACTTGCGGCGATCCAGGATCTCGAAGCAGTAGCTGTGCGAGTTCTGCTCATCGGCGTCATGGAATTCGCTGAAGGTTGACTGCCACTCGTCCGGTTCGTAATCCGGGAACTGCGTATCCCCTTCCACTTCCGCATCGATATGGGTCAGGTAGAGGCGATCCGCGCGAGCCAGCATCTGCTCGTAAACGCGTCCACCACCAATCACCATCATCTCTTCGACATCACCCGCCGCTTTTACCGCCTCTTCCAGCGATGTCACCCAGGTAACGCCTTCGTGGTTGCCCGGCTGGCTGCTGACCACAATGTTCAGGCGTCCAGGAAGCGGGCGGCCAATCGATTCAAAGGTCAGACGACCCATAATCACCGGCTTATTCAAGGTATTACGTTTGAACCATGCCAAATCTGCTGGCAGGTTCCATGGCATGGCGTTTTCCATACCAATAATGCGATCCGCTGCCAGTGCCGCGATCAGACTAATCATGTTAAAAGACCTACTGGAAAAAATTGGCGCCATCATACGTAAAGGCGAAACTTTCGTCGATAGGCCGCCCCCGCTATTTGCGTAAAGCTCCGATGCCACCGCACTTTTGTTATTGGACAGAGTTTTACACCGACTTTCCCGGCAATTGCGGGGCGAGGAGCCAGAAATTGCTGACGAGGCGGCACAACTCGGCGCGAAACGTCGCGTTATTGGTATCGCAGTGTAAAGAAAAGCGCACTCTGTGCAAAAAAAGAAAACGGCTCCCGCTGGAGCCGTTGAAACGCTTTAGAAATCGTAGCGTAGACGCACCAGGTTCACGTTGCCCAGTGACTTGTCGGTGCTGGAGGTGATGACATATTCGTAGTCGACACGGAAGCCGTAATCCAGCTGGGCACTCACACCAACGCCGTTATCAATACGCTTGTAGTCACGTCCGTTGACGAACTCCAGACGGTCGCCCATGAAGTAAGGCTGAATAGATTTCACCGCATACTGGCCAATTGGGAATTTGTAGCCGGCAAAGTATTCGATGCCCCACGCGTCATCCGCGAAGTAATTGTTAACGGTATTACGTTTGGTTGGGGAGAAGTTCTCATACCAACCCGCACCGGCTGACAGCGTCCAGTTATCCGGCGTCCAGCTCAATGCGGTACCGTAGATATTCTGGTCATAGCGTTTGCTGTCGCCATTGCCTGGATTGCGGATATCGGCGCGGGTATAGTTCCACGCGGTTCCCCACGCCAGGTCTTTGGTGATGTGGTAGTTCACACCCAGCGAGCCGCCGCCTTTACGCTTGTAGCGTAGGCCGTTGCCTGGCAGGAACTCATTATCTTCAAACAGGTACGACGCATACACATCCGCATCGCCGAAGGTATTTTTGTACTTCAGCATTTTGCGCGAACGGTAAGAACCATCGTAATCACCATTGATGCCATTGCCCGGCGCCTGCGCCAGCATGTCGTAATCCCAGATATCGGTCTTCGCTCCTACGACATCGTAGTAAACGCTGTTCTGCTGACCAAAGTAGAGCTCACCCAAGGTAGCGCTTTTGAAGCCAGTATAAAGTTGGCGGCGCGAGGTGTTATTCGCACCATCTGCATGATGATTGTCCCAACCCCACCAGGCCGGGAAGTTAACGCCCAGCTCGTAGTAACCGACCCAGCTTACGTCGTCGAACAGGTAATAATTGGCGCTGAAGCGGAAGCGTGAGCCACCGTCGTAGCCATTACGTTTGTACGATTTGTCGTTTACGCCATTCTGATGTTGGAACTGCGGACGAATACTGCCGCCCACTTTGAAGTCGAGACGGCTTAGCGCATCGCCCGCCTGTGGATCCTGCTTGAGTAAAGTAATTTCCGCCTGGCTGGCGAGTGGCGCCGCTGCGAGTAACGCAGCAATAGCGCTGAGAGTGAAAGCACGCATTTGCATTTTTTATATCCCAGTTAAGGTGAGCGCTCTATTGGTGAGCGAGCGAAATAGTACGGTGCGCTAACTGGGATCTTATTTATAATTTTGTGCGGATATTCCGAGGTGTAACGCTTTCCGCATCAACTGATAAAACATATGTCAAATCAATAGGATTTTTACAGATAAGGAAATGCGGGCATTGGTAAAAGGATAAAAAAACGGCCCCCGCAGGAGCCGTGAATGGGTAGCCAGCTGGAATCAGCCTTTAATTTGCGCGTGCATTTCCTGCACCGAAATTACCTGCTCTGTCGGATCCGCGTTCAGCGCCATCGCTGTGGCAAAACCGCCGTTCAGCGTGGTGTCGTAATGCACTTTGTACTGCAGCGCGCTACGACGAATCAGCTTGGAGTCTTCAATCGCCTGACGTCCCGCCGTGGTGTTGACGATGTAGGTATATTCGCCATTCTTCAGGCGATCCTGAATGTGCGGACGACCTTCATGCACCTTGTTTACCAGACGTGGATTGATGCCCGCTTCGCCCAGCACCACAGCGGTACCGTGTGTCGCATCCAGCTCGAAACCAAACTTCTGCAGTTTTGCCGCCAGGTCGACGATACGTTTCTTATCGCCTTCACGCACTGACAGCAACGCGCGACCGGTTTTCTTCATGTTGCTCTGGGCACCCAGCATCGCTTTGGCGAAGGCTTCAGCGAAGGTGCGACCGACGCCCATCACTTCACCGGTAGAGCGCATCTCTGGGCCGAGAATCGGGTCAACGCCTGGGAACTTGTTGAACGGCAGCACCACTTCTTTCACCGAGTAATACGGTGGAATCACTTCTTTAGTGACGCCCTGCTCAGCCAGCGTTTTACCTGCCATCACGCGCGCGGCAACCTTCGCCAGCGCCACGCCAGTGGCTTTCGACACGAACGGCACGGTACGCGCGGCACGTGGATTCACCTCAATCAGGTAAACTTCATTGTCCTTCACCGCGAACTGCACGTTCATCAGGCCACGTACGTTCAGCTCGAAGGCCAGTTTTTCCACCTGCTGACGCATCACGTTCTGGATTTCAGTGCTCAGCGTGTAGGCCGGCAGTGAACACGCGGAGTCACCGGAGTGCACGCCCGCCTGCTCGATGTGCTCCATGATGCCGCCAATCAGCACGCGCTCGCCGTCGCAAATCGCATCGACATCCACTTCAACCGCATCATCGAGGAAGCGATCCAGCAGCACTGGCGCATCGTTAGAGACCGACACCGCCGTCTGGAAGTAACGCTTCAGGTCGATTTCGTCGTAAACGATCTCCATCGCGCGGCCGCCCAGCACATAAGAAGGACGCACCACCAGCGGATAACCGATCCCAGCTGCTTTCTCAACGGCCTGTTCCAGCGTGGCAACGGTGGCGTTAGCCGGCTGCTTCAGGCTCAGGCGATCAACCGCCTGCTGGAAACGCTCACGGTCTTCTGCACGGTCAATCGAGTCCGGGCTGGTACCAATCACCGGCACGCCAGCCGCTTCCAGCGCGCGTGCCAGTTTCAGCGGCGTCTGGCCGCCGTACTGTACGATGACGCCTTTCGGCTTCTCGATACGCACGATTTCAAGCACATCTTCCAGCGTGACCGGCTCGAAGTAGAGGCGATCCGAGGTGTCGTAGTCGGTTGAGACGGTTTCCGGGTTACAGTTGACCATGATGGTCTCGTAACCGTCTTCACGCAGCGCCAGCGCCGCATGCACGCAGCAGTAATCAAACTCGATGCCCTGGCCGATACGGTTTGGACCGCCGCCCAGAATCATGATTTTTTCACGATCCTGGTTTGGATTGGCTTCGCACTCTTCCTCGTAGGTTGAGTACATATAGGCGGTGTCGGTGGCGAATTCAGCGGCGCAGGTATCAACGCGTTTATAAACCGGGTGCAGGTTAAATTGCTGACGCAGCTTACGGATTTCGCCCTCAGATACGCCCGCCAGCGCGGCCAGACGGACATCAGCAAAGCCTTTACGCTTCAGCGCGCGCAGGAACTCCGCGTTCAGCGAGTTCACACCTTCGCGTTCAACCTGCTCTTCCAGACGCACCAGCTCTTCAATCTGCACCAGGAACCAGCGATCAATGTTGGTGAGGTTGAACACACCATCAACTGACATGCCGGCGCGGAACGCATCGGCGATGTACCAGATACGGTCAGAACCGGCATCTTTCAGTTCGCGGCGAATGCGCGTTAACGCTTCTGGATCGTCGAGGCTAACTTTCGGGTCGAAACCGTTGGCACCGACTTCCAGACCGCGCAGCGCTTTCTGCATCGATTCCTGGAACGTGCGGCCAATCGCCATCACTTCACCGACCGATTTCATCTGCGTGGTCAGACGATCGTTGGCACCGGCGAACTTCTCGAAGTTGAAGCGAGGAATCTTGGTAACGACGTAGTCGATAGAGGGTTCGAACGACGCAGGCGTTAAGCCGCCGGTGATGTCGTTCATCAGCTCATCAAGGGTAAAGCCCACCGCCAGTTTCGCCGCCACTTTGGCAATCGGGAAGCCGGTCGCTTTTGAAGCCAGCGCTGATGAACGCGATACGCGTGGGTTCATTTCGATGACGATCATACGGCCATCTTTCGGGTTCACCGAGAACTGGACGTTCGAACCACCGGTTTCGACACCGATTTCACGCAGTACCGCCAGCGAGGCGTTACGCATGATTTGATACTCTTTGTCGGTCAGAGTTTGCGCGGGCGCCACGGTGATAGAGTCACCGGTGTGGATGCCCATTGCATCGAAGTTTTCGATCGAGCAGACGATGATGCAGTTGTCGTTTTTATCACGTACCACTTCCATCTCGTACTCTTTCCAGCCAATCAGCGACTCATCAATCAGCAGCTCATTGGTTGGCGACAAGTCTAAACCGCGTTCGCAAATCTCTTCGAACTCTTCGCGGTTATAGGCGATACCGCCGCCAGTGCCGCCCATTGTAAAGGAAGGGCGGATGATGCACGGGAAGCCAACGTCTTCGGCCACCGCCAGCGCTTCTTCCATGGTATGCGCGATACCGGAACGAGCGGTGCCCAGACCAATGCTCTTCATCGCCACGTCGAAGCGACGACGATCTTCGGCTTTATCAATGGCATCGGCAGTTGCACCAATCATGGTGACGCCGAACTCAGCCAGCACGCCCTGACGCTCCAGCTCCAGCGCACAGTTCAGCGCTGTCTGGCCGCCCATGGTTGGCAGCACCGCATCCGGACGCTCTTTTTCGATAATCTTGCGTACGACTTCCCAGTGAATCGGCTCGATATAGGTCGCATCAGCCATTTCCGGGTCGGTCATAATGGTTGCCGGGTTCGAGTTCACCAGAATGACGCGGTAGCCCTCTTCACGCAGCGCTTTACACGCCTGCGCACCGGAGTAGTCAAATTCACATGCCTGGCCGATAACGATCGGGCCAGCACCAAGAATCAGGATGGATTTTATGTCTGTACGTTTTGGCATCGTGGGCTCCTGATTACTTCGCGTTAGAACGGTATGCTTTGATCAATTCGATAAAGTGATCGAACAGTGGCGCCGCATCGTGCGGGCCTGGGCTCGCTTCCGGGTGTCCCTGGAAGCTGAAGGCCGGTTTGTCAGTGCGATGAATGCCCTGCACGGTTTGGTCGAACAGCGACACATGCGTAACGCGCAGATTGGCCGGTAATTGGCTGTCATCAACCGCAAAACCGTGGTTCTGTGCGGTGATCATCACGGTGTTGTTATCAAGATCCTTCACCGGATGGTTGCCGCCGTGGTGGCCGAGTTTCATCTTGATGGTTTTGGCACCGCTCGCCAGCGCTAACAGCTGGTGCCCAAGGCAGATACCGAATACCGGAACATCGGTTTTCAGGAACGCCTGAATGGCGTTAATGGCGTAGTCGCATGGCTCCGGGTCGCCAGGACCGTTCGACAGGAAAATACCGTCTGGATTAAGTGCCAGAACCTCTTCCGCCGGAGTTTGCGCCGGCACGACCGTCAGGCGGCAGCCGCGATCCACCAGCATACGCAGGATGTTGCGCTTAGCGCCGTAATCGTACGCCACCACATGGAACGGCAGCTCTTCCGCCGTTTTCTGCTCCGGCAGGTCACCTTCCAGTGTCCAGCTACCTTGCTGCCACGCGTAGGTTTCCGCGGTGGTCACTTCTTTCGCCAGATCCATGCCTTTCAAGCCTGGGAACGCCTGCGCTTTCTGCAGCGCCAGTGCGGCATCCGGATTATCACCCGCAATAATGCAGCCGCTCTGTGCACCCTTCTCGCGGAGCAAACGGGTCAGTTTGCGCGTGTCGATATCGGCGATGCCAACGATGTTATTGCGCTGCAGGTAAGCTGCCAGACTTTCTTCACTGCGGAAGTTGCTGGTAATCAGCGGCAGATCGCGAATAACGAGGCCTTGAGCATGGATTTGGCTGGATTCTTCATCGGCGGCGTTAACGCCAACATTGCCGATATGGGGATAAGTGAGGGTAACGATTTGGCGGGAATAGGAAGGATCAGTGAGGATTTCTTGATAACCGGTCATTGAAGTGTTGAAAACAACTTCCCCCACTGCCGACCCCGTAGCCCCGATGGCCCGACCGTGGAATTGGGTTCCGTCTTCCAGAACCAAGAGCGCTGACTTAATCAAAACATCCTCCAGGGAATAAACAGTCACAATATTTGCATATTAATTCAAAAGCAGTACCAGAATCAATGCAAAACCCGCCTGAGTACTCGAATTTTGGCAAATTGCGCGCATTCTAATGATCGCCCCGCACCTTGTCTACAACATGTGGTTATTTTTTTGTATATTTCGGGCAACTGAATGTTAAAAACGGTGAAAGGCGATAAAAGAGTGAGATAACTCGGAAAAATAATCGGTTGCCTGACGGCGATAATGGCAAACTGGTGCTGGCGCGCATTAATTTTTGACCAAACGGTCAAAATTAGCCATCGCAAGTCTGATAATCACTCATTAACTACGATAAATAAGCATTTCGAACCCATAACATAGCAAAACAGTCATTTACGTATAAAATAAAGGGCAATGATCACATTGCCCTCGTCAATCAAAGTCTTACCAATTGAAATAACCACATCACGATGGTTCACAACACTCACAACATCGACAAATCCAGCACATCACGCATATCATAAAGGCCAGATTTCTTGTTCTTTAACCAGCTTGCCGCTTTAACTGCACCATTTGCAAAGGTCATACGGCTGGAAGCCTTATGGGTAATCTCTACGCGCTCACCAATATCTGCAAACATCGCGGTATGTTCGCCGACGATATCACCAGCGCGCACGGTAGCAAATCCGATGGTTTGCGCTTTACGCTCACCGGTATGACCTTCACGGGTATACACCGCGTGCTCATCCAGATTCCACTTCATGGCATCGGCAATCGCTTCGCCCATCGCCAGCGCAGTACCTGATGGTGCATCAACTTTGTGACGATGGTGCGCTTCAACGATTTCAATGTCCGCGTAGTCGCCCATCACCTTCGCCGCCTGCTGCAGCAGATTTAGCACCAGGTTGACGCCCACGCTGAAGTTAGCGGCGAACACGATGCCAATCTCTTCAGCAGCCGCGCGAATCGCCGCTTTACCGGCTTCATCAAAACCGGTGGTACCGATCACCATCGCTTTGCTGTGCTGTCGGCAAAATGCCAGATACTCCAGCGTGCCTTCCGGACGGGTGAAATCGATCAGGACATCGAAGTCGTTAACCACCTTTTGCAGGTCGTCAGAGACGATCACGCCCGTTTTGCCGATGCCCGCCAGTTCGCCAGCATCTACGCCCAGCAATGACGAACCGCTACGCGCCAGTGCTGCGCCAAGCGCAACACCTTCCGCCTGCTGTACGGCCTGAATCAAATTGCGTCCCATGCGACCCGGCGCACCAACGATAGCAATGCGGATTTCACTCATAATTATTCATTCCTGATACAAATCTATGCATGTAAAGCGTAAACAGGTTAACGGTCAGATAACAGTCACGCCACAATAATAAAGGGATATAAGAATTTTATGCCAGCCGCGAAACATTATCAGTAAAAGCAATCCCGCATGCTGGAAGTAGGATTTTCTACAGCGACAGGCAAAGAAAAGGCCGAACAATGTCGGCCTGATTTTACTGCGGTGTAAACCGCTTACTGCACGTTTCGCACGTCGACGCGCAGCTCTTTTGGTACTTCAAACACGATGTTCTCTTCACGGCCAATCAGCTCAATCGCCGCTTCACCGCCGAGCTCACGCAGACGCTGAATCACCTGTTGCACCAGAATATCAGGAGCAGAAGCGCCCGCTGTGACGCCGATGACCTGCTTGTCTTTGACCCACTCTTCCTGGATGTCATCAGCCGAATCAATCAGCTTCGCCAGCTTACCAGCACGCTGCGCCAGTTCGGCCAGACGGTTCGAGTTAGAGGAGTTTTTTGATCCCACTACCAGCACCACTTCAGCATCACGCGCTAAGACGCGTACCGCTTCCTGACGGTTGGTGGTGGCGTAGCAGATGTCATCTTTACGTGGACCGATAATCGCCGGGAAGCGCTGACGCAGTGCATCAATCACGTCCGAAGTATCATCGACTGAAAGTGTGGTCTGCGTCATAAAGCACAGGTTGCTCTCATCTTTGACGTTCAGTTTGAACACATCTTCCGGCGATTCCACCAGATACATGCCGCCGTTAGGATTGCTGTACTGGCCCATGGTGCCTTCCACTTCCGGATGCCCCGCGTGACCAATAAGAATCGCTTCAACACCTTTACGGCTAGCGCGCGCCACTTCCATATGCACTTTGGTCACCAGCGGGCAGGTCGCATCAAACAGCATAGTGAGGTTACGCGCTTTGGCTTCGGCGCGAACCGCTTGCGATACGCCGTGCGCGGAGAAGATCAGAATGGCGTTATCCGGCACTTCAGCGATCTCTTCAATAAAGATCGCCCCACGTTCGCGCAAGCTACTCACCACGTAGCGGTTATGCACCACTTCGTGACGCACGTAGATGGGCGCGCCGTACATCTCCAGCGCGCGCTCAACGATGCTGATGGCGCGATCAACGCCTGCGCAGAAACCGCGTGGGTTAGCTAACAGGATTTGCATCGTTGGCCTCCAGCGCCGGATCAATCTCCAGCACTTCAATGTCAAACTGAATGCGCTGGCCCGCCAGCGGATGGTTGAAGTCTACGGTTATCGAGTCACCGGACACTTCACGGATCACGCCAGGCATTTCGCTGCCGCCGCGGCCGCTGAACAGCATGATGGCACCGACTTCCGGCTCGCCCGCATCGTTAAAGTCACGACGTGAGAAGTACTGAACCAGATCCGGGCTGGTGCCGCCAAACGCATCTTCCGGCTCCAGCGTAAATGCGTGCTTGTCGCCCACTTTACGTCCGAGTAGCTGCTGTTCCAGCGCGCCCGACAGGCTGCCATCACCCAGACGGAACAGCGCAGGTTTGCCGTTGGCGCGCGTGGATTCGGCCGTCGAGCCATCCTCCAGCTTCAGCGTAAAATGCACCAGCAACGCGCTATCGCGCTGAACTAAGTCTGTCATCAGTTACCCTTTCTGTTTAGCCGGTTTGCCGTTCGGGCTGAGAAAACCTTCCAGCACCACCAGCGCCGCGCCGATGCAGATGGCACAGTCGGCGATGTTAAAAGTCGCGAAGTGCCAGTCACCGACATAGAAGTCGATAAAATCGACCACAAAGCCGTGATACGAACGGTCAAACAGGTTACCCAATGCCCCGCCGATAATCAGGGCGTAGGCAATATTGGTTAATTTGTTGCTGGCAGCGTTGCGATACATCATCACCAACAGCGCCACCACGATAGCGATGGCGATGCCGGCGAAGAACCAGCGCTGCCAACCGCCTTTGTCGGCCAGGAAGCTGAACGCCGCGCCATAATTATGCGCGTAGAACAGGTTCAGGAACGGCATCAGCGGCTGCGTTTCATGCAGCATCATGTTGTTGATGACCCACATCTTGCTGCCAAAATCGATGGCAATCACCACCAGCACCAGCCAAAGCCAGCGCAAACCGGTTGAAGAGAGCGCTTTACTCATCAGGCAAATTTCCGCTGTTCGCCATTGCCGGCGACGTTGGTGTAGCAACGACCACACACCGCAGCATGCTCCGGATTCTGGCCAACGTCAGTAGTGTAATGCCAGCAGCGCGGACATTTCTCGCCTTCTGCTTTATGCAGCGCGATTTTCAGACCTTTGAACAGCTCGCTCTGCTGCGCTTCATCGCTGGCAGTGGCGTAATCCGCCACGGTCGCGCCTGAAGTTAACAGCACGAAACGCAGCTCATCACCCAGCGCCTGCAGCTTGGCTGCCAGCTCGGCATCCGCATACAGCGTAACCGTCGCTTCCAGTGCGCCGCCGATGCGTTTGTCGCTACGCGCTTGCTCAATCACCTTGTTCACTTCACCGCGGACTTTCAGCACATCATCCCAATAGGCATCGTTCAGCGTTTCGTTATCTGCCAGACCAAACAGATCCTGATACCACTCTTCGGTGAACACGTACTTCGCGCGATCGCCCGGCAGGTAGCCCCAGATTTCGTCTGCGGTGAAGGACATGATTGGCGCCATCCAGCGTACCAGCGCTTCAACAATGTGCCACAGCGCGGTTTGGCAGCTGCGACGCGCCAGGCTGTCGCCTTTTGCGGTGTACTGACGATCTTTGATCACATCGAGATAGAACGAGCCCATTTCGATTGAGCAGAAGTGCATCAGACGCTGCACCACTTCGTGGAAATCATAGTTTTCGTAGGAGTGCACGATATCCTGCTGCGCTGCCAGCGCACGGCCAACCGCCCAGCGATCCACCACCACCATCTCTTCCGGCTTGACGCAATCGGTCGCCGGGTTAAAGCCAGCAAGGTTTGCCAGCAGGAAACGCGCGGTGTTACGGATACGACGATAGCTGTCTGCGGCACGCTTCAGGATTTCGTCGGAGACCGCCATCTCACCGGAATAATCGGTAGAAGCGACCCACAGACGCAGAATGTCCGCACCCAGCTTATCCATTACATCCTGCGGCGCCACGGTGTTGCCGATCGATTTCGACATCTTGCGGCCCTGACCATCCACGGTGAAACCGTGCGTCAGTACCTGACGATAAGGCGCTTTGCCTTTCATCGCCGTGGAGATCATCAGAGAAGACATGAACCAGCCGCGATGCTGATCCGAACCTTCCAGGTACATATCTGGCGTATGGCCGCCGAATTCCGGACGCGCATCCACCACCGCGTAGCTGGTTGATCCGGAGTCGAACCAGACGTCTAAGGTGTCTGGCACTTTGACGTAGTGGTCAGCGTCGTCGCCCATCAGGTCGCGCGGATCGAGATCCCACCACGCCTGGATGCCGTCCTGCTCAACCCGTTTCGCGACTTTCTCCATCAGCTCCAGCGTATCCGGATGCAGCTGCTCGCTCTCTTTATGCACGAACAGCGCCATCGGCACGCCCCACGTACGCTGACGGGAGATACACCAGTCCGGACGGTTCGCTACCATCGCTTCGATACGCGCCTGGCCCCAATCCGGGATCCACTGCACGCCTTTGATCTCTTTCAGCGACTGCGCACGCAGGCCTTTCTGATCCATGCTGATGAACCATTGTGGCGTGGCACGGAAGATGATTGGCGTTTTATGACGCCAGCAGTGCGGGTAGCTGTGCAGCAGTTTCTCCACGTGCAGCAACGCGCCCTTCTCTTTCAGCAGCTCAACGATCATGTCGTTGGCTTTAAAGACGTTTACGCCATCCAGCGTCGGGTAGGTGCCTGGCAGATACGCGCCATCCGGCCCCACCGGATTGGCGGTTTCCAGACCGTATTTCTGACCGATAACATAGTCATCCGGGCCGTGGCCTGGCGCAGTATGTACCGCACCGGTACCGGCCTCCAGCGTCACGTGATCACCCAATACCACTTTCGATTGGATCTGCTCGAGGAACGGATGCTGGAACAGCTGCAGCTCCAGCGCCGCGCCGTTGCATTCGCCCAGCACGGTCCAGTCGCTGATACCCGCGCGCTTCATCACGCTCTCAACCATCTCTTTGGCGAGAATCAGGCTGCGACCGTCGATCTGCAGTAGCTGGTATTCAAATTCTGGATGCAGCGAGATACCGCGGTTAGCTGGCATGGTCCACGGCGTGGTGGTCCAAATCACCAGTGAAACCGGGCCTTCTGAAGCAGCGACGCCAAACTTCGCGCGCACCGCATCGGCATCCACGGCATTGAACATCACATCGATGGATGGCGAAGTTTTGTCGTAATACTCCACTTCCGCTTCAGCCAGCGCCGAACGGCAATCCATGCACCAGTGCACCGGCTTAGCGCCTTTGTGCAGATGGCCGTTGCCGATGATTTTACCCAGCGCACGGATGATGTTGGCTTCGGTCTGGAAATTCATCGTCAGATAAGGACGATCCCAGTCACCGAGCACGCCGAGGCGGATGAAGTCATTTTTCTGGCCTTCAACCTGCTCTGCCGCATATTGGCGGCAAGCGGCACGGAATTCAGCCGCGCTCACTTTTTCGCCCGGCTTACCAATCATCTGCTCAACTTTGTGCTCAATCGGCAAGCCGTGGCAGTCCCAACCTGGAACGTACGGCGAGTCGTAGCCCGCCATGCCTTTCGACTTAACGATAATGTCTTTCAGAATCTTGTTAACTGAGTGACCAATATGAATGCTGCCGTTCGCATAAGGAGGGCCATCGTGCAAAATAAAGGTTTTTTTCCCTTTTTTGGCTTCGCGGATGATGCCGTACAGGTTGTCATCATACCAACGTTGCAGCATTCCCGGTTCACGCTTGGCCAGATCGCCACGCATCGGGAACCCCGTTTCCGGCAAATTCAGGGTAGATTTATAGTCACTCATCAGATTCTCGATTCCGTATTTCGGTCATTAAACCGGTGTTTTTAGCCCAAAGAATTGGCGGGCTGTCACCACATCTTTCGCAATTTGTTCTTTCAGCGCGTCCAGCGAAGCGAAACGCTGTTCATCGCGAATCTTCTGTTTCAGCACCACTTCAATGTGACGCCCATAGAGATTCATATGTGTGTCGAGCAGATGAACTTCAAGCTGCTGACGTAAACCTTTTACCGTTGGGCGCGTACCAATATTGGCCACGCCGGGCAGCGGCTGATCGCCAAGGCCCAACACTGCCACCGCAAACACGCCTTTAACCGGCGTAACGGTGCGACGCAAAGGGAGATTAGCCGTTGGGAAACCGATAGTGCGCCCGAGTGCATCGCCGTGCACTACGCGGCCTGAGATGCTGAACGGATGGCCCAGCAGCGCTTCGGCTTGCGCAAAATCATCCTGCGCCAGCGCCTGACGAACGGCGGTACTGCTGATGCGCTTGCCGCTGTCACAATAAGTCTGGGTGCTGATAACCTCAAAGCCATACTCCGCACCGGCTTTCTGTAATAACAGGAAATCCCCCTGGCGACCAGCGCCGAAGCGGAAATCATCGCCGACGGCCAGGAACTTGACGTTGAGCTTGTCTACCAGCAATTCGGAAATAAAACTCTGCGCCGAATGCGCAGCGAAGCGACGATCAAAACGTACGCAGAGTACGGCATCAACGCCCGCTTGTTCGAGGTACTTCAGCTTTTCACGCAAACGCGTAAGGCGCGCCGGGGCTTTGTCGCCGGCAAACAGCTCAAGCGGTTGTGGCTCAAATACCATCACCACCACCGGCAGATTGCGTTTTCGTCCTTCGGCAATCAGCTGCGCCATCAAAGCCTGGTGGCCGCGATGTACGCCGTCGAAATTGCCAATGGTCAGGACGCAGCCGCGATGCTGCTCTTTCAGATTATAAATACCGCGGATAAACTTCATGGCTGACTCAAACCGGTGGAAATCGGCGGATTATACCCTTGAATGGCGTTTAGGTTAACCCGTATACGTGCCTTTCCTGCTTCTGGAGCGGCTTATTCCACGCGTGGGCAATTGCTTAGCAAGGATCTGAAGATTTTTGCTGCGAAATACTGTATTCAACGCCGCGTTGCTGGTAGAATCCTGCGCCATCAATTACGTAATCGAGTGTTGTTTATAAAACGACGCTTATTTGCACAAATCCATTGACATAAGAAGGCGCAAAAGGCATAGTCCTCGGCCTTTGATTTGTCCATATAGATCACATTTGGGAGTTGGACCTTGGCTAATATCAAATCAGCTAAGAAACGCGCCGTAACATCTGAGAAACGTCGCAAGCATAACGCAAGCAACCGTTCAATGATGCGTACTTTCATCAAGAAAGTATACGCGGCTATCGCAACAGGCGACAAAGCTGCTGCGCAGAACGCATTCAACGAAATGCAACCACTCGTGGACCGTCAGGCTGCTAAAGGTCTGATCCACAAAAACAAAGCTGCACGTCATAAAGCAAACCTGACTGCTCAGATCAACAAACTGGCTTAATCGCCCGTCTGTTAATCGCTTTGTAAAAAAGAACCGGCGCTTAGCCGGTTTTTTTATGCCTGCAATTCAGGGGTAAACAGCGCACTAAAGTCGCGATGACAGATCCGCTGTACCGCCGGATGCTGAATCATCCGTTCGGCAAAGATCACGTGATACTCCTCCATTACCGCATCCAACCGCCCAATCTCTTTGATGGCGTCATCCCGATAAATCTCGTCGCCATACAGCGTCGGAGCCACAAATATCGCGTTGTTCAGCGCACCAAAAGCTTTCATTAATGCCGCATCATCAAACTCGCCCAGAATCTCCACCTGCAATCCCTGGCTGTGAATCCAGTTCAGCAGTTTGCGACCCAGCATCGAGCGACGCCCCGGAATCAGCAAACGCCGCTCTTCCAGGCTGGCAGGAAACGGCAGCGTCGGTAACGGTGTGTTGCACCAGAAGCTGATCGGACACTCGCCCAGCTTGACCGAAAACAGCCCTTCCTGCTGAGTCGAATCAATTGGGCAATCGGAAAGAATCATATCCAGCTTGTGCTGGCTTAACTGTTCCAACAGCATCTCGTGCGTTGATTCAAAGCAGCGCAGATGGATTCCCTCTTCAGCCACCACCGCAGCCTGCAGCACCTTGCTCACCAGTTGCTTAGACAAGGCATCCGCTACGCCAACATCAAACAGCAGATGCGACTCTTTGCGGTAGTTAACGATATCGAGCATCTCCTGGCTCAGCATGAACATGCGGTCGGCATAGCGGAACACCAGCTGACCAAGCTCCGTCGGCACTAAACCGCGCCCCTGACGACGAAACAGCACGCCACCGAGTTGCTCTTCCAGCGATTTAATCTGGCCAGTAACCGTCTGTGGCGCCAGGCACAGCACATCCGCCGCGCGCACTACCGAACCGGTTTTACACACCTGCCAGAAATAGTAGAGATGATTAAAGTTCAGCTGATTCATCGGCAAAAAAGGAGGCTTTCGCCTCCTTCCTCTTTTAACGCAATTTGATGCGCAGCAGCGTGTAACCAATCACCGCCGAGAGCAGCGAGCCACTGAGAATCCCCAGCTTGGAGAAGGTCACCAGTTGCTCATGGGCGGCATCAAACGCCAGCGAACTGATAAAGATCGACATGGTGAAGCCGATACCGCACAGCACACCAATCGCCATGATATCGCGTATCGTGGTGCCCGCCGGCAACACCGCCAGCCGCCACTTCACCGCCAGCCAGCAGAACAGCGTGATACCCAACGGTTTACCAATCAGCAAGCCGAGAATGATGCCCAGCGGCTCTGGCGACAGCGTATCCATAAAGGTAATGCCGCTCAGCGAAATGCCGGCGTTGGCAAAAGCGAACAGCGGCAGAATCAGCCAGTTTACCCACGGCATTAAACCATGCGCCAAATGCTCGGCTGGAGAATGGCCGTTCTTCTCTTCCAGCGGCACGAAGAAGCCAACAATCACGCCTGCTAACGTTGCGTGCACACCCGATTTAAGCACCGCCGTCCACAGCACAATGCCGACTAACATATAGATGGCAATGTTACGCACGCCGCAACGATTGAGAATCGCCAGCAGCACAATCGCACCTGCCGCTACGCTCAGCGACAGCACGGAGAGATCGCTGGTGTAGAACAGCGCGATAATCACGATAGCGCCGAGATCATCAATAATCGCCAGCGCCATCAGGAACACTTTCAGCGCGGTTGGCACGCGGCTGCCCAACAGTGCCAGCACGCCCAAAGCAAAGGCGATATCAGTAGCAGTAGGAATTGCCCAGCCGTTACGTGCAATAGGATCGCCATGATTAAGCATCAGGAAAATCAGTCCCGGCATAACCATGCCGCCAATTGCCGCAATCACCGGGAAAATGGCGCGATCGCGGCTGGCGAGTTCACCGGTGATCAGTTCACGTTTCACTTCCAAACCTATTAACAGGAAAAACAGCGCCATCATGGCATCGTTGATCCACAGCAGCAGGTTTTTGCTGATGTCTAATGCACCGAAACGAATCTGCACCGGCTCGGCGAGAAACGATTGATAAGCTTGAGCGGTTTCCACGCTGTTAGCCAAAATCATTGCCGCGACGGCCGCCAGAATCAGCACCATGCCGTTGCTGGCATCACTGGCAATAAAGCTTTTCAGTAAGCTTCGAAGAGAACGGGGTTTGTTCACAACTCCTCCTGAGTAGAGACATTTAGGCTGGGAAGTGTAGCGACTCATACACCTCGTTAAAAGCAGCTTATGTCTCGTTAACGACTCGATAATACCGATGCATTACGAGAGGGTTTCTGCTTTTATCTCACGCCAGGCAGATTGAGCTTCTATCAGGAGCGACGCGTTGGCGGGAAAACATAAAAAAAGCGGAGAGTTTCCTCTCCGCTTTATTAAGCATGCCAGACGGGATTAACGTGTTAAATCGTCAAAAAACTTCTTCACGCCGTCGAGGAAGCTTTTGGAGCGCGGGCTGTTTTTCTCGCCGCTCGGGCCGCCAAAACTCTCTTCCAGTTCACGCAGTAACGCTTTCTGTTTGTCATTGAGGCTAACTGGCGTTTCCACCACCACACGACACAGCAAATCGCCTACCGCACCGCCACGCACCGATTTCACGCCTTTACCGCGCATGCGGAACAGCTTGCCAGTTTGCGTTTCAGAAGGCACTTTCAGGTTCACACGTCCATCAAGCGTCGGCACTTCAATCTCGCCACCTAATGCTGCCATCGCAAAGTTAATCGGCACTTCGCAATATAGGTTGTTATCTTCACGCTCGAAGATCGGGTGCTTTTTCACCGAAACCTGAACGTACAGATCGCCCGCTGGTGCGCCCTGTTCGCCCGCTTCACCTTCGCCGGTCAGACGAATGCGATCGCCGGTATCCACGCCTGCTGGAATTTTCACCGACAGGGTTTTACTGCGCTCAACGCGACCGTGACCATGACAAGCATTGCAAGGATCTTTGATCACTGAACCGCGACCGTGACAGGTCGGACACGCCTGCTGCACAGTGAAGAAGCCCTGACGCATCTGCACCTGGCCTGCGCCATGACAGGTATGACAGGTCTGCGGTTTGGTCCCCGCTTTCGCGCCGCTGCCGTGGCAGACATCGCACTCTTCCAGTGTTGGAATGCGGATCTCTTTGGTCACGCCGCGTACCGCTTCTTCCAGCGTTAGCTCCATGTTGTAGCGTAAATCGGCGCCACGAGCGGCACGCTGACGGCGGCCACCACCAAAAATATCGCCAAATACGTCGCCAAAGATATCGCTGAAGTCAGCACCGCCGCCGCCGAAGCCACCACCGCCGCCCATGCCGCCTTGTTCAAAGGCTGCGTGACCATATTGGTCGTAGGCCGCACGCTTCTGTGCGTCGGTCAGAATTTCGTAGGCTTCCTTAATTTCTTTAAACTTCGCTTCGGCTTCTTTATTGTCCGGATTACGGTCCGGATGGTATTTCATCGCCAGGCGCTTATAAGCCTTTTTGATTTCACGCTCATCTGCGGATTTAGAGACGCCTAAGATCTCGTATAAATCACTCTTAGCCATATTTGTTCTGCCCTTAACATGATCGCACGGGCGTGGAGAGATCTCCTACGCCCGTGCTGGTTTCAACGGCTGTCAGGCCAGCCGTCGCGCCCGGTCAGGGGCAATTATTTTTTGTCTTTAACTTCTTCGAACTCAGCGTCGACAACGTCGTCTTCTTTCTGTGCAGAAGCATCGCCTGCATCAGCTGCCTGACCCTGCTGCTGTGCCAGCTCCATCAGTTTGCTGGACACTTCCATCAATGCCTGCATTTTGGCTTCGATTTCTGCTTTGTCTTCGCCTTTCAGCGCGGTGTTCAGCTCGGTCAACGCAGCTTCGATTGGCGCTTTGTCGTCAGCAGACAGTTTGTCGCCCGCTTCGTCCAGCTGCTTACGGGTGCTGTGCGAAATCTGATCGCCCTGGTTACGGGTCTGAACCAGCTCTTCGAACTTGCGGTCAGACTCGGCGTTCGCTTCCGCGTCACGCACCATTTTTTCGATCTCTTCTTCATTCAGACCAGAAGAAGCCTTGATGGTGATCTTCTGCTCTTTACCGCTGTTTTTGTCTTTCGCAGACACGTGCAGGATACCATCTGCATCGATATCGAAGGTGACTTCGATCTGCGGCATACCGCGCGGTGCAGCCTGGATACCGTCGAGGTTGAACTGGCCCAAGGATTTGTTATCGCCTGAACGCTTGCGCTCACCCTGCAGCACGTGAATGGTCACGGCAGACTGATTGTCTTCAGCGGTAGAGAACACCTGGCTGTGCTTGGTTGGGATGGTGGTGTTCTTGCTAATCAGCGAAGTCATCACGCCGCCCATGGTTTCGATACCCAGCGACAGCGGAGTCACGTCCAGCAGCAGAACGTCTTTCACTTCACCCGCCAACACGCCGCCCTGAACCGCAGCACCCACGGCGACCGCTTCATCCGGGTTCACATCTTTACGTGGCTCTTTACCAAAGAACTCAGTCACTTTGGCCTGAACCATTGGCATACGCGTTTGACCGCCCACCAGGATCACGTCGTTGATGTCTGAAACAGACAAACCCGCATCCTGCAGAGCCACTTTCAACGGCTCGATAGAGCGAGAAACCAGGTCTTCAACCAGTGATTCCAGTTTCGCACGTGTTACTTTGATGTTCAGGTGCTTAGGACCGGTCGCATCCGCCGTGATGTACGGCAGGTTAACGTCGGTCTGCTGTGCTGAAGACAGCTCGATCTTGGCTTTCTCTGCCGCTTCTTTCAGACGCTGCATGGCCAGCGGATCGTTGTGCAGATCGATGCCCTGATCTTTCTTAAATTCAGCCACCAGATAGTTAATCAGACGGCTATCGAAGTCTTCACCACCAAGGTGGGTATCACCGTTGGTTGCCAGAACTTCAAAGGTTTTCTCGCCATCAACGTCATCGATCTCAATGATTGAGATATCGAAAGTACCACCGCCCAGGTCGTATACCGCGATGGTGCGGTTGCCCTGACCTTTATCCAGGCCGTAAGCCAGTGCAGCTGCGGTTGGTTCGTTGATGATACGTTTTACTTCCAGACCCGCGATACGGCCGGCGTCTTTGGTCGCCTGACGCTGCGCATCGTTGAAGTAAGCTGGAACGGTAATAACCGCTTCAGTGACGGCTTCACCGAGGAAATCTTCCGCGGTTTTCTTCATCTTTTTCAGCACTTCAGCAGAAATCTGCGGCGGTGCCATTTTCTGGCCTTTTACGTCCAGCCATGCGTCGCCGTTATCTGCGCCGATGATTTTGTACGGCATAATTTTAATATCACGCTGTACTTCTTCGTCCTGGAAGCGACGGCCAATCAGGCGCTTGATCGCAAACAGGGTGTTCTGCGGGTTGGTCACAGACTGACGTTTAGCCGGTTGACCCACCAGAGTTTCGCCATCCTGTGCATACGCAATGATCGACGGCGTGGTGCGATCGCCTTCGGCGTTTTCCAGTACGCGTGCTTTACCACCATCCATAACTGCAACACATGAGTTGGTTGTACCCAAGTCAATACCAATAATCTTGCCCATCTAAACGTCTCCTACTTAAATTCTTTGCCAATTTGGGTTGTGAAACAGAGATGCGGTCAAACTGACCGCTTTCAACTGCTGAAGCAGGCTTTTTTTGCTGCCTCACAACGCTCGATGACAAGTAAATGGGGCCGGTTCGATGCGCATCAAGGGTTAAAACTAAAAAAAATTTCATTCTCTCGTCGATTCAGATCAAAGTTGGCCAAAAAGAGGCCGCTTATTATGCAGCGCCTCGCGCCCCCAGCGGTTTGCGCGGGTGTAAAACACGAACAACATCTTCAACGCTGCTTCTGAGGAATTATGAGCAATACCACGCTGGCGAATCCCGCCCCGTTGGGCCTGATGGGATTCGGTATGACCACCATCCTGCTCAACTTACACAACACCGGCCTGTTTGCGATGGATGTGATCATCCTGGCGATGGGGATTTTCTACGGCGGCATCGCGCAAATTTTTGCCGGGCTGCTGGAATATAAGAAAGGCGACACCTTCGGGCTGACCGCCTTTACCTCTTACGGCAGCTTCTGGTTAACGTTGGTGGCAATTCTGCTGCTGCCGAAACTGGGGCTGGCAGAGGCGGCCGACGGCCACTTCCTTGGCGCGTATCTCGCGCTGTGGGGCGTGTTCACTGCATTCCTGTTTTTCGGCACGCTGAAGTCACCGAAAATGCTGCAGTTCATCTTCGCCAGCCTGACGCTGCTGTTTGCGCTGCTGGCTATCGGCCACCTGACCGACAACGCGGGGTTGCTGCGCGTTGCCGGCTGGATTGGCATTATTTGCGGTTCGAGTGCGTTCTATCTGGCGATGGGCGAAGTGCTGAACGAGAAGTTTGGTCGTACGGTATTGCCGATCGGCGAGTGACAAATGAATAGCGGAGCTGTTTGGCTCCGCTTTTTGCATTATGACGAGTGCAGCGACATATCTAACTGCGCATACTGCTGACGGCTATCGCGCCACAGCCAGATTCCCACCATAAAGCCAATTATCGCCAGCGCCAGCACATACCAGGCAGGCGCCATTGGCGTCAGGCTCATCATCAGCGTTACGCTAATCGGCGTCAGACCACCGAAAATCGCGTAAGCAACATTGTACGAGAATGAGATGCCGGTAAAGCGCACCGCCGCCGGGAATGCGCGCACCATCACCAACGGCACTACACCGACGACCCCCACGCTCAGGCCCGCTAAACCGTACCAAACAAACAGCATTTCCGGCGTGCTACTTAACTGATGGAAGAAGTTCCAGCTGCCGATCGCCAGCAGTATTGAACCGACCATCAGCGAACGCGCCGCGCCGAAGCGATCCACCAGCCATCCGGCGATAACACAACCCAGCAGCAGCATAATGGTGGCGAAGCTGTTGGCCTGCAGACTGAGCGCGGCGGGAATGCCATGCTGTTTTTGCATCAGCGTCGGCGCCATCAAAATCACCACCACAATGCAGGCCGACAGAAGCCAGGTGAGCAGCATCGAAATTACGATGCCGCGCTTATGGCTGGCAAAAATGGTTTGCAGCGGCATTTTTTCTGCCAGCGCTTTACGCTGCTGCATCTGCTGGAACACCGGGGTTTCATGCAGCCAGCGACGCAGATACATCGCCAGCAAGCCAAACACACCGCCGAGGAAGAAAGGAATGCGCCAGCCATGATCGCGCATCGCAGCCGGTGACAGCGTGGTGTTCAGCACCGTTGCCACCAGCGAACCGAGCAGAATCCCTGCGGTTAAGCCTGCGGTCAGCGTGCCGCAGGCAAAACCAATGCGTTTTTCAGGCACATGTTCGGCGACAAACACCCACGCGCCAGGCACTTCACCGCCGATAGCCGCGCCTTGCAGCACGCGCATTAGCAGCATCAATAACGGCGCAGCGATGCCAATGCTGGCATAAGTGGGCAATGCGCCCATCGCCAACGTCGGCAGCGCCATCAGCAGAATACTGAGGCTGAACATCTTCTTACGCCCCACTTTGTCACCAAAGTGCGCCATGATAATGCCGCCTAACGGACGCGCCAGATAACCCGCAGCAAAGATGGCGAAAGTCTGCACCTGACGCAACCATTCAGGAATGTCAGGCGGGAAGAACAGTTCGCCAATCACGGCGGCAAAGAAGACGAAGATAATGAAGTCGTAGAATTCCAGCGCCCCACCAAGGGCGGCCAGCGACAGGGTTTTGTAATCCTGCCCGTTGAGTCGGCGCGTTGCGTGCGTATCCATAATCCAGCGGTATCCAGAGGCAAAACAACTTATGTAAAGATTGAATTACTATACCGTCAATATTTTGCCACACCAGTGCCGCTGGATTTTATGCCTGAAAATGCCGATTTTTAGTCATTTGTCTCACGACGGGCGCTTTTGGGGCGAAAAGCTGCTACCACATCGGCATGAGTTTCCACATACGGCCCTTCCAGTAGCTGTAAACAATAAGGTACAGCGGCAAAAATCCCCGGCACCTTTACCGTTCCATCTTCCGCTTTCAGCCCTTCCAGCGTCTCTTTAATGGATTTTGGCTGGCCCGGCAGATTGAGGATCAGCGACTGCTTGCGGATCACGCCAACCTGGCGAGACAAAATAGCGGTCGGCACAAATTGCAGGCTAATTTGGCGCATCTGCTCGCCGAAGCCCGGCATTTCACGGTCGGCAACCGCCAATGTGGCATCTGGCGTCACATCACGCCGCGCCGGTCCGGTGCCGCCGGTGGTGAGGACCAAATTGCAGAACAGCTCATCGACCAGCTCGCAAATCGCCTGCTCAATCATTGGCTGCTCATCCGGCACCAGACGCGTTTCAATTTCAAACGGCGTAGCCAGCGCGGCGGTGAGCCAGCTCTCTAACGCCGGAATGCCCTGATCCTGATAGATGCCGTTAGCAGCACGATCGGAAACGGAAATTAATCCAATTCGTAAAGTATCCATAGAGTTATCGCTGTGGTTAGCTGCATGGCAGCAAATGACGTGAGTAGTTAGAAGGATAATACAAGAAGCGGGGGAAAAAACGTAAAACCGTGGCAGCGGTTGCCGCCACGGCCAATCACCTTACAGCAGCTCGGCGATCATCTTCTCAAGTTTGCCCTGATCGATGGCAAAGTTGCGGATACCTTCAGCCAGTTTGGTAACGGCCATTGGATCCTGGTTGTGCTGCCAGAAGAACTCAGCTTCGGTCATCTTCGCTGGACGCGCTTTCACTTCGCCGGTGTAGCTCAGTTTACGCTCAACGGTGCCTTCGCTCTCAGCCAGCTCTTTCAGCAGGCCCGGAGAGATGGTCAGACGGTCGCAGCCAGCCAGCTCAATGATTTCACCAACGTTACGGAAGCTTGCGCCCATTACCACGGTTTCATAACCGTGCTGCTTGTAGTAGCTGTAGATTTCAGCCACAGACACCACGCCTGGATCTTCGTGGGCTGCATACTCTTTCTTATCGGTGTTCTGCTTGTACCAGTCGAGGATACGGCCAACGAATGGGGAGATCAGGAACACGCCCGCTTCGGCACAGGCACGCGCCTGCGCGAAGGAGAACAGCAGCGTCAGGTTACAGTTGATACCTTCTTTTTCCAGCTGCTCAGCAGCACGAATGCCCTGCCAGGTTGACGCCAGTTTGATCAGGATACGGTCATTGCTGATGCCCGCATCGTTGTACAGTTTGATCAGGCTACGCGCTTTAGCGATGCTCGCTTCAGTGTCGTAAGAGAGGCGCGCATCGACTTCAGTCGAGATGCGACCAGGGATCAGTTTGAGAATTTCCAGACCAATGTTGACGGCCAGCTTGTCAGAAACCAGCGCCAGCTGATCTTCTTTGTTGCTGCTCTGCTGACGTGCCCAGGTAATGGCTTCGTCAATCAGTTTGCGGTATTCAGGGATTTGAGCGGCGTTGAGAATCAAAGAAGGGTTCGTGGTCGCGTCCTGCGGCTGGTAAAGTTTCATCGCCGCGATATCACCGGTGTCGGCGACCACAGTAGTCAGCTGACGCAAGGAAGTAAGTTTGTCCGTCATGGTTCTCTTTCTCTTAGGTTGACTGTCAGGGTGTAAAAGGCTGTTGCGATAATATCACGCACAAGTGACGGCGCAACACCACGAAGTGCCCTTTACGATAGCGCTAACAAATGGGAGCGATTTGCCGATCCATGCCGCTTTTTTGCTACACTCCTTGCGACATTTTCCCTTCAATTCCCTGATAAACCTGCGGGTCAAAGAGGACGTACACGATGCTGATGGTTATCTCACCAGCGAAGACACTGGACTATGAAAGCCCGCTGGCGACACAACGCTTTACCCAACCGGCGCTGTTAGAAAAATCACACCAATTAATTGACGTTGCGCGCGATCTTTCACCGGCGCAAATCAGCTCACTGATGGGCATTAGCGACAAGCTGGCGCACCTGAATGCCGATCGTTTTAACCAATGGCAGCCGCCCTTCTCGCTGGAGAATGCGCGTCAGGCGATCCTGGCGTTCAAAGGCGATGTGTATACCGGTTTGCAGGCCGAAACTTTTAGCGACGACGATTTTGACTTTGCCCAGCAGCACCTGCGCATGTTGTCGGGTCTTTACGGCCTGCTGCGCCCACTCGATTTGATGCAGCCTTATCGCCTGGAGATGGGCATTAAGCTGGCGAATCCGGCCGGGAAAGATCTTTACGGCTTCTGGGGCGATTTGCTGACTGAGAAGTTAAACGAGGCGATTGCTGAGCAAGGCGATGACGTGCTGATCAATCTGGCATCCGATGAGTATTTCAAAGCCATCAAGCCGAAGAAACTCAACGCCGAGTTGATCAAGCCGGTGTTCCTCGATGAGAAGAATGGCAAATTTAAAGTCATCAGCTTTTACGCCAAGAAAGCGCGCGGTTTGATGAGCCGCTATGTGATTCAGAACCGCCTGACCAACCCTGCGCAGCTGAAGAAATTCGATGTGGATGGGTATTTTCTGGACGGTGCAGAAAGCAGCGAGAACGAACTGGTGTTTAAGCGCCGCGAGCAGAAATAGTTCAGCAAGCGCTGCAATGGATTGTGCTCGCTGCCCCCCTCCTCGGTCCTCCCCCATAAATGGGGGAGGAAGATGCTGCAATATGTGAGTTTGGAGGCTGCATGTGGCAGCGTCTCCTTCCCCCGCTAGCGGGGGAAGGCCGGGATGGGGGACAGCGAGCACTGACCCCAGTCAGCACTTACTTCAGCAAGAACGCCCGCAGCTCCGCGAAATCGCCTTTCAGGTTGTGCGACAGCAGCGGCAAATCGGCGCGCTCGGCCAGCTCTTTTGGCAGCGGCAGATCCTGACCCAGAATCTCATCCACGCTCTCTTTGAACTTCGCCGGATGCGCAGTCCCGAGGAACAGGCCATATTCGCCCTCCTGCAGGTTGTCGCGCAGCAAACGGTAAGCAATCGCCGCATGCGGTTCAGAGATGTAGCCAATCTCCGCCAGCTCGCGCATGGTGGATTTGGTGGTTTCATCGGTTACCGCGCCGTACGCCAGATCGGTCAAACGCCAGGTTTTGCGGCGGAACAGCTCTTCCACGCGCGGCCAGTTGTTCGGCTGGCTGACATCCATGGCGTTCGACAGCGTTGCTACCGTGGCGTTTGGCTGCCATGCGCCGTTGCCGAGGAAACGCGGCACGGTATCGTTAGCATTGGTCGCAGCGATAAAGCGCTTGATCGGCAGACCCAATGATTTCGCCAGCAGGCCAGCCGTTAAGTCACCGAAGTTTCCGCTCGGCACCGACACCACCAGCTGATTACGCTTCTCTTGTGGCAGCTGCGCCACCGCTTCGAAGTAGTAGCAAATCTGCGCCAGCAGACGGCTGATGTTGATGGAGTTCGCCGAGTTCAGGCCAATCGCCTTTTTCAGCTCTTCATCATCAAACGCCTGTTTCACCAACGCCTGACACGCATCGAAATCGCCTTCAACCGCGATGGTTTCGATGTTGCCGCCCAGCGTACAGAACAGTTTCTCCTGCAGCGGGCTGATTTTACCCTGCGGATAGAGAATCACCACGCGCACGTTTTCCATGCCGTAGAAGGCATGCGCCACGGCGGCGCCGGTATCGCCGGACGTGGCGGTCAGAATGGTGATCTGCTCATCCGCACCGCTCACATAGGAAAGCATCTGCGCCATAAAGCGGCCGCCGAAGTCTTTAAACGCCAGCGTTGGACCGTGGAACAGCTCGAGGCAGGCTACATCATCGCTGACCTTTGCCACCGGCGCCGGGAAAGCAAAGGCGTTTTTTACGCGCTCGGCCAGCTGATGCGCCGCAATTTCATCACCAATGTAGGCAGAGAGAATTTTGCTGCTGCGGCTGACGAAATCCATCTCCAGCATGGCATCGATATCGGTCAGTTCGAATTCCGGCAGTTCGAGCGGGAAAAACAGCCCTTGCTGCGAGCCGAGGCCCTGTTTAACGGCCTGAGCAAAACTAACCTGCTCGTTGTGATCCTTAAGGTTGTAGAGTTTCATGCGTTATCCCAATTTACGTGCGCCAGCCGTATCAAGACGGCAGATGTGGACGAAACCTTCTTCATTCTGCAGATAGTGCTGGCTCAGCCAGTCCGCCATCCGCTGTGCCGTTGCCATCTCGTTGCAAACGGCGAAAAGTGTCGGGCCGGAGCCCGAAATGCCGCACGCCAGCGCACCAATATCCTGCGCTGCTTTACGCGCATCGGCGAAGCCTGGCAGCAGTTTGGTGCGATACGGCTCGGCGATAACATCCTGCATAAGTTTAGCCGCAAGCCCAGGCTGACGCGTATGACAAGCGTGAATAAAGCCCGCCAGCAGACGGCCATGCTTAATGGCATCCTCTTTGCGGTACTGTGCCGGCAGAATGGCACGCGCTTCGGCGGTGGAGACTTTAATCCCCGGATACGCCATCACCCACAGCCATTCGTCAAAGCACGGCACGTCCTGACTGATGATGCCGTTCTCTTCAATCATCAGCTGCACGCCGCCAAGGAAGCACGGCGCAACGTTATCAAAGTGTACGCTGCCGGAAATACGCCCTTCCAGCTCGCCCATCAGCGCCAGCAGTTCGGTGTCGTTGAGCGGTTTGCCGCAGAATTCGTTCATCGCCATCAAACCGGCAACCACCGAACAAGCACTTGAGCCGAGTCCGGAACCAATCGGCATATTCTTTTCCAGCGTCATCGCCACCGGAATTTGTTTACCAATCGCCTGGCAAAAACGCTCCCAGCACTGATAAACGATGTTCTCCTGCGGATTGGTCGGCAGTTTGCTGACAAAACGCCCCGAGTTCACCAGGCTAAAGCTGTCGGCGGCTTCCACGGAAACGCAGTCACCCAGCAAGGTGCCATCCACCGGCGAAACCGCCGCGCCAAGCACATCAAAGCCGACGCTGACGTTACCTATCGAGGCCGGTGCATAAATTTTTACCATCATCAAACTCCCAACTTCCACGACAGCGTACGCAGCAGGTCAGCAAACACGCCCGCTGCTGTGACATCATTCCCTGCACCATATCCACGCAGAACCAGCGGGATGGGCTGATAGTAGCGGCTGTAGAATGCCAGCGCATTCTCACCGTTCTTCACTTTGTACAGAGGATCGTTGCCGTCCACCGCGTCAATCTTCACTTTGCAGACGCCACCCTCTTCTATCGCGCCGACGAAGCGTAATACTTTACCTTCGTCACGCGCTTTGGCAACGCGCGCGGCAAAGGCGTTATCCAGCTCCGGCAGACGTTGCATAAACTGCTCCACGTCGGCGATCTCCGTCAGGCTGGCGGGCAGCAGCGGTTCGATATCGATATCGCTAAGCTCCAGCTGATGCCCCGCTTCACGCGCCAGAATCAGCAGCTTACGCGCCACATCGGTGCCAGAAAGATCGTCACGTGGATCCGGCTCGGTAAAGCCCATCTCACGCGCCATTTTGGTCGCTTCCGACAGCGAAACGCCCTCATCAAGCTTGCCGAAGATAAAGGAGAGCGAGCCAGAGAGAATACCGGAGAACTTGATCAGTTCATCCCCGGCATTCATCAGGTTTTGCAGGTTTTCGATCACCGGCAAACCGGCACCAACGTTGGTGTCGTATAGGAACTTACGGCGCGATTTTGCTGCCGCTGCACGCATCTGCTGGTAATAATTCCACGACGACGTGTTGGCCTTTTTGTTCGGCGTGACGACATGGAAACCTTCGGCGAGGAAATCGGCATACTGATCGGCAACCGCCTGGCTGGAGGTACAATCGACGATCACCGGGTTTAGCAGATGATACTCTTTCACCAAACGCATCAGGCGACCGAGATTGAACGGCTCTTTGGCTTCGTTCAGTTCTGCCTTCCAGTTGCTGAGATCGATACCGTGTACGTTGGTCAACAGCGCCCGCGAGTTAGCGATGCCGCACACGCGCAGATCGATGTGCTTCTGTTTCAGCCACGTCTGCTGGCGATGCAGCTGATCCAGCAACGCTGCGCCCACACCGCCAACGCCGACCACGAACACTTCAATGACCTGATCGGTAGCGAACAGCATCTGATGCACCACACGCACGCCGGTGGTGACTTCATCGTTGCTCACTACCACCGAGATGGAACGCTCAGACGAGCCCTGCGCAATCGCCACGATATTGATATTGGCACGCGCCAGCGCCGAGAAGAATTTGGCCGAGATGCCGCGCAGCGTGCGCATGCCATCGCCGACCACTGAGATCACCGCCAGCTGTTCCAGCACGTCCAGCGGATCGAGTAAGCCATCTTTCAACTCCAGATAGAACTCCTCCTCCAGCACGCGACGCGCACGCGCCTGCTCGCTTTGCGGTACGCAGAAGCTGATGCTGTATTCCGAAGAGGATTGGGTGATCAGCACCACGGAGATGCCGGTGCGTGACATTGCGGCGAAAACGCGCGCCGCCATGCCGACCATGCCTTTCATGCCCGGACCTGACACGTTGAACATCGCCATGTTATTCAGGTTAGTAATGCCTTTCACCGGATTCTCATCCAGCTCGCCTTCGCCACCAATTAAGGTGCCCGGCGCTTGCGGGTTAGCGGTGTTTTTGATCAGGCAAGGAATCTGGAACTGGGCGATGGGCGCGATGGTACGCGGATGCAAGACTTTGGCGCCGAAGTAGGAGAGCTCCATTGCTTCCTGATACGACATCGATTTCAGTAAGCGCGCATCAGGCACCTGACGCGGGTCGCAGGTATACACACCGTCAACATCGGTCCAGATTTCACAGCAATCAGCGCGCAAACACGCAGCCAACACGGCAGCGGAGTAGTCAGAACCGTTGCGGCCCAGCACCACCAGTTCGCCCTTCTCATTACCGGCGGTGAAACCGGCCATCAGGATAAAGTGATCGGCAGGGATCTGGCTGGCGGCGATGCGACGCGTGGATTCGGCGATATCAACGGTGGATTCAAGGTAATGACCAATCGCCAGCAGCTTCTCCACCGGATCGATAACGGTAACTTTGTGGCCGCGCGCCTGCAGCAGCGCTTCCATAATAGCAATCGACAGCTTTTCGCCACGGCAGATGATGGCGGCATTCACAGCGTCCGGACATTGGCCCAGCAAGCTGATGCCGTGCAGCACTTGTTTCAGCTGTGCAAATTCCAGTTCAACGCGGGTTTTCAGTCCGTCATAATCAAAGCCCGGCTGCGCATCACGCAAGCCTTGCAACAGATCGGCAAAAATACGTTCGGCATCGCTGATATTCGGCAACGTGTCCAGGCCGCTGATGGTTTTCTCAATCATCGCCACCAGATGATTGGTAATTTTTGCTGGTGCAGAGAGTACGGTCGCAACCTGTCCCTGTTGTGCATTGCTTTCCAGAATATCCGCCACACGGAGAAAACGTTCCGCATTGGCTACTGAGGTTCCGCCGAATTTCAGCACTCGCATATTTGAAGCTCTCCTGAATTTTTGCCGAAAAAAAAGCCCGCACTGTTTAGGTGCGGGCTTTTTTCTTTGTTTTTCCTGTATGCGTCAGCCCGCACCGTTACCTGTGGTAATGGTGGTGGTAATAATAATTGTGGTGTTCAGGCTGAGTTTACGCATTTAGATTTTTTTCTGTCTGTCTTTGTCTTGTCCGTCTGCCTTCCAGAAGTAAAGCAAAGCGCACGTTAAGTCAACGAATTTGTCTTAGCCGCGCCGTCCCTGGCGTTGCGCAGTGCTGCGCTTGCTGAGGCAAAAATTATCGCGATCGTTCAGGAGATGCGGCGGATTGCCGCATCAGTCACTAGCATCTCAGGATTTATCCGAGCAATTATCTATAAGTTTTTTTTCTACGTCGTGTAACAAACGATGCAGCATGGCGCTGTCACGCTGTTCCAGCAGGCCGATGCGCTGATCGATCCAGTCCGCCATTTTAACGTCATCACTCACATCCAGCTTGACCAGTAACTGATGAAAGCGCTGGCGCAATGCCTGCAACTGCTGCTCATTCGCCACTTCTGCGGTCTCAGCCGCAATCTGATTGAGCGCCGACAGCTGATAGCAATACACCATCACCGCCTGACCGAGATTCAGCGACGGATAATCATTGGCCATCGGAATACCGGTTAATAGATCGACCTGCTCCAGCTCTTCATTGGTTAAGCCGCTGTCTTCACGGCCAAACACCAACGCGATGCGGCTCAGCCATTGGCGCTTCTCCTGCAGGATGTTTTCAACCTGGCTGGGCGTAGCGTAATAGCGGAATTTCGCGCGGCTACGTGCGGTGGTCGCTACGGAAAAATCGACATCCTTTAGCGCCTCGCTCAGCGTGGCGTAGGTTTTGACGTTATCGAGGATCTCACCGGCGCCGTGCGCCACTCGACGTGCTGCGGGATCTTGCCAGGCATCGCTGGCGACAATGCGCAGCTCGCTAAATCCCATGGTTTTCATAGCGCGAGCAGCCGCACCGATATTTTCTGGACGGGCGGGAGAGACAAGGATTAAGGGGAAATGCATGATTTTTCCATCGAACTGTTAACAACTCGCATTATGTTGGCATGCAGGAGAGAAAATACCAACTGCGGCTAGAGGAGAAAATAAGATGTTAACAATGTTAAAAGAGGGATAAATCCAGCTGTAGTGGGAATTAGCGGGCATAAGCAAAATTATCGGACCTATTGAATATAAAACCCTTTTCTTTCATATCATTGAAATATAATTTCCTGCGTGTTTTAGTTTTGGTTTTATAAGGACGGAATGTAGCAAAAATGCTGCATTTTGTGAGCTAAACTAGCAATCCTGGAGAAGTTTTTCATAAAAGTGTTAACGTGCTACACTTGCATTTGATATAAGTCAACGAAGCGTTGTTTTTATGCTTATCGGTTGTTGTTGGTGCTGTTAGGTTGCTGTTAATACGGTTAGGATGAGCGCCTGTCCGAGATCCTCGGGGCGTGCAAATATCCATCCTGACTGGCTGAGCTAACACTGAAGTTGACGTAGATGGATGGTGTATTCCGAAGATTATTTCGTATACCGGTTGCAGCAGATTAGCGTAACCGACGTACGCCCTGTTTTCGATTTGTTGGCAAATTTTAGGTAGCGAAACATGCAGACCCCGCACATTCTTATCGTTGAAGACGAACTGGTCACGCGTAACACCCTCAAAAGTATCTTTGAGGCAGAAGGTTACGTGGTCTATGAAGCCACCGACGGCGCCGAGATGCATCAGGTTTTGACGGAAAATGACGTCAATCTGGTGATTATGGATATCAACCTGCCAGGTAAAAACGGTTTGCTGTTGGCGCGCGAATTGCGTGAGCAAGCAAACGTCGCGCTGATGTTCCTTACCGGCCGTGATAATGAAGTGGATAAAATCCTCGGTCTGGAAATCGGTGCCGATGATTACATCACCAAACCGTTCAACCCGCGTGAGTTGACGATTCGTGCACGCAATTTGCTGTCGCGCACCATGAATCTGGCGATGCCAAGTGAAGAACGCCGTACCGTTGAAAGCTATCGCTTCAACGGTTGGGAGCTGGATATCAACAGCCGCTCACTGATCAGTCCGAACGGCGACCAGTACAAGCTGCCGCGCAGTGAATTCCGCGCCATGCTGCACTTCTGTGAAAACCCTGGCAAAATCCAGACGCGTGGTGACTTGCTGAAGAAGATGACCGGCCGCGAGCTGAAACCGCATGACCGTACCGTGGATGTCACCATCCGCCGCATCCGTAAGCATTTCGAATCCACGCCAGACACGCCAGAAATCATCGCCACCATTCACGGCGAAGGTTACCGCTTCTGCGGCGAACTGCAGGATTAAGCGTTGAAAGAAAAAACGCCCGTGAGGGCGTTTTTTTATGCCTGCATTAATGCCACGGCATAATCGGCACGGCGCTCAGCGCATTCTTCGGCGATCCATCCACCACCTTGTCGGAATAGCTTAGGTACACCAGCGCATGACGTTTCTGGTCAAAGAAGCGCACCACCTGCAGCTTTTTAAACACCAGTGATGTGCGTTTTTTGAACACCACTTCACCTTGCGCCTTGCCTTGTGCGATTTTCTCGCTAAGCTCTACCGGTCCCACCTGTTGACAGGAGATGGCCGCGTCGGACGTGTCTTCCGCCAAACCTAATCCCCCTTTGATACCGCCGGTTTTTGCCCGGCTGATATAACAGGTTACATTTTTAACGTCGGGGTCATCGAAGGCTTCTACCACGATCTTATGATCGGGGCCAAATATCTTGAATACCGTGTCAACTGAGCCGATCTCTTCGGCCTGAACGCCAGCACTGAATACATATGTTGCCAACGTGATTATAAGAATACGAGCTATTGTCATTGAGTTACCATTGCCAATCGAATAGATGAGAATGTAATGTACTGTCAATCGAACAGAGAACCAAACCTAAAAGGGTTTTAACCCGCTTTGACTTAGCACACTCGATTAGCAAACCGCCCCCACGCTTTTGTGCATTTCGTGCTATTATTCGACGACTTCATAGTTGCGCCACCAGAGAGTTATGAGGATGTTTTATGGACCAAGCCGGTATCATTCGCGATTTGCTTGTCTGGCTGGAGAGCCATCTGGATCAACCGCTTTCATTAGATAACGTTGCGCAGAAAGCAGGCTACTCCAAGTGGCATCTACAGCGGATGTTCAAGGAAGTAACCAGCCACGCGATTGGTGCGTACATTCGCGCGCGTCGGCTGTCGAAAGCCGCGGTGGCGCTTCGCCTGACCAGCCGCCCCATCCTCGACATCGCGTTACAATATCGCTTCGATTCGCAGCAGACCTTTACCCGTGCGTTTAAAAAGCAATTCAACCAAACGCCGGCCTGGTATCGTCGCTCATCGGAGTGGAACTCGTTTGGCATTCGCCCGCCAATTCGTCTCGACAATAACAGCATGCCGGAAGCGCAGTTTGTCACGCTGCCAGAAACGGTGCTGGTCGGCCAGACGCAGAGTTACTCCTGTACGCTGGAGCAGATTTCCAGCTATCGCGATGAGATGCGCCTGCATTTCTGGAAGCAGTTCCTGCTGGAAACCGACACGGTGCCGCCGGTGCTGTATGGCTTGCATCAGGTGCGCGCCAGCCATGAAAAAGATGATGAGCAGGAGATTCTCTACACCACTGCGGTGCCTGCCGATCAGCTGGCAAAAAGCATGCAGTCGAATCAGAGTGTGATTGTGGAAGCCGGTGATTACGTGCAGTTCACCTACAACGGTGCGCGCAGCGCGCTGGGTGAATTTATCCTGCTGCTGTACGGCACTTGTATGCCAACGCTGGGATTAGTGCGTCGTCAGGGACAGGACATCGAGCGTTTCTACACGCACGGGGGTAAAAAACGTAGCGAGCCGCCAACGGAAATCCGCTGCGAATACCTGATTCCGATTCGCCAACAGAATAACTAATAAAAAAATGCCGTCATCGCGACGGCATTTTTATTTTGGCTTAGCGTTGAAGCTCGTCTAACGCTGGCGCATCCAGATGCGACACATCGCCCGCCGTCTCAACCACCCAACCGGCCGCCAGCCACGCGCTCTGCTGATGATCCACGCGCGAGATCGAGCAATTACGCAGACGCAAACGACGTTCCGCATGCGCAGGCAAACCGAGAATGGTGCTGACCAGCACGCCCAGCGCCATCCCGTGGCTGACAATCAGCGGACGGCTACCAGCAGGCAGCTCCAGCAGCGCATTCAGCGCTTCGTGCATCCGCGTCGCCATCTCAGCCATCGATTCGCCACCCGGAATACGTCCAGCAGTGGTGCCATCCACCAGCGTTTTCCGCCAGTTTTCCTCTTCTTCGGTTAAGCCATCGAGTGGACGTTGTTCCAGGCAGCCCATGTTGAGCTCGCGCAAACGCGCATCGAGCGTCACGGTGCAGCCACACGCATCGGCGATAATCTCTGCCGTACGCTGCGTCCGTCCCAAATCGCTGGCAATCACATGGGTAATGCCCAGCGATTTCACTCGCTCGCCCACTTGCTGAGCCTGCTGCTCACCTTTTTCCGTTAACGGGCTGTCAGACTGCCCCTGAATGCGCCGAGCCGCATTCCATACCGTTTCACCGTGACGAACAAGATAGACCTGTAGCATGCTTAATTTCCGTTATACTGCGACAAATTTGCCTCGAGGGTTCAAACAATTATGTACCATGTTGTCGCAGCCACCATCAACCCGGCAAAAATTCGCGCGATTGCTCAGGCGTTCAACGACGTTTTCGGCGAAGGATCCTGCCACATCGAAGGGGTTGAGGTCGAGAGCGGCGTCGCAGCCCAGCCACTTAGTGATGTTGAAACGCGAACTGGCGCACGTCAGCGGGTAGAGAACGCGCGTCAAACGCGTCCACGGGCCGATTACTGGGTGGCGATCGAAGCGGGAATCGAAGGCGATTGCGCCTTTGCTTGGATGGTGATTGAAAACGCGCAGCAGCGCGGAGAATCACGTTCGGCCAGCTTTACGCTGCCGCCGATTGTCGTGGCAGGCTTGGCTGCCGGGCATGAACTGGGTGATGAGATGGCACGCTTAACCGGCGTGGAGAATATCAAACACAAAGGTGGCGCGATTGGTGCCCTCACCCACGGCCTGCTTAGCCGCTCCAGCGTCTACCATCAGGCGTTGATTCTGGCGCTGTGTCCGTTCACCCATCCGCTCTACAGCCAGCGTTAACCGCGGCCGAGACGCGCTTCCAGCCAGCGTTTTAGCTCTGGCGGCGCCTCTTTGAGACTATTAGACCCGCGCGTGATGGTGGCGATGCCGACGCCCAACTCATTCTTTAGTTCACGCTGGCTCATATCGCCGTTCATCAGCTCTTCAATAATGCGCAAACGCGTCCCGTAGGATTCACGTTCATCCGGCGTCATCATCAGTTGTAATAACGGCAGCGCCACGCCATCGGCAAAGGCATTTTGCATCAGTTCGATAAATCGCAGCCAGTTATCTTCAACAGGCTGAGCCGATTCCGGCTGGGAAGAAAGGGGTTGGCGCATGAAGGGCTTCCGTACTCATTAACGAGTACGGAAGCATAGCACAGTCAATACTGGCGATTCCACTCACTGTCGGCGAGAATCTTGTCCGGTTTGCCCATGAAGTAACGGTAATAGGCATCGTAGGCCAGCACGTTTTTCACGTAGCCACGCGTTTCGGAGAACGGGATGGTTTCGATAAACGCCACCGCATCCAGATTACCGCCGCTGGTTTTCTGCCAGCTGCGCACGCGTCCCGGACCGGCATTATAGGCGGCCGAAGAGAAGATTCGGTTCTGACCAAACTGCTGATAGACATACTCCAGATACTGCGTACCGATCTGAATATTGGTCTGCGGATCCAGCAGCTGGCTGCTGTTCACATAGCCGGGAATGTTATACATCTTCACGGTATGCGTCGCCGTAGCGGGCATCACCTGCATCAATCCGCTGGCGCCCACCGGTGAACGCGCTTTCGGATTCCACGCGCTCTCCTGGCGTGAAATCGCCATCGCATAACTCTGCGGAATGCCTTTGTCGCTGGTGTATTGCTGGTAAAGGTTTTGCCACGCCAGCGGGAAGCGCTCTTTCAGGCTATCCCACATTTTCGCGGTGATGGTGGCCTGCACGCTGAGATCCCACCAATCCTGCTCGTTAGCGTAACGCGCCAGCATCTGCTGCTGCGAACGGGTTTTGCTGGAGATCAGATTGGCCCACTCGCTGCGTGCCAGGTTATCCAGCCCCCAATACATCAGCTCACGCACGCGCGCCATTTCCGCACCTTGCGTCACGCTGCTGTCGGCTGCCGGAGCTTTGTCGACCTGCAACGGATACTCCACGCCCAAACGCTGCGCCGCGACCATAGGATAGAAGCCGCGCGCCTGCATCAGCTTCCGCAGAATATCGTTGGCTTCCTCTTTGCGGCCCTGCGAAATCAGCAAATCCGCCTGCCAGTATTGCCACTCATCTTTCTCTTTGGCTTCCACCGGCAAACGCGCGATCCAGGTATTGAGACCACGACGATCGTTCTGGCTCAGCGCCAGGCGTACGCGGCGCTCCACCAGCGCGGTAGATTCGCTGTTCATCACCACCGCATCACGCCAGCGCGCCTGCTCGCTGGTGAGATCCGCGCCCATCATGCGCCACACCACGGTCTCTTTCAGATCCTGCTCATCGGCCTGGCTCATCTTCTGCGCCTGCACCAGCTGCGGGATCATCATGCGCGCGTTATCCATATCCTCACGCGCCACGCGGGCGAAGGCGTAGCTGGTCGCCATGCGGGTGAAATCGGTGGGTCCCATGCTGCTGGCAAAGGTGGTGACGGTTTGCGGATTCTGCTGCAGCGCAATCAGCGCGCTGGCGGTGGTTTGATAATCCGCCGGCAGCATTTTCGCCAGGTAATTCACCAGGCTGTCGTTACCGGCTTTCATCGCCAGACGAATACGCTCGAGAATGGTGATCGGCGAGAGTTGCCCGCTGGCTTGCCATACCGAAAACAGCTTGTCGCAGTCGTTCGGTAACGCGGTGCCGCGCAGCCAAATCTCTTTCGCACCGGCAAACGCCGCCTGCTGCTGGCCGGTCGCCCACTTAGCGTAATACCAGTTACAGCGCGCCTGCACCGGTTTCGGTTCATCCGGGCTGAAGCTGAGTACGCCCTGCCAATCCTGACGGTTTGCCAGCACATTCACAAAGCGCGTTGAGAGCGAGCGCGCCGGTGGCAGCGTAGGATACTGTTGAATAAAGTTCTTCACCGCCAGCGGCGTCTCTTGATCGAGATCCTGCGCCAGCAGGCGATATTGCAGATACGGGTAGAGCGGATAATCCTGCAGCGTCGGCATCAGCTGCGTCACCTGGTCCATCTGTTTGTTATCCCAGGCTTGCTTGATTTGCGCATAGCGCTGTCGCTGCTGATCCAGCGAATCGGCCCATACGCTGCTGGCCGTGCTGGCCAGACAGATCCCTAGCATCCAGTAACGCCACTTCTCCATTACGCTCTCCTCTCAGTGCTGCGATCCAGCTCATGCCAGACTTCTTTCATGCTAACCAGGCCAACCGTCTCTTGCCATGTTCTTCACAAAATTTACGCTCGCGCACCGCCATTGCGCAGCGTTTGCGCCGCCGTTGTGCAATTTATCATCAGAAAAACGTATTACACATCAATTAACTACGCGGTTTCATCGGCTTACAAAAATGGCACGCGCTTTGCTCTGTTGAATTCCATCTTGTATACCAGTTGGAATTCACTCATGGCATCGACCTTTGGCTTTACGCTCCAGGATTGGCAACGCAGTTACCAACAGGATCCACAACAGATTACCGCCTTGCTGGCGGCTCATCTCGACGCCATCGACGCGCAGGATAACGCGTGGCTCTATCTTGCCACGCCCGCGCAGCTGCAGGCACAGATTGAACCGCTGCTGGCGAGCTATCAGCGCAACCCGGCGGCGCTGCCGCTGTTTGGCGTGCCGTTTGCGGTAAAAGATAATATTGATGTCGCCGGCTGGCCGACCAGCGCCGCCTGCCCGGCCTTCACCTACACCGCCGAAGCCGATGCCTTTGTTGTCGCGCAGCTCAAAGCAGCAGGCGCGGTGGTGATTGGCAAAACCAACCTCGACCAATACGCCACCGGCTTAGTCGGCACGCGTTCGCCGTTTGGTGCCGTGAGCAACACCTTCAATCCTGATTACGTCAGCGGCGGTTCCAGCTCCGGTTCTGCGTCGGTGCTGGCGCGCGGTCTGGTGGGCTTCTCACTCGGCACCGACACCGCCGGTTCGGGCCGCGTGCCCGCCGGTTTTAACAACATTGTCGGCCTCAAGCCGACCAAAGGTTGGTTCTCTGCCAGCGGCGTGGTGCCCGCTTGCCGCCTCAATGACACCATTTCCGTGTTCGCGTTAACGGTCGAAGATGCCTTCGCGGTGGCTACCGCAGCGGGCGGCTATGACGCGGGCGATGCCTATTCGCGCAGCAATCCGCACACCGCGCCAGCCAGCTTCAAAGCGCAGCCCGATTTCGCCATTCCCGCCACGCCTGAATTCTTCGGCGACAAGCAAGCCGAAGCGGCCTGGCTGGCGGCGCTGGAGCAATTGCAGGCCGGCGGCGCCACACTGCATCCAATCGATTTTTCTCTGTTCCATCAACTCGCCGAACAGCTCTATTACGGTCCGTGGGTTGCCGAGCGCACCGTGGCGGTGGGCGAGATGATCCATCGCCCGGAAGAGATGGATCCGGTGGTGTACGGCATCGTCAGCAGCGGCCTGAAATACACGGCGGTGGAAGCCTATCAGGCGGAATACCTACGCGCCGAACTGACGCGCCAGATTCAGCAAACGCTGGCGCAGTTCGATGCGCTGGTGGTGCCCACCTCGCCAACCATCCATACGCTGGACGAAATGCAGCAGGAGCCGGTGCACTACAACTCGCAGTTCGGCACCTACACCAATTTCACCAACCTGGCCGATCTCAGCGCGCTGGCGCTGCCTGCGCCGTTCCGCGCCGATGGTTTGCCTGCCGGCATCACGCTGATTGCGCCTGCGTGGCACGATCGCGCGCTGGCTGGTTTTGGCCTGCGCTGGCAGCAGCAGATGGCGCTGCCGCTCGGTGCCACCGGCAAGGCGCAGCCTGCTCAGCAAGGCGCATTGCCGGTTTCCGCCGATCACGTCCGCGTGGCGGTGGTGGGCGCGCATCTCACCGGCATGCCGCTCAACTTCCAGCTCACCACGCGCCAGGCGGTGCTGGTCGAGGAGACGCAAACCGCCAGCCATTACCGTCTGTTCGCCCTGCTCGATGGCCCGATTAAGAAGCCGGGCCTGCTGCGTGGCGAGAGCGGTGCGGCGATCACCGTGGAACTGTGGGATATCCCGCTGGCGCGCTTTGGCGAGTTCGTGGCGGAAATCCCGGCCCCGCTCGGCATTGGCTCGCTGACGCTGGCCGACGGACGCATCGTCAAAGGCTTTATCTGTGAACCGGCGGTGCTGTCGCAGGCGCTGGAAATTACCGAATTTGGCGGCTGGCGCAACTGGCTGGCCTCTCTGGGGAGTAAATAAGCATGTTCAGCACCGTTCTGATTGCTAACCGTGGCGAAATCGCCTGCCGCGCCATTCGCACCTTAAAACGCCTCGGCGTGAAAAGCGTCGCCGTCTATTCCGATGCTGACCGCAACGCGCGCCACGTCAAAGAAGCCGACGTCGCCATCGCCCTCGGCGGCGACAAAGCCAGCGACAGCTATTTACGCATCGATAAAATCCTCGCCGCCGCACAGGAAACCGGCGCGCAAGCCATCTGGCCGGGCTACGGTTTCCTGTCAGAAAGCCTGCCGTTTGCCGATGCCTGTGAAAAAGCCGGCATCGCCTTTGTCGGCCCCACCGCGCAGCAGATTGGCGAGTTTGGCCTGAAACACCGCGCGCGTGAGCTCGCCGCCAGCGCAGGCGTGCCGATGACGCCGGGCACGCCGCTGCTGAGTTCGCTGGAAGAAGCTTTAAGCGCCGCCGACACCATCGGCTATCCGGTGATGCTGAAAAGCACCGCAGGCGGTGGCGGCATTGGCCTGACGCGCTGCGCCGACGCCGATGCGCTGCGCAATGCGTGGGAGAGCGTGCGCCGCCTTGGCGAGCAGTTCTTCAGCGATGCGGGCGTGTTTTTAGAACGCTGCATCGATCGCGCGCGCCACGTTGAAGTGCAGATTTTTGGCGACGGCAGCGGCAAAGTGATCGCGCTCGGCGAACGCGACTGTTCGCTGCAGCGCCGCAACCAGAAAGTGGTGGAAGAGACGCCTGCCCCCAATCTGCCGCAGGCAACGCGTGAAGCGCTGCTCTCTTCTGCGGTGCGCCTTGGCGAGCTGGTGAATTATCGCAGCGCCGGTACGGTGGAGTACATCTACGACGCCGAACAAGATGCCTTCTACTTCCTCGAAGTGAACACCCGCCTGCAGGTTGAACATCCGGTCACCGAATGCGTCACCGGCCTCGATCTGGTTGAGTGCATGCTGAAAGTCGCCGCTGGCGATGCCATCGACTGGGCGCGCCTGCAGCAAGCGCCCGCTGGCGCATCGATTGAAGTGCGTATCTACGCCGAAGATCCGCTGAAAAACTTCCAGCCCAGCCCCGGCGTGCTGACCCACGTCAGTTTCCCGGATGACGTGCGCGTTGATGGCTGGATCGCTACCGGTACCGAAGTCTCGGCGTTTTACGATCCGATGGTCGCCAAACTGATCGTGCATGCCGACACGCGCGCAGCGGCGCTGGCGAAGATGCAGCAGGCGCTCGACGCCACGCAGCTGCACGGCATCGCCAGCAATCTCGATTATCTGCGCCAGATCGTCGCCACCGACGCCTTCCGCAGCGGCAACGTGTGGACGCGCTTCCTCGATAGCTTCACACCAGCCGCCAGCGTGATTGAAGTGCTGCAACCCGGCACCTTCAGCAGCATTCAGGATTTTCCTGGCCGCCTCGGCTATTGGGATATCGGCGTGCCGCCATCCGGCCCAATGGACGATTTCGCCTTCCGCCTCGCCAACCGCATTGTCGGCAACCACGACAGCGCCGCCGGACTGGAATTCACGCTGCAAGGCCCCACGCTGCGCTTCCACAGCGATGCCGTTATCGCCCTGACCGGCGCTGATTGCCCAGCCGACGTCGATGGCGAAAACATCGCCTACTGGCAGCCCGTCAGCGTCAAAGCGGGACAAACCCTGACGCTGGGCCGCGCGCAGAGCGGCTGCCGCACCTACTTAGCGGTACGCAACGGGTTCGATGTGCCGGAATATCTCGGCAGCCGATCCACCTTCTCACTCGGCCAGTTTGGCGGCCACGCCGGACGCACTCTGCGCGTCGCCGATATGCTGCCAATCTCCCAGCCGCAGCTTGCCGCCTGCACCACGCCCGCGCCGGTCAGCGCTCCGCAGGCGCTCGATCATGCGCTGGTGCCGCACTACGGCACTGAATGGCGCATCGGCGTATTGTATGGACCGCATGGCGCACCGGATTTCTTCACTCAGGCGGCGATTGATGAGTTCTTTGCCAGCGACTGGCAGGTGCACTACAACTCCAACCGCCTCGGCGTGCGTTTGGTTGGCCCGAAACCGACATGGACGCGCGCCAACGGCGGGGAAGCCGGCCTGCATCCGTCCAACGTGCATGACTGCGAATACGCCATCGGCGCGGTGAACTTCACCGGCGACTTCCCGGTGATCCTGACGCACGACGGCCCTAGCCTCGGCGGCTTCGTCTGCCCGGTGACCATCGCCAAAGCCGAACTGTGGAAAGTCGGCCAGGTGAAACCGGGCGATAAAATTCGCTTCCACCCAATCAGCGCCGACGAAGCGGTGGCGCTGGAAAAAGCCCAGGCGCACAGCGTGGCCACGCTGCGCAGCAGCCACGCGCCGGCCTTTGCGGTGCCCTCTTTAGCAGCCAGCGCTATCGGTTCCGCCACCTTGCTGGCGGCGCTCCCCGCCACGGCAACCACGCCAGCGGCGGTTTATCGCCAGGCGGGCGACAAATATGTGCTGATTGAGTACGGCGATAACGTGCTGGATCTGGCGCTGCGTCTGCGCGTGCATCTGCTGATGAATGCGCTACGTGAACGCGCGGTGCCGGGCGTAGAAGAGCTGTCGCCAGGCGTACGCTCTCTGCAGGTGCGCTACGACAGCCTGATTCTCAGCCAGAAACAGCTGATGCAGCTGCTGCTGGAACTGGAAGCCGGGCTCGGCGATGTCAGCCAGCTGAAAGTGCCGTCGCGCATTGTCTGGATGCCGATGGCCTTCGAAGACAGCGCCACGCTCGGCGCGGTCGAACGTTATCAGGAAACTGTGCGTGCCAGCGCGCCGTGGTTGCCAAATAACGTCGATTTTATCCAGCGTATTAATGGCTTAGCGAGCCGCGAAGCGGTGCGCGACACCCTTTTTGATGCCAGCTACCTGATTCTCGGCCTCGGCGATGTCTATCTCGGCGCGCCGTGCGCGGTACCGATCGATCCACGCCATCGCCTGCTGAGCTCCAAATACAGCCCGGCGCGCACCTTTACCGCCGAAGGCACGGTCGGGATTGGCGGCATGTACATGTGCATCTACGGCATGGATTCACCCGGCGGCTATCAGTTGGTGGGCCGCACACTACCAATCTGGAACAAGTTCCTGAAAAACGAGCAGTTTGCGGCCGACGAGCCGTGGCTGCTGCACTTCTTCGATCAGGTGCGCTTTTATCCGGTAACGGAAAACGAACTGACGCAGCTGCGCGATGACTTCCGCGAAGGCCGCGCCACGGTGCGCATCGAAGAAACGGTCTTCGACTTCGCCGCCCATCATCAATTCCTGGCGGAAAATGCCGCATCGATCAGCGATTTCCGCCAGCGTCAGTCCGCCGCTTTCGAACAGGAAGTGACGCTGTGGGCGCAGGAAGAGCAGAACGCGCCGCTCACCAGCGAAGAAACCTTGGTGGTGGCGGAAGTCGACGACGGTGCGCTGGCGGTGTGCGCCGATATGAACGGCAACATCTGGAAAGTGCTGGTGCAGCCGGGCGACGCGGTGGAATCCGGTCAAACGCTGGTCATCGTGGAAGCGATGAAAATGGAACTGGCGATTGTCGCGCCGCAGGCCGGCACGGTGAAACGCATTGCCTGCCAGGCTGGACGTCCGGTGAGTCCGGGCGATGCCCTGCTGTGGCTGGAATAAGGAGTCGGCATGAACACGAGCCCTCGTAGCAAAGGTCGTCCGGAAGCGCTGGCCGAGAAGGTTTATCAGGCGCTGAAACAGGACATTTTTGAGTTCCGACTGATGCCGGGCGATCGCTTCAGCGAAAACGAAATCGCCGATCGGCTGGAAGTGAGCCGCACGCCGGTGCGTCAGGCGCTGTTCTGGCTGGAGCGCGAGGGCTACGTCGAAGTGTGGTTCCGCAGCGGTTGGCAGGTGAAGCCGTTTGACTTTGAATATTTCGAAGAGCTGTACGACTTTCGCACCGTGCTGGAGTGCGAAGCGGTGCGCCGCTTGTGCGCACTGCCCGCACCGCAGTGCATCGACATGCTCACCGCGCTGAAAAGCTTCTGGATGGATGCACCGCCGCTGGCCGATGGCAAAGCGGTTTCGGCGCAGGATGAAGCCTTTCACATGGCGCTGGTGGCCGCCGCTGGCAATCAGGAGATGGCGCGCATCCACGCCGAACTGACCGAAAAAATCCGCATCATTCGCCGTCTCGATTTTACCCGAAACGACCGAATGGAGGCGACATACCGCGAGCACGCTCAGATTTTACGGGCGATTTTCCAGCAACAAACTGAGGAGGCGCAGCGCATTTTAACCGACCACATTGCCGTCAGTAAGGCAGAGGTCAGAAAGATCACATTGCATATGTTACAGCAGGCTCGACTTCAACCCATTGAATAACAATACAAACATCGTGAGGGGTTTACTGATGAAAAGACGTTCGTTGCTCAAGGCTTTCGCGCTCTCTGCCTCTGTGGCCAGCATGGGCTTTGCCTTTGCGGCGCAGGCTGCTGACACCATCAAGGTCGGCATTATGTCCTCGCTCTCCGGCACCATGGCGATCTCCGAAACGCCGCTAAAGGATGTGGCGCTGATGACTATCGATGAGATCAACGCCAAAGGCGGCGTGCTGGGCAAAAAGCTGGAACCTGTGGTGGTCGATCCGGCCTCCAACTGGCCGCTGTTCGCTGAGAAAGCGCGCCAGCTGCTGACCCAGGACAAAGTGGCGGCGGTGTTTGGCTGCTGGACTTCGGTATCGCGTAAATCGGTGCTGCCGGTGTTTGAGGAGCTGAACGGCCTACTGTTCTATCCGGTGCAGTACGAAGGCGAAGAGATGTCGCCGAACGTGTTCTACACCGGCGCCGCGCCGAACCAACAGGCGATTCCGGCGGTGGAATACCTGATGAGTGAAGATGGCGGCAGCGCGAAACGCTTCTTCCTGCTGGGCACCGACTACGTCTATCCGCGCACCACCAACAAGATACTGCGCGCCTTCCTGCACACCAAAGGGGTACAGGATAAAGACATCGAAGAGGTCTATACGCCGTTTGGTTACAGCGATTATCAGACCATCGTCTCCAACATTAAGAAGTTCTCTGCCGGTGGCAAAACCGCGGTGATCTCCACCATCAACGGCGACTCCAACGTGCCGTTCTACAAAGAGCTGGCCAATCAGGGCATCAAAGCCACGGATATCCCGGTGATCGCCTTCTCCGTCGGCGAGGAAGAGTTGCGCGGCATTGATACCAAACCGCTGGTCGGTCAGCTAGCGGCGTGGAACTACTTCGAGTCGGTGGATAACCCAACTAACCAGAAGTTCGTCGCGGATTACCGCGCCTACGCTAAGGCGCACAACCTGCCGAACGCCAACACCGTGGTGACGAATGACCCGATGGAAGCGACCTACGTTGGCCTGCACATGTGGGCGCAGGCGGTAGAGAAAGCGGGCACCACCGATGTGGATAAAGTGCGCGCGGCGATGGCGGGACAGACCTTTAAAGCCCCGGACGGTTTCACCCTGACCATGGATAAAACCAACCATCACCTGCATAAGCCAGTGATGATTGGTGAAGTGGAAGAGAACGGTCAGTTCAACGTGGTGTGGCAGACCGAGCAACCGGTACGCGCCCAGCCGTGGAGCCCGTACATCGCGGGTAACGATAAGAAGCCGGACCATCCGGTGAAATCAACGCAGTAGGGGTTGTGCTGGTTGTCCCCCATCCCGGCCTTCCCCCATAAATGGGGGAAGGAGACGCTGCCACATGCATGTTCATTGCTGGCATTGGGCAACGTCTTCCTCCCCCATTTATGGGGGAGGACCGAGGAGGGGGACAGCCACACCAATCCAAACCAAAACAACTTCTCACCATCAGGGCCAGAACCATGACAATCCGCCGTTATCTCTGCTGTCTGCTGTTACTGCTGCCCTGGCTCGCCCAGGCGGGCGATGGCGCAGACTTCGCGGCCGCCAGCCGCGCGCAACAAGCCACGCTGCTCCAGCAGTGGGCCGCCGCACCGCAGGCCAGTCGCTTGCCGCTGCTGCAGGCGCTGCGCAATGAAACCGTGGTCATCGACCAAAAACAGCAGCCGTTCAGCAAACAAGGCGAAGCGTTGCAGCCGCTCGACAGCGCGCAACAGCCCGACGGCGACACCAAAAAGCTGTTCATGAACAACCGCCTGCGCGTATTGATTGCCAGCGCCCTCGCCGCCCATCAGCTGGTGAGCGATGATGCCGCGATCCGTTTACATGCCGCACAACAACTACAAAACGATGGCGTCGCCGATATGCTGCCGCTGATTGAGCAGCGTCTCGCGCTGGAAAAAGACACGAAAGTGCACGACGTACTGCTGATGGCCGCGGCCAACCTGCAGCTCGCCAGCCCGGATGCCGCGCTGCGCCTGAAGGCTGTCAAACTGCTCGGCGAATCCAGCGATCCCAACATGCAAGCCAGCCTCACGCGCTTAACCCAGGCCAGCAATGAACCCGATACCAGCGTGCGTGATGCCGCCGCCGCCAGCCTGAAGCAGATTAAACAGCGCCTGATGTGGGGCGATCTGCTCGGTCAGGCGTTTACCGGCCTGTCGCTCGGTTCGATTCTGCTGCTGGCCGCGCTCGGTCTGGCGATCACCTACGGCCTGCTGGGCGTAATCAACATGGCGCACGGCGAAATGCTGATGCTGGGTGCCTACGCCACCTGGTTTGTGCAAAGCCTGTTCCAGCAGTTCGCACCGCAGTGGCTGGCCTGGTATCCGCTGCTGGCGCTGCCGGTGGCCTTTCTGGTCACCGCCTGCATGGGCATGCTGCTGGAGCGCACCATCATCCGCCATCTGTACGGACGTCCACTGGAAACGCTGCTCGCCACCTGGGGTATCAGCCTGATGCTGATTCAACTGGTGCGCATGCTGTTTGGCGCGCAGAACCTGGAAGTGGCTAACCCAGGCTGGCTCTCCGGCGGGCTGCAGCTATTACCGAATCTGGTGCTGCCGTACAACCGTATCGCGGTGATCCTGTTCGTGTTTGCCGTACTGGCCCTCACCTGGCTGCTGCTGAATAAAACCCGTCTCGGCCTGAGCGTGCGCGCCGTGACGCAGAACCGCGCAATGGCCGACTGCTGCGGCGTGCCGACCGGACGTATCGATATGCTGGCGTTTGGCCTCGGTTCTGGCATCGCCGGACTCGGCGGCGTGGCGCTGTCGCAGCTCGGCAACGTCGGGCCGGAGCTCGGTCAGGGCTACATCATCGACTCCTTCCTCGTGGTGGTGCTGGGTGGCGTCGGCCAACTGGCGGGCACCGTGGTCGCGGCCTTTGGTCTTGGCATTCTTAACAAAGTGCTGGAGCCGCAGATTGGCGCGGTGCTGGGAAAAATCCTCATTCTCGTGCTGATCGTGCTGTTTATCCAGAAACGTCCGCAGGGCCTGTTTGCCTTCAAAGGGAGGGTGATTGACTGATGAGCCAGCCAATGACGTTAACTATTGCGCGCAAAGCGCCACGCCTGACGCTCAGCCTCGGCGTGGTGATCGCTGTGCTGCTGCTGGCGCTGCCGTTCTGCGCCCTGCTGCCCGCCACCCATCCGCTGGCGATCTCCACTTACACGCTAACGCTGGTCGGCAAGATTCTCTGTTACGCCGTGGTCGCAGTGGCGCTCGATTTGGTGTGGGGTTACGCCGGGCTGCTGTCGCTCGGTCACGGCCTGTTCTTCGCGCTTGGCGGCTATGCGATGGGCATGTATTTGATGCGCCAGGCATCCGGCGACGGCCTGCCTGCGTTCATGTCTTTTCTTTCATGGAGTAAGCTGCCGTGGTTTTGGGCGGGCACGCAACATTTTGCCTGGGCGCTGTGCCTGATCATGCTGGTGCCGGGTTTACTGGCGCTGGTGTTTGGCTTCTTCGCCTTCCGCTCGAAAATCAAAGGCGTTTACTTCTCAATCATGACGCAGGCGCTGACCTACGCTGGCATGCTGCTGTTTTTCCGCAACGAAACTGGCTTCGGCGGTAATAACGGCTTTACCGGCTTCACCACATTGCTCGGCTTTAACGTCACCGCTACCGGCACGCGTATTGGACTGTTTGTCGCCACGGTGCTGCTGCTGCTGGTCAGCCTCGGCATTGGCTTCGCGCTGGCACGCAGCAAGTTTGGCCGCGTGTTGACCGCGGTGCGCGATGCGGAGAACCGCCTGATGTTCATCGGATACGATCCCAAAGGCTTCAAGCTGTTTGTCTGGACGCTGTCGGCGGTGCTGTGCGGGCTGGCGGGCGCGCTCTACGTGCCGCAGGTTGGCATTATCAACCCCAGCGAAATGTCGCCAACCAACTCGATTGAAGCGGCGATATGGGTGGCGCTGGGCGGACGCGGCACGCTGATTGGTCCGCTGCTTGGTGCCGCCATCGTTAACGGAGCCAAAAGCTGGTTCACCGTCGCCTTCCCGGAATATTGGCTGTTTTTCCTTGGCCTGATGTTTATCCTGGTCACGCTGTTCCTGCCGCGTGGCGTGATTGGCCTGCTGCGCCGGAGGCGTGATGACTGAACAACTGTTTACCCAACCTCATCCCTCGGATCGCTATCGTGAACAAAGCGATCCGGTATTGCAGCTGGAGAAGATCAACGTCTCGTTCGACGGCTTTCGTGCGCTCACCGATCTCTCACTGAAGATCGGCGTGGGCGAACTGCGCTGCGTGATCGGCCCCAACGGCGCGGGAAAAACCACGCTGATGGATGTGATCACCGGTAAAACCCGGCCGGATAATGGCCAGGTGATCTACGACCAGGATACCGATCTCAGCAAAATGTCGCCGGTGGAGATCGCGCGCGCCGGTATTGGGCGCAAGTTTCAGAAACCCACGGTATTCGAAGCGCTAACGGTATTTGAGAATCTGGAAATCGCGCTGAAAAACGACAAATCGGTGTGGGCCAGCCTGCGTGCGCGGCTGAACGGCGAGCAGCAGGATCGCATTGATGAGGTGCTAAAACTGCTGCGGCTGGGTGCCGAACGCCAGCGCAAAGCCGGTTTGCTGTCGCACGGCCAGAAGCAGTTTCTGGAAATCGGCATGCTGCTGGTACAGGACCCGCATCTGCTGCTGCTGGATGAACCGGCAGCCGGCATGACCGATGCCGAAACCGAATACACCGCCGAGCTGTTTCGCAGCCTCGCCGGTAAGCATTCGCTGATGGTGGTCGAGCACGACATGGGCTTTGTTGAAACCATTGCCGATCACGTCACCGTGCTGCATCAGGGCCAGGTTTTGGCCGAGGGATCGTTACGCGAAGTGCAGGCGGACGATCGGGTTATCGACGTTTATCTGGGGCGTTAACATGCTGCAAGTCGCGGAACTGAATCAATATTACGGCGGCAGCCACATTCTGCGCGGCCTGTCGTTTGAAGCGAAGCCGGGTGAAATTACCTGCATGCTGGGACGTAACGGCGTGGGTAAAACCACGTTACTGAAATGTTTGATGGGGCTGATTCCGGCTAAATCCGGCGAAATTCGCTGGCAGGATAATGTGATCAACAGCCGCAAGCCGCATCAGCGCGTGCAGGCCGGTATCGCTTATGTGCCGCAGGGGCGCGAAATCTTCCCGCGTCTGACGGTGGAAGAGAATCTGCTGATGGGGCTGGCGCGTTTTTCTGGCGCACAGGCCAAAGCGGTGCCGGAGGAGATCTATCAACTGTTTCCGGTGCTGCGTGAGATGAAAGCGCGCCGCGGCGGCGACCTGTCGGGCGGACAACAGCAGCAATTAGCGATTGGCCGCGCCCTCGCCTGTTCACCAAAGCTATTGATCCTCGATGAGCCAACCGAAGGGATCCAGCCGTCGGTGATCAAGGAGATCGGGGCGGTGATCCGCCAGTTGGCGCAGCGCGGTGATATGGCGATCCTGCTGGTCGAGCAGTTTTACGATTTCGCCGCCGAACTGGCCGACAGCTATCTGGTGATGTCGCGCGGCGAGATCGTGCAGCGCGGCGCCGGATCCGCCATGGAAGCCGAGGGCGTACGCGGATTAGTAGCGATTTAGTTGCACCGTTTCTTTGTACGGTGCGCATTTATGCATAGCTGGAAATCAGGTTGCCATGAATGGCGCCCCTAAGGGATTTATAGCGATTTTGAGACTGGAAATGCACTGCAGCCGCAGCGTGGGTGTTGAGGCGACATCCCAACCCGCTGAACGAGTGAGGGATTCCAGGGCGAGCCGCATGGATGCGGCGAGAGGTGGCGCTGAGCAGGAGCGAATCGACACCGGTCCGTCAGGAATCGTGAAGGAGTGAAGGGACCGCGTAGCGGCGGGTTGGGCTGGCGCAAGGCCCGGGAGTGCAGAGGGCGCGGCCAGGCGCCCTCTGCTCGGTCGCCGCACAAAGATGCTGTAACTGCCTAAGCTTAAGGCGAACGAAAGTCGCACTGCGCTTGAGTTATTGGCATTACGCCATGAATGGCGCCCCTATAAAATCCCGGTCTCAACGCTGAAATGGCGCTGTTCGCCGGGGGCCAGCTCAATCAGCGTGCCGGCGCGCTGTGCGGCTTTGAAACCCTCCGGGCGGCAGCTTGACGGCAGCACATAGGCGGCGACCTGCTGATCGCGGTTATGCAGCATCCAGCGCGTGGCGTGCGGGAACTGTTGGCTGGAGAAGCGTGTCATCAGAGCAAACCCTTGCGGTGAGTGCAGCTCGAACTGCATCTCATCACCGTACTGCTGGAGATCGTCGGCGAAAAACACGATCTCCGGATCGCACATCTGCGGCTGATCCAGCTGCTGAAACGCCTGCGGATCGCGCGCCAGTTGATCGGTGTATGCGCGCCACTGCGGGGTAGGTTTGACGTGCGCCGGGATCGAACTGCGCAGCTGGAACGCATCGGTCGGAATTGACTGCTGGAAACGCCCTTGATCCAGCCAGGCGCTGTTCAGATGACACATATACTGCAGCGGCATCGGCGCGCCTGCCAGGTTAGTGACGTTCATCTCAATGTGCAGGCGCGCAGCATTGGCCTCAAGGCGCACCGCCGGTGCGGCAAGATAGTGATGGCCAAAGCCCTTCACATATTCGGTTTCGCCCTCCAGCGACAGGCGATCGTCCTCCAGCACGATCCATGCGCTGTCCATGCGCGCGCAGGCCATTTCGCCATGCAGCGGATGATCGTCATCCTCTGCCGGACAGCCGTTGGCCAGCAGCCCGGAGTGGAAAGCGAAACAGCCGTAGGTATCAATGATCGAACTGCCGGGCAGCGGCTGCTTAAAGCTGTGGCTCATGGTCAGCGAATGGCCGTCAAAGTTGGCGTCCCACACCATCTGACCGTAAAACGGCAGTACGATCACCGTGCCGCGTGGATTGCTGATGCGTACCGCTTCCACGCCTGCGGGATAGCGAAACAGCTCGACGTGGAACGTCTCGTTGCGCAGCAGCGTGGCTGGCGTTTCATGAAACTGCTCACGACGTAACGGTAAACGGGTTTTCATGGCATCTCCTCAACTAAACGACCGGCTGCTTCTGCCTGTTTTTTATGACGCAGCTCGCCCCAGAAGAAGTAACCCACCCAGGCGAAGCACAGCAGCGAAACGCCGAACGCCAGCTGCATCGATCCCAGATGATCGGAGACGAAGCCCTGAATCGCAGGAATAAAGGCAGCACCGACAATCGACATCACGATAAACGCGCCCGCCACTTCGGTGTATTTGTTATCGACGGTCGCCAGCGTTCCAGCGTAGATCGTCGCCCAGCACGGACCAAACAGCGCACTGACCAGGATGGCGGCATAGACAGCGGTAAAGTTCGGCACAAACATCACATACGCCAGCGCCAGAACACCCAGCAGCGAGTAGGCAATCAACACTTTTTCCGCACGGAAGCGCGTCATCAGGACGTTGGCGATAAATTTACCGATAAAGAAGCCGATGAAGCTGTAAATCATAAAGTTAGAGGCATGGCGCTCATTGACCGCGCCGAGCGTCAGCGCCAGACGAATGGTGAACGACCATACCGCCACCTGCATGCCGACATACAAGAACTGCGCCAGAACCCCGCGTTTGAAGTGACGATTCGCCGCCAGGTAGCGGAAAGTCTCGCCGAGCGACGGCAACGATTTTTCACTGCTTTCCGGTTTGCAGCGCGGATAGCGGGTGAAAAGGAACAGCAGCATCACTACAACCAGCACCATCACCAGATATTTGTAGGGTTCCAGCGTATGCTCCAGCATGGTGAGACGGAACGCATGCGCCTGTTCCGCATTCATGCCGGCCAGCTGACTTTCCAGACTGTCGCCCTCCTGAAACACCAGATATTTGCCCAGCACGATGCCCATCAGTGCGCCCACCGGATAGAAGGTCTGGCTGATATTCAGGCGCAGCGTGGCGTGATCGCGATGACCAATCATCGAGCTGTAGGTGTTGGCGGCGGTTTCGAGGAAGCTCAAACCGATGGCGATGGCGAAAATCGCCGCCAGGAACATGGTGTAGGTTGCCATGTGCGACGCGGGATAGAACAGCACGCAGCCCACGATATACAGCGCCAGTCCCAATAAAATCGCCAGTTTATAGGTGGCTTTGCGGATCACCAGCGAGGCCGGAATAGCGATCAGGAAGTAGCCGCCGTAGAACGCGCTCTGCACCAGCGCGCTGGCGAAATCGCTTAACGCGAACACGCTTTTGAATTGGGTGATCAGGATGTCGTTCAGACTCGCCGCACAGCCCCACAACGGGAACAGGCACGAGAGCAAAATGAACTGGAACAGCGGCGTTTTATTCAGATAGCCATCAGATTGCTGAACAATGTTCGGTTGCATAACTCGACCTCAGTGAACGTTGAGAAAACGCTGGAAGGTTTCCGCGTCGGGATAGGAGCGCTGCGTGCCGCGACCGGTCACGCTGCAGGCGGCATAAGCCGAGGCTTGCGCCATCGCGGCCGGGATATCGCCGCTTTTCACCAACTCGTGGGCGAAGCAGCCGATAAAGGCATCGCCCGCGCCGCTGGTATCCACCGCTTTTACCGCGGTGGGGGCAACCTGATGCACGCTGTCGCCAGACATCCACAGCGAACCGCGCCCGCCCAGCGTGATGATCAGGTTTTTCAGCCCGCGTTTGAGCAGCGATTGCCCCGCCAGCTTCACCTCTTCATCCGTGGTGACCGGCATGCCGGTGAGGATCTCCAGCTCGGTTTCATTCGGCATGAAAAAGTCGCATTTGCAGGCGTAGTCGATATTGAGATCCGCCACCGCCGGTGCCGGATTGAGGATCACTTTGATGTCATGCTGACGGGCAAAATCAATGGCGTAATAAACGGTCTCCAGCGGGATCTCCAGCTGCAGGATGATCAACTGGCAGCTTTTCAACGCGTCAGCGGCGGCATCGATATCGGCTGGCTTCAACTGTTGGTTGGCACCTTTAATAATCAGAATGCGGTTCTGCGACTCATCGTCGACGAAGATCGGTGCCACGCCGCTGGAGGTGCCTGGCGCGGTGGTGACGAAGCGGGTATCAACGCCCTGCTGCTGCAGATTGGCCACGGTATTCGGCGCGAACAGATCGTCGCCGACTTTACTCACCATCATCACGCTGCCGCCCATCTTCGCCGCTGCCACAGCCTGATTGGCACCTTTACCCCCGCAGCCGATGGCAAAATCAGGTGCTTCCAGCGTTTCGCCCGCTTTAGGCAGCTGATTGGTATAGGTAATGAGGTCCACCATATTTGACCCAATAACCGCAATATCCATTGTTTTCTCCCGGTGAATTTTTAACTTTATAATGTTATTAAAATAACAATATCAGGTTAATAAAGTTAATTGTGTGATAAATTTCACACCTCGACATCCTGATAAAAAGCCGATAAACAGCCATTAATTGGTAGAAATGAATGTTATTATTCTAACAATGAAACAACATTGAGAATCAGAGCGAAGCGGCTTGAGAGCAACACGTTGGCGGCATTGCATGAGGTTTGCGGGCCGATCTCATTACAGGTAAGATTGAAAACTGGCCTGCTGGATACGTCGCAAATCATTAAAATATGTGAGATTTATCGTGATTTTTGACCAGGCCACTTCGACTTCAGGATTAATTACGCAGAGATGATCATGGAAACCCGGCGCGACGAACGTATTCACAAGTTGGCTCAGGCGCTGAAACGCACCGATAAACTGCACCTGAAAGACGCGGCGCAGCTGCTGGGCGTGTCGGAAATGACCATCCGCCGCGATCTCACCGAACCGGCTTCAACCGTGGTACTGCTGGGCGGCTATATCGTCAGCGATCCGAAAAGCCACGCCGGACACTATTTCATCTCCGATCAGCACGGTCAGAACGCCGCACGCAAACAGCGCCTGGCGCAGGCTGCTGCGGATCTGATCAGTGAAAATGACACGGTATTTTTTGATTGCGGCACCACGCTGCCGTACATCGTAGATGCGATTCCTGACACCTTGCCGTTCACCGCCATCTGCTGCGCGATGAACACTTTCCTGGCGTTGAAAGAGAAACCGGCCTGCAACGTGATCCTGAGCGGCGGTGAGTTCCACGCCGATAACGCGCTGTTCACGCCGATTGGCGCGCATTCGATCCTCGACGATCTCTGCCCGACGCTGGCCTTTATTTCGGCGGCAGGTATCGATCAGGAACAGGGCGCCACCTGCTACAACATTAACGAGCTGGCGATGAAGCACCACGCGATGCTGCGCGCACGTCAGCGCGTGCTGGTGGCGGACAGCAGTAAATTTGGCAAAGTGCTGCCCGCGCGTATCGGTGAATTGCGCCGTTTTGATTTGCTGGTCAGCGATAGCGCACCCGAACCGGCGCTGAAGAGCTGGCTGGCACAACAGAATATTCCGCTGCGATTGCCTAAAGCTTAGAATTCCTCTGTTTCTATTACCGGGAAATAAAACCAGACCCTAAATACTTCGTGTTGCAGGAAGGCGGCAAGTGGGTTCATCCCCAGGAGCATACATTAGTATGTGACTGGGGTGGGCACACGCAGCCAATGCACCTGCAGCGCGAAGTATGACGGGTATGAATAAAGGGTGAAAACAGCTAAACTTCTGTACCTAAAGTTCATAACTCACAGACCAAAAGGCTCAATACAACGTGGCTCAATTCGTCTATAGCATGCATCGCGTCGGCAAGGTCGTTCCGCCGAAGCGTCACATCCTGAAGAATATTTCTCTTAGCTTCTTCCCTGGAGCAAAAATCGGTGTACTCGGCCTGAACGGCTCGGGTAAATCGACGCTGCTGCGCATCATGGCCGGTATCGATACCGATATCGAAGGGGAAGCACGCCCACAGCCGGGCATCAATGTGGGTTATCTGCCGCAGGAACCGCAGTTGAACCCGGAGCACACCGTGCGTGAATCCGTTGAAGAAGCGGTTTCAGAAGTGGTTGGCGCGCTGAAGCGCCTCGACGAAGTGTATGCGCTGTATGCCGATCCCGATGCGGATTTCGACAAGCTGGCCGCTGAACAGGGCCGTCTGGAAGAAGTGATCCAGGCGCACGATGGTCACAACCTCGATACCCAGCTGAACCGTGCCGCCGACGCGATGCGTCTGCCAGACTGGGATGCCAAAATCGCTACCCTTTCCGGTGGTGAGCGCCGCCGCGTGGCGCTGTGCCGTCTGCTGCTGGAAAAGCCAGACATGCTGCTGCTCGACGAACCGACCAACCACCTGGATGCCGAATCCGTGGCGTGGCTCGAGCGCTTCCTGCACGACTTCGAAGGCACCGTTGTGGCGATCACGCATGACCGTTACTTCCTGGATAACGTGGCTGGCTGGATTCTGGAACTGGACCGCGGTGAAGGTATTCCGTGGGAAGGTAACTACTCTTCCTGGCTGGAGCAAAAAGATCAGCGTCTGGCGCAGGAAGCTTCTTCTGAAGCGGCGCGTCGCAAATCTATCGAGAAAGAGCTGGAGTGGGTGCGTCAAGGCGCGAAAGGCCGTCAGTCGAAGGGCAAAGCCCGTCTGGCACGCTTTGAAGAGCTGAACAACACCGATTACCAGAAGCGTAACGAAACCAACGAACTCTTCATTCCACCTGGTGCTCGCCTCGGCGACAAAGTGCTGGAAGTGACCAACCTGAAGAAATCGTATGGCGATCGCGTGCTGATCGACGATCTGACCTTCTCTGTACCGAAAGGCGCGATTGTTGGCATCATCGGCCCGAACGGCGCGGGTAAATCTACGCTGTTCCGCATGATGTCAGGTCAGGAGCAACCGGATTCCGGCACCATCGAGCTGGGCGAAACCGTCAAGCTGGCGTCAGTTGATCAGTTCCGTGACGCAATGGACAATTCCAAAACCGTGTTTGAAGAAGTGTCTGGCGGTCAGGACATTATGCGCGTTGGCAACACCGAGATGCCAAGCCGTGCTTACGTCGGTCGCTTCAACTTTAAAGGCACCGATCAGGGCAAACGCGTGGGTGAGCTGTCAGGGGGTGAGCGCGGTCGTCTGCACCTCGCCAAGCTGCTGCAAGTCGGCGGCAACCTGCTGCTGCTCGATGAACCAACCAACGACCTCGACATCGAAACTCTGCGCGCGCTGGAAAACGCCCTGCTGGAATTCCCGGGCTGTGCCATGGTGATCTCGCATGACCGTTGGTTCCTGGACCGTATCGCCACCCACATCATCGATTATCAGGATGAAGGCAAGGTGGAGTTCTTCGAAGGTAACTTTACCGAGTACGAAGAGTACAAGAAACGCACCCTCGGCGCCGACGCGCTCGAGCCGAAGCGTATCAAGTACAAGCGTATGACGAAGTAAGTCTGTTGCTGTGAAAAAGGCGCCATTAGGCGCCTTTTTTTATGGCTGAATCAGCTGCCCAGCATCTGCTTTACTAACTCGACACAACGCAGGAAGCGCGTGTCATAGTCATCTTCTTTAACGTGCACAAACTCGATATTGTTTTCACGCAGCATGGTGATCAGCATGGTCTGGAACTCGCGACGATCCATTGAGCTGCCGAGGCTGCGCAATCCATCCGCCACCCAGGGCACGTTGTTTTCCAGCAAAATCACCAGGTCGAAACGGTACTCATCAATCAACGCCTGCACAAACGGATGCTCGCGACCTTCGTACTTGAGGCAAAACGCCTGCGTAGTGATGAAATCGGTATCGATAAAGGCGACTTTACTGGCGTACTTCACTGCGAAGTCGATGTACTGGGCCTGACCGAGCGCGATTTTGTCGTAGTCGGAATATTGCAGCGCCATTTCGTCGCCACCGAGGTGCGAGAAGACATAATCGCGGCCATATTCCCATGCGCTGGTGGTGTTGAAGATGTTCGCCAGCTTGTTCACCAGCGTTGATTTGCCGCTCGACTCGCCGCCCAGCACCGCCACGGTGCGCACGAAGAACGGCTTCACTTCGGTCGGAATATATTCCCAGTAGCGGAATGGATCCTGACGAATCTGGCCGCCGCTGATGTTCATAAAGGATCGATTGGGATCGATCACCACCGCCGGAATGCCGAGGTGCTGCTCATACATCGCGGCATCGGGCTCTTCACTGGTGTAGATACAATTCGGCTCAATGCCCTGCTCAGCCAGAAAGGTTTTGACGCCGCCGCTCCACACATCCCAGCCGTGCGGATAAGGTTCAATGCCCTCTTCATCAAACGAATGGATGCGGATATTTTTCTGGTATTTGAAGGTTTGCAGCAACCAGCGTAGTCGATCGCTGATGGTCGGCTGCTGCGACATGGCGCTGTTTTCAAACAGTTCACGATCGCGCGGCTCGTCGTGGCCCATGATGATATGCAGCTCATCCACCTGACTGCAGGCGCGCTGGATTAAATAGATGTGGCCGGTATGCAGCGGATAAAATTTCCCGAACACCACGCCAACGGTTTTATCGCGGCGCGGAAATTCCAGGCCAAGAAAACGGTGCAGCGCTTCCAGCTTCTGCGCGCTCGGGCTTTTAATTTTGGCGTTGAGCAGCTGGCTTAAGTAGCCTTTGGTCATTCCGCTGGCGTCGGCAACCTGCTGCAGCGTGTGGCCTTGCTGGCGAATGGCTGTTTTCAGGTAGTCAAACGATGACATTTAGTGCCTCCTGCGTGGAATAAAGGGCGGTGCGGCCTTTAAGACGGTGCGCATAAATGCGCACCCTACAAACGTAGGGTCGGCATTCATGCCGACCGGTAAAACTTACAACTCATCCAGAATCGCTAACGCATCCGCCAGCTTCTTCGCGCTGTACACCTTCATCCCTTCGACCGGTTTCTTCGGTGCATTACCGGCCGGGACGATGGCGCGCTTAAAGCCGTGTTTCGCCGCTTCGGAAATGCGCTCCTGGCCGCTCGGCACCGGGCGAATTTCGCCGGCAAGGCCCACTTCACCAAAGATCACCAGATCCTGCGGCAGCGGACGATCGCGGAAGCTCGATACCATCGCCATCAGCAGCGCCAAATCGACGCTGGTTTCGGTGACTTTTACGCCGCCGACCACGTTAACGAATACATCCTGATCCGCCATCTGCAAGCCGCCGTGGCGATGCAGTACCGCTAACAGGATTGCCAGGCGATTCTGCTCCAGACCCACCGCGACGCGGCGTGGGTTGCCCATCATCGAATGGTCCACCAGCGCCTGAATCTCGACCAGCAGCGGACGCGTACCTTCCCACAGCACCATCACCGAACTGCCCGAGGTGATCTCATCACCGCGTGACAGGAAGATGGCCGACGGATTGCTGACTTCGCGCATGCCTTGTTCGGTCATGGCGAACACGCCGAGCTCATTCACCGCGCCAAAGCGGTTTTTATGGCTGCGTAAGGTGCGGAAACGGGAATCAGCGTCGCCATCCAGCATCACCGAACAGTCGATACAGTGTTCCAGCACTTTCGGGCCGGCCAGCGAACCGTCTTTGGTGACGTGACCGACCATGATGATCGCCACGCCGCGCGTTTTGGCGAAGCGTGTCAGGTAGGCGGCCGTTTCACGCACCTGCGCTACGCTGCCCGGCGAGGATTGGATCTCCGCCATGTGCATTACCTGAATCGAGTCGATCACCATCAGTTTCGGCTGCTCCTGCTCGGCGATCAGGCAGATCTGCTCGATGCTGGTTTCCGACAACATATTGAGGTTTTCGGTCGGTAATCCCAGACGATGGGCGCGCATCGCCACCTGTTGCAGTGACTCTTCGCCGGTGACATACAGAGTTTTCATCCCTTCTGCCAGCTTGCACATCACCTGCAGCAGCAGCGTCGATTTACCGGCACCCGGATTACCACCAATTAAGATGGCGCTGCCCGGCACCACGCCGCCGCCCAATACGCGATCGAACTCTTTGAAACTGGTTGAGAAACGCGGCAGGGCTTCGAGGCTGATCTCCGACAGCTTCTGCACGCGGCTAACGCCCGCGTTGCCGCCGGCATAACCGCTCAGGCGCTCATTACGCGCCGCCGCAGGCGAGGCGGCAATGCGCACCTCGGTAATGGTGTTCCACGCATGACAGGCGCTGCATTGCCCCTGCCAGCGCGGATAATCAGCGCCGCATTCGTTACAAACGAAGGCGCGTTTTGCCGCTTTGGCCAAATCAAATCCTCAGTTAACGCTCTTCGTGAATCAGGCTGCCGGTCAGGATGCAGAACACACCCATCAGGTCAGCATGACGGATGATGATTTCCGTCTGCTCATTCACTTTAGGTTTAGCATGATAGGCGATACCCAGCGCCGCGGTTTTAATCATCGGCAGATCGTTGGCACCATCACCAATCGCCACGGTTTGTTCCGGCGCAATTTCAAAGCGCTTTGCCAGATCGTTCAGGGTATCGGCTTTAAATTGGGCGTCGACAATTTGTCCCAGCACCTGGCCGGTTAGCTTGCCGTCGCGAATTTCCAGCTCGTTGGCCACCGCCGCGGCTAAATGCAGCGTATGGCGCAAATAGTCGGCGTAGAAGGTAAAGCCGCCCGAGGCGATCGCCACCTGCCAGCCCAGCGCCTGCAGCTTCTGCACCAGCGTGGTTAAGCCTGGCATCAGCGGCAGCGCATCGCGCACTTGCATCAGGATATTGGCATCGGCGCCCGCCAGGATGCCGACGCGCTCGCGCAGGCTGGCTTTGAAATCCAGCTCGCCGCGCATCGCGCGCTCGGTGACTTCCGCCACCTGCTCGCCGCAGCCCGCCAGTTTGGCGATCTCATCGATGCACTCAATCTGGATCGCGGTGGAATCCATGTCCATCACCAGCAAACCTGGCGTTTTCAGATGCGGGATTTTGCCAAGCGGTGCCACATCAAAACCGGCTTCATGCGCCAGTTTGCTGGCGCGCGGCGTCAGCGAGCCTGCCAGACGTATCACCTGATACTCATCGACATTCCAGGCGCTGACGATCACCATCGCCGCCCCCAGCTTATGCTGATAATCGGTGAGTTTTTGTTTATCGAGCCCGCGCCCATACAGCAACCAGCCAGTCCGACCAGCACGGTAATCCAGCGGCATCACTTCATCACCGCTGAGGGAAAGGGGTAAACCCGGCCAAAGTGAAACATCGGCGGGCAGATCGCACCAGGTAAGACGATTTGGCATTACAGCTCCTGTAGGGACAACAAAACCACGCAAGAGGCTACCTTGTCTGCGCGGGTTCTGGCAACATAATTGCCAGCCTTTCTGCTGTTACATCACACGGGTTTCTGATGGTTAAAACCGCACTGAAATTTCGCCTGCATCGCACGGTGATTGTTCTTATCTCGCTGGCTCTGTTAGTGGTTCTGATGCAAGGCGCATCCTGGTTTAGCCTCGGCCATCAAATGGCTCGCTCTGAACAAGTGGAAGAACTGGCGCGCACGTTGACCAAACAGGTGGCGTTTAGCCTTAAACCGTTGATGGATAACAGCGACGATAACCGCACGCAGATTGCCGCCATCCTCAATCAGATGACCGACAACAGCCGCATTCTTGATGCTTCCGTCTACGCCGATGATGGCAGCCTGGTGGCGCACAGCGGCGAAAGCATTAATGTGCGCGATCGGCTGTCGCTGGATGGCAAACGCGCTGGTAGCTACTTCAACCATCAAATTGTGCAGCCGCTGGAAGGCAAAGATGGCCCGCAAGGTTTCCTGCGCGTCACGCTGGATACTCACGTGCTGGTGACGGAATCACGTCAGGTGGATAACACCACCAACATCCTGCGCCTGATGATGTTACTGGCGCTGGCCATCGGCATTATCCTGACGCGCACCCTGCTGCGCGACCGCCGCACCCGCTGGCAGCAATCGCCGTTCCTGCTAACGGCGAGCCGCACGGTGAAAGAGGATAAAGAGAAAGAGCAAGAAGAGGCGGCGGCGGCAACCACAGAGACTGAAAAAGAGCGTTAAGCCATTTTATGCATTGTTACTTCCATCGCTTCCAGTTGCTGTAATGCCTGCCCGGCAATGCTGCGGAAGTTCGCGCTAAACTCAGCATCCTCTGCAATCGCTTGCCAGTAGATTTTCGCCATAGCGCTGGCAGCGCGCCACACGGCGCCTGGCAGCGCGAAATCCAGCGTCAGTTTGACTTCATCGCGCATGTGCCCCTGAGAATTGGGCGCCAGCGCCATCGGCAGCATGTCGTAAGCCGGTGTCAGGCTGAAACGTTCTTCATCAGTAAAGAAAGACAGATTGCCCGCGTGCATGTCGCTATTGGCAATCAGTCGTCCAAACGCCCACTGCAAAGTCCCGCGTTCAACCGCTACCGCATCAACACGTTGCTGACGCTGCAACTCACGCAGCGCATCCGGCCAGTGTTGTTGATGGCCGATAAACTCTGCGCTTACCGCTTCTAATGAACTCATGCAGCGTCGACCACGTTGATGAATGCGATCAAAACGCTGCACTTCGAAAAACAATTGTCCTTCACTATCAATCAGCTGGCTATGTGCGGCAGGCAATCCCGCCGCCAGTAAATGTTGCAACGCCAGATGCTCCGCGCGTAACAAATCACGCCAGCGCTCAGCATTATCACTTTGACGGGCGACGGTAAATTTCACCAGACAATGACGATCGCCATTCGCCGTTGCGGCATAGCACAGGAATTTCGGTTGTTCGCCGCCAGCCGATGAGCCCGGTTCATCGCCGCTCAGCGCCTGTTGTGCCATCAGCGGATAACGCGCGATTTTTTGCGCCTCGCTGATGGCTTGCGGTGCGGGCTGTTGCAGCCAACGCTGGTATGTCATGTCGCCAACAATAAAAGCGCCCGGCATATCGATGCCGCCGCTTGCCAGCGCCATCAGGCACTGCTCATCACTCCAGAGACGAATATCATCCGTCAGCGCGAGCTGTGGCGCGTATTCACGGCCCCATTGTCGGCCCAGAAAACCTTGCGGACGCATCTCCTGCAGGAACCACGGTAAGCCGTCATAAAAGCGGCCTTGATCGTGCTGGTCCAGATGCAGACAACTGCCCTGCGGCCAGGTTGGCAAAAGGATGCCAGCGGGCGATGCCTGACCTTCAGCAGAAATACGATACAGCGGGAAGCGGCTTTCACCCCGGATGGGCCGCAGCAACGCATAACGCGTCGCGCGCGCTTTGCCCCATTTGATAATCTGCGGCTGCTGACGCAGTTGGCGCGAAAGCGTGGCCTGGCTGATATGCAATCGAGCCAGCAGATCCGCCGCGCTAAGCGGTCCTTCCAGCAGCAAACTTTGTAGCTCAGCCATTGCCGCCACCTTACCTGATGAATAGATTGATGAATAGATTCATGCATAGATAATAACATAAAAAAAAGCCCGCACAGCGGGCTTCTCAGCATCATCACGATGGTAACGATGAATAGATACTTTTAACCTTCCGTCAGAATCGTTTCCAGCTCGGCCAGCGTTTTCACCTGCCAGGTTGGCGTGATGTGATCGGGTAACGGACGCGTACCGTGATCGATCCAGCAGGTCTTCAGGCCGGCATTCATGCCGCCGAGAATATCTGATTCTGGCGTATCGCCGACCATCAGCACGCGGCTGCGATCCGGGTTGCCCAGCAAGGCCAGCGTGTGATCAAAAATCGCCACGTCAGGTTTCGGTACGCCAACTTCTTCAGAAATCACCAGCGCATCAAACACATCGAGGAATCCGGTACGCTCAAGTCGCGCCTGCTGTAACGCAGTGAAACCGTTGGTGATGATAGCGATTTTCACTTTGCCTTTCAGCGTTGATAACAGGTGGGCTGCGCCTTCCAGCGGCAGGCAGATATCGGCCATTGCGCTGAGGAAATCACTGTTGAGTACTTCGGGTGCGACGCTCAGCTTTTCGCCCCACAAGGTGAAGCGGCGCGTTTGCAGCTGCAGTGCGGAAATGGTGCCGTTCTGGTAATCGACCCACAGCGGCTTGTTGATCGCCTGATAATCGGTGTAATCCTGCGCAGAAAATTGCACGTCATAGCGGGCAAACATGCGCTGCAAACCAGCGTAAGCATCGAAATGGAAAAGCGTTTCGTCTGCATCAAACAGGATGCAGTCCCAATCGTTTAGCATGGTGCTCCTTAAAGCGTTAGCGCCATAATGATGGCATCTTCTCGTCCGCTGGCAGTGGGATAATAGTTGGGGCGTACGCTCACCTGATGGAAATCCAGCTGCTCATACAACGCAATCGCCGGCATATTTGAGGCGCGCACTTCCAGCCACAGCGTCATCACGTCGCGCTGCTCGAGCTCAGCAATCAGATGCTGCAACAGCTGGCGCGCCAGGCCGCGGCGCTGGAAGTCGGGATCCACCGCAATATTGAACAGCGACGCTTCATCCAGCACCACTTGGGTGATGGCAAATCCGGCCAGCTTACCTTCAACTTCAATGCGGAAATTAACGAAACGTTCGCCTTGATTGCTGCTAAACGTCTGCTCGCTCCACGGAAAGGCATGCGCGCGGCGCTCAATCGCTAGCAGCTGCGGCTGGTCTTCAGGGGTGACTAAAGAGATGGCTGTCATGGTTACACATCTGTTGCCACAGGGCGCGTTTTGCTGCGCCGCTGCTGATCAGTTCATTGAAAACGGCGGTGTTGAAGGTAATGCCGTTAAAGGGATGTTCGCTCTCAACGCCCAGCAGCCAACCGGCGCAATCGACCTGCTCCGGCAGCATTTGCAGCTGGTCTGGCGTTAACGCCATGACCTGCGCGGGTTGAATGTTCAGCGCGCGCAGCACGTCGCGAATCAGCGGTTCTTGTAGCGTGGGTGCCTGTTCGGCCACCAAAACCAAACGCGTGTCGGGCAAAAGCGTGACGGCAATTTCCCCTTGCAGCACGCGCGGACGCCGCAGCTGATACTGCGTAATCCCCATTTGCTGTAGAAGCCAGTCGCGCCTTGTGCTCATGCTATTACCCGTTATGCTGCCAGAATGCGACGCTATGCTAGCAAACCCATCGAACATGCGCCAACAAAGCACTATAATCGCGGCTCTGATTTAACAGGAGCGTTCCATGTCTGCTTTTACCCCGGCCAGCGAAGTGATTCTGCGCCACAGTGATGAATTTACCGCCCGCAACGTTTTGTTTGCTGGCGACCTGCAGGATGACCTGCCCGCCCAGCTAGAAACCGCGTCGAGCCGCGTGCATACCCAGCAATATCATCACTGGCAGAACCTTAGCCATCGCCTTGGTGAACGTGCGGTTTACAGCATGGTTGCAACCGCTGCCGATGTTGAAGGCTGCGATACGCTGGTTTATTACTGGTCGAAGAACAAACCCGAAGCGCAGTACCAGCTGCAAAACCTGCTCTCTCTGCTGCCGGTAGGCTGCGATATCTTCGTGGTGGGTGAAAACCGCAGCGGCGTGCGCAGCGCCGAAGGCATGCTGGAAGCGTGGGCGACGCTGGAGAAAGTTGATAGCGCGCGTCGTTGTGGCCTGTATCACGGTCGTCTCGATAAGCAGCCAACCTTTGATGCCAGCAGCTACGGCCATACTTATCAGCTCGAGGATCTCACCATCCATACCTTGCCGGGCGTGTTCAGCCGTGATGGTCTGGATATCGGCAGCGATCTGCTGCTCTCCACGCTGACGCCGCATTTCCGTGGCAAAGTGCTGGATATCGGTTGTGGCAGCGGCGTGCTGGCAACTGTGATGGCGAAAGTGTCGCCGCGCGTGCGTCTGTGGCTGTGTGATGTGCATGCTGCTGCGATTGAAGCGAGTAAAGCCACGCTGGCCGCCAATGAACTGGAAGGTGAAGTGTTTGCCAGTAACGTTTTCTCTGACGTTACCGGCCGTTTCGATATGATCATCTCCAACCCGCCGTTCCACGATGGCCTGCAAACCAGCCTTGAAGCGGCTAACACGCTGATTCGCGGTGCGCTTAAGCATCTGAACAGCGGCGGCGAACTGCGTATCGTGGCTAACGCCTTCCTGCCGTATCCACAGATTCTGGATGAAACCTTCGGCAATCACGAAGTGCTGGCGCAAACCGGACGCTTCAAAGTCTATCGCGCCGTATATGGTCGCGGTGCCAAAACGCGTTAACAGCAGCGCGGCGGCAGAAACGTTGCTTTTTACAGCGATCGTTTTGCCGTCGCGAAATATGTGTTGACGCAATGAGTAAAATCTCTAAAATGCGCCTCCGTGGTTAGCAATACTTTAGGGTGTTGTTAGTTTGCGATGGTGGCGGAATTGGTAGACGCGCTAGCTTCAGGTGTTAGTGTCCTTACGGACGTGAGGGTTCAAGTCCCTCCCTTCGCACCAAACTAAAATCACACAGTTTATATCTGCGCACTGAGCGATGGTGGCGGAATTGGTAGACGCGCTAGCTTCAGGTGTTAGTGTTCTTACGGACGTGAGGGTTCAAGTCCCTCCCTTCGCACCAATGCGACGATATAAACAGACAACTAAGATGCGATGGTGGCGGAATTGGTAGACGCGCTAGCTTCAGGTGTTAGTGTTCTTACGGACGTGAGGGTTCAAGTCCCTCCCTTCGCACCAACAGTTGTCACTCCTTTCGAGCAGTAAATCCCCCGAAAGATTTTTCAACGAACTTCACGCTCTCAGCGTGATGTTGTCGTTTCTGCGATTTGATCAGATAACGTGGAAATTGACCGACACCGCCGCTAAGCCGCCCGCCAATGCCAGACAAGATGGCAGCAACAGATAGTGACGCAGGCGATGGTGAAACAGCATCACCACGGTCAGCAGCAGTGCCACAATCATCACCACTCGCCATTGACTGAAACTCGGTTCCCATAACGCAAAAATCGGCATCGCCGCGCAGGGTAATAACACGCCCCAACCGCTATCCAGACGTTTACCCATTACCCAGCTCACGCCCCATAGTCCGCAGGCGGATATTATCGCCATGATCATCGCGCAACCCTCAAATGATAAATATTCGCATTATCATATGACAATATTTCTCATCTTGCAGCGAATTTTTGTCGCAAGCCATGCCGGATGACAGAATTACTGGAAAATGCTAAATTGCCGCCGATAACAATATCGCTAACACAACAATAACGTGCTCTCTATCCGGGTAGGTAAACTATTACTTGCGGGTAGCGCTTTGATATATCAGGGCTGTCACGAGAATAATAATGAAATTACAATCTTATGATGAGTTGAAACAGAGTAAATATCGGCTGTCGCTGATGCTTTTTCTGTTTCTTAATGTCGCCGTTTCGCTTTTTTGCCTGCTGCCGATTTTAGGCAGCGATAGCCCAATACGCTCGCTGCCGGTGGACGTTGTAGCGGGCTTCAGCTCCACGCTGCTGGTTATTTGCTTAATGGCGTCAAAACAAAAATTACCGCTATTAAATCCTGTGGCTTTTATTTTGGGTGCGCTGTGGGCGTGGCATATTAACCACAGATATCATCTGGTTTACTATTTTGATGGCAGCTTTTTAATTATCAGCCTGTTAAGCGTGTTCTTTATCAGTGCCATTGCGCTGAGTGATTATTTGATTGCATTCTGTCTACACATTACACCGCCGGTATTAACCGTGCTGTTATTGGATGATGGTCAGCATTTAATGATGATCTTATTCACCATTACGCTGCCATTAATCGGCTTTTCACTGCACCATTTAATGCGTCGTCGCTTTGATACCTTCACCCGTCGGCTGGTTAGCCAGCTGTATGAGGAAAAAGAGAGCTTCAGCGATTTGAGCATGCTCGATCCGCTTACCGGCTTGTACAACCGCCGTGGATTGAAGAATCGCCTTGATACCATTCTGGAAAACCACGCCGGCAGCCACTTTGTGCTGCTGCTGGATATCGACCACTTCAAAGCCTACAACGACAATTACGGCCATGCGATGGGCGATCAGGCGCTGGCGCGCGTGTCCGTGGCGATCCGCGACGCGGTGCGTTCGCGCGATGTGGTCACACGCTACGGTGGCGAAGAGTTTCTGGTGCTGATGACCAATGTAAACGCCTCAATCGCAATGAAACTGGCTGAACGCATTCGTCAGTACGTGGTGGATTTGGAAATTCCGCACCGCTTCAATGATAAAGTCTCGACGCACGTCACCATCAGCGCTGGTATCGCGCCCATCTTTGCTGATGATTTCGACCAGGCGGTCGCCAATGCTGACCGCGCGCTGTATGTGGCGAAAAATCAGGGACGTAACACTATTCTGGCGTGGGAAGATTTGCCGAAATTGACGCAGGCGAGTAATGAACTGATATAAGGCCTCGTCATTACCCAACGCACACCTCGTCGCGGCGCAATTTATTGCGCGATAAAACGTGCCGCGACGAAATGTGCGTTAACAGACGCATGTGCAGAAATGTTGTTCAAAATGCTGGGAACGATTATCATTTGTCTCTCGATTCCCGTTATCACTCAGGACCGGCATGGCCATCATCACGCGTCAGGATCATCGCTTCAGCGAGCATCCACTGATCTTTATGCAGAGCGATCGCAGTTTAGCAAGCGCGCTGGAAGATCTGATGCGCGATCAACGCAGCTACATGCTGGATAACCTCAAGCTTGGCCAGCCGGCACCCGCCGGGACGTTAACCCTGGCTGAATGGTCCAATCCGCTTCACTATCGCCGCCTGACGCAGCGCTACAGCGATTATCTCTATCGCGATCATCCTGATGCGCAGCAGGAAGCTAAGCCGCTGCAATCGCTGTGGGCGCAGTGGTATTTTGGCCTGCTGCTGCCACCGCTGATGATGGCGTTATTGCAGGAACCGCGTGCGCTGAACTGCTCGCCGCATCTGATTCACGTTGAGTTTCACGAAAACGGCCATCCGTGCGCATTCTGGCTGGATGTGCAGGAAGATGAGGATGCGCGCTACCTCAATGCCCAGCAGCGTATCGATCGCCTGATTCAGCAATGCCTGATTCCGGCGGTTAACGGCATGACGCAGCACGGTGATATCAATGCGAAGCTTATCTGGAACAACATGGGCTTTTCGTTTTACTGGTTCCTTGGCGAATTGAAAAACCAGTTGCCAGAAGAGACGATTTTGCAGCTGGAACAGGCGCTATTTTTCAGCAAATCCCTGCTCGATGGCAGCGATAATCCGCTGTATCGCACCATGATCCCGCGTAATGGCGAAATGGAACGACGCAGCTGCTGCCAGCGCTATCGTATCCCCGATGTAGAACGTTGCGGTAACTGCACGTTAAAAGCGGTGTAGCCCCCGCGCATTCTGTTACAGATTCTCCTTTTCTCCCGTTTACACTTTTCCAGGCTTATGGCATTTTTTCGGCTCTGTTTTTACCGGAGATAACAATGAGCCTGGAGTCGGTACGGCACTTCTTTGCCGAACATGCACCGGATATCGACATCATCGAGATGCCGGAAAGCACCGCCACCGTTGAGCTGGCCGCACGCGTTCATGGCGTTCAGCCTGGGCAAATCGCCAAAACCCTGTCGCTGAAAGTGAAAGATGCCATCGTGCTGATCGTTACGCGCGGCGATGCGCGTCTCGACAACCGCAAGCTGAAAGCTGCGCTCGGCGCCAAGGCGCGCATGTTAAGCGTGGATGAGGTGGTGAACTGGACCGGACATCCGGTCGGCGGCGTTTGCCCGTTCGGGCTGGAAAATCCGCTTACCGTCTATTGCGATGTGTCGCTGCGCAGCTTTGATGAAGTGCTGCCCGCAGCCGGATCGATTCATAGCGCGGTGCGCATTTCGCCGCAGCGCATGGCGGAACTCACCGCGGCGAAATGGGTTGACGTCTGCGAGGCGCTTTAAGACGACTCGCGCGCGGCGGCACCGGAGATTTCGATGCCGCGCGTCTCGCGACCAAAGGCCACTAATACGCAAATCAGCACCGCCACCGTTCCGGCGACAATCGCCATGCCCAAACCATAATTGCCGCCGTGCGCCTCGGCGATACGCGACTGCAGCGTCGCATTCACGGAGGCGATCAAATTCCCCAGCTGATAGACAAAGCCCGGCAGCACCGCGCGCGCATTGGCGGGCACCAGTTCGGTGAGATAGGTCGGCACCACGCCCCACGCGCCCTGCACCATAAACTGCATCAGGAACGCGCCGATACCGATCATCCATGAACCACTGGAGAAGGCCCACAGCGGCAACACCGGCAGCGCGAGGAATGACGCCAGAATAATCGCGCGCTTGCGGCCAATGCGCTCGGACAATGCACCAAAGGTAATGCCGCCCAGCATCGCCGCGATGTTGTAGCTGATGGCAATGATGCTGACGGTGTGCGGATCAAACTGATGCTGCACTTTCAGGAAGGTGGGATAGAGATCCTGCGTACCGTGGCTGAAGAAGTTAAAGCAGGCCATCAGCAGCACCATATAGATACAGATTTTCCAGTGCTGGCGGATAATCGGCAGCAGCGCATTGCTCTCTTTCCGCTCGCGCGCCGCCAGCCACACGGGCGATTCCGGCACTTTGAAGTAGATAAACGGCAGCAGCAGAATCGGCAACGCGCCAATCAGGAACATGCCGCGCCAGCCGACCGTTTCGAAGAACAAACCAAAAATCACCGACGCCAGCAGATAGCCGCACGGATAACCAGCCTGGAAGATGCCGGACATCAAGCCGCGCGAGCGATCCGGAATGGTTTCCAGCGCCAGCGACGACGCCACGCCCCAAATCCCCCCCATCGCCACGCCGTAAATCACGCGGAAACCGAGGAACGCCGTGAAGGTGGGCGACCACGCCGACAGAAGCTCAAACGCCGAGAACATCACGATATTGAGCATCAAAATCGGTCGGCGGCCATACTTCTCCGCCAGCCGACCAAACAACAGCGCGCCGATCGGACGCACGGCGAGCGTGAGCATGATGGCAAGAGAAACATCGGAGACGCTGGTATGGAAATACTGGGCAAGATCGCTGAGGACAAACACTAAGATGAAGAAGTCGAACGCATCCAGCGTCCAGCTCGCGAAACTGGCAAAAGCCACGTTGCGCTGGGTCGCAGTCCAGTTGAACATGTTGGTATCCTGTCTGATGAGCTTCCGGTTCGTTGGCCGGATTTATAGTAGAAGTTACCGCGCAAATAATTTCACGGGTTACTAATTTGTTAACTATTTGTATATAGCATGTCAGAAAGGCGGGCTGTGGTAGGAATTGTCAGCGAGTGATGCGCGGTGTAAAAAAACGTGTCATTGATGGAGGTAATATCCTGTAGCGGCGCGTTTTATCGCGCCGTTACGGCAGGTGCAGTCAACGGTTTTATAACTGATTAAATGCCTTTTCGATCATCTCAAGCAGCAGCGCATTATTAACGGTTTGAATCACATGCACCAAGGCGCCGGTCTGCGGTGGCACGCCAATATCCAGCCGCAGCGGCGTGCGATAACGCCAGCTTTTGCCGCGCGTGGCGCCAGGCCGCAGCTCAATATCCACATGATAATCCACGCCGTCGGCGACACGCTGATTCAGCAGCCACGCCACCACCAGCGCGTCGTGTATCCAGCAACCTGGCAGATGACGGGTGCGGATCGAATAATCGATCCACGGCCGCAACGTCTCGCGCACAAACTGCGGCAACGGATGATCGTTAGCGGTCAGCCGCGTGAGATCCTGCTGCGTCATCAGAGTTTGCGTGGTGGCGTCCATCGGTACCAGCGTGATGGCAGCACCGCTGTGCAGCACCTGATGCGCGGCTTCCGGATCGAGGCCAAAATTGGTGTCTTTGATGTAATCATCCAGCGCGAACACGCCGCCCATAATCACAATCTCTGCCACCGATTCAGCCATCTCTGGATAACGCTGCAGTGCCAGCGCCACGTTGGTCAACGGGCCAATGGCTACCAGCGTAAACTCGCCGGGATTGTCACAAATCAGTTGGCCCATTACGCCAGCCGCATCATGTCCATCCGCCGGAATACGCTGCGGTTGACGAACGCCGCGCCACAGTTCACCGAGCTTTTCATCAGCAACGTGGTCAAGACGCGCACGCCACGGCGCAGGATCTTCACGCAGCGCCTGCAGCGCGCCCTGCACCACCGGAATGTTGCGTCCCAGCCGCTGCAGCAGATCTTTCGCAACCTGCGCACCCACCGCGCTCGGCGTGTTGCCGGTCACAGTGGTAATCAGTTCCAGCGACAGTGACTTTGAGGCCAATGCTAACGCCAGCGCGAGGCCATCGTCGGTGTTGGCGCCCGCTATACCGTTTCCCGGATCACAATCAATAATCAATCTTTTCATAGTGTTATAATTTTATTCTTGTTGAGTAAGCTGGCAGCCACAGGACTCACCGATTTCTAAATGGTGAGGAAATTCCGCCAGCTTCGCGTCGCCATCCCAATTTTTGAGCATAGCAATCGCACTGCGCGCCATATCGCGCAGCGGCTGACGTACGGTGGTGAGCGTCGGCACATGAAACGCCGACTGATCGGTACCGTTAAAACACACCAGCGCGACATCCTGCGGCACGCGCAGTCCATGCTCCGACAGCGCCCGAATGCAGCCAATCGCCTGGCCTTCATTACTGGTAAACAGCGCGCGCGGCACACGACCGCTGGCCACCATGCGCTGCGCGGCGTCGTAACCGCCCTGCCGCGTGTAGCTGGCAGGGAAAATCATTGCCTCATCGGCCAGCAACCCTTTCTGCGCCAGCGCATCGCGCCAGCCGTGAATACGGTCCTGCGCGTTAAGCATGTCCAGTGGACCGCTGATCATGCCCACCTGCTGATAACCGTGGCTGAGCAGATGCGCGGTCACCTGGCACGCCGCTTCGCGCTCATTGACGCGCAGCATGCCAACGCCTGGACGCGGCTCAATGCGATCCAGCATCACCAGCGGCGTACCGCTGGCCTGAATCACATCGATGTAGGGATGGCGATCGACGCTGTTGTAAAACAGGCCATCAACCTGACGATTTAACAGGCCCTGAATAATCTCCAGCTCGCGTTTGCGATCGTCGCCGGCATCCCCCAACAGCATGACGTGGCCGTGATTCATCGACTCCTGCAACAGCATGTGCGCCATCGAGGCAACAAAGGGATTGCCGATGTTTGGCACCACTAAACCAAAGGTTTTAGTGCTGCCCGAAGCCAGCGCGCGCGCCACCGCGTTGGGGCGATAGCCGGTCTGTTTGATCGCCTCCAGCACGCGCTGACGCGTGGCTTCTGCCACCGGACGCGGGCCGTTATTGATCACGTAACTGACCACCGCCACCGAGGTGCCGGCGATTTTTGCCACGTCCGTGCGCGTTACGTTTCCGGTTGGAGATTTCGCCATTCCTTTGCCCCTGCGTAAATGCCATTGGCCGGAATATCCGGCCAATGGGGGTTGTGATTTACGCGATCCTGCTGGTCAGATGGCATCTTCCGGCAGATTGAGATCGCGTCCGCGCGTTTCCGGCGCCACGAAAGTGGTGAGAAAACCGATGCTGGCCATCGCCGTGAAGTAAACCGCGATCGGCCACCAGTGTCCGGTAAACGACAGCAGCGCCGCCGCCACTAATGGTGCGGTGCCTCCTGAAAGGATAGACCCCAGCTCTTTCGCTACCGCCATCTTGGTATAACGACGCTTCACGCCAAACATCTCGACGCCCCACGCTGCCTGCACGCCGAAAATACCCAGCGATGCCAGCGCCATGCCGACCACAATCACCGCGATGACAATCGTCGGGTCGCGGCTGTCCATCAGGCTAAAGGCGGGCCAGGCGTAGAACATCAGCAATAAGCAGAAGCAACGATAGGTTATACGGCGACCGAAGCGATCCGACAGCCAACCGGCAAACGGAATAATCACGAAGCCAAGTAACGAGGCGATGAATACCGCGGTGGTGGGCACCGACTTATCGATCATTAGCACTTTGGCGACGTAACCGACGATAAAGCCCTGCGCCAGATAAGAAGGGCCGTTTTCGCCGATGCGTAAACCCACCATGGTCCAGAAGGCCCGGGTGCGACGCCAGAAACTGCGCGTATCCACTTCTGCTTTCACCTGCGCCAGCGTGGCGTTTCGTTCGGCCTGCAATTCCGCCTGTTGGCGTTCAAACACCGGCGTTTCTCGCAGATGACGACGAATCCACAACGCCACCACCGCAATCAACACGCTGCTGAGGAACGGAATACGCCAGCCCCACGCCAGTAAGCTCTCTTTGTCCATCTGGATCACCGCCAGCCAAACCAGCGAGGCGATCAGCGTGCCGCTGTTCGAGCCCAGCGCAATCACCGATGAGACCAAACCACGACGCTCAACCGGCGCGTATTCGCCCAGCATCACTGTGCCGCCGGACAACTCTGCGCCCGCCCCCAACCCCTGGGTAAAGCGCAGCAGCACCAGACACGCCGGTGCCCAAACGCCAATGCTGGCATAGGAGGGAATCAAACCGATTAATGTTGTGGAGGCGCCCATCAGAATGATGGTCGAGATCATCACCGTTTTGCGGCCTTTACGATCGCCGATCCAGCCGAAAAGCAAGGCACCAATCGGGCGGGCAATAAAGCCAACCGACCAGGTGGCAAAACTCGAGAGCAAGGCGATAGTCGGCGTGGCTTCGGGGAAGAAGACATCACCAAAGATAATGCCGGCAGCGAGGCCATACAGCGCAAAATCTGCATATTCCATCGCGGTGCCGAGCCAGCACGAGAACGTGGCGCGCCAGAAATCTTTGCGGCCGGATGATGTTTCAAGCCGCGCGTCGGCAGCTGAGGAGGATGTCAGTGAGCTTTGTTGCGAAACCGTCATAACCCAATCCCTGAATGAGGTAAAAACAGCAAACGCCCTTCCGTGGGTCAGTTCCCTTGCAACAAGCGGAACTCCCCGGTGGCAACGTTCAGTAGGCAAACCTGGATGAAAAATCAGTAATGAATTCCCTGGTGTTGGAATCCGCTTCTTCGCCTGTTCCCGCCGATGTAATTTTCATCGATCGCATTAGTAAGGCAAATGTAACTGGGTCATCTCAAGGCCAACTTCGTCTCTGGCACCGTGAGTTATCACTATGGGCATAGTCTATCTACGCGCGTAGATAAATCAAGCAAAAATAGTGAAATTTATTAGATAAACTTCACTATAACTCATGAGCACAAGATAAAAGAGGCGTTAATTCATGACATTACATCTAATGCGCGTATGCAAGAAATGTCTGATTACAACGTAATTAACGATTATTGCTTACCATTTAACGGCGCATACTGCATCTTCATCGCGCTGGTTTTCGCACAGTTCAGTTAAAGTTTAATGACACACCCGCAATATTCTTAAATGCCGTCACCGGTGCGCGACTGACTCAGCGTCTGCATTACACTGGAGAAAGATCACTCAGGAGCGCTATGACCATTATTCTTATGCGACACGGTAAACCCAATCATCCGGTCACGGGGCGCTTCACGGCTCGGGCGCTGGCCGACTGGTGTGAAGGTTACGATCAGGCTGATATTTGCGACTCCCCGCCGCCGCGCAGTCAGACTATTGCGCGCCTGGCGAGTGTGATCGCCACCAGCCCGCTGCCGCGCGCCCGCTCGTCGTTAACGCGGCTGGGCTTGCAGCCGCACGCGGTGGATGAGGTTTTTAGCGAAGTGGCGATACCGACGTTGCCGTTTGAGCGTTTACATCTGCCGCTCAACGTCTGGCTGGCGCTATTGCGCTTGTTGTGGCTGTGCGGCTATGCCGGCCATGTCGAATCGGTGCAGCATGCGCGTGAACGTGCCCGTCTGGCGGCGGATAAACTGGTGGTGCTGTCACAGCAAGGCACGGTGTTATTGGTTGGGCACGGCATCATGAATAAGCTGATTGCACGCGAGTTACGCAAGCGCGGCTGGCAGGCCGAAAAACATGCCAGCAGCCGCCACTGGAGCAGTGCGATCTATCATCGCCCGTTTATTTAAGGTTTGAGCTGAAAGTAACTCAGCACTTCACAACCGGTACCGGCCTGCGGCGTGGCAATCACTTTCATCTGCTGCAGATCAATCAGGCTGAGCGAACCGTCGCCCTCATTAGCAATCAGCAAGCTGTGATTATCCTCACTGAAGCAGCCATCCATCGGCTTGTTGCCGACATGAATATCGCCGAGCGGATTGAGCAGCTCGTCAAACAGCGTCACCACCGGCTCCTGATCGCCAATCGCCACCAGCCGCTCGCCGTTGGCACTGAAGCGCACCACCTGACACGGTTGCTGATGGCCCGGCAACGTCAGGCGCTGGCGGATACGATGGCTTTGCCGATCCACCACATACAGCAGCGGCGCATCGGCGGCGCTCGCCACCAGATAAGGATGTTTCGGCGAGGCGGCGATGCCGGAAATCGAGCCGGGCATCAGAATATTGTCAATAATCCGCCCTTCCGCCTCACACAGATCCACCACGGTAATGCTGGCGTCCTCTTCATTCTCGGTGAACAACTTGCGACCGCTGGGCGACAAAGTGAGTCGGTGCGCATTGTGCGAAGGCAGCTGAATGGTTTTCTCCACGCGATCGCTAACGGGATCAATCACCGCCACCGCCGCGCTGTTTTCACAGCAGAGATAAACTTTACCGTCTCGTCCCAGCTGGCCGCTGTGCGGTGCTTTTAACGGCGACAGATCGATAAAACCGCTGATCTGCCGCAGGCGCAGATCGATGATCGCCACTTTGCGCCCGGGATGCGGATTGTCGCCGTGAATGCCGTCGCCGTAGATCGGCACGTAAGCTTTCTCCAGCTGCGGCAGCATCAGAAGCTCGTGTGGACGCGGCGGAAAGGCATTTAACTCTCGTTCAACGGCAAAGGTTTCGGGATTGAGAAACAGCACGCGATTGCCCTGCTTATCGACCGCCAGTAATCCACGGTGGTGTCGCTGCATAGTGTCTCCTTTTGTTCGTCACCTCCTTTAAGCGTAGCCAACCCGCAATCAGGAGGGGATTTTCGCGGCAGGCCAGCGAAAAATGCAGCGAGGTTAACACGTGATCTCACACGCAATTTTTAATCCGCCCCGCGACTTACGCCACGCTATTGTTATTTTATTAGGAATAGTCTCAATGAGATAAAATAGAATAATCAACAATCCACGCGGTTATTTATCGTTAATTTAAAGCTTAACGGATCCTTGATTTTCCGGTTTATCTGAAAGGATCAAAAAGTGATAGCCGCGCCGCACAGAATGTTTTATTAAGCATAGGAGAGTACTTTTTTACACACAGCCTAAAGGACAATCAAGAGCGCTCAGCGCCGCGATCAGGGACGCCTTGCCACCATAATCACAATAATCAGGTGCATCATGAATAAAAAACGCCTTCAGCCAGCGTTAACCCTCTGGCATAACTGGAAAAGACTCGCTTTTACCAGCCAGACTTTCCTGCAGAAAAAACAGCATAATGCGCTCTGTGCGCCGGAATACGATCCCAGCCAGGAGGACAATATCGTGTTACTTTCTGGCGAAAAAGATCTGCCAGAGATTCCAAAGAAAGTCTGGATGTATTGGGATAATGAATATTTACCGAAATCAATGGCGTTAAATATTAAAAAGATTCGTCAGGATAATCCCGATCATGAAATTCATTTATTAAATCGTTTAACGATAAAAGAAGTTTTACCGGATTTTATCTTTACCTCGACCCAATTAACCGCCCAACAACGCAGCGAAGTGATTCGTCTGGAATTACTGTTGCGTTATGGCGGCATTGCCATTGATTGCAGCACTTTATTATTTGAAGATCTCTCCTGGGTACATCGCGCGCATCATGAACGTCGCATGGATGTGATTGGTTATTATCACGAAAACGCCACCGTCAACTATCTCGCGCCGGTGATTGAGAGCTGGTTCCTGGCGGCAACCGCCAATAATCCCTTTATCCGCGAGTGGCAAAAACATTACGCGCCGATCAAACATCTCGGCGAACAGAATTACTTCAGTGAATTGACCAAGCGCGATGATTATTCCCTGCTGACGCAGAAAATTGCGCAGCCGCAGCAGCAATTAGGTTCTCTGGCGCAGCAGATCGCCATGCGTGAACATCGCCGGGTGAATCTCTATCTGCGTAAATGCGAGGCGAACGCTTATTACTATCAGCGTTTAAGCGGCTGGAAAAGCGAGGCGTTTGCCCACGCGGTGCTGTTTCACCAGCGTCCACTCACGCCGCCACCGGTGATTAAACTCAGCGGCAATGAGCAGTTGCATCTCGACTTCAACCTGCGGCTCGGCAACTACAACCGCGGCAGTTTGTTGGGTCAGATGATGCAAACGCCTGCGCCGATCGCGCTGGCATCACCCATCAACAAAGCGCGCGCGTAACCAGTGAATTAAGGTGGTCACCGCCCGTGGTACCTGTGCGGCATACGGGCGCACCACCCACAACCGGTCGGCGAACGCATCCACCGCTTGCCACTGCGGCAGCACCTGCTGCAGCGTGCCGCTGGCGAGTGCCGCGCTGGCACTGAAATCCGGCAGCATCGCAATGCCCAAACCCTGCAATGCGGCATCGCGGATCGACTCGCTGTTGTTGGTGGCAAAGTTGCCCTGAATCTTCACCTGCACGGTTTCGCTGCCGCCGTCCGCTAATCGAAAGCGCCACTGCGGCGATTCGAGTCCGCGCGGATAATAAAGACAATTATGCTGCTGCAACGCCTGCGGTGAATCCGGCAGGCCGTTTTGCGCCAGATATGCCGGCGACGCCACCAGCAGCGCGCGGGTTTCACACAGCGGCAGCGCAACATGGGTTTCAGGCAGGCTATCACTGTGGCGAATCGCCAGATCAAAGCCTTCACTGCCGAGCGACACCAGACGATCGGTGACATCCAGCTGCAAGCGCACCTGCGGATAGTCGCGCAGGAAATCGCCAATGATCGGCACCAGTTGCTGACGCGCAAACGCCACCGGCGCTGTGACGCGCACCATGCCACGCACCGGACCGGCTTCATCACGCACGCTGAAAAAGCTCTGCGCGATACGCGCGAAGGGATCGCGCAGCTCATCCACCAGCTTTTCACCGGCGGAAGTCAGTCGCACGCTGCGCGTGGTGCGCTGCACCAAGGCCACGCCCGCCATCTTTTCCAGTTCTTTAATCTTCTGACTCATCGCCGCTTTGCTGACGTCTAATCGTTCCGCCGCGCGCGTAAAACTGCCGAGCTCAGCCAGCACGGTTAACCAGTGCAAATGGACCCAAAGGCTATCGGTTTTAATTTCTTTCATATCGATTGTTCAAAATAATAAATAATAAATTCAACCAGCGCGCTTTTTCTTTCCGGCAGCAAGCGGCAGCATAGCGCCACATCCTACTCTTTTCATGTGAGCAAAAACGAGGTTTTATTTATGCCGTTACTGACATTCGACGTTATTCAGGGCCGTTCAGAATCAGAAATCCGCACATTGCTGGATGCCGCACACCGTGCGGTCTTAACCGCCTTCAAAGTCCCGGCGCGCGATCGTTATCAGATTGTTCACGAAAACAAAGGTTATCAGATGGTCTTTCAGGATACCGGCTTGGGCTTTGCGCGAACCGACAATCTGGTCATGGTGCGCGTATATACCAGCCCGAGAAGTGAAGAACAGAAGTGCCTGTTTATGGCAGAGTTAGCACGCGAGCTGCTGGAAAATTGTGGCGTACAGGGCACGGATTTGATGATTAGTTTTATCACCAACAGTAAAGGCGACTGGAGCTTTGCCGACGGCGAAGCGCAATACCTCACTGGAAAACTCTGATTCCCTTCTCTGCCCTCACTGGCAGCAGCCCGTCCGTTGCTGCCAAGCTAAACCACAGTCAGCCTGAACCCGCCTTAAACGAATCGGAATGCATCGCACAAATCTGGTTGGATGTGTTGCAGCCATGTGACACCCAATATAGATTGTCGCAAAATCCCCGCAGAGGGTCGTTGGCGCAAGGATTGCGTATTCATTCAAAATGAGGATCTGACGTTGTCCGAATTGGTTTCGGTTGTACTCTTTTTGGCTGCGATTGCAGTCTACTCCTTCAAAGCCGGGCGAAATAAATTTTGGTTTAGTCTGATCCTGCTGCTGCTCACGCTGTTTATCGTGCTTAACGTCACGCTGGTCGCCAGCAACTATTTTACCGGCGATGGCATTAACGACGCGGTGCTGTATACCCTGACCAACAGCCTGACCGGCGCGGGCGTGAGCAAATATGTGGTGCCAGCCATCGGACTGATCATCGCGCTGTTCTCGCTATTTTGCCTGCTTTCATGGTTACTGCGCCGCCGTAAGCGGCCGCATCACCTCGGCTGGAGTTTGCTGGCGATTGCCTGTGCTGCGGGTTCGGTACAAACCACGCCTGCGTTCCGCCAGGTGAAAGAGCTGATCGCCTCACATTCGCGCCTCGCCGATTCGGACTTCGAAACCTATTACAAAACGCCTAATAAGGTGATCGCCGAGCCAAAGCTCAACCTGGTCTACATTTATGGCGAAAGTCTTGAACGCACCTACTTCGATCAGCAGGCATTTCCCGGTCTGGCCCCGGAACTCAGCCGCGAAAAAGATAACAGCATCGATTTCAGCCAAACTGAACAACTGCCTGGCACTGATTACACCATCGCGGGCATGGTGGCTTCCCAGTGCGGCATCCCGCTGTTTGCGCCTTTTGATGGCAACGCCTCGGCCTCGCTCTCCAGCTTCTATCCGCAGAATATTTGTCTGGGCGACATCCTGAAAAACTCTGGCTATGAGAACTGGTTTATTCAGGGCGCCGATTTACGCTTCGCCGGTAAAGACACTTTTCTGCTGTCGCATGGCTTTGATGCGGCCAACATGTATGGCTCGCAGGAGCTGAAAAGTCGCGTCGCCGATCCCGGCTATCGTAATAACTGGGGCTACTACGATGACACGGTGATGGACGAGGTGTTTGAGAAATACGAAGAGCTGTCGCGCGCGCAAAAACGCTTCGCATTGTTCACCCTTACCGTCGACACCCATCACCCGGATGGTTTTATCTCGCGCAGCTGCCAGCGCAAAAGCTACAGCTATGATGGCAAACCAAACCAATCCTTTAGCGCGGTCGCCTGCTCGCAGGAGCATGTGGCGCGTCTGATTGAACGCATCAAAGCGTCGCCGTGGTTTAAAAACACCATCATCGTGGTGACCTCCGATCATCTGGCAATGAATAACACCGCGCATCAATACCTGATCAAGCAACCGCGCCGTGACCTGTTTATGGTGATTCGTGGCGATCAGCCACAGGCGGAAGTGCTCGACGCCAAACGCAGTACGCTGGATAACGGCGCCACGGTGCTGGATATTCTCGGTGGGGATAACGCGATTGGACTTGGTCGCAGCGGCCTCTCTTCCACCTCGCTGTCAACCGAGTTTGAAGACATGGCGAAGCGCGTCACGGCGTGGAAAGCGGATATCATTCAACTGTGGAATTTCCCCAGTAAGATGGACAGCTTTACCGTCGATCAACAAAAAAACACCTTCAGCTTCTCCGGCGCAACCTTCAAATTGCCGATTCTGTTCCGCGTCTCCGATAAGCATGTTGAACCGCTGCCCGAAGGCGAATACGCGGAGCCACTGCGTTATCAGCTGGCTAAATTTGCTGCCGACGACAAATTCGTTTGGGTCGATCGCTGCTTTAAAATGGCGCGCCTGTGGCAGCCAGATTTAGCTCTGTCGAACGATTTGTGTGTTTCGATGGGACAGATGGGCGCCAAACCGAGCGTTACCCGCATTGATAAACCGCAGTGGAAAGCGAAAGTCAGCTTCCCCAAAGCCGAAGTGAGTGCGGCAACCTTCCAGCTCAACGAGCAGCAGATTCGGATTGAAGACAACGCGATTCGCTACAACGCGGACAGCTTCCTGTTGTCAGTGCCTGGCGCGCCAACCAGCGTGAAGAGTTTTAAAGGGATATCTCGCCCGGAAGAGTGGGGACGCTGGTCAAATGCCAATCTGGCGCCGGAAGTGAATATTGAGTACACCGATCCGCTGCCAGAACGCTTTGACGTGGTGATCACCGCGCGGGCGTTCGGTCCGAATGCGCACCGTCCGATTCCGGTGCGGGTTGGCGATGAAGAGCAGCAACTGAATTTAGGTGAGGATTTCTCCACCACCACGCTGCATTTCACCAATCCAACCGGCAGCCGCAATTTGATCATTGCGCCGCCGGAGCCGCAGGAGTCAAATGTCGGCAATATTATCGGCCAGGATCCCCGCAAACTGGGGATCGGCATGGTGGATATAAAAATAATTCCGTAAAACTAACGTAGGGTGCGCAGCGCCTCCAGCTTTTCGCGTTGCGTCCCCTCCGCCGTAAAGTTCTCTGCCGCCAGCCAGCGTTCGAAGCCCTGTTTCACCTGCGGCCAATCGCTATCAATAATCGAGAACCAGCAGGTATCCCGGCTGCGGCCTTTATAGACAATCGCCTGACGGAAAGTCCCTTCGAACTGAAACCCTAAACGCTGTGCCGCGTTTCGTGATGGCTGATTGCAGCTGTCGCACTTCCACTCGTAGCGACGGTAGCCCAGTTGCTCAAAGGCGTAGCGCATCAGCAGATAGTGCGCTTCAGTGGCCATGCGCGTTTGTTTGAGCAACGGCGAGAAGGCGACGTGGCCGATCTCCACCGATCCGTTTGTCGCATCGATGCGCATTAACGCCAGGCTACCGACCGCGCGGTTGCTAACGGGATCGATCACCGCGAAATGCATCGGATCGCGCCCGTTTTCCAGCTGACGCGCATAGGCAATATAGGCCGCTTCATCGGCAAAAGGTTCGGCGAACATATAGGTCCAGTCACGGCCATCTTCAGCCAGCGCATAGGCAGCATAGAGTTCGCGGCCATGACGCTCGGCACTCAGCGGTTCAAGGCGGCAATAGTCACCGGTGAAGGTTTCATAGCTCGGCCAGGCGCGGGGTTGCCAATCTGGCAGCGGAAATCCTACCGGTTGTCCGTAATCATTCGTGTGTTGCGACATAGCTTAATTCCTTTATCAGTCAGGGCCAGAATCGCAGAGTGCCACTTTGCTGGTGTGTTAAAAAGCGCCACAATGGTTGAAATTGATGGATCCACGGAACCGCGTAAATGAGTGATATTTCACTGCACCGATTATTGTTGGCCCCACTAGAGACCAACGGCGAGCTGACGCTGCAACAGCAGCTGTTCCAGCGTATCAAGCAGGCGATTCTGACCGGCAAACTCGCTGCCGGTACGCGTTTGCCCGCAACACGCCAGCTGGCGCTGGATCTCGCGGTTTCACGCAATACGGTGATCGCCGTCTGGGCGCAACTGCAGGCTGAAGGATTTTTGCTGAGCGATCGCCAGGGCAGTCGCATCAGCAATATGGCGCAGCTATCGCAGGAAACTCAGCCGCCCGCCAGCAGCGAAATTGTCTTGTCACCGCGCATCGCTCAGTTGCGATCCAGCCATCGCACATTGAGTCAGGAGATGGCGCTGCGGCCCGGCGTTCCTTCGTTAGCACATTTCCCGTTGGCTCAGTGGCGACGGGCGCTGAACCGCGTGATGCTGCATCAGCCGCAGCAACTGCTGGGCTATGGCGATCCGCTCGGCGAACGCACGCTACGCGCCGCGCTGGCGCAGCATCTGGCATTAGCGCGCGGCGTGCGCTGTACGCCCGAACAAATCGTAATTACCGAAGGCGCGCAGCAGGCATTAACGCTGTGCGTGGCGCTGCTCAGCAGCCCTGGCGACATCGGTTGGGTGGAGGAGCCGGGATATCGCGGGGCCAAAGCGGCGATGCGGCTGGGAGATATGCGTATTGAACCGATAGCGGTCGATGCACAAGGTCTGGCGCCGCAGCCGCAGGACTGGCAGCAGCGTCCGCCGCGCCTGATTTACACCACGCCAACGCACCAATATCCCACCGGCGCAATCATGAGCGCACCGCGTCGTCTGGCGCTGCTGGCGGCCGCGCGGCAACAGCAAACGTGGATTATCGAAGATGATTACGACAGCGATTTTCGTTACAGCGGCGAGCCAATCGCCGCCATGCAAGGCATGACGCAGCCAACGCCGGTGATCTACGTCGGCTCGTTCAGCAAAACGCTGTTTCCGGCGCTACGGCTCGGGTTTATGGTGTTGCCGCCGCAGCTGGTCGCGCCGCTGCGCCCTGCGCTGCATGAACTGCTGCGCGGTGGTAATCGTCCTGAGCAGCAGGCGCTGGCGCTGTTTTTACGCAGCGGTGATTTTAGCCGTCATCTGAGCAAAATGCGCCGTCTGTATCGCCAACGGCAGGCGACGTTGCGACAGGCATTGCAGCAAACGTTTGGCGCACAGGTTCCGTTGCTGGGCGGCGAATGCGGCATGCATCTGGTGTTATCACTGGCTGCGGATCAAAACGATATGGCATTGGTGGATCGGCTGATCCAGAGTGGCTACGCGCCGGGCGCGCTGTCGGGATTTTATCTCGGTGAGCAGAAGCAACAAGGGCTGGTGCTGGGTTACGGTAACACCAGCACCAGCCAGATTACGGCGGGCGTCGCGCAGTTAGCGCGTCTGCTGCGCAGGAATTAACCGCGGAAGAAGATTTCGCCTGATTTGCCCATCACGATCTTACCGGTGTCATCGGTGATCAGGATGTAGTTGGCATTGATGTACGCCCAGTGCGTGCCTGGCTGCGGCGCTGGCAGATGGCGTGGCTTCCACTCAACAATGGTGTACTGCTTTTTACGGTACTCATCTGGCACCACATCGCCCACTTTATACTCTTTGTAGTCGATGATGATGGTGTTCAGATCGTAGTTGTTTGGCGCAGCCGCATTGCCGCTTTGCGGTGGACGAATCGGCGCGACATCGCCGCTGGATTCAGCCGGTTCATTGCTGACAGGCGCATCGGCGGCCGGCGCCTGAGCGGGTGCATCAGCGGCGGGTGCCTGGGTTTGCGCGTCGGGTGCGGTTTGCTGCACCTGTGGCGGCATGGGTACGGCGTCTGTTTGCTCGCCTTCCGCCAGCGCGGCCGGAGCAAGGCTTAAAGCGCCCAGAAAAATTCCTGCAGAAAGAAGATTGACGTGTGTCCTGCGCATGGGTGATTTCCACTCTGGTTAATTATTAACTGTCCATTTAACTGACACGTTAAGCACGCAGAAGGTTCCCCCGGCGCGCTTAGCGCGTCAAATTTCGCTGCTCAGCATACCTCAGCTCAGGCGCTTTTTGGCGCAGTAAAATTGCAAGCAACCATGTTAGTTTTTGTCGTGCGCTTTATTTGCCAGATCCATCAATAACGCGATGCCCAGATAGTTACTCCAGTTAAACGCGTTCTGCAGCACCACAATCGCATTGCCGTTCTGTTTATCAAAGCCAATAAAGCTGGAGTAACCGCCGATATAGCCAACCTGATAGGTAATCTGCTGATCGCCGTAGGTATCAGTAACCCAGGCGATATTTTGTGACTGATTGCCGTGCTGTTCGTAGCCGTGATTGACCTGCGCAAACGCCGCATTGAGCGAAGCGCCCGCGCCGTCATGCAGGTGCGCATCAAGATAGCGAATCAAATCGCGCGCGTTGCTGTAGAGACTGGCGGCCGCCACCATATTGTTGTTAAACGCCCAGTCCGGCGTGATTTGCCCGCGAGGAATCAGCTTAGGCTGATCGCCGGCATGGCCGAGCGCACGCCAAGGATAGCCGCGCAGGCTCTGCGGCTTGAAGCTGCTGCTGGTCATGCCCAGCGGCTGGAACAGATTACGCTGCGCCAGCGTTTCGATGTCCTGATGGAAGCGATATTTAAGGATGTAGCCCAACAGCGCATAGCCGAGATTGGAATAGCGCGCGCCAGGATGCGCGGGCGCGTCAAAGTCGGCCAGATAATCCAGCACGGCGTCGCTGTCGAGGTTGCCATAAAAGTTCTCGCCGCTACGCAGATAGCCCATAAATTTCATGAACATCGGCAAATCCATATCCTGACGCGGCAAGCCCGAGGTGTGCGTTACCAGCTGCAACAGCGTGATGCGTTTGGCATCGGCGCTCAGCGGCACGTTGGGCGGCAAAAGCGTCGCTAAGGTGTCGTTCCAGTGCAGTTCACCGCGATCCACCAGCTCAATAATCACCTCCGCGGTGATGCCTTTACTCAGCGAGCCGAGCGCAAATAAAGTGTCTGGCGTAATGGGATAACGGTGCAGCGCATCGGTGACACCAAAACTGTAAAATTCAGGCTGGCTGCGTTGATGGATAATGGCGATGCTGATGCCAGAAACCTGCTTTTGCTGCATGTAATGGCGCACGATGTCATCGACGTTTTCATTAAAAGTCGCGTGTGAAAGATAGACTTTATCGCTGACGGGCGCGGAGGTTTGCGACAAGGTGCCGCAGGCGCTGAGCAATACGCTCATGCCCAGCACAATGATGCATATTGTTAAACGATGGCACAGCACCCGTTTATTCCTGGCGAAGGTAATCATGGCAATGGATTGAGCGAATTTTTATGTTTTATAAAGGGTGCGACGGGTGTTGGTGGCGAAATATAGCACAGAAGAAAGTCAGCGCCACCTGCCAAAAACAGGTGGCGGCGGGGATTATTGATTAACGGGAATAACCGATCCTTTATAGTGCTGGTTAATAAATTCAGCAGTTTGCTTTGACTCCAGATCTTTCGCTAGTTCCAGAATACGCGGATCGTGCGCCAGTTTCGGCGTGGTGACCAGCACGTTGGCATACGGATTATCTTTCGCCTGTTCCAGCGCCAGCGCATCCTTCGACGGCACTAAACCGGCCTGCAACGCGTAGTTGCCATTGATGATCGCCAATTGCGCATCATCCAGCGCGCGCGGCAGCTGCGGCGCTTCCACTTCGATAATCTTCAGATGGTGCGGGTTGTCAGTAATGTCTGCGGAAGTCACCAGCGTATTGGCGCTGCTGCTTTTCAGTTTGATCAAACCATTGGCCTGCAACAGATAAAGTGCGCGGCTCAGATTGGTGACATTATTCGGTACCGCCACCTGCGCGCCATCAGGCAGATCTTTCAGTGATTTCACTTTGTGCGAGTAGATGCCAAGTGGCTCAATATGCACGGTGGCGACCACAGAAAATTTCTCGCCCAGCGCTTTTTCCTGATCGCGCAGATAAGGCACATGCTGGAAGTAGTTGGCATCCACGTCACCGCGCGCCAGCAGTTCGTTGGCGTTGAGGTTGCCGTTGAGTTCAATCACTTTGAGATCGAGTTTCTTGTCGCTCTGTTTGATGTGGTTGAGGATTTCGCTGTGCGGTACGGCATCGGCCGCCACGCGCAGCGCGGCCGCCGAGGCGTAAGTGCTGAACACCGAAACCATCGCCAACGCGGCTATCACCTTTTTATTCATCTGCTTCCCTTAGTTTCTTATGATTTAACGCTATTGAGAGTGTCAGCGTAATAACGCTGCGCCACGTCGCGATGCGATCGCAAACGCCCTTTGAGATAGTTCCAGCCCACTTCACGCAGCAACGGATTGCTGGGATCGCTGGTCGGTCCGCGCGCTTCTGCCGCTAGCTGCGGCGGTAATTGGTACAACGGCACTTCGGCGTCGAGCTGCGCGCCGAGGAAGAAAGCGATGGAGATGCGCTGCTGTTTTGCCGGCGGCGACACTACACGATGCACGGTGGCGCGCAGATAACCGTTGGTGGCGATCTCCAGCAGTTCGCCGATGTTCACCACAAAAGCACCCGGTTTCGGCAGCGCATCAATCCACTGATCCGGCGTGACTTCAACCTGCAATCCGGGTTGATCGTCCTGCAACAGAAAGGTAAGAAAGCCGGAATCCTTATGCGCGCCGACACCTTGCTGGCTAGCAGCGGCATCCTGACCAGGATAGCGAATCAGCTTCACATGTTCGTTGGGGTGCGTGCCGTACAGCGCGTCAAACGCGTCCGGCGGCAGCGACAGAGATTTGGCGAAGGCGCGCAGTAAACGCAGCGCCACGTCAGTCATCGCCTGCTGCCACGCGTGGATCACCGGACGCAGCTGCGGTAGCGCCTGCGGCCACAAATTGGGTCCTTGCAGCTGCTTCCACGCCGGATCGTCTGGTTGCAACGTCAGGGCGGCCCGTTCTGCACCGATATCAAACTGCTCACGCTGATCGCGCTGCTCACGGGTGTATTCCACGCCCGCGCGGTTGTAGCCACGAAAATGCGGTGAATGGATCATCGAAACGCGCTGCTTCTCTTCATCCGGCAAGGCAAAGAACGCGTGCGTGATGCTTTGCACGTTCTTTAACAGCTGCGGATTGATGCCATGATTCACCAGATAGAAGAAGCCGACGTCACGCGCGGTTTCGCGCAGCTCGGCGAGGTATTGCGCCTGTTCCGCATCCGGCAGTTCCAGCAGGGCTAAATCCAGTACCGGCAATGTGCTGGCCATACTTTTGCATCCTTCATGCAGAAAAATTCTGCCTTTACGCTGCCATCTGCTGACAAATGCAGCCAATACTGTTGCGCGATAAGTTATGGCGAATCATTTTTAGGAGAGGTTCAGCAATCGATATGCAAAAAGCGATAAATCGTGCCCGCTTCCCGCTATAATCGCCGCCAATTAACTTTGGGCATGGCCCATCAATGAACAGCAGGAGACGCCGTATGAACCAGGGTCCGTTAACCGAAAAAGAGCTCAACTGGCTTGAAGATATGCTGGAGAAATACGGCAATGAACACTCGGTGGTGGATACCGCTGAGCTGGACGGCATGCTGACGGCGTTGCTCTCAGGCCCGAACGACATCGAACCGAGCGAATGGCTGGTGGCGATGTGGGGCGGCAAAAAGCACATTCCAAAGTGGTCGAATGAGCGCGAGATGGATCGCTTTATGACGCTGACCTTCCAGCATCTGAACGACATCGCCGAGCGTCTGGCCGAGTTCCCGGAGCAGTTTGATCCGCTGTTTGGCACCCAAGAGATGGAAGGCCAGGAATTCACCGTGGTGGAAGATTGGTGCTATGGCTATTTGCGCGGCGTGGCGCTGGATGCGGATTGGTCGCTACTGCCAGAATCACTGCAGCCGATGATGGAGGCGATTGCCTTGCACGGCAGCGAAGATCATCTGGCGAAGCGCGAAGCCTTCACCCCGGAAGAGTTTGAAGCCAGCATCGAGGCGATTCGCCCCGCAGCGCTGGAGCTGCATGAATACTGGCAGGAACAGCGCATGGCGCAGCCCGATCCTGAACCTCAACTGCCGCACTTTGCCGGCGAGAAAACCGGCCGTAACGATCCTTGCCCGTGCGGCAGCGGTAAAAAATATAAGCAGTGCTGCGGTAAATAATATTTGCACCTTCCGTAGCGGCGCAATTTATTGCGCGTCCCTGGCCTTTTAATCGCGCCGCTACCGATATGTGCGTTTTTTTTCAGGGAGCCGGTTTCACCTCGGTCACCCAGGTTGGCAACTGCCATGCGCCGCCCGCACGAATCGCGCGGCACATGCCGGTGGTGGCATCGCTGCTCTGCTCAAACGCTTTGCCATCCCACACCCACGCCGCTGTACTCCAGCAATCGCCGATGCCGCGCCCTTTCTGCGCTTCTGAGATCACACCTTCACTGTAATCAGAGCCGGAATCCGTCACCAGCTGCGGCGTGCCCTGCAATGCTTTATCGATCAGCCAATAGCCATAACCTTCGTTATACGCTCCGCGCCAGCACAGCGCGGCGATCAGCACATGCGCATCATCAACCGGCGTTAAGGTCAGCGGCTCCGCGCCCTCTTCCGGCTGATCGTCGGACGGAGCCAGATTGTCGCAGCTGTCGTCGTCGGTGAGTGAGGCAATCAGCTTTGGCTTCAACAGCGCCAGCTCATCGGCCGTCAACGGACGCGCATCGGCCTTAGCCACTTTTACCTGCTGAATCACCGGCATCGGCAGCGCTGCCGGTACGCTGCTTTCCGGCTTGTTGCCTTTGCGCACCAACGCGCCCGGCGTACTAAGACGACCTTGCGCATCATCCATCTTCAGCAGCACAGCAAATGCGCCATTGCTGGAGAGATCGAAAGGCTCTTCACCACCGCGAAACTCCACTTTGCCGCTGCCTTTAATGCCGTTAATTAGCGCCTGGGTTTGTTCATCCGTCAGCGTCCATTCTTCGTTATCGGCTTTCGCCACGTCGCCCAGCGCACGGTCATCAATCCACAACGCTAAGTTGTTCACCACTTTAGAATCGTCATCGCCGGTATCGGCCAGCACCACACGGCCGTGCGTCACCGCATTGGGACCGCCCGCGCGCACCAGCAACACCGAGCCGCCCGCGCCCTCTTCGGCGCTGTAACCAGCGGCACGACAGGTCAGCGTGTTATCGCAGGCCAGTTCCCAGTCTTTGTGGCTAAAGGAGACGCCGTCTTGATCTGCCAACAGCGGCGCACTCAGGCTGGCAAGTAGCGACATCGCCAGCAGCAATCGGGTAATCATGCCATCTCTCCATAATGGTAAAGGTGGCTAGTGTGATGATTTTTGTGACGCGGGAGAAGTGAATTTTTTGCGGCGATGCTGATTTACAGCGCCGCTACAATCTGTTTCCGCAGCCACTGCTGGGCCGGATCGCGGTGCAGACGTTCATGCCACAGCAGCAAAATATCAAAGCCCGGCACCTCCAGCGGCAGATCGACAACCGCGAGGTGCGAAGCGTGACGCACCAACCGCTCGGGCAGCACCGCCACTAAATCACTGCTCGCCAGCGTTTCCTGCATAAACAAGAAGTGCGGCACCGACAGCACCACGCGGCGTGAACGCCCGAGCTTCGCCAGCGCATTATCGGTGGCGGCGCTAAAGCCACCGCCATCGGGCGATACCATGACAAATTCCAGCTGACAGAATTGATCCAGCGTCGGCAGACGTTGCAACTGCGGGTGATCGCACCGTCCCGCCAGCACGTAGCGCTCGCTGAACAGTTTGCGTTGATGCAGCGTCGGCGGCGCGTTATCGCCCGTATGAAACACCACATCCAGCTCGCCTTTTTCCAACTGCTGCGCCACCAGCGGCGGATTCAGCGCCAATATCGCCATGCGACTTTGCGGCGCAGCAGCGCGGATCAGGTTGAGCGCAGGCAGCACCAACGCTGACGAGGTGTAATCGGTGGCGGCGATGCGCCAGGTGTCATCGGCATTGGCCGGATTAAAGGCATCGGGCGGCGCGACCGCACGCTCAACCGCTTCCAGCGCCAGACGCAGCGGCTCACGCAGAGCTGCTGCGCGCGCCGTTGGCAGCATGCCACGCGGCCCCGGTAACAATAGCGGATCGTCAAAATGCCTACGCAATCGCGCCAACTGAGCGCTGACGGAAGGCTGCGAGAGATGCAAACGCTGCGCCGCGCGCGTGACGTTGAGTTCGCTTAACAGCACGTTGAGCGTCTGCAGCAGATTCAAATCCAGCGAGTCGATATTCACTATGGCTATACCTGAGATATCAGCAATTGATTTCCACTATAGCCAGCGCCGACTTAGTCTGCAGTGGTTTTCATCTCACAGGATTAAGCCCATGAATGTACTGATTGTGTATGCCCATCCGGAACCGCGTTCGCTGAGCGGTTCACTTAAAGACTTTGCCATACAGCATTTGCAGCATGCCGGACATCAGGTGCAGGTCTCTGATCTCTATGCGATGCAGTGGAAAGCGCCGCTCGACGCTGCCGACACGCGCGCCCCATTTATGGGCGATCACTTCGATGCGACGCTGGATTCTCGCTTCGCCTACGATCATCAGCTACAGGCCGCCGATATCGCCGCGGAGCAGGAAAAATTGCGCTGGGCCGATACGGTGATTTTCCAATTTCCGCTGTGGTGGTTTTCGATGCCCGCCATCATGAAAGGCTGGTTTGACCGCGTTTACGCCAACGGTTTTGCTTACGGCGTGGGCGAGCACAACGAACAGCATTGGGGCGATCGTTACGGCGAAGGCAATCTTAGCGGCAAACGTGCAATGCTGGTGGTGACGACCGGCGGATGGGAATCGCATTACAGCCCGCGCGGCATTAACGGCCCGATCAACGATCTGCTGTTTCCGATTCAGCACGGCATGCTGTTTTATCCCGGCTTTAGCGTGCTGCCGCCGCTGGTTTTCTATCGGGTACAAAAGTCAGCAGCAGAACGATTTGCTGGCTGGTGCGATGCGCTGGCTACAAGGCTGGATACGTTGGCGGGAACCGCGCCCATTGCCTACCGTCAGCAGAACAGCGGCGACTATGAGATTCCTGCGCTGACCTTAAAGGCGGAGTTTGTCCCGGAAGAGAGTGGCTTTGGCGTGCATGTGAAGCGGTGAAAGGTGGCAGACTCGACGCTGAGCCTGCTGTTACTCGTACAGCCAGCGCCCCGCTTTTGCTGATTCAATCAACATTCCCAGCGTGAAATCGGGTACCACCGGCACTTCACGCTTATTGAATGGATTGAGAATCTGCGCCAGCGAGGGCTCATCGGGATAGTAGGTTTCAATGACGAATCCGCCGCGATCGACGCTGAACTCGCCGAAGAACTCATCCATCAGCGCAGCGGCTTCTTCACGCTCGAAGTTAAGATCGCTATCGATATCAATTTGCGGCGTCAGCGTTTTTTGCTTAAACAGGTAAACGCCATCGTAACGTCGCACCAACTCGTAGATACGCTGCTCAATTTCAACTGTCATCGCTTCTGCACCTCCACTGATTTCACCGGAGCGCCATTCTGCCATGCAATCCCAACAGTTGGATGAAAAAAATCTCTGCAGGAGAATTTTGAGACAAAGAGCCAGTTTTCCAGCCGGGATGCCTGGTTTATTGCGTTAATGCATCCTGCGCTTCTTTCAACTCATCTCGCGCGTCAGCCAGTTTACGCTGCTGCTTCTCAATTTTATCGCTGCGGCCTTTGGCCTGCGCTTCCCTTAGATCTTGTTCGCGTTCCTGCACTTTCAATTGCTTCTCGGCCACTTTCTGCTGGCGCGCTTTGAGCAAGCCGCTGTCGGTGCAATTTGCACTGGTTTCGCGTAACGCCTTTTCCAGACCAGCGATGCGCGCAGCATTGCCATGCTCACGCGCCATCGCCAGCTCTTGCTGGATATCCTGCTTTTTAGCGGCGCAGCCGGTGGCTGGGTTGGCAGCCTGAACAGACGTCACGGTCAAAGCAGAGAAAAGAATCGAAAGGGAAATCAGGGTGTTTTTCATGGTGAACTCTTGGTTTACATTGATGGGCGCTATTATACGAAGAGTTCTTAACAAGATCTTAAGGACCACACATCAGCACTAACTTTGCACAGAATCAGTATGGCTTTGCCGTGATAACGACGGGAATGGTATAAATGGAATTATTGTATTTATAAGCAGGGAGATTATTAAAAGAAAAAACCTTACCTTTCACATTTAAATAAATCACTCCATTTTCAATCTTATTTAGTGCTTTGGAATCAGAAGTAATGAGGAAGGGTGAATAATCATTACTTAAAGCCTTCTTGAATTCCTCCACGGTTTTACTTGCATCGTATAAGTAAAAACGATAGGAAAAATCCGTCGTAGCGCCTGCACTTGCCTCAGTTATGAAAACAGTAGCATGAGTATTAACCGCCTGCTCATGGACAATTGATTGTTCCAACGGAGATAATTTTGATAAAAAATAAGCACCTAAAAAAATCATCATTATAATAAACATTATTAAGGCATGACGCTTCTTAAAAGCCTGAGCGTTTAGCATATTCAATTCCTGCTCTTATCCAATACTGGTCTTCCGGATCGTCGCCAAATGGGCTAGAACCATACCAACTTCCAAATTCTATGTTGCTTGTTCCTGCGCGACTTTGCGCCCATCCTGCCGCTCTTAATAATACAGCCTCGGTAATTCCAGCCGCATGTCCAACAGCACCATAATTGAAGTTCCCAAAGTTGGCATACTGTTTACCACTTTGATTTTTATAATCCCATGGGCCATGTCCTCTCACTTGACTATAAAACCACACATAGGTCATGGCTGACGGGCCTTTGTGCAAACGAGCCAGCATCATATTGTTGAGGATTGAAACTCCCGGCGGGCTAAACGAGATAATATCAAATGGCGGCTGCGGCGATGCAGCCAAAGTTGGATAGCGCATTGATTATGCTCTCTCATTCCAGCTATCAGAGAACATAATATTGCCGTCACAATATTTCCATGTAATTTTTTCGTATGCAAACTCAACACATTCGAGGTGATTATGCTTCTCTTTTGCAGGGTCTTTTGTATCGTGCATTACTGGTGACACACCAATTATTTTCACACCTTCGATCAGGATATTGAAATATTCGACTTCCTGTCCAGCATCATTAATGTGATACCACTTAAATTCAGCTGATGCTAAGTTTTGACCTGTTGCTACAGCCTTGTAAAGATACGGTGAAGAAGCATCAAATTCTTTTTGAATGATTATAGGTGCATGCTTTCGTGTGCCAGTGGGTTTACCTGTTTGAGGCTCAGTTGGGAGTCTAACGTTATGAGAAAATCCGGTAACTTCAATACTGCCCTCACGATTTTGCACATCAACGGAGCCACGAATATCAGCCCCGCCATCATCTTTTAGCCAGAGATTTGCTGGAATAGGCATTTTACATCGTCCTTTTTTTGTTCATCCTTTAAGCGAGGATACACAAAAAAACCAATAACACACAGTTATTTCATGGTGTTTAGAGCAAATTTTTATTTAGATGCTGTATTGGAATCGATGTTTTAAAACTGATAGAAATGCGGAGGGAAACACCCTCAATTTTAAATTAGGAGTTCGCATAAAAGATTCCAACAATAATGTTGAAACGACGAACCGTAGTTTTAACTTTTTGAATACTTACTGATGGCGAATGTGTAATGAACTTCATTTTGGGCATTTTTCTACGGAGCCAGACAGAATTTCAGACACATAAAAAGCGCTCGTAAGCGACTTAATTAAGCTGGTAGCGATGCAGGATTGCTTTCGCTGTGCGATTCACCCGGTTATCTTCTTCATACCCAGGTGAAATAGTTAGCATTCATACTGCTGAAGTTAGCAATACTCGCGGCATATCATTTACAAAGCGAACCTATCCAGGCCAGCTAGAGCGAATAAAAATGATCACATTTGATCTTAGGGGCGCCGAGCTTCAGGGAGAGGCTGTAAGCCGTCTCTTTCATTATCTTGCCCACACCGCTGTCGCGCATCGATTTCGTTAAACGCGATGACGGACCTGTTAATGCCAGCGCCGCGAGCAGTTTATTTCCCTCACCAAAAACGGGAAGAGAGAATGCAGCAATGTGCGGATCACGCATGCCGGAGGTAAAGAGCGGTAATTCTGGGGCAGATTCAAGAAGCGGTTCATTGAGTCCCCAATGGCGAAGCACTTGCCCTATTGCTGAATTATCCAGCGGCAAAAAAGTACCGGGTAAGCGCGTTTCTCGTAATCCTTCGGAGGGCTCCGCTCTGAATAAGCAAAGCCTTTGACCGTTCTCAATCACATACCATGTGGCGCTTTCACCCGTCGCCGTTGCCAGCGCGTGCAGTTCAGGCTGGACAATACTGGCCAGATGAAATGACTGTTCATAGAGCTTGCCAAGATAAAGCAGTCTGGGACCCAACGTGTAAACGCCGCTGTCGCGTCTGATGACGTAGTTCATGCGTTCAAGTGAGTTCATAAGACGGTAAACCGTCGTTTTATGGTAGCCCGAAAATTGTGCCAGAGCGGTGAGCGTCAACGCCTCTTCGCCAGGCTTAAAACAATCCAGTAGTGCCAGCGCTTTCTCAACGGCAATTACGCCTTCATTCCCCATCGGTACGGTCTCCTGTTTGCGACGGTAAGAGTTTACCGTGCAATTTGTGATTCACATCGTATTTACATCACAAATGAAAGCTTAACGCTGGTGCGATCTGATTTAACATCGATATAGTGGTTTTACATAGTACAACATAGTTGTATCAGGTAAAACATGAAGAGGTGATTTATGCCACACGCAGAGAATACGTTCATCAAGCGCGACCTTACCCGTACAGCGCCCGAGCTGGTCAAACAGGCTGCTGAGTTTCAGGCCGCTATTCTTGCCGATGTTGCCGGACGTCGCGGTACGCTGCACGGTCGCGTAAAGCCCGTTTCACCCACCATGAAAGTTGCTGGCCCCGCCATCACGGTTGAGGTTCGGCCGGGCGATAACCTTGCCATTCACGCGGCGCTCGCCATCGCTCAGCCTGGCGATGTTATCGTCGTCGACGGTAAAGGCGATATCAGCTGTGCTTTGATTGGTGAAATCATGTCCACTCAGGCAGAAGCGTCGGGCATCGCAGGAATCATCATCGATGGTGCAGTTCGCGACGCCGACGCACTGTGCGAAAACGGCTTCCCGGTGTTTTCCGCAGGTCTGAATCCTTGTGGCCCAACCAAATCTGTCGCGGGCCGCGTTAACTATCCTGTTTCTGTGGCCGGAGCGGCAATCCAGCCTGGTGATTTGATCATTGGTGATGTCGACGGCGTGGTCGTTCTGCCACGTGAAGCCGTTCCGGCGCTGATTGAACTGGCACAGAAAAAACTGGATGCCGAGACCAAACGCATTGCCGCCATCCGTGAAGGCGATATTCGCGCACCCTGGCTGGAAAAAGCCCTGCTTGCGGCTGGAATGTTGAATGAAGGGGAGGAATTGTAATGGCATCTTCTCATCCCGTAATTTTGGTAACTGGCAGCGATTTGGCGCAGGAAGCGTTAGGCCTGCTCAAGGGCTTTGATATCGTTTACGCAGGCATAAAGCCCAGTGAAGACGAATTGTGTCAGCTGTGTCACCAACACGATCCGGTGGCGATTATTGTTCGATACGGCAAAATCAACGCCCGCATCATGGATGCCGCACCTCACCTGCGGGTTATTTCCAAGCACGGCAGCGGCATTGATGTTATCGATCAAAAAGCGGCGGCTGAGCGCCATATCAGCGTGCAGTCAGCGCCCGGTGCTAATGCAGCAGCGGTGGCTGAACATACATGGACGATGATATTGGCCTGCGCCAAAGCGGTTCTCCCGCTGGATCGCCGAATGCGTCAGGGACATTGGGACAAATCGACCCACAAGTCGGTTGAGCTTGAAGGCCGAACGCTGGGTCTGATTGGGTTGGGTGCGATTGGCGGTCGGGTCGCTCGCATTGGCAAAGCGTTTGGTATGAAAGTCCTTGCCTATGACCCGTTCGCCAGGTCCTTTCCCGACGAGTGTGAATCCTCCACGCTTGAAGCTCTGCTACAACAGGCAGATGTGATTTCATTGCACTGCCCATTGACGGAACAGACACAGCACATGATCAACAGCGACAGGCTGAGTCAGTGTAAAAAAGGCGCGATTCTCGTCAATACTGCACGCGGTGGCCTGATCGATGATAACGCGCTTCTAACGGCGCTGGGTGACGGCACCCTTAGCTGGGCTGCTCTGGATAGTTTTGCTGTTGAGCCGCTGACCGCACCACATGTCTGGCAGGCTGTTGATAACGTCATCCTGTCGCCGCACATTGGTGGCGTCAGTGACAACTCATACGTGAAAATGGGAACAGCTGCAGCGAGTAACGTTTTGAAGGTGCTGGCTGAACCGATCAAAAGTGAAAGTGCCCTGTCTTAATGCATTAACCCTCCCCACCATTTGTTAAACGACCTTACCAACTTGCTTGCCGGTAAGGTCGTTCATCAACCTCGGCTATCACTGCAAATCTCCGTCACTCCCTCAGCGTTGCCCCTTCGATAAGACAGTTACGTCTTTCCAATCCAGACTTGTCACTGAGATCTCACTGACGTTTAGCGGCTTGATAACGAGAAGTGCATAGCTTGGATGAGGCGGAACGTGAACTTCTTTTGGAGTGGATTGATGGTGGGAGGAATGGGAGAAAAGCCTCCCGCAGACGCTCAGATAAGCGCCCGCGGGAGGGTGACGTTATTTACTCACCGGCGACGCGGTGTTTTCGACTTCAATGTTTAACTCTTTTTTGCGGCCCATGATCAGCACGGCGATACCGCCAATACCACACAGAATCGCCAGCGGCACCATAGCCAGTGTGTGGCTGCCCGTGGCCTGGTTGATGATGCCGTAAACGTTGACCATCAGTCCGCCGCCGATCAGGTTAGCCATGGCGCCAATCGCAGCCAGACCGGCGGCCGCAGTAGTGGAAGACATCCATCCCGATGCGAGCGCCCAGAACGGACCTTTCATTGAATACGCGCCTACCAGTACCAGCGACAGAATCACCACGCTGCCCGTCAAACTGTTGGTGATAAAGGCAGATAACAGACCACCCGCAATCAGGAAAAGGGTTAACGCGGTATGCCAGCGACGCTCGCCGCTGCGATCGGAGCTTCTGCCCCACACAATCATCAGGATAGATGCCAGACCGTAAGGGATGGCGTTCACCAAACCGGTGGTAAAGTTATCCAGGCCATATGATTTAAGCAGTTGCGGCGACCAGACGCTCAGCGTTGAGCCTGCCGCAGAAGCGCCGGCATAAATCAGCGCCATCACCCAGATATGTTTATGGCGCAGCAGTTGCCACAAAGAGATGTGGCCGATCGCTTTCTTCTTCGCGTTCTCGGCTTCAAGCGTGCTATTCAGCCACGCTTTTTGTTCCTGATTTAACCAGCTGGCATCGCTTGGTCTGTTGCTCAGCATAAAGAAGGCGGCAATACCCAAAACCACCGCTGGAATGCCTTCCAGGATGAACAACCAATGCCAGCCGCGCATGCCGTACCAGCCATCAAGTGACAATATGGCCCCAGAAATGGGCGAGCCGATAAAATTCGCTGCGGGGATGGCAACCATAAAGGTGGCGATCACGCGGGCGCGATATTTACCCGGAATCCAGTAAGTCAGATAGAGAATCACGCCAGGGAAGAATCCGGCCTCAGCTGCACCCAGTAAAAAACGCAATACGTAAAGTGTATTGGCACTCTCAACGAAGGCGGTACAGACCGAGATAATGCCCCACGAGACCATGATGCGAGAGATCCAAATCTTCGCACCGATTTTCTGCATCGCAAGGTTGCTGGGTACTTCAAAAAGAAAGTAACCCACAAAGAACAGGCTACTGGCCAGACCAAAAACGGCTTTAGATAATCCCAAATCTTCATTCATCTGTAGCGAGGCCATACCGATGTTGCCACGGTCAATGATGGCAATCAGATAGCAGACGATGAGAAAGGGCAAAATGCGCCAAACCACCTTCTTAACGGTCTGCTGCTCTATATCGGCAGAGAAAGACGTGGTGTGCTTTTTCTCAGACATGATAATCCTCACAAGTTTGTCATGGCCTTACGCGATGATATGTTCGCAATGCCGATTGTTGTACTGTGTAAAACTTAGATGTACAGAGTACAATCATTATCTCGACAAACGCCCTTCTGTGCCTGAAGTTGTAATCAGGTTGTGTCTTTTGTCACAGAAAGGTATCTGATGATTTTCATTTTTGTGATGCTGGCGAGATTTCTTTTTCGCGCGCACCGCGGGTCTACTGAAAATCATAAGAAATGAGGTAAGTAAAACGGCAGGAATGGAAAAATTAACTGAGACTAATAAAGGAAATATAAATCAGCAATATCAATCAATTAAATTTATTTCCAATTTCGCAGGATGGAATATCAAGACGTGGTCATCAACAGGCGCTGCTGTTAAAACTCACTGTGACGATGCAAAGCGAAACCAACAAGAAAAAGGTCAGGTTTTGATCGGGCGGGCGTTGAATTGTACTTCAGGAGAAAAAGACAATAGAAGAGTAAGTGCCCCGTCGACCTTAGCATAACCACAATAAGGCTCGGACGGATTTGGACCAAAAAAAAGCCTTTCGGCTTTAATTTTAGTAACTTGCGGACTGTTACGGAAGTTCTCGTATCTTTAAATGGTGCCGAAGGCCGGACTCGATAATCAATTCAAGCGATTGATTTTAAATAAAAAACAACAAACCATCACTGTTAATGCCCCCTTATGTGCCCCCGCTTTTTTTTGGCGAAATCTTCATAGATATCCTTTCACTAAATTTTTGTATTGCCCGTTTCAAGTAAAAGCCTGCTTAATGTGGCGGATTCGTTCTAAGGTTGAAATCCACATAATCATTTTCCACCTAAAAAAAGATTTTAATAATTATCCTTCACATTATTCACTTATTGATTTTTATGATTAGAAACATAACCTTATACTGTGAATGATTGGTGCAGGGTGACGATTATCATTCATATCAGGTGAAGTCTGGACGTAAAAAACCGGCTTTCGCCGGAAAATATAGTCATATTGCTGTGGGCTCATCGCACCCTAGCAGCTAATCGCTCGTGCTCTCTCCCGTGAGATCGAGATTGGATTGCATCACTGACTTTTTGTGAAGCTTTAGTCAGTGATGCCCCGCGCAACCGAATGATGCTCTTAAGTAGCAGGTCAAACATATTTATGTTATGCGGAATCTTATGGCGGTTGGCTTCAATGTAAGCGCGATAGGAATGATAGAAATAGCGCTTAGGGGCTGAAGTGGCCGAAAGCTCGCATTCTACATATTGAGTGCACTTGGCTCTTACGCCCTGTGGATGGCTGAAATGCTGCCCAGTTACAGCTAGAAAGTTGTTACCTGAGCTTGAAGCATCTCGCCTTCTCCCGCGTTTATTTAACCTAATGTCCGCTTTGTGCCAGAAGCGGACATTGCTAATCCCCTGACACACGCTAAACAGTTTGCAATGCAGCTTATTTCTGTTCCTCATGTAAAAAGGGCATTAACTGAAAGATGTCACTTAACTTCCTCATGTATATCTACATCCACACATAGTCATCAGGAAAAGGATGAATGAAGATGCAGAGAGGTAAAAGAGCTGTTATTACCGGTGGCGGCGGGGGATTTGGTCAGGCGCTGTGCGTGTGGCTGGCACGAGAGGGGGTAGAGGTGGATTTTTGCGGACGGCGGGCTGAAGATATTTAAAAAACCTGCAGCAGCATCACTGCTGAAAGCGGCATTGCAAAAGGGTATATCTGTGATTTATCACGCCCTGAATCCCTTTCTCAGTTTTCTTCACAGTTGTTAATTTCAAACAAGCCGATAGACATTTTAATCCTGAATGCTGCTCAGTGGTTGTCAGGGAGATTAGACGATCAGCCTGACACAGAAATTATCAACACCGTCAGTTCAGGTCTGACAGGTTCGATTCTACTGACTCAGGCTCTGCTGCCCGGGTTAAGACGTTCAGGCAATGCTGATATCGTCTCAATTATATCTTCATGTGGGATCCCGAATTTTACGGATTCAATTGCGCACCCTGCTTTTTTCGCCAGCAAACATGGGTTTAGCGGGTTTATCACCAAACTGTCACAGCAGTTGTCCGAAGAAAACATACGTGTGACCGGGTTGTATCCACCGGATTTCGAACTTACAGGGTTAGATACGTCTTTTGATACAGAATCCAGAATGGGGGAACGTCTGATGAATGGGCACTCAGTCTGGGAAACAGTTCGTTTTTTGCTGACTCAGCCACGTAGTTGTCATATAAGCAGCATCTACTTTCAAGGTCCAACTCGCGAAGAACTGGGATAAGAGCGGATAAAAGCCAGTGGAGTTAAACAAACATTCATACTTCGGCATCTCGCTCACAGCCGAGATCCAAACGTTTTAATATTACGCCCTATCTCTGTGAGATCAGACAGGACACTCAACCATGGTCTGTACCCACGCATTCTTCCCCGGAGGAAGGTTACATTCAATGCGAAAAAAACCTACAGGGTCATATACATGAAATATCTCACAGTAGGACTCATTATGCTGGTATCCAGCCAGGCAATGGCAGGCATAAAATCTGCACAGACTTACCCTTCCTGCGGCATTGCAGGCCCAGCGTAACGTCAAAGCGGAAACGGGAGGCATCATCGAAGATCTGCTTGATGCGAATATTTCCTCAAGGGTCAACGTGTTGCAGGCTGATATCATAACGGCACGCAAGGCCCGTCAACTCACACAGGCACAGGCTGACACGCTATGGCAGCACTCCACACGGGTACGCAGATTTGTTAAGCAGCAGGGGTTCCTGAGCGCTACAGAGAGTACCTCCGCGCTGCGGGGATCTGTGTGGCAATCTGGCTGCAGGTTAGCCCTCTACGCGTTAACGTTGTTCGCAAACTGTGATATTCCAGGGACGCCCTGCTCATAATGAACAGGGCGACATAAATCGATCCCTGCCCCCACTTACGCTTCAGTATTTATTGCTTTTCGGATACCTGACTATTTAAAATCGACCTGCATCGGTTCGGCAATTGTTGCGTCACGCGTTGTCAGCACGCAGCGATCCAGATAATCGGTGAACCTGGAAGGCTTACTCATACCAAGCTGCAGCAGTTTAGAATTATCAAACACCACATTCAGATTTGAGAAATGGCCGTAAAGGTTCATCGCACGCAGCATGATCCGTTCGTTGCTCGGGCCAAACAGATCCTTAAATGTTCTTCTGCTGTCAGAAAGCTGTTTATAGGAAACCTTTTGATAATCAATACCCAGAGCCCTGCCCCCTAATAAACCTGTTGAACCAGTAATAAGGATATTTTTCATGATAGTGCCATTCCATTCTGGTTGATCAAAGGAAAGCTTTAACAGAACGCCTTCCGAACACAAAAAAAACACAAAAATAAATTAATTATTTATGGTGAATTTAAAGATAAATTAAGGATTGACGTTAGATCCCACACTGACGATTTAATCACTTATCAGGTCGTAAACCAGACCAGTATAAAGCTAATAACTATCGCCAGGCTCAACAACAGTGTAGATACTTCATTGAACTTTTTCATTTAGCTTATGTTTATATTCCATGCGCAGGAAGCAATTCTTAAAAATCATTACCACCCTGTTGATTTCACAATCTGATTTGAACAATTCTTTCCATTTAGGATCAAGCTTTATTTGTATTTTTTTGCGAACTAATAATTAATTTAGTGAGTGAACCTTTTATGTGCTTATTTATTGAGGATCAGTTCAGACTGTGTGTAGAACATGTGTAGAAGCTAAAAAAGACAATTTATAGAATAAACCCCTGCATTTGTTTACCCCTTGTTTAATACTCATCAATTATACCCTTGCCTGTCATGAAATATTTGCGCACAAATCATTAAGCGGCCCCTTGTATTTCACTTTAGGTAACAGGCATGTTTACAACATATTTAAAACTTAAAAATACCGGCTGGGAAGAATGCACGCTTTCTGCGTATGCTCAGATTTACACTGCATTCGGGGGGAGCGTGTGCACCCATCCCCGCGTTCTCGCTTATCTTTCCGAGCGTGGAGGCGTCCGTATTCAGTACTATATGAAAAGGCAAGACGGGCAACCCATTGCTGGCGTGTTTTCTGTCAATGGCTCTCTGGAATATAAAAATTCAACGCTTCCCTTTGTTTTTGATGATCTTATCCTGCCGATAAAAGCGGGTGTAAAAGTCATACTTCCTTTTAAAACCAAGCGGTTATCACCTCATTCTCAGGGTGTCATATTTAACAGCATCCGTCACAATCTGTTTAAGAAAAAAATGGCTCACATCAAGTCCGATTTTTCCGTGAAAACCGCTAAGAAGCGTATCGGAGAGGTGCGACGATTTACAAAAGCGGGCGGAACAATTGAGGATGTGACTTCTTTTTCCCCTGCTGAACTTTCGGCTATCTATCAGCACCTGTTCGATTTGCGGTGGCAAAACAGTCTTAAGTGCACTGACACCGGGATCCTGACTGAGACGTTCTCCATGTTCAGAGACATGATCTTTGGCAAAATATTATTCATCAATGACTCACCCTGCGCTTTTGATCTCAACTATAAAGTTGAGTGCCCATCATGGTATTACTTCGAGGACTTTAATGGCGGGATCGACCCGCAGTTTAGATCTATGGGGGTCGGCTCTGTTTTGCTCTGGGAAAACATCCAGCACGCCAGAGCGTTAGCCGCGTCATTGGATAAGCAATTTATATTTTCTCTGGGTGCCTATAACCCAGACTGGTATTACAAAAAACAGTGGTGCGATATTATGCCCTCGGGTCGTACGCTGTTCTGAAGTTGGAAATATGGATTTTTTTGCATTTGCCTCCCGCATTTCACACAGGTAATACACGTACCTATATAGAGAAAAACATTTTGCTTCTACACACAATCTCAACACACTCTCAACGGTGAATAAACGCGTGTCCGGTAACATGGGTCATCACTCTTTAATACGAGAAACCCATGTTGTCCCTCAAACTGTTTTCTCTGCCTTTACTTCTGGTTGCCATAATTGCCGCGCTGACAGGCTGCGATGATAAAGCCGTTACGGAAGCTGAAGCACTGCACCTCAGGTTGCCGTTGAGGTGATTCAGCCACAGGTGTTAGCGGTCAGCGAGACGCTTCCGGGCCGCGTTAACGCGCTGCAAACAGCAGAAATACGCCCGCAGGTGAGCGGTATCATTAAGCGCCGCCTGTTTGAACAGGGCGCAGAAATTAAAAAAGGGACGCCTCTTTTCCAGATCAATGCGGCACCTTTTGAAGCGGAAGTCTCCAGTGCGCAGGCCGGTTTACTGCGTGCTAAAGCCGCCAATGACAAAGCCCAACAGCAGGCTGCCCATCTGCGGCCACTGATGAAAACGGGCGCGGTGAGCCGTCAGAGTTTCGATGAGGCCATCGCGAATGCCCGCCAGGCCGCGGCAGATGTGGCGCAGGCCAGCGCCGCGCTCAGGCGCAAAGAACTCGACCTGAGTTTTGCCACCGTCGGGGCCCCGATATCCGGACGTATAGATCAGGCTCTGGTTTCCGAAGAGGCTTATGTGACAGCCAGCGACAGCACTCCTCTGGCCCGCATTTACCAGAAAGACCCCATTTATGTGGACATCCACCAGCCCGCCGGGGTTTACCACCAGCTGCGCCAGCAGTCGGCAAGTCAGAAGGCCACTACGACGGGCGTGCCGGTTAAGATTTTGTTACCCGGTGGCGCTGTCTATCACCAGCCGGGCAGAATCCTTTTCTCCGGCATTAGCGTCGATACCGCGACAGGCGACGTTATAGTCCGCATCGAGGTGAGTAATCCGAATCGCGAACTCCTGCCCGGCATGTTTGTGCGGGTTGAGATCCCCCGTCAGCATTATGAGGATGCGCTGATGGTTCCCCAGTAGGCTGTCTCGCATCAGGAAGGTCACGCTGTACTCTGGGTGGTTGACAATGAGCAAAAGGCCCGCCAGATCAACGTCCGTGTCGGGGAGCTAATCCATGGCGCCTACCGCATTGTCGAAGGCTTACCTGCCGGCAGCCGTGTGGTCGTTCAGGGCATGGATAAGCTTGGCAACGGCATGAACGTCGCGGCAGTGATTTCAACCGCTTCCCCTGCAACACTGACCATGAAGGCCGGAGAGTAAAATGGCTCAGTTTTTCATTAAGCGCCCGGTTTTCGCTCGGGTGGTCGCATTGTTCATTATTCTTTTCGGGATTATTGCGATCCCTAAACTGCCGGTGAGACGCTGGCAGAGCCTGCATTTCGTATGCAGGTACGTTGAACCACCATAGACTTGTTTTGGGGCTGGAAAACGCCACACATCGGGCTTGAATGCGTGCGATCAAACTGTTTTGGGATATTTAGAGACGTGGGCTGCGTCATAGCTTTTCAAGTTGAAAACTGTACGTGTTTGAAGCTTGGAACTACACGCCGCTATGAGATAGTATTCCCGAAGATCTGCCACTACTGACCAAGTGGCAATTTCTGGTGAAAGCTTAGATCATTTCTTACATACATAAGAGATAGAATTTTACGTCTAACTCACTGTTTAATAAGAAATTAAAGTGAATGGTGCCGAAGGCCGGACTCGAACCGGCACGTATCTCTACGGTTGATTTTGAATCAACTGCGTCTACCGATTTCGCCACTTCGGCACTGAAGAGGATGCGGAAAACGTTGGGGATTATACCGTTACGAACAGCGTGCGCAACCGGAATCGTTAGGGATGTGCGCTAAGCGTTGAAAAAAACATCACTTCGCGGATAACTGCTTGTTATGACATCGATCCCATCAAACGGATCCCAAAAACCTAAATCCAGAACGCTCCCAATTTTCCCCAATCAGCCCGGTTAACTGGAACTTTCCGAATTCAAACCTCTCTTAACCAAAACTGACGCAGTCAGAACATAAAAGACAACGAGGTTGAGATGAAAGTACAACGCATGATTTGGGGATGGGGCATCGCGGCAGCCATGGTTGCGGGGAGCGCATCGGCAGCAAGCTGGCAGGATCAGCTGAGCAGCGCGGCATCGCAGCTGTCACAGCAAAACAACAGCACCAGCAACACCAGCACCACGCAGAACGGCGGCATGTCGCTCTCATCGCTTACCGGCCTGCTCAACGGCGGCGATAAAGCGGTGAGTTCCAACAGCATGACCAACGCTGCAGGCGTGATGTCCTACTGCGTGCAGCACAACGTGGTGGATAACAACGTGAAGTCGGTAAAAGATCAGGTGCTGAGCAAACTCGGCCTGAACAGCACCACCGCGCAAGAGCAGAAAACCGATTACCAGCAGGGTTTGCAAGGCTTGCTTAACACCGGCAACGGTCAGCAACTGAATTTGCAAAGCCTGAGCAACTCGCCGATGGGTGAGAAGCTGAAAACCAAAGCCTGCGATGTGGTTCTGAAGCAAGGCAAAAAATATATCGGCATGTAAGGACGCGCCGATATCAAGGCGCGAGCTGTCCCTCGCGCCTTTTCTTTAGTCCAGTAACGCTCGCGTCTCCAGCACCGTTCTCTGCAACAACTCCCGCGCCTGGTCCAGCGACCGAATGTTGGTATAGCCAATCACCAGGCCATAGCGTTTCTGCGTCTGCATATACCAGCCGGAGAGCGGCAATACGCGCAGCTGATGCCGCTGCCATATCTCCGCCAGCGCTGTGTCCTGCGTGCCATGCGGCAGGAAGGCGATAATGTGCATGCCGCCATCCGTCAGTTCAAAATCAAACACATCCGGAAAACATGCCTGCAAGGCATCCAGCATCATGCGGCGTCGCTGCTGATAAAGCGTGCGCATCTTTTTGATGTGGCGATAGAAATGCCCTTCGCTGAGGAACTGCGCCAGAATCTTTTGCGGCAGCAGCGACATACCGGTTTCAAGGATTTCCCCCAACTCGCTGAAGCGCGCGATGGTCTCTTTCGGCATCACCAGATAACCCACGCGCATCGCCGGCATCATGGTTTTGCTGAAGGTGCCGGTGTAAATCACCCGATCGTGCACATCCAGGCTTTTCAGCGCCGGAATCACTTTGCGCGTGTAGTGAAACTCGCCGTCGTAATCATCTTCAATGATCCAGCTGTCGTTGTGCTGTGCCCACTCCAGCAGTTGATGTTTGCGCGGCAGCGATAAGGTTACCGCCAGCGGGCTGTGATGCGTAGGCGTGACGATGGCGAAACGCGCATCGGCGTGATAGCGCAGCAGATAATCCACATCCATGCCTTGCCGATCGACCGGCACGTAATGCAGATTCGGCGCGATGCGCTTCAGCAGTTTTTGCCCGAAGAAATAGCCGGGATCTTCAAACAACACCTTGTCGCTTGGCTGCGCCAGCACCGCCAGAATCAGTCGCAGGTTGGCGCGATAGCCGCTGGTGATAAAAATCTGTTCCGGCTGGCAGTTAAGTCCACGCGAAATATTCAGGTAGCTGGCGATGGCTTCCCGCAGCGGCTGATAACCCATGACCGGCGGCAAAATCATCTCATCCGCGCGCAGGCTGCGCGACGCTTTGCCGGAAATCAGCAGCCATTTTTTGTGCGGAAACGCATCCAGCGCCGGGATGCCAAGCCGCAGCTCGCCTTTGCTCTCGCGCTGGATTAACGCGCTCACTGGCGGCGCAGGCACTGCCGTTTTCCCGATTGTTTCCGGCAGAATCAGTTCGGGATTAACGCGCGTGCCCTTCGCGCCCTGACTGACAAAATAGCCTTCGCCGATCAGGATTTCATAAGCGGCTTCCACCGTTTTTCGCGCCACTTGCAACTCACTCGCCAGCGTACGGATCGCCGGTACGCGGTCGCCCGGCTTCAGCTGCCCTGCAAGAATCTGCTGGCGATATCGCGCATAAATCTCTTTATAACCCACGCCATGCCCTACCTGTTTTCACGTTTTTTGACCCTTTTCACTCAGACATGAAAGTTTAAGATGCCCGCATCACCTTCGCATTGAAAAACGACTCACCTGAGGAAAAAAACATGACTGCACGCGTTAACCACTTTAAAACCGTACCGACACTGGTCAAAGCCATGTCCGATCTCTCCATGAACGTCAGTAATGTTTCATTAGAAACCTCACTGAAGCATCTGGTCGATCTGCGCGCCTCGCAGCTCAATCAATGCGCGTTCTGCGTCGACATGCATGTGAAAGAGGCCAAACTGCATGGCGAGCGCGAGCTGCGTCTGCATCATGTGGCGATCTGGCGCGAATCCCCGCTGTTCACCGCCAAAGAGAAAGCGGCGCTGGCGCTGACCGAAGCGCTGACGCGTCTGGGCGATAACGGCATCGACGAAGCGCTGTATAGCGAGGTGCGCGCGCACTTCTCCGAAGTGGAGACCAGCGAGCTGACGTTCTGTATCGCGGTGATCAATACCTGGAATCGCCTGATGGTGCTGTCGCAGATGACACCGGGCGCACTGGACAGCGCTTATGGGTTGGATCGTGCTGATTTACGTTAATTTTTACCGCCAGTCGCTCATGCTGCTGGCGGCACCATGTTCATCTGCGCTGCCTGAGGCTATAGTGAGATTTTGCACCACACAGGACAGCGCACATGAAAGGCATCAACATTGCGATTTACTTCGATCCCGACCAGATTCACATCTGCGTTCACCAGCAGGATGACAGCTATCTCAGCCAACACTTTATTTACGACGACAGCGTAATTGAAGAGATCTATCAGTGGCTGGAGCGGTTCACGCCTAATCGCACCCACATTTGCCTGATTGAGCACGATACCGCCGATATCCTTGCCGATGAGTTGGTGGATAACGGTTATCACGTCCATCAGGTGACGCAGCACGATCTCTTGACCTGGTTCGCCAACGAACCGCCTGCCGAACCCGATGGTTCACCGGTGCGCGCGTTGCTGCGTTATCTGGAGAACGAGCAGCCATCCGAATACCAGTCACGCACGCCGCAGATTGAAGCGTTGATGGATCTGCTGGATGAGCTGGACGATCTCGAAGGTGTGGATGAAGTTGAAGATGAAGACAATCTGCCGGATGACGTGCTGCGCCTGATGAAGCAGAAGAAGATCAGCGCGCAGGACGCCGCCCAGCGCCTGCTGCCGGATGTGAATGAGCGCATTCGCGAGCATTTAATCAATTATCCCGAACTGATGACGCCTGAGCTGCTGCAGGATTTCTTCCCTGAGCTGATCGAGGCGCTGGATACGCCGAAGCACTAATCAATGAACGCACACACCGTAGCGGCGCGATTTATCGCGCGGTTTTGACCGACTCTCCATCCTCTTAACGCGCAATAAATTGCGCCGTTACGAGCCGTGCGATTATCGAATAATTTTTCAAATGGGACATTTCATGCTGGAGTTGTTTAAAGCCATCGGGCTGGGATTGGTGGTGATTTTGCCGCTCGCCAATCCGCTGACCACGGTGGCGCTGTTTCTCGGCCTGGCCGGAGAGATGAATTTCCAGGAGCGTAATCGCCAGGCGATGCAGGCCTCGATCTACGTGTTCCTGATCATGATGGTGGCGTGGTATGCCGGCAGCGCGGTATTGCACACCTTTGGCATCTCCATTCCCGGCCTGCGCATGGCGGGCGGATTGATTGTGGCATTTATCGGTTTTCGCATGCTATTTCCGGCGAAACCGGTCGGGCATTCGGTCGAAGCCGAGCACAAACAGGATGAACTGGACGCGACCGACAGCAACCGTGAAACCGTCAACATCGCATTTGTGCCGCTGGCGATGCCGAGCACCGCCGGGCCGGGCACCATTGCGATGATCATCAGTTCCGCGTCGACGGTTAAATCGGGCGTAGATTTCCCGGCGTGGGTGGTTGCCGTCGCGCCGGTGCTGACGTTTTTGGCCGTGTCGGTGATTTTGTGGATTTCGCTGCGCAGCTCGGGCGCCATCATGAAGCTGGTTGGTAAAGGTGGCATCGAAGCGATTTCACGTCTGATGGGCTTTTTGCTGGTGTGTATGGGCGTGCAGTTCGTGATTAATGGCGTGTTAGAAGTGATTCACAATTATCATTGAGACCACGTTGAAGACGCGCAATGAATTGCGCCGCTACGGTATTTGCGCCTATCCGTAGCGGCGCGATTTATCACGCAGTTTTAAGCGATTTACTCACCTTTCAACGTTTTACGCACTTCTGCTACCTGATCTTTCTTCACCGCTGGCGCATTGTTGCTCCAGCCCTGACGAATGAAGGTCGCCAGTTTAGCCACTTGATCATCATCCAGACGCTTAGCAAAACCAGGCATTGCCAGCGTTGATGGCGCTTTCTCAGTGGATGGCTGCTGCGCACCGGCCAGAATGGTGTGGATCAAACCACCTGGATCCTTGGCATTGACGATGGTCGCCTGATCCAGCTCCGGGAAGATCCCCGGCGCACCTTTACCGGTGACAAAGTGGCAGGCGCCGCAGTTGTCGATATATAGACGCTCACCTTCCGACAAGCCTTTCGCAGCGGTCAGTTTCGCTTCCGTCGCCTGCTGTTTCTTCACGTCATACGCCTGCAGCGCCGGGTTGCCGCCAAGGAACTTCAGATAGGAGGCAATCGCTTTCAAGTCGGCATCGGTCATGTGCGAGCTCGAGTGCTCAATCACCGACTTCATCTCACCGCCCACTGCTGCCTTATCGTTACGACCGGTTTGCAGGTAATCGACAATCTCCTGCTCGCTCCAGCGCGGCAGACCGCGCAGTGACGGCACATCCCAGCTGTTCAGGCTGCCACCGGCAAGGAACTGATCGTCGCCGCTATCCAGCGCTTTCTCGTTCATGCCGAGGCCACGTGGCGTATGGCAGCTGCCGCAGTGACCCAGGCTTTCCACGATGTAAGCACCGCGATTAACCTCTTCTGACGCGCCGCCAATTGGCTGGAATGGCTTGTCAGAGGTGAACGCCCAGTTCCAGAAGCGCATGCCCCAGCGCTGGCTGAACGGGAAGCTCAGATCGGTTTCCGGCGGCTGCTCGCTGCTCGGCTTCACGCCTTTCATGAAGTAGACGTAAAGCGCGTGCATATCGGCGTCGGAGATTTTGGCGTAATCCGGGTACGGCATCGCCGGATAGAGACGCGACCCGTTCGGCAATACGCCTTTGCGCACCGCGTCGGAGAACTGCTGCTCGCTGTAGTTGCCGATGCCGTGCTCTTTGTCCGGCGTGATGTTGGTGGAGTAAATGGTGCCGAGATTCGACTCAATCGCCAAACCACCAGCGTAATCCCCTTGGCCGGAAACGGTATGGCACGCCATACAGTCGCCGAGACGCGACAGGTATTCACCCTGCTTGATCAATTGAGCTTCATCTTCCGCGTGTGCCTGCAGTGCAAAGCTGCCCAGCAGCACGGCGTTGGCGATTAACAATGATTTTAATTTCATGCGCTTATGCCTGTACCAGTGGACCGGGATTTTTCAGATAATGTTCTTTAATGGCTTGTGCCGCCATCAAGGTGATCGCGCCGATGGTATCGGTCGGGTTCGCCTGGAAGTTTTGCGGGAAGGCGTTGCCGCCCGGTACAAACACGTTATGAACATCCCAGCTCTGCAGGTACTTGTTCAGTGCAGAAGTTTTCGGGTTATCGCCCATCACCGCGCCGCCCACGTTGTGGGTTGAAACGTATTTGGTGAGGTCAAAGTCCGCGCCCATTGGCAGGAAGCTCATGCTCATACTGTCTGGGTTCAGCTCTTTGGCGATGTTGCCGACGATGCCTTTCAGGTGCTGTTGCAGCTTCAGTTCATTCTCTTTCCAGTTGAACGTCATGCGCAGCAACGGCTGACCGCGATGGTCGGTGTAATTCGGATCCAGATCCAGATAGATATCGCGATACGACTGGCAGGTAGTGGTGATGCTGATCTTCATGGAGTGGTTGTACCACTCCTCCAGACCTTCTTTGTAACCCATGCCCCACGATGGCGTGCCTTTCGGCAGCGCAGCAGCCATTGGCGTGCCGGTGGCTTGCGAGCTGTGGATCTTGGCGCCGCCAAGGAAGCCAAGGCCCGGACCGTCGAAGTTGCCTGGCGAGATGTCGTTGAACATCTGGCCGGTGGCGCCGGCGGTGGCGTAAGAGTTGAAGTTTTTGTCTTTGAAGAACAGGGTTGCGCCGCCGTTCGACAGGAACGCGTAGTTACGCCCCACCACACCCTCTTCGGTGATTGGGTTATACGGCTTGCCGATACCGGAGAGCAGCATCAGGCGTACGTTGTAGAGCTGGAAGCTGGAGAGCACCACGATCTTCGCCGGCTGGAACACTTCGTTGCCGTCCACATCGTAGTAAATCACGCCCTTGGCAGTTTTCTGGTCGTCATGCAGTACCACTTTCACCACTTCCGCATGCACTTCGTAAGAGAAGTTCGGCATACGTTTCAACGCATCCATTACCGCCGTTTGTGGTGAGGCTTTTGAATAGTTGAGGCACGGATATTTCGAGCAGTAGCCGCAGTAGTTACACGGCGCGATCTGGTTGCCGTAAGGGTTTTTCCACGCGCGTGATACGCACGCAGATGGGTTCGGGAACGGATGGTAGCCGAGTTTGGTGGCCGCCTCTTTGAACATCACGTTGTTCAGCGTGTCTTCCAGCGCAGGCAACGGATAAGGTTCAGAACGCGGACCTTCAAACGGATCGCCGCCCGGCAGAATCTGGCCGCGCAGGTTGCCGGTGGTGCCGGATTGACCGCAGATCAGCTCAAACTTGTAGTAATACGGCTCGATCTCTTCCCAGGTGAACGGGAAGTCCATCACGCGCATATCTTCCTGCAGGATGCCCGGCTTGTAGGCCTCATCGACGTAGGTTTTCAACTTCAGGTCGGTTGGGGTTGGACGAATCAGCACCGCCGTCCAGTGCATGCCCGCGCCGCCCACGCCGGTTCCCGGCGCAAACGCGCCCCATTTACGGGTCGGCAACGCCGTCTGGCTGCTGTTGTAACGCACCGTGACCGCCACTTCTTTTGGCGTAGCGAACACTTTGTTACGCACGTTGTAGGCGTATTCATCAGCCGGTTTCGGATAAGCGAAATCCGGGTAATCACGCTCGCCGCCACGCTCCAATGCGCGCACTTCGAGTCCCGCCATCGCCAGTTCAATACTCATCAACGAGCCGGCCCAGCCGAGGCCGCAAACGACGACGTCGACTTCTTTCTTTGTAATCTGTGCCATGTTAATCCTGTCTCACATACCAAAAACGGGGGTGTGCTTACGCGCTTTCACCCAGGAGGCTGACCGGTCCCAGCGGGTACGGCACGTTGTGCTGCTTCACCCATTCGGTAAAGCTGGCGCGTGCGCCCGGGAAGCCGATGGCAATCCAGGCTTTCATGCCTTTGTTGCCGCCGTACATCGGGTCAGCGAGGTAGCCATGTTTGGTATCTGCAAGCAGCTGGCCGAAGAACTGCGAGGCCTTTAGGTTCTCTTCGCCCAGGGCGGCGAAGTCAATGCCGTCGTTTTTGTTCACTTTGGTGAGCACCGCATCTTTCTCTTCCAGTGACAGCTCATGGAACGGTTTCTGGAAGTTGCTTTGCGTCCACTGATTCACCAGCTTGATACCGGTTTGGTACATCTGCTGTGGCGTGAACGGGATTTGATAACCCATGGTGGCAGGTGCATGCACGTTGAACGGACCCTGCATGTAGATCTCTGCCCCGAACTCTGGGCTGTGCAGCTGCTGATCGATAAAGATCGGCACGTTGGTTTCCAGTGCACCTGGCGCTTTACCTTTGCCGCCGGCTGGAATCAGGCGATCGGTTGCGGCCAGAATAAATTGCCACTCATCGGTACTGAAAAAGATCGGTTTATAGTCGGCGAGCTCTGGTGCTGCCATTTCCGCAGCTTGCGCCGCAGTTAATCCCTTAAATACCAGGTCACTTAATGGCAAAGCCAACAGCGACCCAAGTAAAAACTTACGTCTGGTGGTCGGTTTATTTAGAAGCATGGCGCGACGACTCTCACTTGCTAAGAAAGATAATTATTTTTGTTAATAGCTTTATAAATCGGTAAATAACCTGGCAATCTTAGGGATATAGGTATTTCAGAATGTAAAAATTCAATTATGGATGTGTTTTGATGAAATTCAGTCATCATGTTGAATTTAGGTTAAGGCTTGGTAAAAGGTTTTCGAGGCGAAAAAACAGGGTTTAACCGTACATTTGAGGGGAAAGTGGCACGAATCAGTGGGCATTTGACCAGGAATTATCGCGCAAAGAAATAATCGCAGAAATGAATCAATGAAAAAAAATCATACTTCCATACCAGAGAATTATTCTCATTTATAACATCTTATTTACTTTATTGACCAGCAGATGAACGATCTATTTAGCGGAAATAACAAGTCGCGCACAAAATAAACGCAATAATTCCCCCAGGTAATCAATTGTAATATTCCGGCACAGCTCAGAACAAACCGGCATTTTGCCAAAGCGACGGCAGAGATAGAGTGAATTTATCTATCACTCAGGACAATAATAATGCGCTCACTGATTTTGCTCGTCGCTTTATGGGGCAGCAGTTTTGCACTGCACGCCGCCACACCGAAAGATACCCTTGTCGTCGCCGTCTCGCTCGACGGCATTATTAGCTTCGATCCCGCTGAAAGCTTCGAAACCGTCAGTAACAGCGTGCAGCGCAACATCTACCAAACATTAGTGGAGGCGGATCGTCATGATCCGCAGAAGCTGGCACCGCTGCTGGCCACCCACTGGCAACAAGGCAGCACGCCGCACAGCTTAGTGTTCAACATCAAACCCAACGCACACTTCTCCAGCGGCAATCCGGTGACGGCGCAGGATGTGATCTTCTCACTGACGCGCGCGGTGCAGCTGAACAAAGCGCCCTCTTTCATCCTCGCCGAATTTGGCTGGACCAATGAAAACATCGCCAGCCAGTTCAAAGTGCTGAATGACCATCAGCTGGAGATTCAGTGGCCAGCGCAGATTGGTCAGAATCTGGCGCTGCGCCTGCTGACCGCTCCGGTGGCCTCGGTGGTGGATAGCAAAACCGTGCAGCAACACGTCGCTAATAACGATCTCGGCAACGGCTGGCTGCATACCCATTCCGCCGGCAGCGGCGCATTTATCCTTCAGCAATATGTGCCGCAGCAGGCGCTGGTGCTGAGCGCCAACCAACAAGCGAATCCGCAGCCGAAGCTGAAACGCATTCTGCTTAAAGGCGTGGCGGATGCCAGTGCGCGTCGTCTGCTGATTCAGCAAGGCGATGTTGATGTGGCGTATCAGCTTGGCCCGGATCAGATTGATGCGCTGAAGAGCGACAAGAATCTGCGCATTGAAGCCTTCCCTTCCAGCCTGGTTTACTACCTCGGTTTCAATACCAAAGATAAAGCGCAACCGGCGTTGGGCAATCCGGCGCTGTGGCAAGCCGCGCGCTGGTTGGTGGACTACAACACCCTCTCGAGGGATTTGCTGAAAGGTCAGTACCGCATTCATCAGAGCTTCCTGCCGCAGGGTTTTGACGGCGCGCTGGACGATCAGCCGTTCCACTACGATGTGGCGAAAGCCAAAGAGATTTTAGCCAAAGGCGGCATCAAGCCGGGGACGAAGTTTGCGCTGACGGTGATCAATCAGCCGCCCTATATTGACGTGGCGCAGGCGCTGCAGGCCAGCTTCGCCAAAGCGGATGTGCAGATTGAGTTACAGCCGGTGGCGGAATCGGAGCTGTGGAGCAAAATGCGCGGTCGCGATTTCCAGTCGATCTTCATTTACTGGGGCGCAGACTATGTCGATCCAAACACCAACGCCAGCGCCTTTGCCTATAACGTGCCGGGCGGTTCCAAAACCCTGGCGTGGCGCGTCGGCTGGGATATTCCGGATCTGAGTGCGAAAACCCGCGCAGCGGCCGGTGAAAGCGATGCGGTTAAGCGCCGTGCGCTCTATACCGATTTGCAGAAAACCGTGCAGCAGAACTCACCGTTTGTGGTGACGCTGCAGGGCGCGCAGCAGGTTGCGGTGCGGAATAACGTGAATCATGTACAGCAAGGGATTGGTGTGAGTTTGCTGTTTTTTGATACGGTGCAGAAATAGTTTTGGATTGTGCTCGCTTTCCCCCTCCTCGGTCCTCCCCCATTAATGGGGGAGGAAGATGCTGCCATATGTCAGTGCTGAGGCTGCATGTGGCAGCATCTCCTTCCCCCGTTTACGGGGGAAGGCCGGGATGGGGGACAGCAGGCACATAATTACGCCTTTTTCGGCACAATCCTCCTCCCTCCTCGCGCGCCGCTTGCTATCCTTCTGGCATAACCTATTGCCTGAGAGCGAAAAAATCATGACCACTCCGTTACTGATTGCCCAAACGCCTGACGTTCAACTGCATCTTCTCTCCAACATGGCGAACCGCCACGGTTTGATCACCGGCGCTACCGGCACCGGCAAAACCGTTACGCTGCAAAAGCTGGCGGAATCCTTCTCCGATATCGGCGTGCCGGTGTTTATGGCCGATGTGAAAGGCGATCTCACCGGCATTTCCACCGCAGGCGAAGGATCCGAGAAGCTGCTGGCGCGCCTGGCGAAGATTGGCGTCAGCGACTGGCAGGCGCAGAAAAATCCGGTGATGGTGTGGGATATTTTTGGTCAGCAAGGCCATCCGGTGCGCGCCACGGTATCCGATCTCGGCCCGCTGCTGCTGGCGCGGCTGCTCAACCTTAACGACGTGCAATCGGGCGTGCTGCAAATCATCTTCCGCATCGCCGACGATCAGGGCTTGTTGCTGCTGGATTTCAAAGATCTGCGCGCCATGACGCAATACATCGGCGACAACGCCAAAGCCTTCCAGACGCAATACGGCAACATCAACAGCGCGTCCGTTGGGGCGATTCAGCGCGGATTACTGGCGCTGGAGCAGCAAGGTGCCGAGCACTTCTTTGGCGAGCCGATGCTGGATATCCGCGACTGGATGCGCTGCGATAGCAACGGCAAAGGCTTTATCAACATCCTCTCGGCAGAAAAGCTTTATCAAATGCCGAAACTCTACGCCACCAGCCTGCTCTGGCTGCTGGCCGAGCTGTATGAGCACTTGCCCGAAGCCGGCGATCTCGATAAGCCTAAAATGGTGTTCTTCTTCGACGAAGCGCATCTGCTGTTTACCGATGCACCGCCGGTGCTGCTGGAGAAAGTTGAGCAGGTGATTCGCCTGATCCGTTCGAAAGGCGTTGGCGTCTATTTCGTCACGCAGAATCCCGCCGATATTCCCGATAACGTGCTGGGCCAGCTCGGCAACCGCGTTCAGCATGCGCTGCGCGCCTTTACCCCGAAAGATCAGAAAGCGGTAAAAAGTGCCGCCGAAACCATGCGCGCCAATCCGGCGTTTGATACCGTCGAGGCGATTCAGGCGCTCGGTACCGGCGAAGCGCTGATCTCCTTTCTCGATGAAAAAGGCAGTCCATCGATGGTGCAGCGAGCGATGGTGATTGCGCCCGGCTCGCGCATGGGGCCGGTTACGCAGGATGAACGCAATGGCCTGATCAACAATTCGCCGCTGTACGGTAAATACGATAGCGAAGTCGATCGCGAGTCGGCGTTCGAAATGCTGCAAAAAGGCGTGCAGGCCACCACGCAGCAAGCCAATGCGCCGGAAGCCAAAGGCAACAAGGTTGCCGTTGATGACGGTATTCTCGGCGGCCTGAAGGACATTCTGTTCGGCACCACCGGCCCACGCGGCGGCAAGCGCGACGGCGTGGTGCAGAGCGTGGCGAAGAGTGCCGCGCGCCAGGTCACCAATCAGATCATTCGAGGTGTATTAGGAAGCCTTCTTGGCGGCCGCCGTCGCTAATACCCGGCATACTTCAAGCCGCAGGTGCGTTAGCTGTATGTCTTCCTGCAACTCGAATTATTTAGGGTATTTAAGGAACTATGGATAAATTCCAACAACTTAAGCGCAGCAAACGTCTGGCGCTGTCACTGCTGCTGATTGCGGCAGCCACCTTTATTGTGACGCTGTTTCTGCCAGCCAACTTTTGGGTGCTTGGGCTGAAGGCAATCGCAGAAGCGGCGATGGTCGGCGCATTAGCCGACTGGTTCGCCGTGGTGGCGCTGTTCCGGCGCGTGCCGGTGCCGTTTATCTCGCGTCATACAGCAATTATTCCGCGCAATAAAGATCGCATTGGCGAGAATCTGGGTCGCTTCGTGCAGGAGAAATTCCTCGATACCGATTCGCTGCTGGCGCTGATTCGCCGCCACGATCCGTCGCAGATGCTGGCGCAGTGGCTGAACACGCCGGGCAACGCCGATCGCATTGGTCGTCATCTGTTGCAGGTGATGCGCGGTTTTCTCGATCTCACCGATGATCAGCGCATTCAGCGCTTTCTGCGCCGTGCGGTGCATCGCGCGCTGGATAAGGTCGATCTCACCCAATCCAGCGCGCTGCTGCTGGATAGCCTGACGAAAAATAATCGCCATCAGGAGCTGCTGGATGCGGCGGTACAACAGCTGCTGCGCTTGCTGCACAAGCCCGGTACGCGCGAGTTTATCGCCGCGCAGATTGTGCGCTGGCTCAAGCGTGAACATCCGATCAAAGCCAAAATGCTGCCAACCGAATGGCTGGGCGAACACAGCGCCGATTTGGTTGCGAATGCGGTGGATTCGATACTCGATCAGGTCGCGCTCGATCAGGGGCATGAGTTGCGCCTGGGCTTCGACCGCGCGGTGCAGCGGCTGATTGAGAGGCTGAAAAGCGATACCGAAATGGCGGAACGTGCTGAAAACATCAAGAGCTGGCTGAAGGAAGATGAGTCGTTCAATCGCTACATTGGCGAGCTGTGGCAGGATTTACGGGGCTGGCTGAAAGACGATCTAAATAGTGAGGATTCACGGGTGCAGGAGCGCGTCAGACTGGCCGCGCTGTGGCTGGGCGAGACGCTGGCTGCTGACGAAGCGCTGCGCGCCTCGATGAATCAGCATCTGGAAGATGCCGCACGCAGCGTGGCGCCTGAGTTTGCTGCTTTCCTGACGCGCCATATTAGCGATACGGTGAAAAGCTGGGATGCGCGCGATATGTCGCAGCAAATTGAGCTGAATATCGGCCGCGACCTGCAGTTTATCCGCATTAACGGCACGCTGGTTGGCGGGACGATTGGGCTGATTTTGTATGTGTTGTCGCAGGTGCCGGGTTGGATCGAGCGTATTCAGTAAAAAGGTCGCCATGAATGGCGACCTTACAAGGCTTAGCGGCGTTTCATCAGCAGGAACAAGCTGATGGCGAAGAATGCACCGCTCGGCAGAATCGCACCCAGAATCGGCGGCAAACCGTATACCAGGCTTAGCGGGCCAAAAATCTGGTCCAACACGTAGAACAGGAAGCCAAAGCTAATCCCCGTCACCACGCGCACGCCCATCGATACGCTTCGCAGCGGACCAAAGATAAACGACAGCGCCATCAGCATCATCACCGCCACAGAGAGCGGCTGGAAGATTTTGCTCCACATATTCAGCTGGTAGCGCCCGGCAACCTGGCCGCTCTGCTTGAGGTATTTGCTGTAGTTATACAGGCCGGTGATCGAGAGCGCGTCCGGGTCCAGCGCCACTACGCCGAGCTTGTCAGGCGTCAGGTTGGTTTTCCATTCGCCGCTCAGGCTTTGCGAGCCGGTAATTTGTTTGGCATCTTGCAGATCCGATTCATCGACCTGCGACAGCGCCCAGACCTTTTTATCCGCATCCCAGGCGGCACTCGCCGCATAGCGTACGCTGAGTAAACGGCGCTGATCGCTGAACTTGTAGATGCTGACGCCATCAATCTCGTTATCACCTTTGATGCGCTCGATGTAGATGAAGTCGTTGCCGTCCTTCGCCCACAGGCCGTTTTGCGTTGAAACCAGCGAGCCACCGTACAGCTGCTGCGCACGGTAGTTACGCGCCATCTGTTCACCCTGCGGTGCAACGAATTCGCCCACCGCCATGGTTAACAGCACCAGCGGAATCGCCGTTTTCATCACCGCCAGCGCCACCTGCATACGGGTAAAGCCCGATGCCTGCATCACCACCAGTTCACTACGCTGCGCCAGCGTGCCCAAACCGAGCAGTGCGCCTAGCAGCGCCGCCATCGGGAAGAAGATTTCGATATCTTTCGGTACGCTGAGCAACGTGTAGTAACCGGCGTCGAGTGCGGTGTAAGCGCCCTGCCCGGTTTTCCGCAGCTGATCGACGAACTTAATAATGCCCGACAGCGACACCAGCATGAACAGCGTCAGCATGATGGTGTTAAAGATGGTTTTGCCGATATAGCGGTCAAGAACCTTAAACATCAGACCGATCCTCCACGGCTAAAGCGCGCGCGGATGCGACGCATCGGCACGGTATCCCACATGTTCAGCAGCACCGCCAGCGCCAGATAGGAGAAGTTCACCACCCACATCCAGATGGCCGGATCGAAGCGGCCTTTCGCGGCGTTGGAACGCAGAGAACTTTGCAGTAAGAAGAAGATCAGATACAGCAGCATGGCAGGCAGCATCGACAGCACGCGGCCCTGACGCGGGTTCACCACGCTAAGCGGCACCACCATCAACGCCATAACCAGTACGGCAAAGATCAGCGTCAAGCGCCAGTGCAACTCCGCCTGGAACTGCGGGGTTTTGGTCTTGAGCAGCGTGCTAATATCCGCCTGATCGGCATCGTTCGGATCGAGCGTGGCTTCTTTGTAGCCTATCACCGCCTGATAGTTGACGAAGTCCGTGATGCGGAAGTCACGCAGCAAGGCGGTGCCTTCAAAACGCGTGCCTTTATCCAGCGTCACCACCTGCGAGCCATCTTTGTGTTGCTCCATGTGGCCGCTATCAGCCAGCACCACCGAGGGACGCGCGTTGCCTTTCGGACGCAGCTGCGCCAGGAACACGTTGCCGAAGGTATTGCCCTTCACATCTTCAACAAACAGCACCGCATTGCCGTCGCTGGAGGTCTGGAACTGCCCAGCCGCCAGCGCCGCCGCGCCTGGGTTAGATTTGGCATTTTGCGTCACTTCCTGCTGATAACGTGATGACCATGGCCCTAACCAAATGACGTTGACTGCCGCCACAAGCGAGGTGAACAGCATCATGATCATCGCGGCTTTAATCAGCACACTTTTGCCCAGGCCGCAGGCATGCATCACCGTGATTTCACTTTCGGTGTACAGCCGCCCAAGGGTCATTAAAATCGCCAGAAACAGGCTTAGGGGCAGGATAAGTTGTGCCATTTCAGGCACGCCGAGTCCTAACAATGTCAGAACTAAGTTTGTTGGGATTTCGCCATCCACCGCAGCTCCCAAAATCCGCACTAACTTCTGACAAAAGAAGATCAGCAGCAGGATGAAGAGGATAGCCAGCTGGCTTTTGAGCGTTTCCCGAACCAGATATCTAATGATGATCACGCTTAGTACGCCTGTGATAACTTGTCTTTTTGCAGGAAAATCGCTAGTTTCAACGCTTATCAGCCATTTTTCTTCATCAATGGCCGTCATCGTAGCTAAAATAGTATGACGAACGCGTTAGTGTGGTGAAAAAACAACATACTTGTCACCACCACTCATTATGACTACCGGCGTTGAATTGTCATGGCGTCGCAACGAATTAATGAGTTACGAGCGCGCTACATTCTAACGACAGCCAAGGCCGTTGTCTTTAAGATTCAGGAGAGTGCATGGAGTTCAGTGTAAAAAGCGGTAGCCCGGAAAAACAGCGTAGCGCCTGCATTGTTGTTGGCGTTTTCGAACCGCGCCGTTTGTCACCCATTGCTGAGCAGCTGGATAAAATCAGCGATGGCTACATCAGCGCCCTGCTGCGCCGCGGTGAACTGGAAGGAAAAGTGGGCCAAACGCTGCTGCTGCACCATGTGCCGAATATCCTCTCCGAACGCATCCTGCTGATCGGCTGCGGTAAAGAGCGTGAGCTTGATGAGCGCCAGTATAAGCAGGTCATTCAGAAGACAATCAATACCTTGAACGACACCGGCTCAATGGAAGCGGTGTGCTTCCTGACTGAACTGCACGTCAAAGGTCGCAATACTTACTGGAAAGTGCGTCAGGCGGTCGAAACCTCTAAAGAAGCGCTCTACAACTTTGATCAGCTGAAAAGCAACAAAGTCGAGCCGCGCCGTCCGCTGCGTAAGCTGGTGTTCAACGTGCCGACCCGCCGTGAACTTACCAGCGGCGAGCGTGCCATTCAGCACGGTTTGGCCGTAGCTGCCGGTGTGAAAGCCGCCAAAGATCTCAGCAATATGCCGCCAAATATTTGTAACGCCGCGTATCTGGCGTCGCAGGCGCGTCAGCTGGCGGATGCGTACAGCAAAAATGTCACCACCCGCGTCATCGGCGAACAGCAGATGAAAGAGTTGGGGATGAACGCCTATCTGGCGGTTGGCGCAGGTTCGCACAATGAATCGCTGATGTCGGTGATTGAGTACAAAGGCAATCACGATCCGGAAGCGCGCCCCATCGTGCTGGTCGGCAAAGGGTTAACCTTTGATTCCGGCGGTATCTCGATCAAACCCGCCGATTCCATGGATGAGATGAAGTACGACATGTGCGGTGCGGCGTCCGTTTACGGCGTGATGCGCATGGTGGCGGAACTGAATTTACCGCTGAACGTGGTGGGCGTGCTGGTGGGCTGTGAAAACATGCCTGATGGCAAATCGATGCGTCCGGGCGACGTGCTGACCACTATGTCAGGTCAAACCGTTGAAGTGCTGAATACCGATGCCGAAGGCCGTCTGGTGCTGTGCGATGCGCTGACCTACGTTGAACGCTTCGAGCCAGAAGTGGTGATTGACGTGGCCACGCTGACCGGTGCCTGCGTGATTGCGCTGGGTCATCATGTCAGCGGTTTGATGTCGAACCACAATCCGCTTGCGCACGAACTGATCAGCGCATCTGAGCAGTCCGGCGACCGCGCCTGGCGTCTGCCGATGGCGGATGAGTATCAGGAGCAGCTGGAATCCAACTTTGCTGATATGGCAAACATTGGCGGCCGTCCTGGCGGTGCGATTACCGCCGCCTGCTTCCTCGCGCGCTTTGCGCGTAAGTTTAACTGGGCTCACCTGGATATCGCCGGTACCGCATGGCGTTCCGGTAAAGCCAAAGGCGCAACCGGTCGTCCGGTACCGCTGCTGTCGCAGTTCCTGCTGAATCGCGCAGGGTTGAACGGCGACGATTGATTTGGTGATGGCTGTCGCCCATCATTGATTTGGTGATGGCTGTTCCCCATCCCGGCCTTCCCCCACAAGTGGGGGAAGGAGACGCTGCTACATGCGAATTCACAACTGACATAGGGCAGCATCTTCCTCCCCCACTTGTGGGGGAGGACCGAGGTGGGGGACAGCAAGCACCCAGCTCCCCCTCTCATCCAAAGGATCCCATGAAAAACGCCACTTTCTATGTGATGGAGTCTGAGAGCGCCGACGACGGCCTAACCGCCATCGAAGCGTTGGTGTGCTCTCTTGCCGAAACACGCTGGCGTGACGGCAAACGCATCCTGATTGCCTGCGAAAACGAAGAACAAGCCAATCGGCTGGATGAAGCGCTCTGGCAACTTCCGGCTAACGCCTTTGTGCCGCACAACCTGGCTGGAGAAGGCCCGCGCTACGGCGCTCCGGTTGAGCTGGCCTGGCCACAGCGTCGCGGCAGTTCACCGCGCGACCTGCTGATCAGCCTTCTGCCACAGTTCGCAGATTTTGCTACTGGTTTCCATGAAGTGATAGACTTCGTTCCTTATGAAGAATCTCTAAAACAACTGGCGCGCGATCGCTACAAAGCCTATCGCAGCGTTGGTTTCCAATTGAATACGGCGACGCCACCCTCGCCGCAAACGACAGTGTAGAAATGGAAAAGACATATAACCCGCAAGATATCGAGCAGCCGCTCTACGAGCACTGGGAACAGCAGGGCTACTTTAAACCGAATGGCGATACCAGCCAGGAAAGCTTTTGCATCATGATCCCGCCGCCGAACGTCACCGGCAGCTTGCATATGGGTCACGCTTTCCAGCAGACCATCATGGATACCATGATTCGCTACCAGCGCATGCAGGGTAAAAATACCTTGTGGCAGGCCGGTACCGATCACGCCGGTATCGCTACGCAGATGGTGGTAGAACGCAAAATCGCCGCTGAAGAGGGCAAGACGCGCCAGGATTATGGCCGCGATGCATTCATCGACAAAATCTGGCAGTGGAAAGCGGAATCCGGCGGCACCATTACTCGCCAGATGCGTCGTCTCGGCAACTCGGTTGACTGGGAGCGCGAGCGCTTCACCATGGACGAAGGTCTGTCCAACGCCGTGCGCGAAGTGTTTGTCCGCCTGTACAAAGAGAACCTGATTTACCGTGGCAAACGCCTGGTAAACTGGGATCCAAAACTGCGTACCGCAATCTCCGATCTGGAAGTGGAAAACCGCGAGAGCAAAGGCTCGATGTGGCACATCCGCTATCCGCTGGCTGACGGCGTGAAAACCGCTGAAGGCAAAGATTATCTGGTGGTGGCAACCACGCGTCCGGAAACCCTGCTGGGCGATACCGGCGTCGCGGTTAACCCGGAAGATCCGCGTTATAAAGATCTGATCGGCAAAGAGCTGATCCTGCCGCTGGTGAACCGTCGTATTCCGATCGTTGGCGATGAACACGCTGATATGGAAAAAGGCACCGGCTGCGTGAAGATCACGCCTGCGCATGACTTCAACGACTACGAAGTGGGTCGTCGTCATAAGCTGCCGATGATCAACATTCTGACCTTTGATGGCGACATCCGCGAGCGCGCGGAAGTGTTCGACACCAATGGCGAAGTCAGCGACGCGTGCGCAGACGACATCCCGGCACAGTTCCAGAAAATGGAGCGTTTCGCCGCGCGTAAAGCGATGGTTGCCGCCATTGATGAGATTGGCCTGCTGGAAGAGATCAAACCGCACGACCTCACCGTGCCTTACGGCGATCGCGGCGGCGTGGTCATCGAGCCAATGCTGACCGACCAATGGTATGTGCGCACCGCACCGCTGGCGAAAGTCGCGGTTGAAGCGGTAGAAAATGGCGATATCCAGTTCGTGCCGAAGCAGTACGAAAACATGTACTTCTCATGGATGCGTGACATTCAGGATTGGTGTATTTCACGTCAGCTGTGGTGGGGACACCGCATCCCAGCATGGTACGACAACGACGGCAACGTCTATGTTGGCCGCACCGAAGACGAAGTGCGTCAGGAAAACAATCTGGCCGCCGATGTGGCGCTGCGCCAGGACGACGACGTGCTGGATACCTGGTTCTCGTCCGGTCTGTGGACCTTCTCGACGCTGGGCTGGCCGGAGAATACCGAAGCGCTGCGTACCTTCCATCCAACCAGCGTGCTGGTGAGCGGCTTCGACATCATCTTCTTCTGGATTGCGCGCATGATCATGCTGACCATGCACTTTATCAAAGATGAAAACGGCAAGCCGCAGGTGCCGTTCAAAACCGTTTATATGACCGGTTTGATCCGCGATGAAGAAGGCCAGAAGATGTCCAAGTCGAAAGGTAACGTCATCGATCCGCTGGATATGATTGACGGCATTTCGTTGGAAGATCTGCTGGAGAAACGTACCGGCAACATGATGCAGCCGCAGCTGGCTGAGAAGATCCGCAAACGTACCGAAAAGCAGTTCCCGGACGGCATCGTGCCTTCAGGTACCGATGCGCTGCGCTTCACCCTTGCCGCGCTGGCTTCTACCGGTCGTGACATCAACTGGGATATGAAGCGCCTCGAAGGCTACCGCAACTTCTGCAACAAGTTGTGGAACGCCAGCCGCTTCGTGCTGATGAATACCGAAGAGCAGGATTGCGGACAAAATGGCGGCGAAATGAAGCTGTCGCTGGCGGATCGCTGGATTCTGAGCGAGTTCAACCGCAGCGTGAAAGCCTATCGCGAAGCGCTGGATAACTATCGCTTTGATATCGCGGCCAACATTCTGTACGACTTCACCTGGAACCAGTTCTGTGACTGGTATCTGGAGCTGACCAAGCCGGTGATGACCAGCGGTAGCGAAGCGGAACTGCGCGGTACGCGTAATACGCTGGTCACCGTGCTGGAAGCGCTGCTGCGTCTGGCGCACCCGATCATTCCTTACATCACCGAAACCATCTGGCAGCGTGTGAAAGGCCTGAAAAACATCGATCACGATACCATCATGCTGCAGCCGTTCCCGCAGTATGACGCGGCGAAAGAGGATGCCGAGGCGCAAGCCGATATCGAGTGGATGAAGCAGGCGATTGTCGCGGTACGTAATATCCGTGCTGAGATGAACATCGCACCAAGCAAGCCGCTCGACGTGCTGCTGCGTGACTGCTCTGCGGCTGCGCAGCGTCGCGTCGAAGAGAACCGCACCTTCCTGTCGCGTCTGGCGCGTCTGGAAAGCCTGACCATTCTGCCTGCAGGCGAGAAAGGCCCGGTTTCGGTCACCAAGATTGTTGAAGGCGCTGAGTTGCTGATCCCGATGGCGGATCTGGTCAACAAAGAAGCCGAGCTGGAGCGTCTGGCGAAAGAGCTGGTGAAACTTGATGTCGAAATCGAGAAGATCCAGACCAAGCTGGCCAATGAAGGCTTCGTCTCACGTGCGCCGGAAGCGGTTGTCGCCAAAGAGCGTGAGCGCGTGGCTGAGCTTGAGCAATCAAAAGCAAAACTGTTTGAACAGCAGGGCGTGATTGCGGCATTGTAAGCGCTTCAGTCCAACTGCTTAATCGAAGCCGGGCACTGCCCGGCTTTTTTATACCGGAAGATAATGATGACCAGCGACGCTCCCATCAATTTAAAGGTGCGCCCCATTTCAGCCGCCGATAACCCGCTGATTGCGCAGGTGATCCGTGATGTGTCAGCCGAATTTGGCCTGACGGCGGATAAAGGCTACACCGTGTCCGATCCCCATCTCGATCGCCTGTTCGAACTCTACAGCGAAGCCAACAGCGCTTACTGGATTGTGGAACATGATGGTGTGGTGGTGGGCGGCGGCGGCGTTGCACCGCTGGCCTGTAGCGCGCCGGATATCTGTGAGCTGCAGAAAATGTATTTCCTGCCGCAGGTGCGCGGCTTAGGTCTGGCGCGCGATCTGGCGCTGCGTGCCATGGAATTCGCCCGTCAGCAGGGCTTTCAGCGCTGCTATCTGGAAACCACCGGCAGTTTGACGCGTGCGATTAAGTTGTATGAGTCGTTGGGGTTTGAGCTGATTGATAGCGCGATGGGTTGTACCGGGCATGTGGATTGTGAAGTGCGGATGCTGAAGGTGTTGTGATTTGCTCGCTGTGTGTGCTCGCTGTCCCCCTCCTCGGTCCTCCCCCATAAATGGGGGAGGAAGATGCTGCCACATGTCAGCGTTGAAGCTGCATGTGGCAGCATCTCCTTCCCCCGCTAGCGGGGGAAGGCCGGGATGGGGGACAGCGCGCACAAACCTAAACCGCCGGCACTCCACTATGAAACCGCAGTTCGCCATCCGGCTCGCTGATTAAGCGCGCTTCTGCCTCGCCAAACACCTGCACGCGAGGCGCAATCTCCTTCGGCGAAATCTGCTGCGCCAGCTTCAGGTAATCCTGATAGTGACGCGCTTCCGAGCGCAGCAGCGAAATATAGAACTTCTCCAGTTGCTCATCCAGATACGGCGCCAGGCTGGCGAAACGTTCGCAGGATCGCGCTTCGATGTACGCCCCGCAAATCAGCTTATCCACCAGCGCTTCCGGCTCGTATGTGCGAATCTCGCGAATCAAACCTTTGGCATAGCGGCTGGCAGTGATTTTGCGATACGGCAAACCGCGCGACTGCATGATTTCCCACACCTGATAGAAGTGGTGCAACTCCTCTTTCACCAGCAGCACCATCATCTCCACCAAATCATCGGCCCACGGCAGCTCGTTGCGCACGATAATGCTTTTGGTCAGATTCTTGTGGGCATTGATAAAGTTACCGTCCTGCTCGTCGCGGTAGATAAAATCTTCATACGGCTTGAGCCACGCCAGAATGGCATCACCACTTGGCTTATCCGCCACGTATTTACGGATGATGAACACCGCGGTTTGCGCGGCTTTCAATTCACAAACCATGTGATCGGTGAGCAGCAACGTCAGATTTTCCGGCTTGCGCGCTTCATCAATCCACGCTTGTGGCGTGCGGCAATGCAGGAATTGATAGATCGGTTCTAATAGCGGAGCGTAATTCATGGGCAGTCTTTTGTCTTACGGGGAAACGTGTTCAGGGCGGCGAGTGCCGCCCATTAATGCTTAGTGACGCACACCGTTGTCTTCTTCGTCGTCGATGAACTCGCCATCGTCGTCTTCATCTTCGGCATCAGGATCTTCAAAGTAGGTGCCCCACCCGTCGTAATCGACGTTGTAGCTGCCCGCCAGATTCACCAGCTGCTCAACCTGCGCATCAATCAGCTCTGGCTTCAACGCGCCTTCGCTCAGGATATCCACACACATTACGGTGGTGCCGTCTTCCAGCTCCAGCTCTTCTGGCTCGCTCACTTCGTAGCCCAGCTTGAAGGCATCAACCGCGACCTTCTCCAGCGAGTCGAAGTTGTTGCAGGAAAGATGATGCTCAATAGTGTAAAGCGCATCTGGATCGCTGCCGTCTTCCAGCAACTCTTCAATGATCAGTCGCGTCTCTTCGCGCTGTTCTTCCAGCAATGCTTCATATGCCATGGGTGTGTCCTCAAATATTCGGCTGAATTCAATTATTTTCCCACACTGCCTCGCGCGCCACTACACAAAACAACAAGTTTCTTAACGCCGGGGTTGAAAATGCATATTCATACGGTTAAATTGAATTTTAATTCATTTAATGTAGTCATCCGGAGCGCTGTATGAGTCAGCTACATCAAAGACATTTCCTGAGATTGCTGGATTTCACCCCAGCCGAAATCGATTCTCTGCTGAGTCTGGCAGGTGAATTAAAACACGCAAAGAAAAATGCCAGCGAAACGCAGTACCTGAAAGGCAAAAACATCGCGCTCATCTTCGAAAAAGACTCGACTCGTACCCGATGCTCTTTCGAAGTTGCCGCTTACGATCAGGGCGCTAACGTCACCTATCTCGGCCCAAGCGGCAGCCAAATTGGCCATAAAGAGTCGATGAAAGACACCGCGCGCGTGCTGGGACGCATGTATGACGGTATTCAATATCGCGGCTACGGCCAGGAACTGGTGGAAACCTTAGCGGAATTCGCTGGCGTGCCGGTGTGGAACGGCCTGACCACCGAATTCCATCCCACGCAACTGCTGGCCGATCTGCTGACAATGCAGGAACATTTACCGGGTAAATCGCTGAATGAAATGACGCTGGTTTACGTCGGCGATGCGCGCAACAACATGGGCAACAGCATGCTGGAAGCCGCTGCGCTGGTCGGCCTCGATCTGCGTCTGGTGGCGCCAAAAGGCTGCTGGCCGGAAGCGGAACTGGTGGAGCAGTGCCGCGTGGCCGCACAGCAAACCGGTGGCAAAATCACCCTGACTGAAGATATAGCCGAAGGCGTGCAAGGTGCCGACTTCATCTACACGGATGTGTGGGTGTCGATGGGCGAAGCCAAATCGGTGTGGGAAGATCGCATCGCCCTGCTGCGTCCTTATCAGGTTAATAGCGCGATGCTGGCGCTGACCGGCAATCCGCAGGTGAAGTTCCTGCACTGCTTACCGGCCTTCCATGACGACAAAACCACGCTGGGCCGTCAAATGGCCGAGCAGCACGGTTTGCACGATGGCATGGAAGTGAGTAATGAGGTGTTTGAATCTGCGCACAGCATCGTGTTCGATCAGGCTGAAAACCGCATGCACACCATTAAAGCGGTGATGGTCGCGACGCTCGGCAAGCTATGATTGGTGGCGCCGCAAACGTTTACCTCGCGCGCGATATTTGCTTGATGCAAATCAGTGAATGCGTATAATGCGGCCCAATTTGCCGGAGGAAACATGCAACAGCGCAGCGCACAATTTGACGCTCAACGACGCCTGACAGCGGGCGGCGCATCTGTTTCTTTCCGTCATCAATCGATCGTAAAAAAAGCCCCTTAAGCAGGGGCTTTTTTTTGTCCGCAATCCGGCAGCGCAGAGGAGAACGCTATGGCCAACCCGCTATATCGCAAGCACATTATTTCCATCAACGATCTCAACCGCGACGAGCTGGAGCTGGTGCTGCATACCGCTGCCCAGCTGAAAGCCAATCCCCAGCCGGAGCTGCTGAAACACAACGTGATCGCCAGCTGCTTCTTTGAGGCTTCAACGCGTACGCGTTTGTCGTTTGAAACCGCGATGCATCGTCTCGGCGCGTCAGTGGTGGGCTTCGCCGACGGTAGCAACACCTCGCTCGGCAAGAAAGGCGAAACCCTCGCCGATACCATTTCGGTGATTGGGACTTACGTTGATGCCATCGTGATGCGTCATCCGCAGGAAGGCGCCGCGCGTCTGGCGACGGAATTCTCCGGCGGCATTCCAATCCTCAACGCCGGTGATGGCGCTAACCAGCATCCAACGCAAACGCTGCTCGATCTCTTCACCATCCGAGAAACGCAAAATCGCCTGGATAACCTGAATGTGGCAATGGTCGGCGACCTGAAATATGGCCGCACCGTGCATTCACTGACGCAGGCGCTGGCGAAGTTTGATGGCAACCGCTTCTTCTTTATCGCGCCGGATGCGCTGGCGATGCCGGCGTACATCACCGATATGCTGGATGAGCAGAACATTGCCTGGTCACGCCACGACACCATCGAAGAAGTGATGCCACAACTCGATATTCTGTATATGACGCGCGTGCAGAAAGAGCGCCTCGATCCGTCGGAATACGCCAACGTTAAAGCACAGTTCATTCTGCGTGCCGCTGATTTAGCCGGTGCGCGCGACAACATGAAAGTGCTGCATCCGCTGCCGCGTATCGACGAGATCACCACCGACGTGGATAGCACGCCGCACGCCTGGTATTTTCAGCAGGCTGGAAATGGCATCTTCGCTCGCCAGGCGCTGCTGGCGCTGGTACTGAATCGCGAACTGGCACTGTAAGGAGAAAGCGATGACTCACGATAATAAATTGCAGGTTGAAGCCATCAAACGCGGCACGGTGATTGACCATATCCCGGCGCAGGTCGGCTTTAAGTTACTTTCGCTGTTTCGTCTGACCGAAACCGATCAGCGCATCACCATCGGCCTTAACTTGCCGTCGGGCGAGATGGGCCGTAAAGATCTGATCAAGATCGAAAATACCTTCCTGACCGACGATCAGATCAATCAGTTGGCGGTGTATGCGCCGCTCGCCACGGTAAACCGCATTGACGAATACGAAGTGGTGGCGAAGATCGCCCCCACCTTGCCGGATCGTATTGACCGCGTGCTGACCTGCCCGAACAGCAACTGCATCAGCCGTAACGAGCCGGTATTCACCAGTTTTGCGGTGAAAAAGCGCGAAGATGATGTGCATCTGAAGTGCAAATATTGCGAGAAAGAGTTCGCGCGCCACGTGGTGCTCGGTCACTGGTAATCGCCCGCGTCGTCCCTATAATGGGACGATTCATTTCGCGGCGGACATCGGTCGGCCGCGCACTTTCAAGGAGAAATAATGTCTCGCGAAATCAGTACTTCAAACGCACCCGCAGCGATTGGCCCTTACGTGCAGGGCGTGGATCTCGGCAGCATGATCATCACTTCAGGCCAGATCCCGGTTGATCCGGCCACTGGCGCCGTGGCCGACGATGTTTCCGCGCAGGCACGTCAATCACTGGAGAATGTGAAGGCGATTGTCGAAGCCGCCGGCCTGAAAGTGGGCGATATCGTGAAAACCACCGTGTTTGTGAAGGATTTGAATGACTTCGCCACCGTGAACGCGACCTATGAAGCGTTCTTCACCGAGCACAACGCCAGCTTCCCAGCGCGTTCGTGCGTGGAAGTGGCGCGCCTGCCGAAAGATGTGAAGATTGAGATCGAGGCGATTGCGGTACGTCGTTGATTTGGTTGGTTGGTGCTGGCTGTCCCCCATCCCGGCCTTCCCCCGCAAGCGGGGGAAGGAGATGCTGCCACATGCAGCTTCATCACTGACATATGGCAGCCTCTTCCTCCCCCATTTATGGGGGAGGACCGAGGAGGGGGACAGCCAGCACAATATTTATTTAAACGATCGCAGCAACCTCTCCAGCGGCCGCACCAGCGCCAGCACTGTTTCATCCTGCACCTGCGCTGCCGTATCAAGTTGTGAATGCATCTGCGCCACCTCACCTGCGCCATACGCCTGATTACGTTCCAGCGCATTGACCAAATCCAGTCCCATCCGGCTCAACTCTGCTACTTGCTGTACTTGCTGCTGCAGCGGCTTGAGCTGATAGCTGCGCAGAATTAGCGGCATCACCGCATCGCTGTTGTTCTGCCAGCGCTGCAATTGCTGACGGATGGCATGCGCCGCCGCATGATCGGCGCGATTGGCGATCAAGCGATCCACCTGCTTATCCAGCACACGCACCGCATTGCTCTCGGCCGGCAACACATCCGCCAAACGATTGAGCGGTTCAAAATAGTCATAATGTCCCGCCTGAAATTTCAGATGCTGGCGCGTGTAGTACTGCGCTGGCTCCAGCACTTCGGCCAATATGCGCAGCGGCGTGATGTCACTGCTGTTCGCCAGTCGCATCATCTGCACTTCAGCCTGCTGATGCTGCTGCAAGCCGACTGAAACAGTGCCCCAGCGATCCACCGCGCTCAGGCGCTGATACATGTTATCGCTGTCGGTGACATCCTGCGCCGACCATAACCGCTCCGCCACCACAAAGGCGCGCGGCCACAGGCGTGTATCGATTACCCGGCTGTTAACATTCTCCGCCCACAGCGCCGCTTCGCCGCCAATCAGGTTGTTCTGCATCTGTTGCGGCGTCGGCAGCGATGGCGCAATGCCGGCTGGCACCTGCGGCAACTTGCTGCCTTCTGCGGGATAGCGCACGTTGCCCACCAGCATATAACCGGTCAGCTTGTCTTGCGTTAGCGTCACCATCGGCTGGAATGGCCCCATCCACGTATCGACGCTGAACGTCAGCTGTGTGGGCGACAGCCAGCGAATATCACTGACCATGCGACGCGCTTTGCCGCTGAAATCGATAAAGCCGCGCCAGCCGTTTTTCCCTTCTATCAGGGTAAAGCTGCCTTTCAGCGCGCTGCCTTTCAAACGCGGCATGGTGAATTGCCAGCTCTGCGCCTGCTCACCAGCCTGCACCTGATCCGCGCCGTTGAGCCCCTGCGGCCAGGGTTCATTGCGATAGTGGTAAGCGGCGGTTTGCGGCTGATCGAGATAGAAACCGGTGGAGAGGATGCCGCGGAAGTCGTTTTTCGCCACCGTGCCCAACGCATCCTGTCCTTGCCACGATTGAATCAGAATGCTTTTAGGCAGATCAGGATGGTAAACCTCATCCCAGCCGATCATGCGGCGCTGATGCGCTTCAAGGATTTTCTCAACGCGCTGATTAAACCAGGCTTGCAGCGCATGCGTATCCTTTAGACCGTGGTCGCGCATAAACTGCTGAATGCGTGTGGAATCATTCCACTGGGTTGGATCAACCTCATCACCGCCAATGTGGATGTAGGGATCGGGGAAGATCGCCGTCACTTCGCCCATTAAGGTGTCGATAAAGCGAAATACCGCTTCGTTGCTGGGATCGAGCAGCGGCTTAAACACGCCCCAGCCGCGCTCCATCTGATACGGTCCCGGCGCGCTCATTAACTCCGGCATCGCCACTGCTATCGCCGACGCATGACCGGGCAGATCGATTTCCGGTACCACGCGTACGCCGCGCTGCGTGGCGTAGCGCACCACATCGCGCATCTGCTGCTGCGTGTAGTACAAGCCGTCACTGGCTTTCTCCTGCAGCTGCGGATAGTGGCTGGAGGCAAATCGCCAACCTTGATCGTCGGTTAAGTGCCAGTGAAACACATTCATACGCGCGGCGGCGATGCCGTCGATTTGTCGTTTCACGGTTTCAATTGGCAGGAAGTGGCGCGCCGAATCGATCAGCACGCCGCGCCACGGAAAGCGCGGTTTGTCGTCAATGGTGACGTAGGGAATTTCGGTGCCATTTTCGGTGTTTTCAATCAGCTGCAACACGGTTTCCATGCCGCGCATCGCGCCAAAGCGCGTGTTGGCTTTCAGCAAGACGCCATCGCTGTTAACCAGCAGATGATAACTTTCGTCGCTGTCTGGCTGGGGAAGCGGATCAACCGCCTGCGCGATTTGCACCTGAATGCTGGGATGATCGCTGGATGCGCTGGTCGGCAGCAGCGGCCAGCCGGTTTGCCGCGCAATGCGCGCGCGCCAGCGCGATTCAGCACCTTCCAGATGATCGCCCGAGATATGCAACGTGAGCTGCGGTGTTAACGTATACGCCCCGCCGCCGCCTGGCTGCACAACGCTTTGTGGCCACGGCATCAACGGTAAATCTCCAGCCGGCGCGGCGAAGGCGGAAAAAGTCATGGATAAACAACAGGCAAGCAGAGTTCTTTGCAATGGCATCTGGGCATCCTTGTAAATGAAACAACGGACCAAAATGGGCAAAAGGCCCATTAAACCTGTTTCGCATTGCAAAGCAAGTGGCCGCAAACTGAAATCAAGGCGGGTTAATACTTTTGTATTTTAGCCAGATTACCATTGCGCGGCTTTCATTCCTGGTTGTGGCTTCTTTGTTGTAGGTCAAACCGCCGGCGATTAATCTCAGCGCAAACACCACATATAGCGATTAAACTCCTTAAAATTATCTACATATAGTTTCATGGAGAAGAAATGGCGACGGTGGTGATTAAGCGTGACGGCTGCAGAGTGCCGTTTGATGCGCAGCGGATCGAGGCGGCAGTCAACGCGGCTGCAGCTGCGGTACAAATCGATGATACGGCGTGGTGCACGCAAGTGGCGGCGCAGGTCAGTCAACAGCTGGCTGACAAGGCTGAAGTGGATATCCGCGACATTCAGTGTGCGGTGGAAGAGACGCTGATGAGCGGGCGCTGGCCGCAGCTGGCGCGTGCCTACATCGAATATCGCCATGACCGCGATTTAGCACGCGAGCAGCGCGGTAAACTGCATCACGCTATTCGCGGTTTAGTGGAGCAAACCAACGCCGCGCTGCTCAATGAAAACGCCAATAAAGACAGCAAAGTGATTCCCACCCAGCGCGATCTGCTGGCTGGCATCGTCGCCAAACATTACGCTCAGCAGCAACTCTTGCCACGCGATGTGGTGCTGGCGCATGAACGCGGCGACATCCATTATCACGATCTCGACTATTCCCCGTTCTTCCCGATGTTTAACTGCATGCTGATCGATCTGCACGGCATGCTGACCCACGGTTTTAAGATGGGCAACGCCGAGATCGAGCCGCCCAAATCAATCGCCACCGCCACGGCGGTGACCGCACAGATCATCGCGCAGGTCGCCAGCCACATTTACGGCGGCACCACCATCAATCGCATTGATGAAGTGCTGGCACCGTTCGTTACGCTCAGTCTGGTAAAACACCGCGCGGTGGCGCTGGAATGGCAGATTCCGGATGCCGAAGCCTATGCGCGCGTTCGCACCGAGAAAGAGTGCTACGACGCGTTTCAGTCGCTGGAATATGAAGTGAATACGCTGCACACCGCCAACGGCCAGACGCCGTTTGTCACCTTTGGCTTTGGCCTCGGCACCGACTGGGCCGCGCGCCTGATCCAGCAATCCATTCTGCGCAACCGCACTGCCGGATTGGGCAAAAATCACAAAACCGCGGTATTCCCGAAACTGGTGTTTGCAATCCGCGAAGGCGTGAATCGTCGGCCTGGCGATGTTAATTACGATATCAAGCAGCTGGCGCTAGAGTGCGCCAGTAAGCGCATGTATCCGGATATCCTCAACTACGAAAAAGTGGTGGAAGTCACCGGCTCGTTTAAAACGCCGATGGGCTGCCGCAGCTTCCTTGGCGTGTATGAAGAGAACGGCGAGCAGATTCACGAAGGCCGCAACAATATTGGCGTCATTAGCCTCAATCTGCCACGTATCGCCCTGCAAGCCAAAGGCGATGAAGCGCAGTTCTGGCGCTTGCTCGATGAACGTCTGGCGCTGGCGAAACGTGCCTTAATGACGCGTATCGCCCGGTTGGAAAAAACCAAAGCGCGCGTAGCGCCGATTCTCTATATGGAAGGTGCCTGCGGCGTGCGCCTGAAAGCGGATGACGAAGTGGGCGCCATTTTCCGCAACGGCCGCGCCTCAATTTCCCTTGGCTACATCGGCTTGCATGAAACGCTGAATGCGCTGAGCGGCAACCAAGTGCATCCGTATGACGCCGATTACCTGCGGGAAAAAGGCGTGGCGATTGTCACGCACCTGCGCCGCGCGGTGGATGCGTGGAAAGCGGAAACCGGCTACGGCTTCAGCTTGTACAGCACGCCGAGCGAGAATCTGTGCGACCGCTTCTGTCGCCTCGATGCCGCCGAATTTGGCGTGGTGGCCGGCGTTACCGACAAAGGGTATTACACCAATAGCTTCCATCTCGACGTGGAGAAGAAGGTCAATCCGTACGACAAGATCGACTTTGAAGCGCCCTATCCCGCCATCGCTAACGGCGGATTCATCTGTTACGGGGAATATCCCAACATCCAGCACAACCTCAAAGCGCTCGAAGATGTCTGGGATTACAGCTATCACCGCGTGCCCTATTACGGCACCAATACGCCGATTGATGAGTGCTACGAATGCGGCTTTAGCGGCGAGTTCAGCTGCACCAGCAAAGGGTTTACCTGCCCATGCTGTGGTAATCACGATCCGGCGCGCGTGTCGGTGACGCGCCGCGTGTGCGGCTATCTCGGCAGCCCGGATGCGCGTCCGTTTAACGCCGGTAAGCAGCAAGAAGTACAGCGGCGCGTTAAACATCTGGAGCCAGGAAAACCGGGATGATGCGCATCCACGGCTATTATCCGGTCGATATCGTTAACGGGCCCGGCACGCGCTGCACGCTGTTTGTCGCGGGCTGCGAACATCAGTGTCGCGGCTGCTACAACCAAAGCACGTGGCGGCTGGATTCCGGCGTGCCGTTTACGCTGGAGATGGAAGAGCAGCTGATCGCCGATCTTAACGATCGGCGCATTGCGCGCCAGGGCTTGTCGCTGAGCGGCGGCGATCCGCTGCATCCGCACAACGTGCCGCATATACGTCGTCTGGTGAAACGCGTGCGGCGTGAGTGTCCGGATAAGGATATCTGGCTGTGGACCGGATATGAAATGGCGGAACTCAGTGCGGCGCAGCGCGAAGTGGTGGATGAAATTGATGTGCTGATTGATGGACGCTTTATCGAAGCGGAGAAAGATGCGCGGCTGCTGTGGCGCGGCAGCCGCAATCAGAAGATTTGGTGGTTACGCCAGCCACAAGGCGAGCACGCCGAGCAGCATGCCGCTGACTGCCACGCCGATCAGCGCGATCCACAGCGCCCGTGCGGGAAAGGCGCGATGCAGCATCAATAACGACGGCACACTCACGGCGGGCAGCGTGACTAATAACGCCAGCGCGGGCGCAATGCCCATGCCCGCCAGCATCATGGTCTGCACAATCGGGATTTCCGCGGCGGTAGGAATCACAAACAGGCAGCCGGCGACTGCCATCAACATCACCCAAAACAGCGTATTACCCACCGCGCCATCCGCGTGCGGGAACAGCCACACGCGCGCGGCGCCGAGAAATAATACCGCGACGATATACAGCGGAATGGTGTTGTAGAACAGTCGCCACATCACCCGCAGCCAGCGTGACAGAAACGGCTGTTCATCGCGGGCCGGGATAACGGGCGCGGTAACGACCTGATCCGGCACGCTGCGCTGCACCAGCCACGCGATGCCCAACACCATCATCAAACCTGCCACCAGCCGAATCGCCGCAAAATGCCAGCCGAGCACAAAGCCCATAAAAATCAGCGTGGCAGGATTGAGCAGCGGATTCGCCAGCCAGAACGCCATCGCCGCACCGCTGGAAACCTGTGACTGACGTAAGCCAGCGGTCACTGGTGCCGCACAGCAGCTGCACATCATGCCCGGCAAACCTAATCCAGTGCCCATCAGCGTCGAGCCAAAGCGTGAGCTGCCCATCAGACGCAGCAGCCAGGCGCGCGGAATCAGCACCTGCACCAACGATCCGAGGATCACCCCGAGCACGGCCGCTTTCCACACGGCGAGGAAATAGACCATGGCGTAATCAAGCGCCGCGCGCCACGGTAAGTCCGCCGCATTGGCCAGAATCGATTTACCGATGGAATGCGTTTCGGCAGCAGTAAAGGCTTTGCCGTAATAAGGCTGCCATTTGACATACCACAGGCCGATTACTACCACGGCGAGGAACAGCAGCGGTTTCCACCAGGCGAAGCGTGTCGCCGGGGCATGAGAAGGGAGTTGGGTCATCACGGAATTCCGTATTCAACTGAATAACGATGCCGCGTTAGGATACGCGGCGGAAAGGCCGTAGTGTCATTCAGGTCATTTCATTGCGCCATGTGGAAATCGCCTAAACTTGATCCGGCGCGGAAATTTACCTCCCGGAAGAATTGCCGGCTGGCTTGCTTTTTGCGACATGGCTACCAGACTTGTTGGGTTAGAAGTGCAACGAACATAAGGTTCGTGATCAACAAGGAGGAAAAAAAGATGAGCAAGAAAATAGCGGTACTGATTACCGATGAATTTGAAGACTCAGAGTTTACCTCACCGGCGGAGGCTTACACTCAGGCGGGCCACGAAGTGGTTACCATCGAGTTTAAGGCCGGCAACATCGTTAAAGGGAAACAGGGTAAAGCTGAGGTCAACATCGACAAGGCTATTGATGATGTGAATGCAGCCGAGTTCGATGCGCTGCTGCTGCCCGGCGGACACTCTCCGGATGCCCTGCGCGGTGACGATCGTTTCGTCAACTTCACCAGGGAGTTTGTCGCCAGCGGCAAGCCGGTGTTTGCCATTTGCCATGGCCCGCAGCTGCTGATCAGCGCGAACGGCGTGCGCGGCCGCAAAATGACCAGCGTAAAAGCCATCGCCATCGATCTGCGTAATGCCGGTGCGGATTTTTACGATAAAGAAGTGGTGGTGGATGATGACAAGTTAGTCACCAGCCGCACGCCTGAAGACCTGCCCGCGTTTAATCGCGAGTCGCTGCGGATTTTGAACGCGGCCTGATAGTTTTTCCTGCATTGGGGTCGCCGTGAATGGCGGCCCTAAGGCCGGGTCCAGATAATCTTTTTGCCAAAGCCCAGCGCATTGTCGGTCATCTTCACTTCGTCGAGCACGATTTCCCATAGCGGTGCGGTGACTTTCTTTGCCACTGGAAAACGCTTCTGATAAGCGTGACGCGCAATAACTTCCCTGTCTCCGCTTAGCAGCTGAATCACGCCGCGATACTGCACGCCTTTAATCAGCAGCACACTTTTTGGCTGGCCATTCACCGTGCCCGCCACGCGCGGATTTGACTGGATTAATGCGCCATGGCGCGTGTCTGGTTCAGTCATCAGCCAGAACGCCATGTTCGCGGCATCAAATACATAAAAGCAGTTGGCACACCACAGATCGTCGCCGTGGCTGGCAGATAACGACAGCACGTGCTGTTTTTTTAAGTAGCGAATCAGATGAGCATGGTCGGACAAAATTGGACTCCGTGCGGCGAATAGCGATGCGGCCTGAAGCGCGCTACACTGCCTGCCAGCTAATTTTCTGGATAAGTATGATGGAACAAGGCTGGCAGCTTTATCTGCTACAAACCGCCGCAGGGATGCTATATACCGGCATCACCACCGATGTTAATCGTCGGCTGCAACAGCATCAGCAGGGACGCGGCGCGCGTTCGCTGCGTGGCAAGGGCCCGCTGACGCTGGTGTTTCACTGCGATGCGGGCGATCGGGCGGCGGCGTCACGCCTGGAATATCAGGTGAAGCAGCTGAGCCGCGCGCAAAAGCTGCTGCTGGTTACACAGCAGCCGCCCTGCTTAGTGGCCTGGTTTAGTCGAAACGGTTAAACGGCAGCGCGAATTCGATCAGTCCTTCTGCACCGACAAACGCATCGTCGGCCAGTTTGTAGACCTGAAAGGCCGCTTCACTGCCTAACCAGCGACAGTGCAAACCATGACGTGCCGCCGGTTCAAAGCCGAGTGGATTGTAGAACTCAGGATCGCCCAGCACCACCACGGCGCTGTAGCTGAACTCATTCAGTGAATCCAACCCTTCATACACCAGCCGTTTAGCAAGGCCCTGTTTGCGCACCGATTCATCCACGGCGAGCGGCGCCAACGCGACCCAGTTGCGGTCTTCTCCCTGCAGGGTCACCGGACTGAAAGCGGCATAACCCAGCACCTGACCTTCATCATCCGTGGCAACTACACCGAGAGTCAGCAAGCCATCTTCGCGCAGTTGTTGTATCAGTTCCGCTTCGGCAGCGGTAGCAAAACTGCGCTTTAACAGGCTATCGATGCCTGCTGCATCAACGCCAATTTCAGTACGAATCAACATGAGATCCCCGCGCGCGCCTCAGCGGCCTTCGCGTCCTGTTTCATTCCTGTCTCAATAAAAGCAGCGAGCTGCTGCAATCCCGTGCGTAATGGCGTGGGCATGGCATCCAGTTCAATGGCATCCATCAGGTTTTTCACCTCAAGTCCCAGCTCAGTGTCACCTTCAATCACCAGACGGCGTTGAAAGAACAACATATCGGGATCCGCTTTGCGTGCTGCCACCAGCAACAGATCGTTGGCTTCACCGCGAAACCAGACATCAGCCTCGGTGTCGCGCGAAACGGTCAGGCGCCCTGCTTGCAGGGTGGTGATCCAGCGCAGATTCACATCGGCAACCTCAATCCCCAGATAACGCCCTTCCAGAAAGTCTAACTCACCTTCAGACAAAGCATGACGAAATTGCCAGTTTAGGAGTTGTTGCAGAATAGTTTTTTTTAGCGGGAAAGGGGTAATGGAAACAGGTAAAGCAAGGAATTCTGGCCCTTTTTCAACAATCAGACCGCGTAAGCGCGCAAACATCATCGTCATTCCCTTCAGAAAGTTTCATCTATTTTGCCACATCTGACCGGCTTCGCCTCCACTGAGATCAAGGAAATCGCCGCCTGGCTGGACGAAAAACCTTCACTCCCGATCATCAATGCCGCTTTCACTGCCTTAAATCAACATTGCTGTCGGGTCAGTTATTTACACTCTTCGGCTTCAGAATCCGGGGAGGAAAATGTATGGAACTGCTGTGTCCGGCGGGGAATTTGCCTGCGCTGAAATCGGCGGTGGAGCATGGTGCTGACGCGGTGTATGTCGGCCTGAAAGACGATACCAATGCCCGCCACTTTGCTGGCCTCAATTTTACCGATAAGAAACTGGCTGAAGCCGCACGCTATCTGCATCAGCATCGGCGCAAACTGCATGTGGCAATCAACACCTTCGCCCATCCTGATGGCATCAATCGCTGGCAAAGCGCGATTGATGTTGCCGCTCAGAACGGCGCGGATGCGTTGATTCTGGCCGATATTGCCACGCTGGAGTACGCGGCAAAACATTATCCGCAGGTTGAGCGTCATCTTTCGGTACAGGCCTCCGCCACCAATCTGCAGGCCATCCATTTTTACCATCGTCATTTTCAACTCAGCCGCGTGGTGCTGCCGCGCGTGCTGTCGATGCATCAGGTCAAACAGCTGGCGCGTGAAACGCCGGTACCGCTGGAAGTGTTCGCCTTCGGTAGCCTGTGCATTATGGCTGAAGGCCGCTGCTACCTCTCTTCCTGGCTGACCGGCGAGTCGCCTAATAGCGCGGGAGCCTGCTCGCCGGCGAAATTTGTCCGCTGGCAGCAGACGCCAAAAGGCATGGAATCGCGCCTGAATGAGGTGCTGATTGACCGTTATGCGCCCGACGAGAGCGCTGGCTATCCCACCTTGTGCAAAGGCCGTTATGAAGTGGATAACCAGCTCTATCACGTACTGGAAGAACCTACCAGCCTGAACACCTTGTCGCTGCTGCCTGAACTGCTGCGCGCCAACATTGCCTCGGTGAAAATTGAAGGACGCCAGCGCAGCCCGGCCTATGTGGCGCAGGTAGCGAAAGTGTGGCGTCAGGCCATTGATCGCTGCATGGCATCGCCGGAACAGTATGCCGTGCAGGAACCCTGGATGCAGGCGTTGGGCGAGTTATCAGAAGGCAGCCAAACCACGCTCGGTGCTTATCACCGTGACTGGCAATAAGGAGATCGCATGAAATACGCCATCGGGCCGGTGCTGTGGTACTGGCCAACTGCAACGCTGGAAACCTTTTATCAACGCGCCGCCGAGAGCAGCGCGGAGATCATTTATCTCGGCGAAGCCGTCTGCAGTAAAAGACGCGCTACCTCGTTCCATCAATGGATGGACATCGCGCGCATGCTGGCGCTGCAGGGCAAGCAAGTGGTGCTGAGTACGTTGGCACTGCTGCAGTCGCCATCGGAAGTCAAAGAGCTGCGCCGCTATGTCGAGAACGGTGAGTTCCTGCTGGAAGCCAATGATATCGGCACCGTAAATATGGCGGCGGAGCGCAAATTGCCGTTTGTCGCCGGCCCAACGCTGAATGTGTATAACGCGCAGACGCTGCAACTGTTGCTGAAAGAAGGCATGACGCGCTGGTGCATCCCGGTGGAGATGTCCCGCGACTGGCTGATTCAGTTGCTGCAACAGTGCGATGCGGCGGGTGTGCGCGAACAATTTGAGGTGGAAGTGCTCGGCTATGGTCATCTGCCGCTGGCGCTGTCAGCACGCTGCTTTACCGCACGCGCTGAGAATCGTGGCAAAGATGATTGCCAAACCTGCTGCATCAATTACCCAACCGGCCGCCGCGTGCTCTCGCAGGAAGGCCAGCAGGTGTTTGTGCTCAACGGCATTCAGACCATGAGCGGCTATTGTTACAACCTCGGCAATGACCTGAGCGGCATGCATAACTGGATCGACATTGTACGTTTGTCGCCCCAGGGCGAAAGTACGCTCGCCGAAGTGGATCGCTTCCGCGCCAACGAAGCCGGTCAGGCACCGCTAATGATGGCGCGCGGCAGTGATTGTAATGGTTATTGGCGTCGCCTGGCGGGAATGGCACTGGAAGGCGGCAGGTAAAGGCACATTCCGGCTATATTCCTGCTGTTATTAGCAGTTTTAATATAGGTAACGATGAGTAATACTCACAAGCGCAGGTCCGACTAAACACCTGCGCCATCCCTATTTGGAGTGCCCATGTCTGAGAAAAAAACTGTTCGCCTGTCCGTGTTGGATCTGGCCCCTATTCCACAAGGTTCCACTGCACGCGACGCGTTCCATAATTCGCTGGCACTGGCCCGTCAGTCCGAAGCATTGGGCTTTCACCGCTACTGGCTGGCGGAACACCATAATATGACGGGGATTGCCAGCGCCGCGACGTCAGTGCTGATTGGCTATTTAGCGGCCAATACCGAAACGCTGCGCCTCGGTTCAGGCGGCATTATGCTGCCCAATCACGCGCCGCTGGTGATCGCCGAACAGTTTGGTACCCTCGAGTCACTCTATCCTGGGCGCATCGATTTGGGACTGGGCCGCGCGCCGGGTTCCGACCAACGCACCATGCTGGCGTTGCGTCGTCATCTTTCCAGCGGCCAGGCAGATAGTTTTCCGGAAGATGTCTCTGAACTGATTCGCTGGTTTGACGCCGAAGAGGGAGAACATCCGCCAGTACAACCGGTTCCAGGTTTAGGATTGAAAATTCCGGTGTGGCTGCTCGGTTCCAGCCTGTACAGCGCGCAACTGGCCGCTCAGCTGGGTTTGCCGTTTGCATTTGCCTCGCATTTCGCGCCGGATCTGCTGTTCCAGGCGCTGCATCTCTATCGTGAGAAATTCAAACCTTCCGCGCGTCTGGCGAAGCCGTATGCGATGGTGTGCGTCAACGTCGTTGCAGCCGATAGCGAACGTGACGCTCGCTTCCTATTCACCTCGATGCAGCAGCAGTTTATTAACCTGCGTCGCGGCAAACCGGGTCCGCTACCTGCGCCGGTGGAGAACATGGATAATCTGTGGTCGCCGTCCGAGCAATATGGCGTGCAGCAGGCACTCAGCATGTCGATTGTCGGCGATAGCGATAAAGTCCGCAGCGGCCTCGCCGCGCTGATGCGTGAAACCCAGGCGGATGAAATTATGGTTAACGGCCAGATTTACGATTCGCAGGCGCGTCTGCGCTCCTTCGCGCTGGCAATGGAAGCGGCGCGCACGCTGTAAACCTCATTGCGGTGGGTTTAACCACTCTGGGCCCACCGCAAGGGTTCGCACGTCTCGCGCCGGTGACTGACCGTGAAAACGGCTGTATTCACGACTGAACTGCGAAGCACTTTGATAACCCACCCGATAACCCGCCGTGCCGGCATCCAGCTTCTCAATCAACATCAAACGCCGCGCCTCGTTGAGCCGCAGCTGCTTTTGATACTGCATCGGCGTCATCGCCGTTACTGCTTTAAAGTGATGATGCAGCGACGAAATACTCATCCCTACGCTGCTCGCCAGAAAATCCATTTTCAACGGCTGATGAAAGTTTTCGCGTAGCCAACGCGCGGCGCGCGCCACTTTGTTGCCTGGCCGTTCCGTCAACGCCATGTTGAGAATGCGCGGCCCTTCGGGCCCAGTCAGCAAACGATAGAAAATCTCCTGCTCAATCAACGGTGCCAGCGCCGCTATGTCCTGCGGGTGATCCAGCAATTCGACTAAACGCATCACCGCATCCACCAACGGGGGCGCGACTTTATGCACGGCGATACCGCGCTCGCTCACCGCCGTGCTGCCGAGTTGATGGTGCGGAAAGTGTTCCAGATAACGCATCAGACGCGTTTCGTTAATGGTGATGCCCACACCAAGATTCGGTTTCTCTGGCGTTGCCATGACCACGCAGGATTGCACCGGCATATCAAGCGTCACCAACAGTAAATCGCCCGGCCCGTAATGCATCACTTCATCACCCATGCGCAGCGCTTTTTGCCCCTGCGCGATCAGGGCAAAGCTCGCCCAGGTCGCCACATGCGACAAACTGGTGGGCTGAGAACTGCGGCCGAAAGAGAGAAAGTCGATTGGGCAATAGTGACGACCATCCTGCGGTGCGTGGCGAGCAATAATTGCCACCAACTGCTGCCATTGTTCCTGATGAATCATGTGCTCGGTGCTCCGCGGTAAGAAATCACTGATTTGATATTCTCGCTTGTGGTTGGCGCTGCGACTAGTCCTTGAACAGCAGATTTGCAGGATCGTGCAAGAAGCTTGCAGGATTGCGCTACCACCCGATTGTATGGACAGCGCATGCTTTATTTTCCCCGAAATCTCAGGTGGAGAGACACGATGAAAACACTTGAAGGTAAAATTGCGCTGGTGACGGGCGCTTCGAAAGGCATTGGTGCCGCCATCGCCATGACTTTCGCGGCGGCCGGTGCTCGGGTAGTGGTGAATTATCTTCAGGACGAAGTGGGTGCGGCGGATGTGGTGACCGACATTCAGGCGCTGGGTAGCGACGCCATCGCCGTACAGGCTGATATTTCACGCGAGGCCGATGTGCAGCGCTTGTTCGCTAGCAGCATTGAGCAGTTTGGCGCGCCCGATATTGTGGTGAATAACGCCGGGATTTTTCACCACGGTGACTTTGCCGGGCTTAGCCTCAGCGAGATGCAGCAGCAGCTGAATGTGAATCTGCTGGGCACCTTGCTGGTGTGTCAGCAGGCGGCAAAACATTTCCCCGCACGCGGCGGTTCCATCATCAACCTTAGCGCTTTAAATAGCCAACGCAGCACGCCCGGCTCGGTGCTTTGGGCAGCAACCAAAGGCGCGATCGATACCTTAACGCAGGGCCTCGCACGCGAGCTTGGGCCACGTAATATTCGCGTCAATGCGTTAGCACCCGGCATTATTTTGACTGAAGGTTTGCTGGCGGCGAAGAAGATGCACCCGGAGTTGAAAGCACAGCTGATAGCGGCAACGCCGCTCGGACGCTTTGGCTTGCCGGAAGATGTGGCGCAGGTGGCGCTGTTTCTGGCGTCAGAAGAGTCAGCTTACGTCAGCGGTGAACGCGTGCTGATTGCTGGTGGCGTGTAAAATTTACCTTCCACGCGCATAAAAAAAGGGACGCATCAGCGTCCCTTTTTACTTTTCGCGTTTATCGCTTATGCGTCACGACGACGTGGTGCAGCAGCGCCTTCTGGACGCGGGCCACGACCACCTTCACGGCTGAAGCGTCCGCCTTCACGGCCACCTTCACGACGTTCGGAGAAGCGACGTGGAGCGCCTTCGCCACGTGGAGCACCATCACCGCGCGGTGCGCCATTGCCACGACGTTCGCCGCCAGCAGATGGACGACGTTCGCTACGCTCGTGCACTGGCGCATCACCCATCAGCTGCATATTCATCGGTTTGTTCAGAATACGCGTACGAGTAAAGTGCTGCAGCACTTCGCCCGGCATGCCTTTCGGCAGCTCGATGGTTGAGTGAGTACCAAACAGCTTGATGTTACCGATGTAACGGCTGCTGATGTCGCCTTCGTTAGCGATCGCGCCAACGATGTGACGAACTTCAACACCATCATCACGGCCCACTTCAATGCGATACAGCTGCATTTCGCCAACGTCACGACGTTCACGACGTGGACGATCGCCATCGCGGCTGTCACGGCTTTCGCGTGGACCACGAGAATCACGTGAATCACGACGCTCACCACGGTCAGGACGATCGCTGAACTCGCGACGTGCTGGACGCGGTGCTTCTGGTGGCAGAATCAGTGGACGTTCGCCTTGAGCCATTTTCAGCAGTGCTGCGGCCAGCGTTTCGATATCCAGATCTTCGCCCGGCTGCATTTTGCTCAGCAGTGCGCGGTACTGATCCAGATCGCTGCTTTCCAGCTGCTGCTGTACTTTCGCCGCGAACTTAGCCAGACGACGCTCACCCAGCAGTTCTGCGTTCGGCAGCTCAACTTCTGGAATGGTCAGCTTCATGGTGCGTTCGATGTTGCGCAGCAGACGACGCTCGCGGTTCTCAACGAACAGCAACGCACGACCTGCACGACCAGCACGGCCGGTACGACCGATACGGTGAACGTAAGACTCTGCATCCATTGGGATATCAAAGTTTACGACCAGACTGATACGCTCAACGTCCAGACCACGTGCTGCAACATCGGTCGCGATCAGGATGTCGAGACGACCATCTTTCAAACGCTCCAGCGTCTGCTCACGCAGTGCCTGGTTCATGTCGCCGTTCAGTGCTGCGCTGTTATAACCGCTGCGCTCCAGCGCTTCGGCCACTTCCAGCGTGGCATTTTTGGTACGCACGAAGATGATGGCTGCATCGAAATCTTCCGCTTCCAGGAAACGAACCAGCGCATCAGTTTTACGGCCGTATGCGGTCCAGTAAGACTGAGAAATGTCCGGGCGCGTAGTCAGGCTTGACTGGATGCGCACTTCCTGTGGATCTTTCATGAAACGCTTGGTAATACGACGAATCGCTTCTGGCATGGTGGCTGAGAACAGCGCGGTCTGATGACCGTCTGGAATCTGCGCCATAATGGTTTCAACGTCTTCGATGAAGCCCATACGCAGCATTTCATCCGCTTCGTCCAGCACCAGACCGCGCAGGTTAGACAGATCTAACGTGCCACGCTTCAGGTGATCCAGCAGACGACCAGGGGTACCCACAACAACTTGTGGTCCCTGACGCAGTGCGCGCAGCTGTACGTCATAACGTTGGCCGCCGTACAGAGCTACCACGTTAATGCCACGCATGTGTTTAGAGAATTCTGTGACGGCTTCAGCAACCTGTACCGCCAATTCGCGGGTAGGTGCCAGCACCAAAATTTGCGGTGCTTTAACAGTAGCATCAATGTTGTTTAGCAGCGGCAGTGAGAATGCCGCAGTTTTACCACTACCGGTCTGCGCCATACCCAACACGTCACGGCCAGCCAGCAGATGAGGAATACACTCAGCCTGGATTGGAGAAGGCTTTACGTAGCCCATACCGTTCAGTGATTCGAGGATGTCGGCGTTCAGGCCAAGGTCAGCAAAAGTGGTTTGAATATCAGTCATGTAGTACACGTGCCTCTTAGATTGCGGCGGCCAGTCTACATAACTCGTCGTGAAAACTTTCAGTCATTTTCATCAAAAAGTGTGAACCGGCTCAAATTAGAAGTTTTGACGAACAGAAAAGCCCTCATCTCTGAAGATGATGACTTTACAGGTATTCAGGCAATAAAAGTTCGTCAGCTATTGCTGGTCAGATTCTGATAAATCGTCTTGTGTCTGGCCGAGTTGCGCCAGTTCCAACAATGCGTATCGGTGCTCAACAAAGTTATTTACGTTGTTGGCCACCGCCAGTTTGAACAACGCTTTCGCGTCGTCCTTCTCCCCCAGACTTAGGTAATACTTACCTAAATAGAAGTTGGTTTCACTGAGATGTTCAGCGAGCGAGGTGTTATCCGTTGCGTCCGCCTTGAGACGTTCCATCAGCGTTTTTTCACTGATGTCGCCAAGGTAGAACTCGACAATATTCCATCCCCATTGATCGCGAACCGCTTTGTCATGACGCTGTCTCAGCGTAACTTTTGCCTTGTCGGCATCCATATCGCTTTCAACGAGATAGAGCCAAAGGCTGCGGAATGGATCGTTAGGATCGTCTTGATAAAACGCCAGCAGATCATCTTGCGCTAACTTGTATCGACCGCCGTAATAGAGGGCGATACCACGGTTTAAATGCGCATAGTTGTAAGTTGGATCAAGCTCAAGTACAGAATCAAACGCTTCATAGGCAGCATCAAAGTTGCCTGCCTGCGTTAAGTATATACCGAGATAGTTAAATACCTCAGGCATATCTGGTCTTATAGACAGCGCTTGCGAAAAATCGTTCCGCGCTAATGCCCTCAGACCCAAACTATCATACAACACTCCGCGCTCATATAATAGCTGTGCGCGTTCATCATCGGTCAGGGCACGACTGGCAAGAATTTGTTCCATTCGCGCCAGGATCACCTCTTGCTGCAGTGTGGGCTGCAAAGGTACTGCCAGAACTTCGTTCTTACGCCAATTGGAGTTGCTGCATCCTGCCAGCGTGATAGCTGTCGCAACAAAACACCAGCGCAAAAAAGGCTTCATTTCCCACTCCCGAATACAAACATTGGGACAACCATCCTGTCATCCTCCTGCTGTGCACAAGGATTCCCGCCCTCGCGATGATCTAAACACCTCTCCCCGCAAAGCAGGGAGAGGTAAATCGGTAAACGCTTACTCGGCGTCAGATGCATCAGATGCAGCGGTAGCAACTTCTTCCGCTGGTTTCTGCTCTGTCGCTTCTTTGATGCTCAGGCGTACACGGCCCTGACGGTCCACTTCCATGACTTTCACTGGAACTTCCTGGCCCATCTGCAGGTAATCGGTCACTTTCTCTACGCGCTTATCGGCGATCTGAGAGATGTGCACCAAACCTTCTTTACCGCCGCCGATTGCCACGAAGGCACCGAAATCAACGATACGTGTCACTTTACCAGAGTAAACGCGGCCAACTTCGATCTCAGCAGTGATCTCTTCGATACGACGAATGGCTTCTTTGGCTTTCAGGCCATCAGTAGCAGCAATCTTCACGGTACCGTCATCTTCGATTTCGATGGTGGTGCCGGTTTCTTCGGTCAACGCACGGATCACTGAGCCGCCTTTACCGATGACATCTTTGATCTTGTCTGAACTGATTTTGATGGTGTAAATGCGCGGCGCGAACTCAGAAATTTCCTGACGCGGCGTGCTGATTGCCTGTTCCATCACGCTCAGAATGTGCAGACGCGCACCCTTCGCTTGGTTCAGAGCAACCTGCATGATTTCGCGGGTGATGCCTTCGATTTTGATATCCATCTGCAGCGCAGTGATACCATCGCGGCTACCCGCTACTTTAAAGTCCATATCGCCGAGGTGATCTTCGTCACCCAGGATGTCAGACAGAACCACAAAGTTGTCGGCTTCTTTAACCAGACCCATCGCAATACCGGCTACGGCAGCTTTGATCGGTACGCCAGCGTCCATCAGTGCCAGAGATGCACCGCACACGGAAGCCATTGAAGAAGAACCGTTAGATTCAGTGATCTCTGAAACCACACGCACGGTGTAGGGGAAATCAGCTTGCTTAGGCATTACTGCCAGCACGCCGCGCTTCGCCAGACGACCGTGACCAATTTCACGACGCTTCGGTGAGCCAACCATACCGGTTTCGCCCACGCAGTATGGAGGGAAGTTGTAGTGGAACAGGAAGCTATCGGTACGCTCGCCCATTAACTCATCCAGATTCTGCGCATCACGTGCGGTACCCAATGTTGCGGTAACCAGCGCTTGCGTTTCACCACGGGTAAACAGTGAAGAACCGTGCGTGCGTGGCAGTACGCCAGTGCGCACATCCAGGCCACGAATCATATCTTTCTCACGGCCATCGATACGCGGTTCGCCACGGATGATGCGGCTACGAACAACGCTCTTCTCGAGATCGTGCACGATGTCAGCGATATCGCCAGCATCCAGCGTTTCATCTTCAGCCTGCAGTGCAGCGATGGTCGCGTCTTTCACTGCGCCAACCTGAGTGTAACGCTCTTGCTTATCAGTGATGCGATAGGCGTCGCTGATGCCCGCTTCTGCCAATGCAGTAACGCGTGCGATCAATGCATCGTTAGTTGGCAGTGGCTGCCAATCCCAACGTGGTTTACCCGCTTCGGCAACCAACGCATTGATGTTTTCGATAACGATCTGCTGCTGGTCGTGACCGTATACCACAGCGCCCAACATCTGCTCTTCAGTCAGGATGTCAGCTTCTGATTCCACCATCAGCACCGCGTTCTGGGTACCGGCAACAACAAGGTTCAGACGTGATTCATTGATTTCATCAGCAGTTGGGTTCAGTACGTACTGATCGTTGATATAACCCACGCGCGCTGCGCCGATTGGGCCATTGAACGGCAGACCTGACAGAGCCAGCGCAGCGGATGCACCGATCATCGCAACGATGTCTGGGTTAACCTGTGGGTTAACAGAAACAACGGTTGCAATAACCTGCACTTCGTTAATGAAGCCTTCCGGGAACAGCGGACGAACTGGACGGTCAATCAGGCGTGAGATCAGGGTTTCGCCTTCGCTTGGACGGCCTTCACGACGGAAGAAGCTACCCGGGATACGACCAGCAGCGTAAGTACGCTCCTGATAGTTAACCGTCAGCGGGAAGAAATCCTGACCTGGTTTAGTTTTTTTCTGGCCAACAACGGTAACGAATACAGCAGTGTCATCCATGCTCACCATTACTGCAGCGGTAGCCTGGCGCGCCATCATGCCGGTTTCCAGCGTGACGGTATGCTGACCATATTGGAATTTGCGTACGATCGGGTTCAGCAAAATTTAAGTCCTTAAATTCAGAGGCGCAGCCCATTCTGGCGCGCCGGGGATTACCGATCTTCAGTTGCATCCTCGCGACTAATGACAACCTTAACCGCCCATGCGGTAAAGCCTCTCATTAGCCGCGCGAACCTCTGCAAGCAAAGATCACTCTCTGCAACAATACATGAGTTTGGTCCGGATTGCTGCGGATTGCTCGAAAAAAGGGGCCATAAAGGCCCCCTTTTCGCGAAACTCGCACAAATCTGATCGTCAGATGCGTTTTTTTGCATGGTGCATGCGCTACATCCTTGATCAGATTCTTCAGACTTAGCGACGCAGACCCAGGCTTTCGATCAGACCGGTGTAGCGAGCAACGTCTTTACGCTTCAGGTAGTCCAGCAGCTTACGACGCTGAGATACCATGCGCAGCAGACCGCGACGGCTGTGGTGATCTTTCTTGTGCTCAGAGAAGTGACCCTGCAGGTGGTTAATCTGAGCAGTCAGCAGAGCAACCTGAACTTCAGTTGAACCGCTGTCGTTGGTACCACGACCGTATTTAGCAACGATCTCTGCTTTAGCTTCTACGCTTAGAGACATAATAAACTCCGTTGGATAATGAATGTATGGGTGCCGATCTCTAATTCAGCAGCCCGCTTTTAAAGCCGCGCCATTCTACTCTTCGCCTGATAGCAACGCAAATGCGCCGTTAGGTCAAATGCGGGAGGCTTGATTACGCAGGAAATTCTACCACCAGACGACGCGGCGCCACGCGCCCATCGTCGGCGATTTCGGCCATACCAATGAATTTTTGCTCATCACCTTCCGTCACGCGCACCAATCCCTGTTCCGGCGCATCCGCCACCTGAACCGGCATACCTTGTTTGAAATAAGCCGCCACCGTAGGCAGCAAATTCACTATCGGGAACTCTTCTGCCGGACTATCCATCGGCAGCAATAACGCATCGAGCGCACTGTAATCCGGCGTTTCCGCCATGTTGACGGTGGCCGCCACTTCCTGCAGCTGCTCCAGCGTCACCATTCTTTCGATCGGATAACGCGCCACCTGCAGACGACGCAGCATGATAACGTGCGCACCGCAGCCAAGCCGTTCACCGAGATCGTCGATGATAGTGCGGATGTAAGTGCCTTTAGAGACGTGAATCTCCAGCTCCAGTTCATCACCTTCCCAGCGAATAAACTGCAGCTCAAACACTTTGATCGGGCGCGCTTCACGCGGCACGGTTATGCCTTCACGTGCGTACTCGTACAGCTTGCGTCCCTGATACTTCAGCGCGGAGAACATGGTCGGCACCTGCATGGTGTCGCCACGAAAATAGTCCAGCGCTGCATCCAGTGCCGCCTGATCAAAAGTAATCGGACGCGTGTCAACAATATTACCGTCGGCATCAGACGTATCGGTGCGTTCACCCAGGCGAGCAATGACGCGATAACGCTTGTCCGAATCGAGCAGATACTGCGAAAACTTGGTGGCTTCGCCGAGGCAAACCGGCAGCATGCCGGTCGCCAGAGGATCGAGGGCGCCGGTGTGGCCCGCTTTGTTCGCGTTGAACAGACGTTTTACTTTCTGCAGCACATCATTGGAAGATGCGCCTTGGTGCTTATCCAGCAGAAACACACCGTGGACGTCGCGACCGCGACGACGAGGACGACTCATTAGTCCTCCTTGTCATCTTCCGCCGGGCTATCGCCACGACGCTCAACATCGCTCTTAATAACGTTGCTGACCAGGTTCGACATGCGCATACCTTCGATCAGCGAGTTGTCGTAGAAGAAGGTTAGCTCCGGCACGATGCGCAGGCGCATCGCTTTACCTACCAGCGTACGGATATAGCCAGAGGCTTCTTTCAGCGCCTTCAGGCCGTTTTGCACTGCTTCTTCATCTTTGTCATTCAAAAAGGTCACAAACACCTTGGCATAGGCAAGATCGCGCGACACTTCGACGCCCGAAACCGTCACCATCATACCGAGACGTGGATCTTTAATTTCGCGCTGCAGGATAATTGCGATCTCTTTCTGCAACTCCTGAGAAACGCGCTGTTGGCGGCCAAATTCTTTTGCCATTATTCTTTCTCCCAAATAATTCGGGAGGCCAGAGGCCTCCCAAATTGCAACACATCAAATGATGATCAATCGATGGTGCGTTTAATTTCAATCACTTCGAACACTTCGATCATATCGCCAACGCGAACGTCGTTATAGTTCTTCACGCCAATACCACATTCCATGCCGTTACGAACTTCGTTAACGTCATCTTTGAAGCGACGCAGTGATTCCAGTTCGCCTTCATAGATAACCACGTTGTCACGCAGTACACGTATTGGGTTGTGACGTTTGATGATACCTTCAGTGACCATACAGCCCGCGATGGCACCAAACTTCGGTGATTTGAACACGTCACGTACCGCAGCCAGACCGATAATCTGCTGTTTGAACTCTGGAGCCAGCATACCGCTCATCGCAGCTTTCACTTCGTCGATCAGATTATAGATGACGGAGTAATAACGCAGGTCAACGTTTTCAGCGTCAATCACGCGGCGAGCAGATGCATCAGCACGCACGTTGAAGCCGAGAATGATGGCGTTGGATGCTGCAGCCAGCGTGGCGTCGGTTTCGGTGATACCACCCACGCCTGAACCGATAATGCGTACTTTCACTTCGTCGGTAGAGAGTTTGAGCAGCGAATCAGAGATGGCTTCAACAGAACCCTGTACGTCAGATTTCAGCACGATGTTCAGCTCAGACACTTCGCCTTCAGTCATGTTGGCGAACATGTTCTCCAACTTAGACTTCTGCTGACGCGCCAGCTTAACTTCGCGGAATTTGCCCTGACGATACAGTGCAACTTCACGCGCTTTCTTCTCATCACGTACTACAGTCGCTTCATCACCCGCAGCCGGCACACCGGACAGACCGAGGATTTCGACTGGAATGGATGGACCCGCTTCCAGTACTTCACGACCCAGTTCGTCACGCATCGCACGTACACGGCCATATTCGAAGCCGCACAGTACGATATCGCCTTTATTCAGCGTTCCTTCACGTACCAGCACGGTAGCAACCGGGCCACGACCTTTGTCGAGGAACGATTCAATCACTACGCCGCTGGCCATACCTTCACGGATAGCAGACAGTTCCAGAACTTCAGCTTGCAGCAGAATCGCATTCAGCAGGTCGTCGATACCGGTACCGGCTTTCGCAGAGACGTTAACGAACATGTTCTCACCGCCCCACTCTTCCGGAAGAATTCCGTACTGGGTCAGTTCGTTCTTAACGCGGTCTGGATCAGCATCAGGCTTATCAATTTTGTTAACCGCAACAACCACTGGCACACCGGCTGCTTTCGCATGCTGGATAGCTTCAACGGTCTGAGGCATCACGCCATCGTCAGCAGCCACAACCAGGATAACGATATCCGTGGCCTGCGCACCACGAGCACGCATTGCGGTAAACGCGGCGTGTCCCGGGGTATCGAGGAAGGTGATCATACCGTTGTCAGTTTCAACGTGGTAAGCACCAATGTGCTGGGTAATACCGCCCGCTTCGCCTGATGCCACTTTCGTTGAACGAATGTAGTCAAGCAGCGAGGTTTTACCGTGGTCAACGTGACCCATGATGGTGACGACTGGCGCACGGCTTTCCTGCGCAGCATCGGTGTCACGATCGTCCATTACCGCTTCTTCCAGCTCATTCTCGCGGCGCAGGATCACTTTGTGACCCATCTCTTCCGCAACCATCTGAGCGGTTTCTTGATCGATAACCTGGTTAATGGTCGCCATGGCGCCCATCTTCATCATCGCTTTAACGACCAGAGAACCTTTGATCGCCATTTTGTTGGCCAGTTCAGCAACGGTGATGGTTTCACCGATGACAACATCGCGGTTAACCGCCTGAGCCGGCTTGTTAAAGCCCTGCTGCAGGGTGCTTGGCTTACGATGCTTACCGCCTTTGCCGCCACGCACCTGAGCACGCGCTTCTTCGCGATCGGTTTTAGCTTCAGAATGCTTGTTGCCTTTCTTAACCGGACGAGCCGCTTTGGTGGTGCGAGCACGTGCACGGCCAGCTTCTACCTGGCGATCGTTCTCGTCTTCTGCCTGACGGGCGTGAGTAGAGGTAGTGACGTGATAGTCGCCTTTATCCTCTTCTTCAGGTTTTGCCCATTCAGCGCCTTTCTCTTCAGCCAGGCGGCGGGCTTCTTCAGCCACGCGGCGCGCATCTTCTTCCAGCTTACGGCGTGCTTCTTCTTCTGCTTTACGTTTCAGTTCGGCAGCTTCTGCTTCACGACGGGCTTTATCAGATTGCGCAGCCTTGGCTACTACATCGGTAGGTTGATTAGTCAATTTCTCTTTTTCCGCTGCTTCACGTTTAGCCTTGTCAGCGGCTTCGCGCTTGGCTTTGTCTTCGGCTTCACGTTGCGCTTTCTGTTCAGCTTCGCGACGGGCTTGTTCTTCCGCCTCGCGACGCGCCTGCTCTTCCGCTTCACGCTGCGCCTCGGCTTCCGCTTCTGCCTGAGCTTGCTCAGACTCTGCATCGCCTTTCACGTATGTGCGCTTTTTGCGGACTTCGATTTGTACCGACTTACTTTTACCCCCGGTGACGGGAATATTCAAGGTGCTGCGCGTCTTGCGCTGCAAAGTCAGCTTGCTTGAACCGGTCTGACCGTGCTCACGATTCAGGTGAGACAGTAAGGTTTCTTTCTCTTGCTGGGATACCGCATCGTTTTCAGACTTACGGATCCCTGCATCAGCAAATTGCTGTACCAGGCGATCGACCGGGGTCTGAATTTCGGCGGCCAGCGATTTTACGGTTACATCTGTCATGCTGTTCCTTCCTGTTATTACGCGTCATCGCCGAACCAGCAGATATTACGTGCAGCCATAATCAGCGCACCGGCTTTCTCGTCATCCAGCCCTTCAATATCTGTCAGATCGTCAACACCTTGCTCAGCGAGATCTTCCAGCGTGCAAACGCCTTTCGACGCCAGGCGATACGCCAGCGCACGATCCAAGCCCTCAAGATTCAGAAGATCCTCAGCGGGCTCCTGATTACCAAGGCTCTCTTCTTTCGCTAATGCCAGGGTGGTTAACGCATTTTTTGCTCGTTCACGCAGGGCTTCAATGGTCTCTTCATCGAGGCCGTCGATTTCCAGCAGCTCGTTGATTGGCACATAAGCCAATTCTTCCAGCGAAGAGAAGCCCTCTTCCACCAGAATGGTGGCGAACTCTTCGTCGATGTCGAGATGTTTGGTGAACATATCGATCGCTGCATGGGCTTCAGCTTGGTGCTTAGCCTGCAGATCATCGACGGTCATCACGTTTAGTTCCCAACCGCTCAGTTGGGAAGCCAGACGCACGTTTTGGCCGTTACGGCCGATCGCCTGAGCCAGATTGCCGGCTTCAACAGCGATATCCATGGTGTGATTATCTTCATCCACCACAATTGACGCCACATCGGCTGGCGCCATAGCGTTGATAACGAACTGCGCCGGGTTGTCGTCCCACAGCACAATGTCGATACGCTCGCCACCCAGCTCGCTCGAAACCGCCTGGACACGCGCACCGCGCATACCGACGCAAGCGCCCACTGGATCAATACGTTTATCGTTGGTCTTCACCGCGATTTTGGCGCGTGAACCCGGATCGCGCGCTGCCGCTTTGATCTCGATAACTTCTTCGCCAATTTCTGGCACCTCAATGCGGAACAACTCGATCAGCATTTCTGGTTTAGAACGGGTGACGAACAGCTGCGCGCCACGCGCTTCAGGGCGAACGGCATACAGCACACCGCGGATACGGTCACCTGGACGGAAGTTTTCACGCGGCAGCATGTCTTCACGCAAAATCACGGCTTCAGCATTGCTGCCGAGGTCCAGTGAAATGTTGTCACGGTTCACTTTCTTCACCACGCCGGTGATGATTTCGCCTTCGTGTTGACGGAACTGATCAACCACCATTGCACGCTCAGCTTCACGTACTTTTTGTACGATAACCTGCTTAGCAGTTTGGGTGGTGATACGGTCAAAGGTGACAGATTCAATCTGATCTTCGACAAATTCGCCCAGATTGAACGCTTCGTCTTCATAACGGGCTGCATCCAGCGTGATCTCGCGAGTCGGCTGCGTGACTTCTTCTACAATCTGCCAGCGACGGAAGGTGTCAAAATCGCCGCTGCGGCGATCGATGCTGACACGCACTTCGATCTCTTGCTCATACTTCTTTTTGGTCGCAGTGGCCAAAGCGCTCTCCAGCGCTTCGAAGATTTTCTCACGCGGCAGGGCTTTTTCGTTAGAAACGGCTTCTACTACAGCTAAGATCTCTTTGTTCATCCTGGTTAGCCTCAATCCGGACTTTTAAAAGTGGGGGACCAGGTTCGCTTTCTGAATGTTGCTCAGCGCGAACACTTCATCGTTACCCTCAACGGTCACCGTGATCATCTCGCCTTCAACAGACTTGATGATACCCTGCCATTTACGGCGGTTTTGTACGGCCATGCGTAGTACCAGGCTCACCTCGTCACCGACAAAACGTGCATAGTGTTCAGCAGTGAAAAGAGGACGTTCGAGACCCGGCGAGGAAACTTCAAGGTTGTAAGCCACGGTAATTGGATCTTCCACATCCATTACTGCGCTAACCTGGTGGCTAACATCGGCGCAATCATCAACATTGATACCCTCTTCACTATCAATATAGATGCGCAGGGTTGATGTGCGACCACGAATAAACTCAATACCGACTAATTCGTAGCCAAGCGCTTCTACTGGAGCAGAGATCAACTCTGTCAATTTTTGCTCTAATGTGGACAAGCCCACCCCCAAGACATAAAAAAAGGGCCTATAGCCCAGTGTTTCGATTTCCTGATAACAAAAAACCCCGAATATTCGGGGCTTTTTGTGACTGGACCCTGTACGCCGCATAGCGGCTTCGGAGCACAATCCAAAAGAATTTTTTTCAAAAATCACTGAGATTGCGTCCGTCGATGCATACAGTATATTTGAAAAAGAACTCTAAGGGAAAGTGGTTGCGGGGGCCGGATTTGAACCGACGACCTTCGGGTTATGAGCCCGACGAGCTACCAGGCTGCTCCACCCCGCGTCCGAAAACGTGGCGAATAATACGCCGACCTTGCAAAAAATGCAAGTTAAACTGAGATTTGGTACCGAGGACGGGACTTGAACCCGTAAGCCCTTTCGAGCACTACCACCTCAAGGTAGCGTGTCTACCAATTTCACCACCTCGGTACATCACTAGACTGCGACGTTGTTTTATCGCACTACAGCGTTGACGATCTTACTGCGGGATATCATTGCCCGGTGTTGCCGGTTTAGCTGGCTGAGTCTGCTGTTCAGACTGCGCCGGCGCAGTGAGGTTATCCCACTCGCTACCTTTGGCTGTTTTATTACTGTTCAGGTTACCCAGAACCAGGCTGATGATGAAGAACAGCGTAGCCAGTACCGCGGTCATACGAGTCATAAAGTTGCCAGACCCATTTGAACCAAACAGCGTACCAGAAGCGCCTGCACCGAATGAGGCTCCCATATCAGCGCCTTTGCCTTGCTGCAGCATGATCAAACCCACGAGGCCAATCGCTACAATAAGGAAAACAACTAACAGAGCTTCGTACATAATCAACCTGTTTCCTTGCGCGTATCTGCACAGTTAAAGCTTCAACCAATATCGATGGGGAGTCTCGTCATCACCCATCAGAAGCGGGTGTGAATACTAACCAAAGGCACATACCTCTGCAAGTGCAATTTTCACCATCGCTTTCGATTGCGGAAAAAAGCACCATCCCGGTGATTTTGCAGGCGGAAAGTTTAAAAACTCCCCGCCTGAAAACTTACACCGCTTTTACTGCATCCGCGATTTTATGCGCCAGCGCACTGACCTGCGCCTCATCTTCACCTTCCACCATCACACGAATCAGGGGTTCAGTGCCGGATTTGCGCAGCAACACGCGACCGCGTCCCGCAAGCGTTTTTTCAGCTTCCGCAGTGACAGCTTTCACGCTTTCGCTTTCCAGCGGATCGTGCTCGCCAGCGAAGCGCACATTGACCAGAATCTGCGGCAGCATTTTCATGCCACTGCACAGGTCGTGTAGCGTCATATGGTTGCGTACGATTGCAGTAAGCACTTGCAAACTTGCTACGATGCCGTCGCCGGTGGTGGTTTTATCCAGCAGAATGACGTGACCGGAGTTTTCGGCTCCTAGACGCCAGCCCTTCTCCTGCATTTTTTCCAGCACATAGCGGTCGCCCACTTTCGCACGGGTAAACGGAATACCCAGCTGTTTCAGTGCCAGTTCCAGACCCATGTTGCTCATTAACGTGCCCACCACGCCACCGCGCAGCTGGCCCTGACGCAGCCCTTCACGCGCAATGATGTAGAGAATTTGATCGCCATCGACTTTGTGACCTAAATGGTCAACCATCATGATGCGGTCGCCATCACCGTCGTACGCCAGTCCGAGATCGGCCTTCTCTTCCAACACGCGATGCTGCAGCAAACGCAGATCGGTCGCACCGCAATCTTTGTTGATGTTCATGCCATCCGGCTGCACGCCGATAGCAATCACATTCGCACCCAGCTCACGCAGCACATTAGGCGCAATGTGATACGTCGCGCCATTCGCACAATCGACCACAATCTTTAGCCCATTCAGGCTCAGCTCGCTTGGGAAAGTCCCTTTGCAGAACTCGATGTAACGACCAGCAGCATCGACAATGCGACTGGCGCGGCCCAGTTCAGCCGACTCTACGCAGGTGATCGGCTTTTCCATCTCCAGTTCGATGGCTTCTTCAACTTCATCCGGCAGCTTGGTACCTTCAGCCGAGAAGAATTTGATGCCATTGTCGTCAAAGGGATTATGAGAAGCTGAAATCACAATGCCCGCTTCCGCGCGGAAAGTGCGGGTCAGATAAGCAATTGCAGGTGTCGGCATCGGGCCGGTGAAAGCCGCCGACAATCCCGCCGCCGCCAGGCCAGCTTCCAGTGCCGATTCCAGCATATAGCCTGAAATACGCGTATCTTTACCAATCAATACTTTGCGTGAACCCTGGCGCGCCAGCACCTTACCCGCCGCCCAGCCCAACTTGAGGACAAAATCAGGGGTAATCGGTGCTTCACCGACTTTGCCGCGAATCCCATCTGTACCGAAATATTTACGATTACTCATGCTTTATCCTTTTGCTCTCCGTGTCGCTTCGACGACGCGCATCGCTTCGACAGTCTCTTTCACATCATGCACGCGAATAATTTGCGCCCCTTGCATGGCGGCAATCACCGCACAGCTGAGGCTTCCGGTCAGACGCTGGGCCGGACCGACATTTAGCAACTGCCCAACCATCGACTTGCGTGACATTCCTACCAACAGCGGTAAGCCGTAGTGGTGGAAATGGCTGAGGTTGGCCAGCAGTTCATAGTTGTGGCTGAGATTCTTACCGAAACCGAAGCCAGGATCGAGCATCAGATTATCTTTTTTGATGCCGGCTGCTTCACATCGCGCAATCTGTGCAGCGAAGTAAGCATCCACTTCGCTCACGATGTGGTTATATTCCGGTGCCTGCTGCATGGTGCGCGGTTCACCTTGCATATGCATCAGACACACCGGCAAGCCTGTTTCTGCCGCCGCCGCCAGCGCGCCCGGTTCGGACAAAGAACGAATGTCATTGATAATGTGAGCACCCACTCGCGCCGCTTCACGGATCACTTCTGGCTTGGAAGTATCGACCGAAATCCACACCTCAAAACGCTGCGCGATGGCTTCAACCACCGGAATAACGCGTGCCAGCTCCTCTTCCACGCTAACTTCATCAGCGCCCGGACGCGTTGATTCACCGCCCACATCAATAATGGTGGCACCGGCATTCACCATTTCATTGGTGTGCGTCAGCGCATCGACCAGCGTGTTGTGACTTCCACCATCAGAGAAAGAGTCCGGCGTGACATTCAAAATACCCATCACATGGGGAAAAGAGAGATCGAGATGGGAATCACGGGCGAACAACTTCATGGCGAGAATCTCCTTGAGGAATCACTGAATCACGGAATGTAAAAAACCCCGGACTGGCCGGGGTTTGCATTGTAACAAGTATTGCGGGAGGGAGAACTGGCGGTGAGCAACGCATCCCGCCAGAATGCCATCACATGATCTTGTCTGAACCCGGCGTTTTCGGGTCATCAACAGGACGTGGAGCCTGCGTAGAGTCGCCGTTACCCACAGCAACTTTCGCCTCTTCCCAACCTGCTGGTGGACGCACTTCGCGGCGTGCCATCAGATCGCTGATCTGCGGTGCATCGATGGTCTCATACTTCATCAGCGCGTCTTTCATCGCGTGAAGGATGTCCATGTTTTCATTCAGAATACGGCGTGCACGCTGGTAGTTGGTATCGATAAGGTGTTTAACTTCCTGATCGATAATGCGCGCCGTTTCATCTGACATGTGTTTTGCTTTCGCCACTGAGCGACCGAGGAACACTTCGCCCTCTTCTTCAGCGTAAAGCAATGGACCCAGCTTCTCAGAGAAGCCCCACTGCGTAACCATGTTGCGTGCTACGCTGGTCGCCATTTTGATGTCAGATGAAGCACCGGTAGAAACATAGTCCGGACCATAAATGATCTCTTCCGCCAGACGTCCGCCGTAAGCCACAGAAATACGGCTTTCCAGCTTCTGACGGTTGGCGCTGATCTCATCGCCTACTGGCAAGAAGAAAGCCACACCCAGAGCACGACCACGCGGAATGATGGTGACCTTGTGCACCGGATCGTAACCCGGAACCAGCGTACCCACGATCGCGTGACCCGCTTCATGATAAGCCGTCGATTCTTTCTGCTCTTCGGTCATCACCATGGAGCGACGTTCCGCACCCATCATGATTTTGTCTTTGGCTTTTTCAAACTCAACCATCGAAACAACACGCTTGTTGCCGCGAGCAGCAAACAGCGCAGCTTCGTTGACCAGGTTAGCCAAATCCGCACCGGAGAAACCAGGCGTACCACGTGCGATAACTGATGGATCCATATCGGTTGCCAGCGGCACACGACGCATATGGACTTTCAGAATCTGCTCACGACCACGCACGTCTGGCAGACCCACCACAACCTGACGGTCGAAGCGGCCTGGACGCAGCAGCGCCGGGTCAAGAACATCTGGACGGTTAGTTGCCGCGATAACGATGATGCCTTCATTACCTTCAAAGCCATCCATCTCAACCAGCATCTGGTTCAGCGTTTGTTCACGTTCATCGTGACCACCGCCTAAACCGGCGCCACGCTGACGGCCAACCGCATCGATTTCATCGATAAAGATGATGCACGGTGCCGCTTTCTTCGCTTGTTCGAACATGTCACGCACACGAGATGCACCGACACCGACAAACATTTCCACGAAGTCAGAACCGGAAATGGTAAAGAACGGGACTTTGGCTTCACCAGCAATCGCTTTCGCCAGCAGCGTTTTACCGGTACCCGGAGGGCCGACCATCAGGACGCCTTTCGGAATTTTACCGCCCAGCTTCTGGAAACGGCTCGGCTCACGCAGATACTCAACCAGCTCACCAACTTCTTCTTTGGCCTCATCACAACCGGCCACGTCAGCAAAAGTGGTTTTGATCTGATCTTCGGTCAGCATGCGGGCTTTGCTCTTGCCGAAGGACATCGCGCCCTTGCCGCCGCCGCCCTGCATCTGCCGCATAAAGAAGATCCACACGCCAATTAGCAGCAGCATTGGGAACCATGAGATGAAGATGGAAGCCAGCAGGCTTGGTTCTTCAGGCGGTTCGCCAACGACTTTGACGTTTTTGGTCAACAGGTTATCGAGTAACTTAGGATCGTTGACGGGGATATAGGTGGTGTATTTATTGCTGTCTTTTTTGACAACGTTAATCTCACGCCCGTTAATTCGTGCCTCGCGGACCTGATCTTGGTTCACTTCCGATAGGAAAGTTGAATAATCAACCCTACGGCCATTCGACTCGCTGGGCCCAAAGCTCTGGAATACAGACATCAGCACGACCGCGATGACTAACCAGAGAATCAGGTTTTTCGCCATGTCACTCAAGGGATTAACCTCATATTACAACGATGTTAACAGACAGCGTAGGGTACTATAGATCCTTCATACCTGGAATCGCAGTGCGGATGATTTTGCTTGTTTACCCTGAAACTCAGAATTACACATCAGAGTAAACGCATTGGTCGTCTTGCTTTGATTCCGGCAATTCGGGCTAAAGTTTGCGCCCCGTCGCCACAATGTACACTTCGCGCGAACGTAATCGCGAAGCGTCCGGCTTACGAATTTTTACTTTCGTAAACAGGGAGCGAATTTCCCGCAGGTATTCATCGAAGCCATCTCCCTGAAACACTTTCACGACAAAACTGCCGCCTGGGGCCAGGATATCCCGACACATTTCCAGCGCCAATTCTACCAAATACATCGAACGTGGAATATCAACCGCAGGTGTACCGCTCATGTTGGGTGCCATATCAGACATCACCACCTGCACCTTTTGGTCGCCAACGCGCTCCAGTAAGGCGTTAAGTACCGCCTCATCACGAAAGTCGCCCTGCAAAAAATCAACGCCGACAATCGGATCCATTGGTAACAGATCGCAGGCGATGATACGACCACTTGATCCGATAAGCTGAACCACATATTGCGACCAGCCGCCGGGTGCCGCACCGAGATCAACAACCGTCATCCCGGGTTTGAAAATCTTGTCACCCTGCTGAATTTCTTCAAGTTTAAACCAGGCACGCGAACGTAACCCTTTTTTCTGTGCCTGCAGCACATATTTATCGCTAAAGTGTTCCTGTAGCCAGCGACTGGAACTGGCCGAACGCTTTTTACCCGTCATAATTTTTCCAATTAAATCGTCATCGTAGCGATAAATCAGCACGCAATGGTTGCGTTGATTTGGCGATATACCCGAGATGGCGGTAGAATGAACCGTTTTCAATCCCTGAGTAAGCAAAAAATACGATGAATCTGAGTACCAAACAAAAACAGCACCTGAAAGGCCTTGCCCATCCGCTTAAGCCGGTTGTCATGCTGGGCGGAAATGGCCTTACCGAAGGCGTGCTTGCCGAAATCGAACTGGCGCTCGAACATCACGAATTGATCAAGGTAAAAATTGCCTCGGAAGATCGTGAAACTAAGCAGCTGATCGTGGACGCTATCGTGCGTGAAACTAAAGCAGGCAACGTACAGGTAATCGGCAACACGCTGGTGCTGTATCGCCCTGCCAAAGAGCGTAAAATTACTCTTCCGCGTTAATCATGCCTTTAAAGGCGGCGACGGGCAAAGAAAGTGCCACGCTCCTGCATGTGATAAAAGGCCGCAATGCGGCCTTTTTCCTTTCTTTACAAAATGCAGCGACATATTGCAAAGCGTAGCAATGTCTTAAAGGTATTCCACCTTCAGGACTTCATATTCCACATCCCCGCCTGGGGTTTTCACAATCGCGACATCGTCGGCTGATTTTCCAACCAATCCACGCGCCATCGGCGAATTCACTGAAATCAGGTTCTGCTTGAAGTCAGCTTCATCGTCACCCACGATGCGGTAGGTGAATTTTTCATCCGTATCCACATTAAGAATGGTAACGGTAGCGCCAAAAATCACGCGACCGGTTTTCGGCATGGCAGTCACATCAATGACTTGCGCATTGGAAAGCTTGGCTTCAATCTCCTGAATACGCCCCTCGCAGAAACCCTGTTCTTCGCGAGCCGCATGATATTCGGCATTCTCTTTCAAATCGCCGTGCTCACGGGCTGTGGCGATGGAGGCGATGATGCGCGGACGCTTCACAGTTTTCAGTTCGTTCAGCTCTTCGCGCAGCTTCTCAGCGCCTTTCAACGTCATCGGAATCTGATTCATTTTGGCTCCTCGTCATCTATCCTGGTTAACGGCGTCATCCTGACCGGTGACAGCAGAAAACAGCTTCTGCAGCGCGTTACCTCTTTTCACAAGCAAAAGAAGCCTGACCCGGAAAGCTTTCCGGGTCAGGTTCGGTTTTGCATTTTGATACGTATTTTACCCCAGAGTTCACTGTGGGTCATCGTTTACTTTGCACCGTCCGGGGACGTAGTATTGACGCCCTCACCCGTCAGTTACCGCGAGATTATGCGATTTTCACGACTTGTTACCGGATTAACCTGTGCGTTTATGCTGCAGGCACAAGCAGCTCCCGTTGAAGAATACATGCAGTATTTGCCAGACGGCGCAAACCTGGCGCTGATGGTACAAAAAGTGGGCGCATCCACCCCGATAATCGATTATCACGGCAAACAGATGGCGTTACCGGCCAGCACCATGAAAGTGGTGACAGCGCTGGCGGCTTTACTAGAGCTCGGGCCCGATTTTCGTTTCCAGACCACCATGGAAACCAAAGGAGCGGTCAATGATGGCACCCTGAATGGCGATTTAGTGGCACGATTTGGCGGCGATCCTACGCTGAGCCGCCAGGATCTGCGCAACATGGTTACTGCGCTGAAAAAGCAGGGCATCACCCATATTAAGGGCAATCTGGTGATCGACACCTCGGTGTTCGCCAGCCACGATATGGCGCCAGGCTGGCCGTGGAACGATTTGACGCAGTGCTTCAGTGCGCCACCTGCAGCGGCCATCGTCGATAAAAACTGTTTCTCCGTGTCGCTGTATAGCGCCAATACACCGGGCGAAAACGCCTTTGTGCGTATCGCCTCCTATTATCCGGCCCACATGTTCAGTCAGGTGCGCACCATTGGCCGCAACAGCGGTGACGGACAATATTGCGAGCTGGATGTGGTACCAGGCGAGCTCAATCGTTACACCTTAACCGGCTGCATGCGTCAACGTTCAGAGCCGCTACCGCTGGCCTTTGCCGTGCAGGATGGTGCTGCGTGGGCCGGTGAGATACTTAAAGCCGAACTGCGCGCCGCCGATATTGATTACAGCGGTCATCTGGTTCGCCAGGCGCAAGTGACGTCGCCGGGTACCGTGTTGGCTTCAACGCAATCAGCGCCGCTGCACACGCTGCTGCACACTATGCTGAAGAAGTCGGACAACATGATTGCCGACACCGTGTTCCGCACCATCGGCCATCATTACTTCAACGTGCCGGGCACCTTCCGCGCGGGTTCAGATGCGGTACGTCGTATTCTGCGCGAAAAAGCCGGGGTCGATCTCGGCAACAGCATTCAGGTTGATGGTTCCGGGCTGTCGCGTCATGACCTGATCGCGCCAGAGACCATGATGCAAGTGCTGCAATACATTGCGAAAAATGATTCGACGCTGAATTACATTTCGATGCTGCCGCTGGCCGGTTACGACGGCACGCTGCAATATCGCGGCGGTCTGCATGAAGCAGGGCTGGATGGCAAAGTCTCGGCGAAAACCGGTTCGCTGCAGGGCGTCTATAATCTGGCAGGATTCATCACCACCTCCAGCGGCGCGCGCGTCGCCTTTGTCCAGTTCCTGTCCGGTTACGCGGTACCGCCGGAAAATCAGAAAACGCGCCGCATTCCGCTGGTACGTTTTGAGAGCCGCCTCTATACGGATATCAACAAGAACAACTGATGAAACTGCTAATCGTTGAAGATGATGCGCTGTTGCAATCGGGCCTTGCGCAGGCGTTAAGCTCGCAAGGCTACGCCATCGACTGCGCCAGTACCGCCGCAGAGAGCAACGCGCTGCTGCGTAGCGGTCAGTACAGCCTGATCGTGCTCGATCTCGGCTTGCCGGATCGCGATGGAGCATCACTGCTGCGACAATGGCGACGTGACGGCATTGCGGTGCCGGTACTGATCCTCACGGCGCGCGATGCGCTGGAGGATCGCGTTGATGGTCTGGATGCCGGCGCTGACGATTATCTGGTGAAGCCGTTTGCATTGGTTGAACTGCAGGCACGCGTGCGGGCGCTCATCCGCCGTTATCAGGGCCACAGCGATAACCTGCTGCAACAGGGCGATCTGACACTCAATCTCAGTTCACAACAGGTTCTGCTGGAAGATCAGCCGCTGGAGATCACGCCCAAAGAGTTCGCACTGCTCACCCGCTTACTGATGCGCGTGGGGCAAAACGTACACCGCGAAACGCTGCAACAGGATCTCTACAGCTGGAATGACGATCCCGGCTCCAACACTCTCGAAGTTCACATCCACAATTTGCGTCGCAAGCTCGGGAAAGATCGCATAAAAACCGTGCGCGGCGTCGGTTACCGTCTGGAAATCCGCGAATGAACAGCATGCGTCAGCGGTTATTGATTATGCTGGCGCTGATTCTCCTCACCTGTCAGGTGATGAGCGCCATCTGGCTGTGGCATGAAAGCCGCGAGCAGATCAGTTTTTTAGTCAACGAAACGCTCTCCGCGCAGGCGCGTAACGATCGGGTAGAAAACGAGATCCGTGAAGCCATTGCCTCATTGTTGCTGCCTTCCTTAGTCATGGTCGCCCTCACCTTGCTGCTGTCGTTTTGGGCGATTAACTGGATTATTCGTCCGCTGAAATCGCTGCAGGACAGCCTTGCGCATCGTTCAGCGGATAATCTGACACCGTTGCCGATCTACTCCGAAATGGATGAGATCGTGGCGGTAACCACCTCGATCAACCAACTGTTTTCACGCCTCGATCACACGTTGCAGCAGGAACGCCTGTTCACTGCCGATGCGGCGCACGAGCTGCGCACGCCGCTGGCCGGATTGCGCCTGCATCTCGAGCTGCTCCACCAGCAGAACGTGCCGCAGAGCGAGATGCTAATTGAACGTATCGATCAGTTGATGCACACCGTGGAACAGTTGTTGATGTTATCGCGCGCCGGGCAAGCGCTGGCGGGCGGTCACTATCAGCAGTTGCAGTGGCAACAGGACATCATGCAGCCGCTGGAGCCAGAAATGACCGAGCTGTATCAACAGCGTCAGCAAATCCTGCACTGGCCGCAGAACGACGATGTGCCGCAGCAAGGTGAAGCGGTACTGCTGCGCCTGATGCTGCGCAATCTGCTGGAAAACGCCTCGCGCTACAGCCCGGAAGGCAGCGAAGTCGCGGTGAAGATGCAGCAGGACCAGCAGCAGGTGATCATCGAAGTGTGGGATCAGGGTCCCGGCATTGAAGCCGCCGCTGCGGAAGAGCTGACGCAGGCGTTTCGTCGTCGCGATCAGCGTTATGGCGGCAGCGGTTTGGGTTTGAATATCGTGCTGCGCATCGTGCAGATGCATCGCGGCAGGCTGGAGCTGGTGAACCGTGAAGATCGCAGCGGGCTGATTGCCCGCTGCTATTTACCGCATCAACTGATTGGCTAAGCGCCGTTAGAAGTGGGTATTCAGGCTCATAAAGTAAGTACGACCAGATTCGTTGTAGGTATTTGCACCCGCTCCATACAGATAAGAGTTGGTGTTGGCGTTACCGGTGGTTTGCGCATTACCTTCGCGATAGTGACGTTTATCGAACAGGTTATCGATGCCCACCGTGACGCTGGCGTACTTGTTGATATCGTAGGTACCGCTCATACCGATAATTGAGTAAGGACTCACTTTATCCGTTGCGCTGCCGGTCGAAAGATTCCCTTTGTAATCATACTTCTTCGGCGTCTGCGTGCCGTACCAGGTCAGCGTGGTTTGCAGCGACAGATCCTGCGTCGCCTGCCAGCTCAGCGTCGAATTCAGCGTGTATTCCGGAATCACCGATAAACGATCGCCGGTCTCTTTGTTCTTACTCTGCAGCATATAGGTGAAGTTGTTATTCCACATCACGCTGTCGGAGAACGGCACGTTGACGGTGCCTTCCAGCCCTTCCACCACCGCTTTCGGTACGTTTTCCCACTTATAAATATCCGTGGTGCCATTGGATGCTTTGCTCACAGGCGAGTAACCGGCTTCGATCTTGTTGCGATAATCGTTGCGGAACCAGGTTAAACCGGCCTGATAACCTTCGTGTTTCCACTCCAGACCAATCTCTTTGTTGATGCTGTTTTCCGCTTTCAGGTCGCTGTTACCCTGCAGATAACAGGCGCCGGTGCTGGCCGCACAACCCTGACCGTTGCTGTACAACAAGTAGTTCGGGTTGGTCTGATACAGGCTCGGCGCTTTATAGGCGCGACCAATCCCCATCTTCAGCGTGAAGTCATCGCCCAAACCTTGTGACAGGTTGAGCGACGGGCTCCAGTTATTGCCAACAATCGAGTGATGATCAAAACGCAGGCTTGGCGTCAGCATGGTGCTGTCGGTCAGCTCCATGTTGTCTTCCGCAAACAGCGAGAAAATCTCTGCCTGGGAATACGGGCTGCGACCGGTGTTATCGATGCCCGGCACCGCACCGTAGCTCGCCGCCTGCGTGTTGGAAGAGCCATCCTTCATGCGCTGCTGGTTCCATTCGGTACCCAGCGTCGCCGTTTGGTTAAACAGCAGCTCAAACGGAATGCTGACTTCGCTATGCAGCAGCACGTCATCCAGCTGAATGGTGTTGAAACCGCTGTTAGAGAAGATGCCTTCGGTGCCGCCGGCCAAACCTTCATTGATACGCGAGTTGCGGGTTTTCTCATAGCGCGCGTAGGTATTGGTGCTGACGCCGTTATCCCATGCGCCGGTCCATTTTAATGAGACGTTCTGGCGATACAGGCGGTTAGTTTCATCACCGTACAGGCTTTTCACCAGCGCGCTGGTGTTGGTGTTCTGCGTATCACCCGCATACAGGTTGCCCTGACGGCTGTAACCGGCCTGCAGCTCCAGCGTCTGCATCGGTGCAAACGCCCAGCTCAGCAAAGCATTAATATCTTTATTAACCGAACCTTCACGACCGGCCGGATAGCTGCCCGCATAGCTGCCAGTGCGCGCCGCCGCATGCCCTTCGTTGATGTCATAGGCATCGGCCTGGGTTTTGGCTAAACCACCGTACAAACGGAAGTTGAAATCATCGCCCAGCGGCCCTTCCAGACTGAAGTTAGTGCGCTTAGTGGCGCCTTCCGCTTTATGTTCCGGCACGTTGTAATAGGTGTTCCAGGAACCGTGCCATTGCTGATCGGTCTGTTTTTTAGTGATGATATTCACCACACCGCCCGCCGCGCCGTTACCGTAACGCACCGCAGCAGGTCCGCGAATCACGTCGATGTGATCGATCATCTCCGGCGGCACCCAGTTGGTGTCGCCACGCGTATCACGCTCGCCGCGCCAGCCAAGGCGCACCGAGTTGCGGCTGGTGATCGGCATGCCGTCCACCATGATCAAGGTGTTTTCCGGGCCCATACCACGAATATCGATCTGGCGATTGTTTCCGCGCTGGCCGCTGGTGGAGTTGCCGGTCAGGTTAACGCCGGGCATGGTACGGATAATTTCGGACACATCACGCGCGGGCGGATGTTTTTTGATTTCGTCGGCGGTAATGGTTGAGACGCCCGGCGCTTGCAGGTTCTGCTGCTGCGCGGTGACCATCAAAGTGCCGCCGTCCATTGATTGTGCGTCAGTCGTGCTGGCTGAGGTTTTGCTGGAGGAAGTCTCTGCTGCCCAGGCGCTGCTGGAAAGCAGTGAGGCGCTGAGCCCCAGTTCAATCAGAATGGCTAACGATAACCGTGAGTAATTTTTCATTTTATACGTTCCTGGATGGCCAGCAAAAAGCCGTTGGATGCTTAACTGGCGAGCCGGTGAGAAGATCCCTGTCCATATCGCGCCCAGTTCCAGACCCTTCAAACCATCCGTAGCGCAACCTTACCGAACGGTAAGCCTCTGGCGGAACAGGCGTGCTCATTTTTGAGCGCAGTCACCCTATTGCAAATGCAAATTATTATCAATAGTATTATTCATCAGGCTTATGTAAATCTCCGCGTAAACACCGACTGGCAGCCCTATGACCTGGCGAAATGATGTAACCGGCAGTGCAGCCTGGTGGCAGGCGCAACAATCCCAAGGCATTCCCCGCATTGAGTTAGCAGACGATGGCCAATGTCAGGTCACCTTCTTCTGGCGTGATCCGCAAGGCGACGAGACGCAATCGTCGACCCAGCGCGTGTGGATTAACATTACCGGCGTGACCGATCACCACCAGCGCCGCCCGCCGCAGTCGTTAATGCGTGTGGCGGGCACCAACGTCTGGTATTGGCAGACCTCGCTGCCCGCCAACTGGCGCGGCAGTTACTGTTTGATGCCCGATGAACAGGCCACGGACTTCACTGGCGTTGCCGACATGTCCACGCTGCGCAACTGGTGGCGCGACAAATTCCCGACGGCGCAGGCCGATCCTTTGAACAGCTTACGTGGCTGGTCCGGTGGTCGCGGCATGGGCGTCTCGCCGCTGCATCTGCCTCACGCGCCCGATCAACAGCTGTGGCAAGCGGTGGATAACGGCACAGCGCCAACCATTGAACTGCAACAGCAGCAATGGGATAGCGCGCTATTAGGCAACAGCCGCAAGGTGTGGATTTACACCACCGGCGCAGCCAATCCCGCACAGCGTCCGCTGGCCATCATGCTTGACGGGCAATTCTGGGCGCACAGCATGCCGATTGCCGGACCGCTGCAGCAGCTCACTGATGCCGGTTCTTTGCCGCCAGCGGTGTATCTGTTTATCGACATCATTGACCGCGAACACCGCAGCCGCGAGCTGCCGTGTAACGCGCAGTTTTGGCAAGCCATTCAGCAAGAACTGTTACCGCAAGTTGCACAATCAACGCCTTATCGCCAGCAGGCGCACAGTACCATCGTCGCCGGACAAAGCTTTGGCGGCCTGGCGTCGGTGTTTGCCGCGCTGCACTGGCCGGAAACCTTTGGCAACGCGCTCAGCTTATCGGGCTCCTTCTGGTGGCCGGAACGCGGCAATCCGCACGGCTGGCTGCTGCAGGCGCTGGATAACGGTCTTGCACCGCGTCAACCGCTGCGTTTCTGGCTCGAAGCGGGCAAACGCGAAGGCTTGATTCTGCAAGCTAATCAACAACTTAAACAGCAGCTTAGCGCTGCCGGCTATCAGGTGAATTACCTGCCGGTGGAAGGCGGCCATGACGCGCTCTGTTGGCGCGGCGGCCTGCTGAATGGCCTGCAAGCGCTGTGGAGCAAACCGGAGCATCCATGTCCGAATCCCTGATGAATAAGCCTATGACCGACCAACAAACCTTGCCGTTAGTCGCGGCACAGCCCGGCATCTGGATTGCCGATCAGCTGTCACCTCACCACAACGCTTACGCGGTGGCGCACTTTGTCGAACTGCGTGGTGAGATTGATAGCGCCCTGTTGGCGCAGGCGATCGTTGCGGGCATGCAGGAAGCCGACACGCTGAATATGGCCTTTGGTGAGGTGGAAGGCGAAGCCTTGCAGTGGCCGCAGCCACACGCCTTTAGCCTGCCGCAGATTGTCGATTTGCGCGCGGAGGCCGATGCGCCTGCCAAAGCGCGCGCGCTGATGCGTGACGACATGAATAGCGATCTGCGTGTATTGAGCGGCGCAAAGCTGTGGCATCACCGCCTGTTCCGTCTCGACGATCAGCATTGGTTTTGGTATCAGCGCTACCATCATTTGGTGGTGGATGGCTTCAGCTTTACCGCGCTGACGCGCCGCATCGCCAATCTCTACAGCGCGGCCGTACGCCAGCAAGCCGCTGAACCGACGCCGTTTATTCCGTTTAGCGAAGTGGTGGACGAGTATCAGCGCTACCGCGAATCCTCATCTTTTGCACGTGACAGCCAGTTCTGGCGCGAAAAAGGGTCGGCGCTGCCCTCACCGGCTTCGCTCTCGCCACTGCCGCTCGCCGGTCAACACGCCAGCACCGATCTGCTGCGCCATAGCGTTACGCTGGATCGCAGCACCTTCCAGACGCTGGTGCAGCAGCAACCGCACGCTAGCGCGGCCGATCTCGCCTTTGCGCTGGTGGCGCTGTGGCTGGCGCGTCTCAGCGGGCAAAACGACTTTGCCGCTGGCTTCATCTTTATGCGCCGCATCGGCTCGGCCGCCTTGTGCGCCACCGGTCCGGTGATCAACGTATTGCCGATGGCAATCCATTACGATCCCGTGCAGCCGATCGGCGCGCTCGCCGCGCAGCTGGCGGGTGAAGTGAAAAAGATGCGTCGTCATCAGCGCTATGACGCCGAACAGGTGCAGCGCGATCTCGGCCGCCTCGGCGATGGCGATCCGCTGTACGGTCCGGTGATCAACCTGAAGATGTTTGACTACCAGCTCGATTTCGCTGGCGTGGAAGGCATCACCCATCAACTGGCGTCCGGGCCGGTGCGCGATCTGGAGATCGCCATTTACATCAGCGAGCACGGTGAACTGACGCTGGAGCTGCTGGCCAATGCCGAACGCTACAGCGAACAAACTTTGCAGCGTCATGCCAGCCGCTTTGCCCTGCTGCTCGATCAGCTGGCGCAACAGCCGCAGCAGCCGTGCGGCGAACTCGATCTGCTCACTGCCGAAGAGCATGCGCAGATTGCCGCAATCAACCAAACCGCCTATCCGCTGCCAGCAGAAACGCTGGCGTCACTGTTAGCGCAGCAGGCGGCACGCACCCCCGATGCACCGGCGCTGGCCGATGCGCAGCATCAGCTTAGCTATCGCTCGATGCAACAGCAGGTGTTTGCGCTGGCCGCCGATCTCAGCGCCGCCGGCGTGCAGCGTGGCGATATTGTCGCCGTGGCGCTGCCGCGTTCAGTGCAGCTATCCCTGGCGCTACAGGCGATTGTTTCGCTCGGCGCTGCCTATTTGCCGCTCGATACGGGTTATCCGGATGACCGCTTACAGCTGATGCTGGAAGACGCCGCGCCAAAAACGCTGATCACCTGCGCAGCGCTCAGCGCACGTTTCAGCGCCATCGCGTCGGTCAATCAACTGCATTTTGATGTGCTGTATCACAATGCCCATGCACCGCAGCCGGCCAGCGCGCCGACGCCGCAGGATGGTGCCTACATCATTTACACCTCAGGTTCGACCGGTCGCCCTAAAGGCGTGCTGGTGGGGCATGAAGCCATCGTCAATCGCCTGTTGTGGATGCAGGATCGCTATCCGCTGCAAGCCGATGACGTGGTGCTGCAAAAAACGCCGAGCAGCTTCGACGTTTCGGTGTGGGAATTCTTCTGGCCGCTGCTGGTCGGTGCGCAGTTGGTGATGGCACCGCCAGAAGCCCATCGCGACCCGGAAGCGCTGCAGCAGCTGTTTGCCCGCTACCAAGTCACCACCACGCATTTCGTCCCCTCAATGCTGGCGGCCTTTGTCGCGGCGCTGGATGATCAACCGGCAATTGCCTGCTGCGCCAGCCTGCGTAACGTGTTCTGCAGCGGTGAAGCGCTGCCGACGGATTTATCGCGCGAGTGGGAAAAACTGACGCGCGTGCCGCTGCACAATCTGTATGGCCCAACCGAAGCGGCGGTGGATGTCAGCTGGTATCCGGCGTTTGGTGCTGCCCTGGCCGCCGTCGAAGGTGCCAGCGTGCCGATTGGTTTCCCGGTGTGGAATACCGGCCTGCGCATCCTTGATGCCCGCATGCAGCCGGTGCCGCCGGGCGTGGCGGGCGATCTCTACTTAACCGGCGTGCAGCTGGCGCATGGCTATCTCGGCCGTCCCGATCTTACTGCCAGCCGCTTTATCGCCGATCCTTTCATGCCCGGCGAGCGCATGTATCTCACCGGCGACGTGGCGCGCTGGCTGGATAACGGTGCGGTGGAATATCTCGGTCGCAGCGACGATCAGCTGAAGATTCGCGGTCAGCGTATCGAACTGAATGAGATCGATCATGTGCTCAGCGCGCAGCCCGGCATTGAGCAGGCGGTCACACACGCGGTGGTGCTTGGCGGCACGGCAGCGCAAGGTGATGCGCGTCAGCTGGTCGGTTACGTGATTGCCGGGCAGCCGGTTGATCGCGACGCGCTGCGTCAGGCGCTGGCGCAACGCTTGCCCGCGCATATGGTGCCGGTAGCTATTGTGCAGCTCGATGCCTTCCCGCTCAGCAGCAATGGCAAGCTGGATCGCAAAGCGCTGCCGTTGCCCGCATCCGCCGGCGTCAGTGCGGGACGTGCACCGCACGCTGGGCTGGAAACCACCTTAGCTAATGCTTTCTGTCAGCTGCTGGCGCGCGAGGAAATCAGCGCGCAGGATGACTTTTTCTCCCTCGGCGGCCATTCGCTGCTGGCGATGCGCTTAGCGGCGCAGCTGCGCCGTGAGCTGCAACAGCCGGTGTCGGTGGGACAAATCATGGTGGCCTCCACTGTGGAGAAGCTGGCAACGCTGCTCAGTGATACGCAGTCACATCAGCAAGCCGGTTTCGAAGCGGTGCTGCCGCTGCGTCAGGGCAACGGACCAACGCTGTTCTGCTTCCATCCGGCGTCGGGGTTTGCCTGGCAGTTCAGCATCCTGCAGCGTTATCTCGATGCGCGCTGGTCGCTGGTCGGCATTCAGTCGCCGGATATCAGCAGCCCGCTGAACCAAAGCGCGCATCTGGATGACGTGTGCGACGCCCATCTGCAAACCCTGCGCGACGTGCAGCCGCACGGACCTTACTATTTCCTCGGCTATTCGCTTGGCGGAACCCTGGCGCAGGGCATCGCGGCACGGCTGGAAGCGGCCGGTGAAGAGGTGGCGTTCCTCGGCCTGCTGGATACCTGGCCACCAGAAACGCAAAACTGGGATGAGAAACGCGGCGAGAACGTGCTGGATCCGGCGGTGCTGGAAGAGGTGAACCGCGAGCGCGAGCAGTTTATCGCCGCGCAGCGCCATCAGGCCGGTGAAGAGATGCGCGCGATGTTCGACACCATCGAGGCCAACTACGCCAGTTCGGTGCGCCTGCTGGCGACCGCACGCAGCGCGCGTTTCAACGGTCGCGCCACGCTGTTCCTCGCCGAACAGACGCAGCAGCCAGGACAAGATGCGCGCCGCGCCTGGACACCGTATGTTGGTGAACTGGAAGTGTGGCCGATGGATTGCGCCCACGTGGAGATCATTTCACCGCAGATGTTTGAGCAGATTGGCCCGTTGTTGCAGCGGTTGTTGGGATAGCGATCTTTCCCTCACCCTAACCCTCTCCCGCAAGCGGGAGAGGGAACAATCAGGAGCCGCTGACGGGAGAGGGAATGTTTAGGTGTGGTAACGGGTGTAACATACAAGCTGGGTCGGCCCCTTCTCCCGCAAGCGGGAGAAGGCTGGGATGAGGGCCCGCGCGCACCGTGTTTAATTATCCCCCGCGCCCCAGCGGCACAATCATCGGCGTATGCGCCACCGGATCGTCCACAATCACGCAGCGCAAGCCATACACCTGCTCGATCAACGCGGGCGTCACGATCTCCGACGGCTTCCCTTCGGCGACAATCCTGCCGTCACGCATCGCAATCAAATGCGTGGCATAGCGACAAGCGTGATTGAGATCGTGCAGCACCACCACCAGCGTTCGCCCATGCTGTTGATTCAGCTCCTGCATCAATTCCAGCAGCTCAATTTGATGGGTGATATCCAGCCAGGTGGTCGGTTCGTCCAGCAGCAGCAGCGGCGTTTCCTGCGCCAGCACCATGGCAATCCACACGCGCTGACGCTGACCGCCCGATAACGTATCCACCGACTGCTGGGCCAAATCGGCCACGCCGGTGGCGCGCATCGCGTTCTGCACCGCCGCTTCATCTTCCGCACGCCAGCGACCAAACAGCGCCTGATGCGGATAACGTCCGCGCGCCACCAGCTCGGTGACGCTGATGCCCGCCGGCGCGTTGGAACTTTGCGGCAGCAAACCCAAACGCCTCGCCACTTCTTTGGTGGGATAGCTGGCAATGGCCGCGCCATCCAGCAACACCTCACCTTTTAACGGCGTATGCAAGCGACTCAACGTGCGCAGCAGCGTCGATTTTCCGCAGGCGTTAGGGCCGATAATCACCGTCAGCTCACCTTGCGGAATCGTCACTGACAGATTCTCTGCCACCACCTTTTTGTCATAGCCCAGCGTTAGGCTATCGCCGCGCAGACGTGAAGGGATATCGGTCATTGGCGTCGCGCCTCCCGCACCAGTAAAGCGATCAGATAAAGTCCACCGAGAATGACGGTTATCACGCCAACCGGTAATTGATAAGGCAGGAACAGATGCTGCGCGGCGAAGTCTGCGGCAATCAGCAACAGCGCGCCGCACAGCGCCGCCAGCGGCAAGGCACCTTTAACGCCGCCGCCGAGACGACGGGCAATCTGCGGCGCCAGCAGCGCGACAAACGAAATCGGCCCGACCAGCGCGGTTGACGCCGCCGTGAGCACCACGCCAATCAGCATCAGCCACATGCGGCTGCGCTCCACAGGCACGCCAAGCGCGCAGGCGGTATCGTCGCCCATCTCCAGCAAACGCATCCGCCGCGCCAGCAGCGCCATCAACAGTAACGCCAGCAGCAGCACCGCAATCACCGGCGGCGTTTTTGCCCAGGTAATGCCGTTGAGCGATCCGGCGCTCCACAAACCCGCACTCAGCGCCGACTCCAGCGAGGCGTTGATAATCAGCCAGGAATTCAACGCCATCAGCAGCGCGCGCACGCTGATGCCGACGATAATCAGCCGGAAGGTCTCTACGCCGTTGCGCCAGGCAAACAGATAGACCAGCGCCGCCGTGGCGATGCCGCCAATCAACGCTGCGCCGGTCATCGCCGTGACGCTTTGATTAAACAGCACCAGCGCCACCAGCACGCCGCTGTAAGCGCCGGTGTTGAAACCGAGAATGTCCGGGCTGCCAAGCGGATTACGCAGCAGCGACTGGAAAATCGCGCCGCTGATGCCTAACGCCGCACCAATCAGCAGCGCCATTAGCACGCGCGGCAAGCGCCATTCCAGCACGATCAGTTTGACGTTGCTGGCGCCCTGCCCGAGCAGAATTTGCCAGATTTGATCACCGCTGATCTGCAATGCACCGCGCGTCATCGCCAGATAAGCCAGCAGAGCGCAGGCGCACAGCAGCCAAAGCGTATGTAACCCGACACGACGCGTCATAGTGCACCCCGGCCCAATTTACGGCGCACCAGCACAATCAGCATCGGCGCACCGAGCATCGCCGTGACGATGGAAACCCGCAGCTCGCCCGCCACCAGCAGGCGGCCAAGGATATCGGCGGCGAGCAGCAAAATCGGCGTGATCAGCGCGGTCGCAGGCAGCATCCAGCGGTGATCGTTGCCCACCAGCCAGCGGGCAAAGTGCGGCGTCATCAAACCGACAAACGCAATCGGGCCCACCGCCGCCGTGGCTGCGCCGCACAGCAGCGCAATCGCCAGCAGGCCCAGCAGTTGGGTGCGCGCCACCCGCGTACCGAGCGCGGTCGCCATGTCGCCACCCATACTCAAACTGTTCAGCGCCTGCGATAGCGCAATGGCGACCACACTGCCGATCAGCACTGCTGGGAACAGCGTGCGCAGCGTAGTGAAATTGCGAATATCCAGCGAGCCGCTGTGCCAGAAGCGCAGATGATCGTAGATGTCGGGATTGAGCAGCGACAGGCCAGAAGTTAATCCTTCCAGCACCGCGCCCAGCGCCACGCCGGCCAGCGTCAGACGCACCGGATTGACGCGCCCGCCGCCAATCGCGCCGGTCATCGCCACCAGCACGGACGCCAGCAGCGCGCCGCCAAAGGCGAAGCCGAGCCAATCCACCGGCGAGTCAGCACCGAACAGCGCAATGCCAATTACCACCGCGAAACCTGCTCCGGCGTTGACGCCAAGAATGCCGGGATCGGCCAGCGGATTGCGCGTCAGGCTCTGCATCAACGCACCAGCGAGGCCGAGCGCCACGCCCGCCAGCAAACCGGCCAGCGTACGCGGCAGGCGCGCGTCACGCACGATGACGCACTCCGCGCTGTGACAGGAGGTGGTAAGCGAATGATAAACATCGGGAAGCGGTATTGATTTTGCCCCCAGCATTAAGCTGAGCGCAATGAGGAGCAAGAGCAGAATCCCTGAGCCTGCTAATGCACGAATCTGGCGCATAGCGTTCTAAACCTTCACTGTTCAACGTCGTCGCATGCGCGATGTAACTTGATAATGGTTATCGTTATTACTCGCGTTTAGCTATGTTACCATGACTCGCCTCGCGGACGATGAGGAAAATTGGTGCAATAAGGCGAACACATGAACAAATCTTCCCACTTTATCGATCTCTCGCTGCTGAAAACTCACCCGGCTTTTCGCGCGGTGTTTATCGCGCGTTTTATCTCGATTGTCGCGCTCGGCATGCTCGCTGTGGCGGTGCCGGTGCAGATTCAGCACATGACCCATTCACCGCTGCTGGTGGGCTTGGCGGTGACGCTGGCCGCTGCCGGCATGTTTATCGGCCTGCTCACCGGCGGCGTTTTGGCGGATCGCCATGAACGCAAAAAGCTGATTTTGTTTGCCCGGTCCACCTGCGGCTTAGGTTTTATCGCGCTGGCCATTAACGCCGCGCTGCCAGAACCCTCTCTGATCGCGGTTTATCTGCTGGGTTTCTGGGATGGCTTTTTCGGCGCGATTGGCGTCACCGCGCTGCTGGCGGCGACGCCCGCGCTGGTCGGTAGGGAAAACATTATGCAGGCGGGCGCTATCACCATGTTGACGGTGCGCTTCGGCTCCATTTTATCGCCCGCGATTGCCGGTCTGGTGATTGCTCACGGCGGCGTGACGTGGAACTACGCACTCGCTGCCTTTGGCACCTTACTTACCGTGTTAACGCTGCTGAAATTGCCCACTTTGCCGCCGCCGCCACAACCGCGTGAACATCCGCTGAAATCCCTCGCGGCTGGCGTGCAGTTTCTTTTCGCCAGTCCGATTGTCGGCATGGTGGCGCTGATTGGCGCATTAGTCACGCTGGCCAGCGCGGTGCGCGTGCTCTATCCGTCGCTCGCGCCGCATTGGTCTGTGAGCGCTGACCAGCTTGGCCTGATGTATGCCGCCGTGCCGCTCGGCGCAGCTATCGGCGCGTTCACCAGCGGTAAACTGAAACACGCCGCGCGTCCCGGACAGCTGGTGCTCGGCAGTGCGATTGCAGCGTTTGTCGCGCTGGGTTTGTTTAGCCTGATGCCGAACCTGCCGTTGGCGTTGGCCTGCTTAGTCGCTTTCGGTTACTTCAGCGCCATCAACAGCCTGGTGCAGTACGCGATGATTCAGGCATTAACGCCAGATCATCTGTTAGGCCGCATCAACGGCTTGTGGACCGCGCAGAACGTGACCGGCGATGCGATTGGTGCGGCGGTGATTGGTGCGATGGGTTCATGGTTGCTGCCACCGCAGGCCGCCGCGGTATTTGGCTTTACGGCGGCGCTGCTCGGCATCGTGATGTGGTGGGTGATGGGCCGTTTACGTCGTTACCATCCGCCAGCACCGGAGCTGACGGAACAGGCATCATGATTTAACGAACAGCTTCTCCAGGCGCGCCAGCAGATTGCTGGCGCTGTAGTAATCAAGACGGAAGGAATCGACGCCCAGCTCGTAAACCTGCTTGCCCTGCACCGCCGCGTTTTGCGCAAGGAACGGATTGCTCATCACCGATTGCGTGGTTTTATCGTCAGCGGCGAACAGCAGGAAGGTTTTACCGGTCAGGCCGCTGGCAACGTTTTCGCCCGACAGCTGAATGATGTCTTTGCGCTGTCCCATGCTGTGTCCCTGCTCAACCGTCGCCGGTGGCGTTGCCAGGGTGAAGCCAAGTTGTTCCAGCAGCTTGCCCTGCGCCGAAGCCGCGGTCCACACATTGACTGCGCGTCCGCCGCCGTTCCATACCATGGCGGAGACCGGCTGCGGTGGCAGCGTGATGGCTTTTTTCAGCGCCGCTTCACGATCGTCGAAAGCTTTAATACGTTGCGCCGCCTGCGCTTCATGCCCGGTCGCCTGGCCTAACTGCGTGACGACATCCTGCCAGCTTTTGTCGTCGTAATTGACCACCAGCGTCGGTGCAATAGCCGAAAACTGTTCGGCGAGCTTGATGGCAGAATCGTTGCCGGTGGCGCTGACGATAATCAGATCCGGCGCTTGCGCGGCAACCGCTTCGGCATTCGGCTCACCGATGTACAGGCGTTGAAGATGCTGCTTTTTAGCAACGTCGCTCCACTGGCGGAAGAAGCCCTGATCGTCGGCCAGGCGACTGTTCGGCGCAGTCGCGCCGGAAGCAATCACCGGCGCATCAATGGCCAGCAGCGATCCGGTCAGCGTGACGCTGGTCGAGACAATGCGCTGCGGCGCGTGATTGAGCGTAATCGATCCGTTGGCACCCTGAACGGTGCGCGGCCAACCCTGTTCCGCATGAGCGACGCTAGTGAAAATCTGGAAAACACCTATAAGGGCTGCAATGCCCCAAAAACCGCATTTATTCATAAGTTTTGGTCCACTTTTTAGCATATTGCCCTGCTGAGCGTCAGCGCCTGATTACGGCTAAACGCAGCTGAAATCCCGCGAATGGATTGACACTTTTGCCCAATCGACGTAGGTTACAGGCCCATAATAAAAATGATAATCATTCTTAATAATCTTATCATTTATAGGTGAAAATTATGGTGGAATCTTCCACGTTTGAAAATGCCTGGCTGAAGGATTATTCCGCGCTAAGCCGTGGTTTCCTCTTTACCTCGCCGTGGCGTAGTTTGGCAACGCAAGGATGCTATACCACCGTTACCGCGCCGGTAGATGACGCCGCGTCGCTGGACGGTGATTTCCAACAACAGTTACGTCAGCATTTTGCCGCGGCGAAAAAACAGGGCATCGACAATCCGATTCTGGTCGGGGCGATCCCGTTTGACGTCAGCCAGCCCGCCGCGCTGTTTATTCCTGAATCCTATCAGACGTTTAATCGCGCTGACCTGCAAAACGCGTTGCCGGAAAACGTCAGCGATCTGCCGCAGGTGCGACGTCGCACCGCAGTGCCGGATCACGATGTGTTTACCACGATGGTGGCAGATGCGGTGGCGGCCACGCAGCGCGGCGATCTGGATAAAGTGGTGCTGTCGCGTCTGATGGATATCGTTACCGAACAGCCGGTTGATACCGCAGCGCTGATGCAGCGCGTGATTGCGCAGAACCCCAACAGCTACCATTTCCATCTGCCGCTGCCGCAAGGCGGTGCGCTGATTGGTGCCAGTCCGGAGCTGATGCTGCGCAAACAGGGGCGCGATTTTAGCTCTTGTCCGCTGGCGGGCTCAGCGCGGCGCAATCACGACGATGCCCAGCAGGATCGTGCCGCTGGCGATACGCTGATGGATTCCGGCAAAGATCGTCATGAGCACAAACTGGTGACCGACGCGATGCGCGACACCTTGCAGCCGCGCAGCCGTTTGCTGTCGGTGCCGACCATTCCGTCGCTGATTACCACCGCCACGCTGTGGCATCTCGCCACGCAAATCGACGGCGAAGTGCAGGATGAGCGCGAAAATGCGCTGTCGCTGGCCTGCCTGCTGCACCCGACGCCTGCGTTGAGCGGTTTCCCCCATCAGCGCGCGCAGCAGCTTATTCAGCAGCTGGAACCTTTTGATCGCCAACTGTTTGGCGGCATCGTCGGCTGGTGCGATAGCCAGGGCAATGGCGAATGGGTGGTCACCATCCGCTGCGGCACCGTGCATGGCACGCGGGTGCGCCTGTTTGCCGGTGCGGGCATCGTGGCCGACTCACAACCCGAATCAGAATGGCGTGAAACCGGCGTGAAGCTGGACACCATGTTGCGCGCCTTTGGACTGCAATAAAGGAAAGAACATGAGCATTCCCTATACTCGCTGGCCGGACGACCTGGCTGCGCGCTATCGCGAAAAAGGTTACTGGCTGGATGTGCCGATGACCGACATTCTGACGCGTCATCAGCATAATGATGCCATCGCGGTGATTGATGGCGATCGTCAGATCAGCTATCGCGAAATGGACGTGCTGAGCAGCAACCTGGCCGCCGCGCTGCAGCGTCGTGGCCTGCAAAATGGCGATACTGCGCTGGTGCAGCTTGGCAACGTGGCCGATTTTTATGTCACGGCATTTGCGCTGTTTAAGCTCGGCGTAGCGTCAGTATTTGCGCTGTTCAGCCATCAGCGCACCGAACTAAGCGCCTATGCGGCGCAGATCGAACCTAAACTGCTGATTGCCGATCGCACTCACACGCTGTTTGCTGATGATAGCTTTATCAACGCGCTGTGCGCCGCGCAGCCTTCGCTGCAGCAGGTGATTCTGCGTAATGACAACCAGCCGGAAAATACGCTGGAAGCGCTGATGGCGGAAGCTGCGGGTGATTACCTCGCCACACCAACCGCCGCTGATGAAGTGGCGTTTTTCCAGCTCTCCGGCGGCAGCACCGGCACGCCGAAGCTGATTCCGCGCACCCACAACGACTATTACTACAGCATTCGCGCCAGTGATGAGATTTGTCAGGTGACCGCCGATACGCGTTATCTCATCGCCCTGCCCGCGCCGCATAACTTTGCCATGAGCTCCCCGGGTTCGCTCGGTGTGTTTTATGCCGGTGGTCAGGTGATTCTGGCTGCCGATCCCAGCGCCACGCTCTGCTTCCCGCTGATTGAGAAGCATCAGGTCACCGATACCGGTTTGGTGCCGCCGGCGGTGAGTTTGTGGCTACAGGCGATTCAGGAATGGGGCAGTAATAAACAGCTGGCTTCGCTGCAACGCATTCAGGTGGGCGGCGCCAAGCTGGGCGAAACCCTTGCGGCACGTATTCAGCGTGAAATTGGCTGTCAGCTGCAGCAGGTTTTCGGCATGGCCGAAGGTCTGGTGAACTACACGCGCTTTGGCGATGATGAGAACATCATTCTCACCACGCAAGGCCGCCCGATCTCTGAAGATGACGAAGTGTGGGTCGCTGACGAGCACGGCAACGCGCTGCCAACCGGCACCATCGGTCGCCTGATGACGCGCGGCCCCTACACCTTCCGTGGCTATTACAAGAGCCCGGAACATAACGCCGCCAGCTTCGACGCCAACGGGTTTTACTGTTCGGGCGATCTGATTGAGATCGACGCGCAGGGCTACATCACCGTGCAAGGGCGCGAAAAGGATCAGATCAATCGCGGTGGCGAGAAGATCGCCGCGGAAGAGATCGAAAACTTGCTGCAACGCCATCCGGATGTGATCCACGCCGCGCTGGTGTCGATGAACGACGAATTGATGGGTGAAAAGAGCTGCGCCTTTATCGTTGCCAGCCAACCGATCAAAGCGGTGGCGTTGCGTCGTCACCTGCGAGAACTGGGCGTGGCCGAGTTCAAATTACCTGACCGTATTACCTGCGTCGATGCCCTGCCGCTGACGCCTGTCGGCAAGGTGGATAAAAAACGTTTACGCCAACAGCTTGCCGACCAACAAGCGCAAGCCTGACCTGTTCCGGAGATTGTAATGGCTATTCCAAAACTGAACGCTTACGCGCTGCCCGCAGCGACTGAACTGCCAACCAATAAAGTAAAGTGGACGCTTGAGCCTCAGCGTGCCGCGCTGCTGATTCACGATATGCAGGCTTACTTCCTTAATTTCTGGGGCGAAAACAGCCCGCTGGTTAATCAGGTGGTGGAAAACATCGCTCGTCTGCGTGCTTACTGCAAAGCGCAGGGCATACCGGTGTTCTATACCGCTCAGCCGAACGAACAGAGCGATGCCGATCGCGCACTCCTCAACGACATGTGGGGACCGGGCCTGAACAAACATCCGGATCAGCAGAAGATCGTGGATGCGCTGGCGCCGGATCAGGACGATCAGGTACTGACCAAATGGCGATACAGCGCCTTCGTGCGCTCACCGCTGGAATCGATCCTGCAGGAGATGGGCCGCGATCAGTTGATCATCACCGGCGTGTACGCGCATATCGGTTGCCTGACCACCGCGACTGACGCCTTTATGCGTAATATCCAGCCGTTTATGGTGGCGGATGCGCTGGCCGACTTCACGCGCGAAGAGCACATGATGGCGCTGACTTACACCGCAGGTCGCAGCGGTAAAGTAGTGATGACCGCCGACCTGATGCCGCTGCCGTTGAGCAAAGACGATCTGCGTGCGCTGATTCTGCCGCTGCTGGAAGATGACGATGTACCTGCAGATGACGAGAACCTGATCGATTACGGTCTGGATTCAGTACGCGTGATGGCGCTGGCGGCGCGCTGGCGTCAGGTGCACAGCGACATCGATTTCGTCAGTCTGGCAAAAAATCCGACCATCGATGGCTGGTGGGCGCTGTTATCACGGGTGCCAGCTAAATGAGTGCAACTTTCGATTTCAGTGGAAAAATCGTCTGGGTAACTGGCGCAGGCAAAGGGATTGGTTACCACACCGCGCTGAGCTTCCATCAGGCGGGCGCGCAGGTTATCGGCTTCGATCTGCGTTTCGATCAGGCCGACTATCCTTTCGCCACGCAGGTGCTGGATGTGGCGAACGCCGCCGAGGTGAAAGCAGTTTGTCAGCGTTTGCTGGCAGATCAGCCACGTCTCGATGTGCTGGTGAACGGTGCCGGCATCCTGCGTATTGGCAGCACCGACGAACTGTCGTTCGACGATTGGCAGGCGTGTCTGGCGGTGAATGCCGGCGGCGCGTTCAACCTGTTCCAGCAAACCTTGCCGGTGTTTCGCCAGCAGCGTGCGGGTGCGATTGTGACTATCGCCTCTAATGCGGCACATGCGCCGCGCCTTGGTATGTCCGCTTATGGCGCTTCCAAAGCGGCGTTGCGCAGCTTGTGTCTGACCGTGGGTTTAGAGATGGCGCCTTACGGCGTGCGCTGCAATATCGTTTCTCCGGGTTCCACCGATACCGATATGCAACGCAGCCTGTGGCATACGCCAGAAGCCGAGCAGGAGATGATCAATGGTTTCCCGGATCAGTACAAGCTGGGGATCCCGCTGCGTAAGATTGCTAAACCGCAGGAGATCGTTGCTAACGTGATGTTCCTCGCGTCGGATCTTGCCAGCCACGTGGTGCTGCAGGATATTGTGGTCGACGGTGGCGCAACGCTGGGATCCTAAGTTATGGCAATCTGGAAACGTTCGGTCGATGTTGAAACGTTGAATAAGATGGGTGAAAACTCGCTGGTGGCACACGTTGGCATTGTGTTTACCACCATCGGTGAAGATTATCTCGAAGCCACCATGCCGGTGGATGCCCGCACGCATCAGCCGTTTGGCCTGCTGCACGGCGGCGCTTCTGTGGTGCTGGCGGAGTCGATGGGATCGATTGCCGGTTATCTCAGCATCGAAGAAGGTAAAAGCGTGGTGGGGATTGAGGTGAGCGCCAGCCACCATCGTGCAGTAAGCAGCGGTGAAGTGCGCGGTATTTGCCGCCCGTTACACCTTGGTGCGCGTAATCAAAGCTGGCAGATTGAGATTCGTAACGCCCGCAATCAGCTGTGCTGCACCTCGAGATTGACGGTGGCGGTGCTGGGTTAAGACATAAAAAAAGCGGCCTTCGGGCCGCTTTTTTGTACGATTAACGCTGGTAAATGATTTCGACGCCTTCGTCGTCCTCTTCGTCCCAGTCGTCATCCCAGTCGTCGTTTTCTTCCACTTCCTGCGCCGTTTCCATGGCTTCACGGTGATAATCATCCCACATGAAGGCCACTTTCTCTGGCTCTTTAGCTTCTTCTTCGGCTTCTTTTGGATTTTCGATGATAAAGCTCATCACATCCCAGCAAAGATCTTTCACGCCATCATGGCTAGCCGCAGAGATTAGGTAATATTTTTCTTCCCAGCCTAATGCTTCCACTACCGCTTTGGCACGGCTTTCCGCTTCTTCGCGGCTCAGCAGGTCACATTTGTTGAATACTAACCAGCGCGGCTTCTGGAACAGTTTATCGCTGTATTTCTCCAGTTCGCCGAGAATGATGCGGGCATTTTCTACCGGATCAGATTCATCGATAGGGGCAAGATCGATCAGGTGCAACAGCACGCGGCAGCGCTCAAGGTGCTTCAGGAAGCGAATACCCAGACCTGCGCCATCCGCTGCGCCTTCAATCAGGCCCGGAATGTCGGCGACAACAAAGCTCTTTTCATTGTCCATACGCACCACGCCAAGGCTTGGCACCAGCGTAGTGAACGGATAATCCGCAACTTTGGGTTTCGCTGCGGATACCGAGCGAATAAAGGTCGATTTACCGGCATTCGGCAGACCCAACATACCAACGTCAGCCAGCAGCATCAGTTCCAGTTGCAGATCACGCTTCTCGCCCGGTGTTCCCATGGTTTTTTGACGCGGGGAACGGTTAACTGAGGATTTAAAGCGCGTGTTACCAAGGCCATGCCAGCCGCCTTTCGCCACCATCAGCTTCTGCTCATGACGCGTCATGTCGCCCAGCGTTTCGCCGGTACCCTGGTCAATTACGCGGGTACCAACGGGCACTTTAACGATAATGTCTTTACCACGTTTACCGGTGCAATCACGGCTTTGGCCATTCTGGCCACGTTCGGCACGGAAAGACTTTTCAAAGCGATAATCGATCAGGGTGTTGAGGTTTTCATCCGCCAACAAATACACGTCGCCGCCGTCGCCGCCGTCGCCGCCATCCGGGCCGCCTCTTGGAATATATTTTTCACGGCGGAAGCTTACGCAACCATTGCCACCATCACCCGCGACCGCAAGGATCGTCGCTTCATCTACAAACTTCATTTTATTTCTCCGTCACGCTGTCGTTCACGGCAGCTTGCAGGCCGCAAACGGGTCCGCCAGGGTCTTCTGCGCTGACCGACGGCGGATAATACAAGACTGGCAAAGCCAGGAGTACATAAATTGTACAACAACTGTGCTAAAGCGTAACTGTTATCCAGCAAGCTCAGTAGCAGAATGTAAAAAGCCCCGCAAAGCTGCGGGGCCTTTCATTCGTGTATTCAGACGTTAGACGTCTGCAGCACGACAACCTTACTCAGCAACGATGCTGATATATTTACGGTTGTTCGGGCCTTTAATCTCGAATTTTACTTTGCCGTCTGCGGTTGCAAACAGGGTGTGGTCACGACCACAACCTACGTTGCTACCTGCGTGGAATTTAGTGCCACGCTGACGAACGATGATGCTACCTGCCAGAACAGATTCGCCACCGAAACGTTTTACACCCAGACGTTTTGCGTTGGAGTCGCGACCGTTACGGGTCGAGCCACCAGCCTTCTTATGTGCCATTTGTCAGATCTCCTCTTACGCGCCGATCACAGTGATTTTCACATCTGTGAACCACTGACGGTGACCAGCTTGCTTACGGTAGTGTTTACGACGACGAAACTTAACGATTTTAATTTTCTCGCCACGACCGTGAGCAACAACTTCTGCCTTGATCACACCGCCTGAAACCAGTGGCGCGCCGATTTTCACGTCTTCGCCATTTGCGATCATCAGAACCTGGTCAAACTCAATGGTTTCACCGGTTGCGATGTCCAGCTTTTCCAGGCGAACGGTCTGACCTTCGCTTACTCGGTGTTGTTTACCACCACTTTGGAAAACCGCGTACATATAAAACTCCGCTTCTGCGCGTGCCTTTCTATTCATCAGGCGGCGCGATAAATATTCACAATAGGGCGCGAATTCTACGCAATACTCCAGCAGAAGACAAGAGCACTTTGCACTCTCTTGCAGAAAAAAAGCGCAAGGCGAATGCAAACGTTTCGCAACCCGATTTTTCAAGTACAATCAGTAACAGATTACCTGAACTCACGCTGTGTAAAGCGCTTACCATGCAAAAAACGAGTAAAGCTGAAAAGACGAATGAACTTAGAACAGATTAATGAATTAACCGCGCAGGACATGGCGGCCGTCAACCAGACCATCCTCGAGCAGCTGAATTCAGAAGTCTCACTGATTAACCAGTTGGGCTATTACATCATCAGCGGCGGGGGCAAACGCATCCGTCCGATGATCGCTGTGCTGTCGGCACGCGCGCTGAATTATCAGGGATCGTTGCACATCACTAATGCGGCGCTGATCGAATTTATCCATACGGCGACGCTGCTGCACGATGATGTGGTGGATGAATCCGATATGCGCCGTGGCAAAGCCACCGCTAACGCCGCGTTCGGTAATGCGGCAAGCGTGCTGGTGGGCGATTTTATCTATACGCGCTCATTCCAGATGATGACCAGCATGGGATCCTTAAAGATCCTTGCGCTGATGTCGGAAGCGGTCAACGTGATCGCCGAAGGAGAAGTGCTGCAGTTAATGAACTGCAACGATCCCGATATCACTGAAGAGAGCTATATGCGGGTGATCTACAGCAAAACCGCTCGCCTGTTCGAAGCTGCTTCGCAAGCGTCGGCGATTTTAGCTGAGGCGACGCCCGCGCAGGAAAAGGCGTTACAGGATTATGGTCGCTACCTTGGAACCGCTTTCCAGTTAATTGATGATTTGCTGGATTACAGCGCAGATGGTGAAACGCTGGGCAAAAATACCGGTGATGACCTGAGCGAAGGTAAACCGACGCTGCCATTGCTGCACGCGATGCACAACGGAACGCTTGAGCAGGCACAGATGATCCGTAAAGCCATTGAAGAAGGTAACGGTCGTCATCTGCTGGAACCGGTGCTGGCAGCGATGCAACAGACTGGCTCGCTGGAGTGGACGCGCAAACGCGCTGAAGAAGAGGCAGATAAAGCCATCGCAGCACTGCAGGTATTACCCGAAAGCCCGTGGCGCAGCGCCCTCGAAGCGCTGGCGCACATGTCAGTACAGCGCGATTTCTGATTTCAACGGGGGCCTTCTCTGGCCCCGTTTCCTTCCTCACTCTTCTCCCTTTTTACTTACATCTCTTGCATCGCTTTTGCGAAAAGCGACGCAGTTTCGTGCGCCGGCCAAACATTTACTGGAAAATTACGGGAAACATTTGCTATAAAAACGCGGGTTTTTTCCAGATATCTCTGCCACGGGAGAGCCTTTTTACAGCGGAGATGAAGTAATAACACGGACACGGAGAAGAGAGTTATGTACACAAGGAAAGCGGATTGGCACCCGGCAGATATCATTGCTGCATTACGTAAGAAAGGCACATCACTGGCAGCGCTGTCACGCGAATCAGGGCTCAGCTCCTCAACGCTGGCCAATGCGCTGTCGCGTCCCTGGCCCAAAGGTGAGTGGCTAATCGCCAATGCGATCAAGGTTCATCCGGCAGACATCTGGCCAAGCCGATATTACGATCCTGTTACCGGCCAGTTATTGGATCGCAAGAAGTGCATACGATCGCCGAAGGATCGTAAAAAGATCTGACTGTAATACCAATGAAAAAAAACCAGCCGCGTTGCCGTGACTGGTTTTTTTGATCTACGAAGCAGAAATTATTCGCCGCTTACGCGCTCGATATTTGCACCCATCGCTTTCAACTTATCTTCGATGTGCTCGTAGCCACGGTCGATGTGATAGATACGATCCACTATCGTGGTGCCTTCCGCGATACAACCCGCCAGCACCAGACTCGCTGATGCACGCAGATCGGTGGCCATCACCTGCGCGCCCGACAAGGTTTCTACGCCATGACAAATCGCTGTATTGCTCTCAATTTCCGCGTGCGCGCCCATACGAATCAGCTCAGGGATATGCATAAAGCGGTTTTCGAAGATGGTTTCGGTAATCACACCGGTACCTTCTGCCACCAGGTTCAACAGTGTGAACTGCGCCTGCATGTCAGTAGGGAAGCCAGGATGCGGCGCGGTACGGATATTCACCGCTTTTGGACGCTTACCGTGCATATCCAGGCTGATCCAATCTTCGCCCACTTCGATCTCTGCACCAGCCTCACGCAATTTAGACAGCACGGCATCCAGCGTATCTGGCTTCGTGTTGTGGCAAACAACTTTGCCCCGTGAAATGGCTGCTGCGACCAGGAATGTACCGGTTTCGATACGATCTGGCAGCACGCGATAAACGCCGCCGCCCAGACGCTCAACACCTTCAATGGTGATTTTGTCTGTGCCCGCGCCGGTGATTTTCGCACCCAGCGTGTTGAGGAAGTTTGCCGTATCGACAATCTCCGGCTCACGCGCGGCGTTCTCAATGATGGTGATGCCGGTGGCCAGCGTGGCCGCGCTCATGATGGTAACGGTAGCGCCGACAGACACTTTATCCATCACGATATGCGCGCCCTTCAGACGGCCATTGACAGAAGCTTTAACGTAGCCCTCTTCCAGCTTAATTTCCGCACCCAGCTGTTCCAGGCCAGTAATGTGCAGATCGACTGGGCGTGCACCGATAGCGCAGCCGCCCGGCAGTGAAACCTGGCCCTGACCAAAACGCGCCACCAGCGGACCCAGCGCCCAGATCGAAGCACGCATGGTTTTCACTAAATCGTATGGCGCACTGAAAACATTAACTTCGCGAGCATCAACGTGGACCGAACCATTGCGCTCAACGCGCGCACCCAGCAGATTCAGCAGCTTCATGGTGGTATCGATATCACGCAGCTTCGGTACGTTCTGAATCTCTACCGGCTCTTCAGCCAGCAGCGCAGCAAACAGAATCGGCAACGCAGCATTCTTCGCCCCGGAAATGGTCACTTCACCACTTAAACGGGTGGGGCCTTGCACACGAAATTTGTCCATTAACACCGCTCTCAATTATCTATCAATAAAACAACCGGTGAGGCACTTAAAAACCGTTGAGTTTACGGTCGCGCGCCCACTCGGCTGGGGTATAAGTTTTGATGGAAACCGCATGAATACGGTTATCCGCAATATATTCCATCAGCGGCGCGTACACAGCCTGCTGCTTCTTCACGCGGCTCAGTTCGCCGAACATTTCGCCCACCGCGATGACCTGAAAATGGCTGCCATCGTTGCTGAGTACGTGTACTTCTTCTAATGCCAGCGCCTGCATCAGCACGGCCTGAACTTCACTATTTTCCATCGCTCGTTACTTCACTTAATAATAATAAGGCTGCCATCTTAGAGGAAAGCGCCTGACTCTTAAATACGCAAAAGCCCCTGAAAAAATCAGGGGCTTAGCATCGACATCCGCAGATCAGGCGATTTTTTCCGCAGAAACAATAATCTGCTGCAGGTTATACAGTGTGATCAGCGACTGGAGTTTATCGGAGATTCCAGAGAAAAGTGGCGCGCTGCCTTGGGCACGCGCAATTTCACTCAGATGCACCAGCAGCGCTAAACCTGCTGAATCCACCCTTTCCAGCCCGGCGACATCAATGGTGGTGATATCCGCCACCGCAGTGTCACGTTCCTGCCACAAGGTCAGCAAAGTATCACGATCTAATTTGCCGCTTAAGGCCAGCGTGCTGGCAGTGCGCTGCCAGCTTAACGGTTCACTCATTATTGCTTTTTATCCAGGGTGATCGGCTGTGCGGCATAGGTTTTCAGCTGAGCCGTCAAGCCATCAATGCCTTTGGTACGCAGCAGATCGCCCCACTCATTCTGTTTCGTGGTGATCATGCTGATGCCTTCGGCCACCATATCATACGCCTGCCAGTTGCCGGTTTGGCTGTTCTTACGCCACTGGAAATCGAGACGCACAGGCGGACGCCCATTAGGATCGATGATGGTGACGCGAATCGCCACGATATTGGCATCGCCAATCGGCTGCTCCGGCTGAATCTGGTAGGTTTGACCATTGTACAGCGCCAGCGCCTGGCCGTAAGCCTGTGCCAGATAATCACCGAACGCGGCAAAGTAGGCATCACGTTGCGCCGGTGTCGCATCGCGATAATAGCGACCAAGAACCAACGCACCGGCATATTTTATCTGTACGTACGGCATCAGTTCCTGACGTACCACTTCGCGCAGATAGTTCGGATCCTGCTTAATCTTCGGCTGTTCGTTTTTCAGGCGGGTGAAGGTCTTTTCCGCCGCTTCGTTCATCAGCTTGTAAGGATTAGTTTGATCCGCTGCGGCGTTGGCTGCCAGCGGTGCGATTGCCAACAGGGCAATCATCAGTAAACGTTTAAACATCATGTTTTACCTCGTAGGTTATTCCGTTGTTGCAGGTGCTGCCGGTGCACTCTGCGCACCCTGTGATTTATCGTCAGATTTATTATCGCCGCTTTTATAGAGGAATTGACCGATCAGGTCTTCCAGCACCAGCGCCGACTTGGTGTCACGCAGCGTGCCGCCATCTTTCAGCATAGAAGAGCCAAGCTCGGGATCGTCAAAACCTAAATTCAGCGCCAGGAACTGCTCACCGAGCAGGCCTTGAGTGCGGATGGCTAATGAGCTGGTGTCGGGAATTTTATCAGCGTATTTATCGCTAATATCCATGGTCACACGCGGTGAGAGGGTTTTCTCATCCAGCGCAATATCTGACACCCGGCCAATCAACACGCCGCCAATTTTCACCGGAGAACTGACTTTCAGTCCGCCGATATTATCGAAGGTGGCATACATCTTCCACGTTGGTTCGGTGCCGATAGTTTTGAGATCGGCAACGCGCAGGCCGAGGAATAACAGCGCCAGCAGCGCAGCCAGCATGAAGACGCCAACCCAGATTTCGTTTTTCTTGCTTTGCATTGCATCAATTCCCAAACATCAGTGCTGTCAGCACAAAATCCAAACCGAGTACCGCCAGTGAAGCATGCACCACGGTACGCGTTGTCGCACGACTGATCCCTTCCGAGGTCGGGATGGCATCATAGCCATTAAACAGCGCGATCCAGGTTACCGTGACGGCAAAGACTGCGCTTTTGATCATGCAGTTAACGACATCAGTGCGGAAATCTACCGCGTTCTGCATCGCCGACCAGAAGAAACCGGGATCGATCCCTTTCCAGCTCACGCCAACCAGCGCGCCACCGGCAATACCAACGGCGGTAAAGATCAACGCCAGCAACGGCATGCTGATAAATCCGGCCCAGAAGCGCGGTGATACCACGCGACGTAGCGGATCGACGGCCATCATCTCCATGCTGGAGAGCTGTTCGGTGGCTTTCATCAGCCCGATTTCAGCGGTTAACGCTGAACCCGCACGGCCTGCAAACAGCAACGCCGTGACGACCGGACCGAGCTCACGCAGCAGCGAGAGCGCCACCAGCATGCCAAGGCTGGTTTCCGCATTGTAAGTGGTGAGCACCAGATAGCCTTGCAGCCCCAGCACCATGCCAATAAACAAGCCAGATACCACGATGATCAGTAACGATAACACGCCCACGCTATACAGCTGTTTCACCAGCAGCGGCGCATGGCGACGAAACGCCGGCTTACCGACTAACGCATGAAATAACATGAGGCCTGCGCGGCCAAAAGCGGCACAGGTATTGATTCCCTGACGTCCAAATGACGCTAGCGCCTGTAACAACATCAGTTTACGTTCTCCCTGAGCGGGTCAAGTCGCTGAGATAATCGCCAGCGGCAAAGCGGAAAGGCACCGGACCATCCGCATGACCCTCGATAAACTGGCGCACACGCGGATCGGGATTTTCCCGCAGTTCCGGCGCGCTACCCTGAGCAATGATTTTTTGTCCGGCAACAATATAGGCATGATCGGCAATGCTCAAGACCTCAGGCACATCGTGTGAAACCACGATGCAGGTCAGGCCCAGGGCATGATTCAGTTCGTCAATTAACTTCACCAGCACGCCCATGGTAATCGGATCTTGGCCGACAAAAGGCTCATCGAACATGATCAGTTCGGGTTCCAGCGCGATAGCGCGCGCCAGCGCCGCACGGCGGGCCATACCGCCAGAAAGTTCGGCAGGCATTAGTTTAGCGGCTCCACGCAAACCCACCGCTTCCAGCTTCATCAATACGGTGCTGTGCAACAGCTCTGGCGGCAGCTGCGTATGTTCACGCAACGGCCAGGCAACGTTTTCATACACGTTGAGATCGGTAAACAGCGCGCCGGACTGAAACAGCATGCTCATTTTTTTACGCGCTTCGTACAATTTGGTGCGGGAAAGCATCGGGATATTTTGATCGCGGAACCAAATCTCGCCTTTATCGGGCTGTAATTGCCCACCGATCAGACGCAATAATGTGGTTTTGCCAATTCCAGACGGGCCCATAATCGCGGTGACTTTACCGGCAGGTACCGTTAACGAGATGTCGTCGAAGATAGTACGATCTCCGCGCGTGAAACTGACGCCACGAACCTCAACCAGATTCGTTTGCTGCTGGATCATCTTTACCTCTTTATGCGGATCGGGCGCTATCAAAGCTGTGGATGGTAGCCTGGTAGCCTCGAATGCACGATAGTTTTACAGAAACTTACCCACTTAGTGTGGCGAAAACGGCCTTAAAATTTACTTTTGCCTCTCAGACAGTCAAAATCAGCGCCTGTTAGTGCGTGCAGAATGTTTTTACCCGTCGGACAAGGTTCGCCGACACCTCCATCCATCAAGGATTTTTAATGTTCGTAGCCTCTGCCTTGCTGTTTATCGGATTGATATTACTGGTTTACGGTGCCGACCGTTTGGTATTTAGCGCCGCGATCCTCTGTCGATCCTTTGGCATCCCACCGCTGATCATTGGTATGACGGTGGTGAGCATTGGCACATCATTACCGGAATTGATCGTCTCGTTTTCGGCCGCACAGCATGGGCAGATGGATTTAGCGGTTGGCACCGCGTTGGGCTCGAACATCACCAATATTCTATTAATTCTGGGCGGCGCGGCACTGCTCCACCCATTGACAGTACACTCCAATCTGATTCGGCGCGAATTGCCATTAATGCTGCTAGTCTCACTGCTCAGCGGCATCATGCTGTTTGATAACTATTTAAGTCGACTCGACGGCATAGCGTTACTGCTGATTGCATTGGGTTATCTGCTGGTGGTGATTCGCATTGCTCGCCGTGCTGAACGCGATAACAACGACACGCTAACCCGCGAACAGCTGGCGGAGCTGCCGCGCGATGAGGCAGGCAACACCGTGGCCTTTCTGTGGCTGGCGGTTGCACTGATTATTTTGCCGATGTCGACGCGTATGGTGATCGACAACGCTACCGTCTTTGCCGACTACTTTGGTGTGAGCGAACTGGTGATGGGCCTGACGCTAATCGCCGTCGGCACCAGTTTGCCCGAACTGGCCACCGTGGTGGCTGGCGCGCTGAAAGGTGAGGACGATATCGCGATCGGTAACCTGATCGGCGCCAATATTTTCAATCTGGCGATTGTTCTCGGCCTGCCGGCGCTGATTCATCCCGGCAGCGTTGATGCGCATGCCTTCGCACGTGATTACTGGGTGATGCTGGCAGTGAGCGTACTGTTCGCCCTGCTCTGCCTGCTGCGCAAACGCCGTATTGGTCGTATCGCAGGCACACTATTATTAGGTGGTTTTATCGCGTGGGTGCTGTGGCTATGGCTGAGCCCCATGCTTATCACAAGCTATTAAGGACGGACTGACCATGTCACATCAGCAACCGGATTTCGATTTTCAGCAAGCAGGCAAAGCGGTGCTGCGCATCGAACGCGAAGGGCTGGAGCAGCTTGATCAATATATCAATGATGATTTCGATCGCGCCTGCGCGATGATCTTTGCCTGCCGCGGCAAAGTGGTGGTGATGGGCATGGGCAAATCCGGGCATATCGGGAAAAAAATGGCCGCGACTTTTGCCAGCACCGGTACACCCTCGTTCTTTGTGCATCCCGGCGAAGCCAGCCACGGCGATCTCGGGATGGTCAGCACCAATGATGTGGTTATCGCGATTTCTAACAGCGGTGAATCCGGAGAAATCCTTGCGTTGGTGCCGGTGTTAAAGCGTCAGAAAGTGCAGCTGATTTGTATCACCGGCCGTCCTGAGAGCGCGATGGGCCGCGCTGCAGATGTGCATCTGTGCGTGAAAGTGCCGCAGGAGGCTTGTCCGCTCGGCCTGGCACCAACCACCAGCACCACCGCGACTTTAGTGATGGGCGATGCGCTGGCCGTGGCGTTATTGGAAGCGCGCGGATTTACCCAGGAAGATTTTGCGCTGTCGCATCCCGGCGGTGCGCTGGGCCGCAAACTGCTGCTACACGTTAGCGATATCATGCACAGCGGCGATGAGATCCCGCACGTAAGCCGTGATGCGTCGATGCGGGATGCGCTGCTGGAAATTACCCGTAAGAATCTCGGTTTGACGGTGATCGTCGATGACCTAATGAAAATCGAAGGCATCTTCACCGATGGTGACTTGCGTCGCGTGTTTGATATGGGCATCGATTTCCAGAAAGCCACCATTCAGGAAGTGATGACCAGCGGCGGCATTCGCGTGCGCCCCAATATGCTGGCCGTTGACGCCCTTAATTTGATGCAAAACAAAAACATCACCGCCCTGCTGGTGGCCGATGACGATCGCCTGCTCGGTGTGGTACATATGCATGACATGCTGCGCGCTGGCGTGGTCTAACAGGAAGAAATAATGAGTGCTGAAACGGCGATGGTCGAGACTTGCTACGGTCCGGTGAGCGCGGACGTCATGGCGCGTGCTGCGAAGATTCGCCTGCTGATTTGTGACGTTGATGGCGTGATGTCCGATGGCGTCATTTATATGGGCAACAGCGGTGAAGAGCTGAAAGCTTTTAACGTGCGTGATGGTTATGGCGTGCGTTGCCTGCTGACCTCCGGCGTCGAAGTGGCTATTATTACCGGCCGCAAAGCAAAACTGCTGGAAGATCGCTGTAAGACGCTCGGCATTACGCATCTTTACCAGGGACAATCGGATAAGCTTTTGGCCTGGCGGGAACTCCTGGATAAACTGTCATTAACGGCCGATCAGGTCGCCTACATTGGCGATGACCTGATCGACTGGCCGGTAATGGCGCAGGCGGGTTTGAGCGTTGCCGTTGCTGATGCTCACCCGATTTTACTGCCGCGCGCGCATTATGTGACCCGCATTGCCGGTGGCCGCGGTGCGGTACGTGAGTTGTGCGATCTGATTTTGATGGCGCAGAACAAATTTGAGGATGCCAAAGGGCAATCAATATGAGTAAGAGCAGGCGTTGGATGACGCTGATCCTGGCCTTGATCGCCTTAGTGCTGATCGGCTGGAATCTCACCAACCAGGATGACGACAGAACGCCGGTGGCAACCAACGATCAAGCGCCAACCTACACCAGCGAGAAATCGAACACGGTGGTGTATAACCCCACAGGCGCGCTGGGCTATAAGCTGGTCTCCGATAAAGTGACCTACTTTGCTGCCGATGAGATAAGTTGGTTCGATAATCCGGTGATGACCACCTATGACGTTAATAAAGTGGCGACATGGTCGGTGCGCGCCGATAAGGCAAAGCTGACCAAAGATCGTATGCTTTATCTTTACGGCAACGTTGTAGTCAATTCTTTGACTCAGGATTCACAGCTTGAGCGCATCCTTACCGATAACGCTCAGGTTAATTTGGTCACCCAGGATGTGACATCTGACGATCAAGTCACCCTTTTTGGCCGCAGTTTTAATTCCACTGGCATGAAAATGCGCGGCAATTTACGGACGAAACATGCTGAGCTGCTTGAAAAGGTCAAAACTTCCTATGAAATTCAAAATGAACAAAAATAGCCTTAAGTTATTGCTGGTGAGTACGCTGCTGGCAACGAGCCTGCCTGCGCTGGCATTAACCGGCGACTCAGACAAACCGGTAAATATCGACTCCGTTAACCAGGCGTTGGATCTGCAGGGCAACGTCGCGACCTTTACCGGCAACGTAATTGTGACGCAGGGTTCCATCAAGATTACCGCCGATAAAGTGGTGGTCACTCGTCCGGGCGGCGATAGCAAAAAAACCATTGTTGATGCTTACGGCACGCCAGCCACCTTCTATCAGATGCAGGATAACGGTAAGCCGGTGCAAGGCCACGCAAGTAAACTGCACTATGAATTGGCGAACGATTTTGTTGAGCTGACCGGCAATGCCTTCATTCAGCAGCAGGACAGCAACATCAAAGGCGACCGCATCACTTACCTGGTGAAAGAGCAGAAGATGCAGGCGTTCAGCCAGGGCGACAGCAAGCGCGTGACTACCGTTTTGGTACCGTCGCAGCTGCAGGACAAAAACGGTTCGTCCGCGAGCCCTAAAAAGAGTAACTGATTGCTATGGCTACACTAATCGCTGAAAACCTGGCGAAAGCCTACAAAGGCCGCCGCGTGGTGGAAGATGTTAGCCTGCAGGTAAAATCCGGCGAGATTGTCGGCCTGCTGGGCCCAAACGGTGCCGGTAAAACCACCACCTTTTACATGGTGGTGGGTATTGTGCCGCGCGATGCCGGCCGCATCGTGATTGATGATGAAGACATCAGCATTCTGCCGCTGCATGCGCGCGCCCGTCGCGGCATCGGCTATCTGCCGCAGGAAGCCTCGATCTTCCGTCGCCTGAGCGTGTACGACAACCTGATGGCTGTGCTGCAGATCCGTGATGATTTAACCGAAGAACAGCGTCAGGATCGGGCCAACGAGCTGATGGAAGAGTTCCATATTGGCCATCTGCGCGACAGCATGGGCCAGGCGCTGTCGGGTGGTGAACGCCGTCGTGTGGAAATTGCCCGCGCGCTGGCGGCTAATCCGAAATTCATCCTGCTGGACGAACCTTTTGCCGGTGTTGACCCGATCTCGGTTATCGACATCAAGAAAATCATCGAGCATCTGCGTGACAGCGGCCTTGGCGTGCTGATTACCGACCACAACGTGCGTGAAACCCTCGCGGTGTGTGAACGCGCTTATATCGTCAGCCAGGGACATTTAATTGCCCATGGCACGCCTGATGAAATTCTTGTAGATGAGCAGGTTAAGCGTGTTTATTTGGGCGAAGAGTTCAGACTCTGATAAGGTGTTGTAACACCCTACGTTTGCTTAGGAAATTCTTACCGAATTATGAAGCAAGGTTTGCAACTCAGGCTCAGCCAACAGCTGGCGATGACTCCACAGTTGCAGCAAGCCATTCGCTTGCTGCAACTCTCTACGCTTGAACTCCAGCAAGAACTGCAACTGGCGCTGGAAAGCAATCCGCTGCTTGAACAAACCGAACTGCACGAAGAAGTTGACGCACGTGAATTTCAGGATCAGGAAAGTGATTCGTTAGACACGCGCGAAGCGCTTGAGCAGAAAGATATGCCTGAAGAGCTTCCGCTCGACGCTACCTGGGACGAAATCTACACCGCAGGCACACCGTCAGGCACCGGCACCGATTACCAGGATGACGAACTGCCGATCTACCAAGGCGAAACCACCCAATCGCTGCAGGATTACCTGATGTGGCAGGTTGAGTTAACGCCGTTCACTGATACCGATCGCGCGATTGCCACGTCAATTGTTGATGCCATTGATGACACCGGCTACCTCACCGTCAGCTTACAAGACATTTATGACAGCATTGGTGATGAAGAGCTGGCGCTGGAAGAAGTCGAAGCCGTGCTCAAGCGCGTGCAGCGTTTTGATCCAATCGGCGTCGGTGCACGTGATTTGCGTGATTGCCTGTTAGTCCAGCTGTCGCAATATGCTGCCGACACGCCCATGCTGGCGGAAGCACGCCTGATTGTTAGCGAACATCTCGATCTGCTGGCCAACCATGATTTCCGCAGCCTAATGCGCGTAACCCGTCTGAAGGAAGAAGTGCTGAAAGAGGCGATGCTGCTGATTCAGTCACTCGATCCGCGCCCAGGCCAGTCAATTAACACCAGCGAACCGGAATATGTCATTCCCGATGTTCTGGTGCGCAAAATCAGCAAGCGCTGGACGGTTGAACTCAATTCGGACAGCATGCCGCGCCTGAAAATCAATCAGCAGTATGCGGCGATGGGCGGAGCTGGCCGTAATGAAAGCGATAACCAGTTTATTCGCAGCAACTTACAGGAAGCCAAGTGGCTGATTAAGAGCCTGGAGAGCCGCAACGACACGCTGCTGAAAGTGACACGCTGTATCGTTGAACAGCAGCAGGCGTTTTTTGAGCAGGGTGAGGAGTACATGCGTCCGATGGTGTTGGCGGATATCGCTCAAGCTGTTGATATGCATGAATCCACCATTTCCCGCGTGACCACGCAAAAGTATTTACACAGCCCGCGTGGCATCTTTGAACTGAAGTATTTTTTCTCCAGTCACGTCAACACCGAAGGCGGCGGCGAAGCCTCTTCCACGGCGATTCGTGCATTAGTGAAAAAATTAATCTCGGCGGAAAACCCCGCAAAACCCTTGAGCGACAGCAAACTGACCTCCATGTTGTCTGAACAGGGCATCATGGTTGCGCGACGTACGGTTGCTAAATATCGCGAGTCTTTATCTATACCGCCATCAAACCAGCGCAAGCAATTGGTTTGACCGAACGAAGAAGGAAGACCTATGCAGCTAAACCTTACCGGACTTAATGTTGAAATTACCGAACCTCTGCGTGAATTTGTAAATACCAAATTTGCCAAACTGGAACATTATTTTGATCGTATCAATCAGGTTTATATTGTTCTGAAGGTAGAGAAGGTGACGCAGGTTGCGGATGCAACACTGCACGTTAACGGCGGAGAGCTGCATGCCACATCGGAAGCGGAAGACATGTACGCGGCCATCGACGGGTTAATCGATAAACTTTCCCGTCAGCTGACCAAACACAAAGACAAACTGAAAAAACACTAACCTTCACGCTTGCAGAGTGCTGACTGATTCGGCACTTAGAGCATAAATGGGGCGGAACTTACCGCCCCGTTTTGTCATCTGCGCAAGCGCCAGCGGGTGAACGGTAATGAAATCAATTGCCTGAAACTCGCGGCTATGTGAACTCGCAAGTGAAACGATGATGAACAACGATCTAACACTGGAATTGAGCTCGGTCCTATCACTGGACTGTACCCGTAGCGGCGTACACTGCCAGAGTAAAAAACGCGCGCTGGAGATTATCAGCGAGCTGGCAGCGAAGCAGCTCAATCTGCCGCACCAGACGCTTTTCGAAGCCATCCTGACCCGCGAACGCATGGGCAGTACCGGTATTGGTAACGGCATCGCCATTCCACATGGCAAGCTGGAAGAGGACACCTTACGCGCTGTCGGCGTGTTTATTAGCCTCGATCAGCCTATCGCTTTTGATGCGGTAGATAATCAGCCGGTTGACCTGCTGTTTGCCCTGCTGGTACCCGCGGACCAGTGTAAAACCCACTTACACACGCTTTCGCTGGTTGCCAAACGCCTCGCAGATAAAACCGTCTGTCGTCGTTTGCGCGCGGCACAGAGCGACCAAGAGCTCTACGCCATTATCACAGAAGCTCAGGAAGCACACTCTTAAGCGAGAAACACTTTTACCGGCGTATTCGCCGGTTTAAAACGGGAGAAATGTGATGGTGCTGATGATCGTTAGCGGTCGGTCAGGCTCAGGAAAATCAGTCGCGCTGCGTGCCCTCGAAGATATGGGCTTTTACTGTGTCGACAACTTGCCGGTAGTCCTGCTACCGGAGCTGGCGAATACCTTAACCGAACGCAATATTTCTGCGGCAGTCAGCATTGATGTGCGTAACATGCCGGAATCACCGGAAGTCTTTGAAGCGGCGCTCAACAATCTGCCCGATGCCTTTTCGCCGCAGCTGCTGTTTCTTGATACCGATCGCAACACGTTGATTCGCCGCTACAGCGATACGCGTCGCCTGCATCCGCTCTCCAGCAAAAACTTGTCGCTGGAGAGTGCTATCGATGAAGAGAACGATCTGCTGGAGCCACTGCGCTCACGCGCCGATCTGATTATCGATACCTCTGAGATGTCGGTTCATGAGCTGGCGGAGATGCTGCGTACCCGCCTGTTAGGCAAGCGTGAGCGTGAACTGACCATGGTGTTTGAGTCATTCGGCTTCAAACACGGCATTCCGATCGACGCCGATTATGTTTTCGATGTGCGCTTCCTGCCAAACCCGCACTGGGATCCTAAGCTGCGTCCGATGACCGGTCTGGATCGTCCAGTGGCCGCCTTCCTCGATCGTCACACCGAAGTGCACAATTTTATCTATCAAACGCGCAGCTATCTGGAACTGTGGCTGCCGATGCTGGAAACCAATAACCGCAGCTATCTCACCGTCGCCATTGGCTGTACCGGCGGTAAGCATCGTTCGGTGTATATCGCGGAACAACTGGCGGATTATTTCCGTTCACGCGGTAAAAACGTGCAGTCTCGTCATCGCACTCTGGAAAAACGCAAATCATGACCGTGAAGCAAACCGTTGAAATTCGTAATAAGCTGGGCATGCACGCGCGCCCAGCGATGAAGCTGTTCGAGCTGGTGCAGAGTTTTGATGCTGAAGTGTTGCTGCGTAACGAATCGGGCACCGAAGCGGAAGCCAGCAGCGTGATTGCGTTGCTGATGCTCGACTCAGCGAAAGGCGGTCATATTGAAATCGAAGCCAGCGGCCCGCAGGAAGAGCAGGCGCTGGCAGCGGTCATCGAACTGTTTGAAGCGGGCTTTGACGAAGATTAAGCCTTTCAATGCAGCTTGTAACGATTCAGGAAACCCTCGCCGCCTAACTGGCGCATCTGCCGCATAATCCACTGCTGGCGCTGTCGCGTGTAGCCTGAAGGCGCATCGGCACGGAAGCGGATCGGATTGGGTAGAACCGCCGCCAGTAACGCGGCTTCAGACATCGTCAGGCGGCTGGCGGGTTTATGGAAATAGCGCTGTGAGGCCTCTTCCACGCCAAATACGCCATCGCCAAATTCTGCAATATTGAGATAAACCGTCAGGATGCGCCGCTTGGTCCACACGGTTTCGATTCCCACCGTGAGTCCCGCTTCCAGCCCTTTACGTACCCAGCTGCGGCCATCCCATAGAAACAGGTTTTTCGCCGTCTGCTGAGACAAGGTTGAAGCTCCGCGCATGCGTTCATTGCCATCGTTATCCAGCACTGATTGAATGGCATCAACATCAAAGCCCCAATGCTCGGGAAACTTTTGATCTTCAGAAGCGATAACCGCTAAAGCCATCCACGGCGAGATCTCATCCATGCCGACCCAATCCGAGTGCGCCACATAATCAAAACGCCCTGTAAACCAGGCACCGATTTGCCGCTCCACCATTACCGCCGAGAACGGTACCGGTAAAAAAGCAAACAGCAGAATGCCCGCTAACCAGATGCCGAGCCAGGCCAGCAGCACTTTAGCAATCAGCACTTTAATACGTTTTCCCAGCGTCCCTTTACTCTTGCTCATGCAATTTTCTCTTACCTGTTCCCTGTATTAATCAATCACCCAAGTCACAATAGCTAATACCAACGATTAACCACTAAATTTTATCCTCTGATTGGCAAAAACGTCAGTGAAATTGTTGCCTGCGCAATCAACGTTCCTCTATTAGAGCCAATCACATCAAGCACTTCCGCCAAAAAGGAATCGGTTCCATGATGTTAAATGCACCAGGCGCTGCGTGCATGAACACTTAACTGAATGTGATATCGCTCACGCAAAAGCTTTCATGAAGCTTAACTATCACTTTTTATGATGTTCGAACTTGTTCATTGATTACAGAGACCATTCTGAAAAATGCGACCAAAATTGTCTGATCCTGCCTGCATTCGGCCTCATTGATGGTAAAGCGATCTACCGCACAATTGGTTTACATTATTCAATAAACTATAAACTGGAACTTTCCGTTTAAGGTTTCCAAAACGTTTTGGATAAGCCGTAAGAAAACCTGACTTTATCCATCAATATCAGCATGTTAATCTAACTTAACTTCAATTTTTTGTCAGAATCACATTTTCCATGCTCGAGTCAGGCTTTTCCGGCTAACGACTGAAGCAAAACCAGGCAAAAAGCAGAACAATTGGTCAAAAAAGGTGCAATATGGCAAAGAAATTAATTCCTTGCTTGACTGTGTCAGCAAATTAATGTTTTCTGTATTTAATCGCTGCTCAACATCACACAATTTAATGAATCTTGTCACAAGCATTGGCGAATTTGTTAAGGTGATTTGGAAGCGTTAACCAATACCGAACTGCTGCTTTCTTATTCGATTTCTAATAATAGCAGCAGTGCCCATTTCCCTGGTGTTGGCGCAGTATTCGCGCACCCCAGTTTCGACTGGGGTCATTTTTTTCTAACGTCCTGTAATTTTTCCCGCTCCGCTACCCATTCACGTAACACGTTCACGTCTTTCTGCCACTCTTGTTTTAACTCATCGACCCACTCTTGCACGTTGTCCCACCACGCTGGCAATTCCGGCGACTGAATCTGCTTCGCCAACTGCTGTATATGCAGTAAGCCAACCGAACCTGCCGCACCTTTGATCTTGTGCCCTTCTTCAGCAATGCCTTTTTGATCGCGCGCCATCATGTTGGAATCCAGCACCTCGAGATAGCCCGGCATCATCTGCTCAAACATGGTCAGGCTTTGGGTAATCAATCCAGGGCCAACCAGTTCAATGTATTGCTCCAGCATCGCCACATCTAGCAGCGTGCGCGACTGCACGTCTGATGATTCGGTGGCGATCTCTTCCAGCTCCGGCTGATAATCCCAGAACTTCTTGATCACCGCCGTAAGCGCTGGCACAGCAAGCGGTTTGCTCAACACATCATCCATGCCGGCATCGAGATACTCTTTTTTGTCTTTCAGCACATTGGCGGTCAATGCCACCAGCGGCGGCAGCGCCACATCTGCGTAACGCTGATGGATGGCACGCGACACGTCGAGGCCCGTCATATCCGGAAGCTGAATATCGAGCAGCACCAGATCGAACTCCTGCGGATCAAACATCGCCAGCGCATCCGTACCGGTCATCGCGACCTCGACGCTGCAACCCAGCTTCTCCAGTACCGAGCGCGCAACAATCACGTTGAGTTCAATATCTTCCACCAGTAATACGTGCAGCGCCGGTAACGGCATGCTGTCATCCAGATTGTCGTCTTCCACTTCCTCAGCGACGCGCGGCGCGTTGATCTCCACGGTGAAGCAGGAACCCTGCCCCGCGACGCTACTCACGCTGATATCACCGCCCATTGCCTGGGCTAAACGACGCGAGACCGCTAAACCAATGCCGGTGCCCGTCGCCGGCTTGCCGCCGTGCTGATCTTTCACCTGGTAATACATGGCGAAGATCTTATCCTGCTCTTCCTGCGGAATGCCCATGCCGGAATCCTGCACTTCAAAGTGCAGCGTTTCATCCTGACGATAGGCAACGCGCACCACAATCTCGCCCTGCTGAGTAAATTTCACGGCATTGCCGATCAGGTTCCACAGAATCTGACGCAGACGCGTGCCATCCGCCGAAATTTTATGGGGCAGCGGCAGCTCCGGCGCCATGACAAATTTCAGCCCTTTTGGCTGCGCCAGCAGACCGGAGAGGTTTTCCAGATCGGCGAGGAAACCGGTGAAATCCAGCGGCTGATTATCCAGCTGCACTTTGCGGCGTTCGATTTTGTCCACTTCAATTACATCATTGAAGATGTTGCCCAGCGTGATGGCCGACACGTGGATGGTTTTGAGGTACTTCAGCTGCTCCTGATTGAGATCGGTATCCAGCAGGATGCGGCTCAGTCCGACGATGCCATTCAGCGGCGTACGCAGCTCATGGCTGATAGTCGAAATAAAGGTAGTCTTCTCACGGCTGGCGTTCTCCAGCGCGTCCTGATAGCGCTTACGCTCGGTAATGTCGCGGCCAAAGCCCATCAGGCCACTGCGTTTTCCGACACGGTCGTAATAGGGCACTTTACGGATTTCGAAACAGGCTTTGCGCCCGTCGGGATATTGCAGCCACTGTTCGTAGGTTAGCGACACATTGTGGCGGAACACCTTCTCATCGGTTTCCAGCACTTTGGTCGCGGCTTCGTCATCGTAGATATCGCGTGGTGTCAGGCCAATCAGCTGCTTTTCGCTCATGCCGGTTAGCAGTTCCATGGCGCGATTACAGCCGGAGAACTGCTTATCAATGTTGCGGTAGAACACCAAATCCGGTGACGCATCAAGGAAGGAGCGCAGGAAGGAGGATTGCTGTTCCAGCTCGATTTGCGCCTGCTCGCGTCGTGCCATCTCTTCGCGCAGCTTATCCATCACCTGCTCGCGCGCCTGCTCGGCTTTGATACGGTCGTTAATTTCCTGATTAAGCTGGGTGATGGTCTCTTTCATCTGCTGGTTCAGCTCGAGATCGCGCGTACGCATCTCTTCCAGCTTATCTACCAGTTTCGACAGGCGCTGGCGCGACTCTTCCAGCTGATCGACCACCACTGAGAGGAAATAGACCGCCCAGGGCGTAATCAACAGACCGAAGAAGATGGAGCGGACGACGTCGATGCTCTCCACATGCCCACGCAATACCATGGTGACGGCCATCTGTACCACCATCGCCAGCACCACCAGCGCTGAGGCTAACAGCAGCGAAAAGCGTACCAGGCCGAGTTTGACCATCAAATCAACGTAGTACTGCGCTAAAAGACGAATCTGTTTCATTACGAGCTCCCTGAACGAAATCTGGCTCATGATAGCGTAATTATCGCTGCGCTGCCCCGCTTCACCCGGCCATATCGCGCAGGTTATGCCCTGTAATGGTGCATCGCAGCGTGATTTCGCCGACGTTCCCTTCTATATGCGCAAAGCGCTTGACTAATTCTGCCAACTGAATAATCTGGAGGGCCGCGCTTTTGCGAACCTTTCCTCAACATCCGGTGCTAATCAGCACCCTGGCAGCCATTCATCCTGATGGTTGCACCTCTTTATTGCATACCTATTCAATTTAAATGACTTTCTACGCATGCTTTGCGTGATTAATTTTACTAATGGCAGCGCCATTTTGATTCAAATATGACGCCATAAGAAAAACAGATACATGCTGTGTATCAACTGCCCCTAACAGCATTAAATGCTGTTATAACCCTTTCTGCCAGCATTGTTTGGATATTAGAGGGCTGGGTCACAGTGAGACGGCTCACACTTCCTGGGGGAATGCGCAGCGGGATATTGACATAAATTTACGCAATAAATTCTTATTAATCATTTAATTAAGTGACAAGAAAGCCTATTACCCGCATCAAAGCTGGCTATTTGACCTGAGTTCGCTTTCCCGATAAGTTGGAATTCCACTGGAAGCTTTCCTGGTGGGCCTGTGTCTCGGCATATCTATGCAGCAAGAAGCCTCCCTCTGGATGCAAGCTATCTCCCGAAAGAGACCGGAATAAAAAGAGCAGCTCATTAAGGACGTGACAACAGTGTCTTGAGAGCCCTTGCTCGGTGCTGCGACGCCTGCTCTTTACTGAGCGGCACAAGAATTGATACCGCCGCGCTGGCTTACATTGTCACGCTGCGGTACACGAAATAATGCAGGTAATGTCAAAAGAAGTTTAAGGAGACTCTCAATGTCCACGCAAAAACCGAATCCCTATGGTTTGTATGACCCATCAGCTGGCAGTGACAGCTGTGGTGTAGGTTTCATTACCCGTAAGGACGGCGAGCAGACTCATGAGATTCTGCGGATGGCCCATAGCGCGCTGTGCACGGTTCCGCACCGAGGCGGCATGTCTGCCGAAGGCGTGGGCGATGGCGCGGGTGTGAACGTCGATCTCTCCCTGAACTTCTTCCGCAAGGTCACCGGTCTGGCGCTGGAAGCCGGCCGTTTTGGCGTCGGTAACTTCTTTGTACCAAAAGACGCAGAGCTGCGTGCAAATGCTGAGCGTCTGGTTGAAGAAACGCTGGCGGCGCATAACTTCCCGGTATTAGTGAAACGCGATATGCCGCTGGACGGCAGCGTGACGCGCCCGGCCGCCCTGCAATTCCAGCTGCCGATTGTGCAGTGGATTTTTGCCGCGCCGCAGGAAGTGACTGAACAACTCGAATTCGAGCGCCAGATTTATCGCGCGCTGCTGGATATCGAAGCGCGCGCCTTTACCGAAAGCGAATTCGGCGGCCTCTATCCGCTGTCGCTCTCTTCGCGCACGCAGGTATTTAAAGCGCGTCTGAACTCCAACGAAGTGATTCCTTACTTCAAAGATTTGACCGATGCCGATCATCAGGTGCGCGGGCTGTTCTTCCACACCCGTTTCTCGACCAACACCGATCCGCATACCACCATGGCGCAGCCATTCCGCTTAATGGCGCACAACGGCGAGCTGAACACCGATCGTAAAAACCGCATTGCCGAAGCGGCACTGATGCTGGCGCGCGGTAAAAAAATCGTGCGTCCAAAAGGTCAGTCCGACAGTTCGCGTCTCGACCAGAGCATCCATAGCCGTTTGATGGAAGATAACCTCGATCTGATCAACGCAGTAGTTTCGATGATGCCGCCAGCGTGGGAGAACGATACCTCGCTCTCGAACGAAGTGCGCGCCATGCTCGAGTACTTCTCTTTATATGAAGAGAAGAACGATGGCCCAGCTGCGCTTATCTTCGGTAACGGTGAAGTGATCGGCGCGCGACTTGACCGCCTCGGTCTGCGTCCGCTGCGTTCCGTTGAAACCGCGGAGTACATCGGAGCGATGTCTGAAGCGGGCCAGATCGCCTTCCCACCGGAAAGCGTGCTGCGTCGTGGCCGTATCGAAGCGGGCGGCATGCTCTATTACGATCACAAAGAGAAACGCTCTTACACCACGGTTGAAGCGCTGGAAAAACTGGCCGCTGAAAAAGATTATCTGTCACTCCTGAGCAAAGCGCGTATCGATCTCGCCGACCTGCCAGAAATTCAGGCAGAGCAGCTCGGCTCGCCGCTGCGTTATCGTGGTGACCTCAAAACCTATCAACGTTTTGTCGCCTACTACTACAACCAGGAAAGCTTCAAATTCATGATGGATCCGATGCTGCAAACCGGCGCTGAGAAGATCTCAGCCATGGGTTACGGCAACGCCATCAACGGCCTGTCTGACCACGAAGGCGGCATGGCGCACTACTTCTCACAACGATTTGCCCAGGTTACCAACCCGCCGCTCGACTCCATTCGTGAAGCGGACGGCATGACGCTGCGTGTTGCGCTGGGTGCGAAGCCGCATCTCGGCCGCAGCAAAGGTCAGCAAATCATTGTTCCGACGCCAATCCTGACGCACCTCGACATGCTGCGCCTGCGCGAGCAAACCGTCGCTCCTTATGCGCGTTTCGAGATGCTGTATGAGCCGGTGGTCGGCAAAGATATCGTCAGCCGTGCGGCCAACGCCAACGCGCTGGAAAAAGCCATTGATGACTTAGCCCAGCAGGTAGTGGATTTCGCACGCCAGCAAGGCGGCATCGCGGTGATCACCGATCGTCATATCTCTTCAACTCACGCAGCGATCCCGATGCTGCTGATGGTGTCGGCGATCAACCAACGTCTGGTGCAGGAAGGTCTGCGTCTGGATGTTTCGCTGGTGGTCGAAAGTGGTCAAAGCATCTCTTCACACCATATCGCGGCGACGCTGGGCTTCGGTGCTTCTGCCGTTTACCCACTCGGCGTGCAGATGCGTGCGGAAGAGAAATTCGGTGAAGGCGAAGAAGGCAATAAAGCCTTTAAACGCTATGCCAAAGCAGCCGAAAAAGCGCTGATGAAAACCATGGGTAAAGTCGGCCTGTGTACCGTTGAGAGCTACAGCTGCGGCGAGTTCTTCGAGCCGAACTTCCTGAATACCGACGATCCGGTATTGAAAAAGTATTTCCCGAATATTAAAACGCCGGTTGGCGGCGCGGGCTTCCCGGCGATCGCCCAGATGGCGGTAGACTGGCATCAAAGCGCATTAAAAATTCAGGGCGAAGCGGAAGTGCCGTTGCTCGGCCTGTTCAAAGAGCGTGCTGAAGGCGCGGGCCACTCATACGGCACCATCGCGGTGCGTACCTTCATTGATATGACGGAACAACCGATTCGCTTTGCTAACAAAGAGCGCGAAGAGGACAACTTTATTCGTTTGATGACGCTGGCCAAACTGGATAATGCGTTCAACATCAAAGCGGAAGCCTTTAAAGACAGCAGCTTCGAGCGCATCCCAAATGATGTGATCGACAGCTTTGCCATCACGCCAGATTATCGTCAGTTCTCCAGCCTGATGCATGCCGAGCGTAAACGCCGTCCGGCGGCGCTACGTGACATCCTCGCGCTGCCGTGCGATTTGACCCACGTGGACAGCGAAGCCGAATTCGGCCGCAAACTGGGCCGCTACTCGCTGGTGAACAACGGCTTCGCTACGCGTGGCCTGAAATGTGAAGCAGTGAACGGCAGCCTGAACCAGTTCGAGCTGCGTCTGATCGATGCAATTGCTGGCCTGAAACCAGAAAGCGAGCGCCTGGAAGCGCTGGCACGGGCACTGAAAACCCGTTTCACCGACGATATTGAAAGCAGCAACGTAGCGGATGGCGTGCTGCACATCACCGCTTACGGCAAAGCAGCCGATTATCTGTCGCTGATCTTCACCGCGCTGCCATCGCTGCCGCTGGAAGAGATTCAGCCAGCCCACGAAATCACCCGTACCTTTGCTTCCGGTGCGATGAGCCACGGTGCGTTGGTTGCGCCGGCGCACGAAGCTGTCGCGCACGGTACTAACATGGTTGGCGGCATGAGTAACTGTGGTGAAGGTGGCGAGCACTATTCTCGTCACGGCACCATCCGCGCGTCACGTATCAAGCAGTTGGCATCCGGGCGTTTCGGCGTGTGGGCGGCTTATCTTGCTGATCCAATGCTGGAAGAGCTGGAGATCAAAATCGGTCAGGGCGCGAAGCCCGGTGAAGGCGGCCAGCTGCCGGCACCAAAAGTGACCGTTGAGATTGCCGCAGCGCGTGGCGGTACGCCGGGCGTTGAGCTGGTTTCACCGCCGCCGCACCACGACACTTACTCCATCGAGGATTTGGCGCAGCTGATCCACGACTGTAAAGCCGCGCGCGTGCGTGTCATCGTCAAACTGGTTTCATCTGAAGGTATCGGCACCATCGCCGTCGGCGTGGCGAAAGCCGGCGCGGATGTCATTAACGTCGCGGGTAACACCGGCGGCACCGGCGCAGCGTCCGTTACCAGCCTGAAATATACCGGCCGCGTCGCGGAAATCGGCATCGCTGAAGTGCATCAGGCGCTGTGTGCCAACGGCCTGCGCGACAAAGTGCAGCTGCGCTGCTCCGGCGCGCAGCAAACCGGCAGCGATGTGATCAAATCTGCCCTGCTCGGCGGCGATAGCTTCGAGTTCGGCACCACCGCGCTGATGATGCTGAAATGCGTGATGGCGAAAAACTGTAACGTCAAATGCCCGGCCGGTTTAACCACCAACGCCGAAGCCTTTGATGGTGATCCGCGTCAGCTGGCGCAGTACTTCATCAACGTGGCGCAGGAAGTGCGTGAGTTCCTCGCCCGCCTCGGTCTGCGTTCTCTGCGTGAAGCGCGTGGCCGTTCGGATCTGCTGCACTTGATGGATCACCCGCTGGAAGTCGGCAAACTGGATCTGCGTGCGATGTTGACCGTGGTGCCAGAGCAGAAAATTGCCAAGCCGGTGTATCTGGAAAAAGACTTTGAGCTGGATGATGGCTGGGTCAGCGAGCTGAAAACGCAGCTGGTTGGCGCGGCAAGCCGTGAAATCGCGCTGGGCGCGGGCATCACGCTGAACAACCGTAACAAAAGCGTCGGTGGTCAGCTGGCGATCGATATCGAACGCATGCTGAACCATGAACTCTCGACAGAGCAGCTGGCTGCATTGCCAGCGGTGCTGAAAGACGATCGCGGTCGTCACTATCTGGCGCCAGCCACCGTGCTGATTAACACCAGCGGTTCTGCCGGCCAGTCGTTCGGCGCGTTCTGCAACGACGGCATGCAGATGAAGCATTACGGCACCTGTAACGACGGTGTCGGCAAAGGCCAGTGTGGTGGCGAGTTGGTGGTGATGTCACCAGGCGGCGGCGCACAGGATAGCGATGGCAACGTGTTGATCGGAAACTTCGCGCTGTTTGGCGCCACCGGCGGCCGTCTGTTCGTTCAGGGCCAGGCGGGTGACCGCTTCGCCGTGCGTAACTCCGGCGCAACCGCGGTAGTGGAAGGCGTTGGTGACTTCTGCTGCGAATACATGACCAACGGCGCCATCCTCAACCTTGGCACCTTTGGTAAAGGCTTTGGCAACGGCATGAGCGGCGGTTTCGCTTACCAGTACGATCCGTATGGATCGCTGGCAGCCCACGCAGCAGGTGATTCGGTGCTGTTTGGTTCTATCGCCGATGAAGATGAAATGGCGCAGGTGCACAAACAAGCGGTGCTGACCATGCTGAACTGGCATCTGGAAGCAACCCAATCGCCACGCGCGGCCTGGCTGCTGGATAACTGGGAAACCGAGTGCCACCACTTTGTTTATGTGATGCCGCGTTCGCTGCTGCTGTATCAGGATGGCACCGAAATCCTGAAAGCCAAATCACGTAAAGACCTGCTTGAAGAGCTGTCAACCTCGCTGGCTGCGCATCAGGTTGCGAAGTTCAAATCAGCGTGGCGTGACGGTAAAACCATTGCCAACGGCGCAGTTCCGGCTTATGGCGCGACCGATACGCTAGAGATGTTTGTTCTGCTGAACAACTACACCGTTCTCAGCCTCGCGCAGCAGCTGGCGCTGGGCAAGCTGCCGAAAGGCACGGCGGTGGAAGATCCAGCAGTAGAAAAAGCGGTACGTAATCTTCTGATGACCGAAGATTTCACGCTCATCAGCAAGCTGCAACGTCATGCACGCTCGGCGATTGAGAGTTACAGTGATGACGAGCTGGCAAGCCTGATCGCCGCGAAACGAATGTCAGATTACAAAGCGGCATTAACGCAGCGCAACATTCGCTCGATGGACAGCCTGGCGACTTACGGCTGGATCATCTATCAGGATGCCTGCAACCGTGAAGTGCTTGGTCATCTACCTGATTTTGAAGAGCTGTTTGCGCGTGCTGCACTGCCAGAAATCGCTGCTGCGGTCGGGAAACTTTCCTGATTACAGCGCCAATGAACAAGTGTAATTTTGACCTTTCCCTCACTACTTCAAGGTGCAGAAAGGCGGCAAACGCATCTGCAACCTGAAGTATGACAGGGATAAAATTTTGAACAGGATTGAGCCTTACCGATGAAAATTCCTTACATTCCTGAAGATGCACCGTTTAACGGTGAGCAGAAATACTGGCTGGCGGGCTTCCTCGCCGGTCTCCATTCGCGCCTGCTGGTATTAGAAGACAAGCAGAGCGCACCGGCTGCAGGTGCCAGCACCAATACGCAGCTGCACATCCTGTTCGGTTCACAGACCGGCAACGCTGAAGCGCTGTCGCAAACGGCCGCTAAAGCCGCACGCGCCAAAGGTTTGGTGCCGGTGGTTCAAGCGCTGGGCGAAGTGGATCTGGATGTGTTCGCTACCATGCGTCACGTGCTGATCGTCACCTCGACCTACGGCGAAGGCGAAATGCCGGACAACGCCCAGCTGTTCTGGAACGCGATTTCAGCCAGCACCGCGCCGCGTCTGGAGCAGATGCACTTTGCGGTATTGGCGATTGGCGACACCGGCTACGACGGTTTCTGCCAGGCAGGTAAATTCATCGATATGCGTCTTGAGCAGCTCGGTGCAAAACGCGTCGCCGATCGTATCGACTGCGATATCGACTTCGAAGAGCCATCCAGCGCGTGGATTGGTACGGCGATGCCGCAATTCGCCGCCAGTGCAGGCAGCAGCGGTACAGCATTAGAAAGCGCGCCAGAAGCGCCGGTCATTCCGGGCAGCAATAAGCAAAACCCATATGCGGCTGCGTTGGTGACTAACAAGCGTCTTTCGGCAGAAGAGTCGGCGAAAGATATTCGTCACTTCGAGTTTGATCTCACCGACAGCGGTTTGAAATATGAAGCGGGCGATGCGCTGGGTGTGATCCCGGTGAACGACGCAGCACTGGTTTCACTGCTGCTGACTCAGCTGAAAGCAGATTACGAAACGCCAGTTCCCAGCTTTGATCGCAACCTCGGCGATCTGCTGACTTATCAGTTCGAAATCTCCGAGCCGTCACGCAAACTGATTGAGTGGGTTGGCCAGCACACCACCAACCAGGAACTGCGTCACGTCCTGCAGCACGACGATAAAGATACCCTTGCCGTTTGGCTGTGGGGCAAAGACACGCTGGATCTGCTGCAGCTCGAGCTGACGCGCAGCCTGTCGGTGCCGGAATTCGTTGCCATGCTGCGTCCGTTACAGCATCGCGCTTACTCCATCTCGTCGAGCTCGAAAGCCCACCCAAATCAGGTACATCTGACCATTGCTTCCGTGCGCTATCACAGCAGCGGCCGCGAGCGTAAAGGCGTGTGCTCAACTTATCTGGCTGAACGTGTACGTCGCGGCGAAAAGCCGGCGATCTTCATCTCACCAAACAAAGCGTTCCGTGTACCGTCAAACGGCAATGCGCCGCTGATCATGGTTGGGCCAGGCACCGGTATCGCACCGTTCCGCGCCTTCCTGCAGGAACGTCAGGCAACGGGCGCAGAAGGTAAAAACTGGCTGTTCTTCGGTGACCAGCATCAGGCACATGATTATATCTACGAGGAAGAGTTGCAGGCATGGCAGGAGAAAGGTCTGCTGACTAATCTGGATCTGGCCTTCTCGCGCGATCAGGAAGAGAAGATCTACGTGCAGAACCGCATGCTGGAGAAAGGCGCTGAGCTTTACGCCTGGCTGCAGGATGGCGCTTACTTCTACGTGTGTGGCGACGCATCTCGCATGGCAAAAGACGTTGATGCGGCGCTGTATGAAGTGGTTCGTCAGTTCGGTGGCTTGTCCAGCGAGCGCGCGGCGGCTTACGTTGATCAGCTGAAGAAAGATAAACGCTACCTGCGCGACGTCTACTAAGACGCGCAGGCATAAAAAAAACGGGCCAATCGGCCCGTTTTTTATTGCACGTTTTACTTCACCACACGCAGTGAAGGTCGTCCGCCACGCGGCGGCGGCTCATCATCTGGCGAATGATCGTCGTCAGTCGCATCATCCGGACGATCGCCATCAATCACAGACATCATTGTCTCTTCCTGACCGCTACCTTCCTGCTCGTCCGTCGCCAGCTCGTAAGCCGGTTCCGGCTCGAACATGGTGCCAGCGCCGTTTTCACGGGCATAAATCGCCAGAACTGCAGCCATCGGCACAGAAACCTGACGCGGTACGCCACCGAAACGCGCGTTGAAACGCACTTCATCATTGGCGAGGTCAAGATTGCCTACCGCACGCGGCGCGATGTTCAGAACGATCTGTCCATCACGCGCATATTCCAGCGGCACCTGCACACCAGGCAGATTGATGTCGACCACCAAATGCGGCGTCAACTGGTTATCCAGCAACCAGTCGTAGAACGCCCGCAACAGGTAAGGACGACGCGCCGTTAGTTGCGACATTTCCATACATTAGCCCCGAGCTTGCAGGCGCATTTCACGTTCTGCTTCCGTCAGTGACGCAAGGAAAGAGTCACGTTCAAACACACGCGTCATATAGCCTTTCAGCTCTTTAGAACCGGCGCCAGACAGGTCAACGCCCATCTGCGGCAGACGCCACAGCAGCGGCGCCAGATAGCAATCCACCAGGCTGAACTCTTCGCTCATGAAGAACGGTGTGCGTGCGAACAGTGGTGCAATCGCCAGCAGCTCTTCGCGCAGTTGCTTGCGCGCTGCATCGGCTTCGGCACCGTTGGCGGTTTCGATGGTGCGCATCAGGCTGTACCAATCCTGCTCAATGCGGTGCATCATCAGACGGCTTTCACCGCGCGCTACCGGGTAAACCGGCATCAGCGGTGGATGCGGGAAACGCTCATCGAGGTATTCCATGATGATGCGTGATTCATACAGCGTCAGTTCACGGTCGACCAGCGTCGGTACGGTGCGATACGGGTTGAGGTCAATCAGATCCTGCGGCAGGTTATCCGTTTCAACCTGCTCGATCTCCACGCTGACGCCCTTCTCAGCCAGTACAATACGTACCTGATGGCTGAAAATGTCAGTCGGACCAGAAAACAGCGTCATTACCGAACGTTTGTTGGCAGCGACAGCCATGAAAACCTCCAAGTTTGTTCACAAAAAGATACTGCGAATAGCCAACCACGCGGCGACTCACCGGCTCATCAGATTCGCCTACCGTCAGCGTCAGGAGCATCGACCGGTCTTCCGGACAGGAACGACATGCACAACGCTGCGTCTTGCAGGCGCAAAGTGACAGTGAGTTTACCAGATTTTAAGCAGCTTGTGGGGCGGGCGTGATGATTTGCGGGCAAAATGCGGGTAAAGCTCGCGTTTTTCGTGGGAAAAAATCATTAATGCAGGCAATAAAAAACCCGCCGAAGCGGGTTTTTTGAGCCAACTGCCGCTGCCGAAGCAGCAAACAATTAACGCTTGGAGAACTGCGGACGACGACGTGCTTTACGCAGGCCGACTTTCTTACGTTCAACTTCACGCGCATCACGGGTAACGAAGCCCGCTTTACGCAGTTCAGAACGCAGAGACTCGTCGTACTCCATCAGAGCGCGTGTGATACCGTGACGGATCGCACCAGCCTGACCAGAAATACCACCACCTTTAACGGTGATGTACAGGTCAAATTTACCAACCATATCAACCAGCTCCAGCGGCTGACGCACGACCATGCGTGCAGTCTCGCGACCGAAGTACTGCTCCAAAGAGCGCTGGTTAATTACGATGTTACCGCTACCCGGCTTGATGAAGACGCGAGCGGCAGAGCTTTTGCGGCGACCAGTGCCGTAGTTTTGAGTTTCAGCCATTGCCTATAATCCCGATTAAATGTCAAGAACTTGCGGTTGCTGCGCCGCGTGGTTGTGCTCGTTGCCTGCGTAAACTTTCAGTTTACGGTACATAGCACGACCCAGTGGGCCTTTCGGCAGCATGCCTTTAACCGCGATTTCAATCACACGCTCAGGACGGCGCTCGATCATCTCTGCAAAGGTCGCTTGCTTGATACCACCGATGTGGCCAGTGTGGTGATAGTAAATCTTGTCAGTACGCTTGTTGCCGGTTACAGCAACTTTTTCTGCGTTCAGAACGATGATGTAATCACCGGTATCAACGTGCGGAGTGTATTCCGCTTTGTGCTTACCACGCAGACGGCGCGCCAGTTCAGTCGCCAGGCGACCCAAGGTTTTGCCCGTTGCGTCAACAACATACCAGTCACGCTGTACGGTTTCTGGTTTAGCTGTAAAAGTTTTCATTGAAAAGCTTACCCAAATAAAAAGTTACACGTTGGTGAAATCCCAAACGCTAAGTAAACGATTGAGGCTCACACGACCATTTTGCCCAGCAAGCCACCCCTTCAAGTGAGTTACCGGATCACATCGAGTTCTTGGGAAAGAAAACCGATGCTGTAACGTGGGGTCGCAAGATTATAGAGAAGTCGAACTCAAAGATCGAACCTTTTTGCATCTAAAACCTACGATTTATGCCACGTCATCAGGGCAGATGCGGCAGACGCAAATACTCTTCGCTCTGCATCTCCTGCAAACGCGACAAGCAGCGCTGATACTCAAACTTCAAGCGTGTGCCCTGATAAATTTCAAACAGTGATGTTTCAGCCGCGACAACCAGTTTCACGTGGCGTTCGTAGAACTCATCGACCAACGCAAGGAAGCGGCGCGCCTGATCTTCGGTCTTATAAATCATCACCGGCACATCATACAGCAAGACGCTGTGAAAACGGCGCGAGAGCTCAATATAGTCGTGCTGACTGCGCCCTTCGCCGCACAGCGTCAGGAAATTGATCGCCAGCACGCCTTCATGCACGCCCAGCGTGGGCATCTGGCGATGGTTGATTTCCAGCACCGGCGCGTCTTCACGCGCTTTGCCGGACAGCGCGCGGAACATGCGCTCCATTTCGCTATGCGTGGCATCGTTGAGCGGGAAGTTCCACAAATGCGCCGACGTTAGTGTGCGCAAACGGTAATCGATACCCGCGTCCACATTGATCACTTCACAATGACGCTTGATTTGTTCGATAGCAGGCAGGAAACGCGGGCGCTGCAGGCCGTTGCGATAGAGCTCATCCGGCGGAATGTTCGAGGTGGCTACCAGCGAGATGCCGCGCGCAAACAGCGCTTCCATCAGCGTGCCCAGCAGCATGGCGTCGGTGATATCCGAGACAAAAAACTCATCGAAACAGAGAATGTCGGTTTCCGCTTTAAAGCGATCGGCGACAATTAGCAGCGGATCGCTGTGGCCTTGCAGCTGCGTCAGTTCCTGATGGACACGCAGCATAAAGCGGTGGAAATGCAGGCGCAGCTTACGATCACCAGGAATTGACTGAAAAAACAGATCCATCACCCAGGTTTTACCGCGTCCCACACCGCCCCACATATACAGGCCGCGCACTGGCGCTTCGCGGGTGCTTTTCTCTTTATTCATTATCTTAGACAAGCGGCCCAACAGACCTTTGGCAGCCGGTTCAACCTGTTGCTGGCGAGCAATCAATCCTTGCTGGATGGTATCTAAGCGGGTAATCGCTTCTCGTTGTACGTCATCCGGGCGAAATTCGCCCTGCGACAGCGCCTGCTCGTAGCGTGCAAGCGGAGATGAGGTTTGCATGGTTCTCTCAGAATCCCTGAAAAAGTCCGATTCACGGGTCGGTTGACGAAAATTAGGCCGCTCTACACTAAGCGATGCAGCCCGATAGTTCCACTTCCAATAGATTATTGGGTATAGTGGCTGCTATTGAAGTTGATGTTGCAACAGAAGCAATGCCCTACGAAACAACGGAAATTACACGGGAGTCATTATGACCTGGGAATACGGGCTGATTGGTTTAGTGATTGGCATTATTGTCGGCGCAGTCGTCATGCGTTTTGGCAACAAGAAGCTGCGTGAGCAGCGTAGCATGCAGTATGAACTGGAAAAATCGAAGGCTGAGCTGGCGGATTACCGCGAGGAGCTCACCAACCACTTCGCCCGCAGCGCCGAGCTGCTGGACAATATGGCGCATGATTATCGCCAGCTGTATCAGCACATGGCGAAAGGGTCTAACGACCTGCTGCCAAATCTGCCCGGCGAGAAAAATCCGTTTGCCTACCAGTTAACGGAAGCCGAAGCGGATAACGATCAGGCGCCGGTGCAGATGCCGCGTGATTACTCTGAAGGCGCATCCGGCCTGTTACGTGGCAGCGACCGCGCTCCGCGTAATTAATCCTTTTGGGGCACAGCTTAGCTGTGCCCTTTTTGTTTTCGAACACAAACCACAAACTACTGTCACACTTCTTTTATCCCTTTCGCAGCGAGAGCGTTGTAGCAATGAAAAAACAAGCACGTCTGTTAAGCGCATTAGCCTTAGGTATCGGGATGAGTTTGGCTGCGGCGCCGAGTGCGCTGGCAACTCTTCCCGCCCAGATTCAGGGACAAGCATTGCCAAGCCTGGCACCGATGCTGGAAAAAGTTCTGCCCGCAGTAGTGAGCGTGCGTGTTGAAGGTACCGACAGCGGTCAGCAGGCGCAGGATATTCCTGAACCACTGAAACGCTTTTTTGGTCAGGCACCGGGACAATCGCAGCCGCAGCCTTTTGAAGGTCTGGGTTCTGGCGTGATCATTGATGCCGCTAAAGGCTATATCCTCACCAATAACCATGTGGTCAGCAACGCCGATAAAATCAGCGTGCAGCTGGGTGACGGCAACGAATATGACGCTAAGTTAATTGGTCACGATGAACAAACCGACATCGCATTGATCCAGGTTGAAGGCGCGAAAAACCTGACACAGGTGAAAATCGCCGACTCTGATTCGCTGAAAGTGGGTGATTTTGCCGTGGCCATCGGTAATCCGTTTGGTCTGGGTCAAACCGCCACGTCGGGCATCATCTCTGCGCTCGGTCGTAGCGGCCTGAATCTGGAAGGACTGGAAAACTTCATTCAGACCGATGCCGCGATTAACCGCGGTAACTCCGGTGGTGCGCTGGTGAACCTGAATGGTGAGTTGATTGGTATCAACACCGCGATTCTGGCGTCAAGCGGCGGCAACATCGGCATTGGCTTCGCCATTCCCGCCAATATGGCCATGAACCTGGCGCAGCAGCTGATTCAGTTCGGCGAAGTGAAGCGCGGTCAGCTTGGTATCAAAGGCACGGAAATGACCGCCGATATCGCCAAAGCGTTTAACGTTGATGCGCAGCGCGGCGCCTTTGTTTCAGAAGTGCTGCCGAAGTCAGCCGCCGAAAAAGCGGGCATCAAAGCCGGCGATATCATCACCTCCATCAATGATAAGCCAATCACCAGCTTTGCTGAGCTGCGTGTGAAAGTCGGCACCACGCCGCCGGGCCAGGATGTGAAAATCGGCCTGCTGCGTGAAGGCAAACCGGTCAACGTCACTGTCACGCTGGAACAGAGCGCGCAAACCACCGCCAGCGCGCAGCTGATGTCGCCTGCACTGCAAGGCGCAACGCTGAGCGACGGCGCGACCAAAACCGGTGATAAAGGCGTGAAAGTCGATGCCATTGAAAAAGGCACGCCAGCGGAGCAAGTCGGTTTGCAGAAAGATGATGTGATCATCGGCGTAAACCGCAATCGCGTCGCTTCTATTGCCGAAATGCGCAAAGTGCTGGAAGGCAAACCGCCGGTGCTGGCACTGAACGTGGTGCGCGGCGAAGAGACGATTTACCTGCTTCTGCGATAATCCTCGCAACAGGCGGACAAGCAGGTGTTTGTCCGCCTTTCTCATGCTATTCTGCCCTGCGATCTCACCTGGCTTGAAATAACACCATGTTTCTTAAACTTTTGCGTTCTGTGGTGATGGGCCTGATCGTGGCTGGCTTACTGCTCGTCGCGATCCCTGCGCTGCGTATGGGCAGCAACGTCACCTTTGATCAAGACAACAGCGACGATGAAGCACCCGTTAGTTTTAATCAGGGTGTGCGACGTGCCGTGCCCGCGGTCGTTAACGTCTATAACCGCAGTGCCCACGGCAACAATAATCGCGGCATCACGACGCTGGGTTCCGGCGTCATCATGAACGGCAAAGGCTACATCCTCACTAACAAACACGTGATTAATAACGCCGACCAAATCATCGTCGCGCTGCAGGATGGACGCTTCTTCGAAGCCACCTTAGTGGGTTCCGATGCCATGACCGATTTAGCGGTGCTGAAAATCAGCGCCTCCAACTTGCCGGTTATCCCCATCAACGCCAAACGTATCGCGCACATCGGCGACGTCGTCATGGCGATCGGCAACCCATACAACCTCGGCCAAACCGTGACGCAAGGCATTATCAGCGCCACCGGACGCGTGGGTCTGAGCTCATCCGGACGACAAAACTTCCTGCAGACCGATGCCTCGATCAATCAGGGTAACTCGGGCGGCGCATTGATTAACTCGCTGGGTGAACTGATGGGCATTAATACCTTGACGTTTGATAAAAGCAGCGATGGCGAAACGCCGGAAGGGATTGGTTTCGCCATTCCCACCGCGCTGGCGAGCAAAATCATGGATAAGCTGATTCGTGATGGTCGGGTGATTCGCGGCTACATCGGCATCACCGGGCGCGAACTGCCGCCGCTGCACGGCCAGGGAAGTAATCTTGATCGCGTGCAGGGCATTATCGTTAGCGACGTCACGCCTGGCGGCCCCGCCGATAGCGCCGGCATTCAGGCCAATGACGTGCTGCTGGAAGTGAATGGTAAACCGGCGCTCTCGGCGCAGGAAACCATGGATCAGGTGGCAGAAATTCGGCCGGGCTCGGTGATTGACGTGCAGATCTTGCGTAATGAAAAGAAAATGACCTTGCCGGTGACGATTCAGGAATTCCCGGAAGTGACCGCGCCCGCCACCACCACGCCATAAGGGCGCTTGCGCGCCCTGATGATTTAGCTGCGATCTACCGGGAAGGCGATCACTTCGCTTAGCGAGCTGGCTTTCAGCGCCAGCATGATCAAACGATCCACGCCCAACGCCACGCCAGAACAGGCGGGCATACCGTGCGCCAGCGCATCCAGCAGATAGGTATCGATAGGATGTTGCGGCAGGCCACGCGCGGCTCGACGACGATTGTCCTGCTCAAAGCGCTGACGCTGCTCGCGACTATCGGTTAACTCACGGAAACCGTTCGCCAGCTCAATCCCTTTGTAATAGACCTCAAAGCGCTCGGCGACGCGGTGATCTTCTGTACTGATCTCCGCCAGCGCGGCCTGCGTCGCCGGGAAATGGTAGACGAAGCACGGCTTATCGTTACCAATCTTCGGCTCAACGCCCAGCATAAACAGCAGCTGCAGCAGCGTATCGCGGTCTTCTTCACGATTGGCCAACTCGCCCTCGCCCAGCTTCTCCGCCACTTCGCGTAGCTGCGCTTTATCAGCCGATAACGGATCGACTTCCAGATGGCGGATAAACGCCTGCTGGTACGACAGGGATTCCGCGCTGTCGCACTCCAGCACCTGCTGCATCAAATCGTCCACCTCGTTCATGAGGCGGTACATGTCGTAGTGCGGACGATACCACTCCAGCATGGTGAACTCGGGATTGTGGTGACGCCCGGCCTCCTCATTACGGAAGCTGCGACCCATCTGGTAAATCGGACCACTTCCGGCCGCGAGCAGGCGCTTCATGTGATATTCCGGACTGGTCATCAGCCACAGATCGCGCCCTTCGGCTGCGCCTGGCCCAACAAAACGCGTCTGGAACGGCACCAGATGGATGTCAGTGATGGTCGCCTGGCTCATCGCCGGGGTATCGACCTCCAGCACGCCGCGATCGGCAAAGAAACGACGTATTTCCGCCATGATAGCGGCGCGTTTCAACAAATTGGCAATGGGTGCGCTCGGCTGCCAGCTTGCCGTTTCGCTCATGTTGATGACTCCTCATACAGATAAGGGGTGGAAGTCTACCCGCAATGCCGATGGCAAACAACGGCAGCGGGCGCAGGCAGCAATTTGCTAGCGGGCAGCTATACTTAACCCATTAAAATCGTAGAGGAATCCCACAATGTCCCCATGGAAAACCCTGCTTGCCAGCCTGAGCGCGTTTCTCTCCGTTGCCTGCTCAACCGCGCCGCCTAAAGGTGTCACGGTAGTAGAAGGTTTCGACAGTCAGCGCTATCTCGGCCAATGGTATGAAATCGCCCGCCTCGATCACCGCTTTGAGCGCGGATTACAACAGGTTACCGCTAATTATAGTCCGCGCGAGGACGGCGGCTTGAAGGTGATCAACCGCGGCTACAATCAGCAGAAACAGCGCTGGCAAGAGAGCGTTGGCAAAGCCTATTTCACCGGCGATAAACAGCGCGCCGCGCTGAAAGTGTCGTTCTTTGGCCCGTTCTATGGCGGCTACAACGTGATCGCACTGGATCCTGACTATCGCTATGCGCTGGTGTGCGGGCCGAATCGTAGCTACCTGTGGATTCTGTCACGTACGCCGCAGCTGGATGAAAATGTTAAGCAACGCCTGGTTGAACAGGCCAGAAGTGCCGGATTCCCGGTGGATGAGCTGATTTGGGTGGAGCAGAAATAAGGAGGACCGGTGCGAAAGTCGCTTTCGCACCGGACTATCTTACTGTGCGCTGCGCTGGATTGCCTTGCCGCCCGCCGAAACGTCTTCGCCAACACCACGCGTGGTGTTACAAGCGGTCAGAACGGATGAGAGCACCAGCACGGAAAAAATCGCGACAATACTTTTCTTTAACATAGCCATATCCTTTTTGGTTGCAGTAAAAGTACAGCTCTTAAAGCATAGTCTTGATCTGTAAAACTGCGGATTGGACGGATGAAAAAAGAGAAGGGAAACACACAGTGAGAAAAAAGGCGCATCAATGATGCGCCTGATTTGACGATTATTTTACGCGAGAAACGTATTCGCCAGAGCGGGTATCTACTTTTACCACTTCGCCAATCTGCACGAACAGTGGCACTTTGATTACTGCGCCAGTCGACAGCGTAGCGGGCTTACCGCCGGTACCTGCGGTATCACCCTTCAGGCCTGGATCGGTTTCGATAACTTCCGCTTCGATGAAGTTCGGTGGCTGAACAGCGATCGCTTTATCGTTCCACAGGGTAACGATACAATCCGCATTGTCCTGCAGCCACTTGGTCACGTCATCCAGCACTTTAGATTCGATCTGATACTGCTCGAAAGATTCTGGGTGCATGAAGTAGTAGAAGTCGCCGTCGTTGTAAGAGTATTGCAGCGTCATATCACGAACGTCTGCGCCTTCGGCAGAGTCAGTAGATTTGAAGGTCTTCTCAACGCGAGAACCGGTCAGCAGACGACGCATTTTAACGCGCGCAAATGCCTGGCCTTTACCCGGCTTAACGAACTCACTGGCTTCGATGGCATATGGCTCGCCTTCGAACATGATTTTAAGACCGGGACGGAAATCGTTGCTAAGATAAGTCGCCATAAAGGCCCTCTGTAAATATTGAACTGGTAAATAGCCAAAAAAATGGCACACATTGTAACCCTAAATCCCCCCGTCAGAGAAGATTGGTTGCAGCAACTAGCTGATGTTGTCACCGAACCTGCTGAATTACTGCAACTTTTATCTCTTGATCAGCATGCTGATCTGGCTGCAGGCGCGGATGCGCGCAAGCTTTTCGCCCTGCGCGTACCGCGCGCCTTCATCGCACGCATGAAAAAAGGCGACGCGACCGACCCGCTGCTGCTGCAAGTGCTCACCAGCCGTCAGGAATTTATCGATGCGCCAGGTTATAGCACCGATCCGCTGGATGAACAAAGCAGCGTGGTGCCGGGTTTACTGCATAAGTATAGAAACCGAGCGCTGCTGCTGGTAAAAGGCGGCTGTGCGGTCAACTGCCGCTACTGTTTCCGCCGCCATTTCCCCTATCAGGATAATCAGGGCAACAAGCGCAACTGGCAGGCAGCGATTGACTACATCGCCACGCATCCGGAACTGGACGAGATCATCTTCTCCGGCGGCGATCCGCTGATGGCGAAAGATCATGAACTGGCATGGCTGGTGGGCGCGCTGGAGAAAATCCCGCATCTCAAACGCCTGCGTATTCACAGCCGCTTGCCGGTGGTGATCCCGTCGCGTATCACCGAAAGCTTGTGTCAGATTCTGGCGGACACGCGCCTGCAGGTATTGATGGTGAGCCATATCAACCATGCGCAGGAAATTGATGATGAGCTGCGTTACGGCATGCAGATGCTGAAGCGTGCCGGCGTGACGCTGCTCAATCAGAGCGTGTTGCTGCGTGATGTGAATGATGATGCGCAGACGCTAGCGGATCTCAGTAATGCGCTGTTTGATGCTGGCATTCTGCCCTACTACCTGCACGTGCTGGATAAGGTGCAAGGCGCGGCGCACTTCTTTGTGTCAGATGAGGAAGCACGTGGGCTGATGCGCCAGCTGCTGCCGATGGTTTCCGGTTATATGGTGCCGAAACTGGCGCGTGAGATTGGCGGCGAGCCAAGCAAGACGCCGCTGGATTTGCAGCTGCGTCAGGCATAAAAAAAGCCGCATCAGCGGCTTTTTTTACAACTGCAACTTACGGGCACTTATACACCTGGCCGGTCATTTTGCTGTCGAGCGGTGCGAAAGCTGACAGCAGATTCTGCGTCGGGCTGGTGGCGCCATAAATCACGTTGCCGCCCATTTCTGCCGCGCGGTTGCGTAGGTCGTTAGCTGCGCCACGCAGTGAACTGCCTTCACCGCCTGAACCGCTCAGCCAGTTGCTCTGAGAGCCGGTAAGCGTTCCCAGCAGCTGACATTGACTTGCGGGTTGTTGGTCGACGAAGGTCACACGTTCGCCGCCAGCACTCAGTTGATTGGAGCTGCTACAGCCCGCCAGCAGTAAAGTTCCGACTGCCAGACCGAGCAAGAGGTTAATCCGCATTGTAATCCCCATTTATTATCATCAGTGTCGGGCGGCAGCGTAGCAGAAAAGCGCACTTTTTTTCTGAACATTCATTGCCCTAAACCCGTAAAGCCGAAGTATTGCGCCCTTACTTATACCTTGTTCCCCAGCAAAAGAAAAACCCCCGACCGTTTCCGATCGGGGGTTTTCCAGATGACTTAAGCAGTCAGGGGCAATTACATCATGCCGCCCATTCCGCCCATGCCACCCATACCGCCAGCGCCGCCTAAGTCAGGTGCGTCGCTTTTTGGCAGGTCAGTCACCATCGCTTCGGTGGTGATCATCAGGCCCGCAACCGATGAAGCGTACTGCAGCGCAGAACGGGTCACTTTGGTTGGGTCCAGGATACCGAAGTCGATCATGTTGCCGTACTCTTCAGTCTGCGCGTTGTAACCGTAGTTACCGTCGCCTGCTTTCACGTTGTTAGCAACAACTGAAGGCTCTTCGCCGGCGTTGGAAACGATCTGACGCAGTGGTGCTTCCATTGCGCGCAGCGCAACTTTGATACCCACGTTCTGATCTTCGTTATCGCCTTTCAGGCCAGATGCGGCGATTTTCGCTGCAACGCGAACCAGCGCCACACCACCACCGGCAACCACGCCTTCTTCAACCGCAGCACGTGTCGCGTGCAGGGCATCTTCAACGCGTGCTTTCTTCTCTTTCATTTCAACTTCAGTTGCTGCGCCCACTTTCAGCACGGCTACGCCGCCTGCCAGTTTCGCTACGCGCTCCTGCAGTTTCTCTTTGTCGTAATCAGAGGTTGCTTCTTCGATCTGCTGACGAATCTGCGTTACGCGGCCAGAGATAGCGCCTTGATCACCCACGCCATCGATGATGGTGGTGGTGTCTTTGTTGATCACAACGCGTTTTGCCTGACCCAGATCTTCCAGGGTGGCTTTCTCCAGCTCCATACCGATCTCTTCAGAGATCACGGTACCGCCGGTCAGGATAGCGATATCCTGCAGCATCGCTTTACGACGGTCGCCGAAGCCAGGTGCTTTAACCGCAGCCACTTTGACGATACCGCGCATGGTGTTCACCACCAGCGTTGCCAGAGCTTCACCTTCCACGTCTTCTGCAATGATCAGCAGTGGCTTACCGGCTTTCGCAACGGCTTCCAGCACTGGCAGCATTTCGCGGATGTTAGAGATTTTCTTGTCAGCCAGCAGGATGAACGGGGTTTCCAGCTCAACTGCGCCTGTTTCTGGCTTGTTGATGAAGTACGGAGACAGGTAGCCGCGGTCAAACTGCATACCTTCAACCACGTCCAGCTCGTCTTGCAGGCCGGTGCCTTCTTCAACGGTGATAACGCCTTCTTTGCCCACTTTGTCCATCGCGTCGGCAATCAGTTTGCCCACGGTTTCATCGGAGTTAGCAGAGATGGTACCAACCTGTGCAATCGCGCGTGAATCCTGGCAAGGCACAGACAGGGTTTTCAGTTCTTCAACGGCGGCGATAACGGCTTTATCGATACCGCGCTTCAGATCCATCGGGTTCATGCCCGCAGCGACGGCTTTCAGGCCTTCGGTGATGATGGCCTGAGCCAGTACAGTTGCGGTGGTGGTGCCGTCGCCTGCTGCGTCGTTCGCTTTAGAGGCCACTTCTTTCACCATCTGTGCGCCCATGTTTTCGAACTTGTCTTCCAGCTCGATTTCACGCGCAACAGAAACACCATCTTTGGTGATGGTCGGTGCACCAAAAGATTTATCCAGAACCACGTTACGGCCTTTCGGGCCCAGGGTAACTTTTACTGCATCTGCCAGTACGTTTACGCCACGCAGCATTTTTACGCGTGCGTCATTACCGAATTTTACGTCTTTAGCTGCCATTTCAAATATCCCTTAAATTCGTTTCGTTCAGTGAATTGCGCGTAAATTACGCTTCAACAACTGCCAGGATGTCGCTTTCGGAGATGATCAGAACTTCTTCGTTGTCGATTTTCTCGGTTTTAGCACCGTAGCCTTCGCTGAAAATCACCAGATCACCCACTTTTACGTCCAGTGGCTTAACTTCACCGTTTTCCAGGATGCGGCCTTTGCCAACAGCCAGGATTTCACCGCGGGTAGATTTACCGGCAGCTGAACCGGTCAGCACGATGCCGCCCGCTGATTTAGCTTCGACTTCTTTACGCTTGACGATAACGCGATCGTGCAATGGACGAATTTTCATTTGATAGCTCTCCTTTAGAAAGTCCAATCATTCATTTTTGGGGTTGAGCCGGACAGCAGGGCTTCCAGCCTCGTGCTGGAAGAGATAGGGGCAATAAGTGGGCTTTCAAGGGCAAAAAATATAAATATTTTCGTTTCTGCAACAGACGGCGAAAAAAGCAACAAAAAGGCGGCTTGCGCCGCCTTTATTATCTAATGGTCTTTGTCATGACCTATTTGGTCCTGATCTTTGCGCTCATATTCACCGTCCACGGTGAAACCCGCATCCGGACCGGCGCCCGGACCTCGCCATACGCGCAAGTGCGGCATCAACTTCAACGTCAGATGCTTCTGCACCGGCGGCAACAGCAGCAGTAAACCGAGGAAGTCGGTGAAGAAACCGGGCAACAGCAGCAGGAAGCCAGAGATAATCAGCGAAACGCTTTTGGTCATCTCAGCCGCCGGGCTTTCGTTACGCGCCAGCTTCTCCTGCATCAAACGGAAGTTCTTCATGCCCTGATTTTTCACCAGCGACACACCAATACACGAGGTGAAGATCACCAATAGCATGGTGAGCAGCACGCCCAGCGCATGCGCGACCTGAATGAAGATTGAGATCTCAATCCAGGCCAAAACAAAAAAAATCACGAACGGTAACCAGCGCACCGAGTTCTCCTGTGAGTTGAAGCTGCCCCGCAAATGGCCAGGCAGCAAAAAGGGAGGGTCTTTACGACCGTATTGATAGAGATGGGCATTTGCACCGGCATTTTCAACCGATCCTGCCATTTTTTTCCCACTGACTTAAAATTGCGAAGTACATCACATATCGTTATTACCGCTGGGCCTGCAAAAGCCCGTAAAGTGATCTGTGCACAAACAATTCTGTAACATCAGAATATGATCGTGCCCGTCAGTGCGAAGATGGATAATATGTCGGCGCTGACATTCCACGACAATATAATCGCTTCACCTGCACGTTGTTTGCCGCCCGTCCATCCCGACGCCCGGCAGTAACCAGGCAGCAATAACAAGAAGGTAATCATGGCGAACAACATTCGTATCGAAGAAGACCTGTTAGGCATGCGCGAAGTTCCGGCAGACGCTTACTACGGTGTTCATACTCTGCGTGCGATTGAAAACTTCTACATTAGTAACAATAAAATCAGCGACATACCGGAGTTTGTCCGCGGTATGGTGATGGTGAAGAAAGCAGCCGCGCTCGCCAACAAAGAGTTGCAGACCATTCCCCGCAATATCGCCAACACCATTATTCAGGCCTGTGATGAAGTGCTGAATAACGGTAAATGCATGGATCAGTTCCCGGTTGACGTCTATCAGGGCGGCGCGGGCACCTCGGTCAACATGAACACCAATGAAGTGCTGGCCAACATCGGCCTGGAGCTGATGGGCCACCAGAAAGGTGAATATCAGTACCTCAATCCCAACGATCACGTGAACAAGTGTCAGTCCACCAACGATGCTTATCCAACCGGTTTTCGTATCGCGGTGTACGCTTCGATCCTGAAGCTGCTCGACGGCATCAATCAGCTGAGCGAAGGTTTCCAGCGCAAAGCGGTTGAATTCGAAAGCATTCTGAAAATGGGCCGTACTCAGCTGCAGGATGCGGTGCCGATGACGCTTGGCCAGGAGTTCCACGCGTTTAACGTGCTGCTGAATGAAGAGACTCGCAGCATTCTGCGCACCGCTGAACTGCTGCTGGAAGTGAACCTCGGCGCCACCGCCATCGGCACACGTCTCAATACGCCGGATGGCTATCAGCAGCTGGCGGTACAGCGTTTGGCGGAAGTGAGTAATCTGCCGGTGGTGCCTGCAGAAGATTTGATTGAAGCCACCTCCGACTGCGGCGCGTACGTGATGGTGCACTCGGCGCTGAAACGCCTGGCCGTGAAACTATCGAAAATCTGTAACGACCTGCGCCTGCTCTCCTCCGGTCCGCGCGCCGGCCTGAATGAGATCAACCTGCCTGAACTGCAGGCCGGTTCATCAATCATGCCCGCCAAAGTCAATCCGGTGGTGCCAGAAGTGGTGAACCAGGTGTGCTTCAAAGTGATCGGCAATGACATCACCGTCACCATGGCGTCAGAAGCGGGTCAGCTGCAGCTCAACGTGATGGAGCCAGTGATTGGCCAGGCGCTGTTTGAATCGATCAGCATCCTGACTAACGCCTGCTTCAACCTGCTGGAAAAATGCGTCAACGGCATCACCGCCAACAAAGCGGTGTGTGAAGCTTACGTGTTCAACTCGATTGGTATCGTCACTTACCTCAACCCGTACATCGGCCATCACAACGGCGATATCGTCGGTAAGATTTGCGCCGAAACCGGTAAGAGCGTACGTGAAGTGGTGCTGGAGCGTGGCCTGCTGACGGAAACCGAACTGGATGACATTTTCTCCATTCAGAACCTGATGCATCCGGCGTACAAAGCCAAACGCTACACCGACGAAAACGAACAGTAATCCGTTCCGGATCAAGTTGCCAACAGCACGCCCATATACAATGCGGCGTGCTTTTTTCATTTTGGCGGCTACAACTTTAAGAGTCGGGATTTCTCCGCGGCTCAGGGAGTGGAACGAATGGTAGTAGTGGAGTTGGTTATTGTCCTGCTGGCGATCTGGCTCGGTGCGCGTCTGGGCGGCATCGGTATTGGTTTCGCGGGCGGTTTAGGTGTGCTGGCGTTGACGCTGATGTGCGGCTTGAAACCCGGCGCGATTCCCTTTGATGTAATCGAAATTATCATGGCGGTGATTGCCGCAATTGCCGCGATGCAGATCGCCGGCGGTCTCGATTATCTGGTGGGATTAGCAGAACGCCTGCTGCGCCGCCATCCACGCTATGTCACCTTCCTTGCGCCGCTGGTCACCTATGTCATGACGCTGCTGGCCGGCACCGGTCACACCGCGTTCTCCACCTTGCCGGTGATTGCCGAAGTGGCGAAAGAGCAAGGCGTGCGCCCGTCGCGTCCGTTGTCGATTGCGGTCGTCGCCTCGCAGATTGCCATTACCGCCTCGCCGCTCTCGGCGGCGGTGGTATTCTTTGCTTCAATCCTGGAACCGCATGGCGTGAGTTATCTGGCGCTGCTGGGTGTGGCGATTCCCTCTACCATGGCAGCGATCTTCTGCGCCGCCATCATCACCAGTTTTCTCGGCAAGGAGCTCAGGGATGATGAGAAATATCAGGCGCGTTTAGCGAAAGGTGAAGTGAAACTGCGCGGTGAGCAGGTTTATGACATCAAACCGGGCGCGAAGCGTGCCGTATTGCTGTTCCTGATCGGCATCGCCGCCGTGGTGCTCTACGCCACCGCAATTAGCGACAGCGTTGGCCTGATCAGCAATCCCGTGCTGCCACGCAACGAAGCCATCGTGGTGTTTATGCTGACCGTTGCCACGCTGATCTGCCTGACCTGTAAAGTCGATACCGGTGAAATCCTCAGCGCCAGCACCTTTAAATCGGGCATGAGCGCCTGCATCTGCGTGATGGGCGTTGCGTGGCTGGGCGATACCTTTGTCAAAGCGCACCTCAACGATATCCAGGCGTTAGCCGGTGACATGCTGCAAGGTTATCCGTGGATGCTGGCGCTGGTGCTGTTCTTCGCCGCCACGCTGCTCTATTCGCAAGCCGCCACCACCAAAGCGTTGATGCCTGCCGCGTTGATGCTGGGCGTCTCGCCGCTGGCCGCCGTCGCGTCCTTTGCGGCGGTTTCCGCGCTGTTTGTGCTGCCAACCTATCCTACGCTGCTGGCCGCGGTAGAAATGGATGACACCGGTTCAACGCGTATCGGCAAGTTTGTGTTTAATCACTCCTTTATTATTCCCGGCGTGTTGGCGATTGCCTTCTCGGTGGCGTTTGGCTTCCTGTTTGGCAGCCTGATTCTGTAGCGCGGTTACATCCTGAAAACCTCGTGGCGAAGCGGTCGTGTTATTATCGCGGCCTATTCGCCACCGGAGCTCACTCATTCGCTATGGCTGCACGACTCTTTCGCCTTGCCGGCTTTTGCCTGGCGCTGGTTTTCTGCCTTTCGGCACAAGCCTCACTCTTCTCCCCGAACAACAACAGCCGCTTTGTGCCGGTTGATCAGGCGTTTGGCTTCGACTTCACTCAGCAAGGCAATCAGCTGACGCTCAGCTGGAAAGTGAAGGATGGCTACTACCTCTATCGCCAGCAAATCCACGTCACGCCGCAAAAAGCGCAAATTGCTCCACTCACGCTGCCGCCGGGCCAGCCGCATGAAGATGAGTTCTACGGCAAAAGTGAAATCTATCCGCAGGATCTGCAACTGCCGATCACGCTGCGCCAGGCCGCTGCCGGCGCGACCGTCACCGTGACCTATCAGGGCTGTGCGGCTGCGGGCTTCTGCTATCCGCCGGAAACCCGCGCGGTGCCGCTGAGCGCGGTTGCCGTCAATCAGGCTGCGCCTGCGGTCAGCGCGCAGCCCGCCAATCACAGCACGCCGCTGCCGTTTTCACCGCTTTGGGCGCTGCTGATTGGTATTGGCGTCGCTTTCACGCCGTGTGTGCTGCCGATGTATCCGCTGATCTCCAGCATCATTTTAGGAGGCCCGCGCCGCTATTCGATGGGGCGATTGTTCGCGCTGGCGATGGTGTATGTGCAAGGTATGGCGCTGACGTACACCGTGCTCGGCATGGTTGTGGCAGCGGCCGGATTACGCTTCCAGGCGGCGCTGCAACATCCTTACGTGCTGATTGGCTTATCGGCGCTGTTTATCGTGCTGGCGCTGTCGATGTTTGGCCTGTTCTCGCTGCAATTGCCTGCCAGCCTGCAAACGCGCCTCACGCTGTGGAGTAATCGCCAGCAAGGTGGCTCGCTGCCGGGCGTATTTATGATGGGCGCACTGGCCGGATTGATCTGCTCGCCCTGCACCACCGCACCGCTCAGCGCCATTCTGCTGTACATCGCGCAGAGCGGTAATCTGTGGGCCGGAGCCGGCACGCTGTGGCTGTATGCCTTCGGCATGGGCCTGCCGCTGATTGCCGTGACGATGTTTGGCAACAAGCTGCTGCCAAAAAGTGGGCCGTGGATGCAAACCGTCAAAGAGGGTTTTGGCTTTGTGATTCTGGCGCTACCGGTATTCCTGCTGGAACGCGTGATTGGCGATCTGTGGGGCATCCGTCTGTGGAGCCTGCTTGGCGTGGCATTTTTTGCCTGGGCATTCAGCCTCAGCCTGCGCGCCAGCGGCAAATGGCGCGTGCTGCAAGTCATCATGCTTGCTGCCGCGCTGGTCAGTGCGCGCCCGCTACAGGATTGGGCGTTTGGCAGCAGCAACAGCGCGCAAGCCGTGGCGCATCTGCCGTTCCACACCATCAATAGCAGCGAGCAGCTCGACAGCGCGCTGCAGCAGGCGCAAGGCCGTATCACCATGATCGATCTCTACGCCGACTGGTGTGTGGCCTGCAAAGAGTTCGAGAAATACACCTTCAGCGATGAGGGCGTGCGTAACGCGCTAAGTCAGGTACAACTGCTGCAAGCCAATGTCACCGCCAATAACGCGCAGGACAACGCGCTGTTGCAGCATCTGCAGGTTTTAGGTTTGCCCACCATTCTGTTCTTCGATGCGCAAGGCAAAGAGATCCCCGATTCGCGCGTCACCGGCTTCCTCAACGCCGCCGATTTCCGCGCGCATTTGCAGAATGTGTCACGTTAAACGACACTGTCAGCAGGACACTGCCCGTTCGTCCGCGAGCGGGCCCGCATTCCAGAGGAGAGTCACTTGCAACGTGAACAAATACTCGAGCATGCGTTGAATGTGCTCGAACAAAGTGGCCTGGCCGCCACCACTTCCCTAACTCAGCTGGCTGGCGCAACCGGTCTTGAAGCCGAACAACTCACGCGTTTCTGGCCCGATCGTGATGCCTTGCTGTATGACGCGCTGCGCTATCACGGCCAGCAGATTGACAGCTGGCGTCGTCAGGTGCAGCTTGATGAACACCTCAGCGCCGAACAAAAGTTGTTAGCCCGCTACGAAGTGCTGAGTGAGCACGTCAGCAAAGGCCGTTTTCCCGGCTGCCTGTTTATCGCCGCCTGCAGCTTCTATCCGCAACCCGATCAGCCGGTGCATCAGCTAGCCGAACAGCAAAAGCGCAGTTCCTGGCAATTCACCCATGAAATTCTGGTCGATCTAGCGCTGGATAATCCCAGCATGGTGGCCGATCAGATGGAATTGATTTTGGAAGGTTGCCTGAGCAAACTGCTGGTGAAACGCAACGTACAGGATGTCGCGACGGCGCGCCGTCTGGCGGAAGATGTACTTGGTATCGCGCTGTGCCGTAAAAATGGTGCGCTGGCGTAGCCTTTTTGTTCACCTTGTCTGAAAAGCAAGCAATCAATCACGATTGCACCGCTTTTTTGACGAAAGCCGTTGACGGCTGTAAGCCATTAGGGTTTAATGCGCCCCGTTGCCCGGATAGCTCAGTCGGTAGAGCAGGGGATTGAAAATCCCCGTGTCCGTGGTTCGATTCCGCGTCCGGGCACCAACATTCTGAAAACCCAGCTTATGGCTGGGTTTTTGCTTTTCTGCGTTTGCTCATCTCAGCTACTGCCTCCCTTCCCTCTATACATGCTGATTATCCAGCATTGATCGATGCCAATATATTTATCTCCAGCTAATACTTTTAATCTATCTCCCCATAATAAAATCCAATAAAATTAATTATCAGTGAGTTAAATTCATCCGAAATAGTAATTCGTGATCCTGTCTCGGTTAGCCGTAACATCCCCTGCGTAACATCTGCGTAATCGCGTAAGCTTAATCACGTTCCAGTAATCATCCGATGATTCAGCTTGTTAGCTGAACACCCTATTAAATGAAGTAATGACTCATCACAACCAAAAATAAAAACGCTTACTTTTACATTTAATTATTTATCCAGGAACACAACGCGATTAATTAAATCACTCCCTACAGGAAAATAACCATGAGCGCAGGAAACCGAATCTATTTACGTCGTCCCGCCGATGCCGAACCGCTGTTGGAAGCTTTTCGCCGGTTACCGGCTGCGGTGGTGGCGGATTGCATGAGCCGTTTGCCCGCCTTGTCGGCCGAGATCAGCCTGAAAACCGCGCCGCGCCAACCGATCATGTGTGGCCTGGCGGTGACGGTTAAAGCGCGTTCCGGTGACAACCTGATGTTGCACAAAGCGCTGGATATGGCGGGCCGAAACGATGTGATTATTCTGTCGAACGAGGGCGATCGCAGCCAGTCGCTGATGGGCGAAGTGATGGCGACCTATGCCAGACAGCGCGGTATGGAAGGCATTGTGCTGGACGGACCGGTCCGCGATATCGAAGGGTTGTCACGCATGGACTTCCCCATCTACGCCGCCGGTCACACGCCGGGCGGCCCGTTCAAGGATGGTCCGGGCGAGATCAACGTGCCAATTGCCTGCGGTAAAATTCACGTTTCACCGGGCGATATCGTGCTGGGCGATGCGGATGGTGTGATTGTGATTCCTCGCCAGGATGCCGCACGCATTCTCGAAGCGGCGCAGGCGTATTTAATCGTTGATGAACACAACTTCGAGCTGGCGAAAACCGGCTCACTCGAACGCAGCTGGCTGGATGAGACGCTGCGCACCAAGCAGGTTGAAATCATTGATGATGTGTTTCGTTAGAAACAAAACCGCGCGATAAATCGCGCCGCTACCGATGCGTGCACCTATGTGTAGCGGCGCAATTCATTGCGCGATAAATCGCGCCGCTACGGATGCGTACACCTATTTGTCGCAGCGCAAATTATTGCGCAACGCTAAGGCGTACTGCTCACCATCGCCAGTTTGCGCTGGCGATTCTCACGCCACACCGCAAATATCCCGGCCAGCGCTACAATCGATGCGCCCAGCAAGGTGGTGCTGCCCGGCAGGCTGTTCAGGAACAAATAACCAATCAGCATCGACCACACCAGCGTGGTGTAATCGAACGGTGCCAGCAGTGACGCATCGGCGTGACGCAGGCTCAGCGTCACCAGAATCTGCGCCAGCCCCCCAAACAGGCCGCAGCCCACCAGCAACAGCAGCTGTATCGCGCTGGGTTTGCTCCAGCCAAACAGCGCCGTCGCCAGGCCAATTACGGTAGTCATCAGTGAGAAGTAAAACACTATCGCGCCCGGCTTCTCGATGCCGTTGAGGAAGCGGATTTGCACGTTAGAGGTCGCGGAGCACAGCGCCGCCAGCAACGCACATGCCACACCAATACTCGTCGTCGCGTTGCTGGCCCCATGGGAAAACAGCGCGCCGCTGGTGCTCAGGCTGGAAGAGAGCATGATCAAAATGCCGGATAATCCCACCACCACCGCGACCCAACGCGACACCCGCACCCGCTCTTTCAGCAGCATCGCCGCCATGATCACGGTAAACAGCGGCGCCGCATAGCTCAGCGCGGTAGCATCGGCCAGCGAAATATAGACCAGCGCCAGATAGTTAAAATACATGCCGCCGGTGCCGGAGAAGCCACGAATAATGTGACCGGATAGGTTACGCGTCTTGAGATTTTCCAGCACGTCGCCCTGCATTTTCAACCAAATCAGCAGCGGCAACAGCGCGATAAAACTGCGGAAAAAAATCACTTCGCCGGTGGGAAGGGTGCCGTTCAGCCCCTTCACACAAGCCAGCATCAAGGTGGCGCACAGCGCGGCCAGTATCTTCAGTAACACGCCTAATCGGGCATTCATGCTTTTTCACTTCTCTCTACCACATGCAATCGGCGGGACTGCCGAGAGGACATGCAATCAGCCTGGCGAGAAAAGTGTGCGCTGGATAACACTTTTTTGCTCTGCCCGAATAGAAAGAACTTATGCGCCGCTTAGCCATATTTTTTTGCTATTGCACAACAGGGTTTCCCTCTTTTTCGCCTGAAAACAAAGCCGATATAGTCCAGAAAAGCGAGAACGCAGGCGCTCCGTCCCGGTGACGCCGTGGTATTCATCATTGAGGAAGTTCACATGACCATGAAAAGACCTACCACCATCGGGCTGGCACTGCTGCCGCTGCTGGCTATTTCGGCTGCGCATGCCGACATGATGGCCAACATCAAATCCAGCGGCGAGCTAAAGTGCGCGGTCTATTCGGACGTGCCGCCCTTCTCTTCTCCGGATCCGAAAACACGTCAGTTGGCGGGCATGGATATCGATCTATGTAACGCGCTGGCGAAGCAGATGAACGTCAAACTGACGCTGGTGCCCACCTCGGTGGAAGCGCGTATTGCGGTGATTGCTACCGGCCGCGCCGACGTACTGATCGCCAATCTGGCCTACACCAAAACCCGCGGCAACCAGATTCAATTCAGCGATCCCTATTACGTCGCCAGGGAGATGCTGCTGGTCAAAGCACCGCTGGCCGACAAGCCGCTGAGCTATTTCCAGGGCAAACGCATCAGCGCCACCAAAGGCACCACTTCTGAGCAATCAATCCATATCAAAGGCGGCAAAGCGGTGACCTTCCAGGATTCAGCCTCCGCGTTCCTCGCGCTGGAGCAGAACAAATCGGTGGGCTTCGTCACCAACACCATGACCGGCATCAAAACCATTTCGCAGGCAAAAAAAGAGGGCATCAATCTGGCGATGATCAAAGAACCGATGGCGCTGGAGCCGATTGGTGTCGGCATGAAGCGTGATGAACCGGCGTTGCTGGCCAGCGTCAACAGCAGCCTGAAGGCGATGGACGATGACGGCACCATCGACAAAATCTGGGATACGTGGATTGGGCCCAACACCGAATACAAAATGGTGCGCGAAGAGCGCGTACAGCCGCTCTCCAGTCTGAAATTTGAACCGCTGGAATAACCATGCCCGTGAAGTCGCACTCTGCTCTCCAGCCTGCCAGCGTTCCCGCGCTGGCTTGCTCCTCTGCTATCAAGCTCTCCACCATCGGCGCACGCGCGTGGCTGGTGGAAGCGCCAGGCGGTTTCGATCTCCCGGCGCAGCGCCGCATCTGGTCGCTGGCGCGCCTGCTGCATGCCGATGAAGCGATTGAAGCGCTGATCCCCGGCGTCACCAATCTGCTGGTACTGTTCCGCCATATTCCAGCTGATGAAATTGCCGTGCGCATGCAGCTGCATGCCGCATGGGATCAGGCGCAGGCGATCAGTCCGCAGGGCAAACTGATTGAAATCCCGGTGCATTACGGCGGTGAACACGCCACGGATCTCGAGGCGGTGTGCCGCCATACCGGTTTGAGCCCCCGCGAAGTGGTGCGCCTGCATCATCAAAGTGAATACACGGTGTTTGCATTGGGCAGCGCGCCGGGCTTCGGCTATCTGCACGGCTTGGATCCGCTGCTGGCGACACCGCGCAAGAAAGTGCCGTCGCTCAGCATGTTGAAAGGCACCGTCACCATCGGTGGCGCGCAGGCGGGCGTTTCGGCGCTGACCGGCCCGAACGGCTGGAATGCGATTGGTTTTGCCGAGCTGGCGGTGTTTGACCCGCTGGCCGCATCGCCCGCGCTGATGGCTCCGGGCGATCGCATCCGTTTTCTGCCGCAGAGGATTGAGCTGTGATTGAGATCGAACAGAGCGGTGCGCTCAACACGGTGCAGGATTTAGGTCGCTTCAACTATCGCCACATCGGCGTGTCGGTGAGCGGCGCGATGGATCCGCTGGCGCTGCGTGCCGGTAATTTACTCCTCGGCAACGACGAAAATGCGGCGGCAATTGAAGTGCAGCTGTTCCCGTTCCGCGTGCGATTTTTGCAAAACAGAAGCATCGCGGTGACCGGCGCGGATTGCCGCGCCACGCTGGATGGCACGCCGCTGCCGCCGTGGTGGGGCTGCAGCGTGCGTGCCGGGCAAGTGCTGGAGCTGCGTTATCCGCGCAGCGGCGCGCGTGGCTATCTGTGTGTTGCTGGCGGCATCGATGTGCCGCTGGTGCTTGGCTCGCGCAGTACCGCGCTGCGAGGTGGCTTCGGCGGCGTTGAAGGACGTCCGCTGCAGCGTGGCGATCGGCTGGCGCTCGGCGAAAATCGCGGCCCGGCACTTCCGCACAGCGGCATCGGTATTGAACCGCCAGACAGCGCATTACACGCCAGTTTTCCCCGCAACAGCGCCGGAGACATTCAGCTGCGCGCCATTCCCTCCGGCGAATACCCGCTGTTTGCCGCCGATGCCGCGCGCTTCTGGCAGCAATCCTGGCAGGTATCAAATCAAAGCAATCGCACCGGCTATCGGCTTTCAGGCGATCCGATCTTCCCCTCTGAAACCATTGAGATGCGATCGTACGGGCTGATCCCCGGCATTGTGCAGGTGCCGCCGGGTGGTGAACCGATCATCCAGCTAAGCGATGCCAATACCGCCGGCGGTTATCCGAAGATCGCTGGCGTGATCGAGCAGGATCTGTGGCGGCTTGGGCAAGTGCTGCCGGGCCAATCGATCCAGCTGATCCACAGCGATGTGCGTGAAGCGATCGCCATCGAACAGGAAGTGGCGCGCTGGCTGAGCCGTTTGCGCTTCAGCTGCCAGCCACTGCGTAAAGCGCTTACCGTTTAATCCGCACAAGGAAACCAGACATGAAGATTGATGTGAATTCCGATATGGGCGAAGGCTTCGGCGTTTACCAGTTGTGCGATGACGCCGCGCTAATGAAAGTGGTGTCATCCGCCAATATCGCCTGTGGTTTCCACGCTGGCGATCCGGCGATCATGACCAACATGGTGCGGCTGGCGAAGGCACATGGCGTGGGCATTGGCGCGCATCCCGGCTTGCCGGATCGCCAGGGTTTTGGCCGCCGCGAACTGCCGTTTAGCGCCGAAGAGATTTGTCAGCAGGTGGCCTATCAGCTCGGCGCGCTGACGGCGATTGCCCGCGCGGAAGGCACCCACGTTTCCCACTTCAGTTTCCACGCCGCGATGGGCAACATCGTCAACCGCGATGCCACCCTGGCGCAAAAGGTGATGGAGTTAGTGGCGCGCATCAATAGCGAGCTGATCATCTTCGCCCAGCCCGATACGATCATTGAAGTCGCGGCGCAGGCGGCTGGCCTGAAAACGCTGACGCTGTTCCTGGCCGACCGCGCCTATGACGCGCAAGGCCGTCTGGTGCCGCGCGGCATTGCCGGTGCGGTGATCAACGAGGAAAGCGCGCTGCGCGCCCGCGTGCGCCAGTTTTTGCAGCACGGCACGGTGACGACGATTGAAGGTGAAGAGATTGCGGTGCGTGCGCGCTCGATTCTGGTTCACAGCGACACGCCAGGCTCCCTGGCGCTCGCCACCATTGTGCGCAGCGAAATCGAAGCCAGCGGTCATCAGGTCGCCCCGGCGGCGGAGGTGGTCATTGATTAGCGGCCTGCTTATCCATCGCACCGATACGTAGCGGCGCGATTTATCGCGCAATAAATTGCGCCGCTACAGTTTTTGCATCTCTCCGCAACGGCGCGATAATTATTTCAATGAATCAAACACATCCACCACAAAACGCCGCAATGCGATCGCATCCCGTCTCTAACCGCTCCATGCTCGTGGCATACGACAAGCGGATAAACGGACTCATGCCGTACGCCGCGCCCTGCACCGTCACCACGTGCTGCTCCTCAATCAGCGCCAGCACAAAATCGGCATCATTGGTGATCAACCGGCCACCGGCGCTGGTTTTGCCGATGTAGCCCGCGATATTCACAAACAGATAAAATGCGCCCTGCGGTTTGTGACAGCGCAGGCCATCAATCGACGTCAGGCGCTCCAGTACATAATCACGGCGCTGGCGATAGATGCGCGCGCGCTCTTGCAGCAGATCCTGCGGGCCCTCCAGCACCGCTACCGCCGCGGCCTGCGTTAAGGTGCAAACGCCGCCGCTGTTCTGCGTATTCACGTTGCTCATCGCTTTGATCAACGGCGCCGGGCCGCCGCAGAAGCCCATTCGCCAGCCCGTCATGGACCAGGCTTTCGACACGCCGTTCACCGTCAGCACGCGGTCAAAAAGGCGCGGCTCAACCTGCGCCAGCGTGTAGAAACGCACATCGTCATAAATCAGGTGTTCATAGATATCGTCGGTCATGATCCACACCTGCGGATGGCGCAGTAGCACCTCGCCCAGCGCGTGCAGCTCCGCTTGGCTCGCCACCGAACCGGTGGGATTGCTCGGGTAATTGAGCAGCAACCATTTGGTTTTATCGGTGATGGCGGCGTCTAAATCGGCCGGCAGCGGTTTGAAGCCGTTCTCCTGCGTGCAGGGTAGCGCCACCGGCACGCCACCAGCGAATTTGACGATATCGGCATAGCTGATCCACGACGGCGTCGGGATCACCACTTCATCGCCAGGATTGATGGTCGCGAGGATCGCGTTAAAAATGATCTGCTTAGCGCCGCCAGCGGTGAGGATCTGGCTGACGTCGTAATCGAGCTGATTATCGCGTTTGAACTTCAGCTGGATCGCTTTGCGCAGCGCCGGCGTGCCGTCGGTGGGCGGATAGCGCGTATCCCCGGCGCGCGCAGCGGCATAAGCGGCTTCAATCGCGTGAGGTGGCGTGGGGAAATCGGGTTCACCGGTAGAAAGCGCCACCACATCAATGCCCTGCGCCGCGAGATCGCGGGCCTTTTGGGTCATGGCAACGGAGGCAGAAACGGTCACATTTTTTAATCGATCGGCTATCTCGGGCATGGGTTAATCCTGGCTCAGTGTCAGCATGAACGGTTTGCAGCAAGCTGCAAACACGACGTTTATCAGAGGATAGGTTTTTGCCCGAAGCGGCGGTTAATAGTGCTTTGTTGTGGTGATATAACACAAAGCGATGACTGAACCGACCGCACACTTTCGCCATAAAGATGGCGAGCCTGATGTGGAAATGCGCGGCAGGTCACGCGCCAGCGCCTGACGCAATGTTAATAGAGTGTTACTTTGAGTGCCGGTTAACAGCGCGCAACGTCGGTTTACTCACTCCCATCATCGCCAAATCTAATGAGTGAATCGCACCATACCAGTGCAAAGTTCGCTGTTTTACCCTCGCCGTCTCGGCAACTGTCCAACTCAGCACCTGCCGTAGGAGGCACTGTGGCTCTACCCTCCTGTCTGAGTTCATTCGCGAAAGCTTATTTGGCATCAACTTTGCTTGATACCCGCTATGCGTTCTGTTGGAGGAAGCGTTCATGAATCTTCGTCGCCTGAAGTACTTTGTTAAAATTGTTGATGTGGGCAGCCTGACCCAGGCCGCCGATATTTTGCATATTGCCCAGCCCGCGCTGAGCCAGCAGCTGGCTACGCTGGAGGGGGAAGTGAATCAGCAACTGCTCATTCGTACCAAGCGCGGCGTGACGCCGACCGAAGCCGGGAAAACGCTCTATTCCCACGCGCAGGCGATTTTACGCCAGTGCGAGCAGGCACAAAGCGCCATCGAGCTGGTCGGCGCGTCACTGAGCGGCAGCGTCTCAGTGGGCTTAGCGCCGGGCACCGCGGCACAAAACCTCGCATTACCGCTGATGATGGAAGTGCAGCAGCAGCATCCCGGCATCGTGCTCTACTTCAATGAGAACTTCGGCACCACGCTGAGCGAACTGATCATGAATGGCCGCATGGATATGGCGGTAATTTACGATCACCGCACCATTCACGGCCTGCGCTTTATGCCGCTGATGAAAGAGGATCTCTACTTCGTCTGTCCGTTCAGCCTCGCGCAACCGGTGAAAGAGATCCCGCTGGCGCAGGTGGCGCAATACGATCTGTTCCTGCCGCGCGTCTACAACATCATGCGCAAAGTGCTCGACGATGCCTTCGTACACAACAATCTGCAGTACCGCGTGAAATGCGAGATCGAGTCGCAAACCACGCTGAATGCCGCCCTGAGCGCCGGTCTCGGCACCACCATCATGCCGGAATCCGCCGCGCGCGCGATGCTGAAAAGCGGCGATGCGTGGATGGCGAAGATCGTCGATCCGGATGTACAGGTGTCGCTGTCGTTCTGCATGTCGGATCACTTGCCGCTGTCACAGCCGGCCGAAGCGGTGAAATCGATCCTGCTGTCGCTGATGTCGCGCCGCAACGTTGAGAATCATCCTCTGACGTTGGTGGGATAAGTCCCGCTTATTGCCGCAAAGCGAAACCCTCTTACTGCCCGTATTGCGAACGCGCTAGATTACGATTTTGCCCGCTCAGGCGGGCGTGTTTCGCTTTGACGGGAATTCCATGGATAAAACCGCAATACCGCTGCCGACGCTGCGTGCGCTGGCGCGCAAGATGCAATCCTCCGGGCTGAACAGCCTGGCGCTCGATGGCAAGCACTGGTCAGTGCGGTTGACCTTCGCCGCCACGCCAGCCACGCCCGCGCCTGTCACGCTTCCCGCCGCTGAAATCCCCCTCATCCCGCAACGCATCGGCGCACCGATGCCCGGCACGCTGCTGCGCCGCCATCCGCATAGCCCGCAGGATTTTGTCGCGCCCGGCCAGCACATCGATGCCGGTGCGGTGGTGGCGCTGGTGCAGGTTGGCCCGCTGTATGTGCCGGTGATTAGCCCGGATAGCGGCACGATCCGATCGCTCATGGCTGAGCATCTTTCGGCGGTGGAATATGACGAGGACATTCTGACATTTGCGCCGTCAAGCGCATAAGATCAATACCGCGCGATAAATCGCGCCGCTACAAATACGTGCATTTTGTAGGTCGATCTCAATCACCGCACATGTCGTAGCGGCGCAATTTATTGCGCAATGTTGGAACGGGTGAAGTGCAGCAGGCAAGCGTTATAAGGGGCGCTTATTGCCTCAAAATTTTTATGTCTTATGCCCTTGCGGCATAACTGCATACAGTCAAAAGACGCCATAACGAGGAGAGGCAGATGCCATTTTCAGATTACAAAACCGCGCTGGTGACCGGCGCATCGGCGGGAATGGGCGAAGCGATTGTTGAGCGCTTGTGCCAGGAGGGCATCACCGTGCACGCGGTGGCGCGCCGTAAAGAGCAGCTGGCAGCGCTGGCCGATCGTACCGGCTGTATTCCGCATGCGGTGGATGTCAGTGACATAAAGGCGCTGACCGCGCTGTGCCAGGATCTCGAAATCGACATTCTGGTGAATAACGCTGGCCTGTCGCATCCGGGCTCGATCCTCAATGCAGACGAGAACGTGATTGAAACCCAGGTGGACGTCAATCTGCGCGCGGTGCTGCATCTGTGCCGTTTGCTAGTGCCGGGCATGGTGGCGCGCGATCGTGGCCACGTCTTCAACATCACCTCGATTGCTGCCATCTACAACTTCAACGGCAACTCGGTGTATCACGCCACCAAAGCCGGCGTGCATGCCCTTTCGCGCCAGCTGCGCGTCGATTGCTACGGCGCGCGCGTGCGCATCACCGAAATCTGTCCGGGCCGCGTCGCCACCGATATCTTCGGCAACGTGTCAGGCGATCACGAAGAGGCGCGCCGCCGCTTCATTGATGGCTTTGAACTGCCGCAGGCCAAAGATATCGCCGACTGCGTTGCTTTCGCGCTCGCGGCACCGCTGGCGGTAAATATCGGCAACATCGAAATCACCCCGACATTACAGGTGCCGGGCGGTCTTTCCACCATGCGACCGGGCGACCACAGCGCGTAGCAGGCGATGATGAGGTAACAGAATGGCTCTCGATTTCAGCAGTGTGATAACCGGCCAATACGGCCAGATGATCGTTGACGGAACGGTGATCACCCTTGAACTGGCGTTGGGTGCCTGGCTGCTGGCGATGGTGCTGGCGCTGCTGCTGGTGGTGATTCGCCTGACTGAAAACCGCATCGCGGTTGGGCTGGTCAAAGCCTATGTCTCTTATCACCGCAATGTGCCGACGCTGATCCAGTTGATGATGTGGTACTTCGCCATTCCTACACTGCTGCCGGAAGCGCTGCAGATGTGGATCAACAACTACAACGCCGAGTTCCTGTTCTCCCTCACCGCGCTGGGCCTGTGTCAGGCGGCGTACTTCTCCGAAGATATCCGCAGCGGCCTGCGCGCCATTCCCGACGGGCAGAACGAAGCTGCGCGCGCACTCGGCATGAGCTACGTGCGCGCCATGCACGGCGTGATTCTGCCGCAGGGCATTCGCAATGCGATGCCCGCGATGATCAACCACACGGTGCTGCTGTTTAAAAACACCAGCCTGGCGATGGTGATTGGTGTGGCGGATCTCACCTATGTAACGCGCGATATTGAGAACCAAACGTTCCGCACCTTCGAATCTTACATCGTGGCGACCGTGGGCTATCTGTTCTTCTCCCTGCTGCTGATGGGCCTTGGCGCACTGCTGGCCCGCCGCTTCCAGCGCGTCTATGCGAGGTAATGGCGATGTTTGAGATGTTCACCATTTTGCATGATAACGGCATGCTGCTGTTGATGGGGCAATACCCTAACGGTCCGATTGGCGGCGTGCTCTGTACGCTGCTGATCTCGGTGCTGGCGGTGCTGCTGGCGTTTCCGATTGGTGTGCTGCTGGGCCTGGCGCGTCTGTCGCCGTGGCGCTGGCTGAGCTGGCCCGCCACCGGCTGGGTTTATCTGCTGCGCGGCATCCCGCTAATGATGGTGGTGTTCTGGACCTACTTCTGTGTGCCGCTGCTGATTGGCCACAACATCAGCGGTTTCGCCACCATGCTGTGTACGCTGGTGATTTATGAGAGTGCCTATATCGCCGAGATCGTGCGCGGTGGCATTCAGGCGCTGCCGCACGGCCAATACGAAGCCTCACGCGCGCTCGGCATGAGCCACCTGAAAACTTTGCGTCTGGTGATCCTGCCTCAAGCGCTGTTCAACACCTTGCCCAGCCTGGTCAGCCAGCTGGTATCGATCATCAAAGACAGTACGCTGGGTTACGTGATTAACGTGCCGGAGCTGACCTTTGCCGCCAATCAGGTGAGCAATCAGCTGCTGACCAAACCGTTTCAGGTGTTCGCCATTGTGGCGCTGAGCTACTACCTCATCTGCTTCAGCCTCACCTGGCTGGCTAATAAACTCGAAGCGCACATTGCGCAGAAACGTCGTCAAGCACCGCAGCCAACGCCCAGCATGGCGCCCGCGGTGATGCTGACTAAAACCTCTTCGCAATAAGGAAACCGCATGGGACCGATGATCATGTTTAATCAGGTTAATAAATGGTACGGCGCGTATCAGGCGCTGACCAACCTGAGCGCCGAAATTAACCCCGGTGAAGTGGTGGTGGTGTGCGGCCCTTCCGGCTCGGGCAAATCGACGCTGATCCGCACCGTTAACCGTTTAGAACCGATCGATGACGGCCAAATCGTATTCGATGGCACCGATATTCACGGCAGCAGCACGCGCCTCAATCAGCTGCGCACGCGCATCGGCTTTGTGTTTCAGAGCTTCAACCTGTTCCCGCATGTGACGGTGGCCGAGAACATCATGATGTCGCCGATGAAAGTGCTGGGCGTGAAGCGCAGCGAAGCGCGTCGTCAGGCGGGTGAATTGCTGGAGCGTGTGGGCTTAGCGCATAAAGCCGATGCTTATCCGGCGCAGCTTTCCGGCGGCCAGCAGCAGCGCGTGGCGATTGCCCGCGCGCTGGCGATGAAGCCGCCGGTGATGCTGTTCGATGAACCGACCTCGGCGCTCGATCCGGAGATGGTCGGCGAAGTGTTATCGGTGATGCGCGGTCTGGCGCAGGAAGGGATGACGATGATGTGCGTGACCCACGAAATGAACTTTGCCCGTGAGGTGGCTGATACCATCTGGTTTATGGACCAGGGACAGATTCTGGAGAAATCACAGCCAGAACAGTTCTTCACCCAGCCGCAGCACCCGCGCGCGCAGCGCTTCCTCAGCGACCTGCGATCGCATTAAGGGGGATATTTTTTCAGTATCGCCATTTTTAATTAAAGTTTGGTCCTAACTTGTCGTTCTTCTTTATGCCACCACCAGGAGAAGACCGATGAAAACAGCATTCGTATTATTTTCTGGTTTGCTATTTGCCCAAGCCGTTCTGGCTGAGGGCGGTACCGTTTCTTTTACCGGTGCGATAGTTGAGCCTGCCTGTACGACGACGACCAATAGCCAGCATGCCGCAGTGCAATGTAGCCAGAATGGTGTCGATAAAGTGCGTCAGATTAGATTCAATAAGCAACAGCAGACGCTGCCGTTTCAACTCGGCAATGTCAGCGTGCAATCATCGGGTCATATTAAAGCTGTTGAAGTGATCTATCGGTAAGTCATCACTGACAATTTTCCCCCGCCAGGGGGAAAATTATTTATTGATAGGTCAGAGTGAAAGTCGCGGAACTGTTAGCTGTGCCAGGTGTAATGGTTGCGGTCGTTTGGTAATAACGCGCCTGAAGCGGAATATTATAATTCCCCGCGCTGGCCGAAGTTCCGGCAACAATATTAGCGCCCAGTTGCACAGGCGCATTGTTAAACAGCAGCTGCACGCCCACTCCACTTGCCGTATTGGCACCTGATGTCAGATTTAATACCCCATTGGCGGAGTTTTGGGCATTTCCATCAATCTTCACATTGATGCGGGTGCCGGCATTACAGTTAAGCGGAAGGGTAAAATTACGCGTAAAGCTGGCATCGGGTGAACTGCCCGTCCCACTGAACGCACGCTTATCCACATTGCCCATATTTACGGCGATGGCAGTATTACTGACTGAACACGCCAGCGTTGTGACACTAAAACCATTCATATGAATAGTTGATTCCGGTGAATGCCAGAACGCCTGGTTGTTATGCAAAATAAACGATCCTGCCTGCTGCGCGGTGACCATCCCCGATCCGGTTGGTCCGGTTTTATAGAACTGCAGCAACGCTTGCTCGCGCAGAGGTTGTCCCGCCATTAAGCCATTGACCGAACACAGCAACCTATTGTTCGCATTACCATCTCCCGTACTGGTTCCATCAACCCAGCCACTAAAGTTATTGCAGTTGTTCACTGAAATGCCACCGATAGCAAAGCCAATCCCCGCAATATTGGTGCTGTAAATTCGTCTGCCTCCAATGGTCGTGACATAGTTACCGGTGCCTTTTACGCCCACACTTTGGTAAGTCAACGCGGGGGCCGTGTTAGTACAGTTAAACGTGTTCACCGCACCCGAGGTGATCTGGCTGCCAATCAACGATCCCACCGGTAAATCGCGTTGAATCACTATCGCAGGAGGAGAAACTGTCGTCGCGGCTGTGGTGGTGGTACAGGTATAAGCCTGCGCAAAGTTAACGTACAACCCAATAAAAAATATGCTCGATAATAAAAGAAATAAACGCATAAATGCTTCCTTTAGCGGCATTGTGCCGTCACAGAATTGACACCAAACTGAGCCTTTCCTAACGTAAACGGAGCCTGACATTCGCCGCCCTTCCAGTTCACCTTAACCACGCCCGCTGCGGGCACGCCGCTGAGGTAAACATGTTGTTTGTCATCAACGATGCCATGCGAAAGGGTTTCGCCGTTGGCAACGCTGGCACGTGCGCCGAACGGCACTTGACGCCCACGCAAGGTAACGACCATTTTTGCCCCCGATACCGTGGGATAATTGGCTAATGCTACGGCCCCCTGCGTAGGCACCACTGTTTGGCTGTCACTCAGCAGATCGACGTTATCGCCGAGCGAATTGGCATCAAGCGAAAGCGAGGTGCGGCGATAAGGTGTTACGTTGGGTACGACGGCATAACCTCTGCCATCAGTCAGCACGCCGGTTTGGTTGAGCACGCGAACTGCCTCCGCGTCTTCAGCGCGCACTAACGCCATGGTGTCACCTAACGGCTGGCTCAGAGTCACACCATAGGGATGCACCACAATGCCGCCCGTTGCGCCGTAATTCAGTTGTCGGGTATTCCGCGAGTAGTTATAGCCAGCCTGGTATTCGCCAAAGCGTGCTTTATAGTTGACTGACGCATTGCCATTGGCGCCAACCCCTTGATTGGTGTAACCCTGTTGCACGCTATAGCTCAGGTTATTGTCTGCCAGTGCAGTGCCTGACAACCCCACCGCGCCAGTGGTTTTATCGCGATTGTCGGTGCTGCCCGAGAAGTTCAGCCAGCTTTTGGGTAAAAATCGGTCAAAGGGAATCTGCACCGCCAGCGAAAAAATTTGATCGTGTTTGGTGTAGAACGGCGTCTGTGAATAGCTGTAGTTAAAGGAGTAATTGATGGCGTTGAAGCTGGTGTTATAGCCCAGCGTCAAACTGCGCTCCTTGTCTGTCACGCCCCAATATTGTTGCTGGTAAGCGGAGAGAAAAAGACTGCCATAATCACCCAACGATTGATTAACGTTGAGTTGGGATTTACTGCGTCTGTTATGGCTATAACGCCAGTTTCGCCATTCGCGTCGGGCTTGTTCAACTTCATTGCGGTTGTTGGGATTACCCCGGAAACCCGGCGGCAGTGTATTCGCGTAATAGCCATTGGCTTCATTAAAATCGTAATAACCAGAGGTGGAATAACGGTAGCCTGCCAGAGTAAAAGTGGTGCCGCTCATTGCGACATCTTTTGCATATTGAAAACGAAATGAGCCACCGCGATGAGTTTCTTCCATTAAACGGGCATTGGCGAATGTCCCGTCCAGCGAAATCGAACCCAATAACCCCAGACCTTTCCCCACACCAACCGATGCTGACGTGTAATCACCCGACAGAATTGATCCACCATAAACGGTTGAGCTATAAGGCAAACCATAGATACCTGTGCCTTGTATAAAGCCCGGCTTTTTTGCCGATCCCCCGGTTGAACGATATTGTCCGGCCGTGAAAGCATATTTGAAACGCCCTTCACGCTGCATGATAGGCACCGCAGAAAATGGCTGAACAAACTGTCGGACGCTGCCATTCGCTTCTTTTATTACCACCTCAAGATCGCCACTGGCCGAGGTAGGATAAAGATCGTTTATGGCGAAAGGTCCGGGTGGCACATAGGCTTGCCAAATGATGTTACCGTCCTGACGAATGGTAACTTGCGCATTGCTCTGCGCAATGCCTCGTACAACGGGTGCGAATCCTCGTAAGCTCTCGGGCTGCATATTGTCGTCTGAGTAGAGCTGAGCTCCGCGAAAGGGGAAGCTATCGAATACCTCTGATGGCGTATAGCTCTCTCCCAATACCAGCTGGCTTTTCCAGGGTTTGATGTCACGCTGAACGTAGGTATTAATACTGTTCCACTTATCATCACCCTGACTATGGCTATAGGTGGTGTAATTGCGCGCGCGCCAGGCCCCGAGATTAATACCGCTACGCAAATTGAGATACGCGTTGTTATCACTTCCCTGACGATAATCACTCCAGTTATTGGCACCTGAATAGCCATAATTCATAAATAGCGCGTTGACACCATCGTCCCACTCATCTGGGCCAACATACCCTTGTGCGTTATGTCGTACATATTCTTGTGGAATGGAGACGTTTAAGCGTTGCTGGCTTAAATCAAAGCGGGTTTGCGCCTGCGGGATGATGGCAGCGATATTCGTCACTTCCTGCGCAGGTGAGATTTTCACGAAAGCGGGTGTGGCATTCTCTTTCACGCCCCACCGCATAAAATCAGCTTTTATTAATAGGGGCTGCAGACCCTTCGCACCGGGTTCAAAGCGTATGCTTTTTGATCCAACAAAATTGTCGTTCAGGTAAACGTCGGCGTTGTAAACGCCCGCCGCCTGGCCTCCACTGTGGCTAAAAGTGGAAAGATCCAGATTTGCACGCTGGCCGCTGTGTCGTTCCACCGTGTCAGGATCAAAATAATCCTCTGCAACCACATCATTAATGGATATTGCAGCCAGTATTAACATGTTAAGTAAGGTGCGCTGAAAAGCAGGCCTCAGCGTTAAAGGTATATTTTGTCTCATCGACATGGCCCTCTCCTTTAATCGGTGCCCACTTTTAATGTTTGTTCTGCTGTAATGCCGCCGAAATCATTAATCGCTCGCCAGCTCACCGGATTGCCAACGTGCACTTTTTGGCCAAGAACGATTTCCTGTGAAGGCAACACCATCGGCGGTTTGGTCATAGTTGAACCGTTTACGGTCAGGTCGTAGAGCGAAACGCTGTAAGGCGTGGGATTAAACACGGCGAGTTTGCCCTCACGCTGGCGAAATTTGAGCCTGGTAAAAGCCAATGCGGGATCGCCGCTTAACTCTGCGGGCCGGTAAAATAACTTCATCTTGTTTTTAATGGTGATAACGAGATCGTTAGTGGCCTGACGATTGACCGTCGGGATAATCTTGATATTCAACCAGTGCACGGATTCCTGATCGTCTGGCAACGTGTGACCACTGTAGATAACGCGCACCGAATTCTGGCTATGAGGCTCAAGGCGGAAGAGCGGGGGCGTGGTGATGAAAGTGTCATCAGCGGTATCACTCTCTTCCTGACCGCTAACCCAGGATTGAATCAAATAGGGACGATCGTCTGGATTAGTCACACTTATCGCGGCCAGCTTGTTTTTACCGTCATAAACCAGACGTGTGCCGCCAATCTGCACACCAGACTGAGCCATAGGCGACAGGCACAAAAGTGCCATGGCCAATGGCCAAAGACTTTTTTTAAACATCCATCTCTCTCCGTGACGAAAGAAAGAGCCGCATGACGCGGCTCTGAAACTACTTAGTTGTAAGCAATGGTGAAGGTCGCCGTGGAGTTTGCTGTACCCGCAGTAACTGGCGTGGCCGTAGCGTAATATTTCGCTATGTAGGTCAGTACATTAGGGCCGGCTGCCGTGATCGGACGATCAGCCGATTTGCTGGCGATAGGGATGAGAGTGGAACTGTCTTGCTCATACAGCGCGACACCCACATTGGTGGCAGTTTGCCCTGAGTTCAGAGCGAGGATTTGGTTATTTCCCGCAGAGGTTGCGCCATCGAAACGTACGCTGGCCGAGGTTACCGCAGCAGGACAACTTGTCAGATTAATGTTGAAGCGAGTCGGTGCCGCGGTGACACCGGCTCCGGTGAAGGTTTTGCTCGAAACGGTGCCCAGATTCACGGTTTGGTTGGCAGAGCCAGTATCTACCGTGCAAGCGTTATCGGTAATTGTACCCGTAAAATTAATCGTGCCATCAGCAGCAGTTGTCGTGCCAATAAATCCAAGAGAAGCCGTAATTGCAACCAATACTGCGAACTTGCTTTTCATGATTAAGCCTCAAAAATCGTCATCAAAAATGTCTCTGCTAAAGCAATGAACTTTCATTTCCATAGCAGAAAAAAACATTAATCGAAGTAATGTTGGAGCCCTTCGACCGCTTTAAGTAAATGACAACTTTTAACCTATTGAAAGTTTTTTTGATTATTCGTGCTCAATTTGAAATATAACCCTAAAAAAATTAGCGCGAGGGTAAATTTACAGATCTTTGATCTTTTTTAAGATCTTTTTTTAGAATAAAAAACTTAACATTTGTATTTTAACGATCTAAAGATCTAAAAAAACACCTAAGACAGTATTTTGTTCGATCAAGACAAAACTCAGTATCCTCAAGATATGTCTGCAATTGCCGCCGGAAAGGCTAAAAAACGCGAGATGATGTTTACACCATCAAAACAAAGACGGTTATTATTTATACGCTTCTTATAACGCCGGCTTAACTATTACAGAAATAAAACTGTTATATTACGTTGCGTTAATTGCACGTTTAGTGATTATTTAATCTGGGGAGAATGAATTTGCGCTCTTGATAAAGAGCGCGTAGAGGGGTGAAAAATCATTCAAAAAATCGAGTTAACTTTTATTTAAATTGGCAGTGAATTCTGCAATTTCGAGGGTCTAAAAGCGACCGCGGAAGATTGAGTCATTAACGCCCTCTTGCTCCGCACATGAGCAAGGCCCATTCAACACGCTATCCATATGGCTCCCGCATCCGCAGACTTCACGCACTGCTCCACCCATCGCACGCCCATCAAACCGGCATGCGCGCCCGGATACCAGAAGTCTTTCAGGAATGCCTGATCGCCACGATCGGTGGCATCCATTGCCAGCGCAAAACGGCGATAGAGATTGGACCAGGCTTCAAACAATCCTTCCGGATGTCCGCCGCCAATACGGTCGTCAGCCAGCGCACTCGGATGCAGATAACCCATGCCGCGCTCGAGAATCTGCACCGGCTCGCCCTGCACTTCATAGCGCAGCTGATTCGGCTGCTCATCCCACCACTCCAGGCTGGCTTTCTCGCCGATCACCCGCACCTTCTGACCGTGCATCGAACCGCAGTTCACCGCCGATGCCCACATAGTGCCGACTGCGCCGTTGTCGTACTCCATCATCACGAAGGCGTTATCCTCCAGCGGCGCGCGGGTTTTGACAAAGCTCTGGCGGCTGCACAGCAGGCGTTTGATCTGCAGATGCGGCACCATGGTTTCGGCGATAAACAGCGGATGCGTCGCCAAATCGCCCAGCACATAGCTCGGCCCGACGAAGCGCGGATCGACGCGCCACTTGGTGCTTTCGTTCTGCAATTCAACCGCTTCGTTATGGAAGCCGTGCGCGAACTGCATGTTGATGATGCGGATCTCACCCAGCAAACCTGCGGCAATCATTTCGCGTGCCTGATGAATCAGCTGATGTCCGGCGTAACCATAAGTCACACCGATGATTTTCTTCTTCTCAGCACACAGCTGTTCCAGCTCATCGGCCTCGGCAGCGGTGAAGCACAGCGGCTTCTCACACACCACATGGAGACCCGCATTCAGTGCGGCGCGGCAGATGGCGAAATGCGTGTTATTGGGTGTGGCGATCGACACCGCTTCGATGCCGTCGGCGCGCGCCGCTTCTGCCGCAAACAGGGTTTCGTAATCTGCGTAGCAGCGATCGGCTTCGATACCTAGCGAAGTGCCAAAGGCGCGGCCGCGCTCGGCGTTGATATCGAATGCGCCTGCCAGCAGCGTGAAGTTGTTATCACGCGTGGCCGCCGAACGGTGAATGTAACCAATCTGGCTGGTGCCGCCACCGCCAACCATGCCCCAGCGCAGCGAGCGATCCAGAGCCTTAATGCCGTTGATCATGTTGTTCTCCTCAGAATCCGACCGATTGCAAATAGTGCAGGCTGGCGGTGACGTCACGCAGGCTGGTGTCGGCATCACGCGGATCGCGCTCCTGCTCGACGGTGATCCAGCCCTGATAATTGCGCTCCGCCAGGAAGGCGCGCACCGCTGGATAATCAATTGCCCCTTTGCCAATCGGGCACATCACGCCTTCTGCGCAGGCGGCAAAGAAATCGACGCCGCGCGCAATCACGTCGCGCCATACCGCATCGTTAACGTCTTTGAAGTGCAGATAATCGATGCGATCCCAGTAGCGGCTGAGGTAAGGAATCGGATCCATGCCGGAGTAGTACAGATGGCCGGTGTCGAGGCATAAACCAGCGACTTCATGCGGAATGTCTTCCACCAGCTGTTGCAGCTCGTCGGCGAACTCAATGCATCCGCCGGCATGCGGATGGATCACCGCACGCACGCCGTATTCGTTCCAGGCAATCTGGCTCAGCGTGGTGATGTGCTGCATCATGCGCTGCCACGCTTCAGCTGACAGGCGCGGCGCCTTGGCGGATTGACCGGCGTATTTGGCGCGTTCTGGATTACCGAAGTCGATAATCACCAGATAAGGTGCGGGCTTGTTGTCCGCATGGGTTTTGGTCGCGGTCGGTACCAGAGACAGGTTACGACAGATGTTGTGCGTCAGTTCAACCATCGCCGGGAAATTGGCTTCACTCACCAAATCATCAAAAATGGTGCCCGCCACCAGCGACAAGTCGTGCGCTTCCAGCTGCTGACGCAGTTCGGCAGGCTCAACCGGCAGATAGCTCCATGGGCCCAGCTCAATGCTTTTATAACCGGCCTGCGACGCTTCACTCAGGACTTTCTGCCACGGCGGCAGGAAGGGATTTTTCGGGTCATCAACGCCCCAGCTACAGGGCGCGTTAGCAATATGGATAGTCATGATCGTTCCTTGCGGTAGTGGATGGCGCAAGTATCAAATAAATATTTCATCATCAACAACCATGAAACATTCATTTTTTGATAGCGATCATAGTATTTCGCATCATTATAATGATAGAAAATTTATCAAATACAGCAACGACGCGGCCTACAGGTTTTCACGCGTGACGATATCAAACGGCAGGATGATCTGGGAGAAATGATCGCCCGGCTGCGCATGATGCTGCTGCACCATCTGCGCCAGGCGCATGGCCATTTCGTCGATGCGGTTGCGGATCATCACCGTAATGGTGCCATCAATCAGCGCCAGCTCGCCCTCTTTCACCGGACCATGACATATCAACGCCACCTTACGCTGCGGCTGCTGGCGCAACGCATGAATCACGCCCTCAATGCCGCCGCAAGGCGCGAAGATCAGTGCCAAATCGGCATGTTCTTCCAGTAACTGACGCGTGGAACGGTAGCCGCCATCAATCGATTCATTGGTTTTCAGCGGCTCCAGCACGCGTCGCGCGCTGTCCTGCTCACGCAGATAGGAGCGGAAACTGATCTCATTGCTCTCCTGACAGATAAAGCGATGGTCGCCCACCAGCACGCCGACCGAACCCGGCTGATGCAACAGGTGCGTGGCAATCCACGCGGCGGTGCGTCCGGCTTTCTGGTTATCCAGACCGACATAACCGGCGTGACCGCACGGCGAAAAGTTGGAAAACAGCGCATAAACCCGCACGCCCTGACGCGATATGTTTTCTATCGCATGGCGAATCAGCGGGTGGTCCAGCGCGACTAAGCCAATCGCATCCACCTGCCCGGCCAGCGCATACAGCGAGGCCACCACCGCTTCCACATCATCAATGTCGTGCCAGGTAAAAAGCGGTTCGCTGCCTGCCGGATGAAACGGCTGCGTATGCTGGCGTAGCGCATCAGTGAGGGAATGATAGAACGAGTAGGATTTTGACAGCAGGATAAAGCCCATGCGCAGCGTCACGCTGGCGGCGGGCGCGGTGCCGCTCAGCAGCGGCACATTGCCGATGCGATAACCGAGGCGATTAGCGGCTTCCAGCACCTTCTGCTCCGTTGCGGCGCGCACCGGTGCACGACGGTTTAACACGCGATCGACGGTCGCCACGCCAACACCTGCGGCGGCGGCAATCGCGGTCATGGTGATTTTACTCATGCGCTACTTCCCTGAATGAAATGATAATAAATTATCAAAAATAATGCCTTAACCTGCGGTAAATCACCAATAATCCCGCACAGAAATCATCATTAATTGGCTTCGAGTGATAGAGAATCTCTCATTATTTTGATCGCTCTCGCAAAAATGAAATAATTCATTTCATCTTAATACCATTCAGAATAAATGTTTGATATTCATGTGCGTATTCAAAGCGGTCCGGCTGATGGTTTCACATCAGAATACGTGATGAAGCGCGGAACAAGATCAGTATGGTCATCATCAAAGTCCGCACCGCTTAACGCTCAGGAGAAAACAATGAAAATCGCTTTTGATGTGGATGTAATCAGGGATCTCGGCATTACGCGCATGGTGCATCAGGTGGCGGAATGGGGCTACAAGTACATCGAGCAGTCGCCGCACCCGCAGATCAACCCGTTTTATAAACATCCGAAAGCCAGCCGTGAAATCATGCGCGAATACAAAAACGCGCTGAATGCCACCGGGCTGGAGATCTCCTCGTTCATCACCGTATATCGCTGGTCTGGCCCGGATGAACTGCGTCGTCAGGCGGCGGTGAAGAACTGGAAACGCATGATCGAGATTGCCGTCGAAATGGGTGTGCAGGTGATCAACACCGAGCTTTCGGGCAATCCCAACGAGCCAGAAATTTGTGAAGAGATGTTCTATCGTTCGATGGAAGAGCTGCTGCCGATCATCGAACGTGAAGGCATCCGCGTCGAAATTCAGGCGCATCCGTGGGATTTCTGTGAGCAGAGCAACGAAACTGCAGACATTGTGAAGTCGTTCCGTAGCGAAAACGTGAAGTATATCTACAGCGCACCGCACACCTTCTATTACGACAAAGGTGTGGGCGATGTGAAGAACATGCTGCATTACGCCGGCGACGATCTTTCGCATATGTTGATCGCCGATACCATGAACCACACCAAGCACTGCCGTTATATCGTCAACCCGCCAGGCGTGGATGCCACCATCCACCAGCACGTGGCGGTCGGTGAAGGCGAAGTGAATTTCGATGCGCTGTTTGAAGCACTGCGCGAGATGAATTTTGCCAACCGCACCTTTAAGGTTGGCGGCGAGTCGATCATCTCGGCGGCGCTGTTCGGTTATCCGGAGAAGATGAAGTATCAGGCGGTGGAAACCCGCGAGCTGATTGAGCGTGAGCTGTTGGGATAGTTGAGTGCGCGCTGATGCCCTCACCCTAACCCTCTCCCACCGGGAGAGGGAACGGGATGGTGCGGCTTGCTCGATCGGTCCCTTCTCCCGCTGGCGGGAGAAGGTTAGGATGAGGGCCCGCTCTATTGGAATGCACGCAACATGAAAGCAGTGACGCTGGCCGAGCTGGCAAAACAACTGGGCGTCGGTGTCGCCACGGTTGACCGGGTACTCAACGATCGCGGTGGCGTATCGCCCGCCATGAGCAAAAAAATCCTGCAGGCAGCGCGTGACGCCGGTTTAAAACGCATTCTGCCCGAGGAGCATCGCCATCCGTGGCAGATCGAAGTGCTGCTCAGCGGCAACGCCTCCTTCTTCTTTCAGCAATTAGCGCAAGACTTTGCCAAACTCGCCGACCAGCTCGGTTATCGCCGCCTGCGTCTGCATCGCACGCTGATCCCGGAAAATGCACCGGAAAAACTCGCCGCACACATCACCGCCAGCAGTAAAAAGATGGATGCGCTGATCGTCTTCGCCCATCAAAACCCGCTGATCTACGATGCGCTCGCCGCCTGTAAAGCGCGCGGCGTGCCGGTGATCACGCTGGTCGCCGATCTGCCCGATGCCGCGCGGCTGTGCCACGTCGGTATCGATCAATACAAAGCCGGGCGCACCGCCGGTTTGATGCTCGGCAGCATGCTGCCGCAGCCGGGTGAAGTGGTGTTGATGAGCGGACGCGCGGATTACGCTGCCCACCGCCTGCGCATTGAGGGCTTTCAGGCGGTGCTGGCCGAACGCTTTCCGCAGCTGCGCCTGCGCGAGATTCTTGCCGGTCAGGATGAGCGCGAACGCATTAGCCGCCTGTTAGAAAAAACGCTGGCCGCCTCGCCGCCGATTGTCGGGCTGTATAACACCGGCATTGGCAACACACAGGTGCACGAAGCGCTGGCGCGTCATCGTCTCGACGGTAAAGTGCTGTACGTCACGCACGAGTTGTACAGCACCACACGCCGACTGTTGCAGGATCGCGTGCTGAACCTCACCCTCGATCAAAACACCCTGCGCCATGCTCAGCTTGCCTTAACGCTGATGCTGCGGCATCTGGAAGAGGGCGACATCCCCGACACCTATCAGCCTGGTAGAGTGGACTTTATGCTGTTTACGCAAGAGAACTTTACATAATCGGACTTTGCGTCCCACCGCCAGCGCGGTTAAATCGCCTGTATCACGCGCTGCTACACTCAGTAGCAGCAAAAATACAATCACAACAAGGCGAAACCACTATGTCGGAACATCAGTATCAGCCCGCGAAAGTCTGGACCTGGGACCCGGAAGCCAAAGGTAACGGCGCGAAAACCAACCGTCCAACCGCCGGGCCGACGCATGACAAAACCTTGCCGGTCGGCAAACATCCGCTGCAGCTATACTCGCTCGGCACGCCAAACGGCCAGAAAATTACTATCCTGCTGGAAGAGTTACTGGCGGTGGGTGCCAAAGACGCCGAGTACGATGCCTGGCTGATCCGTATCGGCGATGGCGATCAGTTCTCCAGCGGTTTTGTCGATGTAAACCCGAACTCGAAAATCCCGGCCCTGAGCGACCATTCCGTCACGCCACCGCAGCGCGTATTTGAATCCGGCAATATCCTGCTCTATCTGGCCGAGAAGTTCGGTCACTTCCTGCCGACCTCGCTGGCAGGCCGCACCGAAACCCTGAACTGGCTGTTCTGGCTGCAAGGTTCTGCGCCGTATCTCGGCGGCGGCTTTGGTCACTTCTATCACTACGCGCCCGAGAAAATCGAATACGCCATCAACCGCTTCACGCTGGAAGCCAAGCGTCAGTTGGACGTGCTGGATCGTCAGTTGGCCGACCATCGCTTCCTCGCCGGTGACGAATACACCATCGCCGATATCGCCACCTGGCCGTGGTACGGCAATCTGGTGCTGAACAACCAATATGGCGGCAGCGAATTCCTTGATGTGCAGTCGTACAAAAATGTGGTGCGCTGGGCAAAAGAGATTGCCGAGCGTCCGGCGGTGATTCGCGGGCGTAAAGTGAATCGCGCTTTTGGTGCCGAGCCGCAGGATCAGCTGCTGGAGCGCCATGATGCCGCCGATTTCGATAACAACACTGAAGACAAACGCCAGGCGAGAGGAGAGAAATAATGGCTGCATATGTGGTGTTTATTAAGGACGAAACCTTAGACCAGGACGAGCTGACGACGTATGCCGAGAAAGCCGGACAGGCGCGCGGCGACCATCCCATCACCCCGCTGGCGTTTTATGGCGCCCTGGAAACGCTGGAAGGCCCGGAAGCGGAAGGCGTGGTGGTGCTCGAATTCCCGGATGCTGAGGCGGCGAAAGGCTGGTATTTCAGCCCGGCGTATCAGGAAGCCAAAGCGCATCGCCTGAAAGGCGCGAAATACCGCGTGCTGCTGGTTAATGGCGTAGAGTAACTAACGCAAGGTCGCCATTCATGGCGACCTTTGCAAAGGTCACGCTTATCCCAACTTAAATAACGAAATCGCCTGCTTCAGCGCATTGGCCTGCTGCTGTTGCTGCTGCGCCACTTGCAGCGTTTCGGCCACGTGCTGCACGTTATGATGCACGCTGTGATCAATGCTATTGATGCTCTGCTGAATCTGCTCAATGCTCAAATTCTGCTGCTCACTCATCGCCGACAGTTCCGTCACCAGCTGCGATAACCCGCTAATACTGCTGTGAATCTCGCGCATGGTTTGCGCCGCATGCTCCACCTGCACGGTGCCTTGTTCGGTGCTGGTGGAACTGGCATCCATCAGTTGACGGATTTCGCGTGCCGCACTTTCGCTGCGCATCGCCAGATTACGCACTTCGCTGGCGACCACGGCAAAACCGCGTCCCTGATTACCGGCACGCGCCGCTTCCACCGAGGCGTTCAGCGACAGAATGTTGGTTTGAAACGCAATGCCGTCGATCAGCTCCAGGATGATCTTCACCCTTCTCGACTCTTCGCTGATTTTCTCCATCGAGCGAATCGCCGACTGGATATTCTCTTCACCACGCGTCGCCACCGCGCGGGTTTCACTCGCCAGCTCGCACGCGCTTTGCGCTTTGTCCCGGGTTAAGCTGGCAGCGATACTGATTTCGCTCATGGCGCTGGCCGCCACTTCCAGCGCTTGCGCCTGCTCGTCGGTACGCGTCGAGAGCGCGGCGTTGCGCTCCAGAATGCTGTCGGATTCCGCCAGCAGTTGACCGACGCCGTCGCTGACCTGATGCAAAGTGCCGTGTAGGGTCCCAAGCGTAGTACTGAAGGTGCGCGCGAACGGCGTTTCACTCTGCTGAGTATCGGCACGCAGCGTGAGATAACCGGCTTGCTGATTAATGTGTGCCGCCAGTTGCGCCACTTCGCTGGCCGAGCGCGCATCCGCTGCCATCTGGCGTGCAATCACCAGCAGCATCGCGGTTTGCACCACGACAAACAGCGCGTGGAAAAACACCATGTCCCAGCCGGGATGATGAAACACCACCACGCCAAACAGATCATTTTCCTGCAGATAATTGAATAACACATGATGCGTGGCTGCCGCCGCAGCGCCCATCAATAACGGGCGCACATCTCGCCACGCCAGCAGCGCCGACATCAACACAAACACCGAGAAGTGGTATTCGGTTGCGCCACCGCCAACCTGAATAAGCAGCCCAGCCCAGCCGATTAACAGCGCGGATAAGACCAGCCGCGACGTAAGCGTACCGCGCAGCGCGGTGCCGAAAAACGTCGCCAGCAGCGCCAATACCAAACCCGCAATTAGCGCCACCAGCACGCTGTCATTTAGCCAGCCAACGCCAAGTGCAATCGGCAACAGCGCCCAACTGAGGAACACCGCCAGGCTATCCGCGCGCTGTGCGATACGTTTGAGCGAAACCATCTCCACCGGCGAAGCCGCCGGGCCTGACAAGGGCGTTGCGATCATGACATTTTTCCACACCAGAAGTTGATCGTAGAGCCCCAAAATCGTGGAGCAAAGCGCACGGACTCAGTGGTAAAAAACATCGGCAAGGCGGGAGGAAAGTTTAGTTGTGCTGATTAACGACGCGCAGAGCTGTGAGTATGATTACCTAAACCATGCAACACAATTTCATTCCCTTCAGCGTAGAAAGCGATAGACTTGTTAGCAATGAATGCTCTCAGAACATTAACGGATAGATGCTAACTATGGATTCACCTTGCACTCTCAGCGTCCTGGTCACGGCTCACAATTGCGAAAAATACATTGTTGAGACGTTAAACAGCCTCAAAAAGGCCTGCTCTGGCGTTGAGGATGCGGTCGAGGTTGTATTGGTGAATGACGCATCCACAGATAACACCAGCGCGTTGCTGCACAGCTTTGCCGCTTCATTCAGCCAGGTGAAAATTTTTGACGTGATGTTCCGTAACATCGGCAAAGTGAGAAATTTTGGCGTCAGCAAATGCAGCGGCCACTTCGTCACGATGCTGGATGGTGACGATCAGCTTTTGCCGAACTCTTTTGCTGACATCGTGCAATTTTTGCAGGCGCAACAACCCGATATTCTGCTGGCGCCGCTGAATGAAATTTATGAAAAGAAGACCAAACTACAGCAGTGGAAAGGTTTGCAGGTCAACGCCTTGTCGCAACATCAGGTGATTGAAAAATTCCTCATCCATCGTGATATTCAGGCGCATTTTATCGGTCAGTTTATTAAACGCTCGCTGTTGGAAGATAACCATTTCCCTGACTTCAGTTGCTACGAAGATGCGTATTTATTCCCCTCGATTCTGAAAGCCAGTCAGACGATATTTTTAGCGAAGCAGAGCCCGTATCTCTATTTCAAACGAGAAAAAAGTCTCTCCAGCGCGCTGGATGCCGATAAAATATCGATGCTGATCAAAGCCACGCAACAGATGGATAATGTGCTCGGTGAAAGCTACCGCAACCTGCTCGCTTGTCACTGGATCAATCTGGCGCATAAGTTTTATCCGCTGATTAACGATGAACATGAGAAACAGGTGGTGAAGCAGGCGATTGAAAACGTCTCTTTCGTTTCATTTTTGCTGGACAGTAAAGTCAGGTTTAGTTTGAAGAAAAAATATCTGAGAATGAAATTGCGGAGAATGGGCTGAAGCGTTGAGAAAATCGGTCGCCTTCAATGGCGACCTGACAAATATTAGAGATGCGTTCGGGGCTTATGCTGCATCAGCGCATAGCCCATAATAATCGATGCCATCAGAATAAACACTGAACTGCTTTGAATCCATACGGTATCGGTCAAACCGAATATAAAAATGGAAACAGGAAGCAGCGCGACATCCCATGCCCGACGACGCATTGCCGCCACAATTAAACCCACATAAAAAAGAATCAGGGTGACAGCACCCGCGATACCTTGCAGCGAAAGCGTTTCTAAAAAATCATCGTGCAAGTGATACATCACATTTTTATAAGCCTCAGGATTAGCGCGTTCATAGGTTTTAATATAAACGCGCGCTTTATCCGTTCTGTCATCCGGACTTTGCCCCAGCAGCGACCAGGAAACGCTGTGATAGCCACTTTTCCAGATCGAGAAGCGCGCACCAATTGAGGTATCATTATTTTTCTGATAGCTGTCTATTTCGTTCTGGATGTTGTCCAACCGATGCATAATGGAGCTGGGCATGAAGAACAGCCCCCCCGCAATGCAAAGAACTAAAATCACCAGCGAATATTTTCCTGCCCAGCGATGAACCAGATAAAAACAGAGCAAGTATAAAACGGGCAGCACCAACACCGCCGCACGTGACTCAGTGAGGAACATCAGCAGCATATTCACCACAAAGATAGCGGTGAACAGCAGAATTTGATTAAGGCGGCGAACTATCACCTTATTCACAATAAACAGGGCAGTTAATGCTAACGCCGTCATCAGGTATGAAACGGTACCGGCTGAATCTGTGAGTAATTTGATGCGTTGCTGCGTCTGAGCATGTTCGTACAAGCCGGCGCCCAGCGTCAGCAGCAAGCCAAAAATTAACAAGCACACGCTAATGCGCAGGACTTTCGCTGACAAACAGTGACGCCACGCAATGAAAAAATAGCTGACAAAAGCGGAGATAATGAAAAGTTTACCGCCCTGAAAATAGTTATCCACTACATCGCTAAAATAGGCATCGGCATAAACACGCGACCATATTACCCTGACTATTCCCAATAATAGAATGGGAATAGCGACGATGAAAGCACTCTTATCGATAATGAATTTTCTTTTTATTCCCTGGGCCAGCAGAAAAAATAGCGTTAAATAACCCACCAGATAAAATGTTTTCTTAGGATATGCGGGGATAACTAACGAGGTCGCAAATGCCAGGGTTAACAGCAAAAAGCACAGCTGATAAATATTACTTTCGGTTAACAGCGGCTTCAAACGTAAAGTCTGCACTCAAAAATACCTCATTTTAAAATACTTAATGCGCCAATAGAGTGCCGGCATCCATTGATGACTACGGAACAAAAATTTATACATTCTCTTCGCTTGTTGCGCGTTTTTCGGTGTTTCAAAAGAGACGTCGGCTAATGGCGAAATCTGATAAAGATCGCGATAGTAATGGCCAACGTGCTGTTGATTCCACCGCTGCCAGGGTTTATCGGCACCCGCATAATGCAATAAGCAGGTATTTTTCGGCACATCCTGTGTATAACCGCTATCATCGTGTGAGAGCATATTAATGGTGTTAAAGCGCGTTTCCGTAAATATCACACGATCCTCAAGCAACGTATTCAACGCATCCTGATCGAGATACTGGAATTGTTTTCCCTTTTCGCTAAGCAAATTAAAAGCGCGTTCACTGATCTGCTCGCGGTTCCACTTTTGAACATCAATCAGCATCATGCCGGCATTAAAATAGCGCTTTCCACGCAAGCCCACCTTTTCAGCCAACTGCGGTTGCAATGCCTGAATCTCGCCAACCACCAAGGCAATAACGTCAGCTGGCATGGCAATCTGCCATAATTCATCAAGAGGATTCAGACACACCATATCGGCATCGAGATAAAGCAATTTAGTGGCATGCGGCAAGATAAGCGGAGCGAGAAAACGATAATAGGTCGCGCGAGTGAACAACTCTGTGGTAGGGAACGCGCTAAACAAACTATCCTGAATATGATGCAGCGTTAACCCATGTGGCGATCCAGCGAATATTTTTTCCAGACGCGCAGTATCAACTGCAGATATTTCCGAAGAGATAAGATGAAAGTGATAACGAACATCATTGGCATGCTTGATTATCGACATGATGGTAATCAGCGAGTGGCCAATGAATTTACCATCAACACCAAAAAAAATATGCCGGTCGCTGTGCGCGGGAAAAAGGTGCTGAGAATTTATGGTGTTGAGAATCTCTTTATCCATCCTGCACTTCTCTCCGGTCGAAAGCATGCGTTCTGTTAATGCATCATGCCTGAGCAATCATTAACCAGAGACAATTCTGGTTGCAGCCGGAGTTTATCAGTCAGAGTTAGGCAAATAAAGCGAAGTGGAAGAGGAATAAATCGGGTTTCCAGCGTAAAACTCTCCTGCGAGCAGGAGAGTTTTGGTAAATAAAAATGTTATTTCGCCGCGAACTGCGCATAGTTCTCAGGCGTGATGGTTTGATACGGAATCCAGTTGAACTCCTGCACTTTCTGCTTCTCCAGCAGCGCTTTAGTCACCTGCACCGCGCCGGTCGCCTGCCCTTTCGCGTCCTGGAAAATGGTCAGCGTCATTTTGCCGTTCTTCACGAACTGCTGACCATCCGGCGTGCCGTCGATACCGGCGACCAAAATCTTCTCATTTTTCGCCTGGTTGAGCGCCATGATGGCACCAATCGCCATTTCATCATTATTCGCCGCGATAGCGTCAATCGGGCGCTGATTCAGCAGCCAGCTCGATACCACATCCACCGCTTCGTTGCGCTGCCATTTGGCGCTCTGCTTTTCAATCACCTTCATATCTTTGTATTTGGCAATCACGGCTTCCACCGCGCGGGTGCGTTCACGCGCTTCCTCATTCGACAGCGCGCCCATCAAAATCGCCACGTTACCTTTGTAATTCATCTTCTTCGCCAGCGCTTCCATCTGCATTTCTCCGCCCAACGCCGAGTCTGAACCAACATACGCCATGTCGCTTGGCAGTTTCACTTCTGGCTTACGATTGACGAAGATCAGCGGAATGCCGGCATTTTTCGCCGCGGTAATCATTGGCAATACGCCTTGAGTGTCCACCGGATTGAGGATGATGGCATCGACACCCTGATTAACAAAATCATCCACCTGCTGCACTTGCAGCGCGACATCGCCTTTGGCATCCACAAACTGGCTATTGAGCTGGTTAGCTTTCAGCTCTGCCTGCATCTGGGTGCGCAGAATCGAGACGAAGTTGAGATCGAAGTTCGCCAGCGCGACGCCGACGGTGAAGGTTTTAGCGCTCACGCTCAGGCTGAGCAGCAGCGCGCAGAGGCAAAGCATCACATTTCTGATGTTCATGGGTTAGTCCTGTAGGGTTAAGATATTATTATTCATTTCATGAAGTTAACGCCGGGCAACAGGCGAATACCCGGCGGTGGAACCGTTAAAGCGTGAAGTGATCGCGGAACTGCTGCAGCGCGGCGCCACTTTCGCCGCTGGCCCAGCCTTCCAGCGCCACGGTGCCCTGATAGCCAACATCGTGTAGCGCACGGGCGATGGCGCGATAGTTAATCTCGCCGGTGCCCGGCTGCTGACGCCCCGGCACATCGGCCACCTGAATTTCACCTATCGCCGAACCACAGCGGCGAATCAGTTCGATCAAATTGCCTTCGCCAATCTGCGCGTGATACAGGTCGAGGTTCATCTTTAGCGCCGGGCTGTTAACCGCTTCCACCAGCGCCAGCGTGTCGGCCGCCAGCGCGAACGGCGTACCGGGATGATCAACCGGCAAGTTAAGGTTCTCCAGCGTGAAGACGCGTCCGGCGCGCTCGCCCAGCTGCGCCACTTTGCGCAGCGTATCAGCCGCTTTCAGCCACATCGCGCCGGTCACCACGTCAACCGGTTTAACCGGCAAACCTTTGTCATCCAGTCCGGTACCGTGCAGGTTCAACGCCGGACAGTTGAGCCGCTCGGCCACCGCCAGCGATGCTTCAGCACTTTGCAGCAGTTGCTGAATCTCATCATCATCGGTCAGGTTGCCGCTGAGGTAGCCGGTCATCGAGGTGAAACGCGCGCCGGTTGCCGCCAGCGCATCGATATCTTTATTGGCCCAGCCCCAGATTTCGACGCCAAAGCCCAGTTCATGAATGCGTTTCACGCGCTCGACAAAAGGCAGATCGAGAAACACCATTTCGGCACATACCGACAGCTGATAACTGGCCATTAGCGACCTCCCAATTTGATGGGTTGCTGCTGCTGCACCGAGTCGATACAGGCCAGCGCGATTACCAGCGCGTTGCGTGCATCTTCACCGGTAGCGCGCGGCGTTTCGCCACTGCGAATGCAGCGGGCAAACTCGGCCATCTCCGCCACATAGGCTTCGCGCAGCAGGTCTGAATCCATGCGTGAGGTTTCAATCGTGATGCCATCCTGGTGATAGCGCACACAGTTGTTAACGTTGATGTGGCCCGCCTGCAGCATGCCTTTGCTGCCGAACACTTCGCCGCGCACATCGTAGCCGTATACCGCCTGGAAGTTGGCTTCAGCGGTGGCGATCGCGCCGTTATCAAAGCGGATGGTAACCACCGATGTGTCGAGCAAGCCTTTGTCTTTAAAATCCGGACGCACCAGCGCATCGGCCAGCGCATAGACTTCCACCGGCTTCGCGCCAGGGTTAAAGTGCAGCAGCGTGTCGAAATCGTGGATCAGCGTTTCAAGGAAGATCGTCCACTGTGGGATGCGCGAAGGATCGTGCAGGCCCGGATCGCGCGTCAGCGATCGGCTCAGCTGCGTGGTGCCATTTTCACCCGCTTTCACCGCCGCGATCGCTGCAGCAAAGCCGGAATCAAAGCGGCGGTTAAAACCGACCTGCAACACCACGCCGGCCGCTTTTGCGGCAGCAATTGCACGATCCGCCTCTTCCAGCGTTACCGCCATCGGCTTCTCACAGAACACATGTTTGCCCGCCTCGGCGGCAGCGATCACCCATTCGGCGTGCGTGCGCGCTGGCGCGGCAATCGCCACCGCCTCAATTTCGGGATCCTGCAGCAGCGCATGCAGATCGCTGTACGCTTTAGCGACGCCGAGCTTATTAGTCAGCGCGTCGGCCGCGCCCGGTTGCGGATCGGCCACCGCTGCGAGGATCGCACCCGGCACGCGCCAGGCCAGATTTTCCGCGTGGAAGCTGCCCATGCGACCGGCGCCAATCAGGCCGACGCGTACTGGCTTAAGATGAAATGTCATGACCTATTCCTTATTGTTTTGGATATGCTCATTCGAGCGTAGGGATGTGCAATCGGTAGTGCAAAGGCGATGCCAACTGCAATTCGCCGCTTTGTGTGAGGCATGACACAGATATTGCTCACAATTTGGCAACAAAATTTACATGTCAACTTCACATGTCAATAAAATGGACATTCCATCTTGTTCAGGAGTGTCACATGCGTGCCAGTGAGCGTTTGCCGTTTAAAGATGAAAGCGATCCGATCTTCAGCTTGCCGGACAGCGCGGAGGTGGGCGAATGGGATACGTTGTTGTGGCAGGGCTGGCACAGCTTCGAACGCGGTGAACAGCCCGGCTGGATGCGGCACAGCATTTTGCAGTCGTGGCGGCGATCGCAGCAGCGCGCGATCGATCCCGCCACCTTTGCCTATGTCTCGCCACCCGCTGCGGAACTGGCGGCGATCCTTGAGCACAATGCCGAGTTGATCCTCGCGGCGCGCAGCATCATGGAAAACCTGCTGGCGTATAACCCGGATGGCCACATCAATCTGACCGATGCGCAAGGCGTGACGCTGCACTTCTGCGGCGCGGATCTGACGCCGGTCGGCAGCATCCTGCGCGAAGAAGTGCTCGGCACCAATTGCACCGCGCGCTGCCTGATTGAGCAGCGGCTGGTGTACGTGTTGAGCGGCGAAAACTGGAAGCTGGATCTGCGCAAACGCCATCGCCAATGTGCTGCCGCACCTGTGCGCGATGCCAGCGGCCAGCTGCTGGGCGTACTCACGCTGACCGCCACGCCTGACAACTTTAATGCGCATACGCTCGGCACGGTGCAGGCGGCAGCGGAAGCGGTTGGTCAGCAGCTGATGCTGCGCCGTTTGCTGGCCGAGCAGCAGTCGATCCTCGAAACCCTGAACGAAGGCGTAATCGTCTGCGATCGTCACGGTCGCATCAAAACGCTGAATCGCTATGCGCGCCAGATCTTTAGCGGCCTCGATCCCAGCGCCGGACCGATCGACGTGCTGCTGCAACCGCAAGGCGGATCGCTGCTCACCATGCCGTTCTGCAATGACCGCGAGCTGCAATTTATGCCGGATGGCGTGCATCCCCTTTCCTGCCTGATTTCGCTGATGCCCGCGCCAGACGGCGGCCGCGTGCTGTCGCTGCGCGAGAATCAACGTATCCGCGCCATTACGCGCCGCGTGATGGGCGTCGGCGCCAGCTACACCTTTGAGATGATTCGCGGGCACGCGCCGCGCGTGCTGCAAGCGATTCAGAAAGCGCGCGCCAGCAGCCGCAGCGACAGCACGGTATTATTAACCGGCGAAAGCGGCACCGGTAAAGAGCTGTTCGCACAGGCGATTCACAACGCCAGCCCGCGCCAGCAGGAAGCCTTTATCGCGCTGAACTGCGGCGCATTGCCACGTGATTTAGTGCAGAGCGAACTGTTTGGCTATGTCGACGGCGCTTTTACCGGATCGCGACGCGGCGGCTCGGCAGGCAAATTTGAGCTGGCCGATGGCGGCACCTTGTTCCTTGATGAGATTGGCGAGATGCCGCTCGAGGCGCAAACCAGCCTGCTGCGCGTGCTGCAGGAGGGCGAAGTGGTGCGAATCGGCGCGGCCCATCCCATCAAGGTCAACGTGCGCATCATCGCCGCTACCCACTGCAATCTGCTGGATGCGGTGGAAAAAGGCGCGTTCCGCCGCGACCTCTACTATCGCCTGAATGTGATTTCGCTGGAGATCCCGCCGCTGCGCGAGCGTCAGGAGGATATTCCCGGCCTGGTGAATACCTTTATTCAGGCGCTCTGCACCCGGCTGAAGCGCATCGCGCCGCAGCTCTCCGCCGAGGCAATGCGCTGTTTGCAGGCGTGGCACTGGCCCGGCAACGTGCGTGAGCTGGAGAATCTGGTCGAGCGCATGGTGAATTTGTGTGAAGGGTTGGAGATTGAGCGCCACGATCTGCCGGAAGAGATGGTGCAGCGTAACGCGCCTGTCGCCAGCGAATTGACCTCGCTGCAGGAGAATGAGCGCCAGCATTTGATGCAGGTGGTGCGTGAGCAAAAAGGTAACCTGCGCCAGTCCGCGCAGCTGCTGGGGATTTCACGCACCGCGCTGTATAACAAGCTGCATCAGTGGCAGGTGGATGTGGCGGGATTGCGGCGCGGTTAGGTGCGACTTATTGCCCTCACCCCAGCCCTCTCCCACTGGGAGAGGGAGTTAGTCGGTGCACTATTCCATTCCTTCTCCCACTGGGAGAGGGAGCTAGTCGGTGCACTATTCAATTCCCTCTCCCTGTGGGAGAGGGTTAGGGTGAGGGAAAAAACTACAACGACGCCCCACCACAGATCACCAACTCCTGCCCGGTAATCGCATCGGCGGCAGGCGACAGCACAAACCCTGCCAGCGCCGCCACTTCCTGTGGCTTGATATAGCGCCCCATCGGCGGCAGCTTTGGGGGTGAACTGGCGCGGCCGGGCTGCAGCAGCATGGGCGTCTCCGTCGCCCCCGGCGCAATCACATTCACCGTGATGCCTTTGGGTGCCAGTTCCGCCGCCCAGCTGCGTGCCATGCCCACCATTGCCGCCTTGGTGCTCACGTACTGGCTGCGATTCGCCGCGCCGCGTGACGTGCGGCTGCCAACCAGCAAGATACGATCGCCCTGTGTCATCTGCGGCTGCAAGACATTTGCCATTATCTCCGCCACCTGCACGTGCAGGTACCACAAACGCGCGCTCTGCTTCTCATCCAGCTCACCGAGCGGCGCAGCCGCCATCATGCCTGCGGCATGCACCAGCGCATCCACCTTCGGCAGCGCCAGTAGCGCCTGCTTCAGCAGATTGGCATCCAACAGATCCACGCTGACCGAGGTGAACGCTGGATGATCGTTCTGCACCGACGTGCGGCTAAAACCGGTCACCTGCCAACCTTGTTGCAACAGATGATCGGCGATGGCGGCGCCTATGCCAGAGCTGACGCCAGTTACCAGCGCGTGTCGCTGCCTGCTCATCCTTTCACCCAGCTTTCATCGACGCGCACATATTTAATCGCCTGACGAAAATAGGTGTAAGCCACATGCAGCGCGCCATCGTCACTTTGTTTGATGCTCGGATAGGAGAACTCGCGGTTAAGCTTTTGCTGCGAATTATTGGTCATGCAGTAGCCGTCGCCCTCGTCGAAATTACGCTGCCATGGCCAGCTTTTGCCGCCATCGGCGGAAATCGCCAGCGTCATTGGCGCGCGGGGTGCGCCCCAAAACGCGCTGCGTCCGCTGTGCACCAGCGGCTCTGCCGCCACCGCCACATCGCCGTCATCCTCTTCATCTTCGATTTCGTCATACAGCGATAAGCGGCGCTCGCTGGCATCTCTGGCGCTCATGGCATTAAACACCAGCGCCAGATGGCCGTTGTGCAATGTCGTGACCTGAATCGACGAGTTGTTGTTTGGCAAGTCAGTCGCCAGCGGCGCACTCCAGCTTTCGCCGCCGTCGATCGAACGACTTTGATAGATGAAATCGGCCCAGCGGCTGCGATACAGCGCCAGTAAGCTGCCATCCTGCAGCAACGTGATGTTCATATGCACGCAGCCCAGGCTGTCTGGCACCGCCACATCGCGCCAGCTTTGGCCTTTATCACTGGAGATTTTCACCGCGCTGATATCATCGTTACCTACCCATTTCACGCCAGGATGAGTTCGGCAATAAAACACCGGCAGCAGCCAGTTACCATTTGGCAGCACCACAATCGGCTGGCGAATAAAGGTGCCGGGCTGATCGAGCAAGGTGTCGATTGCCCCCCAGCTGCGGCCAAAATCGCGTGACTGACGATAGCGCACAATCGCTGTGTCCTGATTGCCGGATTTCTGCGCCGTCCACAGCAGCCAAAGCACCTGTTCGGGATCGAGGAACAGCAGCGGATTTTGCTCCGATCGCGTGGGATCGTCAGAGAGTTTTTCCGCCTCGCTCCACTGTGTGCTGCCGCTTTTCAGCCGCGAGCACCACACAGAAATATCGGCGATCCCTTCCTGCGTGCCGCCAAACCACACACACAGCAAGTCGCCATTGGGTAGCGGCAGCAGATTCGCCGCATGGTTCTGCGGGCAGACCGAAGGCAGCATCGCCGTGAGCTGTTGCGCATCCTGCGCGTGCGGATGGAGGTTACCGCTGCGTTCAACGGTAAAGGTTAAATCACTCATTTCAGGCTCCACTGTTTTGCATTGAAGATTTCGGGGCTTTTTTCTCATGGGTTTGGCTTGAAGGGATCAGGCGGTCAATCACCATGATGACCGCAGGCGTGATCAACGCCACGTACATGTTGTTGATACCTAAAGGATCGCCGAGCAGATACCACACTGACGTCATGACGCACGCACCAATCAGGCCTGCATTGGCGCCGCGCGTGCTTTTAAAGAACGGCAGGTAAAAGGCGATGATTGCCACCACTGAAATCGACAGCCGAATAGCGCGGGTGAAGAAGGAGAGCTTCAACACTTCCGGCACGAACAGCACGAAAATCAGCGGCAGGAAACCGATCAGCAGCGACAGCCAGCGCGTCATGCGGAACTCACGCTCCGGCGTCGGATTGCGATAGGGCACGTAGAAATCTTTTACCACCAGCGAGGCAATCGCCAGCGCTACGGTGCTGACGCTGACAAAGATCGACGCCACGAGTGAGGTGGTGACAATCCCCGCCAGCCAGGGACTCATGTCCTGCAGGAACACCGGCAGCGCGTAGAGACTTTTAATATCGGGATGCAGGTATTTCGCCGCCACGCCAATCAGCGCGATAGCAATGGCAATCGGCATGCAGAAGAAGAACGCCACCCAGGTTGCACGTTTGGCGGACTCGGCACTTTTGGTCGAGGCAATCGCCTGAATCACAAACTGAGTACAGAAGATCGAGCCGATAGTACCGATCATCCAGGCGAAAATAGTGCTGCCGCCAACGTTGCCGTCCCACGTCCAGTAGAAATGCGGCATCTCTTTAATCATTGGGCTGACGCCGCCGGTCATGTGCAGGGCCACGCCGAGAATGATCAGAATACCGATATATTTCAGTCCGCTGTGCAGCAGCGTGACCCAGGCGATGCCTTTCATGCCGCCGAACATAAAATAGAACGTACTGACGATCGCGGTGATCACCGCAGCGGTAGTGAGATCGAGGTTGAGCACCGTGGAGATCGCCGCCGCACCGCTCACGTAGTTACCGACGTTAACCAGCAATAGCGCATAGATCATGATTAGCGAGATGATGTTTTTGGTGGAGTTGCCATAACGTTCAGCGATCGCCGCAGAGATGGTGATTTTGCCGGTATTGTAGATGCGCTTTACCAGCAAAAAACCAAACAGCGGGAAACCGATAGCGGCACCAATCACCGACCATGAAGCGGCAAAGCCATCTTCGAAAGCTGCCTGAGCCGTACCGATGGTGGATTTGGCGCCGATGTATTCCGACATCAGCATCACGCCCACCACAAATGCCGGCATCACATTGGAGCCAGCCATAAAGTCGCCGCTGTTTTTACTGCGCAGACGCCAGGTGAGCCAGGTGGTGAACAGGATGTACGCAATGACAATCCCGACAATAATCACCATCCCTTCTGTAGAAAATTGTTTCATTTCAGCCTCATCGATAACGTAGGGTCGTGGAACGCGCTGGGCTTCACGCGTCCCGTTGATGAGGTGGCCGATGTTGTTATTCACCGTGTCTACGCACTTCGCCACCCCACTTATGCTTATGATTCATTTCGCTCAAATAAGAATGAATTTACGCATATTAGAGGCGTTTTATAGGCTAAACAGGGCTTAATTTGTTTGAAGTTGCTCACAAAGCATCAAATATGATTACAAATAATCAAAATCAACGCATTAATTACAGCGCCTTTGAATCGGCACCCGACATCGCCGGTAAAGGCGTGAACAACCCGATTGGTCAGATTTGGAGTGGCGCGATGATGCTGGAGCACCTCGATTACGCCGAAGCGGGCGCAGCGGTGTTGGATGCCATCGAGCTTACGCTGGCGGCGGGCAACAGCCTGACGCGCGACCTCGACGGCCGCGCGTCAATCGAGGAGCTGGGCGCGGCTATCGCTGCTGCGTTGTAACATCCAGGCGTGCCCTAAAGAATCTGCACTGTTTCCGCATGCCAGCCGTGGGGCAACGGCTGCGGGCGCGTAATCACCACGTTATGCAACTGCAGATTCTCCACGCCGCGCGCAAACACGCCCGGCAAGCCATCCGGATAGGCGGCAACACCGTACGCTAAGCCCGATGCGCTATCCAGTTTGTACGCATTGTCCAAACCCATGCCGGTCGGCGATTCGGGATTACACGGCGGGCGCACATCGTAATGCCCTTGATCCGCAGCTGCTGCTAGCACTTGCCGCAGCTGCACATTCGCCAGCATCACATCACGAATCTGTCCCGGTTGTTCCGCATGCAGGTTAATTGCTCCTTCCATCACACCGCTGACGTTGCTGAATTGCAGTTGCTCAATGCTGCCCGGCGCTATCGCCGGATCGCGTGCGCGCACTGAAACAAACAGCGCATCGGCTTTACCCCAATGGCACGGCGGCGCGTGACGGCAGGCCAGCGTGATATTGCTGAACAGCAAACGGCGGAACTGGCCGCCATCGCGCGACAGCAAGCCAATCGCGCGGTTGGAATCAAAGAGGGTGCAGCCGGAGACGGTGACATCTTCCACATCATCGAAGGTTTCGGTGCCGATTTTGAACGCGCAGCTGTATGAGCGCAGCAGGCAGTTGCTGATCATGATTTGTCGCGCGGCACGTCGCAGATGCGCGGGTTTTTGGCTGGTTTTGATGCAGATGGCATCATCGGCCGCGCTCAGGTAGCTGTTGCTGACAAACACCGCTTCACAGCTGTCGATATCCAGCGCATCGGTGTTCGGCATGCTCATGCTGTTATTGATGGTGAGATGGTCGACATGTACATGGAGGCAACTCACCAGATGTACCGTCCACATCGGCGCCTGGATGATGGTGAAATCTTGCAGCGTCACCTGCTCGCAATCCTCAAACACCACGATGCGCGGGCGCTGCGCACGCGGCAGGCGATAACCCTGCTCGTCCTTTTCCGCAGCAAACCACGTATCGCCGTTACCGTCGATCACCCCTTTGCCACTGATGCTGATATTGCGCTGCCCGACGGCGTACAGCAGCACATGCTGCGACAGTTCAGCCTGGCTCTGTGCCAGCTGCTGCTGATAATCCTCAACGCGTGAGCTGGCGAGCAACGTGGCGCCCGCTTCGAGATGCAGATTAATGTTGGAACCCAGCGTTAGCGTGCCGAGATGATAGCGGCCAGGCGGCACTGATAAGGTGCCGCCGCCGCGCGTTGCCAGATGATTGAGTGCACGCTGGAAGCAGTGTGTATCCAGCGTTTCGCCATCGGCGATGGGATAGAAATCAGCCAGTGAAACGTGCATGCGGTTCTCCTGAATAGCGGCGATGCGCTATTGCAGCACGCGCCGCATGACCAAAACCTTTTGCTGGTGGACAAGATGGTTATTTCACCGCGCCTTCGGTGACGCCGCTGATAAATTTGCGCTGGAACACCAGGAACACCGCCACCAGCGGCAGGATGACAATCATCGCGCCCGCCATCAGCACCGGAATATCGATGGTGTTTTTATTCTGGAAAAACATCATGCCGATCGGCAAGGTGCGCAGCTCATCTTTATTCACCAGAATCAGCGGGATAAGGAACTCGTTCCACGTCCAGATAAACAGCAGCAGCGCCAGCGTGGACAGCGTTGGCCAAATCGCCGGCACCAGCAGGCCCCAGAGAATTTTGCGGCGTGATGCACCATCCATCACCGCCGCTTCCACCAGCTCGCGCGGCACCTGCTGCAACGCGGTGGCAATCATCAGCGTGGTAAACGGCAGCGACAAGGCAATTTGCGGCAGAATCAGCGCCAGATAGGTGTTGGTGAGGCCCATCCAGCGCAGCTCGTGATAGAGCGGAATAATAAAGGCTTCACTTGGTAGCACCATGCCAAGGCCCAGCAGCGCGGCAACCACCGTTTTGCCGGGGATCTTCAGCCAGGCAAAACCGAATCCCGCCAGAATGCCGAGCAGGATGCTGCAGATCACTACCGGAATCACCACCAGCACCGAATTCATGAAGTAGACGTTGAAATGTCCCTGCTGCCACGCGGTGATGTAGTTTTTGAAATTGAGCGACGAGGGCAAGGTAAACACGCCCTGAAATAGCTCCATCTGGGTTTTGAACGAGGTCATCAGCGCCATTAAAAACGGCAGGATGGTCATCAGCGCGACAATCCAGATCAGCGCGCGTGAGACAGTTGGCGTGCCGCGCATCAGTGACGCTCCCGTAGACATAGATGAATTAAGCCGTTGATCATTAACACAATCAGCATACTGAACACCGCCACGGCGGAGGCATAGCCGAAGTAGTGCAGGTCAAAGCCCTGCTTATACATAAAGATGTTGGTCACCATAGTGGACGTGCCCGGCCCGCCTTGCGTCATCACGTAAACCAGATCGAAAGCTTTCAAGCTGGCGATCACCGTCAGCAGCAGCGCGATACGCAGTTCCGGACGCAGCGACGGCAGCGTAATGCGCATAAATTTCTGGCGGCGTGATGAACCATCGAGATCGGCCGCTTCCAACAGCGACGGATCCATGCGTTGCAAGCCCGCCATAAACAGCACCAGGCAGAAACCGAAGAAGTACCAGGTGGCGACAAAGCCGACCGCGGGTAGCGCCCAGGTAAAATCGCCCAGCCACGACTTCGCCAGCTGCGGCAAACCCACGGCGCGCAGGAACTGATCGATAGGGCCAAACGCCGGGTTATACAGCCAGCGCCACACCACGCCAAGCACCGCCATCGGCATGATGTACGGCAGGAAGAAGAGAATACGCAGCACGCTGCGCTCTTTGTTATTACGCGTCTCATACAGGAAGCTGCACAGCAGCAGTCCAACGCCAATCGGAAACAGCGTGTAGAACAGCATCAGCAAGGCATTATTGCCGAGCGCCACCCAGAACACCGGATCCTGGAACATGCGCAGATAGTTACCCATGCCGATGAAAATCGGCCACGAGGTGCCGTCCCATTCGGTGAAGCTGATCCCTAACGAGGCCAACAGCGGCATCAGCAGAAACACCGCATACACCAGCACCGCGGGCAGAAGATAGAGCGCATTGCGCCAGGCAGATTTATTCAGCATAACCGTACTCGCTTGCGGGCCTGTTCGCGGCCCGGCCACTTATGCCGGGCCGTACGTCATCAGTGCTTGAGGGTTTTCAGGTAACGTTGATAGTTGTTATCGAAGTTGATCACCATCTGGTCGGCGGTTTGACGTCCCGCCAGCAGCAGCTGCACATTCTGATTCAGCTCGGCGTTCATGGTTGGCGTGGCCCAGTCGAGATAATGGCCGAGACCATCGTTGTCATTTAGCGTCACCCACACCTGATACGCTTCTGCCAGCAGCGGGTTATCCGCCGGAATCTGCGCATTTTTGCTGGTGCCGGCCGGCAGGAAGCCCACTTTTAGCCAGCGGTTCGCCATCTCATCTGAGACGATGTAATCGATGAACTTCGCTGCGGCATCCTGCTGCGCTTTGTCTTTGGCGGTGCTGGTGATAGAGAACGCCAGATCGGTGCCACCCACCATCAGCGGATGCTGCACGCCCTCGCCCGCTGGCATCGCAGCGAAGTGCAGATCTTTGTTGTCTTTAAACTGGCCGAGATACCAGGTTCCGCTCACCAGAAACGCTGCCTGACCATTCTGGAACAGGGTCGCCGCATCGTCGTGCCCAATGCCCTGGAAGCCGGGGAACAGATAGCCTTTGTCGTTCCAGCCTTTCATCAGGTTGGCGGCTTTCACCAGCTTGTCGTCTTTAAACGTGCCGCCCACGTCGTAAATCAGATCGTCGAGTTTTTTCCGGTCACTGCTCTCAATCTGCGCTTCCCACAAGGTGCTGAGCAGCTGCTGGCCCATGTTGCCGTCGAGCAGGCCGAGCATCATCGGCGGTGTGCCGGCGGCTTTGAGTTTCTCCATCGCCTGTTCGAGTTCCGGCAGGGTTTTAGGTACCGCGACACCGGCTTTATCCAGCAGCGCTTTGTTGTAGTACAAACCCACCATCTCGCCGAGGCTCGCTACGCCGTAGAGTTTGCCGCTGCCGAAATCTTGTTTATCTGACCAACGGTTACGCTTCAGGATCGAATCCGGGAAGCGCGTGGTCCAGCCGTAAGTTTTGGCGTAATCATCCAGCGGCCACAGCAGCTTGTCTTTCACCAGCGAGCCCATATCGCCGCCGCCCTGATTCACCTGGGCGATTTGCGGGCCGTCACCGGCGGTCAGCGCCAGCTTAAGCGGAATGCGCGTGTCTTCGAAGGAGTGCACCGAACGCTGAATCACAATGCCCGGATTCTTTTGCTGGAACGCTTTTACCGCTTCATCCACCGCTTCGGTCTGCTGCGGATAGTTGTAAATGTCCCACTCATTCAGGGTAACGGCCTGCGCGGCTGCCATGGTCGCACCGAGCAGAATCCCGGCGGAGACCAGACGCGACACCGTGCGCAGTGAACTTTGCAAACGGGAAGGACGATTGGTTGAATCACACATCATGCTCGGTTTCTCCAACAGATGACTGGCATCCCTTCATCTCGACACCTGCGATTCCCGGCAGGTTGATTCAGCAGCGACAACGCACATAATTCATACTTACTTTATGCACAAAAGAAAGTCAAACATCACCCCTGCGGAATTTTTGCTCTGTGATACAGTGCAAAGAGTAAGAAGAAAAGCCGCCAGAACAGCAGAGGATGCTGCGATTCAGCGCGCAAACCGGACAGCGCCGCACAGTAAAGCCTGAGCATCGGTATAAATCACTCAGCCAAGAGAGACGCATTAACTCACTGATAGAGCATACGAAAATCCTATAGTTATCATCACAGCAATAGATAAGCGAAAGGCAATGTGCTTTCAACCAGCGCTCATACCGGCGTTGCGCGTGAGTTTGTCAGCCGCCCAGTCATGCTTTGTGGTTATAGTTCGCATCAGCTTTGTGCGCCAGCGCAATTATTACACCTTGAAAACTAAGTCGGCTTTCTTTACCGTAAAATCTGTTCATCTCCTGACCACAGAGGCTCCACCATGACGGCTGAAGGTGTTATTCGTCGCGCCAGCGAGGCAGATTTTCCCGCCTTGTCGCGCATCTGCTTAGAGACCGCCAATGCCGGCACCGATGCCAGCGCGCTCTACTCCGATCCCGTGCTGCCCGGCCTGCGCTTTGTCATTCCCTACGCGCGCTTTGCGCCCGAATTTGCTTATGTGCTGGAACAGCACGGCGAGGTAGTCGGCTACGTGGTCGCCGCGCCCGATACGCGCGCCTTCGAAGCAAAGTTGAATACTGATTGGTGGCCACAGCTGCAACAGCAGTATCGCGATTACGCGCCGCAGGCGCCGCTCGACAGCAAAGTGCTGGAAGCGATTCATCAGCCCGATGCGGCAGCGGATCAGCTGGTGACGCAATGGCCTGCGCATCTGCACATCAATTTGTTACCCGCCGCGCAGCAAGGTGGCTGGGGGCGCAAGCTGATTGAACAGCTGCTACACGATCTGCGTGCCGCGGGCGTGCCGGGCGTTTATCTCGGCGTCAGCCTGCAGAACGAGCAGGTGTGCGGCTTTTATCAGCGCCTTGGCTTCACGCCGATTGTGCGCAGCAACGCCATTTATATGGGCCAACTTCTCTGAGTCGAGGCATCGCATGACCAGCCTGCATCTGCAAAACGTTAAAAAGTCCTACGAAAATGTAAACGTGATTCATGGCATCGATCTCACCATTAACAGCGGCGAATTCGTGGTGTTTGTCGGTCCTTCCGGCTGCGGGAAATCTACGCTGCTGCGCATGATTGCCGGGCTGGAGGAGATCACCGACGGTAAGTTGCTGATTGAAGGCGCCGATATGACCGATCAGCACGCCACCGAGCGCGGCATCGCCATGGTGTTTCAGTCCTATGCGCTCTACCCGAACATGACGGTGCGCGGCAATCTGGCCTATCCGCTGGAAGTGATGAAGCGCCCGAAAGCGGAAATTGAGCAGGCGATCAAACAGACTGCGGCGCGCCTGCATCTGACAGAATTTCTTGACCGCTTACCGCGCGCGCTGTCCGGCGGACAGCGGCAACGTGTGGCGATTGGCCGCGCGATAATCCGCCATCCGCGCATTTTTCTGTTTGATGAGCCGCTGTCGAACCTCGATGCCGAGCTGCGTTTGCAGATGCGCATTGAGATTGCTCGCCTGCACGCTTCGCTGGGCAACACCATGATCTACGTGACGCACGATCAGCTGGAGGCGATGACGCTGGCGGATCGCATCGTGGTGCTGCGTCAGGGCCGCATTGAGCAAGTCGGCGCACCGATGGCGCTGTATCGCGATCCCGACAACCTGTTTGTCGCCGGGTTTATTGGCTCGCCGAAGATGAATTTCCTCACTGCCGAAGTGGCCGCGATCGCGCCGGGCGCGGTGCAACTGCGGGTGCCGGCGTTGGGCATTAATCAGCTTACGCTGCCGATCGCCGCGTCGTGCCGCGAAGGGCAGAAAATCACGCTGGGCGTACGTCCAGAGCATTTCCAGCCAGTGAGCAGCAATGAGGATGTCCTGAGTTTCAGTGGCGAGTTGTCGTTTAGCGAGATGCTGGGACACACCAATTATCTCTATCTCGACATCGGCGAAGAGAAGCTGCTGGTGATTGAGGAGCGTAACGTGGCGGAACACGCGATGGGCGAGCGGCTAAGTTATCAGCTGCGTGCCGAGCACTGTTTATTGTTTGATGAGCAGGGTTTGCGACTCAGATAAGGTAAAAGCCGCATCTTTTCGTCGCGGCGCGATAAATCGCGCCGCGACAGAATGGGCGGGGATTTATCGCGTTATTCATTATTGCGGTGCGATCTCTTCATCAGCCTGTGCGGCCAACAAATCCAGCAGCTTATTCACCGCAAACCCGGCAGCGCCCTGCGCCCACATGCGGTTGGATTCCGTAAGGAACTGCAGCGGCGTCATGTGCGGCGTCAGCTTCAAACGGTAGGTCTGAAAACTCTGCGTAACGTGGTCGAGCAGAATGCGCGAAGCCATTTGCGGCTCCATCGCCAGATACACCACGTCCGGATCGTAAGCCACCGACAGATTCGCCAGCGACATCCCCAAATGCTGCCCGGCCTCGGCCAGCGCGCTCAGCACCTCCGCCGTTGGACGTGCATCGAGATCGCGCAGCGTATGCGGCACCTCTTCTTTGGTGGTGGCCGCCACGCGCTGCAGAATCGCCTGCGACGACGCCACATCCTCCAGCAGACGCTCAGAACCATCGCCCAGCAGCGACACGCCAATCTCCCCTGCTTTGCCGTGACGACCACGATAAAGCTGGCGATCGAGCAGAATCCCCGCGCCGATGCCTTTGCCGAACGTAGCTATCACCGCCGACTGCGCATGACCGAGCTGACCAAACACCAGCGCCGCCATCGCCAGCGCGTTGGCGTCATTTTCAATAAATACCGGCAGCGAGAAGCGCTCTTCCAGCAGACGGGCAATCGGCACGTTATCCCAGCCCAGCGCGCGTGACAGCACGCAAACGCCATTGCTGGCATCGACCAAACCCGACAGCGCCAGACCAATCGCCCCAACCTTTTTGCCCTCAACGCCACGCAAAAACTTCGCCAGCGCATCGCCGAGCTGTTTGGGCGTCATCGCGCCGGAAGGAATTTGCTGCTCGCCGATGATGTTGCCGCTGAGATCGGTCAGCACCATCAGGTTACGTTCGGCATTAAGCTGAATCCCCACCACGCTGGCGTGATCCGGATTGAGGCCGAGCAGCGTTTTGGGCCGTCCCATCGAGACGCGACGTAGCCCCAGCTCCTGCACGATGCCGCCGGTCAGCAGACGATTGGTGGCTTGCGATACCGTCGACATGCTCAGGCCGCTGCGCACTTTGAGATCGGATTGACTAATAGGCGCATTTTCGACAATCAGCCGCAGAATGCGCGCGGTTACGTTGGGAGCGCTCATGAGCCTCTTTATCTGAAGTTAAGCGGGAAGTGTCAGGCTAAACTGCGTGGCAAGGCGAAGCGCACCGCTCAGCGCATCGCCCTGCGGCGGCACCAGCAGCGCGGCGATATCCGCCGGTAGCCACGCCTGAATGGGCGCGGCTAATCCGCCCATCAAAGCCAGCTTGCCGTGGCTGCGCGCCAGCAGCGGCTGCACCATCTGCACGATATCCGCGGCGGATTGCTGCACCAGCGCTGTGCCGTGCACATCGCCCTGCTGCGCGGCAGCGAACACCTCAGGCACCACGCGGCCCCAATCAGCGGGTGTCGCCTGTTTCGACCACATCAGCAGCTGTTCCGGACTGTTTTGATAGCTTGCCATGATGCGCTGCGTTAACGCCGAGGCGGGCACAATCTCTTCGTGCGCCAGCAGCGCCAGCCGTAGCGCGCGTTGGCCGAGAATCGCACCCGAACCGGCATCTGACAGGGCAAAACCCCAGCCGCCGAGCAGCGTGAAGTGCGTGCCATCCCAGGCCGCGCCCTGGCTGCCAGTGCCAATAATAAACACCGCGCCTGGCGCACCGGCGTGCGCACCGGCACAGGCGATTTCGACATCGGTAAACAGATAGCGCGCCTGACAGCGTGGCTGCCAGCTGGCGAGACGGCTTTGCACCGAGGCGACGTTCGCGCCCGCCAAACCGGCGACGATCACCGTGCGGTCGCGCGCTTCAGCGGGTAAATTCGCCTGCGTAAATAGATCGTTAATGACCTGCTCAATGGCCACGATGGCGGCATCAAACTGCGACCAGACGTTAGCGGGACCGCCTTTGGCTTCCGCCAGCAGGCGTCCGGCGCTGTCGGTCAGGCGTCCACGACAGTGCGTACCACCGCCATCAATCCCCAGCATTAGTGATTGCACGCGCTTCCTCCTGCCAGCCCGAAACGGTATGACGCTTATAGATGTGCGAAAGATAGGGGAAAAAAACTTAAATCGCAATAATAAATAAATAGGCAATCCGTATAGTTAATTAAAATAGATATAAATCATATAAATAACATTTTTTTCACCAATTGAGATCCGCCACACGGATTGACATTAGTTTTTCTGTCGTAATAAGTTAGCGGTCAGATTATCAGCAGCCTGACAGGTCGGGCGGCTCAAAGGCAACGGGCTTCAGGGGTACAACATGAAAGTGGGCATTATTGGTCTGGGCTTTCGGCTTTCCCATGTGGTGAAAGAGTTCAACAAAGCCGACACAGCGTTTTCCGTGGTGGGTTATGTCGATCCGGCTCCGGCGGGATTACCGAATCTGCACAGCTTTGGCATCGACGCGGGCACCACGTTTGCTAGCGTGGATGCGCTGCTGCAACACGGCGGCTTTGATCTGCTGCTGGTGGGTTCGCCGAACTTTATGCACCTTGAACACATTCGTCAGGGCTTAGCGGCGGGCTACACGGTGTTCACCGAGAAGCCGGTGGTGATCAACGAAGAGCAAACCATGGCGATGGCGCAGCTGGTGCAGCAATATGGTCACGAGCGCATTCTGGTCGGCTTGGTATTGCGCTACTCGCCGCTCTATCGCGACCTGCTCACCGCGCGTGATGAAAATCGCCTCGGCGAAATCACCTCAATTGAAGCCACCGAACACATCAAGCCGTATCACGGTGCGTTCTTCCAGCGCGACTGGCGTCGTCTGGAGAAGTACGCCGGCCCGTATATTCTGGAAAAATGCTGCCACGATATCGATCTTTACCAGGGTTTGGTCGGCGAGCGTCCGGTACGTGTTGCCAGCTTTGGCGGACGCAAAAACTTCACCCCGCAGCACGCGCCTAAAGGTGCGGTAACAGCGCAGTCAGAGGTGTATCACGTTAAACCGAGCGGCTGGTCGAGTACCGATGCGGTGTTTGACGGCGATGCCGACATCGTCGATTACCAAACCGCGCTGATTGAGTATGCCGGTGGCGCGACCCTCGCCTTCCACGCCAACCTTAATGTACCGGATGAGTTCCGCCGCTTCTGCGTGATGGGCACCGATGGCATGGCCGAAGGTGACTTCGTGCGTAACTACTTCCGCGTGCACAACGCGCGCACCGGTGCGCGCGAAGTGGATACCGAGTATGACGGCAATGCCTATGACGGCCATTACGGCGCAGATGCGCTGATGGCCGAAGAGATTGTGAAACACATTACACAGGGAACGCCGCTGAAGGTTTCAGTGGTGGACGCATTGGAAGCGGGCCTCACTGCGATCAAAATCGATGAAGCGCGAAAATCGAAAACCGTGGTGGATATGACGGAGAGTTGGAAAAAATTTGACGCCAACCTGGGGAAAGCAGCAACCGCGTAAGACACGCGCAATAAATTGCGCCGCTACAATCCGTAGCGGCGCGATTCATCGCGCGATGTTGAAGTTAGGTAACGGTTTCGTTTTCCAGCTTCTGCCGCTTACGCAGATGCGGGAAAATCGTCATCCACACGCCCACCACGATCAGCGTGCCGATGCCACCAATCGCCGCCGCGGGCACTGCGCCCATCCATGCCGCCAGTAAACCTGACTCAAACTCGCCGAGCTGATTCGAGGTATTAATGAAGATGGCGTTGACCGCATTCACGCGGCCACGCATGTCATCCGGCGTATCGAGTTGCACCAGCGCGCCGCGAATCACCATACTGACCATATCGAAGCCGCCCAATGCCGCCAGCGCGATCACCGACAGCCACAGCTGCGTGGAGAGCGCGAACACCAGCGTCGCCACGCCAAAACCGGCCACCGAGCCGAACATGATCATGCCGACGTTCTTTTCCAGCTTGTGACGACTCAGCCACACGCCAACCAGCAGCGCACCGACCGACGGCGCGCCGCGCAGGATGCCCAAGCCCCACGGCCCGGTATGCAGGATATCTTGCGCGAAGATCGGCAGCAGCGCGGTGGCGCCGCCCAGCAGCACGGCAAACAGATCGAGTGAAATCACGCCGAGCACATCTTTGCGATCGCGGATAAAGCGCACGCCGGCAAACAGGTTCGGCAGATTCATCGGCAAGCGCGCCTGCGGCGGCCGCTCATAGCGCAGTCGGCTCACCAGCACGATGGAGAACAGATAGAACAGCGCCGAGACGCCATACACCACTTCCGGACCGGCGACATAAAGGAAGCCACCGAGCGTTGGGCCGATAATCACCGCCGCCTGTCCGCCCACCGAACTGGCGGCCATGGCGCGCGCCAGAATCGGCGGCGGCACCAGCGCCGGCAGCATCGAGGTAATCGCTGGCCACTCAAGCGCCTTGGCGACGGAGATTAGAAACACCAATCCCCAAATCTCGATCTTGCCCGCCCAGTTCATCAGCGTGAGCGCAACCAGCCCCAGCAGCGCCAGCCACTCAATAAATTGTCCGAGCAATACGATACGACGACGGTCAAGCTGATCGGCCAGATGCCCGGCGGGCAGCGCCAGCAGTACAGAAGGCAGAAACTGCATCAGACCGATCATGCCGAGCGCCATCGCGCTGTGGGTCAGCGCGTAGATTTGCCAGCTGACCGCGACCGAAAACATTTGAAAACCAAACGATGAACAGGTGCGCGCCAGCCAAAAGGCGACAAACGACCTGTGCCGCAGCAATGAATCCTCTGCTGCGGAGACTGGAGAACCCATAGTTTTATCCCATCCTAAACAATTACATCGGTTAGCGTCGTTGCACTAACCTGGTGAAAAGCCACGTTGCGGCTTCCGCTTTATTTTTTCAGGCCACAGAGTGCGGCATCTTACTGAGCCAGGCAATGGCTAGCCGTGCTGTTTAAAAACAGAAGCTTATCCAAAAATTAGCTAAGCATGGAGCTCTTAATATTAGCAGGCTGATGGTTATGAGATGAAAATATCCAAAAGTTTCCCAATATGGCAATAGCCGATTAATTCATCCTGCTCAGCGCCTAATATCTCTCTATCAGTGACAGTTAAAAAAAGGTGATCTTGATAAACAAAACGATCTATATTGACTGTGTTTAGATTTCATTATCCCGCCGTCCTTATAATAATTAAGACGCTCCAGTTAATTAATTTATTCACAGAGATAAATGGAAAACAGTTCTTATAATCCTTATGTTACTGAGCGCATCCATCGCTTCGACGGGGCGCTAGCTGGCGTGTGTTATTCAGCCCCCTTTATGCATTGCGAACAGGAAAACACAGCAATACTTAATGGACGCAACATAATTTCGCTGCATAATCAGTTGCCGGATACACCCGAATTAATAATCATCCCGTTAACGGGAAATAACCTTGTGCGTTTTTTACAGGATCCGGAAATTTATTCCAGCCTGCAGGATGAGAATGTACAGCTGGCAATCAATTATGCCGATTTAGTTCAGCAAGATAGTGCTTTACGTAGGGCCGCAGAGCGTTTCTCATTTTGGCTCTATGATTTGGCACCGCCCGGCACCTGCTGGAAGAATATCGCTGCGTTTCCATTTTGCGGTATTGCGCTGACCGACGAGTTTTTTCACGATAATTATCTCAAGTTCAGCTTTCCTTTTCTGCTGGAATCCTGTCGTGAAAGAGAAGTGGAAGTAATATTACGCACGCCACAGTTAACGTTGCCCGCTGAGCACTATGCGCAACTTAATTTGAGCGGCTGGCAGGAACAACGCACCAGCAGCACGCTGTTTGAAGGGTAAACGTTTACACAATGTGTTGCTCTTAGGTGTTGTGGCCCGATCTAACCGGACATAACACCTTTATTCCCTCATAAAATGTCGCAGTACTTCCCTTCAACGAGTGCAAAGCACTAAAAATATCAAACCCTTTAACGTTTTTAAGATAAAATTTAACGCAAAGGGAACATCTCGCCGCACGGAAAGCGTCGCTCGAACCGTTTCGTTATTTCGTACTCTATGTCGGGAAGCAACCCAACGCGTTGTTTCCTTTTTAGTTTTTAATGGCAAAGAAAGAGGTCAATATTATGGGGAAAGCTTCCTCATCTTTTGGCGTAATCCGTTTTCTCACAGTGCTGTTTGCACTGCTGACGGGCGCGTTTATGCTGGTTGGTGGCGTTTGGTTAGCCGCCATTGGTGGTTCCTGGTACTACGTTATTGGCGGTGTGGTCATGTTGATCACCGCTATTCTGCTGTGGCGCCGTAGCGGCTCAGCATTACTGCTGTACGCATTGCTGCTGTTGGCAACGCTGGTGTGGGGCGTGTGGGAAGTCGGTTTCGACTTCTGGGCGCTGGCACCGCGTACCGATGTGCTGGTGATCTTCGGCATCTGGCTGATTCTGCCGTTTGTATATCGCGGTCTGAATAATGCCGGCAAAGGCGCTCTGGCGCTGCTGTCAGTGGCGCTGCTTGCCAGCGTGCTGGTGCTGGCGTGGGCGGTATTCCACGATCCGCAAGAGCTGAACGGTGAAATTCCAGCGGCAGCAGCCAATGCTCCGCAGGCACAGCCGCTAAGCAACATCGCTGATGCTGACTGGCCGGCGTATGCGCGTGACCAGCAAGGCACCCGCTTCTCCCCGCTGAAGCAGATCAACACCGGTAACGTTAAAGAGCTGCAGGTTGCCTGGCAGTTCCAGACCGGCGATTTGAAGACGCCAAACGATCCGGGCGAAATCACCGATGAAGTCACGCCAATCAAAATCCGTGACACCCTGTATCTCTGCTCACCGCACCAGATTCTGTTTGCGCTGGATGCCAAAACCGGTAAGCAGAAGTGGAAATTTGATCCGGGCCTGAAGCCGAATCCAACCTTCCAGCACGTGACCTGCCGTGGCGTTTCTTACCACGAAGTGCCTGCTGCGGCCGATGCGGCCAATGCTCAACCTGCGCTGTGCTCACGCCGCATTTACCTGCCGGTGAATGATGGCCGCATGTTCGCGCTGGATGCGGAAACCGGTGAACGTTGTGCTGCCTTTGGCAACAACGGTGAACTGGATCTGCAGCACAAGCAGCCGGTATTGACGCCAGGCCAGTATGAGCCGACGTCGCCGCCGGTCATCACCGACACCACCATCGTGGTCGCGGGTGCGGTCACCGATAACTACTCTACCCGTGAGCCGTCAGGCGCCATCCGTGGCTTCGACGTTAACACCGGTAAACTGCTGTGGGTGTTCGATCCGGGTGCCAAAGATCCAAACGCGATTCCAGCGGACGAACACAGCTTCACCATGAATTCACCGAACTCATGGGCACCGGCGGTGTACGATCCGAAACTGGATATCGTTTACCTGCCGATGGGTGTGTCAACGCCAGATATCTGGGGCGGCAACCGCACACCAGAGCAGGAGCGTTATGCAAGCAGCGTACTGGCGCTGAACGCCACCACCGGTAAACTGGTGTGGTCGTATCAGACCGTGCATCACGATCTGTGGGATATGGACCTGCCGTCGCAGCCGACGCTGGCCGATATCACGACTAAAGATGGCAAAACCGTACCGGTGATTTATGCACCGGCGAAAACCGGTAACATCTTTGTTCTGGATCGTCGTACCGGTGAGCCGGTTGTCCCTGCGCCGGAAACTCCGGTTCCACAGGGCGCCGCCAAAGGTGACCACGTTGCGCCTACTCAGCCGTACTCCGAACTGACCTTCCGTCCGAAACAGAATCTGACGGACAAGGACATGTGGGGCGCGACCCTGTACGACCAGCTGGTGTGCCGCGTGATCTTCAAGCGTCTGCGCTATGAAGGTCCGTTCACCCCGCCGTCTGAGCAAGGAACGCTGGTGTTCCCAGGCAACCTTGGCATGTTCGAATGGGGCGGTATCGCAGTTGACCCACATCGTCAGATTGCGATTGCTAACCCAATGGCGCTGCCGTTTGTGTCCAAGCTGGTTCCGCGCGGTCCGGGCAACCCGATCGAGCCACCGGCTGACGACAAAGGCGGTTCAGGTACCGAAACCGGTATCCAGCCACAGTACGGCGTACCGTACGGCGTGGAGCTGAATCCGTTCCTGTCACCGTTTGGTCTGCCATGTAAACAACCGGCGTGGGGCTATGTCTCCGCAGTTGATCTGAAGACCAACGAAACCGTGTGGAAAAAACGCATTGGTACGGTTCGCGATAGCGCGCCAGTGCCGCTGCCGTTCAAAATGGGTATGCCAATGCTGGGCGGCCCAATCACCACCGCCGGTAACGTGTTCTTCATTGGTGCTACCGCAGATAACTACCTGCGTGCGTTCGACACCAACACCGGTGAAATGCTGTGGCAGGCACGTCTGCCAGCAGGCGGCCAGGCAACGCCGATGACCTATGAAGTGGATGGCAAGCAGTACGTTGTTATCGCTGCCGGTGGTCACGGTTCGTTTGGCACCAAGCTGGGCGATTATGTGATTGCTTATGCACTGCCTGATGCGAAGTAAGTTTTCGCGTTGAGGTGTTGAAGTAATGAAAAGGCGGACTGTGAAGTCCGCCTTTTTTATGCTCGATGTTTCGTTATTGCACACTTCGTAGCGGCGCGATTCATCGCGCATACCAATGGCGGCTCGACGCCCATCCAGGCATTGCGCAATAAATTGCGCCGCTACGGTATGTGCGGGTTTTAACTTTAACGCTTGCGCAGCACCCGGGCATTTAACAGCGCGCACAGCGCCATGATCACACAGGTCGCCAGAAACACCGGACGCATACCAAACGCGCCGCCAATAAAGCCGCCGAACAGCGGACCTGAAACCTGACCGACATACTGCGCCGAGGTTGAATAACCCAGCATCTTGCCCACCTGCGACTGCGGCACGCTGTGACGAATCAGCGCGGTGACGCACGGCATCAATCCACCCAGCGCCATACCCATCAGAAAACGCAGCACCACTAATTGCCACGCTTCGCGGATAAACGCCTGCGGGATCAGCAGCAGCGCGCAGACTATCAGCCCATACACCAGCACACGACCATGCCCGACGCGATCGGCCAGCCGTCCCAGACGTGGCGCGGAAATAATACTGCCGAGCGCGGCGGCGGCCATCACCAATCCGGCGGTGACGGTGATGGCGTGATCGCCGTTAACAAACTGGCCGATATACAGCGTGATGATCGGCTCAATCGACATATTGGCGAAAATCAGCAGCATGCCCGACAGCCACATTAGCCGCACCACCGGCAAATTGAGTGACTTCGCATCGTCAGCAATCTTCTGTGGGGTTTTCTTGCCAGAGGAGCGCGGCACCTCTTTCAGCAAAAAGGTGGTTGCGAGGAAGGCGAGGAAAATCACCGCGCCGGTCAGCCAGAAGGTGTGACGAATGCCAATCAGCGGCGGCAATACGCCGCCCAGCAGCGGCCCCACCACGTTGCCGGCCATAATGCCGGATGACAACACGCCGAGCGCCCAGCCGGTTTGTTCTTTCGGCGTTTGCGCCGCCACCAGAATGGTCGATCCCGAGGCGTAGCCGCCGAGCAAACCCGCCAGCAAACGCAGCGCCACCAGCTGCCACGGCGCGGTGGCCATACCAATCAGCGACATGGCAATCGCCATGCCGAGGCTGGCGCGGATCAGCATCAGTTTGCGGCCATAGCGATCGGCCAGTTTGCCCCATAACGGCGCGGTCAGGGCGGCGCTGAGGAAGGTGGCGCCGTAGGCCGCACCCGACCAGCGCGCAATCGCCGCCGGTTCCTGCACGCCAAGTTGCTGCACATAGAGCGGCAGAAACGGCAACAGCAGCGTCATCGCCACAATGGTGCTGAACGAACCCAGCACGCAGACACACAAATTTCGCTTCCAGTGTTGCTGTTCGGGCGCTAACGCGAGTGGAGGTTGCTGCATGGTGATATCCCTGTTTTTTGCTTTTTTAGCAGGCTAACAGTGACGTTGCGCAGAAAACAGATTAGCGCGGATAATTGCCAGGCGGCGCAGCATTGTTGCCAGATAACAACAATTACGCTGTGCCAAGGGTGTTGATTAACGCATCGCACAGCATGGTGACCGGCGAAGAGGGTTGCGGCTGCTCTTTCAGCAACAGATAGCTGTGCAGGCGATCCATTTGCCAATCTGATAGCACCTGCTGGATTTCGCCGCGCGCTAAGGCATCTTGCGTCATATAAGCGGGCAGATAAGCGATGCCGGTGCCTGCCAGTGCGGCATTAAGCAGCGCCATGCTGTTGTTGGCGCGGAAACGGCTGTGCACATCCAGCGCCAGGCGCTGTTTATCACGGCGAAACGGCAGCGCGGCGGTGTGCGCGGGGCCGTGAAACAGCAGCAAGTCGTGGCGCATCAGGCGGTCGGGATGATCGATGGGCGCATGCGCCGCCAGATAATCTGGCGTGGCGTACAAGCCCCAATCAATGCTAGCGAGTTCACGATAGTTGGCCGCGTCGGGCGCACGCGCGCGGATCACAATCGCCACGTCGGCGCTGGGTTGCGGGTCATCGCTGGTGGTGAGGTCGAGATCGACGTTGATGTGAATATGGCGGCGAATAAAGTCATTCAGCGTCGGCACCACGCACTGACAGCCGTAGGTGATCGGCGCCTGCAAGCGCACGTTGCCTGCGGGAAGTTGATGTACCTGCTGCACAAAGGCGTCGGCGCGATGCATCTCTTCCAGCATGCGCACGCAGAACGGATAGTAAGCCTGGCCGAGCTCCGTCAGCACCACTTTGCGCGTGGTGCGCTGCAACAGCTTGATGCCGAGGCGCACTTCCAGCCGCGCCACTTCACGGCTGACGTGGGATTTGGAGACGCCTAGGGTGCGTGCGGCTTCGCTAAAGCTTTGCCGTTCCACGACGCGTGCAAACAGCATCATGGCGGAGAGATTGTCGCTGTTATCCATGTTCTCTGGCAGTTAAGAGAGTGAGAACAGCAGCTTAAAAGCAAAAGGCGTCATTAGTCCATCAGCGTACATTTCGTAGCGGCGCGATTCATCGCGCTTATCAATGATGGCAACGAGCCCATCCAGATATTGCGCAATAAATTGCGCCGCTACGAATGATGCGCATAGGCATACATCAACTCGCCATCGCCAATGGGAACAATAAACGATCCGGCTCAACGCGACGCTGGCGGCGCAGCTGGCCTGGCGTCACCATGAAGTAGTTTTTGAAGGTGCGAGTATAAGCCTGCTGCGTATCGAAGCCGTAACTCATCGCCACCTGCAAAATCGCCTCATCGCTGTTAATCAGCGTCAGCGCAGATTCGGTTAACCGGCGCTGGCGAATGTACTCGGCCAGTGAAAAGCCGGTGTGCTGACGGAACAGACGTTGCAGATGCCAGCGGGAGTATCCCGAGCGGCGTGCGACTTCATCCAGATGCAGATCGTGCCCTAAGTTATTCTCTATCCAGTCCAGCAAACTACGGATAAATTCGCGCTGATTCATGGGATTCTCCTGCGTTGGCAATATGTCCAGTGCCGCCACAATAGCGCGTTAAATTTATCCCTTAATTAGCAGAAAATTAGCGCAGAATTAGCAAGCGGGAAAACGGGTATAATTCTGGCCTAATTATCTGTCGCTACACTGCGTTCAGTTAAGTTGGAGGGCATCATGCGTGTGCTGCTGGTAGAAGATGACGAAATGATTGGCGCCAATCTGCAGCAAGCGCTGGAAGCGGCAGGTTGGTCGGTGGATTGGGTACGCGACGGCGTGTATGCCAGCAATGCCTGGGCCGAAGGCGGCTATACCTGCGTGTTACTGGATCTGGGCTTACCGCGTGAAGATGGCCTGCAGGTGCTGCGTCGTGCGCGCACGCGCGGCGACATGACGCCAGTGCTGGTGCTCACCGCCCGCGATACCGTGCAGCAACGCATTCAGGGATTGGACAGCGGCGCCGACGACTATTTGCTGAAACCCTTTGATCTGCAAGAAGTGCTGGCGCGTATGCGCGCCATTACCCGCCGTCGCCACGGTGCAGCAGATTCTCTGCTCGGCAGCGGCGATGTGCAGATCGACATCATGACGCGCGAGGTGCTGTACAAAGGCCAGCGCGAACAGCTCACCGCACGTGAATATGCCCTGCTCTACGCCTTGCTGGAGCGGCCGGGCGCCATTCTTTCGCGCGAACAGTTAGAAAACCGCATTTACGGCTGGGGCGAAGAGGTCAGCAGCAACGCGGTGGATGTGCTGATCCACGGAATGCGTCGCAAACTGGATAACGAAGTGATCCGCAACGTACGCGGACTTGGCTGGCGGGTACCGGCAATATGAAACCTTTCACCTTTATGCGCTCGCTGCGTAACAAGCTGCTCGCCACGCTGGTGATTCTGCATCTGGCGATGATTGGCGGCGTCACCTGGTATTTCTATCACTGCTACGGCGACATGATGGGCACCATGAAAGACGACCAGCTCGCCAAGATCGCCGATGCGTGGGCCAGCAGCCAACGTATGCCGGCCCTAATGCCGATGGTGATGCATGAAGAGAAACTGAAAAGCACCTATATCGTCCAGCTTTGGGACGAAAGCAATCATCTGCGCGCCAGCTCCTGGCCGGGCCTGCATGCGCCATTGCAGTTGAAAAAAGGCTGGACCGATTTGAAAGTCGGAGACTGTGGCGACGACTGCGAATGGCGTGTCTATACGCGACCCGGCGAGCTGGGCAGTGAAATTGGCAACATTCAGGTACTACACAATATCGGCTACATGAAAAGTATCATGGTCAAGCGAGCGCTCTCCGCCATCATTCCGCTGGTGCTGATGATGCCGCTCTCACTGATTGTGATATGGCTGGTGGTGCGCGCTATTACGCGCGATTTACGCGTGGCATCGCGCCATATCGCAGCGCAGGAAACCCTGCATCCGCATAGCGTTTCACCTGATGGTTTACCGGATGAAGTGCTGCCGCTGGTGGCAGCTTACAACGCCTTGCTGGATAGACTGCGCGCGGCATGGTCATCGCAGCGCCAGTTCCTTGAAGATGCGGCGCATGAGCTGCGCACGCCGGTCACCGCCGTGACTTTGCAACTGGAGAATCTGCGGCAACATATTCAACCCGGTGAAGCCAGCCGCCAGTTTGACCAGCTGGAAGCGGGCGTGACACGTACGCGCCATCTGGTGACGCAGCTGCTGAATATCTCGCGTCAGGAAGATCAATCGGTGGTCGCCACAGTGGAAAGCATCGAACTGGACGACCTGCTAAAAGAGAGCATTGAGCAGCTGATGGTGGTGGCGGATAAGCGCGGCATCGATATCGGCTTCAACGGCACCACACACTATCGCCTGCACGCCAGCCGCTCCGATCTGCGCAGCCTGTTCGATAACCTGATTGGCAATGCGATGCTGCATACGCCGGAAGGCAGTTTGGTCGATGTGCTGCTGCATCGCGTCGGCAATCACACCGTGGTGGATATCGTCGATAACGGTCCCGGCATGGCGGAATCCTTTATCGAGCGCGCCTTTGACCGCTTCACCCGTTCGCCGGATGTGCAGGCGCAAGGCAGCGGACTGGGCTTGTCGATTGTGCGCAGCGTAGCGCAGAAACATCAGATGCAGGTTGCGCTGTCGAACCGCCACGATCCGCAGGGCCAGATTGCCGGCCTGCAGGTGCGCGTGACATTGCCATAAACTTCACCGTGCCGTAGCGGCGCAATGTAGTGCGCAAAGTTGCTGTGGGCACGGTGCGACATCAAAACAACGCGATAAATCGCGCCGCTACATCCTTTCCCTACATCAATAACTTTCCCTGCTGAACGCGACACGTAAACGGTTGCGGGGTTCCGTTCGCTACACGGGGTTAATGTGATATCGATCACATTTCCAGTGAATCAAACTGCAACACTTTTTGACAAACGTGACCAAAATCTATTTTCTATGCCTCTGTTACAGGCACATTACGCAAGCTTGAAAATCTGGCGATGCAGACCGGATACGACAACTCACTGCCCATCCCCTGGGATCAATTTCACCCGATCGCGGCGACGGCCCGGCGATCAAAAGCATGTGGTTAACAATAATGAAATATAAAGCGTTGATAGCAGGGGCCTTATTGGCCAGCAGCTGGACTGGTGCGGCACAAGCGGCAGACAGCGATCCGCAGTACGTTTCTGACTGGTGGCATCAGAGCGTGAACGTGGTGGGCAGTTACCACACCCGTTTTGGACCCCAGTTCAACAACGACGTGTACCTGGAATATGAAGCCTTTGCCAAAAAGGATTGGTTCGATTTCTATGGCTACCTCGATCTGACCAACTTCTTCGGCGTGGGCAACAGCAACGCTAACGGCGTGTTCGACCACGGTTCGCCGATGTTCATGGAAATTGAGCCACGTTTCTCCATCGATAAGCTGACCGGCACCGATCTCTCTTTTGGTCCGTTTAAAGAGTGGTACTTCGCCAACAACTACATCTATGACATGGGTCGCAACAGCGATAACCGTCAGAACACCTGGTACATGGGTCTTGGCACCGACATCGATACGCACAGCGATATCGGCCTGTCGCTGAACGTTTACGCTAAATACCAGTGGGAAAACTACGGTGCGGCGAACGAAAACAGCTGGGATGGTTATCGCTTTAAGGTGAAATACTTTGTGCCGATTACCGATCTGTGGGGCGGCAAGCTGAGCTATATCGGCTTCACCAACTTCGACTGGGGTTCAGATCTGCGTGATAAGTCCGATCGTTCACGCACCAGCAACTCGATTGCGTCCAGCCACATTCTGTCGCTGAACTACGATCACTGGCATGTTTCTACCGTGGCGCGTTACTTCCACAACGGCGGCCAGTGGGCTGACGGCCAGGAGCTGAACTTCGGTAACGGTCCATTTGAAGTGAAATCAACCGGTTGGGGTTACTATTTGGTGGTGGGATACAACTTCTAAGTTGTTGGTTTCCCTCACCCTAACCCTCTCCCACAAGTGGGAGAGGGAACAGATCGTGCCCCTACCAACTCCCTCTCCCGCTTGCGGGAGAGGGCTGGGGTGAGGGCCAGCGCGCACCATCCACTCAAATCTGCGGCTTATACGCATTCACCATCCACGGCACGCCGAACTTATCGGTCAACATGCCAAAGCCATTAGCCCAAAACGTCGGTGCCCAGCTTTTCGTCACCTCACCGCCCGCTGACAACGCATCAAACCAACGCTTGCCTTGCGCCTCATCCGGCGTGGATAAACTCACGGCAAAACCGCCATACGCCGCCTGCGGTGCGCCGTCACTCATCATCAATTCACCCTGCCCGATACGCAGATGGGCATGCATGATCCGCTCCGGCGAAAAGCTCACGCCCGAGATGCAGCCTTCGTCCTCCACCGGCGTTTCATCCGGCATATCGCCATAGGTCATCTTGAACAGCAGCTCGCCGTCGGTGGCGTCGAGGTAGAAGGCAATCGCCTCTTCGCAGCGACCGCTGTAAAACACATACGGGGTAACTTGCATGGTCTGTTCTCCATAAAGGGAATGTCCACTGCAAGTGTAGTGCGCATTATTTAATCGGTTGCGAGCCGGGCCGCACTCTTACCTTTGCTGACAGTAGCGCCGGAACAGCTGCGCCATGTAGGCACTCATCGGCGTCAACGCGGTGTCTTTACGCTGGATAAGATAAAAAGTGGCTTTCGGTAAAGGTTCGTCGAGAACGAGAGAAATCAGCTGGCCGCCGTGTGTAGGATCTTCAATCACATCGCGCGAAATAATGCTGACGAAATCGCTCTGCGCCACCAGGCTGGTGCAGGCCATAAAGGTCTCGCAGGTGACGACAATTTTCGGCGCCATGCCGCGCTCACCAAACAGATCGTGTAGCAGCCGATAATAGCTGCCTTGCGGCGTCGGCATGGTCCAGTCGCAGTGTTGCAGCTCGGCCAGCGTGCGCGCATGCGCCATTGGATGCCCTTTGCGCATCACCACCCGATAATCGCGCTCCATCAGCCGTTCAAAAACTAACTCCTGATCGAGATGATTTTTATCGTAGGTATTGATGGTGAAATCCAGCTCGCCCTGACGCAGTTCATGCACCATCGAAACCAGCTGACCTTCAACAATCCGCACCTTGACCAGCGGATATTCGCGATGAAACTGATTGATCACCTGCGGCATGACGGTGCGCGCAATACTGCCACCCACGCCGATATTGACGCGCCCGCCGGCCAATCCCAGCCGCTGCTGAATATCTTCCTGCGCCACCCGCAACTCTTCCAGCACCAGGCTGGCATGCTTGAAAAAGTTATCACCGATATCAGTCAGCGTAACGCCCTGCTGTCGCCGCTCGAACAGGCGCGCGCCCAGCGCCAGCTCCAGTTCCTGAATCGCTTTGGTCAGCGCAGGCTGTGAAAGCCCGGACAAGCGGCTGGCGGCGCGGATGCTGCCTTGACGCGCCACAGCAACAAAAGCGCGCAGCTGATGAAGTTTGAGGTTCGCAGACATAGTTTGGTGATAACCGTTGTTTATCAGTAGCAAGATATTCGCATCTTATGCGCGGCAAAACCAATGTGTAGATTCGAATGAATGCATAAAAAACCAACACAAAGGAAATGCCGATGAAAACCCTTTCTGACCTCGTCAACGCGCGCATCCCGCAGATGCAGGCCTGGCGACGCGATCTGCACCACTTTGCCGAATCGGGCTGGCTGGAGTTCCGCACCGCCACGTTGGTGGCTGAAGAGCTGCATCGTCTTGGTTATCAACTCAAGCTGGGCCGCGAGGTGATCGATGCCGACTCGCGCATGGGATTGCCCTCTGAGGAAGTGCTGGCGCAGCAGGAGGCGCGCGCGCTGGAACAAGGCGCGCTGCCGCAGTGGATTAAACACTTCTCCGGCGGATTTTGTGGCGTGGTCGCCACGCTGGAAACCGGTCGTCCCGGCCCGGTGATGGGTTTCCGCGTGGATATGGATGCGCTCGATCAGAACGAAAGCCGCGCCGCCGATCATCTGCCAACGCGCGAAGGCTTTGCCTCTTGCAACCCCGGCATGATGCACGCCTGCGGTCACGACGGCCACACCACCATCGGCCTGGCGCTGGCGGGCGTATTGATGGAGATGAAAGCGCAGCTGAGCGGCAGCATCAAAATCATTTTCCAGCCAGCGGAAGAAGGCGTACGCGGTGCGAAGGCGATGGTGGCCGCTGGCGTGGTGGATGATGTCGATCTGTTCACCGCCATTCATCTTGGTACCGGCGTGCCCACCGGCGAAATCGTTTGTGGCAGCGACAGCTTCCTCGCCACCACCAAACTCGACGTCAGTTTCACCGGCGTCGGCGCGCACGCCGGCGGCAAACCGGAAGAGGGCCGTAACGCCCTGCTGGCGGCGGCGCAGGCAACGCTGGCGCTGCACAACCTGCCGCAGCACAGCGGCGGTGTGGCGCGCGTCAACGTCGGCGTATTGCAGGCCGGAACCGGACGCAACGTGGTGCCCGACTGCGCGCTGATGAAGGTGGAAACGCGCGGCGTCAGCAACCAGGTTAACGATGATATCTATCAGCAGGCGCTGCGCGTGATTGGCGGTGCGGCAGCAATGTACGGCGTGGAATATGAGGTCAAGCTGATGGGCGGCGCGCGCAGCTGCACGCCGAGCCCGCCGTGGGTGGCGTTCATCCACCAGCAGGCCGAGGCGCTGGGCATTTTCACCTCAGTGGTCGATACGAAACAGCAGGCGGCGGGCTCGGAAGATGCCACTTACATGCTGGAGCGCGTGCAGCAGCGCGGCGGCCAATCCTCCTACGTGATTTTCGGCTGCGATCTGGCGGCGGGCCATCACAACGCGAAGTTCGATTTTGACGAAGCGATCATGGCGACCGCGGTGCAAACGCTGGCGACGCTGGCCCTCAATCACGCACAGTTTGGAGGCCAGCGATGAGCCACAGCGAATTTGTTGATCGCTACATCAACCAAAACCAGCCGCGTTTTACCGCCCTCAGCGATGCCATCTGGGACGTACCGGAAACCCGTTTTGAAGAGACAAAGTCCTCCGCACTGCTGGCCGATGCGCTGGAGCAAGAAGGTTTTCGCGTGGAGCGCGGCGTCGGCAACATCGATACCGCGTTTATTGCCAGCATTGGCAGCGGCAAACCGGTGATCGCCATTCTCGGCGAGTTCGATGCGCTGGCCGGTTTAAGCCAGCAATCGGGGTGCGCCACGCCACAGCCGCTGGTGGAAAACGGCAACGGCCACGGCTGCGGACACAATCTGCTCGGCACCGCCGGTTTGGCCGCCGCTTTCGCCATCAAAGCCTGGTGGGCGCAACACGGCCAGCGCGGCACGCTGCGCGTTTACGGCTGTCCCGGCGAAGAAGGTGGCTCCGGCAAAACCTTTATGGTGCGCGAAGGCTTGTTCGACGATGTCGACGCGGCGGTGACCTGGCATCCCGAAGGTTTTAGCGGCATGTTCAACCTCAGCACGCTGGCCAATATTCAGGCCGCCTTCCGCTTTAAAGGCGTAGCGGCGCATGCGGCCAACTCACCGCATTTAGGGCGCAGCGCGCTGGATGCGGTGACGCTGATGAACACCGGCGCCAACTTTCTGCGCGAGCACATCGTGCATGAAGCGCGTCTGCACTACGCGGTGACCAATGCCGGCGGCGTCTCCCCCAATGTGGTGCAAGCCGATGCCGAAGTGCTGTACCTGATTCGCGCGCCGCAGCTCGATCAAGCGCAGGATATCTATCAGCGCGTCATCAACATCGCCAAAGGCGCGGCGCTGATGACCGACACGCAGATGACGGTGCGCTTCGATAAAGCCTGCTCTAATTACGTGCCGAATCGCGCACTGGAAAGCGTGATGGAGCGCTATTTGCATCAGTTTGGTTTGCCTGACTACAGTCAAGCGGAACAGGCGTTTGCCGCCGAGATGCGCTCCACGCTAAGCAAAGACGATCTGCGTAACGCACGTCTCAATGCGGCGCGCACCGGCGGTGAAGCGGGCGTTGCCTGGGCAGCGGCGCTGGGCGACAAGATTTTGATGGATGAAGTGGCGCCCTATGCAGTGACGCGCGAGATCCTTTACGGCTCAACCGACGTTGGCGATGTGAGTTGGGTGACGCCCACCGCGCAATGCTTTGCGCCCTGCTTCGCCTTCGGCACGCCGCTGCACACCTGGCAGCTGGTGGCGCAGGGGCGCACGTCCATTGCGCACAAAGGCATGTGTCTGGCCGCCAAAGTGATGGCCGCCACCGCGCTGACCTTGCTGCAGGATGACGCGGCGCTGGCGCGCTGCCGCGACGAGTTCCAGCGCGTACGCCGCGAGCAGCCTTACGTCTGCCCGATTCCAGCGGATGTCACACCGTCGAAGTTAACGTCGTAAAGCATCAACCCGCACCATTCGTAGCGGCGCGATTCATCGCGCATATCAATGGCGGCTCCGTGCCCATCCAGAAAATGCGCAATGAATTGCGCCGCTACGGTATGTGCAAATTTGTAAGACCAAACATAAAAAAATATAGCCCTCAGCGGGCTTGCAAACACAATAAGACGACTGATGAGGACCTGCCATGGAAATAACAACGGAGAACCGCAGCCCTGGAAAGCTGTTTAGCTGGATTGAACGCGTCGGCAACAAAGTGCCGAACCCGTTTTTACTGTTCGTCTATTTGATTGTGGTGCTGATGGTGGCCACCGCCGTGCTCAGCAGCCTCGACGTGGCGGTGAAAAACCCGGCCAACGGCGAGCTGGTGCGGGTGAATAACCTGCTGAGCGTGGCAGGGATTCAATGGATCCTGCCCAATATCATCAAAAACTTCAGTGGCTTCACGCCGTTGGGATCGATTCTGGCGCTGGTGATTGGTGCTGGCCTGGCGGAAAAAGTCGGCCTGCTGCAGTCGCTGATGGTGAAGATGGCTTCGCGCGTGAGCCGTCGCTACGCCAGCTACATGGTGCTGTTTATCGCCTTCTTCAGCCACATTTCGTCCGATGCCGCGCTGGTAGTAATGCCGCCGCTCGGCGCGCTGATCTTCCTCGCGGTGGGACGTCATCCGGTTGCGGGATTGATGGCGGCGATCGCGGGCGTGGCGTCCGGTTTTACCGCCAACCTGCTGATTGTCACCACCGACGTGCTGCTGTCCGGCATCAGTAGCGAAGCCGCCAAAGCGGTGAGCGACACCGTACACGTTAGCGTGATCGACAACTGGTACTTTATGGCCAGTTCGGTGATTGTGCTGACCATCGCCGGTGCGCTGCTGACCGACAAGTTTGTCGAGCCGCGCCTGCCCGCGTGGAACGGCGGCAATAGCGATCGTCTGCCGCCGCTCACCGCGCTGGAGAATCGCGGCCTGAAAGCCGCCGGTATCGCCGCGCTGGTGTTTATCGCGCTGATGGCGCTGCTGGTGGTGCCGGAACACGCGCCGCTGCGCAATCCGAAAACCGGCGGCATTATTCCCTCGCCGTTTATTCAGGGCATCGTGCCAATCATCATCCTGTTCTTCTTTGTGGTGGCGATTGCCTATGGCGCGGTAACCAAGCAGATTCGCCGCGCGGATGATATCCCGCAGCTGCTGGTGGATCCGATGAAGAGCATGGCGGGCTTTATTGTGATGGTGTTTCCGCTGTCGCAGTTCGTGGCCTTCTTCAACTGGAGCAACATGGGCAAGTTCATGGCCATCGGCCTGACCGATGTGCTGGAGAGCGCGGGCATCAGCGGCGCACCGGCGTTTATGGGCTTGATGTTCCTGTCGGCGTTTCTGTGCATGTTTATCGCCAGCGGCTCGGCGATCTGGTCGATTCTGGCGCCGGTATTTGTGCCGATGTTTATGCTGCTTGGCTTCCATCCGGCGTTTGCCCAGATGATCTTCCGCATCGCCGATTCTGCGGTGTTGCCGCTGGCACCGATGTCGCCGTTCCTGCCGCTGTTCCTCGGCTTCCTGCAGCGTTATCAAAAAGATGCGCAACTGGGCACCTATTACGTGCTGATCTTCCCCTATCCGCTGGTGTTCTTCACCACCTGGATTGTGCTGCTGCTGGCGTGGTACGCGCTGGGTTTACCGATCGGTCCCGGCGTCTACCCAAGCCTGCATTAAGCCTGCGCCACGGATGGCGATCACTTTTCTGTGAACTGCAACGTATGTTGCCAAAATGTCACCGTCCTGCCTCTCGGCAACTCTCAGCGAATTTATTATCCTGCTATTCCTTCGCTTGCTAACGGTTAATTATTTTTAAAACCCATCTCAGCCGTCAGCGGGTTCTGCAAACACCGAGGTATACATAATAATCACAACCATCACGTCGACAGGGATGGCGAACGATCACATGAGCGCGGATCGCCGCACCTTAGCCGGGCGCATTGATGCGCTGCCCTCGTCCGCCGGCCTGTGGCGCTTTATCACGCTGCTAGCGCTGGGCGGCTTCTTTGAGCTCTACGATCTGTTTGAAACCGGCTATATCAGCTCCGGCCTGGTGGCGGCGGGCGTGTTTCATACCGGTTCTGCGGGCGTGTTCGGCATCGCCGACCAGGCCGCATTTGCCTCCGCTACTTTCCTCGGCCTGTTTGTCGGCGCGAGTTTGCTTGCGCCCTACGCCGACCGTTTTGGTCGCCGCCTGACCTTTATGTGCGCGCTGGCGTGGTACGGCGCGTTTTCGCTGCTGATGGCGTTCCAGCAGAGCGCAGAGATGATTATCCTGTTCCGCTTCCTGGTCGGCATTGGCCTCGGCGTCGAGCTGGTGACCATCGATACCTATCTTTCCGAATGGGTACCGGCGCATCTGCGCAGCCGCGCGTTCGCCTTCTCCTTCTTTATCCAATTCCTGTCGGTGCCGACGGTGGCGCTGATGTCATGGTGGCTGGTGCCGCAAACCATTCTTAGCCTCGAAGGCTGGCGCTGGGTGGTGATTGCCGGTGCGGTCTGCTCGCTGGTGATCTGGCTGATTCGAAAAAACCTGCCCGAATCGGCGCGCTGGCTGGCGCAACAAGGACGACATCAGGAAGCGCATCAGGTGCTGAGTGCGATGGAAAAGCGCTGTGGTATCGCTTCTCCCCTTCCCCCTGTTGCGGAGGAAGGCCGGGATGGGGGACAGTTCGCACCTGAGCAACCTAAGCAAGGGCGTTTCAGCGAGATTTGGGCACCGGCCTATCGCAAGCGCACGCTGATGCTGGTGGTGATGAACTTCTTTCAGGCGATCGGCTTTTTTGGCTTCGGCAACTGGCTGCCGGCGCTGCTGTCGGGCAAAGGCGCGACCGTCACGCACAGCCTACTGTATGCGTTTTTCATTACGCTGGCCTATCCGCTCGGCTCGCTGATTTGCAGCCGCTACGCCGATAAGCTCGAGAATAAATGGCAGATCGTGTTTTCATCGCTGATGACGGTGGTGTTCGGCACGCTGTTTGCGTTTATGACCAATCCGGTGCTGATGATCATCTGCGGCTTCCTGATCACCTACAGCAACGCATGGCTAACCTTCAGCTATCACGCTTATCAGACCGAGATTTTCCCGACGCACATTCGCGCCCGCGCGGTGGGTTTCTGCTACTCGTTTAGCCGCCTGTCGACGGTGTTCAGCAGTATTTTGATTGGCCTTATTTTGCAGTATGCCGGCAGCCAGGGCGTGATCGCCTTTATCGTGCTGAGCATGCTGATTGTGATGCTGTCGGTGGGGATTTACGGGCCGAAAACCCGTGGGATGGATTTGGAGAATATTTGAAGGTTGAGCGTGCTGGCTGTCCCGGATCGTGCTGGCTGCCCCAGATCGTGCTGGCTGTCCCCCATCCCGGCCTTCCCCCGCTAGCGGGGGAAGGAGACGCTGCCACATGCAGCTTCAGAACTACCATATAGCAGCATCTTCCTCCCCCATTAATGGGGGAGGACCGAGGAGGGGGACAGCGAGCACGGTATAGGGGACAGCGAGCACACAACAGGTTACTGCCCTTCCAACACCTTAATATCCGCATTACCCTGCTTTGGCTGCACGGTTTCGTCTTTACGCAACTCGGCCACATCTTTCGCCGACACGCTCGACTTCACGCCATTGCCCCAGCTGCCACGGATAAAGTTCACCACATCCGCCACCTGCTGATCGTTCAGACGCCAGCCGAACGCTGGCATGGTGATCGCCGTAGGTGCGCCTTTCACGCCAGGCAAAGTGCCGCCGACCAATACGATGTGAATCAGCGAGGTCGGATCATCTGCCATCACCACCGGATTGCCGCGCAGCGCCGGATAGAAGCGCTGATAGCCGCTGCCGTCGGTTTTGTGGCACGCCGCGCAGCTATCGACATAAGTCGATGCGCCTGGCTGGCTGTCGTCACCTTTCCACAACGCCTGAGACACCGCATCATCCTGCTTAAATACTGCCTGATTCGGATCTTTCGCGCCTAGGGATTTCAGATACTTAGCAATCGCGCTGATATCGTCATCGCTCAGATACTGCAGGCTGTGCTGCACCACATCGGTCATGCCACCGAATACGGCGGTGTGATCGTTGCGGCCAAAGCGCAGGAACTGCCTGAGATCCTCTTCGCTCCAGCGGCCTAAGCCATCGCGGTTATCGCCACGCAGGTTGCTGGCGGTCCAGCCATCGATCGGCGCGCTGCTGCCGGCGAGATAGTTATTGCCTTCGCCGTTGTTGAGCGCTTTTTCCTGCATGGTGATGCTACGCGGCGTATGGCAAGCGCCACAGTGACCGAGACCTTCCACTAAGTAGCGACCGCGTGCCAGTTGCGGATCTCCCTGTGCCGCCGGCTGGAACGCTTTCACGTCCGGCGCGAAGATGCCGCGCCAGATGGACAACGGCCAACGCATCGACAGCGGCCACGGAATGTCGCTCTCTTTGTTGGCCTGCGCCACCGGCTGCACGCCATGCATGAAGTAGGCGTAGAGCGCCTTCATGTCGTCATCGCTGACCACCGCGTAAGACGGATACGGCATCGCCGGATAGAGCGTGTCGCCATTTTTCGCTACGCCGTGACGCACCGCTTTCTGGAAATCGTCGTAGCTGTAGTCACCAATCCCGGTGGTTTTATCCGGCGTGATGTTGGTGGAGTAAATGGTGCCGATCGGCGTCGCCATCGGCAGTCCACCGGCAAACGGCTGGCCGCCCTGCGCGCTGTGACAGGCCACGCAGTCGCCCGCGCGCGCCAGATACTCACCGCGCTTCACCAACGCGTCCGAACCTGCTTCGTCCGCCACTGCGGCGAACGTCATGCTGCCCAGAAACAGGGCTAAAATGCTTTTGATCATCGCCGTGTTCCTTATGCCTGTACCAGCGGGCCGGGGTTCTTCAGATACTGTTCACGAATCGCTTTGGCTGACCAATAGGTCAACGCGGCGACCATGCCCGTTGGGTTGTAGCCGAGTCCCTGCGGGAACGCCGACGCACCTGGCACAAACACGTTCGGCACATCCCAGCTCTGCAGGTAACGGTTCACCGCGCTGGTTTTCGGATCTTCACCCATGATCGCGCCGCCGCTCATATGCGTGGTTTGATACACTGTGGTGTCGAAGTGCGAGCCCGGCCCTTTCGCGCCGCCGATGATCATTTTCGGGTTCATCGCTTCGGTGATTTTACGCATCTTGCCGATCATGAACTGCGCCATCTTGATGTCGTTATCCTGCCAGTCAAAGGTCATACGCAGCAGCGGCTGGCCGTAGGCATCTTTGTAGTTCGGATCGAGATCGAGATAGTTGGCGCGATACGACTGGTGCGCGCCGTGCGCATCCATCGAGATGTGATGGTTGTAGGTATCCGCGACCGCAGATTTCCACTGGCTGCCCCAGTTTGGCGTGCCTTTCGGCGTCGGCAAACCCGAGATCGGCTTGGTACCGGCCTGGTTCACCCAGAATGGCGAACCGCCAACGAAGCCGTGCGGACCGTGATCGAAGTTGTCGGCGTTGAAATCATCCACCGCCACACCTGCGCCACCGGCACCGATAAACGGGTTGGTGGTGGTGTTTTTGTCGAACAGCGCTTTCAGCGTTGAGATGTTCTGATAGGCGAAGTTACGCCCCACCACACCTTCGTTGGAAATCGGGTTATACGGCTTGCCGATGCCGGAGAGTAGCATCAGATGCACGTTGTGGAACTGGAACGCCGACAGGATCACCAGATCCGCAGGCTGCACCACTTCGCGGCCCTGACCATCGAGATAGGTCACGCCGGTGGCGCGCTTTTTATCGTCGGTCAGATTAACGCGCAGCACGTAGGCGTTGTTGCGCAGCTCGAACTTCGGTTCCTGACGCAGAGCGGGCAGGATGTTGACGTTCGGCGAGGCTTTGGAATACATGTAGCAGGCGTAACCGCTGCAGAAACCGCAGAAGTTGCACGGGCCCATCTGTGCGCCGTAGGTGTTGGTGTAGGGGCCTGAGGTGTTGGCCGACGGCATATCATAAGGGTGATAACCCACTGATTCCGCCGCTTGCGCGAACAGCTGTGCCGAGTAGGTGCGCTTCTGCGCCGGCAGCGGGAAGTCGCTGGAACGATCTGGCGCGTACGGGTTGCCGCCCTTCTCTTTGCCCAGCAGTTTGCCTTTGATTGACCAGGCGCTGCCCGAGGTGCCGAACACTTTCTCGGCCTGATCGAAGAAGGGTTCGAGCTCGTCATAGTTGACGCCGAAATCCTGGATCGTCATGCCTTCCGGGATGAAGTTTTTACCGTAACGCTGCTCGTAATGGCTGCGCAGGTTCAGTTCTACCGGGTCAACACGGAAATGCACGCCTGACCAGTGCAGACCCGCGCCGCCGGTGCCAGTGCCGGGCAGAAACGCTGCCAGCTGGCGATAAGGTACGGCGGTTTGCGAGGCATCGTGACGAATCGTTACGGTGCTTTTCGACAGATCCTGGAACAGCTTTTTGCGGATGTTATAGGTCAGTTCGTCAATCGACTGCGGATAAGATCCATCCGGGTAGGTATCGCGATGCGGACCGCGCTCCAGCGCCACCACATTCAGGCCCGCTTCGGTCAGCTCTTTCGCCATGATGGCACCCGCCCAGCCGAAACCGACCACGACCGCGTCCACTTTTTTCAATTCATTTGCCACGCTTACGTCCTCTCCCCGCGAATATCCACTGACGGGAACGGATAACGTTCGCCGCGTTCTACCCAATCCATAAAGTCAGCGCGTGCGCCTGGGAAGCCAATCAGCTTCCAGCCCACCATGCCCTGGTTGCCGCCGTGGATCGGATCGCTGAAATAGCCCTCGCGGGTGTTTTGCAGCAGGAAAGAGAAGAAGGTTTTCGCTGGCAGCTGCGGGAACTCGGCCGTGCCGCTTTCAAACGCGGTCAGCAGCGCGTCTTGCTGTTCGCCCGTCAGCTCGGCAAACACTTTGCCGTGCTGTTTTTTGCTCCAGCCATCGGCATCCGCGAGGCCGAGACGGTAGATCTGCTGCGGCACCAGCGGCAGCTGATAACCCAACTCTTTTGGCAGATCGGGATTGAACGGGCCTTGCATGTACCAGTTGTTACCGGTGGCATACGGCGTGTTCATTTGACGATCGATAAATTCCGGCACGCCAGCTTCAAGTGCGCCAGGACCGCGTTCGTCGTTGGGGATCAGGCGCGCCACGGCCGCAGTAATAAAGGCAAACTCTTCGGCGGTGAACCAGGTGGGCTGGTAGCTACGCGCCTGTTGTGGTGATGCGTTTTGTTCTGCTGCCCCAGCGGCCATCGGTGCCACCAGTGCGCCCATCGCCGTACTGCCCACCGCCATTGCCGGCGCCAGGGTGATGGTTCTCAGCAGAAAATCCCTGCGAGTGTGACCATTTTTTTGTTCTGACATGACATTGCCTCAGTACCACATATAATGCGGCATGAAAGTTAAGTAGTTGCGTTGTATTGTTTTTTTATTGATAGCTTAAGGGATACAGCAGCACTGTTACCGGTAACAGTACAAATATTGTAACACCATTGCTGTGGATAATTTAGTTGCTAGAAACAAATTCGCACTAATTACTTAACAATTGCCGCTGTCGTTTTACATCGCAGCGGCGAAACTGACATCGTCTGATACAACCCACAACAGACAGATAGAGGTCTGAAGCGGTATAAAAGCGTACACACAACAGCGGAGTGCCTATGTTTAAGTCCTTTTTTCCGCGGCCAACGCTGTTTTTCAGCTCAGCTGCGATTTGGAGTTTGCTGGCGATTTTTGCCTGGTTTGGCTTTTTCAGTGATTTCCCGGCGCGCTGGCCTGCACTACAGGCGGCGATGCACGAACCTTTGCCAACCAATGCCAGCCGTTTTATTCACATCAGCCAACTGTGGTTTTACGCCTATTACTGGATCGTTGCCGGCCTCTTTGCGCTGGCGTGGCGCGTGATTGATAACCATCCGTGGCAGCGCTGGTCGGTTTGGGGTTCAATTCTGATCATCTTTGTCACCTGGTTTGGCGTGCAGGTCGGCGTGTGCGTTAACGCCTGGTACGGCCCGTTCTACGACATGATTCAACAGGCGCTGACCAAAGCCGGTTCCGTTGCCATCCACCAGTTCTATGTGCAAGTACTGGCGTTTCTCGGTATCGCGCTGATTGCGGTAGTAATTGGCGTGATGAACTCGTTCTTCGTCAGCCACTGGGTATTCCGCTGGCGTACCGCGATGAACAATTACTATATGCACAACTGGCAGCGTCTGCGTCTGGTTGAGGGGGCGGCACAGCGTGTGCAGGAAGACACCATGCGCTTTGCTGGCACGTTGCAGGATTGGGGCATCAACTTTATTAAGGCGATTATGACGCTGGTGGCGTTCCTGCCGGTGCTGGTCACGCTGTCGCACCATGTGAAAGAGGTGCCCATTCTTGGCAGCATTCCGTATGCATTGGTGATTGCCGCGCTGCTGTGGTCGCTGTTTGGTACCGCGCTGCTGGCGCTGGTGGGGATTAAACTGCCGGGGCTGGAGTTCCGCAATCAGCGTGTGGAAGCGGCCTACCGTAAAGAGCTGGTATATGGCGAAGACGATCCTGAACGCGCCTCACCGCCGACGGTGCATGAGCTGTTTAGCCGCGTGCGTCAGAACTATTTCCGCCTCTATTTCCACTATTTGTACTTCAACATCACCCGCATTATGTATCTGCAGGTGGATAACGTGTTCGGGCTGTTTGTGCTGTTCCCGTCGATTGTGGCGGGTACCATTACGCTCGGTCTGCTGAACCAGATCACCAATGTGTTTGATCAGGTGCGCTCGTCGTTCCAGTATTTGATCACGTCGTGGTCAACGCTGATTACGCTGATGTCGATCTATAAACGTCTGCGCAGTTTCGAGCAGATTTTGCAAGATATTCCACACGAAGAGATGATGCACGAAGCCGCGGAGTAAGGTGGTAGTGCGGTGCGGTCTGGTGCCCTCACCCCGGCCCTCTCCCACGGGGAGAGGGAGACGCTGCCAAATGTTAAATATGTGCTCGGTCAGTCCCCTCTCCCGCTTGCGGGAGAGGGTTAGGGTGAGGGGCCAGGCGCACTCTGTTTAACCCGCCAACACCGCAAACACTTTCTCAATCGCATACGCGCCCGGATCTTTCACGCCATCCAGACTCTGCTGGTTCAGATACGCGGAACGCCCCGCTTTGGCGCTCTGCATCTGCGCAGTGGCGTCGGCGCCTTTCTGCGCCGCTTCTGCCGCCGCAGCCAGCGACTCGCCCGCCACTAGCGCTTCCAGCGCCGGTTGCAGCGCATCCACCAACGTACGATGACCCGGCTGCGCGCCGCCGTAATGTTTCATGCGCTCCAGCCCGTGCATCAAGGCCTGCGGCAGCGCGCTGCCCTCTTCCAGCTGCTGGCCGGCGCTGGTGAACAGAATTGACATCAACACGCCGCTCGATCCCCCCATCACCGACGCCAGCTGCTCGCCAATCAGCGCCAGCAAGGTTGGCAGCTCATCCAGCGGCAGCTGTTTTTCCTGCAGACCGCGCTGAATTTTCTTCGCCCCGGCGGCAAAGGTTGAGCCGGTATCGCCATCGCCCACTTTGGCATCCAGCGCGTTCAGCTCGCTTTCCAGATCGATCAGCGTCTGCGTGACGCTGGCGACGATGCGCGCCACCTCCGCATTCTCAGAGGCATCAAAATCCAGCACGCTGCCGATTTTCTCTGCACGTTGCAGGCTGATCGGCGCAAAGTCATACACCGGCACCCAACCCAGCACCTGAACCGGCGCGTTTAACGCTTCGAGGAACGGCTCCTCCAACGCCAGCAGCGTCAGCGAAAAACCTTTCATATCCAGCGCGCTGACCAGCGTTGCCGGCCCCAGCAGATGCGTGATGCGTGCCGCCAGCGGCGACGGCAACACTTCACGCGTTAACAGCGCCAGCTCCAGCTGCGAGAAGCCACCGAGATTGTTGATCAGCAACAGCGCTTGCTTGCCGTCCGGCAGCGCCTGCGCCAGTTTATCGGTCATGATGCTGGTGATTTGGCGGCTGTCTTGCGTATCCAGCGTGATTACACCCGGCTCGCCGTGAATGCCCATGCCGAGCTCGCTGTGCCCGGGCTCGACGCGCTCATCGCGTTTTTCGCCCGGCACATGACAAGTGGCGAAAGCCAAACCGATGGACGATGTGGCATCAATCGCGCGCTGCGCCAGCGCTTTGACCTCATCCAGCGATTGTCCCTGCTCCGCCGCAAAGCCAGCAATTTTGTGCACCAGCACAGTCCCGGCGATGCCGCGTGGCTGCGGGTTTTCCGGCAGCGCGATATCATCCTGCACCATCACCAGCTCAACTTTGTAGCCGAGGTTTTTGGCTTTCTCTGCCGCCAGTCCGAAGTTAAGACGGTCGCCGGTATAGTTCTTCACAATCAGCAGGCAACCGGCATCGCCGGTGACGTTAACAATGGCGTTCAACACCGCATCGACGCTCGGCGAGGCGAAAATATCGCCGCACACCGCCGCCGTCAGCATGCCTTTGCCGACAAATCCGGCATGCGCCGGTTCATGGCCAGAACCGCCGCCCGAGATCAGCGCCACTTTGCTTTTATCCCAGTCCGAACGCACAACCACGCGAATCTCATCACCGAGATCGAGGCGACTGAGGTTGTGCCACGGCGTACTCAGCAAAACCCCTTCGATGGCTTCGTTAACCAGATCGTTTTTCTCATGCATAAAAAACTGGCTCATTGCATCCTCTCCATTGGTGTTGTCGTCCTACAAGGTAGCGTATGTGCGTAAAGAATAGGCGCAGCGAAGTGCGGAAATGCAAAGGGCGGCACAAGCCGCCCTTTAATTCAGACTATTACCGCTTATAAAGCGATGCGCAGAACGCTATCTGGATTTTTTGGTGGTTCTTTGCGTGAACCCGGCTGCTTGATGCTGACAAACAGGGTTTTGCCATCGGCGGAAACCGCCAGGCTGTTTGGCAGGCCCGGCGCTTTCACCGTGCGTTTTACCTGGTAACTGCTGGCGTCGATGATGCTGATTTCGCCCGCTTTACGGTGCGTGACGTACAGCTCATCACGATCGGCATTAAACAATACCGCCAGCGATTCCGGCACATCGATCTTGTGGATCACCTGCTGGGTGCGGGTATCCAGCACCAGCACCTGCGGTTGTTTTGAGTCGCTGAGGAAGGCGCGATGGCCTTTGGTATCCAGCGAGATATTGAGGAAGAAGTGATCTTTGTCGCCATCGATTTTCTGACGCTTTTCAATCGCGTTCAGGCGCGTATTGATGGTCACCAGCTCGCCATCGGAGTTAGTGACGTACAGTTTTTGCGCCGCAGAATCGATCGCTAAACCGGTGCCCATTTTGCCGGTGTTCGGCACGGTGCTGATCAGTTGCAGGGTTTTGCCATCCACCACCCACACCACGCTCTGCTCACCGAGGCCAGTGATGTAAACGCGATCGGTCGCCGGATCAACCGCCAACTGGCGCGGCTGCAGCGGACGCACGGTTTCACTGCGCTGACGACCATCCAGCACCAGCGTGTTGATCACCTTGCCGCTGGTGGCATCCACTGCAGTCAGTGCAGCATCGCGGGTGTTACCGAAATAGAGAATGTTGGTTTTCTGGTTGATCGCCGCGCCAAAGGTCGGCAGATCGGTGTTGATGGTTTGCTTTACCGCCAGATCCTGCGGATCGAGACGATAAACGGTGCCGCCTTTTTTGTCGGTGGTACTCTGCGCGGTCGCCAGGAACAGCGCATTATCGCTGTTGCTGAACGCCAACTCGTAAGCGCCTTTTGAGATCGCCTGGTTCAACGGCTGAGACTCCGCCGCCATCACCGCAGAGGTTGAGAACAGCGCTGTTGCCAGCAGCAGTGGACGCAGCGCCCACGATTTTTTATTCGCCTTCATAACTTCTCCATAGCAAAAACACCGCCTGATGGCAGTGAAGTGAAAGCCCGACATTACAACCAATGTTAAAAAGACAGCCCGAGGCGAGCCGACGAAGGGTGCTACTTTTTGAGAATAGTAATCATTTCGAAGGGAAAGTGACAGGATTTTATCGGCTTACCAACGCCGCCAGGGCGCCCGAAGGCACCCTGTCAGCACAGAACGTTAATGCAACTTATTTGGTTAGTTCAGCAGTCATGTGCACGCCGTTGTTGAAGTTGGCTTCGGTCACTTTATACGAAGCACCAGCTTCATGCGCCTGAGCAGCGATTTGCGCTTCTGCTCCATCCAGCGTTGAAGCGGTTGCAGTGATGCTTTGCGCAAAGGTAGCGAATGGCAGAACGGTCAGAGCAACAACAGCAGCAAAAGTTTTGATGGTTTTCATGGTCAATTCCTTAATGTACGTTTGATTGAGTAAGGCGTCATCGCCTTGTTGAGAGATATAATAGGCGCAGAATTGATCAGTAAAAAGCGGAGAGTTTTGCCGTTGTCATTCGAATATTTTGAATATAAAAAGCACGTTTGGATTAACCTTTGTGCAAAGGGTTAAAAATCTGACATTTAATTAAAAGGCAGGATATATGGCTGTGATAGGCAGAGCGCACAACGCTGTCGCGGCGCGATTAATCGCGCCGCGACGGATGGCATAGGTGTTAACCGTGATGACGAACGCGGGTGAAGATGGTGATGGCCGCCAGCAGCATCAGCACGCCGCTGGCGAGGAACACGCCGCCAGCGCCTTGCAGATCAAACATCCAGCCGCCGGCTGCGGCACCGGCGGTGATCGCCAGCTGAATGGTGGCGACCAGCAAACCGCCGCCTGATTCCGCATCGTCTGGCACCGCGCGGGAGATCCACGTTGACCACCCGGTTGGCATCGAACCAAACGCCAGGCCCCACAGCGCCACGCCCGCCGCGACCAGCCACGACACCTCCCCGAAACTCACCAGCAGCAGCGCGGTCACGCTCATCACCAGCGCCATCGCGGTTAACGTCAGCGATACGCTGCGCGTCACCAGATATCCCGCCAGCGAAGTACCGAAGAAGTTCGCCACGCCAAACGCCAGCAGCACTAGCGACAGCTGATTGACGTTCAGCTGCGCGCTGCCTTCGAGGAACGGACGCAGATAAGTAAAGAAGGCGAAGTGGCCAGTAAACATCATGATCACCGCCAGCATGCCCCAGCGCATCACGCTTTTACGCAGCAGATCCAGCACGCCACCGCTGCGCGCTTTATTAATCGGCGGCATCGCGGGCAAGGTGAAGAACTGCCACAGCAGCGCCAGCACGCCCAATGCGGCGGTCAGAATGAAAATGTTACGCCAGCCAATAATGCCGCCCAGATAGCTGCCGAGCGGCGCAGCAATAATGGTCGCCAGCGAAATACCGCTGAACACGATGGACAGCGCGCGCGGCACCTGATCGCTCGGCACCAGACGCATGGTAATCGCGGTCGAGAGCGTCCAGAAGCCGCCAATCGCCACGCCCAGCAGCACGCGGGCCAGCAGAATCATCGGCAGATTCTCGGCAAAAGCCACCAACAGCGCCGAGGCAATCAGCAGCAGCGTAAAGGCCAGCATCACCACGCGACGATCGAGCTGGCGCGTCACGTTGCCAATCACCAGGCTGGTGAGCAGCGCCACCAGCGCAGTGACGGTCACGGTTTGTCCCGCCTGCCCTTCGCTGATACGCAGCGTGTCGGCGATCGGCGTCAGCAAGCTAACCGGCAGAAATTCTGCGGTAATCAGGCCGAACACGCCAAAGGCCATGGCAAACACCGCGCCCCACGCCGGTTTATCCACGTCTAACGGTGTTTCGACTATTTCAGTATCCAGGCTCATCTGTGATCCCCATCACAAAATATTTAGCGTTAAGCATAGTGACTGATCACCAGACGATCTATGATGCAGAAACTTTGTTTTTTGATTATTCGTCTGGGATTGGTATGAGTCGCTATGAAGATCTGACCAGTGAATTGCTGATGGGCATGCGCCTGTACGGCGTCAAATACCAGCGTATCGCGCTGCACGCGCCTTTTGGCCTGCAATATGACGACGCGCCTGGTCGCGCGCAGCTGCATTTTGTTGGGCGCGGATCGTTACTGATTCGCTCGGCGTCAGGCGTGATTTATCCGCTGCAGGCGGGCGATGCGCTGCTGATCCCGCACGGCAAACCGCACGCGCTGATCTCCAGCGAAGAGGCCGTTTGCGAACCCATTTCGACGTTTAATAGCCGCCCGATTTGCGCCAGCGTCTGCGCCATCGACGACAGCACCGAACTCTGCCCGGATAACAGCGATGTGATTCTGTTCAGCGCCTGCATGGCGTTTGAACTGGGCGGCATGCAGCCGCTGGTGCACACCATGCCCGACGTGATGCTGGTGAGTACGCTGCTGGCGCAGTACCCGGAAATTCAGCCGATTCTCGATGCGATGGAACGTGAAACGCGGCAGCGCAAAGCCGGTTTCGCCGGGATTTTGTCGCGGCTGGCGGATGTGGTGGCGGCGCAAATTGTGCGGGGCTGGGTGGAGAACGGCTGCGGCAAAGGCAGCGGCCTGGTGCAGGCGCTGCGCGATCCGCGTCTCAGCCTAGCGATGGCGGCGATGCATCGCGCACCCGGCGAAAATTGGACGGTGGAGCGGCTGGCGCGCGAATCCGGCAGTTCACGCTCGGTGTTTGCCGCGCGCTTCCAGACGGCAACCGGCATGACGCCGCTGCGCTATCTTACCGAGCTGCGCATGCGGCTGGCGGTGGAACGTATCGTGAACGAGGGCGAAGCGGTGGAAAGCGTTGCCTTCCACCTCGGTTACGGTTCGCTGGCGGCGTTTAGCCGCGCCTTCAAACGCATTGTTGGCACGCCACCCGGCGCACTGCGCGCCGAACGCGACATGCGTTAACGGAACACGCTGATCGCTTCCACCAGACGATTGGCCTGATGCTTCATGCGACCGGACGCTTCGGCGCTTTCCGCCACGCGCGCGGCATTTTGATAGGTGATATCGTCGAGATCTTCCACCGCTGTGCTGACCTGCGTCAGCGCGATGGCCTGCTCGGCGGTCGCGCCGCTGATTTGCGCGATCAGCGCAGTGACATTCTGCACCTGATCGACAATCTCCTGCATGGTGTGCCCAGCCGCATCGGCGTGATCGCTGCCCGATTGCACGCGGCTGGCGCTGGTTTCTACCAGATGTTTGATTTCGCTGGCGGCTTTGGCGCTGCGTTGCGCGAGATTGCGCACTTCACCGGCCACCACCGCAAAGCCTTTGCCCTGCTCACCGGCGCGCGCGGCTTCCACTGCGGCGTTAAGCGCCAGAATATTGGTCTGGAAAGCGATACCGTCAATCACGCTGGTGATGTTGGCGATGCGCTTCGAGCTGTCGGCGATCTCCGCCATCATGCCCACCATCTCCTGCATCACTTCGCCGCCTTTGATCGCCGCATGACTGGTGTTTTCCGACAGCCCATTGACCTCTTTGGCGGTATCGGTGTTGCTCTTCACCGTGGCGGTCATTTCGTTCATGGTGGCGGCGGTTTGCTGCACGTTAGCCGCTGCTTGTTCGGTGCGACGGCTCAATTCGTCGTTGCTGCGCGCAATGGCATCGCTGGCGCTCAGCACGTTGATCGCCTGGCCGCTGACATCATCCACCAGCCAGCGGAACATCAGCCCAAGCTGGCCGATGGCGCGCAGCGTCACGCCAATCTCATCAACGCGATCAATCTGCTCCACTTTATGGCTGGCACCGGTCGCCACGCTCAATGCCTGACGGCACATGCGCTCCATCGGACGTGAAATTTGCTGCTCCAGCCACAGACTCGCCAGCAGTAAAAGGCCCGCCATGCCGCCGGCAAAGCAGCCAATGGCGAGAGGTGCAAGGCCCAGCAGCCAGACGCCAATCACCGAGAGCGGCAGCAGCGTTAATAAGGTTGAGCGGATGCGCCAGCGCAGCGGCAGAGTTTTCAGGATCGAGCCCAGGCGACGCCAGCCGGTGCCGACCATCAAGCCTTTATGGAAGCGGCGTCCTTTGACGCGCCCTTCGCGGAAGTCGCGGTACAGCGCTTCGGTCTGGCGAACCTCCTCCACCGACGGCTTGGTGCGCACCGACATAAAACCCTGCACTTTGCCTTCACGCACCACCGGAATGGCGTTGGCGCGCACCCAATAGTGATCGCCATTTTTACGCCGGTTTTTCACCAGCGCCGTCCACGGTTCGCCCTGTTTGAGGGTCGCCCACATATCGGCAAAGGCTTCCGGCGGCATATCCGGGTGGCGCACCATGTTGTGTGGCTGGCCATTTACCTCTTCCGGACTGAAGCCACTGACTTCAATAAAGGCATCGTTGGCATAGGTGATGTAGCTGTTGAGATCGGTAGTCGACATCAATGTGGCGTCATCGTCAAAAGCGAATTCACGCTGAGTGACGGGCTGGTTGTTACGCATGTGTGTGTCCTTGCAATACGCAGGCGAAAAGAAGCAATCGATAATACTTTTTTATCTTTTCGGCATCGTACGGCTTGAGCTTTAGCACCAGTTTCAAATTCAGGGCAATAAAAAAGCCGCTTTGCAGCGGCTTTCACACTTTTTCACTTAGCTCATCGATTAACCGGGTTTTACAGTAAACCAAATCAATCTTTTATTAAAAACCCAGTCAGCAGACCTGCAGCGCAAAGGGCGCAGGGAGATGGGATTTCCCAAAGCCATTTGTGTCGCAGGAAGGCGGCAAGCTCGCTCATCCCCGGGAGCAGAGTGAACTCTGTGACCGGGGTGAGCGAGCGCAGCCAACGCACCTGCAACGCAAAGGGCGCAGGGAAATCAGAATTGCCAGCGGACCCCCACGTTATACCGCCACCCTTTGGCACCATTACCATCAATCTCTTTGCGATAATCCGCTTCCGCATACAACGAAACATCCTTCTGCAAGGTTGCAGTGCCGCCGGCGCCCAGTTCCCACATTTGACCAAATTTTCCGCTACTGAAGGTTGCGCCAAATGCCGGATTATCCACCGATGACACCGAGGTATCTGCGCTGCCGCCCCAACCTTTGTAGTAGTTCGCGCGCAGATAAGGGGTGTATTGACGATTGCTGTCGTCGGTCCACGTACGATCGAGGCGCGCGCCGAGACGACCAATAGTTTGGTTATAGTCGCCGTAACGCACGTTATTGCCGTCTTTATCGGTGAAATCATTCATATTCAGCTTCATGTACATCAGCTGCGCCTGCGGCTCAAGCTTATAGCCATCGCCCAACGCAAACGGATAGCCGCTCTCCAGCGATGCCGTCCAGCCGTGGCCTTTCAGCTTCGCAACTTCTTGCGTGCGGGCGATATCGGTTTCGCCGCGATGCCAGTCAAATGACAACACACCGTCCAGATAGAATCCGCTCTGACGCTGCCAGGTGCCGTAAAACGCCAGGCTGTCGCTGTCGAAAGTGGTGCTGCTGTAACCGTCGGCCGCATGCGGACGAATGCGCGTATTACCGCGCGTATAGGCTAAACCGCCGCGCAGGCTATCCTGCTCGCCATCGAGTCGCAGCAGATTGCCGCCCACCTGCACCGCACTGTAATCGAGGTCAAAATCATAACCGAAGTCACGAAAACTCTTATCGCTCTTGTACTTCAGGTTCGAGCCGATATAGCGCAGGAACATCTCGCCGCCGTTGCCTTGCGGACGTGTCTGCTCGTGGCGCAGTTCGCCGAGGCGTTTATGCAGATCGTCGATAATCGCCGAGGTGTAATAGGCCAGGCCAACCGGTGCCGACACATAAGATGGCACCTGCGGCACCACCGCCGGACGCGAATCGTAGCTTTGCGGCGTGCCAAAGGCATCGGTGACGAAGGTCGGCTGACAGTTAGCGCTATCCTCACACACGTAGTAGTTCGCCAGACGGTAATCCCAATAGTTATTGCCGCTGCCGCTGACTAAACGCTGGTTGGGATCGCTGCTGCCCGGTGCAAAGGTGTAGAGTCGATATTGCCACGGCCCGGCACCGAGATAGCCATCCTTCAACGCGAAGCTGTTGGCGCTGGCATTACCGCCTACCTGCGCCAGCGAGATCCCTTCGTTGCCCTCTACCCCTCCATTTTGATTGAGATCGGTGAGTGCGCCGGTGCTGGCATCCGCCAGTTTCACATTCACCAGCGTGGTACCGCTGGCATTGCCGGTGACGTTAATGTGGTCGGTGAACTGATTGCTTAGCGCACCACCCTGGTTGAGGTTAGTGACCAGATTGAGCTGGCCGCCGCTCGACGCCAGCGATCCAGCGATATCCAGCGTGTTGCCCGGTGAACCCGCGCCGTTGGTGAGATCCAGCGTACCGGCGTTGTTCACCACCAGCGAATCGGCGGTGCCGCCGGATAGCGTCGGATGCACGTTATCGCCGGCATACAGCGTGGAATCCGCATCGACATTGATGGTGCTGTGCGCCAGCTGCAGGTTATCGGTTAGTGTCCATTGGGTATTGGCGAAGTTGATGGTGCTCCAGCCGCTGCCAAGATTAACGCCTTTGCTGAGATCGTCGGCGCTGAAGCTGCCGCCGCGCGCGCCAATCTGATTGAAGGTCAAGGTGTTGCCGGTGCCATTACCGCTGGTGAGATGGTAGGTGGTGCCGAGATCGACATTGCTCACTTCAGCGGTGTTGTTGTTGTCGTTGCCCATGGTCAGGCTGCCGTTGAGTGTTCCGCCCGTCCAGCGGAACCGATCCGATCCGCCGCCCGGATTGATATCGCCCTGCACCGCGCCTTCGGTCAGCAGAATTTCGTCATCGGCGTTGCTGCCCGCTACCGCCACGGTTTGTGGATTAGCGGTGATGATGTTGCCGAGGTTCTCGAAGATGGTTTTACCGCCGCGCAGATCCACCACCGGCGCCGTCAGGCTGTTGGAGGTGAAGTTGCCGGTATTGACGATGGTGCCCGCCGTGCTGGAGACCAGCGCCGATCCGCCCGCCGCATTGTCGATATTCACATTGGCGGCGGTGGTGACATTGCCGGTGGTATTGGCGCGAATACCGGTGCCGCCTGCGCCGGTAACATTAAATTGATAGCCCGACCCCAACGTCAGATCGCCGCGGGTGGTGGAACCATCGGCATTGGCGATATTCAGGCCGCTGCCGCTGCCGGAGACGTTGGTGGTCACCGTCGAAGCCGGATCAAATGGCACGGCGGTGCGAATCCCGTTGCCGTCGCCGACGTTAATGGTGAGATTGCTCAGACCAACGTTGCTCAGTTCGGCGCGGTTTTCGATGCCGTTGCCACTGCCCAGCACGTTCACCGTGGCGTCGCTGGCGCTGAGAGCGGTCGCACCGCTGTCCAGCAGGATGCCGTGCGCATTGCCGCGCGTGGTGATCACCGTGTCGCTGCCGGTAAGCGCCAGCTGCGCGCCGTCGCTGATGCGCACGCCCGCGATACCGTTATCGACATTGATGGTGCCGCCTTTCGCCAGCGTGCTGCCGCTGCCGGAGACATCCAGCCCGGTGCCGTTGGCTACGTTGACCACGCCGTTGTTGGTCAGCGTGCTGCCGGCGCGCGAACGGATCCCAATATTGTTGCTGCCGGTGAGGTTCACATTGCCGTTGTTGACCAGCTCTGCGCCGTTGGTGACATCAAAACCCATCGCGCCATTGCCCGCGCCGCTCACATTGCCGTTGCTGGTAACGCGGGTGGCCGCCGCGCTGCCATCCAGCGCGTTACTCAAATCGGTACGCAGATTATTGACCAGCACGCCGACCGCGTTGCTGCCACTAAGATTGATGCTGCTGCCGCTATCGAGCGTGGCGTTCGCACCGCCCTCAGCACGGATCGCCGTACTGCCCTGGCCGCTGGCGGTGAAGTTGGCGTTGCTGCTATTCAGGCTGCTGCTGCTGCCGGAGATAATCGCGCCGGTGCTGCTGCTGGCGCTGGCGGTGAGGGTGGTCGGCGTGGTGAAACTCAGCGCCGCGCCGTCATCAATGCGATAGCCGGTTGAGCCGCTGCTGTTGATATTTAACGCATTGGTGGCGGAGCTAATGCGCGATCCGCTGCCCGCCGCGTGATAGGCAATTTGGTCACTGTTGTTGAATACCGGCGCTGAACCGGCGGCGATATTCACCAGCGCGCCGTTGAGCGCTTCCGCCCCAATCGCGCCGGTGCCGTTGAGATTCAGCGTGCCAGCGTTCAGGTTGGCTACCGCGCGATTGCCGCTGGCGCTGACGCCTCGGCTGCGGTTAGTGGTGCTGCCGCCATTAACATTGATGGTGCCGGTGTTATTGGCGGTGGTGGCAAAGGTGCTGCTGCCGCTGTTCACCGCGATGCCGGTGCCGCCATCGTTGATGTTGATATTGCCGCTGTTGGTGCCGGTCGCACCGCTCTCGACGCGAATGCCGGTGGCGTTGGCGCCGCTGAAGGTGATATCGCCGCTGTTGGTCAACTGCGCGCGATTGCGGGCCAGATAACCGGTCAATCCACTCTGTGACGCATTCAATGACGCCGCAGAGTTCAGGCGGGTGCTGGTCACCGGCGAGCCGCTGTTTCTGCCAAAGATATCGTGTTTTTGTCCGTCAACGATCGCGCCAATTGCGTTGCTACCGGTGAGATTCATGGTGGTTGCGGCATCAATAACACCCGTTGCGCCCCCTTCCACCGTAATGCCATTGGCACCGCTGCCGCTGACGTTGATCACCGCCGCATCGCTGCTCACTTCGGTGCCTGCGCCGCTACCGAGCACGGCGGTAGAACCGGCACCCGACGCGGTGAGCGACAAGGCGTTACCGTTGAAGTCTGCGCCCTGCTCAACACGAAACAGCGTGGAGTTCTGCGTGGTGACATCAAACGGATTGTTGCCCAGCACGTTAATCAGCGCATTGGGGCCGTAGGCAAAGAAGGCGATCTGATTGGTACCGTTAGAAAAGGTCGGCACGGCAGCCGGATCCACGGTCACCGTGGAATTGCCGCGCGCATGTACGCCGATCGCGCCATTGCCGCTGAGATTGATCGGGCCATCGACGGTGGCCTGCGCCGTGCCGGTTGCACCTTGCCCTTCCACCCACACGCCATAGTTGCGCGTGCCGCTGGCCGGATCGGCGCCGCCTGCCACGTTGATGGTGCCAGTTGAGGTGGCGCTGGCGGTGTTGCCATTGGTCGCCAGCACTTTCAGGCCGGTGCCGTTCACGCCATTCAGGTTAATGGTACCCGCGTTATTGATGTTGCCGGCACTGTTGGTCACCAGCATGCCGACGTTTTCACGCGGAATGGTGGCAGCCGCACCGTTCACATTGATGGCGCCGGTGTTGATCATGGTGGCGTTATTCGCGCCGGTCGCCGACATCCCCGCCGCATTTTGCGTTCTCGTGCCGAGGGTAATGCTGCCGTTGTTAACCGCGTTGCCGTTGGCGACCAGGGCGATACCGCTGGTCAACCCGCTTTGGTTCATCGCGGTATCCGCCGTCGCCTCACCCAGGCTGTTTTGCGGTCCGCGACCAATGTAGATATTGCCGCTGGCGTTATTGGTGAAGCTGGAAGTGGCGTCGGTCAGTAACACGCCAGACGCGGTACCGCGCGCGCTCGAACCGTTGACGCCGACGTTGATATTGCCGCTGTTATTGGCGGTGGAGGACACGCCAAGATTGATGCCCGCCACGCCATACTGTGAATTGCTGCCGGTGGTGGCGAGGTTGAGGATGCCGTTGTTGTTAAAGGTGCTACCGGTTTGCACGGCTACGCCGTTGGCACCGTAGCCGGTCGAACCAATGCCGGTACCATCCTGACGATTGAGGAAGCCGCCGTTAATTACCCCATTATTGGTTCCAGTGCTGTTATCGGTTAACACCAGCGCCGTGCCGTTATTGGTGATGCTGCCGCGACTCGCAAGTTTGCCATCAATCACCGCTTGCGCGCCATTGGAGGCTTTGATCGCACCGCCCGTCGCGCCCACCACTTCCAGCGTTTTACCCGCCGCCAGATTGACTCTCGCGTCCGCGCCATTGGCATTGATCACAATGCGATTGCCGATCGCCTGCGTCACCTCGTCTGGCGGCGTGGCGCTAACGTTGTAGACGATGTTGGCATTGGTGAAGGTGACGGCTTTGTTGAACTCAGGCAGATAACGGGTTTTATCAAGATTGCCCGCCTGCAGCTGACCGATCAGCCAGTTGTTGTAGCTTTGCAGCTGGCTGGCGTTGGTGACGGTAAAGCTGGTGCTTTTGCCATCCAGCGTCTGCACGCTGAATGCGCCGTTATAGGTGGCGAGGTTTTGCACCTGATAGCTGCTGGTGGCCGATCCCGCGCCGTCCGGCGTAGCGGTGGCACCGAAAAAGCTGATGCGGTTATTGCTGTTCCAGTTCACCGTGCCGGTGCCGCTCACATCAAATAGCTGTGTCTGTTTAGCGGCCATGGTCCAGCTGTTGGTGCTGGCGCTGCTGAGCGCATTCGCCTGCCCGATATTCACATCCAGCGTACCGCCGGTAACATCCGCAACGCGCGCATCGATGTACTGCGCATCATTGACGTTCTGCACATCCGGCACGCTGGTGGAGCTGGTGACGGGCGCTAAGGCGACAAGACTGGCGGAGTTATATACCTGGAATGTGCTGTTGGTGCCGGTCGCGGGATCGGGCGTGGTGATCGCAAAGTTTTGCGGGCCGGGATCCAGGCGATCCTGATTGAGATACTGCGATCCCGAGGTGATCGCCACTTGCCCGAGCGTGGTGGTGACCGCGCCATCCGTTCCTGCCGTGAATGCCTGATTGCCGGTCAAAGTTTCATTGCCGCTGCTAACGGTAATTTTACCGGCTTGGTTGTCATTATTTTCTGGTGTGTAAGTCCCCAACGTAACAGCCTGACTTTGCATTGCTGGATAGATCAGCAATTGCGCCGCCAACATCCCTAATGCGATAGGATTTAATGTAAACCTCATACTTCCTCCAGTGGGCGTGCAGCGTCCGCGCTGTTATTGCAACAGCGTTAAATTCTTCGCGTGGGGATAAAGCGGCAGATAATGACCAATCCCGTGTAGCAATCTAATTTGAGAACAACTGTGTGAAGAAATACGGTGCAGTGAAAAAAGGATGGAATTGTTGTTATAGATTAATTGGCTTTAGGTATAGACTTTTTCGCTGGTGAGTGCAAAAGACAATTATGAGTAACCTATTGTCATCTCGGGGAATTAATTGCGATGCAGGTTGGATATTCTAAATAATTTGAGGCCATTTTAAATATTAGGTCTGGCTTTCTATCTCCTTAATAAAACCTTTATTTTTTGCTAACGCTTTACTTACAAACGGTACTTAAGCAGTGAATGTGGCTGTGACGGGTTAAGCGACTTGAGAGAGTTTAAAAGCGTGATCGTGATCACGGTTAGACCAGGTCACGCTTTATGCCGACCTGGTCGATATCCGTACTTCACTTAACTTAAATCCACATTGCGGGTGCCGCCCCACCAGGTAAAGGCGAACCCGCCAATCCACGCCACGATCAGCCCGGCGAGATACACCGCCATGCCGGCAAAAATGCCCTGCGATGAGGTCATTAGCGGCAATGTGACTAATCCTGAAGGGCCAAACACGGTGTTCATTCCCACTGGCAATCCCAGCCATGCCACCAGCCCGATAAAGAAGCCGCCCAGCGCACCGCCAAAACAGGCGGTGATAAAGGGTTTCAGACGCGGCAGCGTGACGCCATAAATCAGCGGTTCGCCGACACCGAGCAAGCCCGGCACAATGGCGCCTTTGATCTGTTTACGCAGCAGTGAGTCTTTATCCGCTTTGCACCATAACGCCAGTGACGCGCCGACCTGCCCGGCGCCGGCCATCGCCAGAATTGGGAAGAGCGAGTTAAAGCCCTGGGTTTCCATTAGCGCGAAATAGACCGGAATAAAGCCTTGATGAATGCCAAACATCACCGCGATCAAAAACAGTCCGGCCAGAATAGCGCAACCAAACGGATTGTTATTTAGATGAATGAACAACCACGACATGCCTTTAAATAATTCGCCGCCCATTGGCATAATCACCAGGAAAGTCACCGCGCCGGTAATTAATAACGTCAGCAACGATGTCAGGATCATATCGAGATTATCGGGAATGATTTTTCGCAGCTGTTTCTCAACCCAGGCACCAAATATTGCCGCCAGCAGCACGCCAATAATATTGCCGCGCGGATCGATCACCATGCCGAAGAAATCCTGCATCCCGCTGTAATAACCGACCTTCGCGTCAGGGATATAACCGAGCACAAACAGCGAGGCGATAATGGCCCCGTTGACGCCGGTACCGCCAAAGGCTTTCTGCGCGTTATAGCCAATCAAAATACTCAGGAAGGTGAACAACCCTTTGCCGAACACCTTCATGTACGCCACGGTATCCACCAGCCAGCGTGCATGATCGCCAGGCTGATTAAGGTGGAAGATCTGCTCAATCAGCGTGGCGAAACCCAGCAGCAAGCCGGCACCGATAAAACCGGGGATCAGCGGCGTAAAGATGGTGGCGAAGCAGGAGAGAAAACGGTGCAATGCGCTGGTCTGCTTTGCCTTCATCTGCTGCTTTTGCGCGCTGGCGATGGCCTGCAGATCGCCCGGCGCCTGTTGATTAAGCAGTGCCTGCATTTTCTCTGCTGCAGTTTGCGCTTTACCGGGACCGAGCACGATCTGCAGCTGCGCATCGCTGTCGATCACGCCCAGCACGCCCGGCAGCGTTTTGAGTGTGGCGCTATCCACTCGCGCGGCATCGTTGAGTGTCAGACGCAGGCGCGTCATGCAGTTGCCGCACTGCACCACATTATTGGCGCCGCCCACCGCCAGCAAAATGTCGCGCACCAGATCTTCGGTAATGGCCGCCATTATTGCGCTCCTGCGTCACGCAAAGCGTTGCGAATGAAGCCCTGATTCTGACTCAGCAGCGATTTTGCTTCATCGGCCGTTAATCCCGCCAGCACCATGACAATCGCGGTTTTACAGTGCCCATTACTCGCCGCCAACGCCTGCTGTGCGGTAGCATCGTCACAGTCGGAGGCTTGTTTGACGATGTTCACCTGGCGCTGCACCAGCTTCTGGTTGGTGGCTTCCACATCGACCATCAGATTGCCGTACACCTTGCCGCTGCGAATCATCGCGCCGGTGGTGAGCATATTCAGCACCAGTTTCTGCGCCGTGCCGGCTTTCATGCGCGAAGAACCGGTGACCACTTCCGGGCCGACCACCGGGGTCAACGCCACATCCGCGGCCTGCGACATTGGACTGTTGGGATTACAGGTTAACGCTGCGGTAAATGCGCCTTGCTGACGCGCGTACGCCAGCGCGCCCAGCACATAGGGCGTGCGGCCGCTGGCGGCAATCCCGACCAGCACATCGTTAGCGTTGAAATTGATATCACGCAGATCCTGCGCGCCCTGCTCCACGTTGTCTTCGGCGTTTTCCACCGCCTGCAAAATCGCGGTGTGGCCGCCGGCAATTAGCCCAACCACCTGGCTGCGCGGCGTGCCGAAGGTCGGCGGACATTCGCTGGCATCCAGAATCCCCAGACGACCCGACGTGCCTGCGCCGCAATAGATCAGGCGACCGCCTTTGCTGAAGGCGTGGGTGATGGCATCCACCACCTGCGCAATCTGCGGCACGATGGCTTCCACCGCCAGCGCCACTTTTTTGTCTTCATCATTGATCACCCGCAGCATCGCTTCGGTGGTCAGCTCATCAATGTTGTGGCTGGCGGGATTACGACCTTCGGTGATCATCTGGCTCAGATCGATCTGCATGAGACACTCCTGTGTGAGAATAATTTATTCGTAAAACTATATATCACACAGAATTGTTAATTCCTCTGCTGCGCGGGATTTTTTTGCTTTTTGCCGCAGCGGACATAAAAAAACCCGCCGAAGCGGGTTTCTGTGCGTAGCGGTCGCCATGAATGGCGAGGTTTTCGTAGGGTGCGCATTCATGCGCACCTGGAAGATTAGCTGGCGCTTTGCGTGCGCAGCTGTTGCTCGTAGGCGGCGGCTTGTTTGGTGTCGAACTGGTCTTCCCAGCGCGCAATCACCAGCACCGCCAGCGCGTTACCGATCACGTTCAGCGCGGTACGCGCCATGTCCATGATGCGATCGACACCAGCGATAAATGCCAGGCCTTCCAGCGGAATGCCCACGCTGCCCAGCGTTGCCAGCAGCACCACGAAGGAGACGCCCGGCACGCCAGCGATGCCTTTCGAGGTCACCATCAGCGTCAGCACCAGAATAATCTCGTCAGTCAGCGACAGATCAATGCCATACAGCTGGGCGATAAAGATCGCCGCGATGCTCTGATACAGCGTTGAACCGTCGAGGTTGAACGAGTAACCGGTCGGCACCACGAAACTGGTGATGGCTTTCGGCGCACCGTAGGCTTCCATCTTCTGCATAATGCGCGGCAGCACGGTTTCTGAGCTGGAGGTGGAATAGGCAAGAATCAGCTCGTCTTTGAGAATGCGCATTAGCGTGGTAATGCGCAGCTTACAGAAGCGCGCCACCGTGCCGAGCACCACGAAAGCAAAGAACAGAATCGCCACGTACACCAGCAGCACCAGCTTGGCGAGTGGATAGAGCGACGCAAAACCGAAGTTAGCAATGGTGACCGCAATCAGCGCAAACACGCCGACTGGCGCATAACGCATGATCATGTGCGTCACTTTAAACATGGTTTCGGAAATCGAACGGAATACCGTGACCAGCGGATCGCGATGTTCCGATGGCAGCGCCGACAGGCCCATACCAAACAGCACCGAGAAGAAGATAATCGGCAGCATGTCGCCCTTCACCAGCGAGGCGAAGATGTTCTGTGGGATCAGCGACAGAATGGTGGTGACCAGACCGTGCGGTGCACCCTGAACCGCTTCGGTGGTGGCTTCGTATTTAGAGATGTCCACCGTTGCCAGCGTTGACATATCAATGCCGCTGCCGGGTTGGAATACGTTGGCCAGCGTGATGCCGACCACAATGGCAAGGGTGGTGATCACTTCAAAATAGATAATGGTTTTAACACCAATACGTCCGAGCTTTTTCGCATCACCCACGCCAGCAATGCCGACAATCAGTGAGGAGATAACAATCGGTACCACAATCATCTTGATCAGATGAATAAAGATGTCACCCGCTGGCGTCAGAATGTTAGTGATTAACCATTCACGATCGTCGGGCTGATTATGCAGCACGGTTCCCACAATCACGCCCAGAATCAGCGCGACTAAAATCTGCCATGCAAGGGTGAACTTAAAACCTTTCATAACGCGTTATTTCCTCAGTTAAAAACCCCTTTGCTCTGCTGCGAAGGTGCAGGAGAAATGTCACACAGGGAAGTGAGCAAAAGCCCGATAAAATAGAGGGTTATTTATGACTACGTCGGTTACAGCTGTGCAGGCATTTTGCGCCTGCGGGGTGATGCAGTCTGAGTTGATACCTGCTGAACAGGGCCGAGATAAGTACCATTTTCACTACGGTAAATGCAACCCCCGGCGCGATAGCGCAAATCTTATTCAGGTTAGTAGCATAAAATGCTGACGAAGGTTAACGGCCATAACTCGCTGTTATGAAAAGTGTTAATTCGATAAGTTTCAGCATAGCTATGCAATATTGCGCAAAAAGCGGCCCGGCGCGTTTGCTGATTATTTGCACAACAGAGGCAGCGATCTTGTAGGCTTAAGGCAGAAGATCACGCTGCTGGCGCGGCGTTTTTGCCCGCCGTTCGCCGGGGATTTGGCAGTGATAAAAGGTCGTGATCCAGACTACAAAACAGAAACAAAGCCCTGTCGTGGTCTTCAATTAACCATTGATTGACATATGATTAACATCTTCAAGGAGGTCAGCCATGAGCCAAATACACAAGCATCCCGTACCCGCTGCCATTGCAGCGAATGCTCTCATTAATGCCGATCAGTATGCGGCGCTGTATCAACAATCGGTTGACGATCCCGACACCTTTTGGGGTGAGCAAGGCAAAATCCTCGACTGGATTAAGCCTTACAGCAAAGTGAAAAATACCTCCTTTGCCCCCGGCAATATTTCGATTCGCTGGTATGAAGATGGCGCACTGAACCTCGCCGCGAACTGCCTTGATCGCCATCTCGCCACGCGTGGCGACCATCCCGCCATCATCTGGGAAGGCGACGACGCCAGCGAAAGCCAAACCATTACCTTCCGCGAACTGCATGCGGACGTCTGCCGCTTTGCCAATGTGCTCGGCAGCCTGGGCGTGAAGAAAGGCGACGTGGTGGCGATCTACATGCCGATGGTGCCTGAAGCCGCCGTTGCGATGCTGGCCTGTGCGCGCATTGGCGCGGTGCATTCGGTGATCTTCGGTGGCTTCTCACCGGAAGCCGTCGCCGGGCGCGTGGTCGATTCCAACGCCAAACTGATCATCACCGCCGATGAAGGCGTACGCGCCGGACGCAGTATCCCGCTGAAGAAAAACGTTGATGATGCCCTGAACAATCCAAACGTCACCACGGTGAAAAATGTGGTGGTGTTTAAGCGCACCGGTAAAGATACCGGCTGGCGTGAAGGCCGCGATCTGTGGTGGCACGATTTAGCGGCAAAGGCCAGCGATCAGCATGAACCGGTCGCCGTCGATGCCGAACATCCGCTGTTTATCCTTTATACCTCCGGTTCCACCGGCAAACCGAAAGGCGTGCTGCACACTACCGGCGGTTATCTGGTGTATGCCGCCAGCACCTTTAAGTATGTGTTTGATTATCATCCTGATGATGTTTACTGGTGTACCGCCGATGTCGGCTGGATCACCGGCCACAGCTATCTGATTTACGGTCCGCTGGCGTGCGGCGCGACCACGCTGATGTTTGAAGGCGTGCCGAACTGGCCGAAGCCGAGCCGCATGGCGGAAGTGGTGGATAAACATAAAGTGACGCTGCTGTATACCGCGCCAACCGCGATTCGCGCGCTGATGGCCGAAGGCGATAAAGCGATTGAAGGCACCGATCGCAGCAGCCTGCGCATCATGGGTTCGGTGGGTGAACCGATCAACCCGGAAGCCTGGGAGTGGTATTACAAGAAGATTGGCGACAGCCGTTGCCCGATCGTCGATACCTGGTGGCAAACCGAAACCGGCGGCTTCATGATCACGCCGCTGCCGGGCGCGACCGAACTGAAAGCCGGTTCCGCTACTAAACCGTTCTTCGGTGTGCAGCCAGCGCTGGTGGATAACGAAGGCAATCCGCTCGAGGGTGCCACCGAAGGAAACCTGGTGATTGTCGATTCCTGGCCAGGCCAGGCGCGTACGCTGTATGGCGATCACGATCGTTTCGAACAGACCTACTTCTCCACCTTCAAAAATCGCTACTTCAGCGGTGACGGCGCGCGCCGTGATGAAGAGGGTTATTACTGGATCACCGGCCGCGTCGATGACGTGCTGAACGTCTCCGGCCACCGTCTCGGCACCGCCGAGATTGAATCGGCGCTGGTGTCGCATCCGAAGATTGCCGAAGCGGCGGTGGTGGGCATTCCGCACAGCATCAAAGGCCAGGCAATCTATGCGTATATCACGCTTAACCACGGCGAAGAGCCGTCGCCAGAGCTGTATACCGAAGTGCGTAACTGGGTGCGTAAAGAGATTGGCCCAATTGCCACGCCGGATGTGCTGCACTGGACCGACTCGCTGCCAAAAACCCGCTCCGGCAAGATTATGCGTCGCATTCTGCGCAAAATCGCTACGGGCGATACCAGCAATCTCGGCGATACCTCTACGCTGGCCGATCCGGGCGTGGTAGAGAAATTGCTGGAGGAGAAACAGTCCATCACCATGCCGTAACCGGCTTCTGTTGTAGGGGCGACCATTTGGCCGCCCTTATATGCCACGTATTTCTGAGTTCGCACAACTTATAAAACTAGAATATTCAGCCAGTTAAATCACTTTATCGTGAGATATCTGTCTGCCTTGCCTCTGGAGAAAATGTGATGAACGAAACCCCTGAACAGGAAGCAGTCTGGCAACAAGTCGAGAATAATCCGCGCTTTCATGAATTGGTGCATAAGCGACAGGCGTTTGCGCTGCTGCTCAGCGTGATCATGCTGGTGCTCTATATCGGCTTTATTCTGCTGATCGCTTTTGCGCCCGCCTGGCTCGGTACGCCGCTGCACGCGGGCACTAACGTTACGCGCGGCATTCCGATTGGTGTCGGTTTGATCGTGATGTCATTCGTGCTGACCGGCGTCTACGTGTGGCGCGCCAACGGCGAGTTTGATCGTCTGACCAAACAGATCCTGAGCGAGGTAAAATCATGAAGCGCCTGCTTTCGATATTTCTCGCGGTAGTGCCCGCCAGCGTGTTTGCCGCCGATGCCATTACCGGCGCGGTGCAACGGCAGGCCACCAACTATGAAGCCATTATCATGTTCGTGGTGTTTGTCGCGGCGACGCTCGGCATCACCTATTGGGCTTCGAAACGCACCCGCTCGCGCAGTGATTACTACACCGCCGGCGGCAATATCACCGGTTTCCAGAATGGCCTCGCCATCGCCGGTGACTTTATGTCCGCCGCCTCTTTCCTCGGTATTTCTGCGCTGGTTTACACCTCAGGTTACGACGGGCTGATCTACTCGCTCGGCTTCCTCGTCGGCTGGCCGATGATCCTGTTTTTGATAGCCGAACGTCTGCGTAACCTTGGGCGCTACACCTTCGCCGATGTCGCCTCCTATCGCCTGGCGCAGAAACCGATTCGCACGCTGTCAGCCTGCGGCTCGCTGGTGGTGGTGGCGCTGTATCTGATTGCGCAGATGGTGGGTGCCGGTAAGCTGATCCAGCTGCTGTTCGGCCTCGATTACCATATCGCGGTAGTGATGGTCGGGATTCTGATGGTGCTGTACGTGCTGTTCGGCGGCATGCTGGCGACCACCTGGGTGCAGATCATTAAAGCGGTGCTGCTGCTGTTTGGTGCCAGCTTTATGGCGATTATGGTGATGAAAGCCACCGGCTTTAGCTTCAATACGCTGTTCACCGAAGCGATGGCGGTGCACCCGAAAGGCGCGGCAATTATGCAGCCGGGCGGGCTGGTGAAAGATCCCATCTCGGCGTTGTCATTGGGTCTCGGCTTGATGTTCGGTACCGCCGGTTTGCCGCATATTCTGATGCGCTTCTTCACCGTGGCCGATGCGCGTGAAGCACGTAAAAGCGTGTTCTGGGCCACCGGCTTTATGGGCTACTTCTACTTCCTGACCTTTATTATCGGCTTCGGCGCGATTTTGCTGGTGGGATCGAACCCAGCCTTTAAAGACGCCAGCGGCGCGCTGCTCGGCGGCACCAACATGGCAGCGGTGCATCTGGCGAACGCGGTCGGCGGCAGCCTGTTCCTCGGCTTTATCTCGGCCGTGGCCTTCGCCACCATTCTGGCGGTGGTGGCAGGTCTGACGCTGGCGGGCGCGTCGGCAGTTTCACACGATCTCTATGCCAGCGTGATCCGTGAAGGTAAAGCGACCGAACGCGATGAACTGCGCATCTCGAAGATCACCGTGCTGGTGTTAGGTGTGGTGGCGATTGCGCTGGGGATTCTGTTTGAGAAACAGAACATTGCCTTTATGGTCGGTTTGGCGTTCTCGATTGCCGCCAGCTGTAACTTCCCGATTATTCTGCTGTCGATGTACTGGTCAAAACTGACCACGCGCGGCGCGATGGTGGGCGGTTGGCTGGGACTCGTTACTGCGGTACTGCTGATGATCCTTGGCCCGACGATTTGGGTGCAGGTGCTCGGGCATGAGAAACCGATCTATCCGTATGAGTATCCGGCGCTGTTCTCAATGCTGGCGGCATTTATCGGTATCTGGCTGTTCTCAATTACCGACCATTCTGCACGCGGTGCCCAGGAACGTGCCCGCTTCCGTGGGCAGTTTATTCGCTCACAGACGGGGATTGGGATTTCGCAGGGGAAATCGCATTAAGTCCGTGCTGGCCTTCCCTCACCCTAACCCTCTCCCATAAATGGGAGAGGGAACCGATCGAGCTCGTTTTTCTCCCTCTCCCGCTTGCGTGAGAAGGCCGGGATGAGGGACAGACCGCACCCAAACAAAAATGGCGACCCATTGGGCCGCCATTTTTCATTCTAATTTAAACAATTAGAAACGCAGTGATGCGCCAACATACGGGCCATCGACCAGTACGTTATCTTTGCGGCTGCCTTTGTTGTTCAGCTCGATGTACTGATAACCCACACGCAGGTTCAGCAGCGAAATCGGCGTAAAGCTCAGGCCGCCTGAGGCTTCCTGATAGCTATCCAGACGATCGGAGAACGCTTCTGGCGCATAGTAATATTCGCCGTACAGGCCCCACATGCTGTTGAAGCTGTATTGCGCTGCGCCACCGACTGCCACGGTGAAGCCATCACGACCATCTTCCGGATGGGTGAACAGCGCTTTCGCGGTAGGCGCAATGCGGAAATCACCCACGTCGATGTTATAGCCGAGGCCCGCACCGTAGGTGCTGCCATCGTGATCGCTGCGCAGCCAGTTGCCTTTCAGGAACAGGCCCGGTGAAGTGGTGCCAAGGCCAAGGTTCAGGTTGGTGCTATGCTCACCCACGTCAACACTGCCCTCAATTGCCTGTGCGCCGCTGCTCAGCAGTGCCAGACCCAAAACGCTTCCAGTAACAAGTTGCTTTAACATGTGATTCCACTCCATGAAGGACAATTAATTCGGCGGCAAGGGTACCAGCCTGGCGACGAGAGACAACATTATTTGGAAAGCTTTACGTAAAAATGGATTACGGCGGGGAAAAAAGTGGCCCTAAAAGGCCACTTTTCAGATTAGAAGCGCCAGGCTGCGCCGATAAAAAGACCATCAATCGCACGATGGGTTTTATATTCGTGCAAGCCACTGCCGAGATAGCGGTAACCGGAACTCAGCGTTAACCAGTAGGCCGGTTGGTAGTAAACTCCGGCCTCAAACTGATGCAGATGATCCAGCTTATAGGTGCTGAAGTTAGGCGCCATGCTGAAATCGAGGTAGAGCCAGGTATGGCGCGCTTGTGGCAGTGGAGCCATCGCGCGTATACCCGCATTCACGCCGTAGCTGGACGTTTTATCATGGTTCAATTCAGCCCAGAACAAACCGATGCGCGGCACAATGCGCATTGCGCCTACAGCCACGCCGTAACCCAGATTGGCGTCCAGCAATTCTGACTGATGTTTGGCATTCACGTATTCCACGCCATATTGCAGGCCTGGCGCGGTTTTTTGGCTGTTGATGGCGGCCGCAAAGAAATCACTGCCCCCCTTCACGCCGATTTCCTGAGCAGTTACCCCAGCGGAGGCCAACAGGAGCCCCATTGCAAAATACTGACTTTTCATTTTTCGCTTCCTTATCGTTTAAGCGGGCAAACAATAAGCAAAGCGATCGGGCTGCTGTATGAGCAATGACTCAAAACCAGCGGATTACGATACCCACAGTAAGTGGCTTAACAGCGGCGCGAGAATGACGGTGACGACGCCAGACAGCATCATTACCAGGCTCGACACCACGCCTTCCTGCTGGCCGAGTTGATACGCGCGCGCGGTGCCTGCGCCATGTGATGCGGCACCAAAACCCGCGCCTTTAGCCACGCCCTGCTTGATGGCGAGACGCAGAAACAGCACGTCGCCCACCGCCATACCAAACACACCGGTGATCACCACAAACAGCGCCACCAGATCCGGCTGGCCGCCAATCGGCTGCGCGGCTGCCAGCGCAAACGGCGTGGTGATTGAGCGTACCGCCAGGCTGCGCTGAATGGTTTCCGGTAACGTCAGCCAGCGCGCCAGCCACACCGAACTGCATACCGCCACCAGCGTGGCCGTCAGCACGCCCACGCTCAGCGACAGCCAGTGACGCTTGATGATCTCAAGATTCTCATACACCGGCACGGCAAATGCCAGCGTCGCCGGGCCAAGCAGCCAAATCAGCCAGTGGCTTTCAGCGATGTAATTTTTCCAGCTGACGTGAGTGAGCAGCAACAGCGCCACCAGCACCAGCGGCGTCAATACCAGCGGCATCAACAGCAGCGTGCGCCAGCGGCGATAAAGAATTTTGTTGAGGTAGTAGACCAGCAGCGTGAACGCCAGACACAGCAGACTAATCAGCAGATCATTCATGATGCGCCTGCTTGCGTGCGGCGCGTGCCAATTCGAAGCGATATAAACGATCAACCACCAGTGACGTCGAAGCCAGCACCAGCAAGGTACTGACGCCGATCACCACGCAGATGCGCCAGCCTTCACTGCGCAGCAAATCGCTGTAGTTCACTACCGCTACCACCGCAGGAATAAAGAACAGCAGCATTTCTGCCAGCAGCCAGTTGGCGCCAGCTTTTACCCAGCGCAGCGGCACGATGCGCGTCATGATCAACACCAGCAGCAGCACCATGCCCACCACGTTGGCGGGCAGCGGCAGATGCAGCCAGCTCACCAGCCTGTCGCTGAAAATAAACAAACCGACATACAGCACCAGCTGCAGCGGAACAAACGTACGTTGCAGGAGATCCGTTCTGCGCGGACTTAATGCCATCATTGCTTGTTACCTGGATGAAGAATTGAGGTGACCAGTATAAATCCGCCGCAAACTGTGAAAGAAATGAATTAAAATTATTCAAACTATGCCAAAAAGGAATGTTTATGGATGTGCGCGCCCTGCGCTACTTCACTGAAGTGGTGCGCCAGCAAAGCTTCACCCGCGCCGCTGAGAAGCTGTTCGTGACACAGCCGACCATCAGCAAAATGCTGCGCCAGCTGGAAGAGGAGCTCGGCTGCACCTTACTGCTGCGCGAGGGCCGCAAACTGCATCTAACGGATAGCGGTCAGGCGGTTTACCAGCGCGGACTGGTGATTCTGCAAGAGTTCCACCAGCTTGAAGCGCAGTTGGGCGATATCAACCAGCTGAAAACCGGCGAGCTGCGGCTGGGTATTCCACCGATGGTCGGCATGCAGATGGCCGGTTCAATCTCCGCCTTTCGCCGCCGTTATCCTGGCGTACAGCTGAAAATATCCGAGTTCGGCGGACTGACGGCGCAGCAAGCGGTGCTGAGTGGCGCGCTGGATATCGCCCTCACCGCGCTGCCGATCGAATCCGAACTGCCGCTCAATACGCTGGAGTTAATGCACCATCCGCTGTGCGTGCTGCTGCCGCTCAGTGAACAATGGCGCGATCACCGTAAAGTCGGTTTGGCAGAGTTAGCCGAACATCCGCTGCTGATCCTCAATGAAGAGTTCGCCTTGAATCGCCAGATTCGTAAAGCGTTTCAACGCCAGAACCTGACGCCAACTATTGCGCTGCGCAGCGCGCAGTGGGATTTTCTCGCCGCGATGGTGCAGGCGGGCATGGGACTGGCGATTCTGCCGGAGCCCATTTGTCAGCGGCTGGATAAGCAGTCGCTGCTGTGGCTGCCACTGGAATCGGAGCTGCAGTGGAGTTTGGGGTTGATTTGGCGGGAAGGCAGTTATCTGTCGCGCAGCGCCGAGGCGTGGATTGCGTGTTGCCGTGAACACTGGCCGGATAGTGCGCCGCGGCTGTCGGTGTAAAAACAACCGCAGCACATTAGCGTAGCGGCGCAATGTTTTGCGCCGCTACCGATGAACAATATGGCTTACTGCTATTCCTCTTTCTCAATCAGCAACGCTTCCAGCAGATCAAGATCGTGCAACAGTTTCTGCATTGTCTCGTTGGAGATCTCCTGCGTGGCGCGCAGATGATAGACCTCGGCGCGCTCGGCGCGCAGCGCATTGAGGCGGAAACGACGCTCGAGATTTTCGGCAAATTGCGCCTGCTCGATATCGTTTTTCCCCTCCGCGCGACGACGCAGGTTACCAATCACGCGCAGGCTGACCTCTTTCAGCAGCTCAGGATCGATGTTCTCTTCGGTGTCGCTCTCAAGACGCTGCTCCATTTTATGCAGGCTCTCAATCGCCACACCCGCCATCGCGGCACGCGCAAACTGAATCTCACGACGATGGCCGACCTTATCGATGCTTTCTACGTCGCGCAGCAGAATCGGCAGCAGCACCACGCCAACCAGCAGCGACACCAGAATCACGCCGGTAGCGATGAAAACCAACTCATAGCGCGCCGGGAACGGATCGCCGTTGCTCAGGAACAGCGGAATCGACAGCACACCGGCCAAGGTAATGGCACCGCGCACGCCGGCAAAAGAAGCAATCAGCAATTCACGCAGTGAGTAATTGGTAAACTCCAGCGGCTTCTTCTTCAGCAGACGCATGCTGGTGCGCTTCATGATCCACAACCAACCGAAACGCACCACCATCAGCGCGGCGTACACCAACAGAACGTCGGTAAACAGCATCCACAGTTCCACGTTAGGATCGGCTTGCGCCTGCGCAATCGAGGTGGAAAGGATGTCGGGCAGCTGCAGGCCGAGCATCAGGAACACCATGCCGTTGAACACGAACTCCAGCATCTGCCACACGCTGTTCGCGCGCAGACGCATCGCCAGCGGTGCCTGGCGGATAATGCCGGAACGCGTAATGGTCATACCGGCGGCGACGGCGGCGAGAATGCCCGACACGCCAAGGTGTTCCGCAATCAGGTACGAGGCGAACGGTAACAGCAGCAGCAGCACGGTCTGTGTTGCCGGGTCATCCCCGCTCCAGCGGCTCAGCAGACGCAGCGAGCGGCCATACAGCCAGCATATCGCCACACCAGCGACCAAACCGCCGACCGCCACTTTGAGAAACTCAACGCTGGCGCCGCCCCACGTAAACACCATGGTGCCCATCGCCACCGCGACGGCAAACTTCAGCGATACCAAACCCGACGCGTCATTCATCAGGGCTTCGCCCTGCACAATCGACATAATTTTTTTCGGGATGCGTCCTTCACCGACAATGCCGGACAGCGCCACGGCATCGGTTGGCGAAAGCACCGCCGCCAGCGCGAAGGCGGGAATCAGCGGAATCCCTGGCACCAGCCAGTAGATCAGGTAGCCAATCCCGACCACCGTGATCAGCACCAGAACCAGCGCCAGCCCCATGATTTCGCGACCGTGATGCAGGAACTCGTTTATCGGCGTTTTCCAGCCATCCGCAAACAGCAGCGGCGGAATGAACAGCACGAGGAACAGTTCCGGATCAAAATCGACATGCAGGCCGAAGACGGGAAATGCGAGCAGTGCACCGGCGGCAATTTGCACCAGCGGCAGGGGAATTTGAAACGGCAGAATACGTGCCGCCACGCTGGAGAGTGAAACCACCAGCGTCATGATGAGAATAGTAAAGAAGATTTCCATGCTTTCCTTAGGCGAATCAATTTCATTAAAGCGATGTTGTTGCGTGGGAAAGTGTAAAACAAAACGCCGCACAGCGGAGCAACCCGATGTGCGGCGTGATGCAGAAAGCGAATAATCCTGGAATTATTCAACTTTCAGGTCAGATGGCCCAGCCACCGGCATAGAACGCGACCAGCGCGACAGCAATCACCACGGTGCCCACGTTCAGCTTGCGCCACTCACCGGCAAACAGGCGTCCAATCACCAGTGAAGCGAAGCCGAGCATGATGCCGGTGACGATGTTGCAGGTCAGCACGATGAACACGGCGGTCAGCAAGCCGGACATCGCATCAACAAAATCGTTGAAGTCGATTTTTGCCACGTTACTCAGCATCAGCAAGCCAACGTACATCAGCGCCGGCGCGGTCGCGTAAGCCGGAACCAGATAGGCCAGCGGCGACATGAACAGGATCACCAGGAACAGCAAACCCACCACAATCGCCGTCAGACCGGTTTTACCACCCGCCGCCGTGCCCGCCGCCGATTCGATATAGACCGCAGCTGGCGAAGCGCCGACCAAGCCGGCGAACAGGCTGCTGACGGAATCGGTGGTTAACGCACGACCGCCGTTGATGATCTGCCCCTCTTTATCCAGCAGATTCGCCTGCCCCGCGACCGCGCGGATGGTGCCGGTGGCATCAAAGACCGCGGTCATCACCAGCGCCAGCACGCTTGGCAACACCACCGGTTGCAGCGCGCCCATGATATCGAGGCTAAACATCGCTGATTGCCCGTTAGCATCCTTCAGGCTCGGCATGGCAAACAGACCTTGATAGGTCACCGCCGGATCGAAAATCAGGCCGAGAATCGAGATGGCGATGATGGTCAGCAGAATGCCGCCCGGCACGCGGCGTTTTTCCAGACCAAAAATCGCCGCCAGTCCCACCAGCGACATGATCACCGGGAACGAAGCGAATTGACCCAACGCCACCGGCAAGCCCGGAGCCGGATTTTTCACCACTAAACCAATGCCGTCAGCGGCGATCAGCAGCAGGAACAAGCCGATACCTACGCCGGTGCCATGCGCCACGCCCATTGGTAAGTTGCGCAGTATCCATGCGCGGATGCCGGTGACAGAAATGAGCGTGAACAGCAAGCCCATCAGGAACACCGCACCAAGCGCCACCGGCACGCTAATGTGCTGGCCGAGCACCAGGCTGAACGCGGTGAAGGCGGTCAGCGAGATGGCGCAACCAATCGCCATCGGCAGATTGGCCCACAAACCCATGATGATCGATCCAAAACTGGCGACCAGACAGGTAGCGACGAACACCGCCGTTGGCGAGAAGCCCGCTTTGCCCAGCATGCCGGGCACCACGATGACGGAGTACACCATCGCCAGAAACGTTGTCAGACCCGCCAATACTTCCTGACGCACGCTGCTGCCGCGTGCAGAGATATTGAACCAGGCGTCCAGTTTTCCACTGGCCGGGCGCGATTCGCCAGACATAATTCTTCCTCAATTTTTTTGTGATGTGAGTCGCCGCGCGGCGCACGTTTGCCGTTCCCTGATGGCGGTTTTTCATGATGAAAATCCAGGCAAACGTTTACGTCGCCGCGTATTCCAGGCCGTAAAGGGGGACGCGGAAAAAAGGCAAACGATTATCTGGCGTTTGCCCTGGGGTTTTCAACTCTTAATCACGGGTATGACAGGATAAATCCAGGCGATTGTTCGCCTTTAGGCGTGTCGCAATGGCATGCACAATTTGTAGCGGCGCGATTTATCGCGCACATAAATGGCGGCTCCGTGCCCGTCCATATATTGCGCAATAAATTGCGCCGCTACGATGCGTACGAGATTCGATAAATCAATTGCTTAATTCAATCGCGCCGCCCTGCTGAATCGCCCGCTGCCAGGCCGCGCGCTGCTGCATGGTTTCCAGCCAGCGGGCGGTGGCGGGCGTATCGCTCAGGGAACCACGCAGTTGCAGCGCCAGCAGCGGGAAGCTCATCTGCACATCGGCGATGCTAAAACGTGAACCGGCAAAAAACGCATGCTGCGTGAGATGCTCTTCAATTACCCGACCATGTAGAGCCAGCTGTTTATTCAGCCAGGCTTTCTGAATCCCTTTGCTCAGGGCGATGCCGGCCGGACGCAGCAGCCACGGCACCGGCTTTTTGCCAAACTGCGCAAACACCAGTTTCATTACCAGCAATGGCATCAGCGAACCTTCAGCGTAATGCAGCCAGTAACGCGCCTGAATCTGCTCATCTTCATGACTCAACGTCAGCTGATGCTCGCTGTCGTACTTCAGTTGCAGGTATTCGAGAATTGCGCCTGACTCGGCAATCACGCGATTGCCGTCGGTAATCACCGGGGATTTGCCCAGCGGATGCACTTTCTTTAAGGAATCGGGTGCCAGCAGGCTGTTTTCACGCTGATAGCGTTTGATTTGGTAAGGCACCGCAAGCTCTTCCAGAAGCCATAACACGCGATGCGAGCGGGAATTTTCCAGATGGTGAACGGTGATCATACGGTTTCCTTGCCGGTAAAAGTGTTCCGCCAAGTATAGTCGATCAGCGTTTTTGCTCGTCCTGTTCCGGATCGAGTAACACCGCGCCCGAACCTTGCTCGCCCAACCGGTCACCGGGATTACGCAGCGGGCAATCGCGCATCGATAAACAGCCGCAGCCAATGCAGCCATCAAGATCGTTACGCAAGCGCGTGAGGGTTTCGATGCGTTTATCCAGCTCCTCGCGCCAGTGCTGCGTCAGCGCGTCCCACTCTTGTGTCGACATCCGTTTATTAGCCGGCACATGCGTCAGGCTGTCGCTCACCGTCGCCAGCGGAATGCCAATGCGTTGTGCAATTTTGATGATGGCAACGCGACGCAGCACGTCACGGCTGTAGCGACGTTGGTTGCCGCCGTTGCGCGAGCTACAGATCAATCCTTTGGTCTCATAGAAGTGCAGTGCCGACACCGCCACGCCGCTGCGCTTCGCCACTTCGCCCGGCGTCAAAACCGGCTTCGGGTAATTGCGTTCTTTTTTCATTTAGGGCCTTTACCTCAAGTTAACTTGAGGAATTATACTCGCACCCCAGCAAAACTTCGAATTTCTTACCAGGCAAAAAACATCAGAAGGATGAGGCTATGATGCAACAGGAAATCATTCATTCGCTGTCCAACTGGATCGATCAGAATCTGGATAAAGCGCTGTCAATTGATGAAGTCGCGGCAAAATCAGGTTACTCAAAATGGCATCTGCAGCGTATGTTCCGTGCCGTCACGAAACAAACGCTGGGTGGCTATATTCGCGAACGTCGTCTGACGCTGGCCGCTGAAGCGCTGCGTCAAACCCAGCGTCCGGTGTTCGATATCGCGATGCAATACGGTTACGATTCGCAGCAGACGTTCTCGCGCGTGTTCCGCCGTCAGTTCTCGCAAACGCCAACCGCTTATCGTCATACCATGCGTCGCCAGGCGATGATTCAGCGTCCGCGCTTGCTCAGTTTTGACTGTGCAGACAATAACATGACCAGTTTTGCCCAGCGTACCACCGGCGAATGTTGCCCGGTTAGCTAACCCTTTCTGCGCGCCCCTTGCGGGCGCACCTCGCTCTTCCTGCCTGTTTTTTCCTCAGTTCGATAAAAATCTTTCTACCTGACCCGGTATAAATTTTGTTCAAAATTTAAAATCGAGTGATATAATGTGAGCCAAGTCACACTTTTCTGTCTTCAGTTAGACGGCCAGAAGGACTTCCCTGACCTTCCTTCTTAGCCGCCAGTGATGTCGATTGAATGTCGGGGATATCACTGATTCTAAGAGGTTTTTGCAGATGGCCACCCTAACCACCAGTTTGATTGTAATGCGCTGGGAACTCCTGAGTGCGGTAATGATGTTTTTCGCCAGCACCATGAAAATTCGACTGCGTCAGAACAGTCACCACGTGATGGCGCTGCTGTGCGGTGGCATCGGCGTTGGCATGTCATGCTGGTTCGTTACTGGCCTGCTCGGTATCACGCTGAGCATGGAGAATTTGCATAACTTTATGGAAATCTCCAAAAACGCCTTTATCGAAGTGATGAGCCAGACGCCAACCGATTGGCCAATGCCTTAATCGCAGCCAATAAAAAACCCCGCCGAAGCGGGGTTTTTTATTTTGCTGTGTGATTCTAAATTTTCTTCAATACGGCCGGAATGGTCACTTCCGCCACCGTGATGCCCGGTATCTTCGTACCGCGACGATCCTGAATCCACATATCACCCATCATCTGATTTAGCCCGCGATCCAGACCGGTCACCAAACCCGCGCCCGGCGTGAAGGTTAATTCGCCGAAGTAGATCTGCTCGTTATCGATGTACCAATCCACGCGCACATAATCGAAATCGCTCGCCAGCTTTTTACTCAACGCCAACGCGTGCTGCAACGAGGCCATTTGCGGCGTCACATCCAGGCCGGTATCACGAATTTTGTGATACGCCTCGTTGAGGTTGTTGACGTAGAAGTTCATCGACAACAGCGGATTGCAGCGGTTGTAGATCACCTGCAGCACATACTCAAAGCTGCCGTCGCGCTTGTTGAACATATGGAACTTGTAGTCAATCGGTGCCGATTTACCATCGCCAATGTACTGCTCCACCAGAATGCGTGGCTTGATGTAGCGATAGTGAATCTCGCGCGCTTCGTTGGCGAAATCGGTCTTCAACCAGCGATGGCAATCGTTGATAATCTGCTGCTTCTTCAACGCATCCGGCTCTTCCAGCAGGATCTCCACCATGTTGGAGGCGTGATTCGGCTTGATAACGGTATTTTTCCAGCTCGGCAGCGTGTGCAATGAGCTGGGATCGCTGGTCTCGTAAACCAGCGGGATCAGGTATTCGCTGCCCACTTTCTCGGCGATATATTCACGCACCGAATATTTGTCCGACAGACGACCATAAATCTGATAATCGCCATGGATGAATTTGCGATACAGCACCTTCTCGTTAAACACTTTCGGCTCGCGCAGATTAGGCAATTTGCGGAACTTGTGAAAATAGTAGATACGATCCTGGTATGCCCAGGGCATCTTCTTGATGAAGTACTGAACGCTTCTTCTGAGTTCATCTTTCAACTTGAGCATATCTGACCTCATTTGTAGGTTTTGTAGTTGAGTGAGGAAACCTGGATTTTTTGGATGACGCCGTTTTTGAAGAAGTAATTCATTACGGTAAGAGACAGCAATTCTGAGATGAAAACGCTCCATGCGGCACCCATGATGCCGTAGCTCTGGATCAGCCACCACGACAGCGGCAAGCTGATGACCATCAGGCAAACGATTTTCTTCAACAGATAATTAAACCCGCCTTCTTTGACCATGTAGCGATACGCCACGGTCCCCATCGCCGAAAAGCAGGTTGCTAACGACAACAACGTAATGAGACTTCCTGACTGTGTGTACTCGTGACCATATAAAGCGATGATGATTTTTTCGCCGTACATCGCGATCACCGCTAACAACAACAATGAAACACCCATGACATAACCATTAAGCCGTGCTGTCAGCTTGATGGCGGTTTCTCCACGCTCACGGAAGATTTCCGAAAAGCAGGAAGTGATGATGGCGACCGGGATAAAAATCCAGGAGGCCGAAATGGTATTGGCGGCGGCGAACAACCCAAGATCGCGCGCTGAGGCGATGCCTGCCAGGAACATCTGTGCCGCTTTCACCTGCACCGAGATAAAGATGCTGGAGATGGCCAGCGGCAATCCGGCGTACAGCAAATAGCGCAGATAGGTGTTGCGCTTATCCTGCGGCGGCGCCACATCCTGATTTTCGCGATAAAAGTTAAAACGCTTAATGACGTACGGCACCAACGTGACGGCGACAATCGAAACGGTCAGCCATAGCGGATTGAGGTGCAGCCAGGCAATGGCGAAACTTAAGCTGAAGCCCAGCAGCAATCCGACAGAGTTGGCGATGGTATTCAGCCGCGACGCTAAGCGCGCATTGTTGTAGACACTGAAGGTGTCCTGCGTCACGAAAACCGAAGAGATAAACGAGGCCAGTGCAAAAGCGAGGAAGTTTTCCTGCATGTTGTACCAGACCCAAATCAAGACGGGCAGCGATGTAAGCAACAGTAAAACCATGCGCATGTTGCGCGCTACGGTCATCAGGCGTAGCCCTTTCGGTGCACTCTTACTGATACGTTTAAACAGAATGGTTTCCGTACCGAAAATCGCCACGGTCTGCACCATGGAAAACAGTGAGGTCGAAAACGCCATTTGGCCAAAGATGGTTGGACCAAAGGATTTTGCCACGTAGGAGGTCACAAATATGACGCCGAACACGGAGACGATCTTTTCAGACATCATCCAGGCGGCATTCGACATTACGCTCAATTTCATTGACTGATCCTTAGTATTACGAACTACAACAACTTTCGGTACAACGTCCTTGAAATGAATTAACAAGCGCTCAGTGGGCCTGACTTAATTTATTAACTTCAAACCAAACTGGTCCGAAAAATGAGACTCGCGTCAGCAATTAGGAATTATATTCAGGAAAATTCCGATTATATCCGGTGCGAAACTCGGTGGATGTAAACGATTTCAGCCTAAATTCTAAGCAAAAGTTTACTGGCATACCCTGACATTTCTGCAAGTGGTTTATGCCGATTTTCCAATGAATGTAGTATTTTTCTGCATTTGGGATGGAGAGAATTTATATCAAAAACCTAAAGCCAGGAAGGCGTTCAATGCCATTCGGAATAAAATAAGATTTATCCCATGATGATATTTCTTCTAAATATCTTAATTTAACCCTCGCAATTCAAATCGCGCACTTTAATACTGCATTAATAGTGTTTTTGCAGTGCCAGATATTAATACAGTAATTCTCATCCACTAATTGATAAGAAAGGTAATAGCATTTATGAGAAAGTCACGATATAGCGAAGAGCAAATCACAAATGCCATTAAAGCTTCTGAAACGGGAGTGAAAGTCAGGGAGATTTGTGAGGAGCTTGGCATTTCCGAGGCCACTTTCTATAGCTGGAAGAAGAAGTTTTCTGGGCTCTCTTCCGAAGAAGGTAGAAAAATCAAGGAGCTGGAAGATCAGCTACTTAACCTCACGCGTGAGCTGCAATCACTGAGTTCCGATAAAGAGATGCTGCAAAGCGTATTGAAAAACTTCTTCACCACCAATGAAAAGCGTCAGGCGGTTAACTTTCTGCAAACGACATTCGACATAGGTACCCGTCGTAGCTGCCGTTTACTGGATATTAGCCGTAGCGTTTATCATTATCCTGCAGGTACAGATAATCGCTAATACCATTAAGGCCGATGTTATTTGACATAATGCTGAGATTTGTTCTTACCAGAAGATATGAAGATCATTTAATACGGCGTTCACAACATAACAATTCGCACCAATTTTTCCTGATGAATACCATCGCGGAATTGCTTCCTTTTTTGCGGTAAAATAGATTCACATCAGCAAAAGTCTCTCTATTCAAGCCATTCTAACGAAGTCCAATCTCATTTCGGTGAGATTGGCGCTTCGATTATTACTTTACCAACATTAATCATCAGTCCTGAATGCGGATAGTTCTGTTAAGCATTAATGAACAACCGCGTGTAACCGCTCACACACAACCTCTGTTTTCATCTGGATCTGTTCTGAGATCGATTCGTCAATCGTTTGACGCGCGTAGACCATAATTCCCTCTTCTGTTGCCAGGAATAATCCTGATAACAAAGGTTACCTGCCCTAAACAATAACGGCCAAAAAGCGGGAAATAAGTTAAATTCCTGCACCCTATTCATCGCTACGCTTAATGGTTTTTTGCCAAAGGTTAATGGAATCTTTCTTAACATCTCTCGATTCCCTTAAGCAAAAAGTGGTTTTCAAGTGCCAATCTTCAGTGCCAAATGGCAATAAACGGTAGGTTAGATGCATGTTTTTGCGCGTTAATGCGTCGGTTTTTTCCGCTTTAGGGCCTGCGATAGCCAGGAAGATCGGAGATTTGTGAAGGTTCAGGAAGCCTTAATACGGTTAAACACTCATGCGCCGGATGAAACGGTATGACTTTTTATGACAAATCAGCGCTAAAAAGAGGGCTGCAATTAGCCAAAATGTTATATCGATGGCCAGCTGAGCGCCTGAATGGGCGAAGAGGTGAGTGAAAAGGGTTGGTCAAATTCTTAAAATACAGCGTAGTACGCTGCCGAAATGATTTTTCAGCAGCGCTGATTTTGATGACCTATACCGCAGTGATGTGCGGCTGGGGTTTAATACGCATCGCGTAGATCACGCCAATAATCAAACAACCAATGCCAAGCGCGGTTAGCAACGGCGGCCAGCTTTGTCGCCACAGGAATGTCCACAGCAAACCGGCTAAGGTTTCGAACACAATCAGCGGCCCCATGATCACCGTCGGCACGCGTTGGCTGGCCGCATTCCAGCAGAGCGTGCCCAACCATGAGCAAAACAGCCCGATACCTAACATCAATAATAGAAAGCGTTGCGGCTGCGGCCCGAATGGCAGCGCAAATGCAGGTTGCTGCCAGTGAAGCTGCACGCAGACTAATAGATAGAACACTATTGCCAGCGGCAGCGTCACCAAACCTTGTGCCGTCGCCCAGCTGGATGGCTTGTGTTGGGGATGCGCGCGTAGCCATAAACCATTACGCAGCGGATACCATGTCCAGCATGCCACCGCCAAAACCGCTAACCCTAAACCGGTGAGATAGCGCGACCAATCAAAATCGGGGCCTTGCGTCTGGAGTTCGGCGGCATTCACGCAAGCCAGGCCCACAGCAATAATCAGCAACGCTGGCGTCAATTTACGCCACGGCAAGCGCCCTTCAAGATGGCCATAACAGAGATTGGCCGTCACGGTAATCACCACCGGCAAGGTGCCGATAATCATGGTAGAAATGGGCGCGCCGGTGCGTTGAATCGCGCTGGCGAGAAACGCGTAATAGAGCAAATTGCCAATCAGCGACAGCTTCAGCGCTTCAATCCAGTCTTTGCGCGCCAGCTGACGCAAACGACGGCGATCCAGCCAGGCGAGCGGCAACACCACCAAACCAAAGGCGACGTAGCGCCCGGCCGATTGCAAGGTGCCGGGATAATCCGGTATTAACAGCGGGCCCACAAAGATCAATCCCCACATCAGTCCCGCCGCCAGCGCAAACAGTATTCCAGCAAACATAAACTCTTCCTTTATATGCATTCCGCTGCAGTGTGACGCAGGCGGGGGCTAAAGGCTTGTAGCAGATTGCGGTTAGCGTGAAGGGAACACTTGTTTTTGATAGCGGCCCGGCGTGATGCCGTAGCGATGCGCGAAGGCGCGGGTGAGATGAGCCTGATCGGTAAGACCAACCGATGCCGCGACGGTTGCCGCACTGTCGCCGCGTGCCAGCTGCTGTTTTGCTGCGAACAGACGAAAAGCCATCAGCATTTGATGCGGCGTGACGTGGAAGTGTTGTTTAAAACTGCGCAGGAAATGCCACGGCGACAGTGATGCCAGCGCCGCAAGTTCTTCGAGGCGCACCGGTTCGGCGAGATTTTCACGCAAATAGTCTCTTACCGCATCAAAGCGATGTGCACCTTCGACAGGTCGCTGCTGTCCCTGACGCGCCAGCGGACGCATTAACTCCAGCAGTTCGAGCAAAATGCTTTCACGCTCCAGCGGGGTTTCCGCCTGCCACATCTGCGCCAGCAATTGAGAAAACGGCTGCGCCAGACGCGCATCGGTGCGCAGAGCATCGGTGAACCACCAATGACGATCGCCGGAGAGACGATCCATCTCCTGCGGATCGATATAGATCATGCGATAACGCCAGCCTTCGTCGCAGGCAGATTCACCGGTGTGCAGCTCGTCAGGATTCATCATCACCAGCGAATGCTGCGGCGCGGTGTAACTGGCGCCGCGATAGCGAAAGCGCTGGGCGCCCGATTCGATAGTGCCGATGCCAAAGGCTTCATGGGTATGCGGTTCAAAAGCGTAGCGGGAGATGTGCGCCTGATACAGCTCGATGCCCGGCAGCTCAGCGAAATGCTGAAACTGCGCACGATCTTGCTCACAAGGAAAGATTTCAGGAACCACCTTCACGACACACCTCCGGAATAAATCGCTTATAAGCATGCGCGGCAGTGGCGATAAATGCAAAGCGGATTTGCTTTACCTCGTTGCAAGTTCACCGGACACTGACAAGACTTAACAGGAGATAAAAATGGCTAATCGTGTGGTTGTGGTAGTGGATATGCAAAACGGCGTGCTGGCATCGCCGCGTTTTGATCGTGCCGGACGCTGCGAGCGGATCAATCAGTTAACCGCTGCGGCCGATCAGGTGATCTTCATCCAGCACGTTGGCCCAGGTTTAGAGGTCAATTCAGCAGGCTGGGCCATCGTCCCCGAGTTGCAGCAGCCGGCCAACGCCATCTTTGTCAATAAAACCGCCTGCGACAGTTTCTGGCAAACCGATCTCGCCGCTCAGCTCGACCAACGCGGTATTAAAAGCTTCGTTATTTGCGGCTGCGCGACTGATTACTGTGTCGATACCACCATCAAAGTCGGCGCCAGCCTCGGCTATCACATCACCGTCGCCGCCGATGCGCATACCACCGCCGACCGCACGTATGTTTCCGCGCAGCAGCAGATCAATCAGCACAACGAAGTGTGGGCCGATTTGATTATGCCGGGCAACCCGGTGCTGGTACGTGAGACGGAAGCGTTATTGCGGGAATGGCGACCGCATTAAGGCTGCACCTTGTTTGGCTTGAGAAAAAAAATGCCACTCCTCACGGAATGGCATTTCTGGATTCGACAACGTCCGGCCTGAGATAGCTCAGGCGAGTTATCAGAACGGAATATCGTCGTCAAAATCCATTGGCGGTTCGTTGTTGGCTGGCGCGCTCTGCTGCTGTGGACGCTGCTGCGCACCGCCGCTGAACTGGTTGCCACCGCCCTGCGGCTGCTGTTGTGGCTGCTGTGGCTGGCCCCAACCATTGTTATTGCCGCCGCCCTGGCCGCCCGCTGGTGCGCCACCTGCGTTCGCGCCCTGCTGACGTCCGCCCAGCATCTGCATGGTGCCGCCAACGTTAACCACCACTTCAGTGGTGTATTTATCCTGGCCGGCCTGATCGGTCCATTTGCGGGTACGCAGCTGACCTTCGATGTAAACCTGAGAACCTTTACGCAGGTATTCGCCAGCCACTTCCGCCAGCTTGCCGAACAGCACAACGCGGTGCCATTCCGTGATCTCTTTGTTTTCACCGGTTGTCTTATCGCGCCAGCTTTCTGACGTGGCCAGCGTAATGTTGGCTACCGCGCCACCATTTGGCATGTAGCGCACTTCCGGATCCTGACCCAGATTCCCGACTAGAATCACTTTGTTTACGCCACGACTGGCCATGTTGCTGTCTCCCGATGAGTTGATGCTAAAAGTCTAAGCGAAAAATTGTATCACGTCACATTGGCGTGTGCCCACTTTAGAGCGGGATTCCAAAATTTATCGGCGGACAGAATAGCAAAAACACTGGATATTTATTCAGTTTATTTTTTGTGCCATAATGGACCGTTTCTGCTGGTCGTGCTGGCAAGGCATGGCGAGTGTTGTTCAATCCGGGAAAGGTGAATGGATAAGATCGAAGTCCGCGGTGCTCGCACCCATAATTTGAAGAACATCAACCTGATCATCCCTCGCGATAAGCTCATTGTGGTCACCGGTCTGTCAGGTTCCGGTAAGTCTTCGCTGGCGTTTGATACGCTGTATGCGGAAGGCCAGCGTCGCTATGTCGAGTCGCTTTCGGCCTATGCGCGCCAGTTTCTTTCATTAATGGAGAAACCGGACGTTGACCATATTGAAGGTCTTTCGCCCGCCATCTCCATTGAGCAGAAATCGACTTCGCATAACCCGCGTTCCACTGTCGGCACCATTACCGAAATTCACGACTACCTGCGCCTGCTGTTCGCGCGCGTGGGTGAACCGCGCTGTCCGGATCATGACGTTCCTCTGGCAGCGCAAACCGTGAGTCAGATGGTCGATCAGGTGCTGTCGCAGGAAGAAGGCCGTCGTCTGATGCTGCTGGCACCGGTGGTGAAAGATCGCAAAGGCGAACACACCAAAACGCTGGAAAACCTCGCTGCGCAGGGCTATATCCGTGCGCGTATTGATGGCGAAGTGTGCGATCTGTCGGATCCGCCGAAGCTTGAGTTGCAGAAGAAGCACACCATTGAAGTGGTGATTGACCGCTTCCGCGTGCGCGAGGATCTGGCAACGCGTCTGGCCGAATCCTTTGAGACCACGCTGGAACTGAGCGGTGGCACCGCGATCGTCGCCGATATGGACGATCCCAGCGCCGAAGAGATGCTATTCTCGGCCAACTTTGCCTGCCCAATCTGTGGCTACAGCATGCGTGAACTCGAACCGCGCCTGTTCTCGTTCAACAACCCGGCTGGCGCCTGCCCGACCTGCGATGGCCTGGGCGTGCAGCAATATTTCGATCCCGATAGAGTGGTGCAGAACCCCGAGCTGTCGCTGGCCGGAGGCGCCATCCGCGGCTGGGATCGCCGTAACTTCTACTACTTCCAGATGCTGCGCTCGCTGGCAGAGCATCTGCAATTCGATGTCGAAGCTCCGTTTAACAGCCTAAGCGACAAAGCGCGCGAAGTGATTCTGTACGGTTCCGGCAAAGAGAATATCGAATTCAAATACATCAACGATCGCGGTGACACCTCAGTGCGCCGCCATCCGTTTGAAGGCGTGCTGCACAACATGGAGCGCCGTTATAAAGAGACGGAATCCAACGCGGTGCGCGAAGAGCTGGCGAAATTTATCAGCAACCGTGCCTGCGCCAGCTGTGAAGGTACGCGTCTGCGTCGTGAAGCGCGTCATGTTTTTGTTGAAGACACCAACCTGCCGACCATCTCAGAAATGAGCATCGGTCATGCGATGGATTTCTTCGCCAACATGAAGCTGAGCGGCCAGCGTGCGCAGATTGCGGAAAAAATCCTGAAGGAGATTGGCGATCGCCTGAGCTTCCTGGTGAACGTCGGCCTGAATTACCTGTCGATGTCACGCTCGGCGGAAACGCTCTCCGGCGGTGAAGCGCAGCGTATTCGTTTGGCCAGCCAGATTGGTGCCGGTTTGGTCGGCGTGATGTACGTGTTGGATGAACCCTCAATCGGCCTTCACCAGCGCGACAACGAACGCCTGCTTGGCACGCTGATTCACCTGCGCGATCTCGGTAACACGGTGATTGTGGTGGAGCACGACGAGGATGCGATTCGTGCCGCTGACCATGTGATCGATATCGGCCCAGGCGCGGGCGTGCACGGTGGTCAGGTGGTTGCCGAAGGTGATGTGCACGCGATCATGGCGAATGAAAATTCCCTGACCGGCCAGTTCCTTAGCGGCAAACGTGAGATTGCGATCCCTCAAGAGCGCGTTAAAGGCGATCCAGCCAAAGTGCTGAAACTCACCGGTGCGCGCGGTAACAACCTCAAAGATGTCACGCTGACGATTCCGGTCGGCTTATTTACCTGCATCACCGGCGTGTCCGGATCGGGTAAATCGACGCTGATCAACGATACGCTGTTCCCGATTGCGCAGCGCCAGCTCAACGGCGCGACCACCATCGAAGCCGCGCCTTATCGTGAAATCGCCGGTCTGGAGCATTTCGATAAAGTGATCGATATCGATCAGAGCCCGATCGGTCGCACACCGCGTTCGAATCCCGCGACCTACACCGGCATTTTCACTCCGGTGCGTGAACTGTTCGCCGGCGTGCCGGAAGCGCGTTCACGCGGCTACAATCCGGGGCGCTTCAGCTTCAACGTGCGCGGCGGACGCTGCGAAGCCTGTCAGGGTGACGGCGTGATCAAGGTAGAGATGCACTTTCTGCCCGACATCTACGTGCCGTGCGACCAGTGCAAAGGCAAACGCTATAACCGTGAAACGCTGGAGATTAAATACAAAGGCAAGAGCATCCACGAAGTGCTGGATATGACCATCGAAGAAGCCCGCGAATTTTTTGATGCGGTGCCGGCGCTGGCGCGTAAGCTGCAAACGCTGGTCGATGTCGGCCTGTCGTATATCCGTCTGGGCCAGTCAGCTACCACGCTTTCTGGTGGTGAAGCGCAGCGCGTCAAGCTGGCGCGTGAGCTGTCAAAACGCGGCACAGGCCAGACGCTCTATATCCTCGATGAGCCGACCACCGGCCTGCACTTTGCGGATATTCAGCAGTTACTGGAAGTGCTGCATCAGCTGCGCGATCAGGGCAACACCATCGTGGTGATTGAGCACAACCTCGACGTGGTGAAAACTGCAGACTGGATTGTCGATCTCGGCCCGGAAGGCGGCAGCGGCGGCGGTGAAATCCTGGTGTCCGGCACGCCAGAAACGGTGGCGGAGTGTGAAAAATCACACACGGCGCGTTTCCTTAAGCCAATGTTGAAGAAGTAAACTTCTCTCAGGCCCGCAAATGCGGGCCTGTTTTTTTCTGTCGGATTCCGCAACGAAATGCAGGAACAGGCAAGAATCAGACAACTTCAGGCATATACGCATTACCCCCTGCTGACTATCCTTACAACGTTCCTTTTGGCGTCCCTTACGCCCTTTATCCCTTCAGTACGCTGAACGGGATCCCGCATAGAAATCACGACACATCCTACTGGAGACACCATGAATATTACGCATGCCTATGCCGCACAGGACGCGAAAGCAAAACTCGCCCCGTTCGATTTTAAGCCACGCGAACTGCGCGCTCATGATGTGCAGATTGAAGTGTTGTACTGCGGCGTCTGCCACTCGGACCTGCATACCGCGCGCAACGAATGGCGCAACACCATTTTTCCTGTGGTGCCTGGCCATGAGATTGTCGGTCGCGTGACGGCCGTTGGCGCTCACACCCACAACTACAAAGTGGGCGATTTGGTCGGTGTTGGTTGTATGGTTGATTCCTGCCGCAGCTGTCCAAGCTGTCAGGAAGGGCTGGAGCAGTATTGCGAAAATGGCTTCGTTGGCACCTATAACGGCGAAGACCGTGAAACCGGCGCAATCACTTACGGCGGTTACTCCACCAGCATGGTAGTAGATGAAAGCTTCGTGCTGCGCGTACCAGAAAATCTCGATCTGGCGGGCGTTGCGCCACTGCTGTGTGCCGGTATCACCACTTACTCACCGCTGCGCCACTGGAATGTCGGTCCGGGTAAAAAAGTCGGTATCGTCGGTTTGGGCGGCCTTGGTCACATGGGCGTGAAGCTAGCTCATGCGATGGGCGCACATGTGGTGCTGTTCACCACGTCACCGTCAAAAATTGAAGATGGTAAACGTCTGGGCGCTGATGAAGTGGTGATCTCGAAAGATGCCGACCAAATGGCCGCACACACCAACAGCTTCGACTTCATCCTGAACACCGTTGCAGCGCAGCACGATCTCAACCCGTTCATTGCCCTGCTGAAGCGTGATGGCAACATGACGCTGGTCGGCGCGCCGGAGCACGATCACCCGGCACCGCAGGTCTTTAACCTGATCTTGAAACGTCGCAGCATCGCCGGTTCACTGATTGGCGGCATCGCGGAAACCCAGGAAATGCTGGATTTCTGCGGCAAGCACGGTATCACTTCAGATATCGAACTGATCGCGATGAATCAAATCAACGAAGCCTACGAACGTATGCTGAAAAGCGACGTGAAATACCGCTTCGTGATTGATATCAATACTCTGCGCGAGGAATCTGCGGCTTAATTTGCCTCAGTGTTCATCATGGTTGACGCCCGCCGCGCGCGTGGCGTCAGCCTGTTGCCAGGAAGCATCCACCAGATAATAAATCTGCGAATCTTTTAGCGAACCATCCAGCCACAGCGTGCTCCAGTGCGACTTATTTAAATGTTCGCTGGGAAACACATCGTTGTGCTCCTCACGTAACAATTCCGCTAGCGCAGGCGTAGCTTTAAGCGACAAGGCCGGACGCCCTTTTACCTCATAAAGCATGGCAAACAGCACACCTTCACTTTTAATCTGCGTCGCCTGCCAGCACTCTTTAAAGCTTTGCTCCGCGCCCGGCTTGCTCATGCAGTACGTCAGTAAATCCGAAGTATTCATCTTTTATTCCCCTTGTAAGGTCGCCACGATACGCCGCGCACCGCCCTGCACCCGATGTTCACCCAACCAGATTCCCTGCCACGTACCTAACATCAGGCGACCGCGGTTGACCGGAATCAGCAGCGAAACGCCGAGTAGTGACGATTTGATGTGTGCCGGCATGTCGTCAGCCCCTTCGTAATCGTGCTGATAAGGCGCACTTTCTGGAACATGGCGTAAGAAATGCTGCTCCATATCGCTGCGCACGGTGGGATCGCAATTCTCATTGAGCGTTAACGACGCCGATGTATGTTGCAGCAGCAGATGCAGTTGGCCGACGCGCACACTGGATAAGCCATGAAGCTGGCCGACAATCTCGTCGGTGATCAGATGAAAGCCGCGCGCTTTGGCGCCAAGCGTAAGCGTTTGTTGATGCCACATGCCAGAATCCTAAAAGTAATTACACCGTTTAAGTGTGCAGCATGTCGGCGAAAGGTAAACCCTGAAGAGAGGAAAAAGCGGCAGAGCGTGAACTCTGCCGACTGAAGGTTAGTCGCTCAGCTTAGCGGCCATGGTTTTGATGCTGCCCACATCGTCTTTAGTAATTGCAGCCAGACGCTCGCCGTACTCTTTATCAGCCTTGTAGAAGTACGACAACATAATGGCGCGGCTCTGCACATCCACACCTTTCAGCGCGCCGCCCAGAGAATTGATCAGATCGGTTTTCTCTTTGTCATTGAAGGAACGATACAGATCGCCCGCCTGCTTAAAGTTCTGCGTTTTAGCAATCATCGCCTGCTGCGTGGTGCCGCTCAGCGGGCTGTGGCTGTATCGGGCGCTCTGCAGCTCTTCGCGTGGATAGACACGGCTTGGCTGATAGTTGACGCCATGATCGTCAGCCTTGCCGCTGTTCATTGCGCCGTCCTGATTACCGTTGCTCACCGGCACGCGCGGCGCGTTGACCGGCAACGTCAGGCCATTGGCGCCCAAACGGTGCATCTGGGTATCGGCGTAAGAGAACAAACGACCTTGCAGCAAGCGATCTTCCGATGGCTCTATGCCCGGAACCAGATTCGATGGCGCCATCGCCACCTGCTCGGTTTCCTGGAAGAAATTATCCACGTTGCGGTTCAATTCCATCTGGCCGACTTTCACTTCTGCGATACCCGGCCAGATTTTGGTGGCGTCCAGCGGGTTGAAGTCGAATTTATCCAGATCGCTGGCTTTAATGGTTTGAATATAGAGATCCCATTTCGGGAAGTCTTTGTTGTTGATCGATGCCACTAAATCTTCGGTCATGTGGCTGAAGGTGCCGCTCTGAATAGCCGCCACTTCGCCCGGATCGAGATTTTTCTCGCCCTGCAGGGTTTTCCAGTGGAATTTCACGTAGTGCACTTCGCCTTTGGCGTTGACGAACTTATAGGCGTGCACGCTGTTGCCATCCATCTGGCGATAGTTTGCTGGCGTTCCCATATTGGAGAACAGCATGGTCAGGCCATGCGTGGCTTCCGGTACGTGAGAGAAGAAATCAAAGGTGCGCGCGTCGTTGCCAAGGTTGGTACGTGGATCAGGCTTAAACGCATGCACCATGTCGGGAAATTTAATCGCGTCGCGGATAAAGAACACCGGCAGGTTGTTACCCACTAAATCCCAGTTGCCCTGGCTGGTGTAAAACTTGGTGGCAAAACCGCGTGGATCGCGCAGCGTTTCCGGTGAATGTTTGCTGTGCACCACGGACGAGAAGCGCACAAATACTGGCGTCACGCTGCCTGGTTTAAAGACTTCGGCAATGGTTAAGTCGCTGATATCTTTGCTGGCGCGGAACTCGCCGTGCGCGCCGGTACCGCGTGCATGTACCACGCGCTCTGGAATGCGTTCTCGGTCAAAGCGTTGTAGCTTTTGGATCAGCTGCACATCTTGCAGTAACACTGCGCCATTTTCGCCTGCGGTTTGTGAGTTCTGGTTATCGCCGACGGGTGCGCCGTTATCACGCGTTAAAGCGGTGCTGTAAACCGGAAGGGAAAAGGCTAAGGCTAATACACAAGCGAGGGGTTTGACTGCAAAAGAGTAAGCGGTCCGGGTCATAAGCGTGCTTCCTTGTGAGTTTAAATATGCGACTACATTGCCGCTCTCGCGCCGTTTCAGGCTGGAGGATATTTACACTCATGGGGAGAAGCGCTAACGAGACCAGTCCGGTTTATAGTTAAAAAAAGTTATAAATAAAAAACCGCCAAACCATGTTGGCGGTTTTTTGTGGCGCGCAGTCGCAGTGAAGTTACATCACCGCAGCAAACGCCTCAGCAACCTGGTTGACGTTACGGCTGTTCAGGCCGGCAACGCACATGCGGCCGCTGGCGATCAGATACACGCCAAACTCATCACGCAGACGGTCAACCTGCTGCGCGCTCAAGCCGGTGTAGCTGAACATGCCGCGCTGTTTCAGCAGGTAATCAAAGTTTTGTCCCGGCAGTTTGGTACTCAATACTTCAACCAATGCCTGACGCATGTCGATGATGCGCAGACGCATCGCTTCGACTTCTGCCAGCCAGTTGTTGAGCAGCGCTTCGTCGTTCAGCACGCAGGAAACCACCTGCGCACCGAAGTTTGGCGGGCTGGAGTAATTGCGGCGCACGGTGGCTTTCAGCTGGCCCAGCACACGAGCGGACTCTTCCGCGCTATCGCAGACAATAGACAGGCCGCCAACGCGCTCGCCGTACAGCGAGAAAATCTTGGAGAACGAGTTGCTGACCAGCGCAGGCAGACCCGCGGCCGCAATCGCGCGAATCGCATAAGCATCCGCTTCCATGCCCGCGCCAAAGCCCTGATAAGCGATATCGAGGAACGGAATCAGCTCCTGCGCTTTCAGTACTTCGGTGGTTTCATCCCACTGTGCGTTGGTGAGATCGGCGCCGGTTGGGTTATGGCAGCACGGGTGCAGCAGCACGATGGATTGCTTCGGCAAGGTTTTCAGTTTGGCGATGAACGCATCAAACTTCACGCCGTTGGTTTCCGCGTCATACCACGGATAGGTATTCACCTCGAAACCGGCACCGTTGAAGATTGCGACGTGGTTTTCCCACGTCGGATCGCTCACCCACACGTTGGACGCCGGGAAGTAACGCTTGAGGAAATCAGCACCGACTTTCAGCGCGCCTGAGCCGCCCAACGTCTGGATGGACGCAATGCGGCCCGCTTGCAGCATCGGATGTTGTTTACCGAACAGCAGCGGTGCAATGGCGTTACGGTAAGCGTTCAGACCTTCCATCGGCAGATACAGCGACGCCTGATGCGGCTGCGCCTGCAGGCGCTCTTCTGCTGCGGCAACCGCCTGCAGCTGAGGAATGATGCCCGCTTCGTTGTAATAGAGACCAATGCTCAGGTTTACTTTGTTATCGCGCGGATCTTGTTTGAAGGTTTCCATCAACGACAGAATCGGATCGCCGGCATAGGCATCAACGTTTTGAAACACGGTGCAGATCTCCATGATTGGTCATAAATAAGAGGTAAAGATGCGTCATCAAACCATGTAACGGCCGGGACGATGATTCATTGCGATGATGAGATTGAGGATCACCGCGCCCGCGATTGAAGCAAACAGCATCGGTAACGACACCACAAACAGCGACGCTAATACCACGCAGGTATCGACCGCCATTTGCAATTTTCCGGCACGCAGACCGATGCGGTCCTGCAGCCAGAGCGCCAAAATATTAATACCGCCGAGGCTGGCTTTGTGACGGAACAACACTATAAACCCAATGCCCATCACCACGTTACCGAACAGTGTCGCATAAAACGGATTTAGCGCAGAAAAATGCACAAACAGTGGATGCAGATGGGTGAACAGCGACACCAGGCCAACCGCGCAGAAGGTTTTCAGGGTAAATTCCCAGCCCATGCGCCGCACGGCCAGCCAGTAAAATGGCAGGTTGATCAGGAAGAAGGCGCTACCGAAGGAGAGCGGTGACAAATAGCTGATTAAGAAGGCAATACCGGCAGAACTGCCGGTGAGTGCACCCGCCTGTTTCAGCATAATGACGCCGAAAGAGACCATTAGCGTGCCGAGGACTATCGCCAGCGCATCTTCAATCAGCGAATGGGGAACTTTAGTGGGTTGAACAACGTTATCCATGGGTTAATCTCATTGCAAATGATGCGGTTCAAATGCAAAAAACGCACCACATCGGCGTCGTACGCTCGCCGCCGATGGGTGCCAGTGATTATCCAATTGATAACTAAGGCGCTTTATTGCAGGTTTTTGTGTATCAGTTGAGACTCAAACCATCAACTCATGCACAAATCTGTTTTCTGGTGCGCGTTTTTTGCATTATTAAGGCAATAATTGCACCAGATTAGCACGTCACGCACTTTTTTGGCGCGTTTTGTGCTGTGGGATGATCATCAAACCGTTCTCTTTCAAACGGCTCAATACCACGGAAGTTTTCACGTGCGCCACGCTTTGATGGCCAGCCACTAACTGGCTGATCAGCGCGCTCAGTGAAGCCAGATCGGCCACCGCCACTTTCAGCAGATAATCGGCATCGCCGGTGGTTTTGAACGCATCAACGATCGCGGCTTCTTCTTCCACCATGCGATGGAAACTCTCTTCATAATCCGGCGTATGGTTTTTCAATCGCACTTCAATCAATCCCACCATGCCAAGGCCCACCGCGTCGGGCGAGAGGCGTGCGTGATAGCCGAGAATGAGATTGGCCTGCTCAAGATTGATGCGGCGGCGTGAACATTGCGACGCCGAAAGTCCGACTAAATCACTGAGTTCCTGGTTGGTGAGGCGTCCGTTAGATTGTAATAATGTCAATATCTTAAGGTCGTGATCGTCTACCTGAGTCATTCTGTTTCCACAGCGTAATAAGGGGCGCTTTGCTACAGATAACCTGATTAAAGCCGGGGTTGTCCAACACTATTTTCTGATGACGTGAAATGCATGCACAAAACGTGCATGCATCCGGAATGAAAGGGTTATTCGTCGTCGTATTGCGGGCCAGCGTAGTTATCAAAGCGCGACCATTGGCCATTAAAGGTCAAGCGTACCGTACCGATCGGGCCGTTACGCTGCTTACCCAGGATGATCTCGGCGATGCCTTTGAGATCGCTGTTTTCGTGATACACCTCGTCACGGTAGATAAACATGATCAAGTCGGCATCCTGCTCGATCGAACCTGATTCACGCAGATCCGAGTTCACTGGGCGCTTATCCGCACGTTGTTCCAGTGAGCGGTTTAGCTGCGACAGCGCCACCACCGGCACATTCAGCTCTTTCGCCAGCGCTTTAAGTGAGCGCGAGATTTCAGCGATCTCCAGCGTACGATTGTCCGACAGCGCAGGCACGCGCATCAGCTGCAGGTAGTCGATCATGATCAGGCTCAACCCGCCATTTTCACGGAAGATGCGGCGCGCGCGTGAGCGCACTTCGGTGGGCGTCAGGCCAGAAGAGTCATCGATAAACATGTTCTTCTTCTCAAGCAAAATCCCCATGGTGGCGGAAATGCGCGCCCAATCTTCATCTTCCAGCTGACCGGTACGAATGCGCGTCTGATCTACGCGCGACAGCGACGCCAGCATACGCATCATCAGCTGCTCGCTGGGCATCTCCAGGCTGAAAATCAACACCGGCTTGTCCTGCAACATCGCGGCGTTTTCGCACAAATTCATGGCGAAGGTGGTTTTACCCATCGAAGGACGCGCCGCGACGATGATCAGATCCGAGCCCTGTAAACCGGCGGTTTTTTTGTTCAAATCCTGATAGCCGGTATCGACGCCGGTGACGCCGTCGTGCGGCGTTGAGACCAGCGACTCAATGCGCGATACCGTGGCTTCCAGAATCTGCTCGATATTCTGCGGGCCCTGATCTTTATTAGCGCGCTGTTCAGCAATTTTGAAAACGTTCGATTCAGCGAAGTCGAGCAGATCTTCACTGCTCCGTCCTTGCGGATCGTAACCGGCATCGGCGATTTGGTTCGCCACCGAGATCATCTCGCGCACCACTGCACGTTCGCGCACGATATCGGCATAAGCACCGATGTTCGCGGCACTTGGCGTATTTTTTGCCAGTTCGGCCAGATAGGCGAAGCCGCCGGCCATCTCTAATTCACCTAGCGTTTCCAGCGATTCAGAGAGCGTAATCAGGTCGATCGGCTGGCCAGCTTCCAGCAAACGCTGCATTTCCGTGAAAATCAGACGGTGCGAGCGGTTGAAGAAATCACTGGCGACGACGCGTTCAGAAACGTTGTCCCAGCGCTGGTTATCCAGCATCAACCCACCGAGCACCGACTGCTCCGCTTCTATGGAATGCGGCGGCATTTTCACGCCTTCCAGCTGCCGATCGCGGGGTTCGTTCGATTTGTTGGTGGGTTTATTTCCTGCCATAGTGAATGCATTACCGATCGTGAAAGGGACGCGCAAGTATACCGTCCCAGGATGAACAATCACAGGAGTCAGAATGGCAAAGCGTATTCAGTTCAACCAACACGGCGGCCCAGATGTACTGCAATGGGTCGATTTCGAACTGGCCGATCCCGCCGAACATGAAGTGCAGGTGGAAAACAAGGCAATTGGCATTAACTACATTGATACCTACGTGCGTAGCGGCTTGTATCCGCAAAGCAGCTTCCCTTCCGGCCTGGGTACCGAAGCAGCCGGCGTGGTGAAGCGCGTCGGATCGGCGGTGACGCGGTTTAAGGCGGGCGATCGCGTGGTCTATTGCCAGGCCGCGCTGGGCGCCTACAGCGAAGTGCACAATGTGGCGGAAGATCGTCTGGTGATCCTGCCGGACAGCATCTCCTTTGAGCAAGGCGCGGCCTCTTTCCTCAAAGGTTTAACCGTGCAGTATCTGCTGCGCCAAACCTATAAAGTGAAAGCTGATGAAATCTTCCTGTTCCACGCCGCTGCGGGTGGCGTGGGATTGATCGCCTGCCAATGGGCCAAAGCGCTCGGCGCACATCTGATTGGCACGGTGGGTTCCGCAGAGAAAGCGAAGATAGCTAAAGATGCCGGTGCCTGGGCGACAATTAACTATCGTGAAGAGAATATCGCGAAGCGCGTCAGCGAGTTGACCCATGGCGAGAAAGTGGCCGTGGTGTATGACTCGGTGGGGAAAGATACCTGGGAACCTTCGCTAGATAGCCTGCGTCGCCACGGGTTAATGGTCAGCTTTGGTAATGCGTCGGGTCCGGTTACCGGCATTGATCTCGGCATTCTCAACAAGAAAGGCTCGCTGTTCGTCACCCGACCTTCGCTGTTCGGTTACATCACCAACCGTGAAGAACTGGATGCCGCCAGCAATGAGTTGTTCTCATTGATCGCCAGCCGCGCGATTCAGCTTAACGTGCCCGAGCAGCAGAAATTTGCCTTGAGTGACGCGGTGCGCGCGCATCAGGTGCTGGAGAGTCGCGCGACTCAGGGTTCCAGCCTGCTGATTCCCTGATCGCTAAATGCAAACGGGGCTTCCCGTAGGAAGCCCCTTTTTTTCTTTCTTTTTATAGTTCGCGCTGGTGTAGGGACAGCGGCGATGAATTCGTTTGAAACAACGCCAATCATCCTGACAGAAAACATAAGTAAAAAATATGTTTAAATGCGGAATAATGCTAAGCAATATCCGAGTCTGTGATCGTCACCGCAATTAGCGCCAGTCCCTTCTATCTAAGTCGCTGATTTTTCTTTTCAGCCTGCGCATCTTTGCCTCACCTGAAGGCGTGGTAAATGCCCGATAAAGCCAGACAGCGACAACCGCCAATACCAGCCATGGCAACACTTTAATAACAATTGCCAGCAATCCGCCAAAGAACATCAAAGCGGTCGCCACCACCAATGCTGCAATAACGCCCAGCAACGAAACGCCGGTGAACAGCAGCATCAGAAAAAAGCCGATAACAAATAGAATTTCCACGAAGGCTCTCCTGTGTAAGTAACATCAGGAACATTACAAGATACGTGCCAGGTTATAAAAATAGCTAACTGCTTGAAAGCAATGGACAAGAGTTGAATGAAGAAATAATGAGGTGATGAAAAAAACTAATTCTCGGCGTAGAAATAACCATCTATAAAATTATGGTACTGGCTTTACGGTGCGCATGAAGGCGCACCGTATCAAACCGGAAGGTTCCGGCATGCTAAAGAGTGATTACATCACTTCCTGCGGGATTTTATCCGCTACTAGCGCTAACGCCGCTTCCAGCACGCGCACATCGGCGCCGGGTTTGTGGGCGTTTTCACTTAAATAGCGACGCCACTGGCGCGCACCCGGAATGCCCTGGAACAGGCCAAGCATATGGCGCGTCACATGGCCGAGGTACATGCCTTTGGATAGTTCAGCTTCAATGTAGGGATACATCGAGCGCACCACCGCTACCGGATCGACGTGCGGCGTATCGCGACCAAACAGCTCGCGGTCAACCTGCGCCAGAATGCCCGGATTCTGATAGGCTTCGCGCCCCATCATCACGCCATCCATATGCTGCAGATGCAGTTTGGCTTCTTCCAGCGTTTTGATGCCGCCATTAATCGCCATGGTCAGCGCCGGAAAATCGCGCTTCAGCTGGTAAACGCGGGGATAATCGAGCGGCGGAATCTCGCGATTCTCTTTCGGGCTTAAACCCGACAGCCACGCTTTGCGCGCGTGGATAATAAAGGTATCGCAGCCGCCCTGTTGCGCCACGGTGCCAATAAAATCACACAGGAATTCGTAGCTGTCCTGCTCATCAATACCGATGCGGGTTTTGACCGTCACCGGAATGCTCACCACATCGCGCATCGCTTTAATGCAGTCGGCAACCAGCGCCGCATCGCCCATCAGGCAGGCGCCAAAACGGCCGTTCTGGACGCGATCGGATGGACAACCCACGTTGAGGTTGATCTCATCGTAGCCACGCTCTTCTGCCAGCTTAGCGCACTGCGCCAGCGCGGCGGGATCGCTGCCACCCAGCTGCAGCGCCAGCGGATGTTCTTCCTCGCTGTAGGCCAGATAGTCGCCTTTACCGTGGATGATCGCGCCGGTCGTCACCATTTCGGTGTACAGCAGCGTGTCACCGCTCAGCTTACGGTGAAAATAACGACAGTGACGATCGGTCCAGTCGAGCATTGGGGCGATGGAAAAACGTTGCGAGGAGAAAGTATCGGTCATGAAACGCAGTAAATCCGCAGTAAGTAAGTGATGAGAAACTGCGCAATCATATCACAGCAAAACGGGCGGCACAGCCGCCCGTTATCAGACGGGTAATTAGAAGTTGAATCCGAGCTGCAGCATGGCACCTACGGTGTTGTCTTTACCTACAGAACCGGCCAGGTCCAGATGGACAGCATTGTTGAACGGTGACACACCCAAACCGGCGGTGAACACGTCAGTATCGGTCGACTTCAGATCGGCGCGATAGCCGGCACGCAGCGCCAGCCAATCCAGCACACGATATTCCGCACCTACGCCAGCATATTGGCTGGTGTCTTCCGACTTGAAGCGCTTGGTTTCAGTCAGATCAACATCCCCCGCCAGCGTGAATGGCCCGTTATTCCAGGAAAGCCCTGTAGTGACCAACGGACGAATTTGATAAGTATCGCGGTAACCGTTTACCTCTTTGGTATCGAGATCGCGCGAGATCAGGTTTTGTCCGGTCACGCCAAAGGTCCAGTTCTCACCAAAATCTGTTGCGACACCCGCATCCATGTTGAAACCGGTATCACTGCTGCGGTAGCGGCTGCTGTTGATGTCGCTCTTATCGTAGTTGTAGATACTCGCGGTGTAGTTATACAGCCAGGTTTTCTGCAGCTTTGGCGTCACGCCGACAGAAACCGGATGGCCGGCAATCGAGAACTCATGCGCGACTGACACACCATAATCGGTGACTAATGCCGCCAGGCCATTGGCGCTGGAGCGCAAATTATTTTCATCACCCGGCACAGGCACTCTCGTGCCATTGGCAACCGCGCGCAGGTAGGCAATATCGCTATCAGCCACGTTGGCGCGCACAATCGCAGTGCCGTAAGCCTTGGTGATAAAGGCAAAAGGTAAGGTTTCATTCGGAACGGTGACGGCCACGGCCACACCGGCTGTCGCGTGAGCTTTATTACCACGCAGATCGCTGAGCTGGTTTGCCATATCGCCTGCGGCGGCCTTCAGCTGCGGGTAACCATTGAGGTAATCCTGAAAGGTTAGGTCATCGATCACGTCCTGATAACGATCAACGGTATCGGTAATGTCGTCAACGCGATCGATCAATTTGTCTTTATCGGTAACCTGTGCGCCGGCTGATGGCAGAATGATGCTGACGTTATCTTCAGGCTGCGCCTTGGTCATCAATGCTGGGTTAGCCAGCACCGCTGAACTCCAGGTGGAAGAGGCTACGCCGGTACCGCCCATTGCGTCGTTACGCGCGTCGTACCATGTACCTGCTGCCAGAGCTGAGGAAGAGAGAAATACTGCATTCAAACCAACAAGATAAGCTACTTTTTTGTGCCTGAATAATGTCTTCGCCATGAGCCTGCCATCACCTTTGAAATGTCGCTGAATCACTCACCGACTGAAAGTTTAGTTAGCCGCTATTCTGAACCCTGGCTAACGCTTCATTGCTGTGAATTAAAAGGAAATAGCACTGCTATTCGCAGAATTGGACGCTTCCACGCCATTCCGCTGTGTTTTTATGCAGAAAAATTAACAGTGAGTTAATTGAGACCAGAAATTACTTAAGACCTTTTGAACCATAGCCGCTAACCCGGTGAGTTGCAAAGCAAAATCCGTGCAGGCGTTGCGCTGCCTGGCCGGACGCATTTTACAGACATTAGTGTTGCAGCAATATTGACGGGAAAATGGCGATGGTAATCTATTGATTGAGGAGAATTTTCTTAGGGATTTTAAGCACAATAAGCAATCACAGCAGCGTTAAATTTTGTGTGATAAAATAACATCACCTGCAACCCGGAGAATGCTTATGTCAAACCTCACGCCAGAACAACTTCTTACCCAGGCTGAATCACTTTGCCTTGATCGCGGCGTGCGCCTGACCACTCAACGCGCCGAAGTGTTGCGCTTAATGGCAGAGCAGAATGGTTCGATAAGCGCTTACGATTTGCTGGATCAACTGCGTGTCAGTGAACCGCAAGCAAAACCGCCCACCATCTATCGCGCGCTGGATTTCCTGCTGGAACAGGGATTTATTCATCGCGTAGAGTCAAATAACAGTTACGTGGTTTGCCATCATTTTGATGAGCCAGCACATACTTCGGTGATGTTGGTGTGTGACGGTTGTGCGGCAGTTAGCGAAAAACATGCTCATGGCGTGGAAAAAACCATCGCTGCATTAGCGGATCAGGCGGGATTTTCTCTGCGACATACCGTGATTGAGGCACATGGCCTGTGTGAAAATTGCGCAGAGGTGGCAGCTTGCACGCACCATGAAAGCTGCGAGCATGACCATCAAGTCGAGGGTAAAAAGCGGGTAAGAAAATAGGGAGGCACATCCTTGTGCCGGGCCAATCACTACGCTAAATGATTGGCGGGTAGGAGCATCATCCGTGAAGTGAGATTACCAGCGGTAATCTTTGTTGGTTGTTTCCCAGTCTTTCACTTCTTTCTCGGCCTGGTCTTTACCATAACCGTAGCGTTCCTGGATTTTACCAACCAGCTGATCGCGTTTGCCTTCGATCACAGTGAAGTCGTCGTCGGTTAGCTTGCCCCACTTCTCTTTGAATTTGCCTTTGAACTGCTTCCAGTTTCCGCTCGCTTCGTCTTTGTTCATAATATTCCTCCACTACATCCTGAGTGAGATAGATATATTGCCTGCTTAGCTGGCGATATACCCAGACAACGCGCTACTCATGTGCGCCGTATAAGGTAATTGTAGTAGCCGCTTCGCAGTTTGCAGAGAAATACAGATTAATCTGTAGGTTACGTTTCGCTTATTCAGGCGTTGAACCAGCTATCGCGCCGCCAGTGACCACGCCAAATGAGCCACAGCGTCAGTCCGCGTAACGCGAGGAATACCGTCACCGCCAGCCATAAACCGTGATTACCGAGCCACGGCAGCGTGAGCAGCGAGACGCCGTAGCCGATCGCCGCCATCACCATGCTGTTGCGCATCTCACGCCCGCGCGTCGCGCCGATAAACATGCCGTCCAGCAGATAGCACCAGACGCCAACCAGCGGCAGAATCACTTGCCAAATCAGATAGCGGTCGGCCATCTCTCGTAGCGCTTCCAGTGACGTCAACATCGCCACAATCTCCGGACCGGTGAATGCATAAATCAGCGCAAAGATCGCGGCGACGAAGCATGCCTGGCGACAAGCCGCATGCCAAATCAGCAATAGTCGGCTGCGATCTTTGGCCCCAACCGCTTCACCCGAACAGGCTTCAACCGCGTAGGCAAATCCATCCAGCGCGTATGCGGTGAAAGTGAGGAACATCAGCAGCACCGCATTGACTGCCACTACATCCGGCCCAATGCGTGCGCCAAGGATGGTGAGCGACGCGAAGCAGATTTGCAGCATCAAAGAACGCAGCATAATGTCGCGATTGAGGCGGAATAGCCGCGCCGCATCGCCGCGCCAGCTGCTTTTGAGTAAAGCAAAATGGATACCGCGCATCTTTAGCACCCGCGCCACCATCCATAAACCCACGCCCAGCGTGACATATTCTGCCAGCGCGGTAGCCGCCGCCGCTCCGGCGACACCCCAATGCAGTTTGAGCACGAACAGCAGATCCAGCAGGATATTCACCAGGTTGCCGATGATTAGCAGCACCATCGGTGCCCGCGCATACTGCACGCCCAGCAGCCAGCCAAGAATCACCAAATTGGCCAAGGTTGCGGGCGCACTCAGCCAGCGAATCTCAATAAATATTTTCGCCTGTTGCTGCACTTCCGGGCTGCCACCCATTAAAGCTGCCGCCAGGCTGCTGACCGGCGTTCGCAGCACCATAAACAGCGCACCAAAAACCAGCGCAATCAGTAGCGGTTGTGTTAAGGCGCGCGCCAGCGCCGTTTTGTCATTGGCGCCAAATGCCTGAGCGGTGAGTCCGGTGGTGCTCATGCGCAGGAACAGCAGGAGCATAAAGATGAAGCTGGTGGCGGTTGTGCCCACGGCGACGCCACCGAGGTAGATTGGGCTATCGAGATGACCAATAACGGCGGTATCCACCACACCCAGTAATGGGACGGTGATATTTGACAGGATCATCGGCAGCGCTAGCCGCCAGAGCGTTTTATCTGAGGAGGAAAACAGCTGCATTAGCCCATTCCGTTGTGTGCGGTAATCAGCGTAATGGCGCCAGAATGAGCCGCAGAAAGAGTCACAGAGAAGTAAAACAGCAGACTGCGGTCAGCGCAAACACGCACCGCCGCAGTTAAAGTGGATCAGAAACTGATCAGAGCCACTCGCCGTTGCGCACAATCCCGACAGCTAAACCTTCAACGGTTAGCGACTGCTCACGGGTATCCACGACAATCGGCTGAAAATCGGTGTTTTCAGGTAGCAGATGGACAATCGCACCCTGCTTTTTCCAGCGTTTCACTGTGACTTCATCATCAATGCGCGCCACGACAACCTGGCCGTTACGCACTTCCTGCGTTTTGTGTACCGCTAACAGATCGCCATCCATAATGCCGATGTCTTTCATCGACATACCGCTCACGCGCAGCAGGAAATCGGCGCTCGGTTTAAAGAGGTTAGCATCCACCTGATAGTGGGCTTCGATGTGTTCTTGAGCCAGCAAAGGTTCACCGGCAGCGACGCGGCCAATCAGCGGCAGCCCTTCGCTCGGTTCTTCTTCCATCAGCAAACGAATTCCGCGCGATGCGCCGGAAACAATTTCAATTACGCCTTTACGCGCCAGCGCTTTCAGATGCTCTTCGGCAGCATTGGGCGAGCGGAAACCCAGTTGCGCAGCAATTTCCGCACGCGTTGGCGGCATGCCCGTCTGGTTAATATGGTCGCGAATCAGGTCATAGACCTGTTGCTGCCGTGCAGTTAACGCTTTCATCCCGCCCCCTGGTTGTTTATACAGTCGCTGTGAGTATATACAGGTATTCGCGAAATGAAAACCGTAACAGAGGGAAAAATCAGCGGTTTGATGAATCTGGAATCCCTATCTCAAATGCGTCCAGAGCAGCGCGCTCCAGACGAACAGAGCCAGTAAGATAGTCAGCAATACGGCAGCCGATCCCATATCTTTGGCGCGGCCCGCGAGCGGATGTTGCTCCTGCCCGATGCGGTCGACCACCGCTTCGATAGCGCTATTAAGGATCTCAACGATGATAACCAGCACTACCGAGCCAATCATCAGGATGCGGGAAAGGGTATCTACATCCAGCCAGCAAGCTACGAGAATGGCCACCAGCGCGGCAATGGCTTCCTGCCGAAAAGCGGCTTCGTGCTGCCATGCGGCACGCAGGCCCTGCCAGGAATAACCGGCGGCTTTCACTATTCTTACTAAACCGGTGACGTTATTTGCCATGTCTATGGAACCCTTGAACTATTTTGACGTCAATGTGTGGGCAGTATGAGGCGGCAGAGCCACAGACCTTCGCTGCGCTTTCTGGTATGCTTGCCGCGCTTTGCTAACAAGAGGCTTAAAGTTGTCTATGTCAGGTTGGCGTAAACTCTATTACAAATTATTGAATTTACCACTCTCTATTTTGGTAAAAAGTAAGGTCATTCCGACCGATCCTATCTCTGAACATGGGATCGATCCGACACGTCCGGTGATGTATGTTTTGCCTTATGATTCAAAGGCTGACCTGCTCACACTGCGTGCTCAATGCCTGAAACATGATCTGCCCGATCCGCTGGCTCCGCTGGAGATCGATGGCACCCTGCTGCCGCGCCACGTGTTTATTCACGATGGCCCACGCGTAATTCCCTATTTCGTGGCCAATCCCGAATCGGTAAAGCTGTTCCACGATTATCTGGATTTGCACCGCAGCAACCCGCAACTCGATGTGCAAATGCTGCCGGTCGCGGTGATGTTTGGTCGTGCGCCGGGACGTGAAACCTCCGGTGAATCCACGCCACATCTGCGCGTGCTCAATGGCGTGCAGAAGTTCTTCGCCATTTTGTGGCACGGCCGCGACAGCTTTGTTCGCTTCTCGCAAACCGTTTCGTTGCGCCAGATGGCGACCGAGCACGGCACCGATAAGTCGATTGCCCAAAAGCTGGCTCGCGTGGCGCGCATTCATTTTGCCCGCCAACGTCTGGCCGCGGTCGGCCCGCGTCTGCCTGCACGTCAGGATCTCTTCAACAAGCTGTTACAATCCAAAGCGATCGAAAAAGCAGTAGAAGATGAAGCGCGCAGCAAAAAGATTTCGCATGAGAAAGCCCAGCAGAACGCCATCGAAATGATGGAAGAAGTGGCGGCGGACTTCTCTTATGAAGCGATTAAAGTCACTGACCGCGTGATGGGCTGGCTGTGGAGCCGCCTGTATCAGGGCATCAACGTGCATGGCGGTGAGCGCGTGCGTCAGCTGGCGCAGGATGGTCATGAGATTGTGTATGTGCCCTGCCACCGCAGCCACATGGATTACCTGCTGCTCTCCTACGTGCTTTATCATCAAGGCCTGGTGCCGCCGCACATTGCTGCCGGTATTAACCTGAACTTCTGGCCAGCCGGCCCGATTTTCCGTCGTCTGGGCGCCTTCTTTATTCGTCGTACCTTTAAGGGCAACAAACTCTATTCCACCGTGTTCCGTGAATATCTTGGCGAGCTGTTTAGCCGGGGTTACTCCGTGGAATACTTTGTGGAAGGCGGACGTTCGCGTACCGGTCGTTTGCTGGATCCAAAAACCGGCACCCTATCAATGACGCTGCAGGCGATGCTGCGCGGCGGCAGTCGTCCAATCACCTTCGTGCCGATTTACATTGGCTACGAGCATGTGATGGAAGTGGGCACCTACGCCAAAGAGCTGCGGGGTGCGGCCAAAGAGAAAGAGAGCTTCCTGCAGATGGTGCGCGGTTTACGTAAGCTGCGCAACCTGGGACAGGGCTACGTTAACTTCGGTGAACCCCTGCCGTTGATGAACTATCTGAACAAAAACGTGCCCGAATGGCGTGATGCGATTGATCCTATCGAACCGCAACGCCCTGCCTGGATGACGCCCGCCGTGAATGACATTGCGGCGAAGCTGATGGTGCGCATCAACGAAGCCGGTGCAGCCAACGCCATGAACCTGTGCGTCACTGCACTGCTGGCGTCACGTCAGCGTTCACTGACCCGCGAACAGCTGATTGAGCAATTAGAGTGCTACACCCAGCTGCTGCGCAATGTGCCCTATTCGCCAGAAGCCACGGTGCCTGACATGAGCGCCGAAGCGCTGCTTGATCACGCCATGGGCATGAACAAGTTCGAGACCGAGCAAGACAGCATTGGCGACATCATCATCCTGCCGCGCGAGCAGGCGGTGCTGATGACCTACTATCGCAACAACATTCATCACATGTTGGTGATGCCATCGTTGATTGCCGCCATCGTGCAACAACATCGGGAAATCAGCGAAGCAGAGCTGCTGCGTCAGGTTAGCCTGGTATATCCGATGCTAAAGAGCGAGTTGTTCTTGCGCTGGGACAAGGCGGAGTTGCCTGCGCTACTTAACGCACTCTGTGCAGAGATGGCGCGTCAGGGCCTGATCACCTTGCAGGATGGTCAACTAAGAATGACGCCGGCACGTCACCGTTCGCTGCAACTGCTAGCGGCGGGTATTCGTGAGACGCTGCAGCGCTTCGCGATTACCTTCGCTATCCTCAGCGCGAAACCGGCCATCAACCGTGGCACGCTGGAGAAAGAGAGCCGCACGCTGGCTCAACGCCTGTCTGTGCTGCACGGTATCAACGCACCAGAGTTCTTTGATAAAGCAGTGTTTACTGCGCTGGTCCTCACGCTGCGTGATGAAGGATATATCAGTGACAAAGGCGATGCCGATGCCGAACGCAGTCATATGATGTGGCAGATGCTGGCGGAACTGGTGACCAGCGACGTGCGTCTGACGATTGAAAGCGCGGTCACCCACGATTAACGCGGCGATAAGCTAATAAAAAGGCGCACTTCAGTGCGCCTTTTTTGTTTATAACAGATCCGCGAACGGCACGGTGCTGAGCAGAATGCCGAGAAACAGCACCATGCCCACATAGTTGTTATTCAGAAACGCCTGGAAGCAGGGATCGCGCTCGCGCTGGGCAATTAGCTTCTGCTGATGCACAAACAAGCCCGCAGCCAGCAGCAGCGACCAGTAAAACGCCCCATTCAGTTGAAGCATCATGCCCACCAGCGCCATCAAACCGAGCGTTGCCAGCTGCAGTAAACCAATAATCAGTTTGTCGTAACGGCCAAACAGAATCGCCGTCGATTTTACGCCGATCTTCAAATCGTCATCGCGATCGACCATCGCGTACTGCGTGTCATAGGCCACCGTCCAGCAGATGTTCGCCAGGAAAACCAGCCAGCAGGCTAAAGGTAAGGACTCACTAACTGCTGCCCATCCCATCGGAATCGCCCAACCAAACGCTGCGCCGAGCACCACCTGCGGCAGATGCGTGTAGCGCTTCATAAACGGATAAACCCACGCCAGCGCCAGGCCGCCAAACGACAGCAAAATGGTCATGGTGTTCATGGTCAACACCAGCATAAACGCCAGCAAACCGAGACCGGCAAACAGCAGCTTCGCCTCTTTCCCGGATACCGCGCCGCTGGCCAGCGGACGTGACGCCGTGCGCTTGACGTGACCATCGATTTTGCGGTCTGCGTAATCGTTGATCACGCAGCCGGCAGCACGCATCACGATAACGCCGAGCACAAACACCAGCAGCACCGGCAGCGGTGGAATCGCCATGCCGGAGAGCCACAGTGCCCACAGAGTTGGCCACAGCAGTAACACAGTGCCGATGGGTTTATCGATACGCATCAGGCGGCAGTAAGCCTGCCATTTGGTCATGGGTAAGGTGTTTTGCACAGTGGTTTTATCCTTGATCCAGCGCGCGATAGAGCGGCGACGCCGGTAAAAACAGTTCAGTTAACAGCAGCGGCTTGCCCGACAAACGCAGGCGGGAACGGCGTCCCCATAAATCGCCAACCTGACCGGGATCGATAAAATCGCGGCTCAGGGTAGATGAAGAGAATAGATAGCGGCCAAGCGGGCGCGTACCGAGCTGTTGCAGCATCTGCTCGGGGCCGTTCAGCGTGCTTTCTGGCACCACGGTGCGGCCAATCAGCCAGGGTTCGCCATCACCGCACAGCACAATTTCACGTAACCAGAAGCGCGGGTCGGCGGGCAAAAATTCCGCTTCCTCCGAGATCTCTTCAGCGCCAATAAATGCTTCGCGGATCAGTTTTACGGTCACTTGCTGGCAATGCTGCTCGAAGCGACGCGTCATGGAGTCTTCTTCCATTAACCAGTCAAGTAGCGGGGCAGAAAGCTGCGGTGAAGAGGCTGGCAGCCAGTGCAGTGCGCGTAACTGGCGCAGCGCGTCATGCGACATCAGGACATCTCCGGGAAAAAAGTTGCCCTAGTTTAGCGCAGAGGAGAATGCGTGGCACGGCTCGTTGTGCCACGCGATATTATTACTCGCGTTTCAGGCGGTTACTGTTCGCCAACCACAGCGTCACCACCAGAATCAAAATCGCCGCCGAGTAGTAGAGCGTATCGAACGGATTTTTATGGTCGACGATGATCAGGCGGATAATCGCCGTGATGCCGATGTAGATGAAGTAGCGCAGCGGGAAGTGATAGCCCGACTGAAAGTACTTCACAATCAAGGCGATAAATTCGAAGTAGAGGAAATAGATAACGATGCCTTCAATCAGCAGATAGGAAGACGTCTGCTCGCCGGTGCTCAACAGCACGTTGGCCAGATGAATGGTTTCTTTACCGAGGAACACCACCAGAATAATGGCCAGAATGATCAGACCAATATTCAGCACCCACTGCAATGCTAAAGAGATGTACTGCCCAACCCCTGTTTTTATTGTCATTTTTGCGCCTCACGCTCTCAATTACTCACTGGCGCTATCATGCTGTAGTGTGATCAAAATCACAATATTTATACTTCGACATCCACACACAGCGCGTCATAGCGCCAGAACTCGCAGTCGCAATCAATCACGCGCTTGTGCTGATCGCGATTGATGCGGGTGATCAACAAGCCGGGCGTGCCGCTCGCCACGTTGAGCGCAGGCGCAGCGCGCACCGGCAGCGGTCCCGGCAAAATGGTAAAACGCGCGCCGCCGTAGCGAATGCCATAGCGCTGGTCATAAAGATCGGTGAGTGAACGCGTCAGGTCTTCATCCAGCAATCCCGGAAAGAAGGCGGGATTGAGGTAATGCTCGACATACAACACGGCGCGACCATCAATACGGCGCAAACGGCGAATGCGGTAAACCCGATCGCCCTCCAGCAGTTGCAGATGACGCGCGATGGCTAATTGCGCTGGCACTTCGCGCGCCTCCAGCACTTCAGTGCTGGCAATACGGCCTTGCTCAGCGGCCATGGCGTGAAAATGGCTGTGATGAGAGGGGTTGTAGACCAGCCGAGGCGGTGCGAGAAACCAGCCACGACGCAGTTCACGATAGATAATGCCCTGCGCTTCCAGCAAACCCAGCGCCTCACGCAGCGTAATGCGCGTGGTGGAATAGTGTTCGCTTAAGCTACGTTCGGCGGGCAAACGACCACCGGCAAATTCACCGCTTTCAATGCGTTCCCGCAGCCCTGCTGCAATCACATCCGCCGTTTTCGACATCATTTTTCAGCCTCATTTTGGGGCAAATCTGCACTATGACAGTTCGATGACTACAATGTGACAGAGAACAACCCACGCTTTAGCGCGCTGTAACCGCATGTGGATCGTCGCGCCACACCCCGTTTCACCACCATGGTCATAAAACCTTCATCTATTCGGGCTACATTGGCTCGGTTCTTGCTGGACTAGACCAAGAAGTCCCACAACATATACCGGGAGCAATCGAGATGAAAGCGTTTATCGCCTCTGTAGTAGCCAGTGCCGTACTGCTTGCGCTGCCCGCCGCGCAAGCCGCAGATAATGACCTCGCCGCGTTAGAAAAAGCGGCGCGTGCCGAAGGTCAGGTCAACAGCGTCGGCATGCCAGATAGCTGGGCCAACTGGAAAGATACCTGGAGTGACCTCAACAGCAAATATGGCCTGAAGCACAGCGACACCGACATGTCCTCGGCGCAGGAACTGGCAAAATTTGCTGCAGAGAAAGAGAACGCCAGCGCCGATATCGGTGATGTGGGCGCTGCTTTCGGTCCGATTGCCGTCGCTAAAGGCGTGGCGCAACCGTATAAGCCAACGCATTGGGAGCAAATCCCGAGCTGGGCAAAAGATCAGGATGGCAACTGGATGCTGGCGTATACCGGCACCATCGCGTTCCTGGTGGATAAGCAGCAGGTCAAAGATGTGCCGCACAGCTGGGCCGATCTGAAGAAAGGTAAGTATGTGGTCACTATCGGTGACGTCGGCACTGCGGCTCAGGCAGCGAACGGCGTGTTGGCGGCCAGCTATGCATTAGGCGGTGACGAGAAGAATGTGAAACCGGCGTTGAGCTTCTTCGGCGATCTGGCGAAAGAAGGCCGTCTTGGCGTGACCGATCCGGTGATTGCCAACATTGAAAAAGGCGAAATTCAGGTGGCGGTGGTGTGGGACTTTAACGGTCTGAACTACCGCGATCAGATCGACAAAAACCGCTACGAAGTGGTGATCCCTTCCGACGGTTCCGTCACTTCTGGCTACAGCACCGTCATCAATAAATACGCCAAACATCCGAACGCCGCAAAGCTGGCGCGTGAATACATCTTGTCTGATGAAGGCCAGATCAACCTGGCGAAAGGCTATGCGCGCCCGATTCGTGCCGAGCATTTAACTCTGCCCGCCGACGTGCAGGCCAAGCTGCTGCCGCAGTCTGAGTATAAGAATGCCCGTCCAATCAAAGACCAGGCCGCGTGGGATAAAACCTCGAAAATGCTGCCGCGTCTGTGGCAAGAGAACGTCATCATTAATATGAAGCAGTAAGGAGCGAGGGATGAAAACTATCCTGGTGGTGTTGGATGGGCTGAGTAATCAGGTAGCGCAGCACGCAATGGGCTATCTGTTTGCTGAATGCGCGCAGGGCAACGGCCAATATTATACGCTGACTTGCGAACTGCCTTCGCTGTCGCGCCCGCTGTACGAATGCATTCTCACCGGCATTCCACCGGTGCGCAGCGGTATTATTCACAACGGCGTCAGTCGCATGAGTAATCAGCGCAGCATCTTCCATTACGCACGTGCCGCCGGTCTCACCACCGCGGCAGCCGCCTACCACTGGGTGAGTGAGCTCTACAATCAATCCCCGTTCAACGCGGCGCGCGACCGCCACACGGTCGCGCCCGATCTGCCGATTCAGTATGGCCACTTTTACTGGGACGACGGTTATCCGGATTCCCACCTGTTTGAAGATGCAGAAAGCCTACGTTTGCGGCACGATCCCGACTTCCTGCTGATCCACCCGATGAACATTGACGATGCCGGACACAAGCACGGCCTGTCATCGCCGCAGTATCGCAACCGCGCGCGCATGGCCGATGGTTATCTGTCGCAGTGGATGCCGGACTGGCTGGCGGCCGGTTATCAGGTGATTGTCACCGCCGATCACGGCATGAACGATGACCGCTCGCACGGCGGCATTTTGCCGGAAGAGACGCAGGTGCCGCTGTTCGTGTTTGGCAAAGGTTTCTCGCTGCAGCCGGATCTTCAGCCGCAGCAGACCGAACTGTGTGGCATCGTGTGCACCTTGCTCGGCGTCGAACATGACAAACCGCTATGTCGCGCGTTACTGGCGGAGCCGCAGTAATGAAAGGCAAAACGCTCGCCGCGCTATTGCTGCTGCCGTTTGCGCTGTTCTGGGTGGCATTCCAGCTCGCGCCGCTGCTGTGGATTGCCATCAACAGCTTCTGGAGCGACATCAATGAGCGTTGGGGCTTCGACAACTACAGCGATATCCTCACCTCGCCGTTCTATTTGCAGGCGTTTCGCCTGTCGCTGGACATCTCCATCTGGTCGAGCATTTACGGCCTGCTGATCTCACTGGTTGCCGGATATTCGCTGCATCAACTCGGCAGCGGCCGCTTTCAGCGCTTTTTGATGTCATTTACCAACATGACCAGCAACTTCGCCGGCGTACCGCTGGCGTTTGCCTTCGTCATTCTGCTCGGCCTGAACGGTTGTCTGACGCTGCTGCTGCGCCATTACGGCGTGCTGGAAGGCTTTAAGCTGTTTTCGCGTGACGGCATGGTGCTGGTGTACACCTGGTTCCAAATCCCGCTCGGCATTTTGCTGCTTTATCCCGCGTTTGATGGCTTGCGACAGGATTGGCAAGAGTCTGCCGCGCTGCTGGGTGCGGGCCGCTGGCGCTATTGGTGGCACATCGGTTTGCCGATTCTGTTCCCGGCGCTGCTCGGTACTTTCGTGATTTTGCTGGCGAACGCGCTCGGCGCTTACGCCACCATTTACGCGCTCACTACCGGCAACTTTAACGTGGTGCCGGTACGCATTGCCGCGCTGGTCTCTGGCGACATCTCGCTCGATCCCAACACCGGCGGCGCGCTGGCGATGTTGCTGGTGCTGATTATGGCGCTGATTACCGTGGTGCAGCAGTATCTGGTGCGCCGCAGCTATCTCAACGCCAAACCTTCCTGAGGAGCTACACGTGTCGCGCGCGGAAAAATTTTATCATCGCCTGATTGTCTGGCTGCTGCTGGCCATTTTAGCCGCGCCGCTACTGGCGACGTTACTGTACGGCATTTCCACCAGCTGGAGCGACACCATCCTGCCGCAGGGCTTTACGCTGAAGTGGCTCAGCGCGCTGTGGAGCGATGCGCGTTTCCTGACCGCGCTCGGTCATTCACTGCTGGTTTGCTGCGGTGCGCTGTTGTTCTCGCTGGTGCTGGTGCTGCCTGCCATGTTTGTAATCGCTTACTACTATCCGAAACTGGATGCGGTGATGAACGTGCTGATCCTGATGCCCTTCGCCGTGCCGCCGGTGGTGTCGTCGGTCGGGCTGCTGCAACTCTATTCGTCGTCGCCGCTGATGCTGACCGGCACGCCGTGGATTTTGATCGGCTGCTACTTCACCATCGCCTTGCCGTTTATCTATCGCGCCATCTCCAACAATATGCAGGCCATCAACCTGAAAGAGCTGATTGATGCCGCGCAGCTGCTCGGTGCCAGCACCTGGCAGGCGGCGCTGTTTGTGGTGTTGCCGAACCTGCGCAAAGGGGTATTTATCGCGGTGCTGCTCTCCTTCTCCTTCCTGATTGGTGAGTTTGTCTTCGCCAATATGCTGGTCGGCACCCGTTATGAAACCTTGCAGGTTTATCTGTTTAACATGCGCAACGGCAGCGGCCATTTCACCAGCGCGCTGGTGATCTCCTATTTTGCCGTCGTCCTGCTGGTTACCTGGCTGGCGAATGCCCTCAATCCTGAACGAGGCTGACCATGAGTTATCTGAGCGTCACCCAGCTGAACAAAAGCTACGGTCCGACCACCATTTTTGAAAACATCGATTTCAGTGCCGAAGAAGGCGAGTTTGTTACGCTGCTCGGCCCCAGCGGCTGCGGCAAATCGACGCTGCTGCGCTGTATCGCCGGGTTAACCGAAGTGGATAGCGGCAAAGTATTGCTGCAAGGTCAGGATATCGTGCCGCTGACGCCGCAGAAGCGCACCATCGGCATGGTGTTCCAGAGCTACGCGCTGTTCCCCAACATGACGGTTGAGAAGAACGTGGCGTTTGGCCTGAAGATGCAGAAACTGGCGAGCAGCGAGATTCAGAAACGCGTGATGGAGGTACTGGCGCTGGTGGAACTCACCGACTTCGCGCGGCGTTATCCGCATCAGCTCTCTGGCGGACAGTGTCAGCGCGTGGCGCTGGCGCGTTCGCTGGTGACGCGTCCACGCTTGCTGTTGCTGGATGAACCGCTGTCGGCGCTGGATGCGCGCATTCGTCGCCATCTGCGTGAACAGATCCGCAATATTCAGCGCGAGCTGAAACTCACTACCTTGTTTGTCACCCACGATCAGGAAGAGGCGCTGACCATGTCCGATCGCATCGTGCTGATGAATCGGGGAAAGATCGTGCAGAACGGCAACGCGGAAATGCTCTATACCCAACCGGCCGATCTGTTTGCCGCCGGCTTTATCGGCAACTACAACCTGCTGAGCGCGGAACAGGCAACGCAGCTGACCGGACAGGCGTTTAGCGGTCAGGTAGCGATTCGCCCGGAGTCGATCCAGCTGTGCGCGCCGCAGGCGGGCATTCCCGCCACCATCCTCAGCCACAGCTTGCTTGGCAACGTGATTCGCTATCGGGTGCGCGCGCAAAACGTGGAGCTTTCGATTGATGTACTCAACCGCAGCGTGGCAGATTTGCATCCCGCTGGTATGCAGATTGGGCTACAGTTAGAGATGTCGACGTTGCGCCAGGTTGCTTAATTTAAACGAAAAAAGGCGACACAACGCGGCGAAGGTTTTACCGGTTGTGCTCACCGTCAGGCTGGCAATCGGTGTGGTTTGAGCCTGACGGATGAGGAGCCTCTATACGTGTTAACTCTGCTTAATTTACTTTCTGCCGTTGCGCTGCTGGTGTGGGGCACACACATTGTGCGCACCGGCATCATGCGCGTTTACGGTGCCGATCTGCGTCGCGTACTCAGCCGCAGCGTCGAAAAAAAACCGATGGCGTTTCTTGCCGGCATTGGCGTCACGGCGCTGGTGCAGAGCAGTAACGCCACCACGCTGCTGGTTACCTCCTTTGTTGCACAGAATCTGGTCAGCCTGACGCCTGCGCTGGTGGTGGTGCTGGGCGCGGATGTCGGGACCGCGATCATGGCGCGCATCCTGACTTTTGATTTGTCGTGGCTGTCGCCGCTGTTTATCTTCTTTGGCGTGGTGTTCTTTCTCAGCCGCAAGCAAACGCGCATTGGGCAGTTAGGCCGCGCCAGTATTGGGCTTGGCCTGATTCTACTGGCGCTGCAGCTGATTGTCGCGGCCGCCAAACCGATCACCCAGGCGGCGGGCGTTCAGGTGCTGTTCTCGACGCTGACCGGCGATGTGATGCTCGATGCACTGATTGGCGCGGTGTTCGCCATCATCAGTTACTCCAGCCTCGCGGCGGTCCTGATTACCGCCACGCTGACCGCTACCGGTGTCATCTCCTTCAAGGTGGCACTCTGTCTGGTGATTGGTGCCAACCTCGGCAGCGGCCTGCTGGCGATGATCAACGCCAGCGGCTCCAATGCAGCGGGCAAACGCGTTGCGCTCGGCAGCCTGCTGTTTAAGCTGATTGGCAGCATCGCCATTTTGCCGTTCGTCAATGTTGTCGCCGATGTGCTGGATAAGCTGCCAGTCAATGATGAAGAGCTGGTGATCTTCTTCCACGTCTTCTACAACCTGATTCGCTGTTTAGTCATGGTGCCGTTTGCCGATCCAATGGCGCGCCTGTGCCGCCGTATGATTGCCGATGATCCCGAAAACGAAGCCCATCTCAAACCCAAACACCTCGACAGCAGCGCGCTGGATACGCCAGCGTTAGCGCTGGCTAACGCCTCACGCGAAACACTGCGCATCGGTGATGTGGTCGAGCAGATGATTGAGTCATTCAATAAGGTGGTGCATGGCGACCTGCGCGAAGAGCGCGCGGTGCGGCGGCTGGATGATGATGTTGATGTGCTTTACACCGCGATCAAACTCTATCTGGCGCGTATGCCGAAAGAGGATTTGCCGGAGGATGATTCGCGCCGCTGGGCGGAGATCATTGAGATGGCGCTCAACCTGGAGCAGGCGGGCGACATTATCGAACGCATGTGCGCCGACGTAGCGGATAAGTCACTGACCGCGCGCCGTGCCTTCTCTGCCGAAGGACTGGAGGAGCTGCAAACCTTGCAGGAACAGGTGCTGTATAACCTGCGTCTGAGTTTGTCGGTGTTTTTGTCGCACGATGTCACCAGCGCCAAACGCCTGCGCCGATCCAAGCACCGCTTCCGCATCCTGATTCGCCGTTTCTCTCACGCGCACGTCGAGCGCTTGCATCTGCAGAATGTGCAAAGCATTGAGACGAGCTCTTTGCACCTTGGCTTACTGGGCGATATGAAGCGTTTAAATTCGCTGTTCTGCGCCGTGGCGTACACGGTTTTAGATCAGCCGGATGATGAGCGGGAAGAGGATTAAGAAGGTCAGAATCGCGCGATAAATCGCGCCGCTACAAATCGCGTAGCGGCGCAATGTATTGCGCTGGTTTTACATCACGACAGCAAACTAAACGCAATCATGCCAACAATCGCGCCGGTGGTGCCCAAAATGGTTTCCATCAGCGTCCATGTCTTCAGCGTTTCGGCTTCGGTGGCGCCGGTGAAGCGGCCAAACAGCCAGAAACCCGCATCATTCACATGACTGATAATGATCGAGCCGCCGCCGATACAGATCGACAGCGCGGCCAGCTGCGCGCCGCTGTAGTGCAGCGGTTCTATCACCGGCATCACTAAACCGACGGTGGTTAAACACGCCACGGTGGCCGAACCCTGAATCACGCGAATCGCGCCAGAAAGGATGAAGCACGCCAGCGCAATCGGCATACCTGCGCCGGTCAACGCATGTCCTAAAACCGGGCCAACGCCCGAATCCACCAGCACCTGCTTAAACACGCCGCCCGCACCAATCACCAGCAGAATAATGCCCGCCGGTTGCAGCGCGCTGCCGCACACCTGCATCACCTTCTCTTTATCCATGCCCTGACGATAAGCCAGGCCATAAATCGCCACCAGACAGGCCAGCAGAATCGCGGTGAACGGATGGCCGATAAACTCCAGCCACTCATACAGATGGGAACCCGGCGTTGTGAAGCGTGCGCCGATGGTTTTCAGGCCCACCAGCAGCAGCGGGAACAGAATCAGCGCCAGACTAAAGCCAAACGACGGCAGTTTGCCCTCTTCCACTTCCGGCTGATGATCTTCCGGCGGTGCACTAAAGCTGACGTGCTGCGCAATAACGCTGCCAAACAGCGGGCCCGCAATCAGCATGCCCGGAATCGCGGCGCACAGGCCCAGCAGAATCATCCAGCCAAAATCAGCGTGCATCTGCGCGGCCAGCAGCATCGGCGCGGGTCCCGGCAGCAGAAACGCGGCGGACGCCGCAACACCGGCAAACAGCGGGATCACCAGCTTAACTAAATTGCCTTGGGTGCGACGCGCCACGGCGAACGCAATGCTGATCAGCAACACCACCGCCACTTCAAAGAACAGCGGCAACGCACAGATCAAGCCAGCGACGCCCATCGCATAGTGCGCGCGGCTTTCCCCAAAGGTTTTCAACATGCGAATGGCGATCTGATCGACGGCGCCGGTTTCATGCAGGATCTTGCCGAACATCGCGCCTAACGCCACCACAATGGCGAGAAAGCCGAGCGTTCCGCCCATGCCTTTTTCCATAGTTTGTGCGATTTTATCGAGCGGCATGCCGGAGAACAGACCGGCACCAATGGAGACTAACATCAGGGCAACAAAGGCGTGCATACGCGCTTTCATCACCAAAAACAGCAGCAGCAGGACAGAGCCTGCTGCGGTTAACACTAGCGTTGCGGTACTCATGACTAACCCTTGTTGATTGCACCCTCAATGGTCGCAACCGTGGCCGCAACTACCTCATCCAGTGAATGATTGATATCAACCACCAGTACATCGGGCTCATCCGCGCCGGGTTCCTGCAGCGTGGCGAACTGCGTCACCAGCATCTGCGGTTTGAAGAAGTGACCTTTACGCGCTTTCAGGCGGGATTCAATGGTTTCGAAGTCGCCCTGCAGATAGATGAATTTCAGGTTCTCGTTGCCCTGACGCAGGATGTCGCGATAGGACTTTTTCAGCGCCGAACAGACGATGATGGAGATCTCCTGCGTGCGCTGCATGGCAAATGCCGCATCATTCAGCGCCTGCAGCCACGGCTGGCGATCGTTGTCGTCCAGCGGATGGCCATCCGCCATTTTCATGATGTTGCTGCGCGGATGGAGGAAATCCCCATCGAGGAACGCAGTGTTTAACTGATGAGAGACCTGATTGGCGACGGCAGATTTTCCGCTGCCGGAAACGCCCATCAGGATAAAGACGTGGTGCGATGGAGATGGCGTTGTCATTGTTTTGCGCTCCGGCAGTGAATTCTGCCCAATGTTACCGATAACAAATTGAGCTGCCATTGTCAGAGCCCACTGAAAGGCTGGCAACCCTTCTCAGGTGGAAAAGCACGAAAGTGTGAACTGACTCAAATAATCGCCAAAATCAGATGCTGTCACCTTCGGAGATTTCAAAGCCAACATCCAGCGGTTGCGTTAGTGTGCGATCGCCGCCAATGCGCGCCAGCAGCATCGATGCCGATTCCCGTCCCATACGCTCGCGCGGCGTTAACACCGTGGCGAGGCGCGGATTCACCACTTGCGTAATGTCGTGGCCGTGGAAACCGGCAATCGCCATCTGCTGCGGCACGCGTAATCCCTGACGCTGGCACTCAAACATCGCGCCTACCGCGAGGTCATCGTTGGTACAAAACAGGCTGTCAGTTTCCGGATAGCGCTTTTGCGCCTCGCACAGCAGTTGCGCGCCGGCGCTGAAAGAGGAGGCATCTTCCATCATCACGCTGTGTGGCGTGAGCCCCGCTTCGCGCATCGCTTTTTCGTAGCCCTGTTGCTTCTGCAAGGTACGTTCATCAAGGCGCGCGCCGAGGTAAACCGTATGGCGATGGCCTTTTTTCAGAATAGCATGCGTCATCTGCCGCGCGGCTTCGACGTTATCAAAGCCCACCGCCATATCGAGGCACGGCGTGACCGAATCCATCATCTCAATCACTGGAATGCCCGCTACTTCCAGCATGCGCAGCGTGCCCGGCGTATGGGTACGCTCGGTGAGGATCACGCCGTCGATGTTCCAGCCGAGCAGCGATCGCAGCTGTAACTCCTCTTTCTGCGCGTTGTAGCCAAAATGCGCCACCAGCGTTTGGTAACCCGCTTCGTCGGTGACGGCCTCAATGCCGCGCAATACGTCGGCGAAAACCTGGTTGGTTAAGGAAGGCAGCAGCACGCCGATAGCGCGGCTGGTAGCGTTGGAGAGCATATCGGGGGCGCGATTGGGGATGTAACCGAGTTCGTCCAGCGCCACGGCGATTTTGTCGCGCAGCGCCGCAGAGACCTGATCGGGATTGCGCAGGTAGCGACTGACGGTCATTTTTGTGATGCCGACGCGATCGGCAACGTCCTGTAATACCGGTCTTTTCTTCTTCATCGTATGCGCCTGAAATCAGAGATACGACGAGTTTATCATTTTTTTGTCATGCACTGCCTTTGAGGAAAACCTGCGCGATCAATCGCGCCGCTACAAATACGTGCAGATATTGCAGCGGCGCCATTCATTGCGCGACCTTTAAACCGGTGGCAAATCAAACAGCAGAATCTCTGCATCGCTGTCAGCTTTGATGCTCAGCGCGCTTTCATCCCAAATCGCCAGCGCATCGCTGCTGCCAACCTGTTCGCCATTCACGCTCACCAGCCCTTTCACCACCTGAATCCACACGCGACGACCGGCTTCAACTGTCACTTCATCGCTTTCGCCCTCCGCAAAGACCCAGCGCGACAACGTCATGTCCTGAAACACCTTGAGCGATCCGTCACGTTCATCCGGCGTCAGCACAAACTGGCGGCCTTTAACATCATCGAAACGGCGCTGCGCGTAACGCGGCTCAATGCCTTTGCGCTCTGGAATGATCCAGATCTGATACAGGTGCAGCGGATCGGTGGCGCTGGCGTTGTACTCCGAATGTCGCACGCCGGTACCGGCGCTCATGATTTGGAACTCACCGCTCGGAATCTGCTCTTTATTGCCCATGCTGTCCTGATGTTCAACGGTGCCAGACAGCACATAGGTCAGGATTTCCATGTCTTTATGCGGATGGGTGCCGAAACCCTGACCACCATCGATAACATCTTCGTTAATCACGCGCAGTGCCGAGAAGCCCATAAAGTTGGCATCGTGATAATCGGCGAAAGAAAAGGTGTGCCAGCTATCCAGCCAACCGTGATTAGCGTGACCGCGTTCTTCAGCTTTACGTACATAAATCATGTTCAATTCTCCTCAATGTTTTTTACAGTTTGGTACTGCGAAGGATTGATTGATAGCTGAAAAACTTCATCCCTCTGTTCAAAAAAAGTGAATGAAAACAAAAAAACGACCCAGGTTTTACTGATGAGGAAGTGCGAACGAGATTGGTCTTGTAGATAACCCACTACATAACAATGAGCATCACGGACCCTGCAAGCAGGAATAACAAGGAAAAATTATGTCAGAACACATCACTCCACCCGCTAAGCGCCCGATTGAGCGCTTTTTGAATACCGTTGAATGGCTGGGTAATTTATTACCGCATCCGATTACTTTATTTGCCCTGTTTTCACTGTTTATCATTGTTGCGTCTGCCGTTGCCGCAGCGTTTGGCGTCAACGTGATCGATCCCCGCCCAGTTGGCGCGGCAGGACGCGCACCAGACGGTGTGATTCACGTGGTTAGCCTGATGAGTGCCGAAGGTTTGCAACGCATCGTCAGCCATCTGGTCACCAACTTTACCGGCTTTGCGCCGCTCGGCACCGTGTTGGTTGCGCTGCTCGGTGTGGGGATTGCCGAACATTCAGGGCTGCTCTCGGCGGCGATGCGCGCGCTGGTGTTTAACGCACCGAAAAAGCTCATCACCTTCACCATCGTCTTCGCTGGCATTATCTCCAACACCGCTTCTGAGCTGGGCTATGTGGTGCTGATTCCGCTGGCCGCGATGATTTTCCACTCATTGGGCCGTCATCCCCTGGCGGGCCTGGCCGCGGCGTTTGCCGGGGTTTCTGGCGGCTACAGCGCCAACTTACTGCTTGGCACCATCGATCCGCTGCTCTCGGGCATTACCCAAAGCGCCGCGCAGATTATCGATCCTGACTACCATGTTGGCCCGGAAGTGAACTGGTACTTTATGTTTGTCAGTACCTTCGTGATTGCCATTCTTGGCACCTGGATCACCAACAGCATCGTCGAACCTAAACTGGGCAAATATCACGACAGCGAAGGTGATGCGGTGCGAGGCGATATGGGCGCGCTGACGACGCAAGAACGTCGGGCGTTGAAAGGCGCGGGCTGGGCGGTTCTTGGCGTTACGCTGCTGCTGATCCTGACCGTGATTCCGGGCTACGGCGTGTTACTCAACCCGAAAACCGGCACGCTGGCGGGTTCACCGTTCCTGAAGGGCATCGTGGTGTTTATCTTTGTCTTCTTCGCTATTCCCGGCATGGTATATGGCCGCCTGATCGGCAATATGCGCAACGATCGCGACGTCATTAACGCCATGTCCGCCAGTATGAGCAGCATGGGCATGTATATCGTGCTGGTGTTCTTTGCTGCGCAGTTCGTGGCGTTTTTTAACTGGAGCAATTTCGGCACCGTGGTGGCAGTGAAAGGCGCTAATCTGCTGGCATCAATCGATATGGGCGCGCCGCTGCTATTTGTCTGCTTCATCATGATCTGCGGCTTTATCAACCTGATGATTGGCTCCGCCTCGGCGCAATGGGCGGTGACCGCACCGATCTTTGTCCCGATGCTGATGCTGGTCGGCTTTGCGCCCGAAGTGATTCAGGCGGCATATCGCATCGGTGATTCGGTGACCAACGTGATTACACCCATGATGAGTTACTTTGGCCTGATTATGGCGGTGGCGGCGCGTTATCGACGCGACATGGGCATCGGTACGCTGGTGGCGATGATGTTGCCGTATTCGGTGGTGTTTATGATTGGCTGGACGCTGCTGTTTGTGCTTTGGGTGTTTGTCTTCAATCTGCCGGTCGGGCCCGGTGCGGCAACCTGATACACGCTGTAAAGGCAAAAAAAAAGCCAGCACCCGAGCTGGCTAAATAATACCTGGAAGCAATGTGAGCAATGTCGTGCTTACCCGGTTGTCAGGAGACGTTTCCGAGCTCGCATGGCAATAATAATCATTATCATTCGCGTCTGTAAAGCCCTTTTGCGAATTATTTTGCATTGACGAAGAGCGAGAATTCCTTGATGTTAAAGGGGATTTTATCCATTTTGCACAAGGAGTCGCTCATGAGTCAGATCGTTGTTCGTCACGCTATTCCCGAAGATGCTGCTGCTTTAACGCGCATGTACAGTCAGCCTGAACCGCAGGCCAACACGCTGCATCTGCCGTACCAATCGCCGACGCTGTGGCAGGACCGCCTCAGTAATCTGCGTCCGGGTGTGCATATGCTAGTAGCGTGCATTGACGATCAGATTGCCGGGCAACTCACGGTGGAAGTGCTGTCGGTGGCGCGCCGTCGCCATACCGCGACCTTTGGCATGGGCGTCGATTCTGCTTTTCATCGGCGCGGCGTCGGTAAAGCGCTGATGTCAGCGATGATTGATTTGTGCGACAACTGGCTGCAGGTGACGCGCATTGAGCTGACGGTGTTCGCCGATAATCATAAAGCGCTTGGCCTGTATCAGCAGTTTGGCTTTGAGATCGAAGGCACCGCACGTCGTCACGCCATGCGCGACGGCGAAATGGTGGATACGCACTATATGGCGCGCTTGAAATAACCTTTGAAATCGCGCCGCTACAAAGACGTGCACATACCGTAGCGGCGCAATTTATTGCGCATTAGCGATCAATAACCTGCGCTTAAATCATCCACTGAACGCGGATCCGATGCGCCATAACGCGTGCCGTCCGGCCCAATCATAATGCTCTGCGTGCTGCCCATCGCGGGCATCACTTTCACATGCTGGCCTTTGGCTTCCAGCAGGCGCAACGTATCCGGGCTGAAGCCTTTTTCCACGCGCAGCTGATCGGGCAACCATTGATGATGGAAGCGCGGTGCGTTGGTCGCTTCCGCTACGTTCATGCCGAAATCGATGCTGTTCACCACCATTTGCAGCACGGTGGTGATAATACGGCTGCCGCCTGGGCTACCGGTAACCAGCCAGGTTTTACCGTCTTTTGCCACAATAGTAGGCGACATTGATGACAGCGGACGTTTAGCCGGTTGCACCGCATTCGCCTCGCCGCCGACTAAGCCGTAGACGTTTGGCGTACCCGGTTTGGCCGAGAAATCATCCATTTCATTGTTCATCAAGATGCCGCTTTGTCCGGCGACAATGCCGCTGCCGAAGTAAGTATTCAGCGTGTAAGTCACCGCGACCGCGTTGCCATCTTTATCCACCACCGAGAAGTGCGTGGTTTGATTGCTTTCATACGGCGCCAGTTTGCCCGGCTTGATCTCGCTGGATGGACGCGCTTTATTGACGTCAATCTGCTGCGCCAGGGTTTTGGCGTAGGCTTTGCTGGTCAGCGCCTGCTGCGGCACTTTGACGAAATCAGGATCGCCAAGGTATTCGGAACGGTCGGCGTAAGCGTATTTTTCCGCTTCCGCCATCACCTGCATCGCATCCGCGCTACCAAAGCCGAATTTTGCCAGGTCGAAGTTTTCCAGGATATTGAGGATCTGCACGATGTGAATCCCGCCGGACGATGGCGGCGGCATGGAGAACACTTCATAGCCGCGATAGGTGCCGCTCACCGGTTTACGTTCCACCGCGCGATAGGCCGCCAGATCCGGCTTGCCGATCAGGCCGCCGTGCTGCGCCATTTCACCGGCAATTTCATCAGCGATTTTGCCTTTGTAGAACGCATCCGGCCCTTGCTGGGCGATCAGCTGCAGGCTACGCGCGAGGTTTTTCTGCACCAGACGTTCGCCCTTCTGATACGGCTTACCGTCGGCTTTGTAGAAAATCGCGCGGCTGTTGTCGTGGTTGATCAGCGTCTCTTTGCCGTAGGTGGCGAGATCGTCGGCCAGCGCATCGTTCACTACGATACCGTCACGCGCCAGTTTGATAGCAGGCGCCAGTAATGTGCTCAGCGGCAAGGTGCCGTATTTCTGCGCCGCGAGCGCAAAACCGGCCACGGTGCCCGGCGTACCTGAGGCTAAATGAGAAGTGAGTGACAACTTACTATCAGCGTTGCCCTGCTTATCAAGGAACATATCGCGTGACGCGCGCGCCGGTGCCATTTCGCGGAAGTCGATGGCGGTGGTGCGTCCGGATGCAGTGCGTAGCAGCATAAAGCCCCCGCCGCCGAGATTACCGGCCTGCGGATGCGTCACCGCCAGCGCGAAACCCACCGCAACCGCCGCATCCACCGCGTTACCGCCCTGCTTAAGAATATCGACGCCGACTTCTGTCGCCATCGCATCCACCGATGCCACCATGCCATGTTTGGCTTTTACCGGGTGAAAGGTATCACTATCAACGCCATACGAAACCGGCGGCGCGTTGGCGGGCGCAGCGTGTGCGCCTTGCACCACGGTAAAACTCATCAATAATGCCCAGCCGAACTGACGCACGTTGCCCTGTATCCTCATCTGCCACCATCCTTTTAAAGTTATTTATACCCTTCATACTTCAAGGTGCAGATGCGTTGGCTGCTCTCGTTCACCCGAATCACTTACTGATGTAAGCTCATCGGACTCTCTCGTTTGCCGCCTTCCTGCGCCTCGAATTATTATGGGTATCCATTTGTTATTTATTGATGCAAGTGTTTGCAAACACGGTAAAAAGCGTAGCAGTAAGCTAAATTCGGCGCACTCCTGGATCATAGGTTTGTGATATCGCATAAACTTATGGCTGCAGCGCGTGTTGCCACTTTGGCAGCATCAGCACACAGCAGGCTGCATGAATGGAGGAAGACCATGAACAAATGGCTAATTGTGATCGCAGCATTGCTGCCGTTAAGCAGCATGGCAAATACGTTGAACAGCACCAACGATCCGAACAAACCCGGCTTCAACCCGAGCCAGCAGCGGATGCAGTCGCAGATGCAGAATCAGCAGCAACAGCAGAAGCTCAGGTTGCAGCAGAATCAGCAGCAGCAAAGTCAGGATGTCCAGCGCAAGGTGCAGGAACAGCGGGATAGCGCCCAGCAGCGGGTGATTCAGTCGCAGCCGGGCCAGAAACAGCAGCAGAACTAGCGGAAGTCGGGACCGATAATATCGATGCGGTCGGTGCAGATAGCATCGACGCCCCAACTCAACAGCTCGCGCGCCCGCGCGGGCTGATTCACGGTATACACCAGAATATGCAGACCGGCCGCTTTCAGCTGCGCGGTGCGTTTGGCGTCGAGTAATTTGTGTTTGAGATGGATCGACACGCAATCCAGACGCGCGGTCAGCGCCTGCCAATCGTCGTGCCACTCATCCAGCAGCAACCCGCGCGGCAGTTCAGGTGCTGCCTCCATCGCCGCCTCCAGCGCTGCGTAAGAGAAGGAGGAGAGCAGCGGCGCGGTTTGTCCTTGCCACAGTTCGCGTGCGGCCAGCGCCACATTGCGGCCAGTTTCCACCTCCTGCCCGGTGGTGGGTTTGATCTCGATGTTCGCCATCATCTGATGCTGGCGACAACGCTCGGCCACTTCGCTTAGCAGCGCCAGCGGTTCGCCCTGGTAATCGCGGCTAAACCAGCCGCCGGCATCCAGCTGTGACAGCTTATGCCACGACAGCGCGCCCGCCACGCCCCAACCGTTGCTGGTGCGATCCAGCGTATCGTCGTGCAGCAGGAAAATCTGCTTATCTTGCGACAGCTTGGCATCAAACTCGATCATGGTATGACCGTGCTGCGCGCCGACATCAATCGCCGCGAGGGTATTTTCCGGGGCCAGTTTGCCGCCGCCGCGATGCGCGACAATGTGCGGATAAGGCCAGTTGTGTTGACTCATTCCAGACGCTTTCCATAGGTTGAATCGAAGAAGTGTAACGCATCTGACGGCAGATGCAGCCACAAGGTGCTGCCCGCCAGCGGGCGCTCGCTGTGCGGCAAACGAACCACCATGCGCGCGTTACCGATGCGGCCGTGCGCCAGATTGTCCGCGCCGAGCATCTCCAGCGTTTCTACCACCAGCGGAATGCCGCCCGCATCGCGGCTGCTGAGCTTAATGTGTTCGGGACGAATGCCGAGCGTCAGCGGGCGATTGGCCCATTTGGCTCTGCTCTCGCCCAGCAGCAAGCTGTTAAGCGCATCCAGCGTGAAACGCGTGCCGTCGCTGCTGATTTGTCCTGGCAGCAAATTCATGGCAGGCGCGCCGATAAACGAGGCAACAAACTGGCTGGCCGGACGCTCGTAGACTTCCACCGGCGTGCCCACCTGCTCCACCACGCCTTTGTTCATGACCATCACGCGTTGCGCCAGCGTCATCGCTTCTACCTGGTCGTGCGTCACGTAGATGCTGGTGGTTTTCAGGCGGCGATGCAGCTGTTGCAGCTCAAGACGCATCTGCACGCGCAGGCGCGCATCCAGATTCGACAGCGGCTCATCAAACAGGAAAACCGCCGGTTCACGCACGATAGCGCGCCCCATCGCCACGCGCTGACGCTGTCCGCCCGACAGCTCACGCGGGCGGCGATGCAGCAGATGATCCAGCTCGAGGCTGCGCGCGGCTTCCATCACGCGCTGATCAATCTGCACTTTGCCCATGCCGCGAATTTTCAGGCCATACGCCATGTTTTCGCCCACCGTCATGTGCGGATAGAGCGCGTAGTTCTGGAACACCATGGCGATGCCGCGATCTTTCGGCTCCATGTGGGTGACGCGTTTGTCGTCGATGTAGATGTCGCCCGACGATACGCGCTCAAGGCCCGCCACCATGCGCAGCAGCGTCGATTTACCGCAGCCGGAAGGGCCGACCATCACCATAAATTCGCCATCGTTAATGGTGATATTCAGGGGCTGAATGATCTGATTTTTTCCGTCGTACGATTTGGTAACGGTCTGAAGGGTTACGCCTGCCATTTATTTATCACTCTCTACCAGGCCACGCACAAACGCACGTTGCATCACGAGTACCACCACCACCGGTGGAATCAGGGTTAATAACATTGCCGCCATCACTTCATTCCACTGCGTCGGCCCGCCGCTGCTGTTGATCATGCTTTTCACTCCGGCGACGGCGGTGCTGAGGCTGGCATCGTTGATGATCAGCAGCGGCCACAGATATTGGTTCCAGCCGTAGATAAAGGTGATCACGAAGAGCGCGGCGAGATTGGTTTTGGACAGCGGTAACACAATGTCCCAGAAGAAGCGCATCGGGCTGGCACCGTCGATACGCGCCGCCTCAATCAGCTCGTCCGGCAGTGACATAAAGAACTGACGGAACAGGAAAGTGGCCGTCGCCGATGCCATCAGCGGCAGCGTTAGGCCGCTGTAGCTGTCGAGCATATTCAGCGTCGAAATCACTTCCACCGTTGGGAAAATACGCACTTCCACCGGCAGCATCAGGGTGATGAAAATCAGCCAGAAAAACAGCGAGCGCAGCGGGAAGCGGAACCACACCAGCGCGAAGGCGGAGAGCATCGAGACGCTGATTTTGCCAATGGTGATGCCAAGCGCCATCAGCAGGCTGTTGAGCATCATCATGCCAAATGCCGGGCCGTTGCCATTCACGCCATGCGTCCAGATGCGCGCGATGTTCTCCCACAAATGCGTGCCCGGCAGCAGCGTCATCGGCACCTGATACACCGCCTCATTATCCAGCGTCGCCGCGACAAAAGCGATGTAGAGTGGGAACAGGATGGTCAGCACGCCCAGCACCAGCAAGGTGTGGCTAAAGATGTCCAGCCCGCGTCGATTCTCAATCATTGGTATTGCACCTTACGCTCGACAAAGCGGAATTGCAGGATAGTCAGGCCAATCACCAGCAGCATCAGCACCACCGATTGCGCGGCGGAGGAAGAGAGATCCAGCCCGGTGAAGCCTTCGCGATAGATTTTGTAGATCAGCGTGGTGGTGGTCTGCACCGGCCCGCCGCCGGTGGCGGCATCGATCACCGGGAAGGTATCAAAGAAGGCGTACACCAGATTGACCACCAGCAGGAAAAAGCTCACCGGCGTAATCAGCGGCAGGGATAAATTGAAGAAGCGACGCACCGGACCGGCGCCATCGATCGCTGCCGCTTCCACTAGCGATTTGGGAATCGACTGCAGCGCGGCGAAGAAAAACAGGAAGTTGTAGCTCATTTGCTGCCAGATCGACGCCAGCACAATCAGGAACATCGCCTGGCCGCTGTTTTGCGCGTAGTTCCAGTTGTAGCCCATTTGGTTCAGCAGATGGCTGAACAAACCGAGGCCCGGATTAAACAGGAACATCCACAGCACCGCCGCTACTACCGGCGCCACCGCGTATGGCAGCAGCAGCAAGGTTTGGTAAAGCTTGCGCAGGCGAATCACGTAATCCACCAGCGCCGCCAGCAGCAGGGAAAAGGTCATGCCGCAAATCGTGACCAGCGCACTGAATTCAATGGTGGTCCAAAAGGACGCCAGATAGTACTCGTCGCTGAACAGGCGTTTAAAGTTCGCCATTCCGACGAATGTGCTGGAGATGCCAAAAGGATCAATGCTTTGCAGCGAATACCACAAGGCTTCACCGGCTGGCCACAGAAAGAAGATGGCCGTGATCACCAGTTGCGGCAGCAGCAGCAAATAGGGCAGAAAACGGGAGCGAAATACCGGGCGCGATGAGGACATAGCAGGCTCAATCCAAGAGAAAAATCGGGGCGAACACCTGGCGTCGGCCCCGAGATAACAGCGTTACTTCACTTGCTGCTCAAAACGGCGCAGCAGTTCGTTACCGCGCTTCACAGCGTTATCCAGCGCGGCTTGCGGCGCCTGTTTGCCGGTCCACACGCTTTCCAGCTCTTCGTCCACGATGGTACGAATCTGTGGCATGTTGCCCAGACGCATGCCTTTGGTGAACGGCAGCGGATCTTTGTTCAGCATCTGACGCGTAGCGATGTCTGCGCCGGGATTCTTGTCATAGAAGCCCTGTTGTTTGGTCAGTTCGTATGCGGCAGTGGTGATAGGCAGGTAACCGGTTTTCTGGTGCCATTCGGCAGCGATTTCCGGCTGTGCGAGGAACTTCATGAACTCCGCCGCGCCTTTGTAGGTGTTGGCATCTTTGCCTTTCATCACCCACAGGCTCGCGCCGCCAATGATGGCGTTTTGCGGTGCGTTCGGAACGGTTTCATCGTACGGCATCATGCCTACGCCGAAGTTAAATTTGGCGTAGTGTTTGATGTCGGCCAGCGAACCGGAAGACGCGGTGGTGATGCCACAATCGCCGTTGTAGAACTTGGCGGTGGATTCATCTTTGCGACCGAAGTAGGTGAAATCCCCCTTCTTGTTCATCGCTTCCAGCATTTCGATATGGCGCACCTGCACCGGCTTGTTGAACTCCAGCACCGCATCGGTACCGTCAAAGCCGTTGTTTTTGGTGGCGACCGGCAACGCGTGCCAGGCGCTGAAGTTTTCAATCTGAATCCAGCCCTGCCAGCCGCTGGCGTAACCGCAGGTCAGGCCCGCTTTGCGCAGCGCTTCGGCGTCTTTCGCCAGCTCCTGCCAGGTTTTTGGTGGCTGATCCGGGTTCAGACCGGCTTTTTTGAACGCATCTTTGTTGTAGTACAGCACCGGCGTGGAGCTGTTGAACGGCTGCGAGATCAGCTGGCCTTTGCTGTCGCTGTAGTAACCGGCAACGGCTGGCACGAACTGTTTCGGATCCATCTGCACGCCGGCGTCTTTAAACACCTGGTTGACCGGCACGATAGCTTTCGACGCCATCATGGTCGCCGTACCGACTTCATACACCTGCAGCAGCGCTGGTGCTTTACCGGCGCGCACCGCCGCGATACCCGCCGCTAAGCTCTGCTCGTAGTTGCCTTTGTATGTCGGAACGATTTTGTAATCGGGATGAGCCTGGTTAAAACGTTGTGCCAGAGAATCAACTTCTTTGCCTAACTCGCCTTCCATTGAGTGCCAGAAAGGGATCTCAGTTGCAGCCAGCGCATTACCGCTGAGCGCCAGGCCGAGCACGACACTCATCAGGCGGGGACGAAGCGTAAAAGCGGACATAAGGTTTTTCCTGTGCTGTTAAGTACGCGCGAATGCGCGCATTTTTTAGTTCGCGACGTAACATGACACGGGGAAATGACGGATTAATAACAGGTTTATGACGGGGATGTGACAGGTGGGTTAGGAGTGCTGGCTGGTGCGTGCTCGCTGTCCCCCTCCTCGGTCCTCCCCCATTAATGGGGGAGGAAGATGCTGCTATATGTGAGTTGGGAGTGGCATGTGGCAGCGTCTCCTTCCCCCCGCTTGCGGGGGGAAGGCCGGGATGGGGGACAGCGAGCACCAACTTAAGCGCCTAAATAAGCACTCCGCACCGCTTCGTTGGACAGCAGCGCTTCGCCGCTGTCCTCCAGCACCACGTGGCCGTTCTCCAGCACATAGCCGCGATCTGCCAGCTTCAGCGCCTGGTTGGCGTTCTGCTCGACGAGGAAGATGGTCATGCCCTCTTTACGCAGCTGCTCAATGGTGTCGAAGATCTGCTGAATGATAATCGGCGCCAAACCCAACGACGGCTCATCCAGCAGCAGCAAACGCGGCTGGCTCATCAACGCGCGACCAATCGCCAGCATCTGCTGCTCACCGCCAGACATGGTGCCCGCGCGCTGTGCTTTACGTTCTGCCAGCCGTGAAAACAGCTGATAAACGCGATCGATACGCTCCAGATACTGCTGACGCGTGGCGAAAAAACCGCCCATCGCCAGGTTCTCTTCCACCGTCATGCGCGAAAACACCCGACGGCCTTCCGGCACGATGGCAATCGCTTCACGCATGATTTTCGCGGTTTGCCAGTCGGTGATTGTTTTACCATCAAAGGTGATGATGCCGCTGGTGGCGCGTGGTTCGCCACACAAGGTGCCGAGCAGCGTGGTTTTACCCGCACCGTTGGCACCGATCAGCGTGACGATTTCACCCTGATTGATGTGCAGATTAATGTTATGCAGCGCCTGAATCGGACCGTAATGGGCGCTGACATTCTGCAAAGTTAAAATCGGGTTTGCCATGTTACGCCTCACCTAAATAAGCACGGATCACATCCGGATTGTTACGCACCTGTTCCGGCGTGCCGTTAGCCAGCGGCGTTCCCTGATTTACCACGTAAATGCGGTCAGAAATGCCCATCACCAGCTTCATATCGTGTTCAATCAGCAGCACGGAAACCTTGTGCTCACCGCGCAGTTCGGCGATCAGCTCATCAAGTTCGTGCGTTTCACGCGGGTTAAGACCGGCCGCCGGTTCATCCAGCATCAGGATTTCCGGACGCGTCACCATGCAGCGCGCAATCTCCAGACGACGCTGCTGACCGTAAGCAAGGTTACCCGCCTGACGGTTAGCCAGATCCAGCAAACCGATGCGTTCAAGCCAGGTTGCCGCGCGATCCAGCGCTTCGCTCTCACCGCGACGGAAAGCCGGGGTTTTGAACAAGCCGGAGAACACGCCGCTTTTCAGGTGCTGATGCTGTGCCACCAGCAGGTTCTCAATCACCGTCATTTCACGGAACAGACGCACATGCTGGAAGGTACGCACAATGCCCATACGCGCAATCTTCTGGCCCGGCAAACCTTGCAGCTGCTGATCGCGCAGTTTGATGGTACCGCCGGTCGGTTTGTAGAAACCGGTCAGGCAGTTGAACACCGTGGTTTTACCGGCACCGTTCGGACCAATCAGCGAAACAATTTCCTGTGGATGCAGCTCAAGCGCCACGTTGTTGACGGCTAACAGGCCGCCGAAGCGCATCATCAGGCCTTCAACGGCTAATAAAGGCTGACTCATGCCTGCTCTCCTTGTTTACTGCTTTTCATCTTCAGATGCGGACGCTTCATCGGCAGCAGACCTTGCGGACGCCAGATCATCATCAGCACCATCAAACCGCCGAGCACCAGCATGCTGTACTCGTTCAAATCACGCATCAGCTCGCGTGATACCACCAGCAGAATCGCTGCAAGGATCACTGCCAGCTGCGAACCCATGCCGCCCAACACCACAATCGCCAGCACAAAGGCCGATTCGACGAAGGTGAAGGATTCCGGGCTGACGAAGCCCTGACGAGCGGCGAACAGCGTCCCCGCGAAGCCTGCGAACACGGCGCTGATGGTGAAAGCGGTCAGCTTGATGCGCGTTGGGCTCAGGCCGAGCGAACGGCAGGCGATCTCATCTTCACGCAGCGCTTCCCACGCGCGGCCCAGCGGCATACGCAGCAAACGGTTGATCACAAACAGCGTCAGCACCACCAGCAGCAGCGCCACCAGATAGAGGAAAATCACGCGGTCGCTGGGATCGTATTTCAGGCCAAAGAAATCATGGAAAGTGCTCCAGCCGCCTTCACTGACGCGGCGGCCAAACTCCAGACCAAACAGACTTGGCTTGGGAATCTGCGCGATGCCGTTCGGGCCGCCGGTGATCGCGGTATTATTCAGCAGCAGAATACGCACGATTTCACCGAAGCCGAGCGTGACGATCGCCAGATAGTCACCGCGCAGGCGCAGCACCGGGAAGCCGAGCATCAGGCCAAACGCACCGGCGACTAAACCGGCCAGCGGCAGACTTTCCCAGAAACCAAAACCGTAATAGTGATTAAGCAACGCGAAGGTGTAAGCGCCGATGGCGTAGAAACCGCCGTAGCCCAGCACCAGCAAACCAGACAAACCCACCACCACGTTCAATCCGAGCCCGAGCATTACGTAGATCAGCGTCAGCGTGGCGATATCGACGCTGCCGCGCGAGACCAGAAACGGCCAGATAACGGCGGCGGCAATCACCAGCGCCATCAACAGCTTCTGCTTTGGCGTTGATCCATCAAAACCCGGCAGAACAAAACCTTTGCCACTGCGTTTGAATTTACCCTGCACCAGCGGACGCAGCAGCTGGAAGACAAACACCACCGCACAACCCATGAAGATCCAGTTCCAGCGCACCGCGCCCGCATTGGCGGCCACCAGTTTGGTGCCGTCCAGATCGAGGCGCACGCCCATAAAGAAAGTAGCGAGAATCAGCAACATCACCGTGGAGATCACGGCGTTGACCAAACCGAGGCGTTTCATACTTTCTCCACCTCCGGACGGCCAAGAATCCCGGTTGGCATCACCAGCAGCACCACAATCAGCAGCGCGAAGGAGACCACATCTTTATACTCGGTCGACAGATACGCCGAGGTCAGCGCTTCTGCAATGCCCAGCACCAAGCCGCCAATCATCGCGCCCGGAATACTGCCGATGCCGCCCAATACTGCGGCGGTGAAGGCTTTCATCCCGGCCATAAAGCCGATGAACGGGTTAATCGAGCCGTAGAATTGACCGAGCAATACGCCCGCCACCGCCGCCATCGCCGCACCAATGATAAAGGTGAGAGAGATAACGCGGTCGGTGTTGATGCCCAGCAGGCTGGCCATTTTCAGGTCTTCTGCACAGGCGCGGCAGGCGCGGCCCATGCGCGAATAACGGATAAACAGCGTCAGCGCCAGCATCGACAGGAAGGTCACCACCCAAATCACCAGTTGCATGGTGGAGAGCGTGGCCGCAAAGCCGTTGCTCTCGCCCAACGTCCACTGGCCGGTGATCAGGCTTGGCAGCGCAAGATCGCGCGAGCCTTGCGTCAGGCTGACGTAGTTTTGCAGGAAGATCGACATCCCGATCGCGGAGATCAGCGCGATCAGGCGCTTGGACGATCGCACCGGCCGGTACGCCACGCGCTCGATGCTCCAGCCATAGGCGCTGGAGATGATCACCGCCATCACGAAACCGGCGGCGATCATCAGCCACGAGGTATCGATACCCATCATCATCAGGGCGGCAATCACGATAAAGGAGACATAGCTACCGATCATGTACACCTCGCCGTGGGCGAAGTTGATCATGCCGATAATGCCGTAAACCATGGTGTAACCGATGGCGATCAGCGCGTAGGTGCTCCCGAGGGTCACCCCGTTGAACATCTGCTGAATAAAATAAAGAAACTGCTCGGACATAGTGAGGACCTGCTCTGGAGCTGAATAATTCCCTCTCCCGCGTGCGGGAAAGGGAATTTTGGGGGATTACTTAACTGCGGTAGAAGAGCCGTCTTTGTGCCATTTGAAGACACCAAATTCGAAGCCCTTCAGGTCACCTTTCTCATCCCAGTTCAGGTTGCCCATCACGGTTGGAACGGCAGCGCCCTCTTTCAGGTTCTTCGCAATCGCATCGGGCTCATCGCTCTTGCTGCGTTCGATTCCGGCCACCAGCGACTGAATCGCCGCGTAGGTGGTCCAGACGAACGGACCGGTTGGATCTTTGCGGTTAGACGCGGTGTTGGCTTTAATCGCATCAACAATCGCCTTGTTCTCTGGCAGCTGGTCATAACGTTTCGGCAGGGTCACGAACAGGCCTTCAGACGCATCGCCAGCGATGTTAGACAGAGAAGCATTGCCCACGCCTTCCGGACCCATGAAGCCGGCATTCAGGCCAGCGGATTTTGCCTGACGCAGAATCTGGCCCAGCTCCGGGTAATAGCCACCGTAGTAAACGAAATCGACGTTTTCTTTCTTCAGACGCGCAATCAGCGTGGAGAAGTCTTTATCACCGGCGGTGATACCTTCAAACAGCACCACGTTGCCGCCTTTGGCTTTCAGGGTTTTCTGCACCGATTCCGCCAGGCCCTGACCATATTGCTGTTTGTCATGCACCACAGCGATACGTTTTGGCTTGATGTGGTCGAGGATGTAGGTCGCCGCCGTTGGGCCCTGATCGGAATCCAGGCCAGTAGTACGCAGCACGTCAGCATAGCCACGTGCAGTCAGTTCAGGCGCGGTAGCGGCTGGGGTGATCATCAGCACGCCTTCATCGTTATAGATGTCTGAAGCTGGCTGAGTAGAGGAGGAGCACAGATGGCCGATAACGTATTTGATGCCGTCGTTAACCACTTTGTTGGCAACCGCAACCGCTTGTTTCGGGTCACAGGCATCGTCATATTCCACGCCAACCAGTTTGTCACCGTTAACGCCGCCTTTGGCGTTGATGTCCTTAATCGCCTGCGCGGCACCGGTAAACTGCATGTCACCGTACTGCGCGACCGGACCGGTTGATGCGCCTACGATGGCAATTTTGATGTCTTTAGCCAGCGCCGCATGGCTCATCGCCAGGGCAACGCAGCCCGCCAGTAATGCGCGTCCTTTACTCATTTTCATGCGAACTTCCCCATCTGTTGTGTCGTGTATGTTGTGATTGTTTATTTTCTGCCAGTCAAAGAGGAAAACTCATTCTGCAATAATGGGTTAGCGCGCTTTTCTGGCATTTATAGGTAATAAGGCTTTATTTTTCAGGTTATTAAACAGGAACTTTCTTCTGTAAATCAACTGACATATTCAGAATTGACTGAGTGGATCAGCAGAATCGTCTGGTTGTTATGGCCGATTTTTCAACAGGATACCAGCGCGTTATGCTGGCTTTTTCAACTATCGTTGATGGCTTACTCCACAATCCTGGCAAACTGACCGGCATTTGACCTATTTTCATCAGAAAAAAGTGACAGCGCTCTGACTGTCTAAATTCGCTACACTATCGCCTTTGCACTAGTACAGGTATTAGGTATGAAGCTGACAATCCAGCGCTTAGCATCGTTAACCGCTCAGGATCGTATCGATTTAGCTAAAGTCTGGCCGGAAATCGATATTGTGCAACTGGAAGCACAACTCAGCGACACGCAGCGTTTGTATGCGGCGCGTTTTAACGACCGATTACTGGCGGCGCTGCAGCTGACCCTCAGCGGCACGCAGGGGAAAATTACCCACCTCAACGTTCGCGAAGTCACGCGTCGACGTGGCGTGGGGCAATACTTGCTGGAAGAGACGATCGCGCAGAATAGCGCGTTAGCAGATTGGTGGATTGCCGATGACGGCGACGCCGATCAGGGGGTGCGTGCGGCGTTTATGCAGGCTTGTGGTTTTCGTGCGCAGGCTGATGGTTGGGTACGTTGAAAGGATGTCGCGCAGAATGTCTGAGCATGTTGCGTAGCGACCAGGTAATAAAAAGGGCGACTTAAAAGTCGCCCCGTTTTTCCACCCGATCACTATCAGGCTTCAATCGCCACACGCAGTTTCTTCATGGCGTTCTTTTCCAGTTGACGCACGCGCTCCGCAGAGACGCCGTATTTGTCGGCCAACTCCTGCAGCGTGGTTTTGTTGTCATCGTCCAGCCAGCGGGCACGGATAATGTCCTGACTACGCTCGTCGAGGCTCAGCATCGCATCGCTCAGCTTATCAGCCGCATGTGCATCCCAGTTGTCCTCTTCGATGCCATCGGCAAAGTCAGAGGTTTTATCCTGCAGATACAGCACCGGCGCCATCGCTTTGCCTTCGCCTGCTTCGTCATCAGACGACATGTCGAAAGTCATATCCTGCGCAGCCATGCGCGATTCCATTTCCAGCACGTCTTTACTGCTCACGCCCAGCTCGCGTGCGACCATTTCTACTTCGTCCTGGTTAAACCAACCGAGACGCTGTTTGCTTTTACGCAGGTTAAAGAACAGCTTGCGCTGCGCTTTGGTGGTCGCGACTTTCACGATACGCCAGTTACGCAGCACGTATTCGTGAATCTCTGCTTTAATCCAGTGCACGGCAAACGACACCAGGCGCACGCCGACTTCAGGGTTGAAGCGACGCACCGCCTTCATCAGGCCGATGTTACCTTCCTGAATCAGGTCCGCCTGCGGCAAGCCGTAACCGGAGTAGTTACGAGCAATATGAACAACAAAGCGCAGGTGAGACAGGATCAGCGTCTTTGCTGCATCCAGATCGCCCTGGTAATGCAGCCGCTCAGCCAATGCTTTTTCCTCTTCTGCCGTCAACACCGGCCAGTTGTTGGCAGCCCGAACGTAAGATTCCAGGTTACCCAGAGGAGCAATCGCTAAAGTTTGCATTTCTTTGGTCATTCAAACCCTCACAAATTCAATGGACTTGCTGCACAGTTCCTTGCGCAAACGCTACATTATGTCAACGTCGCGAAAAAACCAGAAGCAATCTGTGCTACTTGGACGACAAAGTTATCCACAAGTTCAAATATAGCAGTGAATATTTTACACACAGATGACGGCGGGGGATATAGGAGAATTCCTCTGCTCCCAGGTCGTCGGCAGCAGAGGAAGAGTATAGCAAAAAACGTTGCTTTTGGTTACTGCGGCGTAAAACGGCGTAAATGTTGCACTGTTGCCAGCCAGGCGGCAATCCAGCCGATGATGGCGGCGATCAGCAGTAACAGCAGCCCTTCATCCCAGGAGAAACCCTCCAGCACAAAGGTGGTACCGAATACGGTTGCTACTTGCGCCACCACCGATTGCAGGCGCAACACCAGCACTTCCGAGAGCAGCAGCGACAGCACCGCACCGCCCAAACCTAACAGCGCACCGCCGTACAGGAATGGACGCAGGATAAAGCCGTCGGTGGCACCAATCAGCTTCTGCACGTTAATTGTATCGCGCCGCGCAAAGATGCTGAGCCGCACGCTGTTGCCGATCACCAGGAACACCGCAACCACCATCAGCAGGCCAATCATTGAGGCAATCTGTCCTACCAGCCCGGTTAGCGCCGCTAAACGCGCGAACCAGCTGTCATCCATACGCACTTCATCAACGCCCTGCACTTTAGATACGCGATCGCGTAGATTCGCCATGGTGTCCGAATTCTGGAAATTAAGTTTCGGCGTGATGATGGCCACCGCCGGCAGCGGATTCTGCTCCAGCATGTCCATCGAACCACCAAAACCAGACCAGTTGCGGAACTCATTCAACGCTTCTTCACGCGTCAGATAGTTGACGTTGTCCACGCCATCGAGCTGCTTGAGCTGCGCGGTGACGTTCTCCGCCGCGGTGTCATCCAGCGCTTTATCCAGATAAACCGTTAGCTGCGGCGCGGGATACCACTGCGTCGCCGCCTGGCTGACGTTCTTCCACACCATGTAGCACACGCTCGGCAGCGTCAGGGAGATGGCGATCACCATCACCGTCAGCAGCGTCGCCAGCGGCTGACGCCACATATCCGACAGCGTGCCGCGCAGCGCATAGCGCCACTGTTCCTGCCAGCCGCCTTTCAGCGCCTTGCTTTTAGAGGGCTGTTTCGCTTTCGGCGCTGGTGCGCGCTTGTTGCGTTTATTGACCATCGTGGCCTCCGTGCAGACGTCCCTGATTGAGCGTCATCACGCGGTAATTCCGGCGTGCAATCAGCCCGACATCGTGCGTTGCCATTAACACCGTGACACCAACGCGGTTGAACTCTTCGAACAGGCGCAGGATATCTTCCGACAGCGCATTGTCGAGGTTACCGGTGGGTTCATCCGCCAGCAGCACCGCAGGCTTGTTCACCACCGCGCGGGCAATGCCGACGCGCTGCTGTTCACCGCCAGAGAGCTGAATCGGATAGCTTTTCGCTTTGTCGAGCAGGCCGACTTTATCCAGCGCGGCCGACACGCGCCGACGAATATCTTCGCCGCTGGCACCGGAAATAATCAGCGGGATCGCCACGTTGTCGTAGACCGAACGATCCATCAACAAATGGTGATCCTGGAAAATCATGCCGATTTGACGTCGCAGGAAAGGCACTTCGCTGTGACGCAGACGCGAAATATCGTGGCCGCTAAACCAGATCTGCCCGGCGCTCGGGCGCTCAATGCCACAAATCAGCTTTAGTAAGGTACTTTTCCCCGCACCGGAATGGCCGGTCAGGAACGCCATTTCGCCGGGACGCAGATGGAAATCCACTCCCTGCAGCGCCTGACGTCCTCCCAGGTAAGCTTTACTGACCTCTTCAAAGCGAATCATCCCAATCATTCCTCTCGGGCAAACAGTGCCTCAATAAAGTCTGCGGCCTTAAACGGCCGTAAATCCTCGATGCCTTCCCCAACACCGATATAACGAATCGGAATGCCGAACTGATCGGCAACCGAGAAGATCACGCCACCTTTGGCGGTTCCGTCCAGTTTCGTCAGGGTGATGCCGGTCAGGCCCACCGCTTCATGGAACAGTTTGGCCTGGCTGATAGCGTTTTGCCCGGTGCTGGCGTCGAGCGTCAGCATCACTTCATGTGGCGCATCTTCGTCCAGCTTCTTCATCACGCGGGTAATTTTCTTCAGCTCTTCCATCAGGTGCGATTTGTTCTGCAGACGACCCGCGGTATCGGCGATCAGTACATCCACATTGCGCGACTTGGCTGCCTGGATGGCGTCAAAAATCACCGAGGCAGAATCTGCGCCGGTATGCTGCGCCACCACAGGAATGTTGTTGCGCTGGCCCCAGACCTGCAGCTGCTCAACGGCGGCGGCACGGAAGGTATCGCCCGCTGCCAGCATCACCGATTTGCCCTGCGCCTGATACTGACGCGCCAGCTTACCGATGGTGGTGGTTTTACCCACGCCGTTGACGCCCACCATCAGGATGACGAATGGCGTTTTGCCACCCACTTCCAGAGGCTGATCCACTTTTTCCAGAATACCGGACATTTCCGCTTTCAGCAGGCCATACAGCGCTTCCGCATCGCGTAGCTGCTTGCGGTTGGCCTGTTGTGTCAGATTGGTGATGATGCGGCGGGTGGTTTCGACGCCAACGTCGGCAATCAGCAGCTGCTCTTCCAGCTCTTCAAACAGATCGTCATCGATTTTCTTGCCGCGGAACAAGCTGATAAAGCCCGAACCGAGGTTTTCGCGGGTTTTTACCAGGCTGCGTTTCAGTCGGGCGAAGAAGCCCTCTTTGGTCGGACGCTCCTGCTCCTGCGCGATGATTGGCGCAGCGGCCAGCGGCAGATCGCTCACGGTATCCTGCGTGGCTTCGGCTAGCTCAGCATCTTCCGCATAGGTTTCCGCTAACGCCAGCGCTTCCAGTTCTTCGTCAGTTAATGGCGCTTCTTCGTGCAGTTCAGGCTCATCAATTGCCAGCTCTTCCAGCTGCGGCTCTTCTTCGATAGGTGCCACATCCGGCGCTGCTATCTCTTCTGGCAGCACCTCTTCAACGATTGCGGTAACCGGCTCAGGTTCCTGCGGCTCGATGACCGGCTCTTCAATCAGTTCCGGTTCAACCTGCTGCTGTTCCGCCACCTGTTCGGTGACGGCGACGGTTTCAACAGCCTGCGCTTCGGCGCGATCGAGCGCACTCTCTTCAACGGCAGGCTCAGCGACCACCTCGGCAGTTTGCTGCTGCTCTTCAGCAGGTTGTTGCGTCTCTTCTTCTTTGCCAAAGCCTAACCAGGAAAAAAAGCCGCGTTTTTTCTCTTTTGCCATTGTGTGACCCTACTCCTCGATGGCTTATTCCCGGTAGCACGCTTGTTCCCAGGGGATAAAATATTCAATTTTAAGCGGGTGAGCGGCGTAAAAATCAGGTAATTACGCGCGCTATACCAACTCAGTAGTCTAACACTTTCCAGCCAGCGCACCACAGCACCCTTTTTTAACGTTTCTTCTGCCCGCTACGCCCGTTAAACTACGCAACAAAATATGACGAGTTGTGAGCGAAATGAGTAAATCCCCCCGCAGCAGCAGCGCTGGCCAGATCCGCATCATTGGCGGTCAGTGGCGCGGCCGTAAATTACCGGTGCCGGATAGCGCAGGTTTGCGCCCGACCACCGATCGTGTACGTGAAACCCTGTTTAACTGGCTGGCGCCGGATATTCAGGAAGCGCGCTGCCTCGATTGCTTCGCCGGCAGCGGCGCGTTAGGGCTGGAAGCGCTGTCTCGCTATGCCGCGTCGGCCACGCTGCTGGAGCTGGAGCGTTCGGTGGCGCAACAGCTGTCACAGAATCTGCAAACGCTGCGTGCTACGCAGGCAAAAGTGGTGCAAACCAACACGCTGCAGTGGTTAAGCCAGCCGGGCGAACCGTTTGACGTGGTGTTTGTTGACCCGCCTTTCCGTAAAGGGCTGTTACAGGAAACATTGTCGCTGCTGGAGCAAAATGGCTGGTTAGCGGCTGAAGCGCTGATTTATGTCGAGAGCGAAGTGGAAAACGGCACACCTGTCGCACCCGCAAATTGGGATTTGTACCGCGAGAAGATTGCCGGTCAGGTGGCTTATCGCTTATATCAACGCCAACAGGAGACGCACGATGTGGCTTAATTTGGGACGTTTGCTGATGATTTGCGTCTGGGCCTTTTTATTGCTTAATCTGGTGCAACCTTTCCCAACGCCGCTGCGCTATTTCGTGCACGTGGCGCTGTTCTTTATGGTGATTATGCACGGCCTGCAGCTAGTGTTGCTGCGCGCCACCCAGCCCAAAGACGCCCCAAAACTGAGCGGCGTAACCCAGGCGAAGATCTTCTTTTTTGGCGTGTTTGAGCTGCTGGCGTGGCAGAAAAAGCATTATCCGAAGATGTAGTTTCGTGCGGTTTATAGCCAGGTCGCCATGAATGGCGGCCCTATTGGGCCGGAGTAAAACTCACAAAACGCGTGCCTTTCATCTTCAACTCGCCCTTCGCGCCTTTATCGATCTGGTGATACTGGTTCGCATTCACCGTCACTTTAATATCGCTGGCACCGTTCAACGGATGGAACCAGGCTTCATATTTCATCTCTTCCGCCACAATCTCTTCACGCTGACGTGAACGGCGATTGGGCGACGGAAATTCGCGTTTGGTTTTCACTTCCACGCTCAGCGAGCGCACCGGCGAGGCATCGTTCACCGCCGTTTCGCGGCGCTGTTTAATAAACTGACGGGTCGCCAAAACGGCAATAATGGCCAGTACGATGAAAAAGATTAGCGGTGGTTTGCTCATGATTTATCTCGTGCTTTGCGTTAATTCGGAACGGGTAAAGACGACAAAGCATACAACCAGAGTCGGCTGATTGTCACATTTGGCGCCGGTAACTTACACTGAGAGGGTGATTTTGGGAAAATTCATCAAACTGGCGGACATTTCGTCCAGAAAAGGGAGAAAACATGCTTTGGTCTTTCCTTGCCGTACTTTTTTCCGGCTGGCTTTACGTCGATGCTTCATATCGCGGTCCGCAATGGCAACGCTGGCTATTTAAACCTGTCACCTTGCTGTTACTCGTTGCCTGGGCGTGGCAAGCGCCAACCTTCAACACTACCGATTATTTGATTCTGGCCGGGCTGGTTGCCACGCTGGTGGGTGACGCGTTAATGCTGTTACCGCGTCAGCAAATGCTCTATGCGCTGGGCGCATTCTTCCTGTCGCATCTGCTGTACACCATCAGTTTTGCCGCACACATGACCATGAGTTTCTTCTGGCCGATTCCCCTCACCTTCCTGATCATTGGCGTGATCGTTATCGGGATTCTGTGGAGCAAACTGGAAGATCTGCGCTGGCCTATCTGCACCTTGATCGGCATGACGCTAGTGATGAACTGGATGGCGGCGGAGAACTACTTCTTCCGTCCAACTGACTTCAGTTTCTCGCTGCTGGTGGGTGCCGCGTTGCTGCTGTTAGCCAATATTGTCTGGTTTATCTCGCATTATCGCCGCCGTTTCAGCGCCGATAGCGCCATCGTCGCCGCTTGCTACTTCGCCGGTCACTTCATGATTGTGCGTTCACTGTGGCTCTACTGAAGATAACCTTACCTTCCGCTTGACTCTGGAGTCCACTCCAGAGTGTAGCATTAGGGCGCGGGCATCAGCCCGCCCCTGATTCCGGAGGTTACATGCATCAACATGCTCACCCTTGCCGCTGTGGCAAATCACACCGTCAGTCACAGCCGCTGTGCTCGATTCGCAGCGTAAAACCCGCAACATTGAACATCTCCGCGGCGCAGCCCATCACGCCAGAGAGCGATTGCGGCTGCTGTGACAGCGACAGCGGATCGCCAGGCGGCGAAAGCGACGCCGAAAGCGACAGGCCCGCCCTCTCTTCACATCAATTCCGCTGGCAGATTGCGGGCATGGATTGCCCCAGCTGCGCGCGTAAAATCGAAACCGCCGTGCAACGTGTACCGCAGGTTCAGCAAGCACGCGTGATTTTTGCCAGTGAAAAACTGGTGGTCGATGCCGACCAGGATATCCGCGCCACCATCGAACAGGTGGTGAAAAATGCCGGCTTCGCGCTGAGCGCCAGCGATTCCCCATCGCCTCCACAACCCGAAAGCCGCTGGCAGGAAAACGCCGGTTTGCTGCTGCTTGGCGGAATGATGCTCGCCAGTTGGCTGCTGAGCCAGCTTTCGCCGGTTTGGGGCGATCGCCTGTTTATCGCCACCACGTTGTTAGGTTTAGCGCCGATCGCGCGCAGCGCCTGGAAACTGCTGCGTAGCGGTTCGCCGTTCAGCATTGAGATGCTGATGACCATTGCCGCCGCTGGTGCGCTGGTGATTGGCGCGCACGCCGAAGCCGCGATGGTGCTCCTGCTGTTTCAACTGGGTGAACGCCTCGAAGCGTACGCCGCCACACGCGCACGCCTTGGCGTCACCGCGCTGATGGCGCTGCGTCCCGCTACCGCCACGCGCATTAACGGCACACAGCGGGAAAACGTCCGCTTAGAAGCGCTGCAGCCCGGCGATGTGATTGAAGTGGCGGCCGGCGGACGTTTACCGGCCGATGGCGAACTGCTGCACGCCAGCGCCAGCTTTGATGAAAGCGCGCTGACCGGTGAATCGTTGCCGGTGGCGCGTGAGCCAGGCGAACAGATCATGGCCGGTGCCACCAGCCTTGATCGTCTGGTGACGCTGAAAGTCCTTTCCCAGCCGGGCCAAAGTGCCATTGACCGCATCCTGCAACTGATTGAGGAAGCCGAAACCCATCGTGCGCCGGTTGAGCGCTTTATCGATCGCTTCAGCCGCATCTATACGCCCGCCATTATGCTGCTGGCGCTGCTGGTGATGGTGCTGCCGCCGCTGCTGGGTTTTGGTGCGTGGTTGCCGTGGATTTATAAAGGGCTGACGCTGTTGCTGATTGGTTGCCCTTGTGCGCTGGTGATCTCCACGCCAGCCGCCATCACTTCCGGCCTGGCTGCTGCCGCGCGTCAGGGCGCGCTGATCAAAGGCGGCGCGGCGCTGGAGCGCCTCAGTCGCGTGAGTATGATGGCGTTCGATAAAACCGGCACGCTGACCGCCGGTAAACCGCAGATCAGCCACATCCAGCCATTTGCCACGATGGCGGAAAACAACTTGCTCACCATCGCCGCCGCCGTTGAACAGGGTTCCACCCATCCGCTGGCGCGGGCGATTGTCAGCGAGGCCGAGCGGCACGCGCTCACGCTTCCGCAAGCTGTACAGCAGCAAACGCTGGCCGGCAGTGGTATTCGCGCTGCGATAGATGGCGTGACCTATCAACTGCTGACGCCGCGCGAAGTCAGCCATCTTGATAATGCACAACAGCAGCAGATTGCTCAGCTGGAAGCGCAAGGCCAAACTGTGGTGCTGCTGTTGCAGGAGCAGCAGGTTCTTGGCGCGTTAGCCTTGCAGGATCAGTTGCGCACTGAAGCCCTCAGCGCGCTGTCTGAACTGAAGAAGCTTGGTGTTAACAGCATGATGCTGACCGGCGACAATCCACGCGCGGCTGCGGCCATTGCCGCTAAGCTCAACATCGATTATCGCGCAGGTTTACTGCCCGCCGATAAAGTTGCGGCGGTGAGGACGTTAGGCACACAGCACGCATTGGCAATGGTCGGCGATGGCATTAACGATGCGCCCGCCATGAAAGCCGCCACCATCGGCATTGCGATGGGCAGCGGCACCGATGTGGCGCTGGAAGCCGCAGATGTGGCATTAACGCAAAATCAGCTGGCGATTCTGCCGCGCACCATTGTGCTGGCACGGCGCACGCGTGCCATCATTCGTCAGAACGTGGCGCTGGCGTTGGGATTAAAGGCGATTTTTCTGGTCACCACGCTGCTCGGCTTCACCGGTTTGTGGCTGGCGGTCTTAGCGGATTCCGGTGCCACCGCACTGGTGACAGCCAACGCGCTGCGCTTGCTGCGTCAGCGTTAGGCGCCTTTTTTAATCAGAAACTGGTACGGCAAGCTTTCGGTCTGCTGTGCCAGCAACTCATGCTCCATAAAGCGGCAGAAACCAGGGATATCGCGCGTGGTGGCGGGATCGTCAGCAATGATCAGCAAGGTTTCACCGACCTGCATGCTGCGCACGGTTTTACGCACCATCATTACCGGCTCCGGGCAGCGCAGGCCAAGGGCATCAAGCTGATGGTCTGGCGCAGAAAAGGGATCGCTCATGATTCTCTGTCAGTTGTTAGGGATGGGCGCTCATTCTAGCGCGCGAATAAGCCAACGCAAGGCGATAACGATTGCGTTAAAATTAACCATTGCATAAATTGCGCAACGCGTTAAGATGCCGCCGATTTTTTATTTACCACCGTGCCAATGCACGAACCTGGGTTCCCTCACCCCATCACTAAAAAGGCTTACAATGATTAACTTCTCTGCACGTCAGCGCATGCATGCGCTGTTTTGGCTATCGCTATTCCATCTGCTGGTGATTACCTCCAGTAACTATCTGGTCCAGCTGCCGGTTTCCATCTTCGGTTTTCACACCACATGGGGCGCGTTTAGCTTTCCGTTTATTTTCCTCGCCACCGATCTGACCGTGCGCATCTTTGGCGCGCCTCTGGCACGTCGCATTATTCTGGCGGTGATGATTCCCGCGCTAGTGATCTCCTACATTGTTTCGTGCGTGTTCTATCAGGGCGAATGGCAAGGTTGGGCGTCACTGGAAGAGGTGAATCTGTTTGTTGCCCGTATCGCCTGCGCCAGCTTTATGGCTTATGCGCTGGGACAAATCCTCGACGTGCACGTTTTTAACCGTTTGCGCCGTTTATCGCAGTGGTGGATTGCACCAGCGGCAGCGATGTTCCTCGGTAATATCAGCGATACGCTGGCCTTCTTTTTCATCGCCTTCTACAAGAGCCCAGATCCGTTTATGGCCACGCATTGGGTCGAAATCGCACTGGTGGATTACAGCTTCAAGGTTCTGATCTGCATGATCTTCTTCCTGCCCGCTTACGGCGTGCTGCTAAATGCCATGCTGAAGCGCTTAGCCGAACGTTCCGCGCAGCAGCAGATCAATTTTGGCTGATTGCACATACACTAAATGCCGCATTACGCTAAGATTTCCTGACACTCCGGCGGTTGCTTTTGCTAACTAAATCCGCTTGTATAACGGCTGACTGGAATCATGTAAAAGGGAAAAGAATGCGTAACGTAGTGAAATATGTGGGTATTGGCCTGTTGGTTATCGGCCTGGCGGCATGTGACCAGAAGAAAGATGATGCGGCAGCGAACAGCAACGGTGCGAGCGCCAGCCAGTCGGCCCAGACGGTTAACCTGATGGACGGCAAACTGAGTTTCTCTCTACCGGCGGGCATGTCTGACAAGAGCGGCAAGCTCGGCTCTGAATCCACCAACATGCACGTCTATGCCGACGAAACCGGTCAGCGCGCGATTATCGTGATTGCCGGCGATCCCACCAACGAAGCGCTTGATGCGCTGGCACAGCGTCTGGAACAGCAGCAGCGCGGTCGCGACCCACAGCTGCAGGTGGTGTCTAACAAAGCGGTGACGCTGAAAGACCAGCCGGCACAGCAGCTGGATACGGTGATTTCTGCCAACAATCAGACCTCATGGTCTTCGGTGATTCTGGCGAAAGTGGATGGCAAACTGCTGACGCTGCAAATTACCTTGCCAGCCGACAACCAGCAGCAAGCGCAAAGCGATGCAGATAGCATCGTCAAAAGCATCACGTTGAAATAATACCCTTCATCCTTCGAACGGCAGGTGCGTTGGCTGCATTCGTTCACCCCGGTCACTTACTAAAGTAAGCTCCCGGGGATTCGCTCATTTGCCGCCTTCCTGCCGTCCAAATGATTTTGGGTATCGATTTGGGTGTTCACGTAGGGTCGCCATTCATGGCGACTTGGTTCTGCAATCCTCGCCTTACAATCTCACTGGCGAAATGTGCCAGATCTCATCCGCATATTCCTGAATGGTGCGGTCCGACGAGAAATAACCCATATTGGCGATATTCAGCGCCGCGCTGCGTTGCCACTTATCCGGCTGACGATACAGCTTGTCCACCTTGTCCTGCGTATCCACATAGCTGCGGTAATCCGCCAGCAGCTGATAGTGATCGCCGAAGTTCACCAGCGCATCAAACAGATTACGGTAGCGCCCTGGCTCCTGCGGGCTGAACACCCCGCTAGCGATTTGCGTCAGCGCCTGATGCAGCTCAGGATCATCCTCATAATACTTACGCGGGTTGTAACCGTCGGTGCGCAGCTTCTCGACCTGCGGCGTAGTGTTACCGAAGATAAAGATATTCTCCTTGCCGACATGCTCCAGCATCTCAACATTGGCACCATCCAGCGTACCGATGGTTAACGCGCCGTTCAGCGCAAACTTCATGTTACTGGTGCCAGAGGCTTCGGTACCGGCAGTGGAGATCTGCTCGGAGAGATCCGCCGCCGGAATAATGATCTGCGCCAGGCTCACGCCATAGTTTGGAATGAACACCACCTTCAGCTTGTTCTTCACCTGCGGATCGTTGTTGATCACATTGGCGACATCGTTGATCAAGTGAATGATGTGTTTCGCCACGTAATAGGCCGACGCCGCTTTGCCGGCGAAGATATTAACGCGCGGCACCCATTCGGCGCTGGGATCGGCCTTGATGCGGTTGTAGCGCGTAATCACGTGCAGCACGTTCAGCAGCTGGCGTTTGTATTCGTGGATGCGCTTGATCTGCACATCAAACAGCGCATGCGGATCGAGCACGATATCCATGTTCTTCGCCACCCAATCCGCCAGGCGTTTTTTATTGGCAAACTTGGCGTCGGCGATCTGCTGGATAAAGGCCGGATAATCGATCTGCGTGGTCAATTCGTTGAGCTGGCCAAGATCGGTGCGCCAGTTGCGGCCAATCGCCTCGTCCAGCACCTCGGAGAGCGCCGGATTCGCCAGCGCCAGCCAGCGACGTGGCGTCACGCCGTTGGTTTTATTGCAGAAACGGCCCGGGAACAGACGCGCGAAGTCAGCGAACAGCGATTGCACCATCAAGTTGGAGTGCAACTCTGACACACCGTTAACTTTGTGGCTCACCACCACCGCCAGCCACGCCATGCGAATGCGGCGGCCGTCGTTCTCATCGATGATCGAGATGCGCGCTAACAGCTCCCAATCATCCGGGTAATATTCCTGAATGGTTTTCAGGAAGTAGTCGTTAATTTCAAAAATAATGCTGAGATGACGCGGCAGGATCTTGCCAATCATATCCACTGGCCAGGTTTCCAGCGCTTCCGTCATCAGCGTGTGGTTGGTGTAGGAGAACACCTGACAGGTCACTTCAAAGGCATCGTCCCAGCTGAATTTCTGCTCGTCGATCAGTATGCGCATCAGTTCCGGGATCGCCAGCACCGGATGCGTATCGTTGAGGTGGATGGCAATTTTGTCCGGCAAATTGTCCCAGGTTTCATGCATCTGCCAGTGACGATTGAGAATATCCTGCACCGTCGAGGAGACGAGGAAATACTCTTGACGCAGACGCAGCTCGCGCCCCGAATAGGTGGAATCATCGGGATAGAGCACGCGCGACACGTTTTCCGAATGGTTTTTATCTTCTACCGCGGCGAAGTAATCACCCTGGTTGAACTTACCGAGGTTGATTTCGTTACTGGCCTGCGCGCCCCATAAGCGCAGCGTGTTGGTGGCATCGGTATCAAAACCGGGAATGATTTGATCGTAAGCCATCGCCACGATCTCCTCGGTTTCCACCCAGCGCACCCGCGCGCCTTCATGCTGCAGACGGCCACCGAAACGCACTTTGTAGCGCGTATTAAAGCGCTGAAATTCCCACGGATTGCCGTACTCCAGCCAGTAATCCGGCGATTCGCGCTGCTGGCCGTCAACGATATTCTGCTTAAACATGCCGTAGTCATAACGAATGCCATAGCCGCGCCCCGGTAAACCGAGCGTGGCGAGCGAATCCAGGAAGCAGGCCGCCAAACGCCCTAAACCGCCATTACCGAGGCCGGGATCGTTCTCCTCTTCCATCAGTTCGCTGAGGTCGAGGCCCATCTCTTCCAGCGCCTGATTAAGATCCTCATAAATGCCCATCGCCAGCAACGCGTTGCCGAGCGTGCGCCCCATCAGGAACTCCATCGACAGGTAATAAACCTGCCGCACATCCTGCGAGAGCTGCGCGCGGCTGGAGCGCAGCCAGCGTTCCACCATGCGATCACGCACCGCCAGCAGCGCGGCGTTGAGCCACTCATGCTTATTCGCGATCGATGGATCTTTACCAATAGTAAACATCAGCTTATAGGCGATTGAGTGCTTCAGTGCATCAACCGTCAGCGTGGGCGAGGCATAGGTGAAAGGTGCATTCATATCAAGTATCCCAATCTCTCATTACAGCAAACGTTGATAAAGATCGCGGTAGGCTTGTGCTGCCACCTGCCAACTAAAATCCATCCCCATCGCCTGCCGCTGAACGTAACGCCAGAGTGCAGGACGAGACCACAGAACAAATGCGCGCCGAATCGCCCGCAGCAGCGACCAGGCATTACTGTCTTCAAAGGTGAAACCGCTGGCGACGCCGTCCGCCAGGTTCTCAAGCGAGCTGTCTTGCACCGTATCCGCCAGTCCGCCGGTGCGACGCACCAGCGGCAGCGTACCGTATTTCAAACCATACAGCTGGGTTAAGCCGCACGGCTCAAAACGGCTCGGCACCATAATCACATCCGCGCCGCCAACAATGCGGTGCGAGAAGGCTTCGTGATAACCAATCTGCACGCCAACGCGGCCCGGATGCTCCGCCGCCGCCGCAAGGAAACCTTGCTGCAGCTCCGCATCGCCCTGACCGAGCAGCACCAACTGTCCGCCCTGCGCCAGTAAGCCCGGTAGCGCTTCCAGCACCAGATCCAGCCCTTTCTGTTTGGTCAGACGGCTGATGACGCAGAACACCGGTGCTTTGTCATCCACCTTCAGGCCCATGGCAATTTGCAGCTGGCGCTTGTTCTCTGCTTTGCTCTCCAGCGTTTCGCTGTCGTAGCGCGCGGTGAGCAGCAGGTCGTGCGCCGGGTCCCAGATGCCCGGATCGACACCGTTCAAAATCCCGCTCAGGCGCCCTTCACGCAGTCGCTGTTCGAGCAGTGATTCCATGCCGTAACCAAATTCCGGTCGGGTAATCTCCAGCGCGTAAGTCGGGCTGACCGCCGTAATGTGATCGGCAAAGAACAGCCCCGCCTTGAGGTAGGAAATTTGCCCGAAGAACTCCAGTCCATGCATGTCGAAGAACGCGCGCGGGATCTGGATCTCATCCAGATGACGCGCCGAAAACAGCCCTTGATACGCCAGATTATGCACGGTGAACACCGTTTTCGCCGGACGCCCGCGCGCCGCAATATAGGCGCAGGTTAAGCCAGCATGCCAGTCATGCGCATGCACGATATCTGGCTGCCAGTCGGTATCCAGCCCGCTGGCAATCTCGGCGCCCATCCAGCCCAGCAGCGCAAAACGAAGGTAGTTATCGACGTAAGCAAACTGCGACGTATCGTGATACGGGCTGCCGGGACGTTCATACAATCCCGGCGCATCGATTAAATAAATACCAACGCCGTTAAATTGTCCAAAAAGTAAGCGTACCGGTCCCGCAAAAGTTTGCAACTCCGCCAGGACCTCTGTATCAGGAATCCCTTTACGCAGATCCGGAAAGGCGGGAATCAACACCCGCGCATCCGTACCATCGGCTATTTGCGCCTGTGGTAATGCACCGACGACATCAGCCAGTCCGCCGGTTTTCAACAGCGGGAAAAGCTCTGAACAGACATGTAAAACCTGCATCCTGAACCCCTATTGTTATCGCACACGTTCCACGCGGCAATTTTCTCTATATTCTTTCGTCACTTACTGACCGCCTCCGGCCAATTTGGCCAGCATGGCGCGCGTCACCAGTACGATGCCCTCTTCAGAACGGTAAAAACGACGGCTGTCTTCGTCGGGGTTTTCGCCAATGACCATGCCTTCTGGCAGTTCGCAGGCGCGATCGATCACGCAGCGACGCAGACGACACGATCGGCCAACCACCACATCAGGCAGCAGCACTGCGGAGTCAATATTGCAAAACGAGTTGATGCGAATACGCGGGAACAGCACCGAGTTCACCACCACCGAACCGGAGATGATGCAGCCGCCCGAGACCAGCGAATTCATTGTCATGCCGTGGCTACCGGATCGATCCTGAACAAATTTCGCCGGCGGCAGCGGCTCCATGTGGGTACGAATCGGCCAGCTGTGATCGTACATATCCAGCTCAGGCGTGACCGACGCTAAATCGAGATTGGCGCGCCAGTAAGCTTCCAGCGTTCCGACGTCGCGCCAGTACGGCTCAGCGTTTTCATCAACCTGCACGCAGGAGAGCGTGAAGGAGTGCGCATACGCCTCGCCGCTGGCGACGATTTTCGGCAACAGATCTTTGCCGAAATCGTGGCTGGAATCGGCCACGAGCAGATCCTCTTCCAGCAGCTGATAAAGATAATCGGCATTGAACACATAAATGCCCATGCTGGCCAGCGCGCGGGTATCGTCACCCGGCATTGACGGCGGCTTCGGCGGTTTTTCGACAAAATCGATCACGTTGTTTTCGGCATCCACCGCCATCACCCCAAACGCCGTGGCTTCAGCTAACGGCACCGGCAAGCAGGCGATGGTGCATTTGGCACCGCGATCGACGTGGTCGAGCAGCATGCGCGAGTAATCCATTTTGTAGATGTGATCCCCGGCGAGGATCACGATGTACTGCGCGTTATAGCGGCGAATAATGTCGAGGTTTTGCGTCACCGCATCGGCAGTCCCGCGATACCAATGTTCGGTAGCGGCACGCTGCTGCGCCGGCAGCAGATCGACAAACTCATTCATCTCTTCGTTGAACAGCGACCAGCCACGCTGGATGTGCTGCACCAGCGTATGCGACTGATATTGAGTGATCACGCCGATGCGCCGAATGCCCGAGTTGATGCAGTTGGACAGCGCAAAGTCGATGATGCGGAACTTGCCACCGAAGTGCACGGCAGGTTTGGCGCGTTTCGCGGTGAGATCTTTCAGGCGCGTACCGCGCCCGCCAGCAAGGATCAGGGCAACCGTTTGTGTAGGGAGCTGGCGCGCCAGCATCAGATGATCTGTTCTATCTAATTTCACCATGTCTGACTCCTTATGATTGCTTTAGGAACACACACACACCGTGTGCGGGACCGTGCCAGACAGTTGTCAGGATGGGGTTATCTTCCCCGGCGAAAGGAGGAATGGCACGCCACTCTCCGTCTGGTAAGGCGATATCACTCACCGATTCCGTGGCGTTTATTGTTATTAACCAGCGGCCGGAGAGCAGGATCTGCATTCGGTGCGTCCCCTGTTCCCACTGCTCGGCTTCCAGTGGTGTGCCGCTGGCATTGCACCACTGCACGCTGCCATCGCCCTCCTGCCACCAGCGATCCTGCGTCAACGCGGGAATGCGCTGGCGCAGACGGATTAACGCAGCAGTGAAGTCGACCAGGCCAAAATCATCCTGTTGCCAGTTCAACCAGGTCAGCGGGTTGTCCTGACAATAGGCGTTGTTGTTGCCATGCTGGCTGTGGCCGCGTTCGTCACCCGCCAGCAGCATCGGCGTGCCCTGCGCCAGCAGCAGCGTGGTCAGTAAGCCATGCACGCTGCGCCGCCGCCGTTCGACAATATCGAAATTGACCTGCAGTCCCTCTTTGCCGTGGTTATGGCTGAAGTTACTGCTGCTGCCGTCGCGATTGTCTTCGCCGTTGGCCTGATTGTGTTTGTTGTTAAAACTCACCACATCGCGCAGCGTGAAGCCGTCGTGAGCGGTAATGAGATTGATGCTGGCGTGCGGCAGCCGCGCCTCACGCTGGAAAACGTCGCTGGATGCGGCAAAACGGCGGGCGAAATCGCCATTATTCAGTTGACCATGCAGCCAGTAACGGCGCGCCGCATCGCGAAAATGGTCGTTCCACTCGGCGAAGTCCGGCGGAAAGTTGCCGACCTGATAACCGCCGGGGCCGATGTCCCACGGCTCGGCAATCAGCTTCACCTGCGACAGCAGCGGACAGGCTTTGATGGCGGCAAACAGCGGCGCATCCTGATGAAACTCCGGTGTGCGTCCCAGCACGCTGGCGAGGTCAAAACGGAACCCATCAACATGGCAAACACGCACCCAGTAGCGCAGCGCTTCCAGCGCCCACGTCATCACCTGCGGATGACTGAGATTTAGCGTATTGCCGCAGCCGGTCCAGTTTTGATAGTCGCCGTTGCCATCCAGCCAGTAATAGCTGGCGTTATCCACGCCGCGCAGGGAAATCGTTGGCCCGATCTCTTCCAGCTCGGCGGTGTGGTTGAACACCACATCCAGAATCACTTCGATGCCCGCGGCATGCAGTGCTTTAACCGCCTGCTGAAACTCCTGCAGCGGCGTTAAACCGTTTTCGCCCGAGGCGTAACGCGCATCCACCGCCCACAAGGCAAAGGGGTTGTAGCCCCAGTAATTACTCAATCCCAAACGGCGCAGGCGCGGCTCGCTGGTGAATTGGGCAATCGGCAGCAGTTCCAGCGCGGTGATGCCGAGGTGGCGCAGGTACTTCACCATAGCAGGATGACCCAGCGCCGCATAAGTGCCACGCAACCTTTCCGGAATTTCCGGATGCTGCTGGGTTAAGCCGCGTACGTGCGCTTCATAGATCACCGTGTTGCCCCATGGCGTGCGCGGCGCGTGATCGTCCTCCCAGTCAAAATCTTCGGCAGTCACCAACGATTTCGGCGCGATGGCGGCGTTATCCAAACCATTTAGCTCACGTTCGCCGCCGTTGAAACGCGCCTCGTCCGCCACTTCACCCGCCACCGCTTTGGCGCAGGGATCGACCAACAGCTTAGCCGGATTGAAGCGATGTCCCTGCTGCGGCGCCCATGGACCGTGTACGCGATAGCCGTAGCGCTGGCCGGGCTTCAGCGCGGGAAAATAGCCGTGCCAGATATCACCGCTGCGCGCGGGCAGTGCGAAACGGCGCTCAGCACCGTGCGCGTCGAACAGGCAGAGTTCGACGCGTTCGGCATGCTGGGAGAACAGCGTGAAATTAACGCCGTGCCCATCATAGTGCGCACCTAACGGTTCCGGCTGCCCCTGCTCCAGCATCAGTCGCTCTCCCGCACCAGCCAAAGCGTTGCCAGCGGCGGTAAGGTCAAACTCAGCGACTGCGGCCGACCGTGACTCTCCATCTCATCGGTGTGTACCACGCCGTGATTGCGCGTGTCGCTGCCGTGATAATCGTGCTGATCGGTATTCATGATCTCGCGCCAGCCGCCACGCTGGTTGACGCCAAAGCGATAGTTGTGACGCGCCACTGGCGTAAAGTTGCTGGCTACGATGATTTCATTGCCGTCGCGATCGCGGCGCACAAATACAAACACGGAGTTTTCGTAGTCATCGACCACCAGCCACTCAAAACCTTGCCCATCAAAGTCGAGTTGATGCAGCGGCGCGTAATGGCGATAGGTGTGATTGAGATCGCGCACCAGACGATGCACGCCGTTGTGCCAGTTATCCTCACCTTCCAGCAGATGCCAGTCGAGGCTGGTGTCGTGGTTCCATTCGCGACCCTGCGCAAATTCATTGCCCATAAATTGCAGCTTCTTACCGGGGAAACCCCACATCCAGCCGTAATAGGCGCGCAGGTTAGCGAACTTCTGCCAGGCATCGCCCGGCATGCGATCAAGAATCGAACGTTTGCCGTGCACCACTTCGTCATGCGACAGCGGCAGCACGAAGTTTTCGGTGTAGTTGTAAATCATGCCAAAGGTCATCAGCTGATGATGATAACGGCGATGCACCGGGTCGAGCTTCATATAGTCCAGTGTGTCGTGCATCCAGCCAAGGTTCCATTTGAACCAGAAGCCGAGGCCGCCATCTTCTGAAGGGCGCGTAACGCCGGGATAATCGGTGGACTCTTCCGCCACCGTGACGCTGCCCGGTGCGGCGCGACCCAAAACGCGGTTGGTGTGACGCAGGAACGAAATCGCTTCGAGATTCTCGCGTCCACCAAACTGGTTCGGCACCCATTCGCCTTCGGCGCGGCTGTAGTCGCGGTAGATCATTGATGCCACCGCATCGACGCGCAGCCCATCAATGCCGAAACGCTCCATCCAGTACAAGGCGTTGCCGGAGAGATAATTGCTCACTTCACGGCGACCAAAGTTATAGATCAGCGTGTTCCAGTCCTGATGAAAACCTTCGCGCGGATCGCTGTGTTCGTAGAGTTCGGTGCCATCGAACTTCGCCAGGCCAAAATCATCACTCGGGAAGTGGCCTGGCACCCAATCGAGCAGCACGTTAATGCCAGCATCATGCGCGGCGGCCACGAAGTGGCGGAACTCATCGCGCGTACCGAAACGGCGCGTCGGCGCATACATGCCGAGCGGCTGATAGCCCCAGCTGCCATCAAAGGGGTGTTCGTTAATCGGCATCAGTTCGATGTGGGTGAAGCCCATCTCTTTAACGTAAGGAATGAGCTGTTCCGCCAGCTCTTTGTAGCTGAGCCAGAAGTTGTTATCGGTGTGACGTCGCCATGAACCGAGGTGCACTTCATAAATCGAAATCGGCTGGTCAAAAGCATTGGCGGCCTTACGCTGCGGCTGCATCTCGGTTTTCGGCGGCAGCCCGCAGATCATCGAGGCGGTTTGCGGACGCATCTGCGCTTCAAAGGCGAAGGGATCGGCTTTGATGCGCATCTGGCCGGAATTATCCACGATTTCAAATTTATACAGCTGACCGTTTACCGCGCCCGGCACAAACAGTTCCCAGACGCCAAGTTCACGGCGAAAACGCATGGGATGACGTCGGCCATCCCAGAAGTTGAACTCGCCTACCACCGAGACGCGACGCGCGTTAGGTGCCCAAACGGCGAACCGCGTGCCGTGCACGCCATCAATGGTGGTGCCGTGCGCGCCGAGGGTTTCGTAGGGACGCAGATGCGTGCCTTCACCCAATAACCATGCATCCATCTCCTCCAGCAGCGGGCCGAAGCGATAGGCATCATCAATCAGGTTTTGCTGGCCGTGCCAGTTCACCGCCAGCTGATAACCAAAGCGGTTTTTACGACGCGGAATCACGCCACAGAAGAAACCGCGTGAGTCGAGGCAGGTAAGCTGAGCACATTTGCGTCCGGTGTTGGTTTCAATGACCCAAACATCGGAGGCATCGGGCAGCAGCGCACGCACTTCAAGGCCTGCAGCCGTTTGGTGCATGCCCAGTAGTGAAAAGGGATCGGCATAATTCCCGGCAAAAAGGGCATTGATCGCCTGGCGATCGGGAAGCTCTGACATGACTTTCTTCCTATGATTTTGCGCAGGCGACCAGAGTCGGCAGGATTATCGCCTCGGGTGCGCTGCTTTTCATTGAGCCATAGGTACACCGTGAGGACACAACCGTCCGTGGGAAAGATCTTCACCGTGTACAACAACCATTCAGTTCGAAAAAACAAAAACAGTTAACAACCGGCACATCTCTGTTAAATCATAGCTTGGGGATAGCAGAAGCCAGGGAGGATCGTGAAAAATACTTATCGGGCAAGCAAAAAAGGGAAGCGGATCACTTGTCAGGCGCAATTTGCATGAATTTTTGCGGCCTGGATAATTAAAAAAAGGCCGGGAAACCCCGGCCTTTCTGGTTTGCCGCTGCGCTTAGTCGATCAGCAGACGCAGCATGCGGCGCAGCGGTTCAGCCGCGCCCCACAGTAACTGATCGCCCACCGTGAAGGCGGAAAGGTATTCCGGCCCCATGTTCAGTTTGCGCAGGCGGCCTACTGGCGTGGTCAGGGTGCCGGTGACGGCGGCTGGCGTCAGTTCGCGCATGGTGATGTCGCGGTCGTTTGGCACCACTTTCACCCATTCGTTATGCGAGGCCAGAAGCTGTTCGATTTCGCTCAGCGGCAGGTCTTTTTTCAGCTTCAGAGTGAATGCCTGGCTGTGGCAGCGCAGCGCACCAACGCGCACGCACAGGCCATCAACCGGAATCACACTGCTGGTACGCAGGATTTTGTTGGTCTCCGCCTGGCCTTTCCACTCTTCACGGCTCTGGCCGTTATCCAGCTGCTTGTCGATCCACGGAATCAGGCTGCCCGCCAGCGGTACGCCGAAATTGTCGGTTGGCAACGTGCCAGAACGGGTGAAATCGGTCACGCTGCGTTCGATATCCAGAATTGCCGAAGCCGGATCCTGGAGCGATTTCGCCACGTGGTCATGCAGCATGCCCATCTGCGTCAGCAGTTCACGCATATGACGCGCGCCGCCGCCTGATGCCGCCTGATAAGTCGCCACCGAGGCCCATTCAACCAGATCGTTAGCAAACAGACCGCCCAGCGACATCAGCATCAGGCTGACGGTGCAGTTACCGCCGACAAAGGTTTTGATGCCGTTATCGAGGCCCTGACGAATCACGTTATGGTTAACCGGATCAAGAATGATGATGGCGTCATCTTTCATGCGCAGCGTGGAAGCCGCGTCAATCCAGTAACCCTGCCAGCCGCTTTCGCGCAGCTTCGGATAGACTTCACTGGTGTAATCGCCGCCCTGGCAGGTGATAATAATATCCAGCGCCTTCAGCGCCTCGATATCAAAAGCATCCTGCAGCGCACCGGTCGACTTTCCGCCGAATGTCGGCGCCGCCTGACCAAGCTGTGACGTGGAGAAGAAGACCGGATTGATGACATCAAAATCGCGTTCTTCGCTCATGCGCGACATCAGCACTGAGCCGACCATGCCACGCCAACCAATAAAACCTACATTCTTCATTTTCTGTCCGTCTCGGGTGCTCTCGAAAGAGGCCGTGTGGTGCGAGGAAAAGACTGGCCGGATAATCGTGCCAGTCTGCGTAATAATCAGGTTTACCTATGACCGTCAACTCTACAAAATGCAGCACTTCTGGCAAGTGAATTAATTCGATTGCGCCAACTTTTTCAGCAGTACAACTAATAATGGCTAACCAACATGACTGAAATGATATCCGCGACCATATTGCTGTTGTTGATTATGGATCCGCTGGGCAACCTGCCGATTTTTATGTCGGTATTGAAGCATCTGGAACCTAAACGCCGCCGCGTGGTACTGATGCGCGAAATGCTAATTGCGCTGATTCTGATGCTGCTGTTTTTATTCGCCGGTGAACGCATCCTGGCGTTTCTCAATCTGCGCACCGAAACCGTGTCGATCTCCGGCGGCATCATTCTTTTCCTGATCGCCATCCGCATGATTTTCCCGTCAGAGGAGAGCAGCTCGAGTGGCTTGCCGGCCGGTGAAGAGCCGTTCCTTGTGCCGCTGGCGATTCCGCTGGTGGCCGGTCCGTCGCTGCTGGCGACGCTGATGCTGTTGTCGCATCAATATCCCAACCAAATGACGCATCTGGTCGGCGCGCTGCTGATCGCGTGGGGTTTGACGGTGGTGATTCTGCTGATGTCGGGGCTGTTTTTACGCCTGCTGGGCGACAAAGGCGTCAACGCGCTGGAGCGCCTGATGGGATTGATTTTGATTATGCTGGCGACGCAGATGTTCCTGGATGGGATTCGTACGTATTTGAAGCTGTAATACATTCAGAGCGCAGGCAGCGTAGCGGCGCAATTTATTGCGCCGCTACGCTATGTGCATGAATTGAATGTGATGCTTTTTTGAATATTACTTCTGCTTCTTATCGATCGGTTTACCCGACCAGTAACCGGCCAGCAGCGAACCTGACAGGTTGTGCCACACCGAGAACAGCGCGCCCGGCAAGGCCGCTAACGGCGAGAAGTAAAGTTTGCCCAGCGTCGCCGCCAGACCTGAGTTCTGCATGCCCACTTCCAGCGCCAGCGTGCGGCAGGTCGATTCATCGAAGCCAAACAGCTTACCGCCCCAATAACCGCCCAACAGACCGATCGCGTTGTGCAGGATCACCGCCACAATCACCATCAAGCCGACAGAACCGATAAAGCCCTGGCTGCCAGCCACCACCGCGCTAATGATCAGCAGAATGCACACCATAGAAAACGCCGGCAGATAAGGCTCAACGCGGCGCACCACGCTATTCATGGAGTGATGGATAATCAGACCCAGGCTAATCGGAATCACCACGATTTTCACGATGCTGAGCAGCATACCGACCACATCCACCTGAATGTGGGTATCAACGTAGAAGCGTGTTAGCAGCGGTGTGGCGAATACACCTACCAGCGCCGACACGGATGAGATGGTCACCGACAGCGCCACATCGCCCTTCGCCAGATAAATCATCACGTTTGAAGCGGTGCCGCTGGCCACGCTGCCGACCAGAATCATGCCTGCCGCCAGATCCGGTGGCATCTGGAACAGCTTCGCCAGGCCCCACGCGGCCAGCGGCATCACCAGATAATGCAGGAAAGTCCCGGCGATCACCGGCGCCGGACGCACCAGCACGCGTTTGAAATCATCAATGTTTAGCGTCACGCCCATGCCGAACATAATCAGCATCAGCAGGTAAGTCACCCACGGCCCAATGCCGAGAAAGGTGCCAGGAGAATAATAAGCAGCGACCGAGAGCAGCACGGCCCAGAGCGGGAACAGGCGGGTAAGTTTGCCGAGCATAACCAGACTTCCTTAGGAATTTTTTTATATTGCCACAGATGAAATGTCGCGCAGGGAACGACCACAGCGACGGACGCGGGATCATAACATTTCATTATCTTGACGTAAGGCGGGAAGTCGCTTGCGGGGCAAAATGCGGATCGGCTGCTGCCGATCCGCGGAAATACGGCAAAGTTACTCTGCTTTTTCCAGTGCAAAGCGGTAGATCGCACCACCAATCGCGGCACCGATAATCGGTAACAACCAGAACATCCACAGCTGTTCCAATGCCCAGCCGCCCTGGAAGATCGCCACACCGCTACTGCGCGCCGGGTTGACTGAGGTATTGGTGACGGGAATGCTCACCAGGTGAATCAGCGTTAGCGCCAGGCCGATTGCAATGGGCGCGAAGCCAGCCGGAGCACGTTTATCGGTCGCGCCCATGATCACAATCAGGAATACGGCGGTCAGCACCAGCTCGGCGATCATGCCCGCCTGCAGGCTAAAGCCCCCCGGCGAATGTTCACCGTAACCGTTCGACGCGAAGCCGCTGGCCACGGCATCGAAACCGGCTTTACCGCTGGCGATCAAATACAGCACGCCGGCAGCCGCAACCGCACCCACCAGCTGCGCGATAATATAAGGCACAACCTGCGCCGCCGGGAAACGTCCGCCAACCGTCAGACCGATGGTCACCGCCGGGTTAAAATGGCCGCCCGAAATATGGCCGACGGCAAATGCCATCACCAACACCGTCAGACCAAACGCCAGCGCAACACCGGCAAAACCAATACCCAATTCTGGAAACGCCGCGGCCAAAACCGCACTGCCACAACCGCCCAACACCAGCACGAAAGTGCCCAGCGTTTCAGCCACTAATCTTTTCATCTCTGTTCCCTCAAATAATTTAATGTTTTCGCGGCGGGATTATCGTTTTTGGCGATTGAAGCGCAACCGAAGAATAAGGGATTAGGGTGATTTTTAGGCGATAGCAGCGTATTTGAGACGGTTCTCGCGAGCCATAATGGGGTTCATCAGAAATGTCTGGAGCGAAGCAGTGAATGCCGCTGGGCTTGAATTATTGTTTAAAAAATTTCACCAATAAAAAAGCCGGACCCGGTCCGGCTTGATTCCGCATGCTAAAAACTGGCCTTAAGAACCAAAAAGATTCTTGTGCAGCGCACGTACCACTTCTTCCGCGTCTGGGGTGGGAACCAGGAAGCAAAGGTTATAACTGCTGGCACCGTAGCAAATCATGCGCAGGTTGAACGGCTCGAGTGCGCCAAACACTTCTTTGCCGACGCCGCACGCTTTTGACAGGTTGTTGCCAATGATCGCCACCAGCGCCAGATTCTCTTCCACTTCCACACGGCACAGTGAAGAGAGCTCGGTCAACAGCGCCTGGGTCAGCAAGCTGTCGCCGGTGGTGGTTGAACCGGTGCTGTCCAGCGTCAGCGCCACGCTCACTTCGGAAGTTGTCACCAGATCAACGGAGATGCTGTGGCGCGCCAGAATGTTAAACACTTCGGCGAGGAAGCCATGTGCATGCAGCATGTTCAGGCTGTGCAGCGTTACCAGCGTCTGCTTACGACGCAGCGCCAGCGCACGGAACAGCGGTGGATTCTTGGTTTCGTTGCACACGCGCGTACCGCCTGCAGCGGGATCTTTGCTCGAACCGACAAACACCGGAATATCGCTACGCACGGCCGGCAGCAAAGTGGCCGGATGCAGCACTTTGGCACCAAAGATCGCCATCTCCGCTGCTTCTTCGAAGGTAATCTCTTCGATGCGTTTAGCGGTGGACACCACGCGTGGATCGGTGGTGTAGATACCGGCCACATCGGTCCAGATATCAATGCGCGCGGCCTGCAGCGCTTCGCCCAGCAGCGCAGCGGTATAGTCGCTGCCGCCACGACCAAGCGTGGTGGTGCGGCCTTTGATTTCGCTACCGATAAAGCCCTGCGTCACCACCAGCGCTTCCGCAATGCGCGGCTGCAGCTGCGTTGCGGCCAGCTCTTTCAGCGTCGCCACTTCGGGTTCTGCGCGACCAAAACGATCGCTGGTGCGCATCACTTTACGCACGTCAAACCATTCGCTGTTGACCTGACGCTCGCGCAGAATCTCCACGAACAGCAGCGTCGACATCAGCTCACCGTGGCTCACCAGCTCATCGGTTAGCGCATGTGAGGTTGCCAGCGAGGTGGCTTCAGACAGCATGGTGATGTTTTCCAGCATGCGATCAATCTCATCGCGGATCACATCCGGCGATTGCAGACGATCGATGATGGCATATTGAATACGGCGGATTTCATCCAGCAGGTAAGCGCGCTGCGCTTGTTCCTGGCCTTCAGCAAGGGCAACCAGCAGATTGGTCACGCCAGCGGAGGCAGAGAGCACCACTAAGCGGGTATTGGCGTCCGACAGCACAACATCTGCGCTGCGGTTCATAGCATCAAAATCGGCAACGCTGGTGCCGCCAAATTTAGCCACGATAAGATTTTGGGACATATTACGAACCCCGTGTCAGGTTATCTTTCTTCCGTTTTGGGGCGGAAGACATAGTAGCAGCCTAGGCACAAGAGAAGAGCAGAATTGGGCAGACAAGATCAGTAGTAGACAAGTCACCAAAAGCGCTTCACCTTGCGAACCGTCCGACTGTGGACGATTCTGGTGACAACCCAGAGGATTCAGCCCCTGCAGCCGACAGTGCAACACCCCGCGTGTTGCCCCACCTCGGCGTCACACCCCCTGATGTGTTCTCTGCGGATACGGATCCTCAAACACACTGCCTGGGCGACGCGCCTCTTCTGGCTTACACCCGGAGGTGTAAGTAGCGCGCATAAATTACTGATTATTTTCCCCCCTGTCCATCCCCGCACTTTGAGGATTTCTCACATTTACACTTCGGTAAACGCATCGTTGAACAAACGCGCCCACCAACAGCGGCCTAAAGTAGTGTCCGAATCAGACAAAAGCGGCTTTTTTCTGATGCGGCACAGGGAATTCTGCTGGCGCAGCACCGACAATCGCTGCCGGATTTACCTGAAACAGTGCGGCCACGGTCACAAATTTTTTCCCTTAGCCAGTAACTGTGGTCATACTCATCCCCGTGCAAGAATGCTATGGATGCCGGGCCAGCAGGACGCCCCGGATGGAATGACGGTTCTTATATCAACTAGAGTGTTGCCATGAAAAATATCAATCCGACCCAAACCGCTGCCTGGAAAGCGCTGCAGCAGCATTTTGAGCAGATGAAATCGGTGCAAATCGCCGACCTGTTTGCGCAAGATGCCGATCGTTTTGCGAAATTCTCTGCCACTTTCGATGACCAGATGCTGGTGGATTTCTCAAAAAACCGCATCACCGAGGAAACCCTCGAAAAATTACAGGCGCTGGCTAAAGAGACCGATCTGGCAGGCGCCATCAAATCGATGTTCTCTGGCGAAAAGATCAACCGCACCGAAGAGCGTGCAGTTCTGCACGTTGCGCTGCGTAACCGCAGCAACACGCCCATTGTGGTGGACGGCAAAGATGTGATGCCGGAAGTCAACGCGGTGCTGGCGAAGATGAAAGGCTTCTCCGAGCGCATCATCAGCGGCGACTGGAAAGGCTATACCGGTAAAGCCATCACCGACGTGGTGAATATCGGGATTGGCGGTTCAGACCTCGGCCCGTTCATGGTGACCGAAGCGCTGCGTCCGTACAAAAACCACCTCAACATGCACTTTGTTTCTAACGTCGATGGCACCCACATCGCCGAAACGCTGAGAGATCTCAGCCCGGAAACCACGCTGTTCCTCGTGGCATCTAAAACCTTCACCACGCAAGAAACCATGACCAACGCCCACAGCGCGCGTGACTGGTTCCTGAAAACTGCGGGCGATCAGCAGCACGTGGCGAAGCACTTCGCTGCGCTGTCGACCAACGGTAAAGCGGTGGGTGAGTTCGGTATTGATACCGACAACATGTTTGAGTTTTGGGATTGGGTTGGCGGCCGCTATTCATTGTGGTCAGCTATCGGCTTGTCGATCATTCTCTCCATCGGCTTCGAGAACTTCGAGCAGCTGTTGAGCGGCGCGCACGCCATGGATAAGCACTTCGCCAACACGCCTGCCGAGCAGAACCTGCCGGTGCTGCTGGCGCTGATCGGTATCTGGTACAACAATTTCTTTGGTGCCGAAACCGAAGCGATTCTGCCGTACGATCAGTACATGCATCGCTTTGCTGCTTACTTCCAGCAGGGCAACATGGAATCCAACGGTAAATACGTTGATCGTGAAGGTAATCCAGTGGATTACCAGACCGGCCCAATCATCTGGGGCGAGCCTGGCACCAACGGCCAGCATGCGTTCTATCAGCTGATTCATCAGGGCACCAAACTGATTCCGTGCGACTTTATCGCACCAGCACTGAGCCACAACGTGTTAACCGATCACCATCCAAAGCTGCTGTCGAACTTCTTCGCGCAGACCGAAGCGCTGGCGTTTGGTAAGTCACGCGATGTGGTGGAGAAAGAGTTTACCGATGCGGGTAAATCTGCCGAATCTGTCGCGCACATCGTGCCGTTCAAAGTGTTCGAAGGTAACCGCCCAACCAACTCCATCCTGGTGCGTGAAATTACCCCGTTTAGCCTGGGTGCACTGATTGCGCTGTATGAGCACAAGATCTTCACTCAGGGCGCGATTCTCAACATCTTCACCTTTGACCAATGGGGTGTCGAGTTGGGTAAACAGCTGGCAAACCGTATTCTGCCAGAACTGGAAAATGACGCTGAAATTAGCAGCCACGATAGCTCCACCAATGGCTTAATTAATCGCTACAAATCCTGGCGTTAATTTTCCGGCTAATTTACATAAGGCGGCGTAATTGCCGCCTTTTTTTTGTCAACCATGCCATCTCACTCGCAATATTATTAATTACTGCCTTAAACAGGGTTAGAAAATTCTTAAAGTGACGTAAGGAAATTCGTAATTCATTTCAATTTACCGCACCTTACCTGGCTTAAAAATGGACCTAATTCAGCCCGATAAATAGTTTATCTAACTGATTGATCTATGATTTTAATTTAAGCCTTATAAGTAAATTCCGATTATTCCCATTCCGTACCAATAATTAGTGCAAAAGTGAAAAACTCTGCCGTGAAATGCGCAGCCATTCACTTATCCTATCAGCCTGAAAAAAGGCGTTAAAAAAAAGCAGCTAACGCCAATTCGCCGTATTTATCACCAGAAAAACCCCGACTTCCTGCCCTCTTTTACTCATGCTGAACTCTGGTAATTTGTTGCCCTATACTGAACGCGCCCGAAATCTGGGTAAATCCTACATTCATTGATTCATATAAATGCAGGAAACGTTGTTATGAAAAAACTGATGGTTGCCGGTGCAGCCTTACTTTACGTTGCCGTTTCTTCCGCTGCGATTGCCGCGCCGGAAGAAGCTGGTGCTGCAGCAGGCGCGCAGGCGGGAGCAATCTCTTCCGGCGCGTCTACCGCTGTGGGTATCGGCGCGCTCGGTGCGTTAGTGGGTCTCGGCATTGCTGCTTCTGGCGGCGGTGACGGTGCAAATACCGGTACAACAACAACCACCACAACGAGCACCACTCGTTGATGTAGCACCTTTAAGCATAACCACACACCCGTGTGGTTATTTTTTGCTTGGCTTATTTAGACAGGGATACCCCGTGCGCCGACTCTCTTTGCTACTTCTTTGCCTGTTGCTGCAGGCCTGCACACAAACGCAAAAAGGCCTCGAACAAACCGTGATGCTGGCCGTGAATGGCCCGGATGATGTCACGGTCACCAACGAGCAGGTTGCTAACCTGCCCTACGCCAGCCTCTATGCCCGCATCAATGAAGGACCGCGCATCTTCGTGGTGCTCGGTTACAACGAAAACGGCCAGCAGAAGTGGATCACCCAGGATAAAGCGATGCTGGTGATGCAGCATGGCCGTCTGATCAAAACCCTGGGTTTACCGAGCAACCTCGCTGACGTCAGTAACCTGGCGCAGGATCCGCTCGCCGATGCGCTGAATCTGCAAAACGGTGCCAGCTGGAAGCGCGTGGTGCAGTGGCGCGAGCAAGATAAAGTGCGTGCCGCCACAGCGGTTTCCCGCTTCGAGCGCGGTGACGATACGGTGCTGGACATCGCCGGTGAACGCGTACCGTGCCGCGTCTGGCATGAAACCGTGCGCATGGAGAACGTAGGCGCGGAGTGGCAGAACACCTTCTGGATCGATAACCGCGATGGCACGGTATTGCAGGCCAACCAGATGCTGGCCGCCGATGCCTTCCCCGTTGAAACCACAATTCTGAAGCCGGCGAAATCATGAAAAAAATAACTCCAATGCTGGCAGCATTGACGCTGCTCACGGCTGGCCACGCACTGGCGGCGGCGCAAGTCACCGTGCACGATCTGCCGGGAAAAAACACACTGCAAATTAACGATGCGCAGAATCTTAGTCAGTTGCTCACCCATCCTGAACTGCGCAGTTGGTGGCCGGGCACGGTGATTGCCGAACGCGGCGCAACGGCGGTAGCACAGCAGCAACAGAAGCAGCTGCTGGCCGATCTGCGCGCATGGCAAGCAGACAGCGGCGAGTCGTTGGCCGCAACCATCGGCTCGGTTATCCACCAGCTTGGCGCGCTGCAGGTAACGGGCCGCCAGTTCACCTCGCTCGATCCCGATGACGTGCGTCTGCGTCCACAGGATAACCGCACGCTGCAAGGCAGCTATGACCTCTATATGCTGGCGCAGCCGACGCAGGTACTGGTGCTGGGGGCGTTGAGCAATCCGGGTAAAGCGCGCTGGCAGCCTGGCCGCGAAGTGCGTGATTACCTCGAAGGCCACGATCGTCTGTCCGGCGCGGAACGCAGCTATGCCACAGTGATTGCGCCGTCCGGCAGCACCCAGCAAGTTCCGGTTGCCTACTGGAATCATCGCCATATCGAAGTGGAACCCGGCAGCATTATCTGGCTCGGTTTCACCTCATGGAGCTTGCCATGGGGCCAAAGCGATTTGAATGAGCGCATGCTTTCCGTTCTGACTCACCGGATACCAGACTGATGAAAAAACAATTACTTCTCAGCCTGTTGGCTGCTTCTGTTTCCGCCGCTTGCCAGGTGCATGCGGAAACCTGGCCTGAACCGGTCGGTCCTTCTCAATCAGATTTTGGTGGCGTTGGCCTGATGCAGACGCCCACCGCGCGTATGGCGAAAGAGGGCGAATTTAGCGTCAACTTCCGCGATAACGATCAATATCGCTACTATTCTGCCTCGCTGCAGCTGTTCCCGTGGCTGGAAACCACCGTACGCTATACCGATGTGCGTACCCGCCGTTACAGCGCAGTAGAAGGTTTCAGCGGCAACCAAAGCTATAAAGATAAAGCCTTCGATGTGAAGCTGCGCCTATGGCAAGAGAGCTATTGGCTGCCAGAAGTGGCGGTTGGCTCACGCGATTTAGGCGGTACCGGTCTGTTCGACAGCGAATATCTGGTGGCGAGCAAAGCGTGGGGCCCGTTCGATTTCACCTTGGGTCTGGGCTGGGGCTATCTCGGCAACAGCGGCACCATCAAGAACCCGTTCTGCTCCTACAGCGACAGCTTCTGTAGCCGCACCGGCGGTGGCGAAGCGGGTTCAATTAATGGCTCGCAGATGTTCCACGGTCCGGCGGCGCTGTTTGGCGGCGTAGAGTATCAAACACCGTGGCAGCCGCTGCGCCTCAAGCTGGAGTACGAAGGCAACGATTATCAGGATGATTTCGCCGGTCGTTTGGATCAGCGCAGTAAGGTCAACGTCGGCGCGATTTATCGCCTCACCGACTGGGCGGACATCAACGCCAGCTACGAGCGCGGCAACACCTTTATGTTCGGCTTTACCCTGCGCACCAATTTCAACGATCTGCATCAGTCGCATATCGATAGCGAGAAGCCGGCCTACAACCCGCAGCCGCAGGGCGATCTGTTGCAGCCAACGGTGGTGGCAAACCAGCTGACCGATCTGAAGTACAACGCAGGACTGAATGGCCCGCATATTCAAACCAAAGGCAGCACGTTGTATGTGTCCGGCGAGCAGACCAAATATCGCGATACGCGCGAAGGGGTCGATCGCGCCAATCGCATTATCATGAACAACCTGCCGGCCGGCATCGATACCATCGACGTCACCGAGTCGCGCTTCAATATGCCGCAGGTGAGCACGCGCACCAACGTTGCCAGCCTGCATAACGAACTCGTGGGTTATCCGCTGGGGCATGAACAGCCGCTGCAGCAGACGCGTGAAAATCCGGTCGATCCCGGTACCACCGAGCAAGGTTTCTTTATCCGCAAAGATCGTCTGAACTACAGCCTGTCGCCGGTGCTGAATCAGTCCGTCGGCGGACCGGAAAGCTTCTACATGTATCAGGTTGGTGTGATGGCCAACGCCGATTACTGGCTTACCGATCACCTGTTGGTCGGCGGCAGCCTGTTTGGCAACCTCGCCAATAACTACGATAAGTTCAACTACAACGGCGCACCGGCGGATTCCACACTGCCGCGCGTGCGTACGCATATTCGTGATTACGTTGAGAACAACGTTTACGTTAACGATCTGCAAGCCAACTACATGCAGGCGCTCGGCAACGGTTTCTACGGCCAGGTTTACGGCGGTTATCTGGAAACCATGTACGGCGGCGTCGGCGGCGAAGTGCTGTATCGTCCGATAGATAGCAACTGGGCCTTCGGGGTTGATGCCAACTACGTGAAGCAGCGTGATTGGGACAACATGATGCAGTTCACCGATTACAAAGCGCCAACCGGACATTTCACCGCGTACTGGCGTCCGTGGTTTATGCAGGACGTATTGGTGAAAGCCAGCGTCGGTGAATATCTGGCGAAAGATAAAGGCGTTACCGTGGATGTGTCGAAGCGGTTTGATAGCGGCGTGATGGTAGGCTTCTACGCCACCAAAACCAACGTGTCGGCGGAAGCCTATGGCGAAGGCGACTTCACTAAAGGCTTCTACATTTCGGTGCCGATGGATCTGTTTACCGTGACGCCAACGCGAGGCCGCGCACAGGTAAACTGGGTGCCGTTGACGCGTGATGGTGGTCAGATGCTGGGTCGCAAATATCAGCTGTATGACCTGACGTCAGATCGTGATGCGCGATTTAATTAACATCAGCGCGGGTGGTGTGAAACCCGCGCGATAAATCGCGCCGCTACGGAGAGGTGCACATACTCCGTAGCGGCGCCATTTATTGCGCGTTACCGACTATTAATCTGCGTCATAACCTAAATTGGGTGCCAGCCAGCGCTCAACTTCGCTCACGCTCATGCCTTTACGCGCGGCGTAATCTTCCACCTGATCGCGCTGAATCTGCGCCACGGCGAAGTATTTGCTATCAGGATGGCTGAAGTACCAGCCGGAAACCGCTGCGCCTGGCCACATGGCGTAAGACTCGGTGAGCTTCATGCCGGTATGTTTTTCCACCTCCAGCAGCTGCCAGATCGGTGCTTTCTCGGTGTGTTCCGGACAAGCCGGATAACCCGGTGCGGGACGAATACCCTGATAATTCTCGCGAATCAGCTCTTCGTTGCTGAGATTTTCATGGGCGGCAAAGCCCCAAATCACCTTTCGCACGCGCTCGTGAAGATATTCAGCAAAGGCTTCTGCCAGGCGATCCGACACCGCTTTCACCATGATTTTGTTGTAATCATCGTGCTGCTTGTCATACGCCTCGGCCAGCGCATCTTCCTCAATTCCGGCGGTAACCGCAAACGCGCCGAGATAATCGGCTTTGCCGCTGGATTTTGGGGCCACAAAGTCGGCTAAACAGTAGTTGGCGAAGCCAGTTTTCTCGGTCTGCTGACGCAAGTGATGACTGACGCACAGCACCTGATTGCGGTTCTCGTTGCTGTAGATTTCAATGTCATCGCCGACACGGTTGGCCGGGAAAATCCCTACCACGCCGCGTGGATTGAGCGTGCCGGTGCTGCTCAGCATATCGAGCATGGCGTTGGCATCGGCAAACAGGCGTTTGGCCTCTTCGCCCACCACTTCATCTTCCAGGATACGCGGATATTTGCCGGCCAGCGACCAGGTCATAAAGAACGGCGTCCAGTCGATGTAATTGCGCAGCGTTTCAATGCTGGCTTCGACCGGACTCACACCGAGGCGGTGCGCCACCGGCGGCGTATAGCTTTCCCAATCGATGACATAATCATTATCGCGCGCAGTTTGCAGGCTCACCGGCGGCGTGCGCGGCTTTTTGCGCGCGTGCTGAATACGCACCGTGTCGTACTCTTTGCGCGTGCGCGCCACGAAATCTTCTTTCAGCGTTTCGGAGAGCAGCGATGACACCACGCCCACGGTGCGCGAGGCGTTCTGCACGTAGACCGTTGGTCCGCTATAGTTCTGCTCGATTTTCACTGCGGTATGCGCTTTCGAGGTAGTCGCGCCGCCAATCAGCAGCGGGATGGTGAATCCCTGGCGCTCCATCTCTTTGGCGACGTTGACCATCTCATCCAGCGACGGCGTGATCAGGCCGGAAAGCCCGATGATATCGGCGTTCTCGGCAATCGCGGTTTTGAGGATTTTGTCACTCGGCACCATAACGCCGAGGTCAATGATTTCGTAGTTGTTACATTGCAGCACTACGCCGACGATATTTTTGCCGATGTCATGCACATCGCCTTTTACCGTTGCCAGCACAATCTTGCCGTTGCTGCGTCCGGCCTCTTTGCTGGCCTGAATATAAGGTTCGAGATAGGCCACCGCTTGCTTCATCACGCGCGCTGATTTTACCACCTGCGGCAGGAACATCTTGCCCTCGCCGAACAGATCGCCAACCACGTTCATGCCGGACATCAGCGGCCCTTCAATCACTTCAATCGGCCGCGTTGCTGCCTGGCGCGCCTCTTCGGTATCCAGCTCAATAAACTCGGTGATGCCTTTCACCAGCGAGTATTCCAGACGTTTTACCACGTCCCAGCTGCGCCATTCGGCCTGCTGTTTCTCCTGCTCGCCGTCGCTTTTGCTGCCGCGATACTTCTCCGCCAGCTCCAGCAAGCGCTCGGTGCCATCGTCACGACGATTCAGCACCACATCTTCCACCGCGTCACGCAGTTCGGCAGGCAGATCGTCGTAAATAGCCAGCTGACCGGCGTTCACGATGCCCATGTCCATGCCGTTGCGGATGGCGTAATAGAGGAACACCGCGTGAATCGCTTCACGCACCGGTTCATTGCCACGGAACGAGAACGACACGTTGGAGACGCCGCCGGAGATCATCGCGTGTGGCAGTTCGCGCTTGATGTCTTCGCAGGCACCGATAAAGTCCATCGCGTAATTGTTGTGTTCTTCAATGCCAGTCGCCACGGCAAAAATATTCGGGTCGAAAATGATGTCTTCTGGCGGGAAACCGACCTCTTCGGTCAAAATCTTGTAGGCGCGACGACAGATCTCGATTTTGCGCGCCCGCGTATCCGCCTGGCCCACTTCGTCAAACGCCATCACCACCATCGCTGCGCCGTAGCGACGCACTTTGCGCGCGTGCGCGATAAACGGTTCCACGCCCTCTTTCATCGAAATAGAGTTCACAATGCCTTTGCCCTGAATGCACTGCAGGCCTTTCTCGATCACTTCCCATTTGGAGGAGTCGATCATAATTGGCACGCGGGCGATATCCGGCTCACCAGCAATCAGATTGAGGAAGCGCACCATCGCCGCTTCCGCATCCAGCATGCCTTCATCCATGTTGATGTCGATGATTTGCGCACCGTTCTCTACCTGTTGGCGTGCCACATCCAGCGCTTCGTTGTATTTCTCTTCTTTGATCAGACGCATAAATTTGGCCGAGCCGGTGACGTTGGTGCGTTCACCGACGTTGACGAACAGCGAATCGGCCTGAATGTTCAGCGGTTCAAGCCCGGCTAAGCGACAGGCAACCGGAATCTCTGGCAGCTGGCGCGGCGCAACGCCTTCTACTGCGGCCGCCATCGCCGCGATGTGTTCCGGCGTGGTGCCGCAGCAGCCGCCGATAATATTGAGGAAACCGGCGCGCGCCCACTCACCAATTTGCTCAGCCATGATCGCCGCATCGAGATCGTATTCACCAAAGGCGTTGGGCAAACCGGCGTTCGGGTGCGCGGTCACATAGCTTTCGGCAATGCGCGACAGCTCCGCCACATACTGACGCAGTTCATCCGGGCCAAGCGCACAGTTGAGGCCGAACGACAGCGGTTCGGCGTGGCGCAGCGAGTTATAGAAACCTTCGGTGGTTTGGCCGGAGAGCGTACGACCGGACGCATCGGTGATGGTGCCGGAGATCATCAGCGGCAGCTTCACGCCCATCGCTTCCATCTCGGCCTGCACCGCGTAGATTGCCGCTTTGGCGTTGAGGGTATCGAACACCGTTTCGATCATGATGAGGTCGGAGCCACCGGCGATCAGCGCATGCGTCGATTCGCGGTAGGCTTCCACCAGCTGGTTAAAGGTGACGTTACGATAGGCGGGATCGTTGACGTCCGGCGAGATAGAACAGGTGCGGTTGGTCGGGCCCAACACGCCCGCCACGTAGCGCGGACGATGCGGCGTTTTCTCCGTCCATGCGTCGGCGCTGGCACGCGCCAGTTTGGCGGCTTCGAGGTTAATCTCCGCCGACAGCGCTTCCATCGCGTAATCGGCCATCGCAATGGTGGTGGAGTTGAAGGTGTTGGTCTCGAGAATATCCGCGCCGGCAGCGAGATAGGCATCGTGGATTTCGCGGATCACCTCCGGTTTGGTTAGCACCAACAGATCGTTGTTGCCCTTCAAATCAGATGGCCAGTCGGCAAAGCGGCTGCCACGGAAATCCTGCTCACTCAGTTTATAACTCTGAATCATGGTGCCCATGCCACCGTCCAGAATCATAATGCGTTGCGCCAGCTGCTGCTGCAGCATTTCTGTTTTGTTGCTCACTCTCGCCCCGTCCACGTCATTGCGTTGGCTAATATGCCAGCCAGTCATACTGGCACAACTTGCAGGTGATCAAAAGTCAGCTCAGATGAGACATTTTCAGCTATTGCCGATGACAGGTCTGACCAGAAAGTCAGCGTTTGCATTAATGCGGTTAAAAACGAAAATGGTTTCCAGCATTGATGCGAATTGGAGACGTTATGGCAACCCCTGCGCCCGTGAAACGCGGCAAGAAACCGCGTGCGACAACGGCTACCACCAGCGCGCCCGTCGGCGGGCAAGTACAATCTTTGACGCGTGGTCTGCGCCTGCTGGAGCTGATTGCCGAATCCCACGGCAGCGTGGCGCTGACCGAACTGGCACAACAGGCCGGTTTACCCAACTCCACCACTCATCGCCTGCTCTCCACCATGCAACAGCAAGGTTTTGTGCATCAGGTGGGCGACTTAGGTTTGTGGACCATTGGTTCGCACGCGTTTGTGGTCGGCAGCAGTTTCCTGCAGAGCCGCAATCTGCTGGCGATTGTGCATCCGCTGCTGCGCAAGCTGATGGAAGACGCCGGCGAGACGGTGAATCTGGCGGTGCTGGATCTCAGCGATTATCAGGCGGTGATCATCGATCAGGTGCAGTGTACGCAGCTGATGCGCATGTCCGCGCCGATTGGCGGCAAGCTGCCGATGCATGCATCCGGCGCCGGCAAAGCGTTTCTGGCGCATCTGAGCGATGAGCAAGTTACCGCGCTGCTGCATCAAAAAGGGCTGCATCACTACACGCCGAAAACGCTGATGTCGCCGCACAGCCTGAAGGAGAATCTGGCGCTGATTCGTAAGATGGGCTTTTCGCACGATGATGAAGAGCACGCGCTGGGTCTGCGCTGCGTTGCGGCACCGATTTATGACGAACATGGCGAACCCTTCGCCGCCATCTCAATCTCCGGCCCGATTGCGCGCATGACTGACGACCGCATCACCGAGCTGGGAGCGCTGGTGATCCGCGCCGCGAAGCAGGTGACCCAAACCTATTCTGGCCGCTAAGCGGCCACCGACGCATAGCGCGCGCTGAAACGCTGGCTGGCGCGCCACGCAATGACCTCTTCAATATGCCCTTCGCGGATGCGCGTTTGCAGCGCGCGCCACCAGTTGGGATCAAACAGCTGCGGATGCAGCGCCTGCAGCAGTTTGCCGGTCGAGGGTTCGCTGCACAGCGCATAGCGGAAGGTTTCCGGGAACACATCATCCGGCCCGACGCTGTACCACGGCTCGGCCTGCAGCTCATCTTCCTCATAGCGCGCCTGCGGCACATCGCGGAACACCAGTTCGGTCATCGGGCGGATTTCGTCGTAATCGTAAAACACTACGCGGCCATGACGCGTCATACCAAAGTTTTTGTACAGCATGTCGCCGGGGAAAATATTCGCTGCCGCCAGCTGACGAATCGCATCACCATATTCGCTAATCGCATGCTGCCGCTGTTCCGGCGAAGCCTGAGCCAGCCACAGATTAAGCGGCTCCATGCGGCGCTCCAGCCACAAATGGCGGATGATCACCACATCGTCGCGCAGCTCGAGCTTTTCCGGGATATCGCGCTCAAACTCCGCCATCAGCTCGGCCGGAATACGCGCGCGCGGTAACGCAAAGTGCTCAAACTCCTGCGTATCCGCCATACGACCCACGCGATCGTGCTCTTTGACCATGCGATAGCAGTCGCGCACCTGCGCATCGGTGACCTCTTTTTGCGGTGCGAAGCGGTCTTTGATCACCTTAAATACGCGATCAAAACCCGGCAGCGTGAACACCATCATTACCATGCCGCGGATGCCGGGCGCGACGGTGAAATCTTCCTGACTGTGCGCCAGATAGTGCAGGTATTCACGGTAGCATTCGGTTTTACCGTGCTTCTGACAGCCAATCGCCATGTAGCGCTCTGCCACGGTTTTTCCCGGCAGAATCGGTTGCAGCCACGCCACCAGCGCGGCCGGCACCGGCGCGTATACCATGAAATAGGCGCGGGCAAAACCAAACACGATGCTGGCATCATCGCTGTCGGTGAGACAGGTATCAATCCACAAACGGCCAGCATCATCGCGCTGAATCGGCAGCAAACAGGGCACCATGCCATCACTCAGCTGCAGTCGCGCCACAATCCACGCGGTTTTGTTGCGGTAAAACAGTTCGCTGGCGACATCCAGCGTCGCCGTTGCCAGCTGTGTGGCACCAAACTGCTCGTGCAGATGGCGCACAATCCAGCCGATATCGCGCGTTTGATCCTGCCACGTTAGACGCAGCGGAATGTCATTCAGCACCTGACGCAGTGTTTCCTGTCAATTCTTCTGTGGACGATAGAGGCGCGACAGCGGGCGCGGCGCAACCGGTGCGGGCGCATAGGGCTGCGACGGCAAGATAAACAGACGCTCGGGCGACAAATGGCTGTGGCCCTGCAGGCGACAATAGACCGAATTGAAGAAGCTTTCGGCGATTTCATGGCGCGGATAGCCGGGCAGCAAGGTTTCGTAATGGCTTTTCACCCGTAGCCAGAACGCGTCATCCCAGTCCGAAGTGTCATTGAGAATGCGCAGCTGGTTGGTGACCAGGCCAACATGGTGATCGTAAAGATGGATACGCGCTTTCATTGCCTGCTGCACCGCGTGCCAGTCGGCCTGCTCGAAGCGCTGTTGCGCACCGGCGGTAATATCCAGAAAGCGGCCATACTGCGCGTCAAAACCTTGCAGAATGGTGTGGGCGATCAGCGATTCTCTCGGTGTCATCGGCAACGCTCCTTTAGCGGTAAGTGGTCGCCATTGAATGGCGACCTTACAACGGCTTCAGAATTGTGCGGCTTCGGTGGAGCCGGTCAGCGCGGTCACGGAGGATTGTCCGCCCTGGATGACGTTGGTGACGCGATCGAAATAGCCGGTGCCCACTTCCTGCTGATGCGATGAGAAGGTGTAACCCTTATCGCGCGCCGCAAACTCCGGCTGCTGCACTTTCTCAACGTAATGGCGCATGCCTTCGCCCTGTGCATAGGCGTGCGCCAGGTCAAACATGTTGAACCACATGCTGTGAATCCCGGCGAGCGTAATGAACTGGAAGCGATAGCCCATTTCGCTCAGCGCCTGCTGGAAACGGGCGATAGTGCGATCGTCAAGGTTCTTCTTCCAGTTGAACGAAGGCGAGCAGTTGTAAGCCAGCAACTTGCCGGGATACTGCGCGTGAATCGCGTCGGCAAAGCGCTGCGCCATCTCCAGATCTGGCGTTGAGGTTTCGCACCACAGCACATCGGCATAAGGCGCATACGCTAGCCCGCGGCTGATCGCCTGTTCAATCCCGGCACGCGTGCGGAAGAAGCCTTCCGAGGTGCGCTCGCCGGTGATAAACGCCGCATCGCGCGGGTCGCAATCTGAGGTGATCAGATCGGCGGCATCCGCATCGGTGCGCGCCAGCAACACCGTCGGTACGTTCATGACGTCCGCGGCCAGACGCGCCGCCACCAGTTTCTGAATCGCTTCCTGCGTTGGGACTAATACCTTGCCACCCATGTGGCCGCACTTCTTCACCGCCGCCAGTTGGTCTTCAAAATGCACCGCGCCGGCACCGGCCTGAATCATCGATTTCATCAGCTCGAACGCATTGAGCACGCCGCCAAAGCCCGCTTCCGCATCGGCGACAATCGGCAGGAAGTAATCAATAAAATCACTGTCTTCTGGCGATACGCCGCTGGCCCACTGAATTTGATCGGCACGCTGGAAGCTCTGATTAATCCGCTCCACCACATTTGGCACCGAATTCACCGGATACAGCGATTGGTCGGGATACATCTGCCCGGCCAGGTTAGCATCTGCCGCCACCTGCCAGCCGGAGAGGTAAATCGCCTCTATGCCGGCTTTCGCCTGCTGCACCGCTTGTCCGCCGGTCAACGCGCCGAGGCTGTTGATGTAGCCTTTGCTCGATTCACCATTCAGCAGCGACCAGAGTTTGGCGGCACCGCGCTCCGCCAGCGTGCAGGCGGGATTGACCGAACCGCGCAGATTGACCACATCCTCCGCACTGTACGGACGAGTAATTCCCTGCCAGCGCGCATCATTCCAGCTCGATTCCAGTTGTTTGATCTGTTGCGTACGATTCATCGTCATATCTCCAGGTTCAAGGCAGCAGGCGGTAGCCCGGCAGAGTGAGGAAGGAAACCAGTTCGTCATCGGTGGTAATTTGCGCCATCAGCGCGGCGGCATCGTCGAAGCGTCCATTTTGAAAACGTTCTGCGCCAACGGTTTGCTGCAAGGTGGCCAGCTCTTCCTCCAGCAGCCGTTCAAACAGCGCCACCGTTACCGGCTGGCCATCGCTGAGAATTTGTTTGTGATGAATCCATTGCCAGATGGAGGTGCGGGCGATTTCAGCGGTGGCGGCATCTTCCATCAACCCATCAATCGGAACGCAGCCGTTGCCGCTGATCCAGGCTTCCAGATATTGCAGCGCCACGCGGATATTGGCGCGCATGCCGGCTTCAGTACGCTTGCCGCGACAGGGCGCCAGCAGACGTTCGGCGGTGATTGGCGCATCCTGCTCACGCGTGATGTGCAGTTGATTGGGCTGATCGCCCAGCCGACGGTCAAACTCCTCCATCGCGATATCAGCCAGGCCGGGATGCGCCACCCAGGTTCCGTCGTGACCGTTGCCCGCTTCTCGCGCTTTATCTTCCTGCACCTTTTGCGTCACCCATACATTGCGCTCCGCGTCTTTGCTCGGAATCAGCGCCGACATACCGCCCATCGCCAGCGCACCACGACGATGACAGGTTCGAATCAGCAGGCGTGAATAGGCATCGAGGAATGGCTGATCCATGCTGATTTGCTGGCGATCCGGCAGGATACGATCGGGATGCTGGCCCAGCGTTTTGATGTAGCTGAAGATGTAATCCCAACGGCCACAGTTCAGGCCAACGACGTGATCACGCAGTTCCCACAGGATCTCATCCATCTGGAATACCGCCGGCAGCGTTTCGATCAATACCGTGGCTTTGATGGTGCCGCGCGGCAGATCGAAGCGATCTTCACTGAAGCGGAAGATCTCACGCCACCACGCCACTTCAGCGGCATGCTCGGTTTTCGGCAGATAGAACCATGGCGCGTGGCCCTTCTCCAGCAGCGCTTCAACGTTGTGGAAAAAGTAGAGCGCAAAGTCGAACAATCCGCCGGGAATGGCCCGATCGCGCCACTCCACATGCTTTTCATTCAGATGCAGACCGCGCACCCGACACATCAGCAGCGCCGGATTGGCGCGCAGCTGGTAGATCTTGCCGGTTTCACTGGTGAAGCTCAGCGTGCCATTGACGGCATCGCGCAGTGTTAATTGTCCGTCGATCAGCTTCTGCCAGGTTGGCGCCAGTGAATCTTCAAAATCGGCCATGAAGACGTTGACGTTCGCGTTGAGCGCGTTGATCACCATTTTGCGATCCGGCGGCCCGGTGATCTCTACGCGACGATCCTGAAGCAGCTGCGGAATAGGACGAACTTGCCACGCATTTTCACGAATGGAAGCGGTTTCCGAATCAAAGCCGGGTAACTCACCCTGATCGTAACGCTTCTGTCGTTGCTGGCGTGCTTTCAGCAGGCGTTCGCGCTCTGGTGCAAAGCGCACCACTAATGCGTGTATAAAGTCGATTGCTTCTGGGGTAAGCAGCTGCTTTTCCGCGTGGGTAAAGGGCTGGCTGAAGGTTAGCGTATTGCTGATAACCGAGTCTGTCATGCGGGCTGCCTCCTGAGTTGATCCATCGTTTAACGATCGGATCCGGATGTAGGGTGTTTTATAACCTGCAAGATCAGAGCATAATGATTTTTATTTTAATTTCAAAAATTATTTCCATTTTAATGTTTATGTTAATTTATCAGATTGATATTTATGTAATTTAATCTCTCGAATTAAAGGCAATGACTTCCACTGGGGAATTGAAGGCAAAAAAAAGCCGCGATAGCTTCGGCTAGCGCGGCAGGATCAAACGAGGTGATGGATCTATTCGAGTGTTGGATTCATCCGGCGCAGATCGAACGGCGTGATCTGATAAACGTAGTAGTTCAGCCAGTTGGAGAACAGCAGGTTGCCGTGGCTGCGCCAGGTGGCGCGCGGTGGCAGCTCTGGGTTGTCGTGCGGAAAGTAGTTGAACGGCACGTCCGGCTGCAGGCCAGCATCGTAATCGCGATGATACTCACCCGAGAGCGTCAGGGCATCGTACTCCGGATGGCCGGTAACAAACGCCAGGCGCTTGTCTTTGCTCGCCATCAGATATGCGCCGGTGGATTCCGATTCGGCAAATAGCTCGAGATCGGTGTAATCGCGGATCAGCTGGCTCGGAAAATCAGCATAGCGTGAATGCGGGGCCAGGAAATTGTCGTCAAAACCGCGCGTTAGCAAGGCGTGGGGATGCAGGATTTGGTGCTCATAAACACCGGACAATTTGTTCTGCCGCGTCTGCTTAGGAATGCCATACAGAATGTTGAGTGCCGCCTGAACCGCCCAACAGACAAAGAGCGTGGAGGTAACGTGTTCATTCGCCCAATGCAGCACGCGCTGAATCTGCGGCCAGTAAGCGACATCATTGAAATCGACCAATCCCAGCGGCGCGCCGGTCACAATCAGTCCATCGAAGTTATCGTTTTGGATGTCTTCGAAGTTGCAGTAGAAGTTGTTCAGATGCTCTGTCGGCGTGTTGCGCGACTCGCGGCTATCAATGCGCAGCAGCTGCACATCAATCTGCAACGGTGAGTTAGAGAGCAGACGTAGGAACTGATTTTCCGTCTCAATCTTCTTTGGCATCAGGTTAAGAATCAGCACTTTTAGCGGACGGATCTCCTGAACACTGGCGCGCGACGACGTCATGACAAAGACGTTTTCATCGCGCAAAAAATTCACTGCCGGTAATTCGTCGGGAATCCTGATTGGCATAACCTACTCACCTCTTACTGATAACCGTATAAACGTTTAGACATCCAGATGCCCGACATTAGCTTGTTATGTCGGGAATGTCGAGTCTTCATGCGGTTTATGAAAATGTTTCAGCTTTAGGTGGGATTTGGGATAAGTCGTGGCGTATTTATGCTGGATTAGCTTCTTGAAATGAAAGTTTGAGATGAGATTTGCGTGATTTTCATACACTGAATCGCTCTATTCTATGCGATTTTAGCTGATCTCAGACGTAAAAAAGCCCCGGACTTTCGTCCGGGGCTTCTTCACTATTTGATGCCTGGCAGTTCCCTACTCTCGCATGGGGAGGCCCCACACTACCATCGGCGCTACGGCGTTTCACTTCTGAGTTCGGCATGGGGTCAGGTGGGACCACCGCGCTAAAGCCGCCAGGCAAATTCTTGCTGCACGAAACGAATATTTTTCACTGATGCCGCGTTGCTCTCCCTCGCGTAACTCAGTCACATACTTCAGTATGCTCCCTCGCTCCGTCTCGGTCGGCGCCTCGCCTCAGCGTAAAATCTTCGCTTCCGCTAATTCTTTATCCGGTAAAACAAGCTGAAAATCCGGTCTCTCAGACCAAAACGCCTCTGGCGTTGTAAGGTTAAGCCTCACGGGTCATTAGTACCGGTTAGCTCAACGCATCGCTGCGCTTACACACCCGGCCTATCAACGTCGTAGTCTTCAACGTCCCTTCAGGACCCTCAAGGGGTCAGGGAGAACTCATCTCGGGGCAAGTTTCGTGCTTAGATGCTTTCAGCACTTATCTTTTCCGCACTTAGCTACCGGGCAGTGCCATTGGCATGACAACCCGAACACCAGTGGTGCGTTCACTCCG
>NZ_JACVBT010000004.1:0-599779 GCF_014852515.1 Pantoea sp. PNT03
TTTGCCTGGCGGCTTTAGCGCGGTGGTCCCACCTGACCCCATGCCGAACTCAGAAGTGAAACGCCGTAGCGCCGATGGTAGTGTGGGGCCTCCCCATGCGAGAGTAGGGAACTGCCAGGCATCAAATTAAAGTGTGCTGATATGGCTCAGTTGGTAGAGCGCACCCTTGGTAAGGGTGAGGTCCCCAGTTCGACTCTGGGTATCAGCACCAGTTTTAAAGCGTGAGTTCGGTAAATTACAGAATTTGCCTGGCGGCTTTAGCGCGGTGGTCCCACCTGACCCCATGCCGAACTCAGAAGTGAAATGCCGTAGCGCCGATGGTAGTGTGGGGTCTCCCCATGCGAGAGTAGGGAACTGCCAGGCATCAAACACAGAAGCCCTGAACGAAAGTTCAGGGCTTTTTTGTATGCATCAGAAACCTTCAGCTGTCACTCACAAACCTAACCCAATTCAAATTGCAGTTATAAAAAAAGCCCCTGCTTTTCAGCAGAGGCGTTTCTTAATCTTACTCACTGGATATCAATGAATAACCTGTGACAGAAACGCACGTGTACGTTCTGATTTCGGATTGGCAAAGAACTCCTGAGGCGGGGCTTCTTCGACAATTTCACCCCGATCCATGAAGATCACACGATCCGCCACCGTACGCGCAAATCCCATCTCATGGGTAACGCACAACATGGTCATGCCATCTTCTGCCAGGCCAATCATCGTATCGAGTACTTCTTTAACCATCTCGGGATCGAGCGCGGAGGTTGGTTCATCAAACAGCATAATTTTCGGCTTCATACAGAGTGAACGGGCAATCGCCACACGCTGCTGCTGACCACCTGAAAGCTGGCCAGGAAACTTATGCGCATGCTCAGCAATGCGTACACGCTGAAGGTAATGCATGGCCAGCTCTTCTGCTTCTTTCTTCGGCATTTTGCGTACCCAAATCGGTGCCAGCGTACAGTTTTGCAAAACGGTAAGATGCGGGAAAAGATTAAAGTGCTGGAAAACCATGCCGACTTCGGTTCGAACTCGTTCAATATTACGCACATCGTGATTGAGATGGATGCCATCCACCATGATGCGTCCTTGTTGATGTTCTTCGAGGTGATTGATACAACGAATAGTGGTCGATTTACCCGAACCGGACGGTCCGCACAGTACGATACGTTCGCGTGGTTTTACTTTTAAATTGATGTCTTTCAATACATGGAACTGACCGTACCATTTGTTAACGTTTTCGAGTGTAATCATCATGGCATCAGCCGCATTAGTCATAGTTTGTGTCATGTTAAACCTCAGTGCGATGCACGCCCGGTGTGAAAACGCTTCTCCAGATACTGGCTATAGCGCGACATGCTAAAACAGAAAATCCAGTAAACCATGGCAGCAAATACATAGCCTTCCGTCGACATACCCAACCAGGTTGGGTCAACGGTGGCTTGCTGCACGCTACTGAAGAGATCGAATAAGCCGATGATGATCACCAGGCTGGTATCTTTAAACAGCGCAATGATGGTATTCACCAGGCCGGGAATGGTCATCTTGAGCGCCTGCGGTAAAATCACCAGCATCTGGGTTTTCCAGTAGCCCAGCGACAGAGATTCAGCGGCTTCGTATTGGCCTTTTGGTAGCGCCTGCAAACCGCCGCGCACCACTTCCGCGACATACGCAGACTGGAACAAAATCACGCCAACCAACGCACGTACCAGTTTGTCGATGGTAGTACCTTCCGCCATAAACAGTGGCAGCATCACCGACGACATAAACAGCACGGTGATCAGCGGTACACCACGCCAGAACTCAATGAAGATGATCGAAAGTGTACGCACCACCGGCATTTCAGAGCGGCGTCCCAGCGCCAGTAAAATCCCCAACGGCAGCGCGCCGGCAATCCCCACTGAAGCGATGATCAGCGTTAATGTCAGGCCGCCCCACTGGCGAGTCTCTACGCGCTCTAAACCGAAATAACCACCGTACATCAGGAACCAAACCACAATCGGATAGACCACCGCCCAACAAGCGATGTAGCGACCGCGACGCGGCATTGATTTGATGAACATCGGAATAATCGAGAGCAAGCCGATGACCAGCGACAGGTTGATGCGCCAGCGCAGTTCATGCGGATAGAGCCCATACATAAACTGGCCAAAGCGTGCATGGATAAACACCCAACATGCGCCTTCTTTGGTACAGTCTGCGCGCGTCTCACCAATCCAGTTAGCCTGAAATACCAGCCAGTTCAGTGCCGGAGGAATCACGTTCCAGATAAGCCAGATGCTGAACAACGTCAGCAATGTATTCAGCCAGCTGGAGAACAGATTTTTGCGTGCCCAGAGCCAAGCCTTGCTAAGTGGATTGGTCGGAATCGGCGGTGTTTCATGTGTAGTAACAGACATAATGATCCCGTTCTCTTAACGCTCAACCAGCGCAATTTTGCGATTGTAGAGGTTCATCAGCAGTGAAATGATCAGGCTGATAATCAGGTAAACCGCCATGGTAATCGCGATGGTTTCTATCGCCTGACCGGTTTGGTTCAGCACGGTACCGGCAAACAGCGAAACCATATCTGGATAGCCGATAGCGGCCGCCAGCGATGAGTTTTTCACGATGTTGAGGTACTGGCTGGTGAGTGGCGGGATAATCACACGCATTGCCTGCGGAATGATCACCTGACGCATGGTCACTGGATTAGGTAAACCGAGCGAACGTGCGGCTTCGCTTTGACCGTGTGGCACCGACTGAATACCGGAACGAATCACTTCGGCGATGAACGATGAGGTATAAACCGACAGCGCGAGAGTCAACGCGGCGAGCTCAGGGATCATCACGAAACCGCCACGGAAGTTAAATCCACGCAGTTCCGGCACATCCCAATGCATGGCAACGCCAAACAAGGTATGAGCAATCAGCGGCAGCAGAATCAGCAACCCAACCGCAGCCGGCCAGGTGCGACGCAGTTGGCCGGTTTTTAACTGATGCTTACGGTTGTAGCGGAACAGCGCCATGCAACCCAGCACCGCTAACGCCAGCGCGATCAGGAATGGCCATGTGCCAGGTGCGTACTCGGGCCACGGAATATACAAACCGCGATTGCTGACGAATGCCAAATCAAAAGCGTTGAGTGCCTGACGCGGGCCGGGCAGGTTACGCAGTACCGCGAAGTACCAGAAAAAGATCTGTAGCAGCGGAGGGATATTACGGAAGGTCTCGATATAAATGGTTGAAAGCTTGCGCAGCAGCCAGTTCTCAGACAAGCGAGCCAGGCCCACGGCAAAGCCAAGGATCGAAGCGAAAACAATACAGAGCGCGGAAACCAGCAGGGTATTGGTCAACCCCACCATAAACACGCGCGCATAGGTGTCGCCTTCGGTGTAATCGATCAGGTGCTGGACGATGCCGAAGCCGGCACTGCGATCCAGAAACCCGAATCCGGAAGTGATGCCACGATTGGCCAGATTGATTACGGTGTTGTGGATTAAATATCCCACCACAGCAAGCACGGCAACAATCGCGACGATCTGGTAAAGCCAGGCGCGAACCGTAGGATTACCGAACGAAAAATCCCTTTTTACGGTTGGGCGTTGCGACATGTTAAAACCTCAGTGAAGATTACGCGTGGGCACCGCAGGATGCGGTGCCCGACTGGCAGAATGGAATTAACGAACTGGCGGAGCGTACTGGATGCCGCCCGCATTCCACAGCGCATTCTGGCCGCGCTTAATTTTCAGTGCGCTGTCTTTACCGACGTTACGGTCGAACACTTCCTGATAGTTACCCACTTGTTTGATGATGTTGTAAGCCCACTTGTTATCGAGCTTCAGGTCTTTACCGAAGTCACCTTCCGCGCCCAGCAGATGTGCCATATCCGGCGTAGTCGGTTTCGCTACCATGTCATCGACATTTTTAGAGCTGATACCCATCTCTTCCGCGTTCAGCATGGCATACAGCGACCATTTGACGATGGTGAACCAATCGTCATCACCGCGACGTACCACGGGCCCCAGCGGCTCTTTCGAGATCACTTCTGGCAGTACAATGAACTCGTCTGGCTTGCCAAGTTTGATACGCAGCGCATACAGCTGAGATTGGTCAGACGCGAGGGTGTCGCAACGGCCGCTGTCGAGCGCTTTAGCGGATTCGTCAGAGCGGTCGAAGGTCACGGGGGTGTACTGCATTTTATGGGTTTTGAAGTAGTCAGCCACGTTCAGCTCGGTATCAGTACCGGCCTGAATACACACGGTGGCGCCATCCAACTCTTTAGCACTTTTCAGACCGGCTTTCTGGTGCGTCAGGAAGCCGATACCGTCGTAATAGTTCACGCCTGCAAACAGGAAGCCCATGCCGCCATCGCGTGATGAGGTCCATGTGGTGTTACGAGATAAGATGTCTACTTCGCCAGACTGCAGCGCGGTGAAGCGTTCTTTCGCGGTCAGCGGGGTGTATTTCACTTTAGTTGCGTCGCCAAATACTGCGGCAGCGGCTGCACGGCATACATCCACGTCAATACCGGTGAATTTGCCGTTAGAGTCAGCATAAGAGAAGCCAGGCAGGCCGTCACTGATGCCGCACTGTATAAAACCTTTCTTCTTAATGGCATCCAGCGTGGTGCCAGCGTGCGCTTGTTGAGCAACGGCTAACAGCGAGGCTGCAGCGACCAGAGTGGAAAGCATCATCTTTTTCATAAAGCATCCTGTGTGGCGATATCGTGTGTTGTTATGTTTGCGCGCACTTTAATGTGCGCTGTTTTCTGTCTGTGGTGGTTAGCCATCCACAACTCTGCAAACCTGATGCCAGGTTTGCAGAATCCTGAATTCTCTGGAAAGATCTTTTAATAAACTGAAGCACTCAGAAGATTCTGGCTAATATGGCGCACCAAAAGGCAGCATGACGAGACGACACGATCACAAATAGTGCAAAAAGTTTCACTATATGGAAGCAGTGTGAGCTAACGCTCAGGAGTGGATGTATGAGTTTGCACGCTTACGGCCGAAGCGGTTGAGGATCACAGAGAAAGCGGGCTGAAGGGTGATGAAAGGATAAGTGAGCGCGTAATAAAGTGAGGGGAAATGCGTTGCTAAGAGGGATAGGATATCACTGCTGCAATTGCAACTATCGTTACCATTATCGCGCCAATTGTTTCATGCGTTTTTAACCTCAGGAAATTACCGGCAGCAGAAACAAAAACGCCAGCCGCAAGGCTGGCGTTATCGCAGCAACGAACAGATTAGTTCATGCCGTATTTTTTCAGCTTCTTACGCAGGGTACCGCGGTTGATACCCATCATCAGAGCTGCACGGGTCTGGTTGCCACGGGTGTACTGCATCACCATGTCCAACAGAGGCTGCTCGACTTCTGCCAATACCAGCTCATACAGATCACTCACATCCTGACCGTTCAGTTGAGCAAAATAGTTCTTCAGTGACTGTTTAACCGAATCACGCAGTGGCTTTTGGGTCACCTGATCCTGAGAGTTAACGGTAGAAACGGTGAGTACGTCAGAATTTACGCGTTGTTCGAACATAGTTCTTTCAGCTCTTTATTTCGTTTACGCAAGATTTTCGAAGTATGCCTCCAACGCCTCCAGCTGTTCGCTGGCATCCTCTATGGCGTTGAATGTGCGCCGAAACTGGTCATCAGGAGCACTTTCCTGCAAATACCAGGAAACGTGTTTTCGGGCAATACGGTATCCTTTGCGCTGACCGTAAAAGTCGTGCAGCTCCCGTATATGTCCAATCAGCATTTGCTTCACTTCAGCCAGCGGCTTCGGTGCCAGCAGCTCCCCTGTGTCCAGATAATGCTGGATTTCCCGGAAGATCCACGGTCTTCCCTGAGCGGCACGGCCAACCATAAGAGCATCGGCTCCGGTATAGTCGAGCACCGCTCTGGCTTTATGCGGGTCAGTAATGTCGCCATTCGCAATAATCGGAATGGAAACGCTCTGCTTAACTGTCCGAATGCTGTCGTATTCAGCAAATCCCTCAAACAAACAGGCGCGCGTGCGGCCATGAATGGTGAGAGCCTGAATGCCACAGCGTTCAGCCAATTGGGCAATCTCTACACAATTACGATTTTCTTTGTCCCAGCCGGTACGAATTTTCAGCGTAACCGGTACATCCACTGCATTAACCACCGCGGTGAGAATCGACTCCACCAGTTGCGGATGTTGCAGCAGCGCTGAACCTGCCATCTTACGATTCACTTTTTTGGCCGGGCAGCCCATGTTGATATCGATAATCTGCGCGCCAGACGCCACATTAATGCGCGCGGCAGCAGCCATCTCATCAGGATCGCAACCGGCAATTTGCACGGCGCGGATACCAGGCTCGTCACTATGCACCATGCGCAAACGGGATTTGTCACTGGCCCAAACTTCCGGGTTCGACGACAGCATCTCGGAGACAGTCATACCGGCGCCGTTCTCGTAACACAGGGTGCGAAATGGCTTATCGGATACTCCGGCCATAGGCGCAGCAATGAGTCGATTACGTAGCTGATGTTGTCCAATGCGCATGAAAAAAGAAGTGACCCTAACTGTTCGCAAGGCGGCGTATATTACGCATTTTTTAAAGAAGATGAAAGGCCAAACTTTGAACAATTCGCTCTCACAGAGCACGGAAATAGCGTTATCCAGTAAGGGATGAGTTATTAATCTTTATAATTCATGAGATTAAAAAAATATGCTGAAATTGTGTACAAAAATTTTTCTCAAAACATGACCGAAATCACAACATAAAAACCGCTTCTTCCAGTAATTAGCGAAAGAAATGACGCCATTATGATTATTAATTGAACTACTTAGTCACGTAGGGTTAGCGTCACTCCCCAGAAACCTACGTCGTGGAGGAGTGACAGATATAACCTCAGACATCAGGCTACTATTCAATAACCACGCGACCATTCAGCGGCTGTACTGGGCGACTGTTGCCATGCTCACCTAACCGTTTGGCGAACGTTTTAAGCTGTTCAGTTGATGCCGAAACAGTTTGCTTCATCACTAACCAGCGCACACCTTCAGTACAAGGTGGCGTCGTCAACGAACCGCTAAAGCGATAGTAGTTCTTTTGACCCGGAATCAAAGCGCTGAGATTGAGTGGCTGTTGCAGCGCCGCCTCTTTGTTAACTTCAGGTGGCAGTTCACGCAGGATCTCCGCCAGCGCAGGGTTTTCCGCCCCGGCTTCAAACATCACGCCAACCACCGCCAGATGTCCCTCTTCGCTGGCATGGACGAAATGCGCGGCCAGCGGAAAGCGTTTGCCATCAATCAGATTTTCGCTCGGCGTATGGAAGTGGAACTGACGCAGCGTATAAGCTTCGCCATCCAGCGCCAGCGCATCGCCATCTTTGACGTTGATCTGGATGGTGTGACCGTTATTGATGATGGATTTTTGTTTAGCTTGATAGCTCAACGTTAGCGGCGGCAATTGTCCATTCACCACCTTGCGGATATCGACAGGCGACTGGTTCACACCGCTTTTACAGGTGTGATAATCGGCGTGCAGATTGCCCCATTCATCCGGCGCTTCATAAGACCAGTTTGAGCTGTGAGCGTGCGCATACGATGCCATGCTTGTCAGCAGAGCGAATAAACAAAGTTTCTTTTTCATCATCCATTACTTTCAGCGATTTATCGAAGTGAAATGCCATCAAAGGCATTGCCAGCAGGGATAGCGCTATCGCCTGGAGCAGGATTGTAATGACTGAAATGTAAAGAAACGGCAAGGGATGAGAAGGGCTGGCGCTTTGAGACGGGTCTCAGAAAAATAGTACGGCTTGCCAGTCAGTTAGCCCGACTGGCAAGCGGGCAGGTTAGCGGCGTACGCCGGTGATGCGGCACCACTCTTCTTTCTCTGCAACCGCGTCGAGCTCAAAACGCTCGGCGTAGGCTTCGCACACGCTTTCAGCCTGGCTCGCTAACACGCCGGACAATCCAAGATGACCGCCGGCTTTCGGCAGCACGCTAATCAGCGGTGCCAGCTCACGCAGCGGACCCGCGAGGATGTTGGCGACCACCACGTCAGCCTGCAAGTTTTCCGGCTGCTGGTGGGGCAGATAGAGCGCCAGACGCTCAGAGACGCCATTACGCTCGGCGTTATCACGGCTGGCCTGAATCGCCTGCGGATCGATATCAATGCCGATCGCCTGCGCCGCGCCCAATTTCAGTGCAGCGATAGCGAGAATGCCGGAGCCACAGCCAAAGTCGATCACCGTTTTGCCCTGCAGATCCAGGCCATCAAGCCAGGTCAAACACATCGATGTGGTAGGATGCGTGCCGGTACCAAAGGCGAGGCCCGGATCCAGCATCACATTGACGGCATTTGGATCCGGCACATCGCGCCAGCTTGGGCAGATCCACAGACGCTCACCGAAACGCATCGGGTGGAAGTTATCCATCCATTCGCGCTCCCAGTCTTTATCTTCGATCTGCTCGATCTTATGGCGAAACGCGGATCCCAGCAGCGGATGCTGGCTTAACTCGGCCACCACATCGCTCATCTCGGTTTCAGCGTCGAACAGGCCGATGACATCGGTATCGCCCCACAGCAGCGTTTCGCCCGGCAGCGGCTCGTACACTGGATTGTCGTGCGTGTCCTGAAAAGTGACCGACACCGCGCCAACCTCCATCAGCGCATCGCTCAGGGTTTCGGCGTTTTCGCCGGTGCTGTTAATTTTGATTTGAATCCAAGGCATAGCGTTTCTCTTTATTCCAGTGCCGCGGCATGCTTTGCAGGCGTGCGGCCAAACAGATTGCCCACCAGGAAGGCCAGCAGGCTTAAGGTCAATGACGGAACGATCGGGTGGAAGCCCCACCACTCAATATTCAGGCTGGCAAGCAGCGTATAGCATCCCGCGCCGACCAGCATGCCGCTGATCGCACCGGTGGAGTTGGCGCGCTCCCAGTACAAACCCAGCACCAGCGGCCACAGAAATACCGCTTCAAGTCCACCAAATGCCAGCAGATTCAGCCAGATAATCATATCGGGCGGATTCCACGCTGCCAGCAATAGCAGCACACCGAGCACAAAAGTGATGGTGCCTGACAACATGCGCAGGCGCGCTTCATTTTCACTGTGCTGCGGAGCAATACGCAGGTAAAGATCTTTGATCAGCGTAGCGGAGGATTGCAGCAGCTGCGCGTTAATGGTCGACATAATGGCCGCCATCGGCGCCGCAAGAAATACGCCCGCCGCCATGGGCGGTAACACGGTAATCATCAGCGTAGGAATCACGCGATCGGGGATGGTGAGATCGGGCAAAATTACGCGTCCCAGCGCACCGGCCAGATGCATACCAAGCATCAGGATCACCACTACAATGGTGCCGAGCACAATACCACGATGCATGGCTTTGCTGTCTTTATAGGAAATACAGCGCACCGCGGTGTGGGGCAGGCCAATCACCCCGAAACACACCAGCACGGCAAACGAGCTGAGGAAGGTTGGGTTGATGACATTGCCCACGCCTTCCGGTGAGGTCAGCTGCGGATCGATATCATGCAGTTTGGTCACTGCGGAGGCTAATCCGCCAGCGTGGTGAATCACTGCAAACAGCAGCAGGAAGGTGCCGATCAGCATTACCAAACCTTGCATCGCATCGTTCAGCACGCTGGCGCGGAAGCCACCGAAAGCGGTGTAGAGCGCGATGGTGCCGCCGAAGATCAGCAGGCCGGTGTCATAAGGAATGCCGGCCGCTGTTTCCAGCAGGCGCGCACCGCCAATGAACTGCACGGTCATTGCGCCGATAAACGCCACCAACAAACTGATGCTGGAGAGCCAAATAAGCAGCGTGCTGCCGTAGCGGCCATACAACATGTCGTTGAGCGTCACGGCGTTGTAGCGACGCGCCAGAATGGCGAATTTCTTGCCTAACACGCCAAGCGAAAGCCAGACGGCAGGCACCTGAATCATCGCCAGCAGCACCCAGCCAAGGCCATATTTATAGGCTGCGCCGGGGCCGCCAATGAACGAGCTGGCGCTGATATATGTGGTGGTGATGGTCATGGCCAGCACAAAGCCGCCCATCGAACGGCTGCCGAGGAAGTATTCGCTCAGGAAGTTGCCCTGACGCTGCTTGCGCATGGCAAACACCGACAGCGCGGCGATCAGCACCAGATAGGCCAACAGCGGAAGAATGATTTCAGAGTCCATCGTTATCCTCCAGCGACATGTCGCGGAACAGCACGCGCACCATCAGCCAGCACAACACAATAAACAGCAGCGGGGCGAACAGACACGAAAGCTCGAACCACCTTGGTAAGCCAAACAAGCCGATCTCATTGCCGCCCAGCCAGGCAGAAAGTCCCCAAACGGTAAGGTAGGCCAGCGTCAGATAAAGTGACCAGCGCGCCTCTTTGTTCGCTTGTAAAAAACGCCAATCCATTATGTAACCTCAAAGGCGACAAAAATGAAAAAGGCCGGAGTTAACCGGCCTCTGCTTTGCTCTGCGCTGCAATTACTTCTCTTGCAGGCCGAGTTTTTTCTCCAGATAGTGGATATTGGTGCCACCCTGCTGGAAGTTTTCGTCGGACATGATTTTCATCTGCAGCTCAATGTTGGTCTTGATGCCGTCGATGATCAGTTCCGCCAGCGCATTCTTCATGCGCGAGATTGCCACGTCACGGTTTTCACCGTAGGTAATCAGCTTACCAATCATGGAATCGTAGTACGGTGGCACACTGTAACCGGCATAGATATGCGATTCCCAACGTACACCAAAGCCGCCCGGCGCGTGGAAACGGGTGATCTTGCCTGGGCTTGGCAGGAAGGTGTTGGGATCTTCGGCGTTGATACGGCATTCAACCGCATGACCGCGAATCACCACGTCTTCCTGTTTGATCGACAGCGGCTGACCAGCAGCAATACGCAGCTGCTCTTTGATCAGATCGACGCCGGTGATCATCTCAGTCACCGGATGCTCCACCTGAATACGGGTGTTCATCTCGATGAAGTAGAACTCACCGTTTTCGTACAGGAACTCGAAGGTACCTGCACCGCGATAGCCGATATCGATACAGGCTTTAGAGCAGCGCTCACCGATGTAGCGACGCAGTTCCGGCGTGATGCCTGGCGCTGGCGCTTCTTCGACGACTTTCTGGTGACGACGCTGCATTGAGCAGTCACGTTCCGCCAGATAGATCGCGTTACCCTGGCCGTCGGCCAGCACCTGAATTTCGATGTGGCGTGGATTCTCGAGGTACTTCTCCATGTAAACCATGTCGTTGTTGAAAGCCGCTTTGGCTTCCGCTTTCGTCATGTTAATGGATTGCTCAAGATCCTTGTCGCTGCGCACTACGCGCATACCGCGACCGCCGCCGCCGCCGGAGGCTTTGATGATCACCGGATAACCGATGCGCTTAGCGAAGGCACGGTTTTTTTCCATGTCGTCGGTCAGCGAGCCATCAGAACCTGGCACGGTGGGCACGCCCGCTTTCTTCATGGCGGTGATGGCAGACACTTTGTCGCCCATCAGGCGAATGGTGTCGGCTTTCGGGCCAATGAAGATAAAGCCTGAACGCTCAACCTGCTCGGCGAAATCGGCGTTCTCAGAGAGGAAGCCGTAACCCGGGTGGATCGCGACCGCGCCGGTAATTTCAGCGGCGGAGATCAGTGCCGGGATGTTCAGGTAGCTTTTGACTGAAGGTGGCGGGCCGATGCAGACGGTTTCGTCTGCCAGCAGCACGTGCTTCAGGTCACGGTCCGCGGTGGAGTGCACGGCAACAGTCTTAATGCCCAGCTCTTTGCAGGCACGCAGAATGCGCAGCGCGATCTCACCACGGTTAGCAATGACAATTTTATCCAGCATGCTTCGCCTCGTTATTCGATGATGACCAGCGGCTCGTCAAATTCAACCGGTTGGCCGCTTTCGACCAGAATCGCCTTCACAACGCCGGATTTGTCGGCTTCGATCTGGTTCATCATTTTCATCGCTTCAACGATGCACAGGGTGTCGCCGGCATTCACTTTCTGGCCAACTTCAACGAAAGCTTTCGCGTCTGGGCTTGGCGTGCGATAGAAAGTGCCGACCATTGGTGAACGCACGATGTGGCCACTGATTTCTGGTTTAGCGGCTTCTGCTGCAACCGGTGCGGCAGGCGCCACCGCGGTAGACAGCGCAGGCTGCTGCTGCATCATTGGCGCAGCATAAGCCTGCTGCATCATTGGGTAGCCGGCATTTGCAGGTGAACGGCTGATACGAACGGACTCTTCGCCCTCGGAGATTTCCAGCTCGGAGATGCCAGACTCTTCAACCAGTTCGATCAGTTTCTTAATTTTACGAATATCCATGAGTGTGGTTCCGTACTCTGTTTAATTGGAATGTGACAGGCGTTTTACTGCCGTTTGTAAAGCCCACGCGTATCCATCAGCGCCAAGTCCACAGATGACGCCGGCAGATACATCGGAAAGATAGGAGTGATGTCGGAACGGTTCGCGTGCATGCACGTTCGAGAGATGCACCTCAATAAAAGGAATGCTAACCGCCAACAGGGCATCACGCAGTGCAACGCTGGTATGCGTGAACGCAGCAGGATTGATGATGATGTAGTCCACGTTGCCGCGGGCTTCGTGAATACGGTCAATCAACTGAAACTCTGCGTTCGATTGCAAATGACTCAATTTCACATGGTGCTGATCGGCCTGTTGCGTCAGATCGCCGACGATTTGCGCCAGCGTAGTGTGACCATACTTATCAGGCTCGCGCGTTCCCAGTAGATTCAGGTTGGGACCGTTCAAAAGCAGTATGTGAAATTTGTGCGCCATCTTGCTGCTATCTCCTGCAATCAGTAAGGCATCGCGTAAAATACCGCGACATCTCGCGTTTGTCACCCTTGCGGATGAAAAACCAGACTTCGCTTGCAATAAAGCCGGGCATTATATCCGTTTCGTCGACATTCGCAGCAAAATACTGGTCTTATCTGCGAAGTTGATCGAATGCGGCCCGAAGGCCACACTTTTTAACAGATCTCGCGGGAGGAACACAACCGTGCGGGGATTATCTGGGGAGAAGTTTACGCAACTTATTGTAACGCCACGCTAACAGCGCAATGGCCAGCACGGCGTAGATCACCGGCTGAGGGGAGAGCACTTTCACTGACCAGATATAGTGTATCGGCACGAGGATCGCGACCAGATAGACGCCGTTATGCAGCGTTTGCCAGCGACGACCCAGTTTGCGCTGCATGCGCTGGAATGAGGTGATGGCGAGGGCGAAGAGAATAATCCAGCTGATCATCCCCAGTAACAAATAAGGACGCGAAACCAGCTCGCTGCCGAGTAAACGCAGATGATCGTAGCCAAGTTCCAGCAGGTAGTAGCTGGTAAGGTGCAAACTGGCCCAGGCGAAACACCACACGCCGAGCAGGCGGCGAGTGCGAATCAGCAGCGGCTGTTTCAGGTAGCGTGTCAGCGGGCTGACCAGCAGCGTGGCGAGCAGCAACTTAAGCGCCATTCTGCCGGTAAAATGCTGGATATCTTTGGCCGGATCAGCGCTCAGCCAGCCCTGACTCGCTGCCATAAACAGATACACAAACGGCAGAAAAGCCGCCAGATGCAGCACGACTTTCAACGCAGTGATGTGACGTAAAGAGAGGCGCACTCAATAGTTCTCCCGTAAATCCAGGCCGCGATACAGCGACGCCACCTCTTTCGCGTAGCCGTTGAACAGCAGCGTAGGTTGGCGATCAACCTTCAGAATGCCGCCCGCACCGATAAAGCGCTCGGTTGCCTGCGACCAGCGCGGATGATTCACATGCGGGTTCACATTGGCGTAGAAACCATACTCATTGGCGGCGATCTGGCTCCAGGTCGTTGGCGGGCGATCGTGCGTCAGCGTAATCTTCACAATCGATTTAATCCCTTTAAAGCCATATTTCCACGGCACCGTCAGGCGAATCGGTGCGCCATTCTGCGGCGGCAGCGCTTTGCCATACACGCCGGTACTCAGCAGCGTCAGCGGATGCATCGCTTCATCAAGCCGCAAGCCTTCCACATAGGGATAATCCAGCCCGCCGCCGATAAAGCGATCTTTCTGACCCGGCATTTGGTCAGGTGCGTACAGCGTTTCAAACGCCACAAAGCGCGCATTGCTGGTGGGTTCAGCCAGTTTGAGCAGCTTGTTGAGTTCAAAACCGACCCACGGAATTACCATCGACCAGGCTTCGACACAGCGCATGCGGTAGATGCGCTGCTCCATGGCAAAACGCTTGAAGATGTCATCCATATCCAGCGTGATCGGTTTGGCAACTTCGCCTTCGATACGCAGCTTCCACGGATCGGTTTTCAGCGTGCCAGCGTTGGCAGCAGGATCGGCTTTATCAAGGCCAAATTCATAGAAGTTGTTATAACCTGACACCTTATCAAACGGCGTGAGCGGCAAATCGGCTTGCCATTCAGCCGGTTTAGTAAAATCTAAATCACGGCCAGCGGGCGCGGGCGGACGATCATTGCCTTTAAACCAGCTCAGCACATCGGCTTGCGCGGTGCCGGGTAAACTGGCTGCTGCTGCGCCTAATCCCAACGCTTTCAGCACCTGACGGCGGCGCATATTAAAGACGCTTTCTGGCGTGACGTCGGCTTCTGTGAGCAAGTGCTTCAGGTTCATGACGTTCTCCTGTGAATAGTAAATTATGACCAGCATGCTCAACTTCAGTGTCAGGCGCGAACTTGCGGGGAAAAATGTGAAATTTCCTGGCGCATCGCCCTCTTTGAGAATAGGACGAAAAAGCCCATAGCAAAGTCAGGCCATCACGGTTTAACGCTATACTCGCGCCGTAGCGCTTATCATGCTGTGTTATGTGCGATTTTGATGCCAGTCTGGCGCTGAATCACACCTTGATTTGTGCTATTTTGCTCAGGTTTGCGCCAGGGGTAAGCGTGGCGCCGACGGATTAACACCGTTCATAACCGCAGTGATGCAGGCACAGGGATGCGATTAACAACTAAATTTTCTGCGTTTATTACCTTATTAAGTTTACTGGCGATGATATTGATGCTGGTGGGCTGCGCTTTTAGTTTTATCTGGCTATCGCAGCAGCGCGTGGAAACGCGGATGCAAACGCTGGCGACTGAAGTGGATAAAGCACTGGCTTCACAATCGCCGCAGGAAATCACGCAGTGGCTGACGCGCATGATGCCGGTGGTCAATGCCGAACAGGTGCAACTGCTGAACGGCGATACGTTAGTGTTCAGTTTAGCCCGCCATGAAAATCCGATGTTAGAAGATGAGCCTAATCGCTTTGTGCAGTTCGATTTGCCCCTGACGCATTCGCCGGGCCTCGAACTGCGCGTGGTGGTGCTGGATCCGGCCAAAACGCTGTTTCGCTCCTTTACCGGCACTTATACGCTGGTGGTCCTGTTTACGGTCGTCGCGATCATGTGCGTGCTGCTGGTCATGACCAACCGTTGGCTCAAGCGGCGCTGGCAGGATATGGAACAGTTAGAAGCGCGCGCCGATCGCATTCTGACCGGTGAACGTCATTCGCAGGGTGACCATGCGGCGGAATGGCCGCCGAAAGCCAGTCGCGCCATCGATGCGCTTCTGGGCGATTTGCAGGAAGCGGGCGAGCAGCGTTTACGCATCGATACCTTAATTCGCACCTTTGCGGCGCAGGATCCGCGTACCGGCCTGAACAATCGTTTGTTCTTTGATAACCAATTGGCGACGTTGCTGGAAGATCAGGAAGATGTCGGCACGCACGGCGTGGTGATGATGGTGCGTCTGCCGGACCTCGATATGCTGCACGAAACCCTCGGCCCAACTCTGGTGGAAGAGTATCTGTTTGATTTGATTAATATGCTGTCGACCTTTGTGCTGCGCTATCCGGGCGCGCTGCTGGCGCGATATTTCCGCAGTGACTTCGCCGTCTTGCTGCCGCATCGCACTTTAAAAGAAGCCAACAGCATTGCCGATCAACTGATTAATGCCGTCGATTCACTGCCGCCGATGCGCATGGTCGATCGTGATGATTTGATCCACATCGGAATCAGCGCGTGGCGCAGCGGTCAGAGCGTGTCGCAGGTGATGGAAAATGTGGAGATGGCTACGCGGCGTGCGGCATTGCAGGGCGGTAATAGCTGGTCGGTTGGCGAAGGCAATACGCTGGATATGGGGCGCGGCAGTGTGCGCTGGCGGACCTTGCTGGAGAACACGCTCAATCGTGGTGGCCCGCGTCTATACCAAAAGCCGGCGGTGTTGCTGGATGGAAAAGTCCATCATCGTGAATTACTGACACGTGTGTTTGATGGCGACAAAGAAGTGGTGTCGGCTGAATTTATGCCGCTGGTATTGCAGCTGGGTATGACTGACAGCTGGGATCGTCAACTGGTGACGCGCATCGCGGCGCTCTCGGAGGTGTGGCCGGACGAAACTCTGGCACTTCCCGTGAATATTGATTCGCTGTTGCAGCGGCCTTTTCAGCGCTGGCTGCAAAAACTGCTGCTTCAGTGCAGCAAATCGCAAAGAAAACGTTTTTTATTTGAACTTGCTGAGGCCGACGTTTGTCAACACATCAGCCGTTTAGTGCCGGTTTTTCACATGTTAACCGCATTTGGCTGTCGCATTGCGGTGGATCAGGCCGGTTTGACGGTGGTGAGCAGCGCTTATATCAAACAATTCCCGATAGAAGTGATTAAACTTGCGCCGGGTTTGGTACGCAATATTGAACGACGCACCGAGAACCAGCTGTTTGTGCAAAGCTTGCTGGAAGTGTGTAAGTCATCACCAACTCAAGTTTTCGCCGCGGGTGTGCGAACACGCGCGGAGTGGCAAACGCTGTCGGGATTAGGTGTTTCGGGCGGGCAGGGCGATTTCTTTGCGCCCTCGTTGCCGGTCAACAGTAATGTAAAGAAACACTCGCAACGTTATCGAATTTAGACCTTCAGCGCGCGAAGTGCAGGCTGATGGCTGTTTTTATCGCTTATTAGTGCCGGAGCGCGCGATGCTGGCGGCTGGAAATGTTAGATTTTATGTCGAAATTCGCCGGCTAGCGCCGGGGCAATTTAGGTTAAAACGGCGTGTTAACGCCATTTAACTGCGGCAAAAGACCCTACGATCAGGCCAAAAAAGTATTCAGCGTATTTTTTCACCGAAGCCGAACGTTTTTGCGCCTTGTAGCGGCTTCGCGTGGTTGGTAAAGTAGGCGGATTTTATTTTCCGCCCCCAGCTTGCAGGATTATCCCTTAGTATGTTTAAAAAATTTCGTGGCATGTTTTCCAATGACTTGTCCATTGACTTGGGTACCGCGAATACCCTGATTTACGTGAAAGGACAAGGCATCGTGTTAAACGAGCCTTCTGTGGTTGCCATTCGTCAGGATCGTGCCGGCTCCCCAAAGAGCGTAGCGGCTGTCGGTCATGACGCTAAGCAGATGCTGGGCCGTACGCCGGGCAACATCGCTGCTATCCGTCCTATGAAAGATGGCGTTATCGCCGACTTCTTCGTTACCGAAAAAATGCTGCAGCACTTCATTAAGCAAGTGCATAGCAATAGCTTTATGCGTCCAAGCCCGCGTGTGCTGGTCTGCGTACCGGTGGGTGCGACCCAGGTTGAGCGTCGCGCCATCCGTGAATCTGCACAGGGTGCAGGCGCACGCGAAGTGTTCCTGATTGAAGAGCCAATGGCGGCGGCGATTGGTGCAGGTCTGCCGGTTTCTGAAGCAACCGGTTCTATGGTGGTGGATATCGGTGGTGGTACCACTGAAGTAGCAGTGATCTCGCTGAACGGCGTGGTTTACTCCTCTTCTGTGCGTATTGGTGGTGACCGCTTCGATGAAGCTATCATTAATTATGTTCGCCGCAACTACGGTTCACTGATTGGTGAAGCGACTGCAGAGCGTATCAAGCATGGTATCGGTTCTGCTTATCCGGGCGATGAAGTACACGAGATTGAAGTTCGCGGCCGTAACCTGGCAGAAGGTGTGCCACGTGGCTTTACCCTGAACTCGAACGAGATTCTTGAAGCGCTGCAGGAACCGCTGACCGGCATCGTGAGCGCGGTGATGGTTGCACTGGAACAGTGCCCGCCAGAGCTGGCCTCTGACATCTCCGAGCGCGGTATGGTGCTGACCGGAGGTGGCGCATTGCTGCGTAACCTCGATCGCCTGCTGATGGAAGAGACCGGTATTCCGGTAGTCGTGGCAGAAGATCCGCTGACCTGCGTAGCACGCGGCGGTGGTAAAGCGTTGGAAATGATCGACATGCATGGCGGCGATTTGTTCAGCGAGGAGTAATTCCTCAACGGCTGAGGCCCTGGTCAAATTGCGCAGGGAATAGCGCCTATGCTGACGCTGCTGCTGCAACGCACGACGGCGAAATGCGTCCAGCCCTGAGGCGTTGGTGATTTAGGCTAACGCTTCTTCCCTGATGTCGAGGAACACGCAGAATTTATGAAGCCGATTTTTAGCAGGGGACCTTCCCTGCAGTTGCGCCTCTTTCTGGCAGTCATTGTGGCTATCGCGATTATTATCGCCGATAGCCGCGTGAGCTCCTTTTCCCAGATCCGCAACTACCTGGACACATCGGTCAGTCCATTTTATTTTTTGGCCAACGGGCCAAGACAACTTCTTGATGGCGTTTCCGAAACCCTGGCGTCACGTCAGCAATTGGAACTGGAAAATAAAGCACTGCGCCGTGAGCTCTTCCTGAAAAACAGTGACTTGCTGATGCTGGGGCAATATAAGCAGGAAAACGCGCGTCTGCGCGAACTGCTTGGCTCGCCGCTGCGCCAGGATGAGCACAAGATGGTGACGCAGGTGATCTCCACCGGCACCGATCCTTATACCGATCAGGTGGTTATCGACAAAGGCAGCGTAAACGGCGTTTACGAAGGCCAGCCGGTGATCAGTGATAAAGGTGTAGTCGGTCAGGTGGTCGCGGTCGGTCAGGTGACCAGTCGCGTACTGCTGATTTGCGACGCGTCGCATGCGTTGCCGATTCAGGTGCTGCGTAATGATATTCGTGTTATAGCCGCCGGTAATGGCTGCAGCGAAGATCTGCAGCTGGAGCATCTACCGGGCAACACCGATATTCGCGTGGGCGATGTGTTAGTCACGTCTGGCCTGGGCGGCCGCTTCCCGGAAGGTTATCCGGTTGGCGTGGTCTCTTCGGTGAAAGTCGATACGCAGCGCGCTTACACGGTGATTCAGGCGCGTCCAGCCGCTGGCTTGCAGCGATTGCGCTATCTGCTGCTGCTGTGGGGCGCGGATCGCAACGGCGTCGCACCGATGGCACCGGACGAAGTGCACCGCGTGGCCAACGAACGTTTAATGCAGATGATGCCGCAGGTGCTGCCGCCAGCAGGCGAAATGGGCCCACCGGCACCGGATACTTTGCAGTCTTCGCAGCAAATGGGGCCACCGCAACCCGCTAACAGCAGTCGTTCGCAAGGGAATTCTGCGAACACACGCGGAGGCCAGCCTTGAGTCGATATCGCAGCCAGGGCCGATGGGTTATCTGGCTGTCCTTTCTGATTGCCCTCATCCTGCAAATCATGCCGTGGCCGGAACAGATCTATATGTTCCGGCCATCATGGCTGTTGCTGATCCTCATTTATTGGGTGCTGGCGCTGCCGCATCGGGTGAATGTTGGCACCGGTTTTTGTCTTGGTGCCATTATGGATCTGGTGGCGGGTTCAACGCTGGGCGTGCGCGCATTAGCCTTTAGCATCATCGCGTATCTGGTGGCCTTTAAATTTCAGTTATTCCGAAACTTAGCGTTGTGGCAGCAGGCATTAATGGTTATGGTGCTGTCCCTTGCGGTGGATGTGATTGTTTTCTGGGCAGAATTCCTGGTGATCAACGTCTCTTTCCGCCCGGAAATCTTCTGGAGTAGCGTGGTCGACGGCGTCCTGTGGCCCTGGCTATTCTTATTGATGAGAAAGATTCGCCGTCAATTCGCTGTTCAGTAAGGAATACTATGATAAGCCTGTACCTCGCATCCGGTTCACCGCGTCGACGTGAGCTGTTAACGCAGCTTGGTCTGCAATTTGAACGCCTGATTACCCACGTAGAAGAGCAGCGTCAGCCTGAAGAAGCGGCTGACGCTTACGTGCGTCGTCTGGCGTCAGATAAGGCGCGCGCGGGCGTCGCGGTGGCACCGCAGGATCTGCCGGTGCTGGGTGCTGATACCATCGTGGTACTGAACGGTGAAGTACTGGAAAAACCGCAGGATGCCGCGCACGCCGCCGCGATGCTGAGCAAGCTGTCGGGACAAACTCATCAGGTGATGACTGCGGTGGCGCTGGCCGATACGCAGCGTGAGCTGGATTGTCTGGTGACCACGGACGTGACCTTCCGCACGATGACGGCGGAGGAAATTTCGCACTATATTGCCAGTGGCGAGCCGATGGATAAAGCCGGCGCGTACGGAATTCAGGGCCTTGGCGGCAATTTTGTCCGCAAGATTAATGGAAGTTATCACGCCGTGGTGGGATTGCCGCTGGTTGAGACCGGTGAGCTGCTGAGTCATTTTCAGTCACTGCGGGCGTTAAGGGGACAAGATGACGGCTGAACTGCTGGTAAATGTGACACCTTCGGAAACCCGTGTTGCCTACATTGATGGCGGCATTCTGCAGGAAATCCACATTGAGCGTGAAGCACGACGTGGCATCGTGGGCAACATCTATAAAGGACGCGTCAGTCGCGTCTTACCTGGCATGCAGGCGGCCTTTGTCGATATCGGCATGGAAAAAGCCGCCTTTCTGCACGCTTCCGACATCATGCCGCACACCGAGTGCGTAGCGGGTGATGAGAAGAAAAATTTTGTAGTGCGCGACATTGGCGAGCTGGTGCGTCCCGGCCAGGATCTGATGGTGCAGGTGGTGAAAGATCCGCTGGGCACCAAAGGTGCGCGCCTCACCACCGACATTACCTTGCCCTCGCGCTATCTGGTGTTTATGCCTGGCGCGTCACATGTCGGCGTCTCGCAGCGTATTGAGAGCGAAGCCGAGCGCGAACGACTGAAAACGGTGGTTGCTGCGCACTGTGACGATCTCGGCGGCTTTATTATTCGTACCGCTGCGGAAGGCATTGGTTCAGAAGAGTTGTCGCAGGATGCCGCTTTCCTGAAACGTTTGTGGACCAAAGTCAGCGAGCGTAAAAAGCGTAATCAGACGCGCTGCCTGCTGTACGGTGAGCTGGCGTTAGCGCAGCGCGTACTGCGAGATTTCGCCGGTGCCGCGCTGGATCGCATTCGCGTGGACTCACGTTTGACCTGCGATTTGCTGGTGGAATTCACCAGCGAATATATTCCGGAAATGGCCAGCAAGCTGGAGCTTTACAGCGGCAAACAGCCGATTTTTGATCTGTTCGACGTTGAGAACGAAATCCAGCGTTCGCTGGAGCGTAAGGTCGAGCTAAAATCCGGCGGCTATCTGATTATCGATCAAACCGAAGCCATGACCACGGTGGATATCAACACCGGCGCGTTTGTCGGACACCGCAATCTCGACGAGACCATCTTCAACACCAATATTGAAGCGACGCAAGCGATCGCGCGTCAGCTGCGACTGCGCAACCTCGGCGGCATCATCATTATCGATTTCATCGACATGAGTAACGACGAGCATCGCCGCCGCGTACTGCATTCGCTGGAGAGCGCGCTGAGCAAAGATCGGGTGAAAACCGGCATCAATGGTTTCTCGGCGCTCGGTTTGGTGGAGATGACGCGTAAACGCACGCGTGAAAGTATTGAACATGTGCTGTGCGCCGATTGCCCGGTGTGTAAAGGGCGCGGCACCTTGAAAACGGTGGAAACCGTCTGCTATGAGATCATGCGTGAAATTGTGCGCGTGCATCACGCCTACGATTCCGACCGTTTCCTGGTGTACGTTTCCCCGGCGGTGGGCGACGCGTTAAAGGGCGAAGAGTCACACGCGCTGGCGGAAGTGGAGATCTTCGTCGGTAAACAGGTCAAAGTTCATGTTGAACCGCTCTATACCCAAGAGCAGTTTGATGTCGTCATGATGTGATTTTGAGGTTGAGTTCCGCAAGCCAACGGACAGCAAGGAGAGGTGTGTGAGGCGGTTGCCGAGGATTTTGTTACTGCTGCTCGCCGCAATCATCGTAATTGTGGCGCTGCTGGTCAGCGGGTTGCGCCTCGTGATGCCGCACCTCAACAGTTATCGCAGTGATATTCTGCAGACGATTTCACGCGTCAGCGGCGTCACGGTGACGGCCAGCGAACTGCAGGGCAAATGGGAGAATTTTGGCCCGACGCTGCAGATGCGCAATCTCAACGTCGCGATGCAGGAAGATGGGCAACTGACCATCGGCCGCGTCAATCTGGCGCTCAACGTGTGGCAATCGCTGCTGCACTGGCGCTGGCAATTCCGCGATCTCACCTTCTGGCAGCTGCATCTCGAAACCAATCATCCGCTGTTCACCAGCGACGAACAGAAGAACAGCTTCAAACCGGCGCAAATCAACGATCTGTTTTTGCGTCAGTTCGACCACTTCGATCTGCGCGACAGCAGCATCCGTTTTCTGACGCCGTCCGGCCAGCATGCTGAACTGGCGATTCCGCGCCTTACCTGGCTGAACGAAAATACCCGTCACCGCGCCGAGGGCGAAGTGAGCCTCTCCAGTTTTACCGGCCAGCATGGCGTGGTGCAGGTGCGACTTGATCTCAACGACAGCAACGGCTTACTCAGCGATGGCCGCATTTGGATGCAGGCCGATGATGTGGATGTGCGACCGTGGATTGGTCCGTGGCTGCGTGATAACACCAGCCTTGAAAGCGCGCGCTTCAGTCTGGCCGCGTGGGCAAATTTGCGTGATGGCGATCTTTACGCCGGTGATTTGCTGTTGAGCAAAGGTGGCGCGCGCTGGCGCGGCGAGCAGGGCGATCATCAATTAGAGGTTGATGGCTTAACCGCGCACTTGTCGCGCTACCAGAATGGCTGGAGCCTTTCGGTACCGCAAACCCGCTTGAGAACGGATGGCATCGCATGGGCGCCAGGACATTTTTCCCTGCTGTGGAAGCCGGAAGATAAGCAGATGCTCGGCGCCAACAGTGCGTCGGAGATGCGCGTGCGTGCCACGCAGCTGGATTTAGAACGTCTGGCGCCCATCGTTCCGCTGTTTGCACCGCTTTCCCCAACCTTGCTGGATAACTGGCGTGCGCTGCAGCCGCGCGGCCACATTGATGCGCTGGCGCTGGATATCCCGCTGCAGCAGCCTGAGCAAACGCGTTTGCAGGTGAAATGGCGCGATCTCGCCTGGCAACAGTGGGAATTACTGCCGGGTATCAGCAATCTCAGCGGGAGCGCCAGCGGTAGCTTAAACAACGGCTTGCTGGATGTGGCGATGGGCCAGGCGGAAGTACCGTACGGCGATATGTTCCCGGCTCCGCTGCAGATTAAACAGATCACTGGCCAGCTCAACTGGCTGCGCGATGCTAACGGCTTAACGCTGGATGGACATCAGCTGGATGTGCAGGCCCGTTCGCTGTGGGCACGCGGCGATTTCCGCTACCAGCAGAATTTGGGTAGCGCGCCGCGCCTCGATATTCTCGCCGGAATTCGCGTTACCGATGCTGGCGATGCGTGGCGTTATTTCCCGCAGCAGCTGATGGGTCACGATCTTACTCACTATCTCAGTGACGCGATTAAAGGTGGGCAGGTGGATAACGCCACGCTGCTGTTTGCTGGCGATCCCTCGCTGTTCCCGTTCAAACACAATGACGGCATGTTTGAAGTTTGGGTTCCGCTGCGCAATGCCACCTTCCAGTTCCAGCCAGGCTGGCCTGCGCTGGAAAACCTCGACATCAATCTCGATTTCCTCAACAACGGTTTGTGGATGAAAGCCGATAAAACCCGGCTCGGCGAGGTTGATGCGCGCAATGTCAGCGCGGTGATTCCGGATTACCTGAAAGAGAAGTTGATCATCGATGGTGACATCAGCGGCGAAGGCAAAAAAATCGCTGACTATTTCGAGCAAACGCCGCTGAAACCGACGCTCGGCGCGGCGCTGCAGGAGCTACAGATTGGCGGCAATGTGCGCGGCACGTTGAATCTTGATATTCCACTGGATGGCGAGCAGGTGCACGCCAGCGGCAATGTGGTGCTGAACAACAACAGCCTGCATATCAAGCCGTTAAATACCACGCTAAACAATCTCACCGGCCGCTTCCGTTACAACAACGGCAATCTGGAGAGTGAAGAGCTGCAGGCCAACTGGTTCGGGCAGCCAACCGGCGTGAGTTTCAGCACGAAAGAGAATCCCAACGATTTTGGCGTGAACGTCAAACTGCTGGGCGATTGGCAGCCAGGTAAACTCAAGGTGCTGCCGGATGCCATCACGCGCCAGTTAGACGGTTCTTTACCGTGGCAGGGCAATGTGGATATCACGCTGCCGCATAAAGGTGGCGCAACCTACAAAGTTGCACTGCAAGGCGAGGGCAAAGCAGTAAGCAGTCACTTACCTGCACCGCTGGATAAAGCGGCTGGTGAAGCGATGCCGATTACCATCAACGCGGATGGCGATCTGAAAGGCTTTACCTTGAGCGGCAGCGTGCGCGAGCGCCATCGTTTCAATAGCCGCTGGATTCTGGAGCCGCAGCTGCGCGTTGATCGCGGGATCTGGCTGAATGATGCGAAAAGCACACCGAAGCTGCCGGAAAAGCGCGGCATGGAGCTGAATCTCCCGCCGCTGAACGGCGAAGCCTGGATGGGGATGATGGCTGGCGCGGGCAGTGCGCGTAACGCTCAGGGCGAGCCGGAAGTGGGCGGCGCGGCGCTGCCGGGCGACTTTATTCTGCGCACACCGGCGCTGACGCTTGGTGGTCAGCAATGGCACGACGTTAACGCTACCGTTACGCAGGGGCCAGCCGGCAATACCCACTTGCAGCTGGAGAGCCGTGAAGCACGTGGCAGTTTGCAGACGGCGCAGCGCTCTCCGTGGCAGATCAACCTGAGCTATCTTTACTACAATCCTGAATGGGCTGAGAAAAGCGATGGAAAATCATCGCCGTTTGGCGGCAACAGCAGCAACATCAACTTCAGCAGCTGGCCAGCGTTGCAGCTCAACTGTGATGAGTGCTGGATTCGCGGGCAGAAGTTTGGCCATATGCAGGCGAAGTTACAGCCGCAAGGCGATACGTTAGCACTCACTAACGCCTCGATTGATTCTGGCAGCTCAAAATTAAATGTGGCGGGGGAATGGGTGAATAAACCCGGCGATCAGCGCACTTCGCTGAAGGGCAGCCTGAGCGGCGACAACATCAATGATGCGGCTAACTGGTTTGGCATGAATACGCCGCTGCGCGATGCACCGTTTAAACTCGATTACGATCTGCACTGGCGTTCTGCGCCGTGGCAGCCATCGGAAGAGACGCTAAGCGGTACGCTGAAAACCCACTTTGGCAAAGGTGAGATCGCCGATGTGAATACCGGTCGCGCCGGGCAGTTACTGCGCCTGTTTAGCTTTGATGCCTTGCTACGCAAGATGCGCTTCGATTTCAGCGACACTTTTAGTGACGGTTTCTATTTCGATTCGATCAATGGCACCGCGTGGATTGAAAACGGTGTGATGCGTACCGATAACCTGCTGGTGGATGGCCTGGAAGCGGATATCGCCATGAAGGGCAACATCGATTTGGTGAAGCGTCAGATCGACATGGAAGCGGTGGTCGCCCCGGAAATCTCCGCGTCGGTTGGCGTCGCCACTGCATTCGTCATCAATCCGGTGGTCGGTGCTGCGGTCTTCGCCGCCAGCAAAGTGCTGGGACCGCTGTGGAATAAGATTTCACTGTTGCGTTACCACATCAGCGGACCGCTGGATAAGCCGGAAATCAATGAAGTACTGCGCAAACCGCGTGAAGACGAGAAGAAGTGAATTTGACGCCGTCGGGTAATTGCCGCAGGCTATGACTATCCGAGCACATAATGAGTGAGAAACGATGACTCTGAATCTGGTAAGTGAGCAGTTGCTAACTGCGAACAGCATTAATCAGCAGGACCTTTATTCCCTGTTAGGGCAGCTTTCAGAACGTCGTCTGGATTATGCCGATCTCTATTTCCAGTCCAGTTTCCACGAATCCTGGGTGCTGGAAGACAAAATTATTAAAGATGGTTCCTACCATATCGATCAGGGCGTGGGCGTCCGCGCCGTGAGCGGTGAGAAAACCGGTTTCGCCTACGCTGACCAGATTTCCCTGAATGCACTGCGTCAGTCGTCTGAAGCGGCGCGCAGCATCGTGCGTGAACAAGGCAACGGCAAAGCGCATACCTTATCGGCGGTGCTGAACCGTTCGTTGTATGCGCCCGTTAATCCGCTGGATAGCCTGACGCGCGAAGACAAAATTGCCCTGCTGCACCGTGTTGATAAAGTGGCGCGTGCTGCCGATCCACGTGTGCAGGAAGTGAATGCCAGTCTGAGCGGTGTTTACGAACAGGTGCTGGTCGCCGCAACTGACGGCACGCTGGCCGCAGATATTCGTCCGCTGGTGCGTCTTTCCATCAGCGTGCAGGTGGAAGATCAGGGTAAACGCGAACGTGGCTCAAGCGGCGGCGGCGCGCGTACCGGTTATGAATTCTTCCTCGCTGATGAGAGCGGTGATGTGCGTGCCGATGCCTGGGCGCGCGAAGCGGTGCGCATGGCGCTGGTCAATCTCTCCGCCGTGGCGGCACCCGCTGGCATGTTGCCGGTGGTGCTGGGCGCAGGTTGGCCGGGTGTGCTGCTGCACGAAGCAGTTGGACACGGTCTGGAAGGTGACTTCAACCGTCGTGCGACATCGGTATTCAGCGGCAAAATGGGCCAGCTGGTGGCTTCAGAGCTGTGTACCGTGGTTGACGATGGCACCATTGAAGGTCTGCGCGGTTCGCTGGCGGTCGATGATGAAGGCGTGCCGGGCCAGTACAACATGCTGATCGAAAATGGCGTGCTGAAAGGCTACATGCAGGACAAGCTGAATGCGCGCCTGATGGGCGTCAACCCAACTGGCAATGGTCGCCGTGAATCTTACGCGCACCTGCCAATGCCGCGCATGACCAATACTTACATGCTGGCAGGCAAATCGACGCCGCAAGATATCATCGAAAGCGTGGAGTTCGGCATTTACGCGCCAAACTTCGGCGGCGGCCAGGTTGATATTACGTCCGGCAAGTTCGTGTTCTCCACCTCAGAAGCTTATCTGATCGAGAACGGCAAAGTAACGACGCCCGTAAAAGGCGCCACGCTGATTGGCTCCGGCATCGAAGCGATGCAGCAGATCTCGATGGTCGGCAACGATCTGGCGCTGGATAAAGGCGTCGGCGTATGCGGTAAAGAGGGACAAAGCGTGCCGGTTGGCGTGGGTCAGCCAACGCTGAAGCTGGATAAAATCACCGTAGGTGGTACCGCCTAACGTTGTCAGGTCGCCATGTATGGCGACCTGAACATCTGCCCTCAACCTTTCCGATGCTGCTGATACTGCTGCGCTACCTGCCTGAAATACTCGGTCAGATAATCAATGCACACCTGCACTTTCAGCGGCAGCTTGTCTTTCTCAGTATAGAGCGCATAGACCGGGCGCGGCTCCGAGTGATATTGCGGGAACAGAATATCGATCTCCCCCGCATTGATCTCATCAATCACCCACATCAACGGCACATAGGCGATACCGCAACCTGCTTTCAGCCAGCGTATCAGCGTCTGCGAATCGTTGGTGACGAAACGGCCTTGCGGCGTAAGGCGGGTAACCAATCCTTCCGGCGCAACCAGTTCAAAAGTGTTATCCGGCCGCACGCTATATTCCAGCCACGAAAAATTATCGATCTCGCTGGGTTTTTCCGGCGTGCCATGCTGCGCCAGATAGCTCTTCGCCGCGCACACCACCATCGGCATTGCACCCAGCCGACGCGAGAACAAGTTCGAATCCTGCAGCGCGCCCACGCGCACCACCAAATCCAAACCGTTGGCAATCAAATCGGGAGCAGGAATGCCCGTCACCAGATTGACGCCCAAACCCGGATATTCGCGTAACATTTCGCTGGTCATCGCTGATAACACATTCTGCGCCATCGTCGATGAGCAGCCGATCCGTAGAATACCGATCGGCGTGTTGTTAAAGGCGTACAGCTGCTCGTGTACCTGCGACGCCTCCGCCAGCATGCGGCGACAGCCCTGAAAATAGATCTTTCCGGCCTCAGTCAAGCCAATGCTGCGCGTGCTGCGATTAAGCAATTTAACCTGTAACTCATCTTCCAGTTTGGCGACAATCTGGCTGATAGACGAAACGCTAAGCTGTAGCTGGCGCGCCGCGGCGGTAAATGAACCCAATTCAACCACTTTGGCGAAAATGGACATGCTTTTAAGTCGATCCATTGTTTACTCTGGCTAAAAAGTGATTTAGCTCACAATATGTAGAAAACGTATAGTCAAGCGCGTTACTATACGCGCGCTGGGTCTCTTCACTGCACCTGAACACGGCTGTGTTAGCCCGATGATACGCTATGATTAGCTCAACGCGGCCTGAATGTTGCCATCAGTTTATCCGTCATCCCCTGATCGTAAACCCAACGTGCTATACGGCACGTGGGCAGGTATCGGTGCAATCCGGTAAGGTCGAACTAAGGATCCGAAATGAGTGTGCTTCCGGTATTTGTCGTATTCGGGCTGAGTTTTCCGCCCATCTTCATTGAACTACTGGTTTCACTGGCGCTGTTCTGGCTGGTGAAACGCGTGCTAACGCCTAGCGGGATCTACGATCTGGTTTGGCATCCGGCACTGTTTAACACTGCGCTGTATTGCTGCGTGTTTTACCTTGTATCCCGTTTATTCGTCTGAGGTTTTTTAAGTGAAAGCGCTAATAAGAAAAATCGCGCGATACGCGATTACACTCCTGCTGGTTGTCATCGCCATCGTGATCATCTTCCGCGCCTGGGTGTTCTACACCGAATCACCGTGGACGCGTGATGCCAAATTCTCTGCCGATGTGGTGGCGATCTCGCCTGACGTCACCGGCATCATCACTGACGTGCCGGTGCACGACAACCAGCTGGTGAAAAAAGGCGACACGCTGTTTGTGGTTGACCGTCCGCGCTACCAAAAAGCGCTGGACGAAGCCCAGGCGGATGTCGAGTATTACCAGGCGTTAGTGAGTGAAAAACGCCGTGAAGCCAGTCGCCGCAATCAGTTGGGTACCAGCGCCATGTCGCGTGAAGCGATTGAGCAATCCAATAACGATCTGCAAACCACCGAGCATCAGCTGGCGAAGTCTGTGGCCACGCGCGACCTGGCGGTGATCGACCTCGATCGCACCACTATCAAAGCGCCATCTGACGGCTGGGTCACCAACCTCAATGTCTATCAGGGCGAATTCATCACGCGCGGCTCGGTAGCCGTGGCGCTGGTGCAACAGCACTCCTTCTATGTGCTGGCCTATATGGAAGAGACCAAGCTGGATGGCGTGCGTCCGGGCTTCCGCGCGCAAATCACGCCGTTGGGGAGCAACGCGGTACTGCGCGGCACCGTTGACAGCATCGCGGCGGGCGTAACCAACAGCAGCAGCACCAGCGACAGCAAAGGCATGGCAACCATCGACTCGAATCTGGAGTGGGTGCGTCTGGCGCAGCGTGTGCCGGTGCGTATTCGTCTCGACGAGCAACCGGGCAACCGCTTCCCGGCGGGGACCACGGCGACGGTGGTGATCACCGGTGCGCAGGATCGCAAAACCAAAGTCTCGCCGCTGGCACAGTTGTTCAATCGCCTGCGTGAGTTTGGTTAAGCGAGGGCGATATGATTGAGTTTTTGCGTTTCCCGGTGAAGCTCACCTTCGCGCTGGTTGCGGCGTTGATGATTGGCTTTCACTTCAATCTGGAAACGCCGCGTTGGGCGGTGATGACCGCCGGCATCGTGGCCGGTGGTACCGCCTTTGCTGCGGGGGGCGATCCCTATTCTGGCGCGCTGCGCTATCGCGGCATTCTGCGCATCATCGGTACTTTTATTGGCTGTATCGCCGCGCTCACCATCATGATTGCCACGGTGCGCGCGCCGGTGGTGATGCTGCTGCTGTGCTGTATGTGGGCCGGCATGTGCGTGTGGCTCTCTTCGCTGATCAAAGTCGAAAACTCCTATGCGTTGGGCCTTGCCGGTTACACCGCGCTGATCATCGTGGTGACGGCGGATGCCAGCGGCGGCTTAACGCTGGCTCCGCAGTACGCGGTTGAGCGCTGCAGTGAAATCGTCATCGGTATTCTGTGTGCCATCCTCGCCGACATGTTGTTCTCGCCGCGTTCGATCAAAAAAGTGATTGAGCAGGAAGTGGATGCGCTGCTGGTGGCGCACTACAAATTGCTGCAGCTGTGCGTCGCGCATGAAGACAAAGAGGAAGTGGATAAAGCCTGGAGCGCGTTAGTGCGTCGCACCACGGCACTCAACGGCATGCGCGGCCAGCTGATGATGGAATCCTCACGCTGGAAAAACTCCAGCCGCCGCCTGCAAATGCTCAACACCTTATCGCTGACGCTGATCACGCAGGCCGCCGAAACTTTCCTGATTCAAAACTCGCGTCCGGAATACATTCCACCGCACTATCGTTTGCTGATCGAAAAAGAGGTCAACAGCGTCAACGATGTGCATAAGCGCATGAAGGTGATGCGTCGCCTGATTGGCGTGAGCAGCAAAACCGTGCCGGTGACGCTGGCGAGTTGGGTCGGCGCGGCCACTGAATATCTGCTGCTGATTAACGGCATTAAAAGTAATAGCCGCATCACCACGCTGGAAGAGAGCATTCTGCAGCGTGAGGTAGTGATTCAGGCGCGCTCTGCGGAAACCCATCACGCGATGATCAACGGTATACGTACATTCGTCGCCACCGCGCTGGGATCGCTGTTCTGGCTGTATACCGGCTGGACATCAGGCAGCGGCTGCATGGTGATGCTGGCGGTGATTACCGCGCTGGCGATGCGTATGCCGAGTCCGCTGATGATGGCGAAAGACTTCCTTTACGGCATGACGGTTGCGGTGCCGCTCGGCGCGCTCTACTTCATCTTTATTCTGCCCGCGACCCAGCAAAGTGCGCTGCTGTTGTGTATCGCCATCGGCGCGCTGGGTTTTATCGGCGGCATCTTCGTGCAGCGTCGTCAGTTGGGTACGCTGGGGGCGTTGATTGGTACCATCAACGTGCTGGTGCTGGATAACCCGATGAAGTTCGAGTTCAACGTATTCCTCGATAACGTGTTGGGCCAGGTGATTGGCTGCTTTGTAGCGATGATGGTGATTCTGCTGATTCGCGATAAATCCAAAGAGCGTACCGGACGTAAACTGCTGAATCGCTTTATGTATGCCGCAGTTGCTGCGCTGACCACTAATCAGGCGCGTCGTCGTGAAAACCACTTGCCGGCGCTGTATCAGCAATTGTTTTTGTTGCTCAACCTGTTCCCCGGCGATATCGATAAATACCGTATCGCGCTGACGCTGATTATCGGCCATCAACGCCTGCGCAATGCCGAAGTGCCGGTGAATGCAGAGTTATCGGCCTATCACCGCCAGCTGCGCTACACCGCCGATCGCATTATCTCCGCGACCAGCGATGATAAGCGGCGCTATTACTTCGAGCGGCTGCTGAAGGAGCTGGATGTGTATCAGGAGAAGCTGCAGCACTATGCTGCGCCTGATAACGTCACCGAGCCGGTGAAACGGCTGGCACTGATGCTGGATAAGTATCAGAACACCTTAATACAAATCTGAAACTGGCCGCTGCAACCTGCAGCGGCCTTTTAGATCCCACGCTGACACAAAAACCTCTGATATTGGCATCTATACTTTCCTGACAGGACGCAAACTGACAGGAGAAAACCGATGTCCACTTCCCTGCAACAACACGAATTATTCAAGACCGGCTATTTTGCTGATGGTCAATGGCATAACGCCAGCGCCACCTTTGAGGTGACCAATCCTGCCACCGGCGAAGTTATCGCTAACGTGGCGAAAGCCGGCCAGCAAGAAACCGAACAGGCGATTGCCGCCGCGCAGCGTGCGTTTCCCGCCTGGCGCGATAAAACCGCCAAGGCGCGTGCCGAAATCCTCTATCGCTGGTATCAGCTGATCATCGAGAATAAAAGATGGCTCGGCCAGTTGATGACGGCCGAGCAGGGTAAACCGCTTAAAGAAGCCGAAGGTGAAGTGGAATACGCCGCCAGCTTTATTCAGTGGTTTGCCGAGCAGGCGAAACGCGCCAACGGTGAAATCATCCCGCCGGCTAAACCAGGCTCGCGCATTCTGGCGACGCGGGAACCAATTGGTGTGGTCGCGGCGATCACGCCGTGGAATTTCCCAATGGCGATGCTGACGCGCAAACTTGGCCCCGCATTGGCCGCGGGCTGTACCGGCATCATCAAACCCGCTAACAACACACCGCTGAGCGCCTTCGCGTTGCTGGCGCTGGCGCAGAAAGCCGGTGTGCCTGATGGTGTACTCAATGCGGTGGCGGGCGATACGCATGCCATCAGCGACGCGATTATGGCCAGCAAGGCGGTGCGCAAAATCTCCTTTACCGGTTCCACCGCGGTGGGCAAAACGCTGATGCGTAATGCGGCTGAGACCATGAAAAAAGTCTCGATGGAGTTAGGCGGCAACGCGCCCTATATCGTGTTTGATGATGCCGATATTGATGCGGCGGTGCAGGGCGCGATTGCCAACAAATTCCGCAACGCCGGACAGGTATGCGTCAGCGTCAACCGCTTCTATGTGCACAACGCGGTGTACGATCGCTTCGTTAATCAATTGGCCGATGCGGTGGGCAAACTAAAAGTCGGAAATGGCGTGGAAGAAGGGGTGATCGTTGGCCCGCTGATTGAGCCGTCCGCGCTGGAGAAAGTGGAGGAGCACGTCAAAGATGCATTGAGTAAAGGCGGCAAATTGCTGGTCGGCGGCGAACGTCATCCTCTTGGCGGCAACTTCTGGCAACCAACGGTGATTGGCGAAGCGCATGAAGAGATGAAGCTGGCGCAGGAAGAGACGTTTGGTCCGGTTGCGGCCTGCTTCCGCTTTGACGATGAAGCCGAGGTGATTGCGCGCGCTAACAATACCGAATTTGGCCTGGCGGCTTACTTCTACACGCAGAATCTGCAACGGGTGTTCCGCGTCTCAGCGGCGCTGGAAGCGGGCATGATCGGCATTAACGAATGCGCGGTATCCACTGAGCTGGCACCGTTTGGCGGCGTGAAAGAGTCTGGACTGGGACGCGAAGGATCGGTGTTGGGGATGGAAGAGTATCTGGAAGTTAAAGCGTTGCACCTCGGCGGACTCAGCTAGCCGCAACAACCAAGAGGGCGTCATGATGAGAACCGAGCGTTTCGATTTCGACGAGATTGTCGATCAAGCCCATTTTTATCGACAGTTTAGCGATCGTTTTGCGTTAGCCGATCTCGCCATCAACGATCTTGACGATCTTTGGAATGCGATTGTCGGTGAGCAACTGCCGTTGCCGCTGGAGATTGAATTTGTAAATCTGGGGAAAGGGCAGAAACGCCGGTATGGCGCATTAATCCTGCTATTTGATGAAGCAGAAGAGGAGCTGGAAGGCCAGCTCCGCTTCAATATAAAGTAAAAAGGGCCCCGGCGAGCGGGGCCAAAGGGTTCGTCTTAATTGACGAGGAATTACTTATACAGCTCAGCTGTCACGTGGTAGCTGTCGCCGGTTTTCGCTTCAATCACTTTGTAAGCGCTGGCACCTTGCTCATCCGCTTTCTGAGAAAGCTCGGCACGATAGTCCATTGGCGAACCGCCGGTTCCGCTGATTGAAATGGTGCTGCCGGTAGGTTGCAGATTCTGCGCCTGTTGTTCGGTGACCAGTTGTGCTGCAGAAGCACCAAAGGCGAACAGGGAAAGCAGAGTAGCAGTTGCGATGGTTGTTTTGATTTTCATAATTTTCTCCTCGTTTAATCAACAACCTGCGGCAGAAAAGGGGTGGCGGGTCGTCGATCTATTGCCTGCGCCATCAAGGCACCGGACGTTCAATTAGTGATTATTTGTACAGTTCAGCAGTTACGTGGAAAGTATCGCCACGGTTGCTTTCGATGATGCGGTAATGGCTGGCACCCTGCGCATCGGCTTTCTGTGACAGTTCCTGACGCACGTTGGTTTGGTCGCCGTCAACACCGCTCACGCTGATGGTTTGGTTCAGAGATTGCAGCTGTTCAGCTTGTTGGTTTGAAACCAGGCTGGCGGCACTCGCGCCAAAAGAAAGAACAGAAGCCAGGCCCAGTACTGCGATAGCTAATTTGGTTTTCATGATTCACTCTCCTGAAATGGGGGCCGGCAACCTGAGAGGCAAGAGCGTCTCAAACGGGTCGCCGTTCACATTGCTTTTTAAGTCAATAACTTATTTGTACAGCTCAGCGGTTGCGTGGTAGCTGTCACCGGTATTCGCCTCAACCACGCGATAGGCTTTAGCACCTTGCTGGTCGGCTTTATCGTTTAACTGCTGACGGATATCCATTGGAGAACCGCCCACGCCGCTGACGCTGATGGTGCCCGCAGGTTGCAGATTCGCTGCCTGTTCGGCATTAATAGAATCTGCTGCAAAAGCACCAAATGACAGGGCAGAGAGAACACTTAAAGTCGCGATAGTAGTTTTAACGTTCATGATAATTTTCCTCGTCGTCTATTTTTATCTTTTTCTTTCGTGTGATTTGCATCACGAAAACAAGTATAGATCTAATCACCCATGAAATTAATACCGAGCTAATAATGTTTGGTTGTAATTCTTTATCCTTATGGCACTTTTTTAGAACCTGAAGTTATAAAAAACGCCTGGATCTTAACCATAGGTGGTTATTTCACCGTAAAAACAATGATCTACATCAAATTATCTTTTAGTGCGAAAGATCGTGGTTGATCTCGCTGGCTGATACAGATAGAGAAGGGAAAGACACTGAGCACAATGTGTAAAGCAGCGTAAAATAGCGCATAAGGTTAAACGGGCATAAAGGTCGTACCAATGATAGCGGCTGAAAAGAACCGACAGGCATATGGATAACTTATTATTTACAAAGGGATTTGTAACAGAATGGTTATAAATGAAGCGCAAAGGGCAAGATAACCGGCAGAGGAACTGCCGGTATGCAGCAGGGTTTTATAGCTCTTGTTCGAATAAAACCAGGATCGCGTCGTACAGCTGTTTTACCGAGAAGGTGCGCGCGGGGGTAATAAAAATGGTGTCATCACCGGCAATGGTGCCGAGAATGCCTTCCGCTTTGCCCAGCGAATCCAGCAGGCGCGCAATCAGCTGCGCCGCGCCCGGACTGGTGTGAATCACCACTAACGCATCGTTGTAATCGATATCCAGCACCAGATTCTTCAGCGGGCTGGTGGTGGTGGGCACGCCGAGTTCAGCAGGCAGGCAGTAAACCATCTCCATCTTGGCGTTGCGCGTGCGCACCGCGCCAAACTTGGTCAGCATGCGAGAAACTTTGGACTGATTAATATTCTCGAAGCCGTCTTCCTGCAGCGCCTGCACGATTTCGCCCTGGGAGCTGAATTTCTCTTCCTTCAATAAGGCTTTAAACGCCTTAATCAAGTCGTCTTGTTTCGATGGGTTTCGCATAAGCTACCAATTAAAAAGGGGTTGCAGAGGGCAACAGGCCCACGGCAGATAAATTATTATGCATTTAGATGAATTTTTATGCAATAAGTCTGGTAAGAGAATCGCGGTAATGACCTGCGGGGCGGGCATCATAACAGAATATGATGTTGCACCAAAATCGCGGGTGGACGCGCAAAGCGAAGGTTGCAAAGTTGTTATATTATTGAAGTGGTAACAACAATATCGATGATCATTGCCGTCCATTGTCTTCTGGCTGCGAATGAATCATTCAGGCGACTTCTGAAGTGGAGATGTCTCGGGAGCCGATTGCGGCGTAGTGTTTAGTGCGCGACAGGTTTAGTCGCTATCGCCTGAGAAGTTGATTAAACTCGTAACCTGATGGATTTTCGGCATATCTCTGCCCCACCTTAATAAGGAGTTCAGGATGAAAGTTGCCGTTCTCGGTGCCGCTGGTGGTATTGGCCAGGCGCTCGCACTGCTGCTCAAAACGCAATTACCCGCAGGCTCAGCTCTCTCACTTTACGATATCGCCCCGGTAACGCCCGGTGTGGCGGTCGATCTCAGTCATATCCCAACGGCAGTCACCGTGGAAGGGTTTAGCGGTGAAGATGCTACACCTGCGCTGCATGGTGCTGATGTGGTGCTGATCTCCGCGGGTGTGGCACGTAAGCCGGGCATGGATCGCGCCGACCTGTTTAACGTCAACGCCGGTATCGTGCGTAACCTGATCGAACAGGTTGCCAGTACCGCGCCAAAAGCGCTGATTGGCGTCATCACCAATCCGGTGAATACCACGGTGGCGATTGCGGCCGAAGTGCTGAAAAAAGCCGGCGTGTATGACAAGAATCGCCTGTTTGGCGTTTCCACCCTCGATATCATCCGTGCCAATACCTTTGTCGCGGCGCTAAAAGGCAAGCAGCCTAACGAGATTGAAGTGCCGGTGGTGGGCGGGCATTCTGGCGTAACGATTCTGCCGCTGCTGTCGCAGGTGAAAGGCGTGAGCTTCAGCGAGCAGGAAGTGGCGGATCTCACCAAACGTATTCAGAACGCGGGCACCGAAGTGGTGGAAGCCAAAGCCGGTGGCGGATCGGCGACGCTGTCGATGGGACAGGCAGCGGCCCGTTTTGGCCTGTCATTGATTCGTGCCCTGCAAGGCGAAGCCAACGTGGTGGAGTGCGCGTATGTGGAAGGCGATGGCGAATATGCCCGCTTCTTCTCGCAGCCGCTGCTGCTGGGCAAAAACGGCATCGTTGAACGCCGTCCGCTGGGCACGCTGAGTGCCTTTGAACAGCAGGCGCTAAACGGCATGCTGGAAACGCTGAAGAAAGATATCGCGCAGGGCGAAGAGTTTGTGAAGTGATAAACTCCGAGCGGCAATAAAAAACGCCCGGCATCTGCCGGGCGTTTTGTTTTTATAATCCGCCAGATTTGAAGGTCTTATTGGCGGGCGCACCGTTAGTCGCGGGGTTTTGCTTTCCTAACGTCTCCATGCGCACCTGGAACGGCGGGAACGGCATCTCAATGCCGTGCTCCTCAAAGCCGCGCAGAATCAGCTGATGCAGTTCATGGCGCAGCGGCATACGATGCCCCATCTCCGCCGCATGCACGCGCAGTTCAAACAGCTGAATACCTTGCTGCAGATCGACCAGGAACACATCCGGCGCTGGCATATCTAGCACGTAGGTGCAGCGATCGGCTGCCTGCTTAAGAATGTTGGTCACTTCATCACTGTTGACTCTGGCGGGCGCTGGAATCGTCAGCACCACACGCGTCACTGAATCCGACAGCGACCAGTTCACGAACTGCTCAGTAATGAAAGCCTTGTTCGGCACGATGATCTCTTTGCGGTCCCAATCGGTGATGGTGGTGGCACGCGTGTTGATGCGCGTGATGCTGCCAGTCAGGTCGCGAATGGTCACGGTATCGCCAATACGGATCGGTTTCTCAAACAGGATAATCAGGCCGGAGATAAAGTTAGCGAAAATCTCCTGCATCCCGAAGCCCAAACCCAGACCCAACGCCGCAACCAGCCACTGCAGCTTCGACCACTCAATGCCCATCATTGAGAAGCCAATCAAGCCGCCAATCAGCATCAAAGCATACTTGGTCAAAGTGGTAATGGCGTAGCCGGTGCCCGGCGCCAAACTGAGATGCTGCAACAGCGCCAGTTCCAGCAACGCGGGCATGTTACGCACCAGCTGCGTGGTGATGATCAGCACCAGAATCGCAATCAACACCGCACCCAGCGTAATCGCCTGCACGCTGTCCACACCCTGAATGGTGGTGCTGGCATTCCACAGCGGAATGTTATCAAGGAAGCTAAACGCCGAGTGGATTTCTGACCACAGTACAATCACCGAAACCAGCGCAATCAGCGTCAGGATGGAACGCACCAGACGCAGCGACTGTGCGCTGATCTCGTCGAGATCAATGCTTGGCTCATCGATTTCAATGGTGTCAGCATTCGCTGGCGTTGATTGCTCTTTCTCTTCTTCACTGCGCGCGCGGTTGGCCAGCATATCGGCACGACGCTGACGTGCACGGTCAAAGGCGATGCGGCGGCGCTGAATCAGCATCCAGCGGCGGATGATGTGATACACCACCAGCAGGAAGAACCAGATGCCCACCGAGGTTTCCAGACGCGCCAGCAGCGCCTGCGCGGTGGCGAGATAACCGATGCAGGAGGCGAGGGCAGCCACCAGCGGCAGGGCAATCATCAGGTTCCACAAAATGCGGTTTACGAAGTTATCGCCGTTGCCCTCTTTATCCAGATAGAGCGGAATACCGGCGCGTTTCAGGCTAACGGTAACGATACTCAGCGCGCCACAAATCAGGATGAAGCACACGCGTCCCAGCGTGCCGGAGAATTGCGGATCGTCGAGATTGGCAAAGGCGATCAGCAGCATGATCAGCGGCACAATCAACCCCACCGACAGCGAGTAATAGCGCATGGCACGCGCCACGCGCGCTTGCGGCCAGCGGAAATGCACCACAAACAAGCCATCGGGACGTGCAAACGCGGCGCTGATCATAAAGGCCCACAGCAGCGGCAGCGTGGCGGTGATGCCATCGCCAATCGCCACGGCGAACGGATAAGGCCAGGCATGCTGTAAACCGTAACCGAGCGCGGCCCACAATACCGGCAGCGGCACCGCCACCAGAATCGACCAAAATACCGTGCGCAGCGTCAGGCTGAAGCGATCCTGCGTCACTTTGCCGACGCGGCTGGCGGAGCGCTCCATAAAGGCGTTGTAGTGACGACGTGAGCTGATGCTGAAGCCAACCAGCAGAATCGCACCAATTATCGGCAACACGGTTTCGCGATTGGTAAACATCATCGCCAGCGCTTTGCCGAGCTGGCCGGCGGTATCCAGCGACAACAGACGCTTGAGATCCTGCGCCATCTCCACCGGGAAATTCAGGCCGATGGTATTAACGTCAGCGGTCCAGAACAGATAGCGATGCGTCGCATCTTTAACTTCGGCTAAGGCATCCTGCAGCTGCGTATTGGAAACTTTGAGCTTAGTGATTTCCAGAATCAGCGTATCGCAACCGGAAATCAGTGAGTTCAGCAGTTCGCGCTGGGTTTTGAGTTGCGCTTCGAGGATGCGCACCTGATCGCTGCTGAACGGCGTGCCGTCATCCTGTTTGGCTTTGCGCAGTTCCTGCTGGCGCTCCAGCAGATCCTCATAATGCAGACGCTGCACCCGCAGCTGGCCCATTTCGCTGTCAATCTGCTGAGATTTCGGCATCTCTGGCAGACGGGCAACCTGCGCACGCAAGGCTTCGCCCAACAGATTGGACGCCCCCAGCCATTGCGACTGCTCACGCAGCGTGCTCAGCGCCTGACGCACCTGCAAGGTCTGATTGGTGGCCAGACGCTGCTGCGAAGCGACTAAATCCATGCGCTGCGCTTGTTGATTAAGGTCGGCGGAGAGTTCGCGGTTAACGCGGAACTGATCGCTGATCGAACTCGGCAGATCGCCGCTGTTTTCCGCCAGCTGCTCGGTGCGCTCAAGCGCCAGTTCAGCTTCGCGCTGGCGCTGATTGTTGAGCTGATTGCGCAGCGCCTGCAGATAGTTATCCAGTTGAGTCGCTTTGCGCTGATGCACCTCAGCGCGCATACGTGCCAGTTCCTGACGGTTATTCGCCGAAAGCTGCGCCAGCTCTAACTCGTCCACGCGCGCTTTGTTGGCGGCGTTTTCCGCCTGACGCGCGTAAATCTGCGCCTGCGCCAGCGGCGTAGTCGCCGTCGAAGCGCTCTGCGCGCGACGATCGCTTTCGGTCATCGCCCGGCGTGCATCGGTTTGCTGCTGCGGCAGCTGCGACAGTGAATCGCTGATCTCGCGCGCGCGATCCTGCTCCTGCTGCGCCTGACGGCCTTCCTCCAGCAGCTGGCTGCTAACCTGCAACAGCTCCTGATCCAGCTCGGCGCTGCTCATATTGCTGCGCACCGCCTTGCTGCTGTCCGTCAGCGTGGCGATCTGCTGACGTAATTCGCGCGCCAGCCGCGGGAAATCATCAATCACCTGCTGATACTGCTTCGCGCGCTCCAGCGACTCATCGCGCTCGTTGAGGAAATTGATCGCCGAATCGAGCGCCTGCACCTGCTCGGTTTGCGCGGGTGAGGTTTTCGCCGATTTAGCCGCATCCAGTTCCTGCTTTAGCTGGCTGGATTGCGGAACGGTGGCTGCAAATACAGAACTGCTGAGCACAAGGCTCAGCAGCAAGGAGAGGAAAACACGCACGGGAGAGATTCCGGGTTATTTGCTAAGTGAGACGCTGTCGCCAGGCTGAGGCAGGGCGATGGCCAGCGGCTGACCGAGGCGGGTTTTGCTTTCGGCTTCAAGGCTTTCTGCCAGCTTCACGCGATTCGGCGCGAACAGGTTGATCACCGTTGAACCCAACTTGAAGCGACCCATTTCCTGGCCTTTCAACAGCACCACCGCACCATCATGATCGGCAGACGGATAGCGCCAGCGTTTAATCACACCTTCGCGCGGTGGCGTAATGGTGCCCGCCCACACGGTTTCGATGCTACCCACAATGGTGGCACCGACAAGGATCTGCACCATCGGGCCATGATCGGTATCGAATACGCAGATCACGCGCTCGTTACGCGCAAACAGATTCGGAATGTTACGTGCGGTCAGCGGGTTGACGGAGTAGAGATCGCCCGGCACATAGATCATTTCGCGCAGGATGCCGTTACACGGCATATGCACGCGGTGATAATCGCGCGGGGCGAGATAAGTGGTAACAAACTCGCCGTCATGAAACTGATCCGCCAGATCGTCGTTACCGGCCAGCAGCGCCTGCAGGCTGTAAGTGTGGCCTTTGGCCTGGAAGATCTGATCGCCGGCAATGCGGCCCAGCTGGCTGATCGCGCCATCGGCGGGCAGCGCCAGTAAAGAGGCATCAGTATCGATCGGACGCGCGCCCTCTTTTAACGGGCGCACGAAGAAATCATTGAAGGTGCGGTAGCTGCCGGTATGTGGCTTGCTGGCTTCCGCCATATCCACTTTGTAGTACCAGACAAATAGGTCGATGACCGCTTTAGTGAGCCAGCCACCACGGCGGCTGGCACCCCAACCGGCGAGCTCGGTGAGCCCTTTTTTAGGCAAAATATGATTCAGGCCGAGTTTAAAACGATCAAACACCGTTGCCTCCTGGCTTAATTACGTGTCGTTAACAAAAAAGGGGGCGGATTGTAGCAGCGCCCCAGCGCGTTGGCGAATGTGCCGTTGTACTGCTTAATCTGCGTCGGAGGAAAAGTTTTTACGCGTCTTTACCTGCGCCATACTTTCCAGAATTCGGTGGTAGTTATCGAAGCGGGAGATATCAATCTTGCCCTCTTCTACCGCTTCGCGAATGGCACAGCCAGGATCGGTATCGTGCTTACAGTCGCGGAAACGGCAACCGCCAAGGAATTCACGGAATTCGACAAAGCCGCGCGTCACTTGTTCTGGCTCCAGATGCCATAAACCAAACTCACGTACGCCCGGTGAATCGATCACATCGCCGCCCGCCGGGAAGTGGTAGAGGCGTGACGCGGTGGTGGTGTGCTGACCTAATCCAGAAACGTTCGACACATCGTTGGTCAGAATTTCAGCTGCTACCTCCAGGCCAAGCAGGTTATTCAGCAGGCTCGATTTACCCACGCCAGATTGGCCGGCAAAGATGCTGACACGGCCGGTTAAGGCGCTTTCCAGTTCAACCAGGCCATCTTTGGCGTGGCTGGAAACCATCAAGACGCGATAACCAATGTTGCGATAGATCTCCATCTGCTCATCAACAAACGCGCGGCCTTCGGCATCTAAAAGGTCGGTTTTGTTGAGCACCAGCAGCGGTTCCACGCCAAGGGTTTCGCTGGCGACCAGGTAACGATCGATGATGTTGAGTGACAGCTCTGGCAGGATCGCCGAAACGATAATGATCTGATCGATGTTGGCGGCGATCGGTTTCACGCCGTCATAGAAGTCTGGGCGCGTAAGCACCGTCTTACGTTCGTGTACCGCTTCGACGATCCCTTTGCCGCCGCCAATGGCAGCGCGCCATAAAACGCGATCGCCAGTGACCAGCGAGCGAATGGTGCGGCGGATATTACAGCGATGCACAACGCCTTCGCTATCTTCCACGTCTGCGTGCATGCCGAAACGGCTGATCACCACGCCATCAGCCGCTTCTCCAAACAGACTATCATCCGGCTCCGGCTTATCGCTCCGTTGCTGCAGACGACGCTGATGGTTGGCGCTTACGCGACGTTGTTGACCTTTCGACAGTTTGTTTTTACTCACGCATCCTCTCACGGCTTTCGCCAGGTTTCGCCCTGCTGGGCAAAACGTCTATGATACACCTGAAATGAGTTTAATGACGACTTTGGCAACAGGCGGGAAACGCATGACAGCTGGAAATGAAAACAACCTGATTTGGATCGACCTCGAAATGACCGGATTGGATCCGGAACGCGATCGCATTATTGAGATCGCTACCATCGTGACCGATGCCAACCTTAACATCCTGGCAGAAGGCCCGGTGTTCGCGGTGCATCAATCTGACGATCAGTTGGCGTTGATGGATGAATGGAACGTGCGCACGCACACCAATAGCGGATTGGTGGCGCGCGTCAAAGCCAGCGAGCACGATGACCGTGCGGCGGAACTGGCCACCATCGAGTTCCTGAAACAGTGGGTGCCGGCGAACACCTCTCCGATTTGCGGCAACAGTATTGGTCAGGATCGTCGCTTCCTGTTTAAGTACATGCCTGAACTGGAAGCCTATTTCCACTATCGCTATCTTGATGTCAGCACGCTGAAAGAGCTGGCGCGCCGCTGGAAACCAGATATCTTGCCAGGTTTTAAAAAGTCCGGTAGCCATCAGGCGCTGGATGATATTCGCGAGTCCGTCGCCGAGTTGGCGTACTATCGCGAGCACTTCCTGCAGCTTTAACCGCCGCGGGTGCGCAGGAAATCATCAGGTTGTCGATAAAAGCAGCGAACGCGCGGAAAGCGCAAAATTTTGCTTTTAGACTCTTGCGACTGAAAGGATTTCTCGTATAATGCGCACCCCGTACCGGTGAAGAATTTCATGCGGAACGGAGAAGTAAAGTAGTACGACGAAGTTCAGAATCGAGTAGTTGAGTTGGGTACAAGGCGGCAACTGAGCGAATATCTGGGAGCTTACTTCAGTAAGTGACCTGATTGAGTGAAGGCAGCCAACGCAGTAACCAACACAAATACGATGATTATGCGGGAATAGCTCAGTTGGTAGAGCACGACCTTGCCAAGGTCGGGGTCGCGAGTTCGAGTCTCGTTTCCCGCTCCAAACTTTCGTTGAGTAGTAAACCTCTAATGCGGGAATAGCTCAGTTGGTAGAGCACGACCTTGCCAAGGTCGGGGTCGCGAGTTCGAGTCTCGTTTCCCGCTCCAGAGTTTGTAGTAAACCATCCAAATCACGGATTTAGTCGTTAGCGTGATTGTTGTGACAAAAATACGAAGAGTCAGAATCGAGTATTTTAGTTTGCAACAAGGCGGCAACTGAACGAATCCCTGGGAGCTTACATGAGTAAGTGACCTGGGTGAGTGAAGGCAGCCAACGCAGTAGCAGACTAAAATACGAAGATTATGCGGGAATAGCTCAGTTGGTAGAGCACGACCTTGCCAAGGTCGGGGTCGCGAGTTCGAGTCTCGTTTCCCGCTCCAGATTTTCATATTCACTAATGTTATTTGCCCTTAGGCGCAATCAGAATTAAAACTGCTGCAGATCTTTTTTGATCGCATGCGACACCGTTTTTTTCTGGAAATTTTGCACGCCTCGCTAGCAGCGATAATGCTTGTTGTCTGATGCAGTTATCTTACAGGTTATCCACAATGCGCCTGCAAGCTTCTGACGGCGTTTTCCCCGTTGTTTAAAACTGTTTTGAACAGAGTTATCCACAAGCTCTGGACAAACCCCTGCGCGCTAAATACGACGTGAATATTTACAATAATCGCTTAATTGATTGATTTGTAAGTGGTTATAACTATTTCAGACTGTGATCTTGCCCTTAAGACGAAATTACGATCTCCGTCACGATTCAGTGGGATAATTTTATTCACAGCATGTGGAAAAGCGTTTTATCCTGTGCGACTGCTCAATCACGCATCACGTTGCAGGCCTTTTTCGACCGCGCGCACCAGTCGCTGTTTCTTCGCTGGCTGCACTTCTACCGCTTGCGCCGCGCGTTTCTGCAACTGCTGTGCAATCGCCCATTCAATATGCTCATCAAGCAGGGGATGTTCGCCGCTGCGCAATGCTAATGCCGCCATATTTTCTTCTGCCCAGGGCGCATTGCCCAATGCCACCGCAATATTTCGCAACCAGCGCAAATGCCCAATACGCCGAATCGCTGAACCTTCGGTGATGCGCAGAAATTTGGCTTCATCCCATTTGAACAGATCGGTGAGCGGCGGCGCATGCAGCACCGCGCGCGGCGAGAAATCATCTTCATCGGTTAACTGGCCGTAACGATTCCACGGGCAGATCAGCTGGCAATCATCGCAGCCATAAATTCGATTACCAATCAGCGGACGGAACTCTTCAGGAATTGCGCCTTCCAACTCGATGGTGAGATAGGAGATGCAGCGACGCGCATCGACCACGTAAGGTTCGACGATAGCGGAAGTGGGGCAGATAGTGATACAGGCGACACAGCGTCCACACTGCTCTTCCTGGGGCTGATCGACCGGTAACGGCAGATCAATCAGCAGTTCGCCAAGGAAGAACCACGAACCCGCTTCACGGTTGAGGATCAGCGAATGTTTGCCGGTCCAGCCTAAACCGGCTTTAGCGGCAATCGGGCGTTCCAGAATCGGTGCGGAATCGACGAACGGACGAAAATTGAGTTCGCCACAGTGCGCCTGGATCATTTCTCCGAGCTTTTTCAGTCGATTGCGCAATACTTTGTGATAGTCGCGGCCCAGCGCATAACGGCTTACATAGCCCAGCTGCGGATTTTTTAAGGTGCTGGCAAAGGCGGCTTTAGCTGGAAGGTAATTCATGCGTACGCTAATCACGCGCAGCGTGCCAGGCAGCAGCTCATGCGGCCGCGCACGCATCATGCCGTGGCGCGCCATCCAATCCATCTCGCCATGATATTGCTTATCCAGCCACGCCTGCAGTTTGGGCTCTTCGGCGCTCAGATCGGTATCGCAAATACCGACCTGTTGGAAGCCGAGGTCGCGTCCCCACTGTTTAATTTGTTCAGCGAGCTGTTGAAGATCGAGAGGATATGACATGAGAAACCAGGCAATTGAAGCAAACGCGCGCAGTTTAACACACTCTGTCTGGCCTGCGCAGGCGATGGCGCAACTGGAACGCGATGCCGCCGATAGCCTGGGCTTAACGCTGTTTGAGCTGATGCAACGTGCGGGCCAGGCCAGCTATGAATTAGGCCGCCAGCTGTGGCCGCAGGCGCAGCATTGGTTGATCCTGTGCGGGCACGGCAACAATGGCGGCGATGGTTATGTGGTGGCGCGACTGGCGCAGGCAGCAGGATTGAACGTGACGCTGCTGGCGTGTGCGGGCAGTAAAGCTCTGCCAGAAGAAGCGCAGCAGGCGCAAGACGCATGGCTGGCGGCGGGCGGTGTGATTCACGCGGCGGATGCGCCCTGGCCGGAGCAGGTTGAGGTGATTGTCGATGCGCTGCTCGGCACCGGCCTGAATCGCGCGTCCGCCGATCCCTACGATCGCCTGATCACACTCATCAACGCGCATGCCGCACCGGTGCTGGCGATCGATATTCCCTCTGGTTTGCTGGCGGCTAATGGCACGGCGCCGGGCGAAACGGTCATCGCCGATCACACGCTAAGCATGATTACGCTGAAACCCGGCCAACTGACCGGCAAGGCGCGCGATTACGTTGGCGTTCTGCACAACCATGAGTTGGGCTTGTCGGCATATCTTGCCGCTGAGCAGGCACCGATTTCACGCTATGACGCCGGGGATTTAACGCGCTGGCTGAAACCACGTCGCGCTACTTCACATAAAGGTGATCAGGGGCGGCTATTGGTGGTCGGCGGTGACAGCGGCACGGCGGGCGCGATTCGCATGACCGGTGAAGCCGCCCTGCGAACCGGCGCCGGACTTGTGCGCGTGCTGACACATGAAGATAATATTGGCCCGATTCTCACCGCGCGACCGGAGTTAATGGTTGATGCGCTGAGCGATGAACGGCTGGATCAGGCGCTGGAGTGGGCGGATGTGATCGCCGTTGGACCGGGGCTCGGCCAGCGCGATTGGGCTCAGAAGGCACTGAAAAAGATCGCGGTCAGTGAAAAGCCGATGCTTTGGGATGCGGATGCGCTTAACCTGCTGGCAATCAAGCAGGATAACCGTCAGAATCGCATCATTACGCCGCATCCCGGCGAAGCTGCGCGCTTGCTGGGGGTGAAAACCAGCGAGATTGAGAGTGACCGCTTACACGCTGCGCGCGCCTTGGCGAAACGCTACGGCGGCGTGGTGGTTCTGAAAGGCGCGGGCACGGTGATTGCCAGCGCGGCGGGTGACATCGCCATTGCCGATGTGGGCAACGCGGGCATGGCGTCTGGCGGCATGGGCGATGTGCTGAGCGGGATTATTGCCGCTCTGCTCGGCCAGAAACTGACATTACTTGATGCAGCCTGCGCAGGCTGTGTCGCGCATGGGGCAACAGCCGATGCCGTCGCGCGTCAGCGCGGTACTCGCGGCATGTTAGCCACTGATTTGTTCGAGCTGCTGTGGCAGTTTGTTAATCCAGAGATGATCCAACAATAAAGCATGAAGACCTGTGTTATCCCTTTGCCCGATGAGGCGGCAACCCTGAATCTGGGTGCGCAATTGGCGCGCGTCTGCAACAGCGCGCTGGTGATCTATCTTTATGGCGATTTGGGTGCCGGTAAGACCACCTTTAGCCGTGGTTTTCTGCAGGCGCTCGGCCATCAAGGCAATGTAAAAAGCCCAACGTATACGCTGGTCGAGCCCTACGAGCTCGGCTCTCGCACGCTATACCATTTCGATCTCTATCGTCTTGCCGATCCCGAAGAGTTGGAGTTCATGGGCATCCGCGACTATTTCACCGGCGATGCGCTCTGTCTGGTGGAGTGGCCGCAGCAGGGCACCGGCGTGCTGCCTGAGCCCGATTTAGCGCTGACGTTGCGCTACGTGGATGCGGCGCGTGAAGCCGAAATAAGCGCGATTTCCGCCACGGGCGAAGCGCTGTTAACCCAATTCCAGCAAGGCAGGGATCCGGCATGATGTCACGGATGAAAATCATTGTACTGGGCTTGCTGTGCCTGTTTTCTGCCTCGGCGTTGTCTGCCACGTTATCGGATATCAAAGTCGAAAATGGCGATAGCCAGGCTACCGTCACGCTGAGCTTTAACGGTCAGCCCGTATATGGCTTTTTTCCGCTGCACAATCCCAATCGTGTGGTGCTGGATATTCGTCAAAGCGGCGCGATTAAAGGTTTGCCGCTCAATTTTAGTGGCGAAAATATTGTGCAGCGCATTCGCCATAGCCAGCCGAAGGATAAGCAAAGCCTGCGTTTGGTGTTCGAACTGACGCAGCCCGCGCAGACGCGCGCCAGCACGCAGCGCGATGGCAATAATTATCGCGTGGTGTTCACCATTCGTGGGACGCAGCCAGCGAAGCGCCCGGCCGCAGCCGCGCCTGTTACCACCGCGCGTGAAAGCCAGCCGAGCAGCAGCAGCCAGGGCAATCCGTTCAACGCCAATCAGGTGACAGCGGTGACCAGCAGCAATACCACCGTGCGTCCCGGCAACTCGGTTAGTCGCAACGATGTGGTAATTGTGGCGATTGATGCCGGGCACGGCGGTCAGGATCCCGGCGCATCTGGCCAGCACGGTTTGCACGAGAAAAATGTCACCATCTCAATTGCGCGTAAGTTGAAAGCGCTGATGGATCAGGATCCGATGTTCAAACCGGTGCTGACGCGTAACGGCGACTATTTCATCTCGGTAATGGGCCGCTCAGAAGTGGCGCGTAAAGAGAACGCGAACCTGCTGGTATCCATTCACGCCGACGCCGCGCCAAATCACTCAGCCACCGGCGCATCGGTTTGGGTGCTGTCTAACCGCCGCGCCAATAACGAAATGGCGAACTGGCTGGAACAGAAAGAGAAACAATCTGAGCTGCTGGGCGGCGCAGGGGATCTGCTGGCGAACAGCCAGGCCGATCCCTATCTTAGCCAGGCAGTGCTGGATTTGCAGTTTGGTCATTCACAGCGTGTAGGTTATGACGTCGCCGTCAAAGTCCTGCAGCAGTTGCGCGGTATTACGCCGCTGCATAAGCGTCTGCCGGAACATGCCAGCCTTGGCGTTTTACGTTCCCCGGATATTCCCTCTTTACTGGTCGAAACCGGCTTTATTAGTAATGCCGCGGAGGAGCGGCTGCTTGGCAGCAGCGCGTATCAGGAGAAGATTGCTCAGTCGATTTATAAAGGCCTGCGCAATTATTTCCTTACGCATCCGCTGCAATCGATCCCAAAGGAGGAAAACCGGCCGCTGGACAGCGCACCAGCGGTTAGCGTCGCCAGCAACCCGGCGACCGGCACGGTGCAATATACCGGCGCAACGCAGCGTCATACCGTCACGCGTGGCGAAACGTTGTCGGGCATCGCGGCAAAATATGGCGTGAGCATGGCGACGTTACGTGAGATGAATAGCCTGAAGCGCGATGTGGTTTGGGTGGGACAGCGCCTGAAGGTGCCCGCGAAATCCAGCGTCAGCGTGGCGGCGAGTCGTCCAACCCGGCATAAAGTGGTGCGCGGTGATTCCCTCACGGCGATTGCCGCGCACTATGGCGTGAGCTCAAAAGCCATCATGCAGGCGAATAATATGAAGTCGAGCAATGTGATGCTGGGGCAAAACTTAAAAATTCCGCAATCCTGATTGTTGGCTCCCCGTGAGCCAACCAGCCAGAAGGATCACCACCATGCCAATACAGATTTTACCGCCGCAGCTGGCGAACCAGATTGCCGCAGGCGAAGTGGTTGAGCGCCCGGCGTCGGTCGTAAAAGAGCTGGTGGAAAACAGCCTTGATGCCGGTGCCACGCGCATTGACGTCGATATTGAGAAAGGTGGCGCGAAGCTCATCCGCATTCGCGACAACGGCTGCGGTATCGCCAAAGCCGAGCTTGCAATGGCATTGGCGCGGCATGCGACCAGCAAAATTGCTTCGCTTGATGACCTTGAGGCGATCATGAGCCTCGGCTTTCGTGGCGAAGCGCTCGCTAGTATCAGTTCCGTTTCTCGTTTAACGCTGACTTCACGCACCGCCGACCAAAGCGAAGCCTGGCAAGCCTACGCGGAAGGGCGCGACATGGATGTGAAGGTGAAACCGGCTGCGCATCCGGTAGGTACCTCGCTGGAAGTGCTCGACCTGTTCTATAACACGCCCGCTCGCCGCAAATTCATGCGCACTGAAAAGACCGAGTTTACCCATATCGATGAGGTGATTCGTCGTATTGCGCTGGCACGCTTTGATGTCGCTATTTCGCTTAGCCACAACGGTAAGTTAATGCGTCAGTATCGCGCGGTCAGTGAAGATGCGCAGCGGGAGCGGCGTTTAGGGGCCATTTGCGGCACCACGTTTATGCAGCACGCTTTACGCATTGAGTGGCAGCACGATGATTTAGCGCTGCGCGGTTGGGTCGCCGATCCTCACGGTTCGCGCCAGGTTACCGATCTGCAATATTGCTACGTCAACGGACGCATGATGCGCGACAAGCTCATCAATCACGCGATTCGTCAGGCTTATCAAACGCAGCTTGGTGACGATCAGCAGCCAGCTTACGTGCTCTATCTGGAGATCGACCCGCATCAGGTGGATGTCAACGTCCATCCGGCTAAGCACGAGGTGCGTTTTCATCAGTCGCGTCTGGTACATGATTTTATCTGGCAAGGCGTGATGAGTGCGCTGCAAGCCAGCCGCGCGCCGGAATTGCCCATCGCCCACGCCGAAGAACCTGCGCCGAAGTGGCAGCCAGAAAACCGTCAGGCGGCAGGCGCGAACCACTTTGCACAACCCAGCAACACGCCACGCAGCGGCGGGGCTTCTGCGGCCGCGAATGCGAATTGGCAGAATAAAGAGCCGGTTTATAGTGCGCGTGAAGGTAATGCCTATAAGCAGTTGATGAAAACGCCGATGGTAGAAACGCCGCGCGCTGCGCCAGTTCCTGCCGCGGCTCCGGTGCGTTTGCCGGAAAAGCGTGAAGCGCCGCTGGCCGCTCATGCGCAAAGTTTTGGCCGCGTGTTAAGCGTTTTGCAGGATCGTTATGCGCTGCTGGAACGTGGTAGCGCATTGCAATTGTTATCGCTGGCCGTGGCGGCGCGCTGGCTAAAACAGGCCCAGCTTGAACCAGGGGAAGAGGGTTTAAAACCGCAGCCGCTGCTGATCCCGGTGCGCCTGAAAATTGCTGCGCCCGAGCTGGCCGCCATCGCCGATCATGCCGCGCTGCTGAGCCAGATGGGCATTGATTTACAACGAGAAGGGCAACACGTGACGTTGCGCGCGGTGCCTTTACCGTTACGAACACAAAATTTACAAATCTTGATTCCAGAACTGTTAGGCTACCTGGCCCGGCAGCAAGAGGTTTCTGCATCCACGTTGGCCCAATGGCTGGCGCGTCGAGATGATGCAGAAGACGCTCACTGGAATCACTCGCAGGCGATTGCACTGCTGGCAGAGCTGGAAAGGCTTTGTCCGCAACTGCTGAAGTCGCCGCCTTCAGGTCTGTTACAGACCATTGAGATTGAGAGCGCGCTAAACGCGTTGAAGCATGAGTGAACTAAACCAGGCTAGCCGGCCAAAGGCAATTTTTTTGATGGGGCCTACCGCCTCCGGTAAGACGGCATTAGCGATTTCGCTGCGTCAGCAACTTCCGGTGGAACTTATTAGCGTTGACTCTGCCTTAATCTATCGCGGGATGGATATTGGCACGGCGAAACCGTCGGCAGAAGAGTTAGCACTGGCGCCCCATCGTTTGCTGGACATTCGCGATCCGGCGGAAGCGTATTCCGCCGCAGAATTTCGTCGCGATGCGTTGGCAGAAATGGCGGATATCACCCGGAAGGGGAAGATTCCGTTGCTTGTTGGTGGAACCATGCTCTACTTCAAGGCGTTACTTGAAGGATTGTCGCCGTTGCCCTCGGCCGATCCCGAGGTGCGTCAGCGAATAGAGCAAATGGCGGCGGAGAAAGGGTGGGAAGCCCTGCACCGTCAGCTGTGTGAAATCGATCCGGTCGCCGGTAGTCGTATTCATCCGAATGATCCGCAGAGACTTTCGCGAGCACTGGAAGTTTTTTTTATTTCGGGTAAAACTTTAACGGAACTGACAAAAACCTCCGGCGAAGCGTTACCCTACGACGTGTACCAGTTTGCTATCGCACCTGCGAGTCGTGAACTGATACATCAACGCATTGCGTTGCGTTACGACCAGATGCTAGCGTCAGGATTTGAAGCGGAGGCTCGTGCACTGTTTGCGCGAGGTGATTTGCATACGGACATGCCTTCCATTCGCTGTGTAGGTTATCGCCAGATGTGGTCTTATTTGTCAGGTGAAATCGATTACGACGAAATGGTTTATCGGGGAATTTGCGCCACTCGGCAGCTCGCTAAACGCCAGATGACCTGGTTACGTGGCTGGCCTGAAGTACACTGGTTAAACAGTGATGAGCCAGAGTTAGCGCGTAATGCGGTGCTTAAGGTAGTTAGTGCGTAGCAGGGATGATTGTGTACAATTGGTCCGTTATCGTGCGCAAATTTTTACGCAGTTTTTCTGAACCACGGTTCTTAAAGCAACAAACAACAAGCATATAAGGAAAAGATAGAATGGCTAAGGGGCAATCTTTACAAGACCCGTTTTTGAACGCATTGCGTCGTGAACGTGTACCGGTTTCGATCTATTTGGTGAATGGTATTAAGCTGCAAGGGCAAATTGAATCCTTTGATCAGTTCGTCATTCTGTTAAAAAACACGGTCAGCCAGATGGTGTATAAACACGCCATCTCTACAGTGGTTCCTTCTCGTCCAGTGTCGCACCATAGCAATAACGCGGGCGGCAGCGGTGGTAGCAGCAACTATCATCACAGCGGAAGCAATCAAAGCGCTCAGTCGCAGCCACAACAAGACGGCGATAACGCAGAATAATTTTGCGCTGCCGTAAAGCCAGGGCTGGAGAACGAGCACGTTTTCCTGTCCTGGTTATTTTATTTTAGCGAGGTTATAGCTTGTTTGACCGTTATGATGCCGGTGAGCAGGCCGTACTGGTACACATCTGGTTCTCCCAAGACAAAGAGCTGGAAGATTTGCAGGAGTTTGAAACTCTTGTCTCTTCTGCGGGCGTTGAAGCGCTGCAAGTCATTACGGGCAGCCGTAAAGCGCCACATCCCAAATATTTTGTCGGTGAAGGAAAGGCAGTTGAAATTGCCGATGCGGTAAAAGCGAGTGGAGCATCGGTCGTTTTATTCGATCATGCCTTAACTCCTGCTCAGGAACGTAATCTTGAACGGCTGTGCGAATGTCGCGTAATCGATCGCACCGGCTTAATTCTCGATATATTCGCCCAGCGCGCCCGCACCCATGAGGGTAAATTGCAGGTCGAGCTGGCACAACTACGCCATTTAGCAACCCGTTTGGTTCGCGGATGGACACACCTTGAACGCCAGAAAGGCGGTATCGGTTTACGTGGTCCGGGTGAAACTCAGCTGGAAACGGACCGACGCTTGCTGCGTGGCCGTATCAGTCAGATTCTCTCCCGTCTTGAACGCGTCGAAAAACAGCGCGATCAGGGCAGACAAGCGCGTGCCAAAGCTGACGTGCCAACCGTTTCGCTGGTGGGTTACACCAACGCCGGTAAATCCACTCTGTTCAACGCGATTACCTCTGCGGATGTGTACGTAGCGGATCAACTGTTCGCGACACTTGATCCGACATTGCGTCGTTTGAATGTGGCGGATGTAGGTGAAGTGGTTTTAGCAGACACCGTTGGTTTTATCCGTCATTTGCCGCACGACTTAGTCGCGGCGTTTAAAGCCACGCTGCAGGAAACGCGTCAGGCGACATTGCTGCTGCATGTGATTGACGCCGCCGATTTGCGTGTGAATGACAACATTGATGCAGTAAATGAAGTTCTGGAAGAGATTGAAGCTGACGAAATTCCGGCGCTGTTGATCATGAACAAAATCGATATGCTTGAGGACTTTGTGCCGCGTATCGATCGCAACGAAGAGAACCAGCCGATTCGTGTGTGGTTATCTGCACAGAGCGGCGTGGGTCTGCCGTTGCTGTGGCAGGCGCTCTCTGAGCGTTTAGCCGGTGAAATCGCGCAGTACGATTTACGTCTGCCGCCGGAAGCGGGCCGTTTGCGCAGTCGTTTTTATCAGTTGCATGCTATAGAAAAAGAATGGAATGAAGATGATGGCTGTGTGAGTTTGCACGTGCGTATGCCGATAGTTGATTGGCGTCGTCTGTGTAAACAAGAGCCGTCGCTAGCCAGTTATATTGTTTGAAATTGCCCAAACGCCTTTACTCAATATCTTTTAGATTGTCGTCATTATCGTTGCAGGCCGTATGTGCAGGATTCACCCGAATATTTCGGATTCCAGCAAGGCGGCAACTGAGTGAATCCCCAGGAGCTTACATCAGTAAGTGACTGGAGTGAACGAAGGCAGCCAACGAAGCTGCAATCCGAAAGATGAAGGGTAAAAAACGTAAATACAATAAATGGAGTAGAAACATGGCGTGGAATCAGCCCGGAAATAACGGACAGGACCGCGACCCGTGGGGAAGCAGCAATAATCAAGGCGGCAACTCTGGGGGAAATAAAGGAGGTCGCGATCAGGGACCACCTGATCTGGATGATATCTTCCGAAAGTTGAGTAAAAAACTCGGCGGACTGGGCGGTGGCAAACAGAATGACAATGGCCAGCGCAGCGGCGGTAGCGGTGGCAAAGTGGTTGGCATTGTTGCCGTAGCGGCAGTCGTTATCTGGGCGGCTAGCGGTTTCTACACTATCAAAGAAGCGGAACGTGGCGTCGTCACGCGCTTTGGCAAATTTAGCCATCTGGTTGAGCCAGGCCTCAACTGGAAACCGACTTTCGTCGATCAGGTTCGCGCCGTTAACGTAGAAGCCGTACGTGAACTGGCGGCGTCTGGCGTGATGTTGACGTCGGATGAAAACGTAGTGCGCGTTGAGATGAACGTGCAGTACCGCGTGACCGATCCTGAGCGTTATCTGTATGCCGTGACCAGTGCCGATGACAGCCTGCGTCAGGCCACCGACAGCGCCTTGCGTGGCGTGATTGGTCGCTCAACCATGGACCGCATCCTGACGGAAGGTCGTACCGTGGTACGTAGCGAAACTCAGCGTGAGCTTGACGAGACTATCCGTCCGTACAACATGGGTATTACCCTGCTGGACGTAAACTTCCAGGCGGCGCGCCCACCAGAAGAAGTAAAAGCCGCGTTTGATGATGCGATTGCCGCACGTGAAAACCGTGAACAATACGTCCGTGAAGCTGAAGCTTATTCGAACGAAGTTCAGCCGCGTGCTAATGGTCAGGCGCAACGTATCCTCGAAGAGGGGCGTGCTTACAAAGAACGTACGGTGTTAGAAGCGCAAGGTGAAGTGGCGCGTTTTGCTCGCTTGCTGCCTGAATATAAAGCTGCACCAGAAATCACGAAAGAGCGTCTCTATATTGAAACCATGGAACGTGTGCTGAGTCATACCCGCAAGGTATTGATCAGCGATCGTGGTAATAATTTGACAGTCCTGCCATTGGATCAACTGATGCGCGGTGGTCAGGCATCTGGCCAGGGCGGTCAGAAAATGACGAATTTAATGAAGTCTCCTTCGTCGTCCGATAGTAATGCGAGCCGTGGAGATTCTTCATCTTACAGTCCAGACAGCATCATGGATCAGCGTCGCGCCAATGCGCTGCGCAACGATACCCAGCGCCAGGGGAGGGAGTAATCGATGCGTAAGCCAATCATCGCCGTAATTATTGTAGTGCTGGTGGTGCTTTACGCGTCACTGTTCGTGGTGCAGGAAGGCCAACGCGGCATCGTGCTGCGCTTTGGTAAGGTTCTGCGTGATGACGAAAACAAACCGCTGGTGTACGCACCGGGTCTGCATTTCAAAATTCCGTTTATCGAAACCATGAAATCACTTGATGCGCGCATTCAGACCATGGATAACCAGGCTGACCGCTTTGTTACCAAAGAGAAGAAAGACCTGATCGTTGATTCTTACATCAAGTGGCGCATCAGTGACTTCAGCCGTTACTACCTGGCAACCGGTGGTGGCGACGTTTCTCAGGCAGAAGTGCTGCTGAAACGTAAGTTCAGTGACCGTCTGCGTTCTGAAATGGGTCGTCTGGATGTGAAAGACATCGTGACTGATTCACGTGGCCGTTTAACCACCGACGTGCGTGATGCCCTGAACACCGGCAGCGCTGGCAATGATGATGACGTTCAGACGCCAGCCGCGGATGATGCGATTGCGAGTGCGGCAGCACGTGTAGAACGTGAAACCAACAGCAGTGAGCCGGCACCAAACCCGAACAGCATGGCTGCGTTAGGTATTGAAGTTGTCGACGTGCGCATCAAGCAGATCAACCTGCCGACTGAAGTGTCTGACGCGATCTACAACCGTATGCGCGCCGAGCGTGAAGCGGTAGCGCGTAGTCAGCGTTCACAAGGTCAGGAAGAGGCAGAGAAACTGCGTGCACAGGCCGATTATCAGGTTACGCGCACGCTGGCAGAAGCACAGCGTGAAGCGCTGATTTCGCGCGGTGAAGGTGATGGTGAAGCGGCAAAACTGTTTGCTGATGCCTTCAGCCAGGATCCGGATTTCTATGCCTTTATCCGCAGCCTGCGCGCCTATGAGAATAGCTTCTCAGACAACCAGGATGTGCTGGTGCTGAGCCCGGATAGCGATTTCTTCCGCTATATGAAAGCGCCCTCTAACGCCACGCGTTAAGAACTGATATAAAGTCCAGGCCGACAATGTTGTCGGCCTTTTTTTTGGGAAAAAATCATGAATTCAACCATCTGGATGGCGCTGGCTTTGGTTTTGGTGCTGGAAGGACTTGGACCGATGTTAATGCCACGCGTGTGGCGGCGGATGATTATGGCGATGACGCAGTTGCCCGATCGTCTCTTACATCGTTTTGGTGGCGGTTTAGTGGTGGCCGGCGTGGTGATTTACGCCATGATCAGCATGCATGCGCGTTAATCAGCCTGAATTTATGTGAGGCCGCCCGACTCAATTGTGTCTGTTGGCCGCTGTTCCCCCAACATGTTGTGAGCTGCGCAAAACTCAGGCAAAAAACAGCGCAATCGTATGCTAAAAGTGCTGAAAGAGTAAAAGTCAGGTGGTAGAATCCATTTTTAAGCAATCGGTGATTTTGAAAAAATGGGTAAGAACGTCGTCGTACTGGGCACCCAATGGGGTGACGAAGGTAAAGGTAAGATCGTAGACCTTCTGACAGAGCGCGCGAATTACGTCGTGCGTTACCAAGGTGGCCATAATGCAGGCCACACACTTGTCATCAACGGTGAAAAAACCGTCCTCCACTTAATTCCATCTGGCATCCTGCGTGAAAACGTCACCAGCATCATTGGTAACGGCGTTGTCCTGTCGCCTGAAGCGCTGATGAAAGAGATGAAAGGTTTGGAAGAGCGCGGTGTGCCGGTACGTGAACGTCTGTTGATCTCTGAAGCCTGCCCATTGATTCTGCAGTACCACGTAGCAATGGACGTGGCGCGCGAAAAAGCGCGTGGCGCTAAAGCTATCGGCACCACCGGTCGCGGTATCGGTCCTGCCTATGAAGATAAAGTGGCACGTCGCGGTCTGCGCGTGAGCGATCTCTTCAACAAAGAAACCTTTGCGGTGAAGCTGAAAGAGATCGTCGATTTCTACAACTTCCAGCTGGTTAACTATTACAAAACCGATGCAGTTGACTACGAAAAAGTGCTGAGTGATACGCTGGCGGTGGCCGATATCATTACCAGCATGGTGGTTGATGTGTCTGATCTGCTGGACGGCGCGCGCAAGCGTGGCGACCTGATCATGTTTGAAGGTGCGCAGGGTACGCTGCTGGATATCGACCACGGTACCTATCCATACGTGACCTCATCAAACACCACCGCAGGTGGCGTAGCGACGGGTTCAGGTATTGGTCCACGCTATGTTGATTACGTGCTGGGTATCGTAAAAGCCTACTCAACGCGCGTTGGTGCCGGTCCATTCCCGACCGAACTGTTCGATGAAACCGGCGAGTTCCTGTGTGCTCAAGGTAACGAGTTCGGCGCGACCACCGGTCGTCGTCGTCGTACCGGCTGGCTGGATGCGGTTGCCGTTCGCCGTGCCGTACAGATCAACTCCCTGTCAGGTTTCTGCATGACCAAACTGGACGTGCTGGATGGCCTGAAAGAAGTGAAAATCTGTGTGGCTTATCGCATGCCAGATGGCCGCGAAATGACCACCACGCCGCTGGCAGCTGAAGGCTGGGAAGGCATTGAGCCGATTTACGAAACCATGCCAGGCTGGAGCGAGACCACATTCGGCGTTAAGACGCTGGAAGGTTTGCCGCAAGCTGCACGTGACTACATCAAACGTGTAGAAGAAGTGACCGGTGTGCCGATTGATATTATTTCTACCGGCCCAGACCGCAGTGAGACCATGATTCTGCGCGACCCGTTCGACGCATAATCTCCTCAGGCCGGACTCTGTCCGGCCTTTGTATTTCTAATCTTTGACTCCACTCACTCTATTTTTTCTTGCAAATATCGATACTTGCCGGAAAAAAACGCACCGGCCACCACGCTCTGGTTTATCATCATATTTAAACATCACGCCGACCGGCGCATAACCATAACGTTCGATGATTCACTGAGGTATATGTGCAGCTAACAAGTTTTACCGATTATGGTCTGCGTGCCTTGATTTACATGGCGACGTTACCGGAAGGTAAGCAGACCAACATTACCGAAGTCACCGATACCTACGGGGTGTCGCGTAACCATATGGTTAAAATCATCAATCAACTTAGCCGGGCTGGCTTTGTCGCCGCAACACGCGGTAAAAACGGCGGAATTCGTTTAGGCATGGACCCGGAAAAAATCGTCATTGGCGATGTGGTGCGAAGAATGGAGCCATTGCAGCTCGTGAACTGCGACGAGTGTGTGATCACGCCAGCCTGTCGTTTGCGTAAAGCATTGCACGATGCGGTCCAGCTATTCCTCAAGGAACTGGACAAGTATACGCTGGCCGATTTGGTCAAAGATAACGATTCGCTGTACCAACTTTTATTGTCCGAACCGCCGGTGGCAATCCAAATTAAATGACATCGGAGGAACCGTAATGTCAAAAGATCCTTATCAGGATAGAGAAGCTGAAAAATACGAAAACCCAATTCCAAGCCGCGAATTTATTCTGGCACTGCTGGAAAAACGCGAAAAGCCGACCAGCCGCGATGACATCGCGCAGGAATTGAATATCACCAGCGAAGAGCAGTTGGAAGCGCTGCGTCGTCGTCTGCGCGCCATGGAGCGCGATGGCCAGCTGGTGTTTACTCGCCGTCAATGTTACGCCCTGCCAGAACGTCTTGATCTGCTTCGCGGTAAAGTGATTGGCCATCGCGATGGCTATGGCTTCCTGCGCGTAGAAGGTCAGAAAGATGATTTCTATCTCTCTGCTGAGCAGATGAAATTCTGCCTGCACGGCGACGTGATTCTGGCGCAGCCAGGCAGCGCCGATCGTAAAGGTCGTCGTGAAGCGCGCGTGGTGCGCGTGCTTGAGCCACGTAACAGCCAGATCGTCGGCCGCTACTTTACCGATGCAGGTACTGGTTTTGTGGTGCCGGATGACAGCCGCCTGAGTTTCGACATCCTGATCCCGCAAGAAGAAACGCTTAACGCGCGTATGGGTTCAGTGGTGGTGGTTGAAATCACCCAACGTGCGACGCGTCGCACCAAAGCGATCGGCAAAGTGACCGAGCTGCTGGGCGACGATATGGGCACCAGCCTTGCGGTCGATATGGCGGTGCGCACCCATGAAATCCCGCACACATGGCCGGAAGAAGTTGAGAAGCAGATCGCTAAGCTGAAAGAAGAAGTACCGGAAGAAGCGAAGCTGGGACGTGTTGATTTACGTAAGTTGCCGCTGGTCACCATTGATGGTGAAGATGCACGTGACTTTGATGATGCGGTTTTCTGCGAGAAGAAACGCGGCGGCGGCTGGCGTTTATGGGTGGCCATTGCCGACGTCAGCTATTACGTACGTCCGGGCACGCCGCTGGACGATGAAGCGCATCAGCGCGGCACCTCGGTCTATTTCCCGTCGCAGGTTATCCCGATGCTGCCGGAGATTCTCTCCAACGGCTTGTGCTCGCTGAATCCGCAGGTTGATCGTTTGTGCATGGTGTGTGAGATGACCATCTCCTCCAGCGGCAAACTTACCGGTTTCAAACACTATGAAGCGGTGATGAATTCCCATGCGCGACTGACCTACAACAAAGTGTGGAACATTCTGCAAGGTGATGCCGATCTGCGTGAACAATACGCGGCTCAGGTTCCTCATCTGCACGAGTTGCACAACATGTATCAGGTGCTGGAAACCGCGCGCGAGCAGCGTGGCGGCATTTCGTTTGAGACCGATGAACCCAAGTTCATCTTCAACGCCGAGCGTCGCATTGAGCGCGTTGAGCGCACGTCACGCAATGATGCGCATAAGCTGATTGAAGAGTGTATGATTCTCGCCAATATCGCCTCAGCGCGTTTTGTTGAGAAAAATGAAGAGCCTGCGCTGTTCCGCGATCACGATCGTCCAAGCGAAGACAGCATCAAAAGCTTCCGTACCGTATTGAACGAGCTGGGCTTAAGCCTGCCGGGTGGCACTAAGCCACACCCGACCGATTATGCCGCCTTGCTGAAGCAAGTGGCCGATCGGCCAGACGCAGAAATGCTGCAAACCATGCTGCTGCGTTCGATGAAACAGGCGGTTTACGATCCTGAAAACCGGGGTCACTTCGGCCTGGCGCTGGCGTCGTACGCGCACTTCACCTCGCCGATTCGCCGCTATCCGGATTTGCTGCTGCATCGCGCCATCAAATATCTGCTGGCAAAAGAGCGCGGCGAAGTGGATGGCATCACCACGCCGACCGGCGGCTATCACTACGACATGCAGCAGATGCTGCAGCTGGGCCAACACTGCTCACTGACCGAGCGCCGTGCTGATGAAGCCACGCGCGATGTTGCCGATTGGCTGAAGTGTGACTTCATGCAGGATCAGGTCGGCAACGTGTTCAACGGCGTGATCTCCAGCGTGACCGGCTTTGGTTTCTTCGTACGTCTTAACGAACTGTTTATCGATGGTTTGGTGCACGTCTCCTCGCTGGATAACGACTATTATCGCTTCGATGCGGTGGGTCAGCGTCTGATTGGTGAATCCGGCGGCCGTACTTATCGTCTGGGCGATGCGGTGGAAGTGCGGGTTGAAGCCGTGCATATGGACGAGCGTAAAATCGACTTCGCGCTGATCTCCAGCAAGCGTGTACCGCGCGGCGAAGGCAAAACCGAACGTGAGCGTGAGAAACGCGGTGGCAAACCGCCAGCCAAGCGTCGTCGTGATGCCGGCAAGAAGGGCACTTTCGAACCTGATTCAGCGTTCCGCAGCGAGAAGAAAAAGCCTGCGGTTGCTGAAAAACCGGCTAAAACCGAGAAAAAAGGCAAAAAAGTCTCCGAGAAAACCCGTAAAATCGCCGCCGCCACCAAGTCTAAGCGCGCGTCGAAGAAGCAGCCTGACGAAGCCTGATAGTTTGGTCGCCTTGCAGGGCGACCTGACGAAACCGTTGTAGGGTGCGCGTTCCTGCGCACCTGAATCTCCGAATTCAACGATCTAAATCCAACCTTGAGCAAAGTAATGAGTGAAATAATTTTTGGTATTCATAGCGTGCAGGCGCTGCTGGAGCGTGATCCTCAGCGTTTTCAGGAAGTCTTTATCCTTAAAGGCCGCGACGATCGTCGCCTGCAGCCGCTGATCCTCGCACTGGAAGCTCAGGGAATCCCGGTGCAGGTGGCGAACCGTCAATGGCTCGATAGCCAGGTTGAAGGCGGCGTGCATCAGGGCATCTTGGCGCGCGTGAAGCCAGGCAAGCAGTATCAGGAGGGTGATTTACCGGATCTGCTGCAGAGCCTTGAGAAGCCGTTCCTGCTGGTGCTGGATGGTGTTACCGATCCGCATAACCTCGGTGCTTGCCTGCGTAGCGCGGATGCCGCGGGCGTGCATGCGGTCATCGTGCCAAAAGACCGTGCAGCACCGTTGAATGCCACCGCGAAGAAAGTGGCCAGCGGCGCAGCGGAAAACGTGCCGTTGATTCGCGTCACCAACCTGGCGCGCACCTTGCGCTTGCTGCAGGAATACCACGTCTGGGTGGTGGGCACCGCAGGCGAAGCCGATCACACCGTTTATCAAAGCAAAATGACCGGCCCAATGGCGCTGGTAATGGGCGCGGAAGGTGAAGGCATGCGTCGTTTAACGCGTGAGCATTGCGATGAGCTGATCAGCATCCCAATGGCAGGCAGCGTCTCGTCACTCAACGTGTCAGTTGCCACCGGCGTATGCTTGTTCGAAGCCGTTCGTCAGCGTCAGGCGTGATCCCCACCGCAAAAAATTTTCCAGGCCAGGCATAACTGCACATCCTCTTCATACTTGAAAAATGAGTATGAGGAGGACGTTATATGATTTGGACCACTCACACCGTATTCAATCAGCCCCAACCGCTCAGCAACAGCAACCTATTCTCGCGTGATATCGCCCTGTGCGAGGCCGTTGCACGCGAAGGTGCCAGCTGGGATCGCGAATGGCTGGCTTCCGTCGGCTTGCAACTCGGCAGCGCCGAATCCCTTGAACTAGGCCGCTTAGCTAACGTCGAAGCGCCGGAACTGTTGCGCTACAACGCGCGCGGCGAACGCCTTGACGAAGTGCGTTTTCATCCCGCCTGGCATCTGCTGATGCAGGGATTATGCGCCAGTCGGCTTCACAATCTCAGCTGGCAGCCCGACGTTCAGCCACAGGCGATGGTGGCGCGTGCCGCACGATTCATCCTGCATGCCCAAGTGGAAGCCGGCTCGCTCTGTCCGGTGACGATGACGCACGCCGCCATTCCGCTGCTGCAGAATCATCTGCCTGAACCCTACGCTGACTGGCGCGAAGCGCTGCTCAGCGATCGTTACGATGCGCATCATCTGCCTGGCAACAAGAAACGCGGTCTGTTGATTGGCATGGGCATGACGGAAAAACAGGGCGGCACCGATGTGTTGAGCAACACCACACGCGCCGAACCGCTCGGCGTGCGCGGGCCGGGCGAAGCGTATCGCATCACCGGCCATAAATGGTTTTTCTCGGTCCCGCAAAGCGATGCGCATCTGATTCTGGCGCAAACGTCACAGGGATTGAGTTGCTTCTTCCTGCCACGCTTGCTGCCGGACGGCACGCGCAACGCCATTCGCATCGAACGCCTTAAAGACAAGCTCGGCAATCGCTCCAACGCCAGCGCTGAAGTGGAATTTCAGGATGCTATCGGCTGGCTGATGGGCGAAGAGGGCGAAGGTGTACGGCTGATCCTCAAAATGGGCGGCATGACGCGCTTCGACTGCGCGCTGGGCAGTCACGGACAGATGCGCCGTGCGCTGTCGATTGCCGTGCATCATGCGCAGCAGCGTCAGGTGATGGGCAAGAACCTTATCGATCAACCGTTGATGCGCGCGGTGCTGGCGCAACAGGCACTACAGCTGGAAGGGCAAACCGCACTGCTGCTGCGGCTGGCGCGCGCCTGGTCAACACCGGTCAGCGAACATGAGCGCTTATACGCACGTCTGTTCACACCCGCCGCCAAATTTGTGATCTGCCAGGCGGGCATGCCTTTTGTGGCAGAAGCGATGGAAGTGTTGGGCGGCATTGGCTATTGCGAAGAGAGCGAGCTGCCGCGTCTTTATCGTGAGATGCCAGTGAATAGTATCTGGGAAGGCGCCGGCAATGTGATGTGCCTGGATGTCCTGCGGGTGCTCGGTCGTCACGCCGAGGTGATGACCATGCTGCACGATGAGTTTGAGGCGGTGAAGGGTAGTAATCGTCACTTTGATCGCCGCTGGCGGCAATTACGCTTGCAGCTCGCCAACCCGCGTGAAGGGCAGGCGCGAGAAATCACGCGCGAGTTACTGCAGCTGGCAAGTGCCGCGATTCTGCTGAAAGTGGCAGAGCCGCCGCTGGCCGATGGCTGGTGTCAGCAGCAGCTTGATCTGCGCGGCACACGGGCATTAAGCGACGATCTCTGCTCGCGCTTACTGTTGCGCTGCAGCGCCGGTTGACGGCGCGCCATACAGAATGGCAGTGGCGTACCAGAAGCTGGGAAGGGTGGTTTCATCCAGCATCAGAATTTGATAGTAAACCGCGCCCGCCTGGTTGGCTTTCGCGGCAATAGCGCGCTGCGCATCATCCGGCGAGCCGCGTGTGGTGGTGGTGATAGTGCCGAGCTTCGGCAGGCCAATACTCTGCGCGCGTGAAATCTCCTGCGCGTGCTGCGTGGGCGGCGGCGGAGCTTGTGGCGTGGTGGTGAAAGCGGCGCAGCCGCTGAGCAGCAGCGTTAAGGCCAAATAGAGAGTACGCATAGCAACTCCTGAAGCAGGAAGATGGCTCAAGTGTAAGCCATCTTCCTGTGGCTTTTAGTCCTTCAGATGAAAAATGCTCACCAGCTGCGTCAGATGATGCCCTTTCTTACTCAGATGATTGGCGGTGGTTTCTGACTGGTTAATCATATCGCTGCTTTGATGCGTGGCCTGGCTGATGTGATTCATCGCCAGATTCACCTGACCAATGCCCGCCGCCTGTTCCTGCGCGGCAATATTGATCTCACCCATCAGCGTTTTAACCTGTTCGATGTGATTGACGATATGGCTCATCGCATCGCGTGTCTGCTCGGATAACGTATGGCCGGCCGCCACTTTATCGATGGAGCTGGCAATCAACCCATCAATCTCTTTGGCTGCCGTAGCACTTCGCTGTGCCAGCGCGCGCACTTCCGCCGCGACCACCGCAAAGCCTTTACCGTGTTCACCGGCGCGAGCGGCTTCAACCGCGGCATTAAGCGCCAGAATGTTGGTCTGGAAGGCGATCGACTCAATCACATGGGTGATATCGGCGATGCTCTGCGACGCCACGCGAATCTCCGACATGGTTTCCACCGAACGTGCCACGGTGCTGCCGCCGTGATTCACGGTATTAGCCGCTTCACCGACCAGCGCCATCGCCTGCCGCACGTTGGCAGCGGTTTGTGCCACGGTGGCGCCAAACTGCTCCATGCTGGCCGAGGTTTCCTCCACGCTGCTGGCCTGACGGCCAATCTGCTCGCTGATGCTGGAGCTGCTGGCGGCGATGGTATCGGTGCCGCTGCTGATTTCCCGCGCCGCCGAACGTACCTGACTGACGACTTTCTCCAGTCCATCGCCAATGCCGTTGATCGCGCTGACCAGCTGACCAATCTCATCACGACGTGAAGAGTCGAGATGTGCCTGCAGATTACCAGCGGCGTACTGTTCTGCCAGATGGATCACCTGCTGCAGCGGACGCGTGATGGCGCGGCGGCTGTACCACATAAAGCCAATGGCAAACGCGATCACCAGCGCCAGGCCAATCGCCATAAACAGGTTACGGCTGTGCGTGATTGGCGCCAGCAGGCTGGCACGGCTCACTTCACCGGCGATGATCCAGTTCCAGCCCGGCAGCTGCTGCCACGCCAGCAGTTTGGTTTCGCCATCCAGCTCAACCGTCACCAATCCCTTCGGCTGGCTAAGCATTTGCTGCTGCGTGGCGTTATCCCAGCGCGGCAGTTTGCCTTCAGCGTGACGATCAAACAGATATTGGCCCTGGCTGCTGCCCGGCGTCCCATTCAACACCGAGAAGGTGCCGCTGTCACCAAGATGGCGCGCCAGCACTTTGTCACGCATCAGCGCGTACTGCGCGTCGATCTGTACCCCGACGAACAGAATAGCGATCACCGCGCCGCTACTATCCTGCACCGGCTGATACTGCGTGATGTAACGATGGCCGAACAGCGTCGCCAGTCCGCGATAGACCGTGCCCTGATTGACGCTGCGCCAGGCGGCGCTGCTGCGATCCAGTTTGGTGCCCACCGCGCGGCTGCCATCCTCTTTTTTCAGCGAGGTGGCGATGCGGATGTAATCTTCGCCGTCACGCACGAAGATGGTGGATACCGCACCAGTACGATCGAGAAAATCATCTACCGCGATCTGATCGAGGTTGAGGGTTTTCAATCCCGCTCGCAGCGTTGGCGTGCTGAATTCACCTACCTGCACACGTTCGCTGTCGTCACGACTAAAACGTTTTGGCAGGAAGCTTTGGAACAGTTTGGTGTAATTTGCCACCTCTTCCGACAGCGTGGCGTTGAACATGGTGGCCATTTCATTAATGCCTTGCACCTGATTCTGCATATCATCGGTTGCCAGCTGCTCCAGCTGACGTGCCGCGTTATGGCTCAGGGTCAAGGTCAGCGTAAATAGCACAATTGCCACGCTCAAAGACGTCAATACAGACAGCTTGATTCCGAGACCCATGGCGCTGAGAGAAAGACGCTTCATAAAGTACCTTTTGAGATTATTGAAGGGGTACAAGATCAACGGCAAAGTGGGCTAAATGTTTAGGGCAGAAATTATTCAAACTTAATGTGAAGTGGCTCGCATTTTGTCAGGCAGCACTTACACTGAGTCCAGTGATAATCATTCTCAATGGAGACGGTATGATCGAGTTGGCAACGGAGAATCTGGCAGGCATTGAATGTATCCACGCATCACCGGCCGGGCAGCGCCAGGCGCGCTTGCCGACGGTGTTGTTCTATCACGGTTTTACCTCATCGAAAGAGGTTTACAGCTACTTTGCCGTGGCGCTGGCGCAGGCTGGTTTCCGCGTGATCATGCCCGATGCGGACATGCACGGCGCACGTTACAACGGCGATACCGACGCGCGGATGACCCACTTCTGGGAGATCCTTAAACAGAACATCGATGAAGTGCCGTTGCTGGAAAAGGCGCTGCGCGATAACGACTGGATTGCGGATGAACGTTTTGCCGTGGCGGGCGCCTCGATGGGCGGCATGACCGCGCTGGGCGCGATGGCACGCTATCCACAGATTCACAGCGTGGCGTGTTTGATGGGTTCCGGCTATTTCATGCAGCTGAGTCATACGCTGTTTCCGCCGCTGGTGGCGCGCACGCCAGAGCAGAAAGAGGCTTTTGCCGCGCGTTTAGCACCCCTGGCGCCTTATGATCCCAGCGAACAGCTGGAGAAACTGGCGAATCGACCTTTGCTGTTGTGGCACGGCGAAGCGGATGAAGTGGTGCCCTTTGCTGAAACGGCGCGTTTGCAGAAAGCCTTAGGCGAGGCAGAACTCGATCACCATGTGACCACGCTATCTGAAAAAAACATCGGCCATAAAATCACGCCTGCGGCCCTGACGGCGCTGGTCAGTTTCTTTAAACATCATTTATAAAAATGCGGGTTGGCGTGATTGGCGCCAGCCCGTTTAGGTTGCCGGACTAAAGTTGTGATGACAACCGTTCGGCGGCGCTGGTATTGGCACTGACTGGGTTACTGCTTGCAGGCGCATCCAGCCGATTGACGTAGACATAGCCTGATGCCGCGTTGCTGCTGTGACTTCTCATCTGCTGCGCGAAGTCAGCGGAGCTGGCAAGAGCGGGTGTAGACAGGAAGAGACCCAGTAAAGTGGCGAAAATGATCGTTTTCATTATCGACTCCTCACTCCAGGGATTGCACTCTCAGACGCGGCGAAAAGCGTAATTCGTTGCGCCTGTAAACAGTGTAGTTCTTAACCAATTTGCCGCCAGATCGTCCCTATGAACGCCTTCTTCAGAGAATTTGATAAAACGCTATCTAACTCACTGATGCATCTCACTTAGCACAAAAAGCCGCATCAGCTGGCACGATAGTCGCCAGTTGATGAATTGTGCGCTTGAGTTTCCGCAAGGACGCCAGTATGATTACGCGTCAATTTTTCAGCTGCATTCAGAGGTGTGTTTCATTTTTTAAATGATTCGCAACCTATAACGTTCCTTGCTTCCGTGGGCCGCAGCTGACCCTGACAGGAGGCTGAATAATCCGTAAGGAGCTATCGATGCGTCATTACGAAATCGTATTTATGGTCCACCCTGACCAGAGCGAACAGGTTCCAGGTATGATCGAGCGTTACACTGGTGCTATCACCGGTGCACAGGGCACGATTCACCGTCTGGAAGACTGGGGCCGCCGTCAGCTGGCTTACCCAATCAACAAACTGCACAAAGCTCACTATGTTCTGATGAACGTAGAAGCGCCGCAGGAAGTGATTGACGAGCTGGAAACTAACTTCCGCTTCAACGACGCCGTTATCCGCAGCATGGTTATGCGCGTTAAGCACGCGGTAACTGAAGCATCTCCGATGGTTAAAGCTAAAGACGAGCGTCGTGATCGCCGCGAAGACTTTGCTAACGAATCGGCTGATGACTCAGATGCTGGGGATTCTGAAGAGTAATCCGACATGACGGCAAATCGGCTGCGCCTGTCTGGCACTGTGTGCAAGACGCCGGTTCGAAAAGTCAGTCCGTCAGGGATTCCTCATTGCCAGTTCGTGCTTGAGCATCGTTCTGTGCAAGAGGAAGCCGGTTTCCACCGGCAAGCCTGGTGTCAAATGCCGGTGATTATCAGCGGCAGCACCCATCAGGTGATTACTCAACATATAACGGTCGGCACGCAACTCACTCTCGAAGGCTTTATTAGCTGCCATCAGGCACGCAATGGTCAGAGCAGAATGGTGTTACATGCCGAGCAGATTGATTTGATAGATTCTGGAGACTAGCCAAATGGCACGTTATTTCCGTCGTCGCAAGTTCTGCCGTTTCACCGCGGAAGGCGTTGTAGAGATTGATTACAAAGATATCGCTACACTGAAAAACTACATTACCGAAAGCGGTAAAATTGTCCCGAGCCGTATTACCGGTACTCGTGCAAAATACCAGCGCCAGCTCGCTCGTTGCATCAAGCGCGCTCGCTACCTGTCCCTGCTTCCGTACACTGATCGTCATCAGTAATCGGTAGTTGTCCATTAACGACTTTAAGAGGATAAGGTAATGCAAGTTATTCTGCTTGATAAAGTAGCAAACCTGGGCAGCCTGGGTGATCAGGTTAACGTTAAAGCGGGCTACGCTCGTAACTTCCTGGTTCCACAGGGTAAAGCTGTTCCTGCTACCAAGAAAAACGTTGAGTTCTTCGAAACACGTCGCGCTGAACTGGAAGCCAAACTGGCTGACGTTCTGGCTGCTGCTAACGCACGTGCAGAGAAAATCAACGCACTGGGCAACGTAACCATCGCGTCTAAATCAGGCGACGCTGGTAAGCTGTTCGGTTCCATCGGTACCCGTGACATCGCTGATGCAGTAACTGCAGCTGGCGTTGAAGTGGCTAAAAGCGAAGTTCGTCTTCCAGAAGGCGTACTGCGCACCACCGGTGAGCACGAAGTTGACTTCCAGATCCATAGCGAAGTCTTCGCTAAACTGGTTGTGAATGTAGTTGCTGAGTAAGTTCACTCAGTAATGCGAAAACGCCGGCCATGTGCCGGCGTTTTTGTTTCTGCGTTTTACTGAGCGCGGATAAAGCTGCCATCTGGCTGGCGCGTAAACAGCACCGGACCGTTGCTGCCATCCACCGTTAAACCGGTCACCATGCCTTGCGCGTTCTGACGAATCTTCACCTGCTGACCATTCTGTAACGCACTCAGCGGCTGCCCATCACCTTCGACTCGCGCCATGGCAAACACATCGTTCACCGGTAAATTATTGTCGCGGAACAGCTGCGCCAGCGTCTGGCCTGATGCCACATTATAGGTGCGCCACTCGCCCTGCGAATCGGTTTTCGCCGGCGTGTTCTGCTGTTGATTATTATCGTAAATTTCCGCCTGCATCGGCACTTCTTTAGCGCCAGTGTCCGCCGGACGCTCAACCGGATATTGCGGCGTGCTGCTCGGCCAGAGAAACGCCAGCAGCAGCACCAGCAGGGCAATGACGATGCCGCGACGATGAAAAGCGGGTAGCGGATCCATCCAGCGCACATCATCCAGCAAATGCCAGACGCGCTGTAGTGCGGCGGGAACGCGGGAAGGGTGATCGGAAGCCATTCGTGAATCCTCCTCGCTGGCGGCCTTGCGCGGAATGCGTGGCAGCCAACGTTGCAACCAAGGTAATAAAGTACGCGGTGCGCGCGTCCTGCGACGTCGTGGGGCGATCTGGCCCATGTATTCTCTCTTGTTCCGACGGTGGCGGGTGAAAACCTCGCCACAGCTATAGTATGAGCAATGCTGACAGGAAGTGCCTGGCAGCATTGAAAAATTTGACCGCTGTATTGTTTCCGTTTCGCCGGGAAATGTCATCTGCGGCGCGTGAGATTTTACGCCAGCCGCCCGCGCTGGTATGCTGCCGGTTCTATTTTTCTCCGGGATTAAGGAATCAAGATGACGACCCCTTCATTCGACAGCGTCGAATCACAAGCAAGTTACGGTATCGGTTTACAGGTAGGCCAGCAGCTGCAAGAGTCTGGACTGCAGGGTCTGCAGCCAGAAGCACTGCTCGCCGGCCTGCGCGACGCGCTGGAAGGGAACTCACCGGCCGTCCCGGTTGACGTGGTACATCGCGCACTGCGTGAAGTGCACGAGCGCGCTGAAGGCGTGCGTCGTGAGCGTGTAGAAGCGATGGCGGCTGAAGGTCAGACTTTCCTTGAGCAGAACGCACAACGCGAAGGCGTAAGCAGCACCGAAACCGGTCTGCAGTTCAGCGTCATCACGCAGGGCGAAGGTCCAATTCCTTCACGTCAGGATCGTGTGCGCGTGCATTACACCGGCAAACTGATCGATGGCACGGTATTCGACAGCTCAGTCGCGCGTGGCGAACCCGCAGAATTCCCGGTTAGCGGCGTAATCGCCGGTTGGATCGAAGCGCTGACGCTGATGCCGGTCGGTTCGAAGTGGGAACTGGCGATTCCACACAACCTCGCTTACGGCGAACGCGGTGCTGGCGCCTCCATCCCGCCATTCAGCACCCTGATCTTCGAAGTTGAACTGCTGGAAATTCTGTAAGTCGCCAAGTTGATTCTCAAAACCGGCACACGATCGTGCCGGTTTTTTTATATCTGTAGAACAAGCTGGTTTTAAATTAATCAGCGTATATAATGTGCGAATCGAACGATTCACACGAAAGGTGCGGTATGCATTCACTTTCCGCCAACGAAGCCAAAACCCAATTTGGCGATATGCTGCTGAAAGCGCAGCGTGAGCCGGTCCAGATTAGCCGTAATGGAAAGCCGGTAGCAGTGGTCATCTCCGCTGAGGAGTATCAGGCGATAGAGGCCATGAAGCAGCAATTTTTGCAGGAAAAAATTGCCCGAGCCAGAAATGATATTGCCAACGGACAACTGACCGATGGTGAAACCTTTTTCGACCAACTGCTGGATTAAATGGCTAATTATCAGCTTACGGATGAAGCGCGACAGGATCTTGTCGATATTCGCCGGTTCACTATGCAGAACTGGGGTGATGCGCAATCAAAAATCTATTTAAGGCGTTTGCAGGAGACGTTACGCACGCTGGCAGAAATGCCGGCATTGGGAAAAAGCAGAGCGCTGGATGTTGCAGAAGGTGTGCTCAGCTTTCCCTATGTTAGCCACATGGTTTATTACCAGCCAGGCCAGAAAGGCATTATTATTTTGGCGGTATTACATCAGAGCAGGGTGCCAGCTACGCATCTGGCAACCCGCTTATAACAACTATTTCTTCTGCAAATCCATCTGCCACAACGCAAAACCTATCTCATCGCTGCCCACCGCTTTCATCGGGTAATCGGCGTGCCGCTCGATAAACTTCGTTGCTTTCGCGCCGGGCGCGGTCTCAAAACGGATATCCAGCAGCGTGTTGCTGTTAATCGGCGCTAAACGCCAGTTGTGATCGGCCTGCGGTTTCACTTCGCCATGCGCTTTGGTTTCGCTGCTGATATAAGCGGCAACCACCGAGCGGTTCTCATCCGGCGACGCGAAGGCAACATACTTATCGCCGGTGCCGGCAAACTTGCCGCCATAAGCGCGATAGTTATTGGTGGCGACCAGGAAACTGGCCTGAGGATCAATAGGTTTGCCTTGCCAGCTAAGATCCTTAATGCGCGAAGCCCCCTTGTTGATCAGCGAGCACTCTGTGTCATAGCGCGCCGGCTGCGTGACATCGATTTGATACTGCACGCCATCGATCACATCGAAGTTATAGGTACGGAAATCCCAGTTAATCAGCGCTTGCGGTTTGCTACTGTGCGGATCGATTTGATTAAACTGCGCGGCTGAACACTCCAGCCACTCTTTCACCTGTGCACCGCTGACTTTCATCACCACCAGCGTATTGGGGTAGAGATAGAGATCGGCGGCGTTACGGAAAGTGAGGTTACCTTTCTCCACTTCGACATAGCTGGCGGGATCGTTTTTGCGGCCGCCAGCTTTAAACGGCGCGGCGGCGGAGAGCACCGGCAAGCGGCCAAGATCAGGATCGCCCTGAATAAAGTGCTCGACGTAAGCGCGCTGCGCGTTGTTAACGATCTGCACCGTGGGATCGTCCTGCACCAGCGACAAGTAGCTGTACATCACGTCGGCGGATTTACCGATCGGTTTGGCAACAAAATCGCGCGTGGCGCGGTGATCCTGCTCCAGCACTTTCACCAGATCGGCATCTTCGGCAGCCAGCGATTTTTTCGCCGCGCTGTCATAAATTGGACGTGCCTCGGCTTTGCCCTGCGCAACCTGCCATTTGCCGCCCTCGTTATTCAGCACCAGATCGACCACACCCAGATGATCGCCCCACATACCGGGCATCACCGCCGGAATACCGTTAAGTGTGCCCTGGGCGATATCAGCGCCTTTAATTGCCGCAAACTCTTTGCTCGGGAAGACCGCGTGAGCGTGACCGAACATGATGGCGTTGATGCCAGCAACCTGGCTGAGGTAATAGACCGAATTTTCGGCCATGGCATGATAGGGTTCACTGCTCAAACCGGAGTGCGGAATAGCGATGATTATTTCAGCACCTTTTGCGCGCATTTCCGGCACATAGCGCTTCGCTGTTTCAGTGATGTCATCAACCCGCACTTTTCCCTGCAGATTGTTGCGATCCCAAACCATAATCTGCGGGGGAACGAAGCCGATGTAACCAATTTTCAGCGTATGCGGCTTACCGTCACGGTCTGTAACGGTGGTTTCCTTGATTAAGTAGGGCGTAAACAGCGGTTTTCCGCTCTTTTCATCGATAATGTTGGCGTTGACGTAAGGGAAACGCGCGCCGGCCAGCGCTTTTTGCAGATAAGGTAAACCGTAATTGAACTCATGATTACCGAGGTTTCCGACGGCGTAATCCAGCGTATTCATCGCTTTATATACCGGATGAACTTCGCCCGGTTTTAGCCCTTTCGCCGCCATATAATCGCCCAGCGGACTGCCCTGAATGATATCGCCGTTATCGACCAGCACGCTGTTCTTCGCTTGCGCGCGGGCCTGCTGAATTAAGGTGGCGGTGCGTACCAGGCCAAATTTCTCCGTCGGCGTATCTTTGTAATAATCGAAATCCATCATATTGCTGTGCAGATCGGTGGTTTCCAGAATGCGCAGATCCACCGTAGCAGCCTGTACCGTGGCGGCAGTTATACAGAGTGCCAATAACGACATGCTCGCTTTGAACATCGCTTGCTCCTTGTTCGGTCCAATGGGCCTCTCAAAATAATGTAAAACCATGACGAATTATCATTTCAATTTGTGATGAAGCTCGGACTTTCATCCAATATCTCCCGCCGGGCCGCGCTAAAAGCGCATTCAGCATCCCGCCATAGCCGCCGATGATGAACTATGGTATTGATATTCAAATAGATTGCCGTAGCAGACAGCACAGTCGCAGGCTGTTGAATGACAACTGCTAAAATAAGGACAGATTGGCAGTTGGTGTCTGACAGGCAGAATCAGCGGAAAAGAGGTAAAGAATGTTAGATAAAATTTGTCAGCTGGCGCGTGATGCGGGCGATGCCATTATGCAGGTATATAACGGCGCAGAGCCGGTTGACGTGACCCGTAAGTCGGATGATTCTCCCGTTACCGCGGCCGATCTCGCGGCGCATCGCGTGATTGTGCAAGGTCTGACGGCGCTTTCGCCGGGGGTGCCGGTGCTATCTGAAGAGGATCCCCCGAGCTGGGACGTGCGTCAGCACTGGCAGAAATACTGGCTGGTCGATCCGCTCGATGGCACCAAAGAGTTCATCAAGCGCAACGGCGAGTTTACGGTCAACATTGCGCTGATCGAAAATGGCAAACCGGTATTGGGCGTGGTGTATGCGCCCGTGCTGGGCGTGATGTACTCGGCGGCTGAGGGTAAAGCCTGGAAAGAAGAGAACGGCCAGCAGACGCAAATTCATGCGCGTGAAGCGCGTCCACCGTTAGTGGTGGTTAGCCGTTCGCATTTTGAGAGCGATACCGAGTTGCAGGAGTATTTGCACCAGCTCGGCGAGCATCAAACCACCGCGATTGGTTCATCGCTGAAGTTCTGTCTGGTAGCTGACGGCAGCGCGCAACTCTATCCGCGCTTCGGGCCCACTAACATCTGGGATACCGGCGCAGGCCATGCGGTGGCGATTGCCGCCGGTGCGCATGTCCACGATTGGCAGGGCAAAACCCTCGATTACACCCCACGCGAATCGTTCCTCAATCCCGGTTTCCGCGTTTCGCTGTTTTAAAGATTTTATCGGGTCGCCATTGACGGCGACCACCACTTACTTCTGCAACAACTCATGAATTAACTTCATCGCCTGCTGCACTTCGTCCTGCGTCAGCGGACCATCTTTGACGTAGCGCACATGTGCGGTGTTATCCAGCACCACAATCGCGGATCCGCCTTTCTCCAACTGCCAGGCCTGACGCGCGCTGCCGTTGCTATCGACGATAAACTGCGACCATGGAAACTGCTGCTTGTTGCTCTCAAGGCTGCTGCGCACGAACATGCCGGTGCCCGGAATCGCATCGTCGGTATTGACGATAGTGGTGGTTTGATAACGATCGTGCGGCAGATGCGCAGCTTTGATGGCTTCAATTAACGCCGCATTCTGCTCTTTAGCAGAAGAGCGCCCGGCAATATGCAGGATAACGCGAACTTTTCCGCTTAGCTGCGCGCTATTCCAGGATTTGTAGCTAAACTTATCTTCATCTTGTTGATAAAACAGCTCTCCTTTGTCGTTAACGCCAACGGCTGGCACGCGTTCACCCAGTTTGAAGGCATGTGCCGCAGCCAGGCCCGGCAGCAAGAGTGCCAGTGCTATCACAGTGTGTCTCAAACGCATTTATTACTCTCCTTGGTGATCCGACCAGTTGTTCATGTTCCTGCAATATTAGGCGTGGATGATGCGTCTGTCGCAATGAGTTAACAGGTTTGCAACCTATGCCACAATTCCATAATGAGTGAAGGTTTATACTGGGTTTAGTGAGGCTGATAACAGAGTATTCTGTAATGATGTGTCAATTCAGTAAATAATTCACCTTTTCGGAACACGGCTAAGAAAGGATGCTCTATAGTTATGCCTCATTTGCGCTTCACGGGTTCGTACCAAATTTGGTGACGACGGAGCGTATTAAACATTTTAGGAGTTAAACAGCATGAAGATCTTCCAGCGCTATAATCCGCTGCAAATTGCGAAATATGTCAAAACGCTATTTAGAGGAAGGTTGTACATCAAGGACGTGGGCGCGTTCGAGTTTGATAAGGGCAAAGTGATGTTGCCGCGTGTCAAAGATAAACAGCATCTCAGCGTGATGTCAGAAATCAATCGCCAGGTGCTGCGGCTGCAAGCCGAGTACAACTAAGTAAGCATAAGAAAGGGCGCCGATGGCGCCCTCAGTTTTTAGTGCGGTTGTTGGCTTGTCGCCATCAATTGCGATCCTGGGACGACTCAGATTCATCCACCGTATTTTTGTTCACATTCAGCACCGGCGGGCGTTCATCAATACGCGTAACCAGCAGCTGGTCGATACGGTAGCTATCAATATCCACCACTTCAAACTTGTAGCCGGAAAACTTCACAAAGTCGGTACGCTTCGGAATCTTGCGCAGCATGTACATCATGAAGCCGCCGATGGTTTCATAATTGCCAGACTGCGGGAAATCATCGATATCCAGCACGCGCATCACGTCATCAATTGGCGTGCCGCCTTCGACCAGCCATGAGTTCTCATCGCGCGCGACAATCTGCTCTTCCTGACCTTGACCCACCAAATCGCCCATCAACGTGGTCATCACATCATTCAGCGTAATGATGCCCACCACCAGTGCGTATTCGTTCATGATCACCGCGAAGTCTTCACCAGCGGTTTTGAAGCTTTCCAACGCTTCAGAAAGCGTCAGCGTATCCGGCACAATCAGCGCTGAACGAATCTGTACGCCGCTGTTCAGCGTCAGGCTTTGATTGCCGAGTACACGCAGCAGCAGCTCTTTGGAATCGACATAGCCGACGATGTGGTCGATATCGCCATCGCAGACGATGAATTTCGAGTGCGGATGCTGGGCGATTTTGGTTTTCAGCGTGGTTTCATCTTCGTGCAAATCGAACCACACCACGTTCTCGCGCGAGGTCATTGATGACGGCACGGTACGCGATTCCAGCTCAAACACGTTCTCAATCAGCTCATGTTCCTGCTTACGCAGCACACCCGCCAGCGCACCGGCTTCCACCACCGCATAGATATCGTCGGAGGTGATGTCGTCTTTACGCACCATCGGCAGTTTGAACAGACGGAAGAAGACGTTCGCCAGGCCGTTGAACAGCCACACCAGCGGACGCAGCACCACCAGGCAGAAGCGCATCGGGTTGATGATGCGCAGCGCTACGGCTTCCGGTGCAATCATGCCGACGCGTTTTGGCGTCAGGTCAGCAAACAGAATGAACAGGCTGGTCACGATGGTGAAGGAGCAGATAAAACTGAGCTGTTCAGCCAATTCGGGTGCCATGATGCGGCTGAATAAGCTATTAAAGGCGGGCGAAAACGCCGCATCGCCGACGATACCGCCGAGGATCGCCACGGCATTCAGGCCAATCTGCACTACGGTGAAGAACATGCCAGGTTGTTCCTGCATCTTCAGCACGCGCTGGGCATTGATATTGCCTTCGTCAGCCAGCAGCTTCAGTTTGATCTTACGGGCGGCGGCCAGCGAGATCTCCGAAAGGGAGAAAAATGAACTGATGACGATCAGTAAAAGAATGACAAGTAAGCTATCGAGCATAAAAGGTCCGTTGGGTTAATCACTTGTCATTTTTGGCCTGGGCAGCGCGGGAATGGGCGTACATCCGGTACTTGCCAGTCAAACAGGCTATCCGTGCCAAAAATGTCTGCGCCATTTCGACAAGATAAGGTTAACGTCGGGGCAGAAAGGGTGCAGGCGAGGCCTGCTGGTCGCTGATTATAGCAGCAGCGCTTATCATGCCGCTATAGGCGCGCATCAGGGGGTCGGATTAATCTGAGTGAACGTCATTCGCGAGATTAAGAATCGCCTTGGTTGTTGTATCGTTTAGCACATTTACCCACAATAGGTCACAATTTGGCTTAGTCGCTGAATTTGCGCCAGTGGGGGGAAAAGAGCGGCTATGCTGATGGGTACACGCGCGCTGGTGATACCCTTCCAGAGAATAAACGCCCCTGCGGAATAGGGGCCGGCATTATTAACAGGAGTACGTGTGCCACGATTTCATATTTATTGTTTGGCCAGCCTGTTGCTTGCTGCACCTGCCGTTGAGGCAGCCAAAGTGCGCTTGCAGCTGGACGGTCTTAGCGGGGATTTGCAAAAGAACGTCAGGGCACGCTTGTCCACCATCGGCAGTGACGAGGTGTCGAACGACGGCCGTTTCCGCGCGCGCGTTGCGGAAGCGATCAAAGAAGGCCTGCGGGCGCTGGGTTATTACGAACCGGAGATCGATTTTGAATCGCGCCCGGCACCGCCGCAAGGTGGTCGTCCGGTATTGATCGCACACGTTAAGCCCGGCGAACCGGTCAAGATCGGCGGCAGCACCATTGTGATCGAAGGTGAAGCCCGCACCGACAAGGATTATCAAGCCTGGGTCAAACAGGGCACGCCGAAAGTCGGCACCCAGCTGAATCACGGCGCCTATGACAAATTTAAAAACGGCTTCTCCAGCCTGGCATTGCGTAATGGTTACTTCGACGGTGACTTTAAGCAAAGCCAGCTTGGCGTTTCGGTTGAACGGCGCGAAGCCTTCTGGGACATCAATTACGATAGCGGCCCGCGCTACCGTTTCGGTGATGTCGGTTTCCAGGGCTCGCAAATCGACGAAGCCTATCTGCAAAATCTGGTGCCGTTCAAAAAGGGCGATTACTACAGCTCGCGCGATCTGGCCGAACTTAACCGCCGCTTGTCGGCGACCGGCTGGTTCAACTCGGTGGTGGTCGCGCCTGAGTTTGATAAAGGCCGTCAAAGCAAAGTGCTGCCGCTGAATGCGGTGGTATCGCCACGCGTGGAGAACACCATTGAAACCGGCGTCGGTTACTCCACCGATGTCGGGCCGCGCATTAAAGGCACGTGGAAAAAACCGTGGATTAACAGCAGCGGCCACAGCCTGGCCGCCAGCGCCTACGTTTCTGCGCCGGAGCAGCAGCTCGATCTCAGCTACAAAGTCCCGCTGCTGAAAAGTCCGCTGGAGCAGTATTACACCTTCTCCGGCGGTGTGAAGCGTACCGATCTCAATGACACCAAAGCCGATACCACCACGCTGGCGATGTCGCGAAACTGGGACAGCAGCAGCGGCTGGCAGAAGGCAATCAACCTGCGCTGGAGCCTCGATCACTTTACCCAGGCCAGCGTGACCAACACCACTATGCTGCTCTATCCGGGCGTTAGCCTGAACCGCACCCGTTCGCGCGGCGGTCTGATGCCGACGTGGGGCGATTCGCAGCGCTACTCGGTGGACGTGTCGGATACCACATGGGGTTCGGACGTTGATTTCGTCATCATGCAGGCGCAAAACGTCTGGATTCGCACGCTCGCCGATAAGCATCGCTTTGTGGCGCGCGGCAATGTGGGGTGGATCGAAACCAACGACTTCGACAAAGTGCCGCCGGATCTGCGCTTCTTCGCCGGTGGCGATCGCAGTATTCGCGGCTACAAATACAAAGACGTATCGCCACGTGATGATAACGGCAAGCTGACCGGCGCCTCGAAAATGGCCACCGGCTCACTTGAATATCAATACAACGTGACCGGCAAATGGTGGGGCGCGGTGTTTGTCGATTCCGGTGAAGCGGTCAACGACATCAAGCAGAGCAACCTGAAAACCGGCGCAGGCTTCGGCGTGCGCTGGTCTTCTCCGGTCGGGCCGATCAAGTTTGATATCGCGCGGCCGATTGGCGACGACAAGGAGCATGGATTGCAATTTTATGTAGGATTGGGGCCTGAACTATGAAGCTGTGGAAAAAGGTCCTGATTGGCACCGGTATTTTTCTGGTACTGCTGTTGGGCAGCATCGCGTTTCTGGTGGGCACCACGCCGGGTTTGCATCTGCTGCTGAAAGGCGCCGATCGCTGGGTGCCAGGTTTGTCGATCAAACAGGTGGAAGGTGGCTGGCGCGATCTAACGCTAAGCGGCGTGAAGTATGAAATGCCGGGCGTCAGTGTGGATGCCGGACGTTTCCACCTGGCGCTGAATCTCAACTGCCTGCTGCATTCGTCGGTGTGTGTCAATGACATCGCGCTGCAGGATGTCAGCGTGGTGGTCGATAGCAAAAAAATGGCACCGGCCAGCGCACCGCCGCCGGAAGAGGAGGGCGGCAGCACCAATCTCAACGCGCCTTATCCCATCACGCTCAGCAAAGTCGGCCTGCATAACATCAACGTAAAAGTGGATGACACCGCAATTTCCCTGCTCGACTTCACCAGCGGCCTGCAGTGGCAGGATCGCGCACTGACGCTGACGCCAACCCATATCCAAAGCCTGCTGATCGCGCTGCCGAAAGCGGCCAAAGTGGTGGATGAGCAGGTGGTGCAGCCAAAAGTGCAGCAGCCGCAGCCGGATGAACAGCCGCTGGGCGAAACGCTGCAGGCGATGTTCGCTAAGCCGCTATTACCAGAGATGCCGGACTTCCAGCTGCCGCTGGATATCACCGTGCAGGAACTGTTGGGCGAACAGCTGCGCATCACCGGCGATACCGACATCTCAATCACGCGTCTGCTGTTAAAAGCCAAAACCGCCGATCGTCATCTCCAGCTGGAAACCTTTGATGTCGATTCGCCGCAAGGGCAGGTGAACGCCAGCGGTGAAGCAATGTTGGCCGATAACTGGCCGGTGAATTTTGCGCTGAACGGCACGCTCAATCTCGACCCAATTAAGGGCGAGAAGATCAAAATGAACCTTGCAGGCGCGATGCGTGACGAGCTGAAGCTCGGGCTGAATCTTTCCGGTCCGGTGCGTGCGCAGCTGGATGCGACCACGCAGCCTGCGGTCGCTGGTTTGCCGCTGGCGCTAAAACTCACCAGCCCGCAGCTGCGCTGGCCGCTCACCGGCGCGGTGCAGTATCAGGCGGATAATCTCGATTATCAGTTCAAAGGCAAAGCCACCGATTACGTGATGTCGCTGCGCACTGCGGTGAAAGGCGAAGGCGTGCCGCCTGCCACCATTGCGCTGGACGGCAAAGGCAACGAGCAGCAGTTCAATCTTGATAAGCTGCGCGTGACGGCGCTGCAGGGCAATATCGATCTGACGGCGCTGGTGGACTGGAGCAAAGCCATCAGCTGGCGCAGCGAATTGACGCTTTCAGGCATCAACACCGCCAAACAGTATCCGGATTGGCCAGCGAAGCTGGAGGGCAAAATTGCCACGCGCGGCAGCTTGTACGGCGGAACCTGGCAGCTCAGCGTGCCGCAGCTGGAGCTGAAAGGAAACGTTAAGCAGAACGCGGTGAGCGCCAAAGGTACGTTGACCGGCAACAGCTACAACCAGTGGAAAGTGCCCGTCCTTAACATTGCGCTGGGTCGCAACCATCTGGACGTGAAGGGCGAGCTGGGCGACACGCTCAATCTCGATGCCAGCATTGATGCGCCAAAGCTGGATAACGCGCTGCCGGGCCTGGGCGGCGTCGCCAAAGGCACCATCAAAGCACGCGGCACCTTACAAGCGCCGCAGCTGCTGGCCGATCTCACGGCTACTGGTTTGCGCTGGCAGCAGCTGCAGATCCGTCGTGTGGCGTTGCAGGGCGATGTGAAATCCAGCGATCAGATCGCCGGTAAGCTGCAACTGCGCGTGGAACAATTGCAGCAGGATGCGCTGAAAGTGAACCTGTTAACGCTGAACGCTGACGGCAACGAAAAGCAGCATCAGCTGAAGCTCGAGGTACAGGGCGAACCGGTTGCCGGTCAGCTGGCGCTGAACGGCAGCTTTGATCGCAAAACCCAGCGCTGGCAGGGCAATCTCAACAACACGCGTTTCGACACGCCGGTAGGCGAATGGCGACTGACGCGGGCGATGGCGATTGATTACCTCAACAGCAAGCAGACCGCCACCATTGGGCCGCACTGCTGGCAGAACCCGAACGCGCAGCTGTGCGTACCGGAACCGATTGAAGCCGGTGCCAGCGGACATGCGCATGTGGTGCTCAATCGCTTCGATTTGGCGATGATCAAACCGTTCCTCACCGATGCCACCAAACTGAACGGCGTGTTCAGTGGTGATGCGCGCGTTAACTGGACCGCCGACGGCGCGCTGCCAACCGGCACCTTAGCGCTGAAAGGCAGCGGCGTGAAAGTGGAGCAAGACGTGCAGGGCAACAGTTTGCCTATCGCCTTCGACACGCTGAACCTGAATGCGGCGCTGCGTAACGGTCGCGCACAGCTTGATTGGTTGATCCATATCGTCAACAACGGCCAACTGAGCGGCAATGTGCAGATCGCCGATCCTGAGAATCGGCGTCAGCTGTCGGGCAACATCGGCATCAGCAATATTTCGCTGGCGATGCTGAATCCGGCGCTGATGCAGGGCGAGAAGATTAAAGGCAACCTGAACAGCAACCTGCGCCTTGGCGGCACGTTGCAGCAGCCGCAGGTGTTTGGTCAGTTGGGGCTGAGCGATGTGGATGTCGACGGCAGCTTTATGCCGGTCGATCTCACCGCCGCCAACCTTAACATGGTGTTCAACGGCATGAGCTCAACGCTCAACGGCATGATTCAGACGGCGCAGGGCAATCTTAACCTGAGCGGCAACGCCGACTGGAGCCAGCTGGATAACTGGCGCGCGCGCGTGGCGGCGCAAGGTAGCCGTATCCGCGTTACCGTGCCGCCAATGGTGCGCATGGATGTCTCGCCGGATCTGGTGTTTGCAGCCACGCCGGCCGCGTTCAGCCTTGACGGCAAAGTGGATATTCCGTGGGCGCGCATTACCGTGCAGGAAGTGCCGGAAAGCGCCACCGGCGTCTCCTCTGATGAAGTGATGCTGGATCAAAATCTCAAGCCGATTCAGCCGAAAACGGCGGCGATTCCGATCAACAGCAATCTGGTGATCCACGTCGGTAATGATGTTCGGCTCTCGGCATTTGGCCTAAAAGCTAAGCTGAATGGCGATCTCAAACTGGTGCAGGATAAAAACGGCCTCGGCTTGAATGGCCAGATCAACATCCCATCCGGCCGCTTCCACGCTTATGGTCAGGATCTGCTGGTACGTAAAGGTGAGTTGCAATTCGCCGGACCGCCGGACCAGCCTTACGTCAATCTCGAAGCGATCCGTAATCCTGAGGCCACTGAAGACGATGTCACCGCCGGATTACGGGTAACCGGGCTGGCGGATGAGCCGAAAGTGGAAGTGTTCTCCGATCCGGCGATGTCACAGCAGGAAGCGCTTTCTTACCTGTTACGTGGTCAGGGACTCAACAGCGATGGCGACAGCAACGCATTAACTTCCGCGCTGGTGGGATTGGGGGTTGCGCAAAGTGGTCAGGTTGTGGGTAAAATCGGCGAGACCTTCGGTGTCAGTAATCTCGCGGTTGATACCGCTGGCGTAGGCGATAGCCAGCAGGTGCAGGTGAGTGGTTACGTGTTGCCGGGTCTACAAGTAAAATACGGTGTTGGCATATTTGATTCACTGGCGACCTTAACCTTGCGTTATCGCCTGATGCCCAAACTCTATTTAGAAGCCGTGTCGGGTCTCGATCAGGCACTGGATCTGCTCTATCAGTTTGAGTTTTAGCAATGCGAATAATTGTCTATGGCAGTTTACGGCGCAAACAGGGAAACAGTCATTGGATGACGAATGCGCAGTGGCTCGGCGACCATCAGATTGTGGGGTTTGATCTCTACAATCTGGGTCACTATCCGGGCGTGGTGGAAGGAGAAGGCAGCGTTTATTGCGAGGTGTATCGCATTGACGCCAGCACGCTCGGCGAACTTGATGCCTTGCGCACCAAAAATGGCGAATACAAACGCCAGCTTATTCAGACGCCTTACGGCAGTGCCTGGCTGTATGTCTATCAGCGTTCAGTCGCGGGTCGCACGCATATCGCGAGCGGTGACTGGTTAAGGCGAGATGGCGAAACAGAGGCATAAATAAAAACACCGTCCATTGGACGGTGTTTTTTTATGCGTGGCAGAAAAGAATCTTAATTCTTCTGCGCGCGCTCGTAAGAGGCGATGATTTCAGCTTTGGCCGCTTCTGCGTTGTCCCAGCCATCAACCTTCACCCATTTGCCTTTTTCCAGATCTTTGTAGTGCTCGAAGAAGTGGGTGATCTGCGCTTTCAGCAGTTCTGGCAGGTCGTTCACATCTTTGATGTGATCGTACTCTTTGCTCAGCTTGGTGTGCGGCACCGCAACCAGTTTGGCATCTTCGCCAGACTCGTCGGTCATTTTCAGCACGCCGACGGGACGGCAGCGGATCACTGAGCCCGGTACCAGCGGATAAGGGGTTGGCACCAGCACGTCAACCGGGTCACCATCCAGAGACAGGGTGTGGTTGATGTAGCCGTAGTTGCACGGATAGAACATGGCGGTAGACATGAAACGGTCTACAAACAGGGCGCCAGACTCTTTGTCGACTTCATATTTGATCGGATCGGCGTTAGCCGGGATCTCAATGACAACGTAGATATCTTCTGGCAACTCTTTACCTGCAGGCACCTGGTTCAAACTCATCTGGCTTTCCTTCATTAGTCATATGTTGAGTGACGGCTATTATAGCCAACTGACTCTGAAAGTATGCCCCCTTTTTGGCGTTTCGGAATGCTCCAACCCGCTACTTCGCCGTGACAAACAGCGAGACGATCCCCGCCGCAATCAGTGGTCCAACCGGCACACCACGGAAGAAGGCCACGCCAATCACCGTACCAATCAACAGTCCACCAATCACCGACGGCTGCACGCTCATAAAGTTCACACCGCGTCCGCCGAGCCAGGCGACAAAAATGCCCACCACAATGGCCACAATCGATTGCCAGTTAGCGAACGATTTCAACAGTGAAGAAGCCGGCAGCGTACCGCTTGCCAGCGGCGCCATCACCGCAACGGTGAGGATGATGATGCCAATCTGAATGCCCTGTTTTTCCACATAGGGAAAGAATTGCGACAGCGGAGTGAGCTTGATCGCCAGCAGGATCAGAATCGAGATGGTAACGGCGCTGTTATGAACGAAATAGCTGAGGACGGCGAGGCAAACAAGAATGATGGTGGAGGCATAAGCAGCCATGGTTTCTCCCTGCAGATTAATGGGTGCGCTGGCCGATGCCAGCGCTAAGCGTATTAAACGCTTACATTAATCAACAATCGTCGGGGTTGGCGCAACTGCCTTTGTTAATTGATTGCAACATCAGCGCCTGATTACGCACCAGACTGACGCCCTGCGCACCAACTGACAGCGCGGCCATCGTGCCCTGGCTGCTAACAAAATAGCTGCGGCTGGCATCCAGCCAGCTGTCGCGATAGGTCAGCCACGCGCGCTGGGCGCTGCGCAATTTGTCTTTAGGCGCGCCGGTTAATTTTTTCATCGCTTGGGTGTACTGCGCGTTCATCTCTTTATCCCAGGCTTTATTGGCGGTGCCGTAGCATTGAGACATACCGGCGGTGCTGGATTCCTTATTCAGACACTGATCGAGCTGCTGATCGATAGGGTTTTGTTGCGCCGCCGCAAAACCACTGACCAACAAACACGCCATCGGGAGCCATTTTTTCATCGTTTCATTCCTTAAATTTTGCGGGGGCAGAGTTCAGTAAAAGTGAAGTCTGGATGATCGTCAGCCAGTTGACCATCAACAATGGATAAAGTTTCCGCGATCAACTGCCGATAATCTTTCCGTTTTAGGGCCAGCGGATTTCTGCCTTTTCTTGCAAACGGGGATAATCATGTTCAAACAGCTATCAATTCGTACTGCATTACTCACGCTTTTGGCTTTTATGACGCTGCTGCTGCTGGCAGTCAGCGCGATGGGCATCTCTGCCATCAACGCAGGCAATCAATCACTGGATGCCATTAACCGCATTCAGGGAATTGAACTGAACAGTTTGTACCAAAGCAACGCCGATCTCATGCGCGCGCGTGGCAGCGCCGCATTGGCCGTGCGCAAAATCGAAATCGGATTACTGGAGGACGGCGCCAGCGTCACCAAACAAGCTGAGGAGGATGTCACCAGTTCCCAGCGTCATCTGAAAGCCTTTATTGATGCCGGAACGGTAACGGCTCAGGGTAAAATCCTCGCCGATGCTGTGGCTACTTCGTTCGCTGCCTATCATAAGGGCGCCATCGTGCCGATGATGGATGCGTTACAAAAGCAGTATACAGACGAATATTACCAGGTTTTGGAAGGCAACCTCTCAACGCTGGCAAGCAACTACGCGAAAGCCGTGCATGATTTTGCCGTTTATGCTGATGAAGTCTCAGCTACACGTCTGGCGCAAGCTGCACACAATGAGTGGCAGATGAAAATCATGATTGGCGTGGCGATGGCGTTGACGCTACTGCTGATCGTCATTGCCTGGCAACTGCTGCGTCGTCTGCTGCTGCGTCCACTCGATGGCGCGATTCTGCATCTGGAGCAAATTGCGGCCGGCGATTTATCCCAGCCGCTGCCCGCAGCCGGAAAGAGTGAATTAGGCCGTCTCAATCAGGCGCTGGCGAATATGCAGCTGGCGCTCAGCAGTTCGGTCAGTCAGGTGCGCGAAGCCAGCTTGCAGATTGACGTGGGAAGCCGCGAGTTAGCGGCGGGCACCGTGCATCTCTCGCAGCGTACCGAAGAGTCCGCCGCTTCGCTGGAGCAAACCGCGGCCAGCATGGAACAGCTCACCGCCACCGTGCGTCTCAATGCCAGCAACGCCAAAGAGGCCAATCAGCTCGCCAGCAATGTCTCCGACAGTGCCGATCGCGGTGCCGAAGTGGTCGGCTACGTGATGGAGAAGATGCAGGAGATCACCCATAGCGCCAATCGCATTGGCGACATCCTCAGCGTGATTGATGGCATTGCCTTCCAGACCAACATCCTGGCACTGAACGCTGCGGTTGAAGCCGCGCGTGCCGGTGAACAAGGGCGCGGTTTTGCTGTGGTCGCTAATGAAGTGCGCACGTTGGCTGGTCGCAGCGCCACCGCCGCCAAAGAGATCCGCGAGCTCATCGCAGAATCGCAGACGCGGGTGCAAGAGGGCAGCGATATGGCCACGCGCGCTGGCGAAACCATGGATGAGATCTCCAGTGAAGTGATGCGCGTGACTACGCTGATGAAAGAGATCTCCATTGCTTCGGAAGAACAAAGTCGCGGTATCGAGCAGGTAAATCAGGCGGTGACGCAGATGGATGAAGCCGCGCAGCAGAACGCCGCGTTAGTCGAAGAAGCCAGCGCTGCCACCCAATCGCTGGAAGCGCAGTCGCAGCAGTTGCAGGATTCGATGGCGCAATTCCGCGTTATTTCAAATTAAAATACAATGACGGCTTTAATGCCGTCATTGCTATCTCGCACAAGCATCAATAAAGCATTGGCATTATTGATTTAATTAGTAGGCTATATCATAAGGCTGTCTAGTGATTTTGCGGCTATCTCAAAATACCATTTTAAATATTCAATTGATTTATATGGTTTTTTTGTTGTTTGCGATGGTTGCATTCATAAGTTGTCTTCATGTTATTAATGTTTTATTGTAAGCGTTCCGTTAAGAAATAGCACAGCAGAGGTTTAAATGGAGTTTTTCTCATATTTAGAAGAAAATAAAGGTTATGATGCGGATTTGAAGTTGTGTATTTTTAATATTGTTAAACAGCTTGAAGATATTAAAACATCGAGAAGTAATCCTGGTGTATTACTAGGTAAAATTCAATCTGGTAAAACTAGGGGGTTTTTAGGAGTAATTGCAAGAGCATTTGACGTTGGTTACGACATTGCTCTAGTGCTAACTAAAGGGACTAAAACACTGGCTAAGCAAACAGTAAGTAGAATAAACCATGATTTTAGTAATTTTATCGAAGATGATTATATTTCAATATACGATATCATGGAGTTGCCGGAGAAATTACATAAGCCAGAGTTAAAAAGAAAAATAATTATCGTTGCTAAAAAAGAATCTAATAATTTAGATAGAGTAATCGATTTTTTTGAAAATTTAGAATATCCTGATCTTAAAAACAAAAAGGTTTTGTTGATTGATGATGAGGCCGACTTAGCAAGCATTAGGTTTGTAAAAAAGAATAAGAAATCAGATAATAATGAAACTGTTCAAGGGAAAATTGCTGAGAAAATGGATTTTTTACGTGACCTTGTCGATAGCATGAGGTTTCTTCAAGTAACAGCAACTCCATACTCACTATATCTTCAGCCAGAAAGCTATTCAAATCCATTTAAGTTCCTCCCGAAAAAACCGGCTTTCACCGAGTTACTTCCTATCCATGACAGATATGTAGGAGGGGATGATTATTTTGGTGATTTTACAAATAATGATCCACGTAAGGGGTTGTATATTGAGGTTCCAGCTGATGAGATAGAGTACCTTCGACATAAAGAAGATGTAAATTTACTAGATCAAGATGTAATTGAGAATAAGGGGTTAGACTCTTTAAAAAAAGCTGTTTCAAGTTTTTTAATTGCTGTTGTAATAAGGCGGTGGCAGCAAAAGCAAGAAAGTGTTAAACAAAAAAAATATGCGATGATAATTCATAATGACACACAAAGAAAATCGCATAATAAGCAATGGGAAATTGTTGATTCGATCCGTCAATCTTTAGAGGTGATGGTAAAGGCGAATAACAGATTACTGAGATCGTTGTTCGATAACTATTTCACAGATATACAAAAAACTGTTCATGACAATAATGACCCATGCCCTTCTCAAGATGATGCCTTTATACTGTTTTCTCGTTTAATTAGTGATGGGGAAATAAATGTTCAAAAAGTCAACTCTGACGTTGAACTTGCATCTATTCTGGATCCTACAACAGCAGAACTTAAGCTTAGAACCGAAGCAAATATATTTATTGGGGGGAGCTTATTAGATAGGGGCATAACCATTCCTAACCTTTTGGCATTTTATTATGGAAGAAACCCAAAAAATATGCAGGCAGATACTGTGCTTCAACACTCTCGAATGTATGGTGCACGTGACCGAAGCGACTTATCTGTAACAAGGTTTTATACTTCATTGGCTGTTTTTAATAGGTTAAAACACATTCATCAGTTTGATTCTGCGCTCCGTAGGGCATTTTTAAATAAAGATTCAGACAGTGGTGTAATATTTATTCAAAGTGATGCATCAAAAGGTGTTGTTCCATGCTCTCCTACTAAGGTAAGTGTTAGTCGTGTAATGACATTGAATTCTGGTGGCTACTATCTCCCATCTGGATTTGACCTTTCTACAATTAGCAATCTCGAAAGTACATTGAGAAAAATCAGTGAACTAATAATGCCATTACATTCAAATAATTTAAGCCTTGATGTTATGGTAGATAAATGTCATGTAATCGAGATAATTAAATTAATCAAAAAAACTTTGCAGTTAAGCCAAAATGAAGATTTTTATTGGGATGCAATGATAGGTCTAATTGATTATTACTGTAAAGCTCAAGGGAACGATGAAACTCATGTTATCGTCGAACTTAATCGAAAAATCACTAAAGAAAAATCCGGAGATAAGTCTGGTAAATCCATTGTTGGAGGTAGAACTATTAGGGAATTATTAGCTCAGAAAAGAGATCTACCAGCAATCGTCTTTCTAAAACAAGATGGGACAAAAGCTAACGGGTGGAATTCAGATACATATTTTTGGTGGCCAGTGTTAATTGCACCTACTAATTCTGATCCATGTGTTTATTCATTACCGTAATAAAAAAAGGGATGCTAGAGCATCCCTAGTTTTAAACACACATTTCAAAATTTAATCTATGCTTTAAAGCTCTTCGAATCTTTGATTTTTCATTTTTAGGTAATTCAATGAAAAATTTATCACTTTTCAATTTTTTTATAATATCGTTACTTACATTATCAATCAAAATATGGTCTACCTGCTTGAGACTGTAAATTATATTATTTATTTTTTTGTGTTGGAAATTATGCTCTTTTGCAAGCCACTCTCTAAAAAGATCGAATTTTTCACGCTGTAATTTACTTTCATGTGTGAGAATACAATTTGCAATATGTTTAGCTAGTAAAATAGGTACGGCATTTGCAATCATTGTATTTTGCGCAGTATTTGTTCCAGAAAAAATAAAATTGTCAGGAAACGTTTGGATTAACGCTCGTTCTTTTATATTTAATGCTCTTGCTTCTGATATTGGCCCTGCATCATCAGAATGTGCAGTATATCCTGGAGGTACATTCCTAACAGTTGCTCTAACGGTTGGTGCCGGCTCGTCTAAAGAGAAAATACCTTTTCTTCCCCAATTTCTTGGATGGCGATAATAAAATTCGATGCCAATTTTTTTACCAGCATACTCTCTTAATGTTAATCTTTTTTGAGATTTTTTTTCATTAAGAAGAGAGACCAGAAAATTAGGAGTTTCACCAATTCTGCCAATTGCAAAAAATCTTTTTCGGTTTTGTGGAACACCAAAGTGAGCTGCGTTCAAAACTATCTCAGTAATTCCATATCCTGATTTTTCGAGGATTTTTTTACTATTATCCCATGTTTTACTTTTTTGGGCACCGGGAACATTTTCGAAAACAAACCAATTCGGTTTTATAATTGATATTATTCTAGCAAAATTTAAAGTAAGCAATGCGCGAGAACCTTCAACTCTGGCTCCAGCAATTGAAAACTCCTGGCAAGGAGGGCCACCTATAATTATTGATGGAGAATAAGAATTCAATTCTTGAATAGCTTTATCTACATAATTTAGATCGATATCTAATACAGGGTGACTAAAATTATCTTCATAAACCTTTCTGGCTGGAGCCCAATTTTCAACAGCGGCCATAATATTAAATCCGGCAGTCGCGAAGCCTAAGCTCATTCCACCGCAACCAGAAAATAAATCAATTGTATCCATATAAACCCCAAATCAACAATGTCAAATTGTATCATTCAAAAATAAACGTAGTCAACAAGGCCAAGATAAATGGTTTATTAGGATTTTAAATATCATGAAATTTCCCATGGCATGTCGGTTCTTTTATTAACAGCTTTAAGTTTATTGTTATCACGTAAAGACTGTGCTGCCCATCTTAAATCGTACTGCCAAGTATAAAGCATATCACCAGACTCTCTTAAATGCCCTTCATAGTTATCCCATACATACTTAGCTACATCTCTTGGCCAACCGATCCCATTCATTGAATTAAGTGCTTCAATAATCCATTCTTTCATAATTTCTCTGGTGACCATTACCATATAATCTATCCTTATAATTAACTCTTTAAAATAGCGCTTTATCCCATATTAAAAAATTTTTTAAATAGTTTTTGCTATAATGAAAATTCATAGTGATTAATGTAGCTTCTTTAATTTTCTCTAATTTAAAAATATTTAACTGACCGGTTTTATGCTTCTGTTTTTTAGAGTGATGATTTAAATTTAATATATTGTTAATCTTAAATATTTTTCAATTTATTCTTATTTTAAGTGCCAGTCCTTTTTTTTTAGTTTTTAACTAAAAACATCATTTTAATTGATTTTTTAGCTATAAATAAATGGAGGTTTCTATAAAAATAACTACGTTGTTGGTTTTATATCATTGCTATTTTATAGAAAAACCCGCATTGCGGGTTTCTCTAAGCTAAAACAACTTAGGCTGAATGGTCGTCCGGATATTCACGGATGAAGCGTTCAACGTCGCCTACCATTGCGTCGTTGCCACAGAAGAACGGGCAGCGCTGATGCAGCGTTTCTGGCTGGATGTCGAGGATGCGATTGGCACCATCGCTGGCTTTACCGCCCGCTTGCTCCGCCAGGAAGGCCATTGGGTTGCATTCGTACAGCAGACGCAGCTTGCCTTTCGGGTGGCTGGCGGTGCTTGGATAGAGATAGATGCCGCCTTTCAGCAGGTTACGGTGGAAATCGGCCACCAGTGAACCAATGTAGCGCGAGGTATACGGGCGCTTGGTGGCGATATCTTCTTCCTGACAGAACTTCAGGTATTTCTTCACACCCTGCGGGAAGCGAATGTAGTTACCTTCGTTGATCGAGTAGGTGTAACCCTTCTCCGGGAAGGTCATGCGCTCGTGGCTCAGGCAGAATACGCCGAGCGACGGATCGTAAGTAAACGCATGCACGCCCACGCCGGTGGTGTAAACCATCATGGTCGAAGAACCGTAAACCACGTAACCCGCGGCAACCTGCTTGTTGCCCGGCTGCATGAAGTCGGCTTCGGTGATTGGCGTGCCCGGCTCGCTGATGCGATGGTAGATAGAGAAAATGGTGCCGACGGAAACGTTAACGTCGATGTTTGAAGAACCGTCCAGCGGATCCATTAATACAACGTATTTGCCATTCTCAGAGCCTTCAAAGATGACGAACTCGTCTTCTTCTTCCGACGCGATACCGGCCACCACGCCGCGTGCTTTCAGGGCGGCTTTCAGCTTTTCGTTGGCAAACAGATCAAGCTTCATCTGCTGCTCACCCTGCACGTTTTCCACGCCGCTGGCACCCAGAATATCCACCAGACCCGCTTTGTTGATGTCGCGGTGGATAATTTTAGCGCCAAGCTTAATGGAAGAAATCAGCGCCGTCAGTTCACCTGTGGCGTGTGGAAAGTCGTGTTGCTTCTCGACGATGAATTCGCCTAACGTTTTCATAACACATTCCCTGCATCTACGATGGAGTGGCAGCAGCTGTAACAAGCTACCAACGTATGAGCGCAGTTTAGCCGATTGAACTTTAAAAACCATAGTCCTAATCCGTTTCTTCCCTCTCAACTCGGCGTTACACTGTGCGCCGAACTTTTGAGTAATGGATCTCTTTATGCGTATTCACATCCTCGGGATTTGTGGCACTTTCATGGGCGGACTGGCGATGCTGGCGCGCTCGCTGGGACACGAAGTGACCGGCTCAGACGCCAATGTCTATCCGCCGATGAGCACGTTGCTGGAACAGCAAGGCATTGAATTGACTGAAGGTTACGATGCCAGCCAGCTCGATCCGCAACCGGATCTGGTGATCATTGGTAACGCGATGACGCGCGGCAATCCTTGTGTCGAAGCGGTACTGGAACGCAACATTCCTTACCTCTCCGGCCCGCAATGGCTGCACGATTTTGTCCTGCGCGATCGTTGGGTGCTGGCGGTGGCGGGAACCCACGGCAAAACCACCACAGCCGGCATGGCAGCGTGGATTCTCGAGGCCTGCGGCCTGGAACCGGGCTTTATCATCGGTGGTGTGCCAGGAAACTTCGAGGTTTCGGCAAAATTAGGAAAAAGTCCATTCTTCGTCATCGAAGCGGATGAGTACGACAGCGCGTTCTTCGACAAGCGTTCCAAGTTTGTGCATTACTGCCCGCGCACGCTGATCCTCAACAACCTCGAATTCGATCACGCGGATATCTTTGACGATCTGCGCGCCATCCAGAAGCAGTTCCATCATTTGATCCGTATCGTGCCGGGCCAGGGTAAGATCCTGCTGCCGGAGCACGACAACAACATCAAGCAAGTGATGGCGATGGGCTGCTGGAGCGAGCAGGAAACGGTGGGCGATAACGGTCACTGGCAGGCGAAAAAGTTGACGCCGGACTCTTCACATTGGGAGATCTGGCTCGACGGCGAGAAAGTCGGCGAAGTGAACTGGGCGCTGGTGGGCGAGCACAACATGCACAATGGCCTGATGGCGATTGCAGCGGCGCGTCATGTTGGGGTGAAACCGGGAGATGCCGGTGAAGCGCTGAGCAGCTTCATTAATGCGCGTCGTCGTCTCGAACTGCGCGGTGAAGTGAACGCCATCAAGGTGTACGACGATTTCGCTCACCATCCTACCGCGATTCTCGCCACGCTGGCGGCGCTGCGCAGCAAAGTGGGCGGCACCGCACGCATTCTGGCGGTGCTGGAGCCGCGCTCAAATACCATGAAGATGGGGGTGAGCAAGAACGAGTTAGCGCCATCGCTGGGCCGCGCAGACGAAGTGTTCCTGTTCCAGCCGCACCATATTCCGTGGCAGGTTTCCGATGTCGCTGAGGCGTGCATTCAACCAGCGCAGTGGAGCGCGGATATCGATACGTTGGTGGAAATGGTGGCGAAGAAAGCCCAGCCAGGCGATTCGATCCTGGTGATGAGTAACGGCGGATTTGGTGGTATTCACCAGAAACTGCTGGAGCGGTTAGGGCGGTGATGGCGCGGGTTTTCCCCTCACCCTGGCCCTCTCCCGCAAGCGGGCGAGGGAATGTTTAGGTGGAGCTCGGTCAGCCCCTTCTCCCGCTTGCGGGAGAAGGTTGGGATGAGGGGAAAATCGCAGAAAACTTACGCTTCTGCCAACTCGCGTAGATACTGGAAAATCAGGCGGGCAGATTTTGGCGGCTTATTCGCGGCTTTCTCTTTCTGCGCGTTACGGATCATGCTGCGCAGTTGCTGACGATCGGCGTGCGGATAGAGGTTAAACACTTCAGCGACCGCGTCATCACCTTGCTCGATCAAACGATCGCGCAAAATCTCCAGCTTATGGAACAGCGCAACCTGCTGGTTGTGGCGGTTCTTCAGCTTATCCAGTGCCTGGCGAATCGGATCTTCATCGCGTGAACGCAACATCTTACCGATCAGCTGCAGCTGACGGCGACGGCCTTCTTTCTTGATGCGCTGCGCCAGTTCAATCGCGTCGCGCAGTTGTTCGTCGAGTGGGATCTTGTCGAGGGAATTTTTCCCCAGCTCAACCAGCTCGGCACCCAGGCGTTTTAGCTCTTCGGCATCGCGTTTAATTTCGCTTTTGCTGACCCAGATAATCTCTTCATCTTCTTCGTCATTATTATCCGGCACATCGTCGAGCCAGTCTTCGGGCTGCTTGGTCATCTCTTGGCTCCCAAAAAAAAGAGGCTAATCCTACCAGTTTATCGGGCGACTGCGAAATTGTTCTCTGAGTCTGATAGACTCAAACAATTCATACTTAAGATTAGACGGCAGGTCGATGAACGTATCTACTCAGGTTGCAGAACAACGTAAAGTGTTGGAACAGGCTGTCGCGCAGGCGTTGGAACTGGCTAAAGCCAGCACCGATGGCGCTGAAGTGGCGGTCACGAAAACCACCGGCATCGGCGTCAGTACCCGCTATGGCGAAGTGGAAAACGTCGAATTCAACAGCGATGGTGCGCTCGGCATCACCGTCTACCATCAAAACCGTAAAGGCAGCGCTTCCTCCACCGATCTCAGCCCGGATGCGATCAAACGCACCGTGCAGGCGGCGATCGACATTGCGCGCTACACCTCGGTGGATCCATTTGGCGCACCGGCCGATCCCGATCTGCTGGCGTTTGACGCGCCGGATCTCGATCTCTACCATCCGTGGGAGATCGATGCCGATCGCGCTATCGAACTGGCCGCTCAGGCGGAACAAGCGTCGTTGCAGGCGGACAAGCGCATCACCAACACCGAAGGCGGCAGCTTCAACAGCCACGTTGGTATCAAAGTCTTTGGTAACAGCCACGGCATGTTGCAGAGCTACTGCTCCAGCCGCCATTCGCTCTCCAGCTGTGTGATTGCCGAGCAGGACGGCAATATGGAGCGCGATTACGCATATACCATTGGCCGCGCTTTTGACGATCTGAAAAGCCCGGAATGGGTTGGCGCCGAGTGCGCACGCCGCACGCTGTCGCGTCTGGCACCGCGCAAGCTTTCGACCATGAAAGCGCCGGTGATCTTCGCGCCAGAAGTGGCGACCGGTTTGTTTGGTCATCTGGTGGGCATGATCAGCGGCAGCAGCGTGTACCGCAAATCGACCTTCCTGCTTGATTCGCTCGGTAAGCAGATTCTGCCCGAGTGGCTGACCATTGAAGAGCATCCGCACCTGCTGAAAGGCCTGGCATCCACGCCGTTCGACAGCGAAGGCGTGCGCACCCAATCGCGTGACATCATTAAAGATGGCGTGCTGCAGAACTGGCTGTTGACCAGCTATTCGGCGCGCAAGCTCGGCTTGCAGAGCACCGGCCACGCAGGCGGCATCCACAACTGGCGTATTGCCGGTCAGGGCCACAGCTTTGACGACCTGCTGAAGCAGATGGGCACCGGTTTAGTGGTAACCGAGATGATGGGCTCCAGCATCAACGGCATGACCGGCGACTATTCACGCGGCGCATCCGGATTCTGGGTGGAAAACGGTGAGATTCAATATCCTGTGAGCGAGATCACAATCGCTGGTAACCTCAAGGAGATGTGGCTCAATATGGTAACCGTCGGTAACGACATTGAAACCCGCAGCAATATACAATGCGGTTCGGTGCTGCTGCCGGAGATGAAAATCGCCGGACAATAAGAGTCATCGCTTTCTGAAAGCAGCCCGCAAGGCTGCTTTTTTTTGGCCCGACAATAATAAAAGGACATACCAATGCGTAATAAGCATGTGATTGCAGTGTTGTCGTTATCGCTGTTGTTCTCCTCGGCTAGCGTGTTTGCAGCCGATTTAGAAAAAGATATGGATGCGCTCAAAGATGGTCTGAGCGTGGTGAAGAAAACCTCTGACGCGCAGGAAATGCATACCGCGTTGGGCAAAATGCGTCAGGCGGCAACGGATGCTAAGCAATCCACGCCGGAAAAACTGGAAGGTCAGGCGGCCGATAGCGCGCAGATCAAGGATTATCACGCCGGTCTGGATTCGCTGATTGCCCAGATCGATGTGGTTGATCAGTTGGCGCAAGCCAACAAGCTGGACGAAGCCAAGGCCGAAGCGAAGAAACTGGAAGATATTCGCAACGCCAACCATAAGAAATTTCGCTGATAACCCGGCCAGCCCCGTGGCTGGCCTTATTCCTCTTTGCTTTCTCTCCGTTTTAATCCGCCTAAATCCATCACTTCTCGCATTTTGTGACCGCTTTCGCACACTTCGTGCGTCCTGAGATCTGGCGCACACTCGCCCGCGGGATTTCCACTTTGAGGTGGAAAAGTTGCGACTCAACAGCCTCAAGGGGAAAGCGTACTTTCTTATCAACGAGAAATATCTGTAATTGTCCGCTGTAAACAGGAGTAACAAGGTGAGGAGTGAAGCTGTCCCGCTGAAACAGAGCACGCCGGAAGCGATCCAGGCGCTGGCGGATAAGGTGTTAAGCCAAATTGCAGCGATCTACGCCGCGCATCACATCGAAGCCAACGCCGTGCAGCAGCAGATGCTGGCTTCGCATGTCCGGGCGATGGCATCGCGCTCTTTAACGGGTGAAGCGCTACCGGAAGTAGAAGCTGAGCTGTTTGAAGATATCTCGCCGGAAACCATGGCGCTGGCGCAGCAGGTGGTGGATCTGTTTGGCAATCTGCCCAAAGAGGAAGCCTGGTTGTTGTCCGTCCATATCGAAGTGGCGAAATCGAACGAAGCATAAATTGCGAGGAATCGAACATGGTAACTGTAGTGATTGGCGATCGTCTGGGTAAAGGTCAGAAAGTAGCAGCGGGCATCGAGAAAGCCGGTGGTCGTGCGGTGGTGGTGCCAGGCGTGGCAGCCGACATGAAGCTGGGCGACGTGATGAAAGCGGAAAACGCCGACTTCGGTATCTCCTTCTGCGGCAGCGGCGGTGCCGGTGCGATTACCGCGCAGAACAAATATGGCTACAAAGCCAAACACGGGATGCGTTCGATTGACGAAGGCGTTACCGCCATCAATGAAGGTGCCACCGTGCTGGGCTTCGGCTTTATGGATAAAGAAGAGCTGGGTGAGCGTCTGGTGCAGGCCTGGACTAAAAAACACGGCAGCTAAGTATGAAACAGCAATACGAGACGCAGGTAACGGTGCAGGGCAAAGGCGACAGTAAAGCAAAAGCCTTTGCCGATGCGCTCAGCAAGGTGCAGCAGCAAGTGCTGCGCACCAGCCAAAAGATTCTGTTGCGCATTGAACCCATAGATGTGCGGGTGCTGCGCGCGCAGGAGAGCGTGCGCAAGGAAAAATTCTTGTTCTTCTTCCTCGCGCGTGAGCGACGGAATTACAGCGTTGAGCTGGACATTACCGTTAGCGTCACTGTGATCGACACCGACAAGGTGGACTTCATAGCGACTTAATAAAAACGACAACAAGGGTACGACGACATGTTTTTAATCATTTTGTTTAAGTCGTTAATCATTGGCGGATTGGTTGGCGTCGGGGTGGGAGCGGGCGCAGCGCGCATGTTCCACGCACCGACCACACAAGGTATGGGCGCGTTCCGTACCTTGGGAGAACTCAATTCCTGTGAAGGCGATCCGGCATCGCACTTCTCCTTTGGTCTCGGCTTCTTCTTTAACGCCTGGGCATCATCCGTGGCAGCGGGTTCCTTCACGCAGGACGTCGATCACCGCATTTTGCCGAACTGGGGCGCGGCGGCACTGATGGTGAAAAACCGCAACGTGGCGGAAACGCTGCACAACCCGAAACGCATGGCGATTGCCTGCGGCATCATCGGCATGATTGTGGTGGCCTTCCTTAACAGCACCGCATCTGCGGTTCCGGCGGCGCTGCAGGTTACCGCAGTAAAAGTGCTGGTGCCGGCGGCTAACCTGCTGGTGAATACCGTGATGCCAGTGATCTTCTGGCTGGCAGCGATTGATGCCGGTAAGAAATCTGGCTTCTGGGCCACCATTTTTGGCGGTCTGGCTCAGCTGATCATGGGTAACGCCGTACCGGGTTTGGTGCTGGGCATCCTGATCGGTAAGGGTGTGGAAGAGAGCGGCTGGAACAAAGTCACCAAGGTGATGATGTTTGCCATCGTGCTGCTGTTTGCCTTGAGCGGCTTCTTCCGCGGTTTCGATCTGAAACTGCTGCAATCCTTCCAGCTGGGTATTCCGGGCTGGCTGGATATGATCCACAACAGCGTCAGCGGCAAATAAGGAGCCATCAGCATGAACGAGAACGAAAACAAAGGGTTCTGGTACGCCGACTGGTCTTTCCCGATTTTTGTTGGCCTGCTCTCTTCCGGCGTATTTGCCGGTACGCACATGTATTACCTGTACGGCATTGGTGCTTTTAACGAAGTGGCGTTTGTCTCGATGCTGCGCTCCGGTATGGAAACCGGCGTGTATGGCGCAGTGGCGGCGTTTGGTGCCAGCTTCCTGTTTGCACGCATTATCGAAGGCTCGCTGGTGGGGATTCTCGATATTGGCGGCGCGATCCAGACCGGCGTCGGCCTCGGCGTGCCTGCGCTGCTGCTCGGTGCCGGCATTGTGTTCCCGGTCGCCAACTTTGCCGCATCGCTGGCTACGGGTTTGGTGGTGGGCTTAGCGATAGGTTATCTGATCATCCTGGCGCGTAAGTTCACCATCAACCAGAGCGACTCAACCTACGGCGCAGACGTGATGATGGGCGCGGGTAACGCATCGGGCCGTTTCCTCGGGCCGCTGATTATCCTGTCGGCCATGGCGGCGTCGATTCCCATCGGTCTCGGTTCGCTGGTGGGCGCGCTGCTGTTCTACCTGTGGAATAAGCCTATTACCGGCGGCGCGATTTTGGGCGCGATGGTGTTGGGTGCGATGTTCCCAATCTCACTCTGATACTGATGTGCGGCCATATGGCTGCACATATCCGTAGCGGCGCCATTTATTGCGCGATAAATCGCGCCGCTACGAAATGAGCGTTTGTACGTGAGGAGTAAGCATGTTTGATCTGATTCTGCGCCGCGCACGTCTGTGTGACGAACTGCTGGTGGATATTGCCATCCAGCACGGCAAAATTGCCGCCGTCGGCGAGGTGAGTGGTCCGGCACAGCAGGAGCGCGATCTCGCCGGACGTTACTATGTCAGCGCTGGCTGGATTGATAGCCACGTGCACTGTTATCCCCAATCCCCAATTTATCACGACGATGCCGACACCATTGGCATGGCGCAAGGCGTCACCACGGTGGTGGATGCCGGCAGCACCGGCGCTGACGACATCGACGACTTTTATCAGCTCACGCGTTCGGCTACCACCGAAGTACGCGCGCTGATCAACATTTCACGCACCGGCATTGTGACGCAAAACGAGCTGGCCGATATGGCGCAGATTGATGGCGATGCGGTGGTGCAGGCGGTGAAACGCCGTCCCGACTTTATCGTTGGCCTGAAAGCGCGCATGAGCAGCAGCGTGGTGGGCGAGAACGGCATTCAGCCGCTGGTGCGGGCCAAGGCGATTCAGCAGGCAGCCGGAAACTTGCCGCTGATGGTGCACATTGGCAACAATCCGCCAGTGCTGGAAGAGATCGCCGATCTGCTGACCTCCGGCGACATCATTACCCACTGCTTTAACGGCAAGCCGAACCGTATCTTGTCACCGCAGGGTGAATTGAAAGCAGCGGTGAAAAATGCCATCGCGCGCGGCGTGAAGCTGGATATCGGCCACGGCGGCGCCAGCTTCAGTTTTGAGGTGGCGCGTCAGGCGATTGCGCAGGGCATTCTGCCCGACACCATCAGCTCCGACATTTACTGTCGTAACCGCATCAACGGCCCGGTGCATAGCCTGGCGCACGTGATGTCGAAATTCTTTAGCATTGGCATGACTCTGCCGCAAATCGTCGAGTGCGTCACCGTTAATGCCGCTGCTGGCCTGCGTCTGGCGGGCAAAGGGCGCTTGACCGCCGGTTATGACGCCGACCTGACCATTTTTACCGTCAAAGAGGAAGCCTGCCCGTTCGTTGATGCTGAAGGCGAACGGGTATTAGGTGAACAACATATTCTGCCGCTGGCCGTGGTTATCGCCGGTCACTGGCATCTGACTGATGAAGGGAAAGCGAATCATGTCTTCGATCTATGAAAAATATGACCTGAAACAGGTCATCAACGCCTCGGGACGCATGACCATTCTCGGCGTCTCCACGCCGTCTGCGGATGTGGTGGATACCGTCAGCTACGGTCTGAATCACTACTTCGAGATGAAAGATCTGGTCAACAAGACCGGCGCTTACATCGCCAAACTGCTGGACGTGGAGAGCGCGGTGGTGGTGTCGTGCGCCTCGGCGGGCATTGCGCAGAGCGTGGCGGCGGTGATTGTTAAAGATAACGACTGGCTGCTGGAGAACCTGCACGCCGCGCCGCTCAGCGTGCCGCACGATATCGTGGTGCCAAAAGGACACAACGTGAACTTCGGCGCGCCGGTTGGCACGATGGTGGCGCTGGGCGGCGGGCGTTTGATCGAAGCCGGTTACAGCAATGAATGTTCGCCAGAGCAGTTGGCGGCGGCAATCACGCCGACCACGGCGGCGCTGATGTACATCAAATCGCACCACTGCGTGCAGAAAAGCCATCTTAGCGTGGAGCAGGCAGCGGTAGTGGCGCGCAAGCACGGCATTCCACTGATCGTTGATGCGGCAGCGGAAGAAGATTTGCAGTGCTACTACCAAATGGGCGCGGATCTGGTGATTTACAGCGGCGCCAAGGCGATTGAAGGGCCGACCAGCGGCTTAGTGATTGGTCGCACGCAATACGTTGAGTGGGTGAAGCGCCAGAGCAACGGCATTGGCCGCGCGATGAAAGTCGGCAAAGAGGGCATTCTCGGGCTGACGCAGGCGATTGAAAACTATCTGGTGCAGCCAAAAACCACCGGCGCCGAGATGGTGGCCAACATGACGCCGTTTATCGACAACCTCAACACGCTGAACGGCGTCACCGCCCGCGTGGTGTGGGATGCCGCCGGACGCGATATTGCGCGTGCCGAGATCAAGTTTGATGAAGCGGTCACCGGCTGGCCGACTGGCGAACTGGTGCAGGCGCTGAAAACTGGCGACATCGCGATCTATTTCCGTGGCTACAAAGCCAACGAAGGCATTATCGAAGCCGATGTGCGCAGCGTTAGCGCCGATCAGCTGCACATCATCTTTAGCGCTATTCAGGCGTTGATCAGCGGAGGAAAACGCGCATGAGTCTGAACCCAAATTTCTATCAGGATCGCCTGTGCCTTAACGTGCTGGCCGGTTCGAAGCAGAACGCCAAAGCGATCTGGCAGGCGGCTGAAGGTCATGTGCTGGTGGGCGTGCTATCAAAAAACTACGCCAGCAATGAAGCGGCGATTGCCGATATGCGCGAGTATGCGGCGCTGATCGACAATGCGTTATCCGTGGGTTTGGGCGCGGGCGATCCAAACCAGTCAGCGATGGTGAGTGAGATCTCGGCGGTGCTGCAACCGCAGCACGTCAATCAGGTCTTCACCGGCGTGGCGACCAGCCGTGCGCTGCTCGGCCAGAATCAAACCGTGGTGAATGGTTTGATTTCACCGACCGGCACGCCGGGCCTGGTGAAAATCTCCACCGGACCGCGCAGCTCGAAGAACGCCGACGCGATTGTACCGATCGACAGCGCCATCGCCATGTTGCAGGACATGGGCGGCAGCTCGGTGAAATACTTTCCGATGGGCGGCCTGAAAGCGGTAAATGAGTATCGCGCGGTGGCGGAAGCCTGCGCGCGTCACGACTTCTGGCTGGAACCCACCGGCGGTATCGATCTCAATAACTTCGAAGAGATTGTGCGTATTGCGCTCGATGCGGGCGTCAGCAAAGTGATCCCGCACGTTTACAGTTCGATTATCGATAGCGCAAGCGGCGACACGCGCATTGACGATGTGCGTCAGCTTCTGGCAACGTGCAAGAAACTGCTGTAACAAATGAGTAACAGGTGAGGCTCCGTGAGATTTCCCAATCAGCGTCTGACTCAGCTTTTCGCTGCGCTGCAAAATGAAACGCTGCCGCAGGATGAGCTGGCACGTCGCTTTTCCGTTTCAACGCGCACGGTGCGCACCGATATCACCGCGCTGAATGCGCTGCTGGAACAGCATGGCGCGCAGTTTGTGTTGGCGCGCGGCGCGGGATATCAACTCAAAATTGACGATGCGGCGCGCTTTGGCCGCTTACAGCAAGAGAGCGCGACGCCACTGCGCGTGCCGCGTACCTCACAGGAGCGCGTGCGCTATCTGCTGACGCGCTTTCTGACTGCGGCGTATTCGATCAAGCTGGAAGATCTGTCCGAAGAGTGGTTTGTCAGCCGCGCCACGCTGCAAAGCGATATGGCAGAAGTGCGCGAATGGCTGGGCCGCTATCACCTTAATATCGAAACCAAACCGCATTACGGCATGAAGCTGTTTGGCAGCGAGGCGGCGATCCGCACCTGCTTAACCGACCTGCTGTGGCAGATCGATCAGGAGACGCCGGACAGCCCGCTGCTGACGGTGGAAGCGCTGCACAGCGGCATTCTGGCGCAGCTCGAACCTTTGCTGCAACAGTGCTTCGCCCAGCACGCCATTCGCCTCAGCGATGAAGGCGATCGCTATCTGCAAATCTACTGCGCGGTGGCGGTACGACGCATCAGCGAAGGTTTCCCCCTCAACGATCCTGGTGCGGAAGATGTGGGCGAGGAAGTGCGCGAAGCGGCGAACGACCTGATAAACCTGATGCGTCCGCTGGTCGGCAAACCGATTTCACAGGCGGAAGAGAACTGGCTGCGGGTCAACATCGCCGCACGCCAGATTCAGGCGCTGGCACCGAGCACCATTAACGCTGACGACGCCGATGCGCTGGTCGATTACCTACTGAATTACATCAACACCCATTACAACTATCGGCTGCAGCATGATGAGCAGCTGCGCGCCGATCTGCTCACCCATATCAAAACCATGATCACGCGGGTGCGCTACCAAATCCATATCCCCAATCCGCTGCTGAGCAACATCAAACAGCACTATCCAATGGCCTACGATGTGACGCTGGCGGCGGTCACCAGCTGGGGTAAATACACCCCTTACACTATCAGTGAGAACGAGATCGGTTTTCTGGTGCTGCACATTGGTGTTGGGCTGGAGAGGCATTACGACGTCGGCTATCAGCGCCATCCACAGGTGCTGCTGGTGTGCGACAGCGGCAACTCCACGCTGCGCATGATTGAGGCGCTGCTGCTGCGCAAATACCCGCAATTGGTGGTGACGGCGCGGCTGTCACAGCGCGACTATGAACTGCGCGAGCATATCGATGAAGACTTCGTGATCTCCACCGCGCGGCTCAGCGAAAAGAATAAGCCGATTGCGGTGATGTCGCCATTCCCAACCGAGTTCCAGCTGGAGCAGCTCGGCAAGCTGGTGCTGGTGGATCGCACGCGCCCGTACATGCTGGAGAAGTACTTCGACGCGCAGCACTTTATGGTGCTGGATAAGCCGATGGCGCAGTCAGAGTTGTTCCGCCTGCTGTGCGATCAGCTGGAGAGCGAAGGTTTTGTCGATGCGGATTTCTATCCTTCGGTTGAGGAGCGCGAAGCGATTGTCAGCACCCTGCTCGGCGAAGGCATCGCGCTGCCGCATTCACTCGGCTTGCTGGCGCAGAAAACCGTGGTCTACACGGTGCTGGCGCCGCATGGCGTGAGCTGGGGCGAGGAGACGGCGTCGGTGATTTTCCTGCTGGCGATCAGCAAGAGTGAATACGAAGAGGCGATGGCGATTTACGATCTGTTCGTCACCTTCCTGCGCGAAAGGGCGATGACGCGGCTGCGTGATTGCGCGGATTTTGTCAGTTTTAAAGCGGTGGCGATCGATTGTTTGAGTCGGCTGTAAGGGTTGTGCGTGCTGTCCCCCATCCCGGCCTTCCCCCGCAAGCGGGGGAAGGAGATGCAGCTTCATCACTAACATGTGGCAGCATCTTCCTCCCCCATTTATGGGGGAGGACCGAGGAGGGGGAAACCCCGCACAATCTACCCGCGCTTCGCCAGCAACCTCGGAATCTCACGCAAACACCAGGCTTTGGCTTCGCCCATGCTGTCGCGGCGCCACGCCATAATAATGTCCACTTCGCGCGTATACTCGGCGCTCACCACGCGTAAACGACCTTCGGCGATATCCTGCTCCACCATCGGATACGGCATGGTCGCCACACCCAAACCGGCCAGCAGCGCGCGGCGTTTATCATCCATGCTGCTTACCGTCAGACGCTGCTGCTTATCCAGCAACTGCACCGTCAACACCGGGCGCTCGCGCGCGGTGTCCGCCACCGCGATACCGCGATACTTCACGCGCGTCACTTCTGACAGCGGCTCAGCTTCCTGATGAATTGGATGATCCGGGCTGGCAACGTAGACGCTCATCGTGCTGTACAGCTTGCGGGTGTTGATTTCGGTTGAGGCGCGGAAGTGCATATCCGGGGCAATCACGATATCGGCGCGGCCCTGTTCCAGCCTTTCCCAGGCACCGGCTAATACTTCCGTGATGAGAGAAATTTGCGTATTGGCTTTTTCTGACAGCTTCTCAACCAGCGGGAATAAACGCTCGGAAGGCACCAGCGCCTCGGCAACAATGGTGAGATGCGTTTCCCAACCGCGCGCCAGCGCTTCGGCATCGGTGGTGAGCTTGTCGGCGGCTTCCAGCAGCACGCGGCCCCGTTCCAGCAGCATGCGGCCCACGTTGGTGAACTTGGTGCGGTGGCCGGAACGGTCAAACAGCACCACATCCAGCTCCTCTTCCAGCTTCTGCATGGTGTAACTCAGCGCGGAAGGGACGCGACCCAGTTCATCGGCCGCAGCGGCAAAGCTGCCACGACGGTCAATAGCATCCATCACACGTAAAGCTTCAAGGGTTAACGCGCGGTCTTTTGCCATGCCGATTCTCTGTCAGTAAATTTGAACATGCCAGGCAGATTAACTGGCTTACAATCCGGCGTCCAGACTTTTACCATAATCCCATCAAGCCTGCGGTCGGTTCTCACCGCAGCGCGTCGGAGGATTATCATGATGACAACCCGCTGCGCGTCCGCATGTGGCCAGGCCGATTTCGGTTGGTTGCAGGCGCGCTACAGCTTCTCATTTGGCCACTATTTCGATCCAAAATTAATGGGCTACGCGTCGCTGCGCGTACTCAACCAGGAAATTCTGGCACCGGGCGCCGCATTCCAGCCGCGCAGTTATCCGCAGGTCGATGTGCTGAATCTGGTGCTGCAAGGTGAAGCCGAGTATCGCGACAGCGAAGGCAATCATCTGGTGGCGCGTGAAGGCGAGGCGATGCTGCTCTCTGCGCGTCAGGGCGTGAATTACAGTGAAATTAACATCAGCAAAGATCGCCCGTTAACCCGCATGCAACTGTGGCTGGCGGCCTGTCCGGAACGTGAAAACCCGCTGTTGCAGAAGCTTGACCTGCCGCAACAAACCAGCGTACTGATCGCCTCGCCCGATGGCGCGCAGGGCAGCCTGCAGATGCGCCAGCAGGTTTGGGTGCATCAGGTGACGCTAGCGCCGGGCGAGCAGTACACGGTGAAATTGCACGGACCGCGCGCTTACCTGCAATCGATCCATGGTTCGCTGGATGTGCAGGCCAGCAGCGCCAACCAGCAGCCGCTAGGCTGCGGCGACGGCGCGTTTCTCAGCGATGAGAACCAGATTAGCCTGCAGGCCAGAACGCCGCTGCGCGCGCTGGTGATTGACCTTCCCGCCTAACCCTCACGCACAAAAAAGGGCGACCGAAGTCGCCCTGATGCTTTGCTTTAATGCTTATTTGAGAATGGTGAAGGCCGTAGTCACGTGCTTCACGCCGCTCACCCGGCTGGCAACATCGGCCGCCGCCTTCGCTTCTTCTGCAGTAACCAGTCCCAACAGGAACACTTCACCGTTTTCGGTGGTCACTTTGACGTTGGAGGATTTCACCTGATCGCTGCCCAGCAGCTGCGAGCGGATTTTGGTGGTGATCCAGGTATCCGATGACGAGGTGCCGAGGCTGACTTTCTGTCCATTACGGATTTCGTTATACACCTCGGTGGCTCCATCAACGCCCATGGCGATCTGTTTGGCACGGCTTGCCAGATCCGGGGTTGGCGACTGGCCGGTTAGCAGTACTTTGCCCTGATAAGCGGTGACAACCACGCGCGCCTGGTTTTTGATCTGTTCATCTTTTGCCAGTGCGTTCGAGACGCGCAGCTCCAGCGTACCGTCATCGACCTGCGTGCCCACGGTGCGCGGATCAGTGGCGGTTTTGGTGGCGACGGCAGCGCCGCCGGCAACCACGGCAACACAACCTTGCAGCAGCATGGCGGTTAAGAGAATGGCGACAGCGTTCAATGCTTTCATTTGAGCTCCTTCAGTCATTCCTGGTGTGGGAATAAAGTGTTATCAATCAAATCGCACAGGCAGTTCAGCGTCAGCATATGCATTTCCTGAATGCGCGCACTGCGATGTGATGGAATGCGAATTTCCACATCATGCGGACCGAGCAGGCCCGCCAGCTCACCGCCGTCGTGGCCGGTTAACGCAACGATGGTCATATCGCGGGTAACCGCAGCTTCAACCGCTTTGACGATATCGCGGGTGTTGCCACGGGTGGAAATGGCCAGCAGCACATCACCAGCCTGACCAAGCGCTCGAACCTGCTTGGCGTAGATTTCATCGTGCAGACGATCGTTACCAATCGCCGTCAGCATCACATTATCAGCGCTCAGCGCCAGCGCAGGCAGGCTAGGGCGCTCTGTCTCGAAACGGTTAATCATGCTGGCGGCAAAATGCTGGGCATTCGCCGACGACGCACCGTTACCGCAGCTAAGGATTTTGTTACCGTTCAGCAGCGACTGCACCAGCGTCATCGCGGCGCGGGAAATCGCATCGGGCAGCGCTTCGGCTGCGGCGATTTGGGTCTGAATACTTTCGGTAAAACACGCTTTAATTCTGTCCTGCACAAGACCACCTGGTTCTATCCATCGGCATTAAAGGCATCGGGCAGCCACTCCAGCTCACGCCCGGTAATGGCAATGATGTCAAAACGGCAATTCACCGTATCAAAACTGCCGCCACGCGCCAGCAACCAGAGCGCGGCGGCACGCAGCAGCTTTTGTTGTTTCTGGCGCGTTACGCTGGCGGCGGCACCGCCGTAGCGCGCATCGCGTCGATAGCGCACTTCAACAAATACCCAGCAATCGGCGTCGCGCATAATCAGGTCAATTTCCCCGCTGCGACAGCGTACATTGCTGGCAAACCACTGCAGCCCGGCGCGCTCCAGATAGCGACGCGCCAGTTGTTCCTGCTCAGCGCCAATGCGCTGGCGGTTTACTGCACCGGAACGATCTGTCCCTGACGATACTGGTTCCATGCCAACTTCCTGTTGATCACGCAATCCGTGTCGGCGTTCAGCTTGCCGGTGTTGCCATCAATGGCAAAGCCAGGCACCTGACGCATCTGGTTAAAGTTATTCGCCAGCGTCCAGGCATCAATGCCCATCGCGTAGAGGCGAACCAGCGAATAATCGTTGTTGAACGACTTCGCCGCCTGCTGCATTAAGCCCGGATTGCTACCGGACAGCAGCGGAATATCGCTGAACTGCAGGCCATCCATCTCCAGACGGAAGTCCGGGCCTGCACCCGCCTGCGCACTGCGTGAGCTGGCGTACAGCGCGGTGTTGTTGCGGCTGCTGGTGCGCATCGCAATCATCGGCTTGATCAGCTGCAGCTCATCCTGGCTGGCGACGATGTACACCGCATCCACGCTACCGCTGCTGGCATCGGCCGTTGGCACCGGTGCGCTGGTTTGCGGTGCAGGAATCGTCAGGCCAGCAATCGCCACGCTCTGCGAGTGCGCGGGCTCAACGTTGAGCGGCGTGCCGCTTAACGCGATACCCGCACCGCTGTTGATCCCTTGCTTGAGTTCGCCGACGCCGCCAAAACGCTGCTGCAGTACGGTTGAGCCACCCAGCGTTTGCCACTCTTGCGCGAACGCTTTGCTGATACGGTCGCCATAACTGCTGCGCGGCACCAGCAATAATGGCTGGCGTTTGCCTTGCTCGTAGATATGGTGCGCGGCATCGCGTGCTTCGTCTTCAGGAGAAAGCGCAAAGTAACAAATATTCGGATGGTTCTGGATCTGTTCTGGCTCGTTCAGGGCCAACACGTTAAGCGGCGTGTTGCTATTGGCAACGGTTTCGACGTCATTTTTTAGAAGCGGGCCGACCACCAGCGTGGCGCCATCTTGCTGCGCCTGCTGCATCACCTGCGCAATCGGCTGGCTACTGGTGTCATACACTTTCACCTGCGCATTGCTGTTGCCCTGTGCGGCGGCGGGTTGTGCGGCTGGCTGTGACTGCTCGGTTTGCGGCGGTGTGTTACCTGCAACGGCGGGGCTGACCACGCTATTGGCGTCCGCTGGCGGCTGAGCGCTGGCATCGGCTGTATTAGTCTCAGGAGCGGCTTGCGGTGCCGGTGCATTGAGCACGCCATTGCGCGCATCGGTGAAGCCTTTCTGAATCGCATTGGCAAACACCTGCGCCTGGCCGTTAAGCGGCAGCAGCAGCGCGATGGTATTGGTCGACGCTTTGGTGAAGTTCTGCACCTGGCTGAGCTGGGTTGGCAGTGTCTTCGCGCCTGGGTTCTGCGGATAACGCGTCTGCCAGTCCTGAATCGCCGCTTTCAACATTTGTGGGTCCTGGCTGTTTGCGCGCCAGGTATTCAGCAGATCGAGCCAGCCCTGCAGGGTATTTTCATCAGCATTGATCACCAGGCTGTTGATCTGATCCTGGGTCATCTGCGTCAGCGCTTGCCAGGTTGCATCGATATTGCTTTGGTGATCGGCACCTTTCAGCAGCGGCTCCTGCGCAATATAGGCACGTAGCAGCGAGAGTGAAGGGCGATTCTGTGCCGCCGCGATTTGCAGCGCGTAGTAACGCACCTGCTGGTCCTGCGACAGGCCGCCGCTTTTCACCTGGCCCAGCAACTGTTGCGCACCGGTGTAATCCTGCTGCCCAATCTGCATCTGCGCGCGCAGCAGCAGCAGTTCTTGCTGTTGCACATCGCTTAACTGCTGCGGCAATTGATTGAGCTGATTCGCCGCCTGCGGATACTTTCCTTCCTTCAACAGGGCACGGATGGCAAGTAATTGCCAGTCGGTCTTGCTATCATCGCTGCTTTGCTGCACCTGCTGCAGATAATAGTCAGACCGGCCAGTCGCAGGACCCTGAATATTGACGTTAGAGGTTTGTTGCGGTCCCTGACCACTACAGGCGGCTAAAATCAGCCCAGCGAGAAGAACAGGTACTAAGCGTCCTGCTTTATGACGTACGACTTTTGAAGGAAGCATACTGTATCCAGTGATGTTTTTTTCAAGATGCTCAATATTAAATCGGCAATTCGGATGAAACAATGAAACAACTCGATCGGGCAGAGATTTCTGCCAGCACGCTCTATATCGTTCCTACCCCGATCGGTAACCTGGGTGATATCACTCAACGAGCGTTGACGGTGCTCTCAAGCGTCGATCTAGTCGCAGCGGAAGATACACGTCATACCGGGCTGTTGCTACAACATTTCGCCATCAATGCGCGACTCTTCGCACTTCACGACCACAACGAACAGCAGAAAGCTGAGGTGCTATTAGCTAAGCTGCAAGAGGGCCAGAGCATCGCGCTGGTCTCCGATGCCGGCACGCCGTTAATCAACGATCCCGGCTACCATTTAGTACGTCGCTGCCGTGAGGCTGGTGTGCGCGTGGTGCCGTTGCCAGGTGCTTGTGCGGCGATTACAGCATTAAGCGCGGCGGGGTTACCGTCCGATCGTTTCTGTTACGAAGGGTTTCTACCGGCCAAAAGCAAAGGACGTTGCGATGTGCTGCGCGCGCTGGGTGAAGAGCCGCGTACGCTGATTTTCTACGAATCGACCCATCGCCTGATCGATAGCCTGCAGGATATGGTCAGCGTGTGGGGCGGCGAGCGCTACGTGGTGCTGGCGCGTGAGATCACCAAAACGTGGGAATCTATTCAAGGCGCACCGGTCGGTGAACTGCTGGCGTGGGTGCAGGAAGATGAAAATCGTCGTAAAGGCGAGATGGTGCTGATTGTTGAAGGCCATAAAGCGGATGAAGAAGCGCTGCCAGCGGAGGCGTTGCGCACGCTGGCGCTGCTGCAAAAAGAGCTGCCATTGAAGAGAGCCGCTGCGCTGACGGCGGAAATTCATGGGGTGAAGAAGAACGCGCTTTATAAGTACGCGCTGGAGCAGCAAGAGGCGTGACAAACGCTGGCAGATCGCCTATTATCCCGCGCCGAAGCTGACCAGACAGTCGCCGCTTTGTCGTCGTCCTCTTTCGGGGGGAGACGGGCAAAGGGGAGGAAAGTCCGGGCTCCATAGGGCAGGGTGCCAGGTAACGCCTGGGGGGCGCAAGCCTACGACCAGTGCAACAGAGAGCAAACCGCCGATGGCCCAGTAATGGGATCAGGTAAGGGTGAAAGGGTGCGGTAAGAGCGCACCGCGCGGCTGGCAACAGTTCGTGGCACGGTAAACTCCACCCGGAGCAAGGCCAAATAGGGGTTCACAAGGTACGGCCCGTACTGAACCCGGGTAGGCTGCTTGAGCCAGTGAGCGATTGCTGGCCTAGATGAATGACTGTCCACGACAGAACCCGGCTTATCGGTCAGTTTCGACTTTTTTAAACACAAAACCCGCTTCGGCGGGTTTTGTGTTTTCTGGGGCTGGGTGCGCGCTGGCCCTCATCCTAACCTTCTCCCGCAGGCGGGAGAAGGGACCGATCGAGCGATCTTTCAAACCGCAGCGGCTTATTCCCTCTCCTGTGGGAGAGGGCTAGGGTGAGGGCATCAGTCCAATAACATTAATTAAACGCCTCCACGTAAAGAAATGAAAATCCCTGAAAACATTACTGCCGCTATGCCAGAATAAGCGCGTGTTTAACTACTGAGGACAAATTTAATCCACACTGACGAGAAGCAACAACGTGGATAAGTTGTAATTTTATGGACAAAATGTTTGCGTCAAATAAGGCTCCACTCTCCTCCTCTCTCTCTGAATCAAACTGCTCAAACTGCTCAATCTGCGATCAGCACTGGCGCTTCGCGCTTTAGTTCCGTTCTCTCCTATTCTGACTTTTTAATTTAACTTTGCTAACACGCCTATTTTCGCGTGGGTGGCGTTTATTTCTCGTTCAGGAGAGAAATCATGCTGTATTGGATTTTATTAGCGCTGGCGATCGCCGCGGAAATTATTGGCACCGTCTCAATGAAATGGGCCAGCGTAAACGGTGGCAACGCCGGTTATATTTTTATGCTGGTGATGATCGCACTTTCTTATATCTGTTTATCCTTCGCCATCAAACGTATTGCCCTTGGCGTGGCGTATGCCATGTGGGAAGGCATTGGCATTCTGTTTATTACGCTGTTTAGCGTGCTGTTGTTCGATGAAGCCTTATCCGCCATCAAAGTAGCCGGCCTGCTGACGCTGATCCTCGGCATCGTCCTGATCAAATCCGGCACGCTGAGCCGCAAGGAGCTGCGCCATGGCAACGTTTAACTGGCTGCATATCGCATGGCTGGCGCTGGCCATTGGCCTGGAGATCGTCGCCAATATCTTCCTGAAATACTCCAACGGTTTCCGCCGTCCACTGTTTGGCGTGTTATCGCTGGTGGCGGTGCTGGCGGCGTTCAGTGCGCTGGCGCAGGCGGTTAAAGGCATTGATTTGACGGTCGCCTACGCGTTATGGGGCGGGCTGGGATTGGTCGCCACCGTGGCGGCAGGCTGGATTCTGTTTGGCCAGCGTCTGAGTCGGGTTGGCTGGCTGGGCGTGGGATTGTTGTTGGTCGGTATGGTGCTGATTAAGTTTGCCTAAAGTCCCCTCTCCACGTTGGGAGAGGGTAAGAGCATCAACCCCGGCCGTGTGGCTCATCCCAGTCAAAGGCTGGACCCAGCGAGATCACGCCGCTTGGGTTGATGGTTTTGTGGCTGCAGTAGTAGTGATGGCGAATGTGCGGCAAATTAACCGTGTCAGCGATGCCTGGCATCTGATAGATGTCGCGCAGGAAGCCGCTCAGATTACGGTAATCACTGATGCGGTGACGATCGCACTTAAAGTGGGTTACGTAGACCGGATCGAAGCGCACCAGCGTGGTCCACAAGCGCAAATCGGCTTCGGTAAGTTGGTTGCCAGTGAGATAGCGGTGTTGGCCAAGAATCTGTTCGAGACGCGCTAACGAATGGAACAGCGCCGTTACCGATTCATCGTACGCCGCCTGCGAAGTGGCAAAACCGCTTTTATACACGCCATTGTTGACCGTGTCGTAAACCCAGCTGTTCACTTTATCAATTTTGTCGCGCAGCTCCGCCGGATAATAGTCACCCGCGCGGGCACCTTGCGCATCAAAAGCGCTGTTGAGCATGCGCATGATATCGGCGGATTCATTACTAACGATGGTTTGCTGGGTTTTATCCCACAGCACTGGCACGGTCACACGGCCGGAATAGTGCGCATCGGCGTGCAGATAGATCTGATAAAGAAACTCTTTTTGATACAACGCATCGCCGGTGGCGTCAGGGAAGCTGGCGTCAAAGGTCCAGCCGTTCTCCAGCATCAGCGGATGCACCACCGAAACCGAAATCATCTCCTCCAATCCCTTGAGTTTAAGCATTAATAGCGTGCGATGCGCCCACGGGCAGGCAAGCGAGACGTAAAGATGATAGCGATCACGCTCAGCGGCGAAGCCCGCTTTGCCGGTTGGACCGGCGCTGCCATCGGCGGTAACCCAGTTACGCCAGACGGCTTCTGTGCGCTTGAAGCGGCCACCAGTTGACTTCGTATCGTACCAGGTATCATGCCAGACACCGTCAATCAGCTGTCCCATAAGCCCTCCATAATAAAAAGGGGCGAGGAAAATCCCCGCCCCTGCAATTCAGTATATGTGTTCTCTAACGCTTGTGCTGCTTAGCGTGCGGTCGCTGGCTGAACGCGCTGACGAATCAGTCGGTCAATGCTGTAAGCGCCTGGACCTACCAGACCCAACACCAGGAAGCCACCGGCGATGGAGAGGTTTTTCATGAACATCAGCTGGTTAACACCTTCCGCGAAGTTGCTGTGGAACAGGAACGCGGTCAGCAGAGTAAAGCCAGCGGTGAACAGGGCGGTAAAGCGCGTCAGGAAACCGAACAGAATCGCCAGGCCGCCACCGAACTCCAGCAGAATAACCAGCGGCAGCAGGAAGCCTGGGACGCCCATTGCCTGCATGTATTGTGCGGTACCGGCGTAACCGGTGATTTTGCCCCAGCCTGCGGTGATAAACAGAATGGTCATTAATACGCGTGCTACCAGCAGGCCTGAGTCTTCGAATTTTTTCATCATCTACTCCAACAAGGTTTTTGTTGCAGGTTGTTGGCCTGCGGGTTTTGAATCCCCTTGAACCGGTTGTTTCAGTTCACTGGGCTGATGGAGGGAGATGATAATCGCAGGTTGAAAGAGTTGTAAGCGAGATAAACTGTCAATGTTGTTCAGTAAATTTGAGGAGAGTAAAACCGAATCAATTCGATCCGGTTTTAGAGAGAGAAGCTAGCGGGTATTTAAAGTCGATTTGATCATGCGCCAGGTACTCCAGACGCCGAAACCGCGCTTGGCCCAGCGCAGCAGACGATTGGGGCTGCGAATCGACCAAATGGCCAATGCACTGCTGCCAATCGCCAGATAACGACGCATGCCAATGATGGTTAACCAGCCGCGATCGTACTGCGCGGTGCTGGTCAGCCAGTCGCGGCTGTCGGCGCTGAGGTCAAGCCGCTGCTGCTGCACCTGATTGAGCAGTTCGTGAATGCGTGCTTCACGTTCGCGGCGGCTCATGAGCGATGCTCCTCCAGCAGTTTGCGATCGGTATCCAGCTCTTTACGCGTATGGCGCAACAACGTTGACTGACGTGATTTGTATAACGTCCACAAACCGAAGATGAGCGCCAGAGCAAATAGCACCGCCGTAGTGATGGCAATCGCCATCAGGCGATATTGTGCGTCCACCGCCCAGATGATCAACACCATCAGGCTCATGAGACCGAAAGCGGTAAACAGCATAGTAAGGCCCACCATCATCAGCATCTGAATCAGGTTGGCCTTTTCCTCTTCCAGTTCCACAATTGCCAGTCTGACGCGCGTCTCGACCATGCTAACCAGCGTGGTAACTACCCGTTGACCGATGTTAAAGACCCCTTTGCCGGGGCCGTGGCTTTGCTGACTATCACTCATCATTAACGCCGTGAGATTAAAATGCCGATGAGAATACCTACCGCTGCACCGATACCCACGCCGTGCCACGGATTGTCGCGCACGTATTCGTCCGCTTTTTCCGCTGCTTCACGCGTGGTTTGTGCAATACGTTCGCCGGAATCGCCGAGACGTTCACGGGAGCTTTCAATAGCGCCGCGCGCTTTATGACGCAGTTTATCCAGCTCACCTTTGGATTTATCTGCTGAGCTGCTCAGCACTTCTTCCAGGGTATCAGCCAGATTTTTCAATTCAGCGCGCAGATGTTCAGATGTTGCTTCTTTAGCCATGGAAATCTCCTTTTACAGCATTGAGTTAAGTCCGATTAATAGGGTTCAGCTTCAAGCTTTTTCAGTTCGTGCTGCGCATCGAGCAGCTTACGTTCGCGCTTCTCAATTTTGTCCTTGTCGCCATCCTGACGCTCTTCTTTCAGCTCACGCTCACGTTCGGCGATTTTGTGCTTCTGCTCAGCGATGCGTTCGCTATGTGCAGATTTCAGCTTCTCATCGGTGCAGCCTGCGCGGACTTCGGTCAACGCGCGCTCCAGCCCGGTAACGCGGCGCTGGTTGTCGTGCTGTTTCGCCATATCGATCTCGCGTTGAATATCCTGCTCTTTTTGTTGGCAGAGCGATTCAGCCGCCAGCAGCGAACCCGAGAGTGAAAAAAGAATAGCACCTAGCAGTAATTGATGTTTCATCAGGTTGTGACCTTCCATTGTTGATGACCTGCCCGAGAGCAGACAGGAGAAGCTTCCCAGCATGTCTTAGGCTTACGCTATCTCTAAGGATAGACAGCAGACGAAAAAATTCAAAGAAGACGCGGGGATAGCGAGGATTAGCTCACCGCCTGGCTTAACGTCAGGCGGTGAAATTTAGCTAAAAATTGGGCGACTGGCGTCAGGATATTGCTGCGAAGCCTGCGGGCCAGCGGCGACGACAAAGCCTTGTGGCAACAGGCGCTTCAACACTTTTTGCGCCGCCAGGCTCTGTTCTTCATTCTCAAAATGAATTACCAGCGCATCGCCGGAGGGCGTAATACTTTTGATACGCACGCCCTGCGCAGAAAGTTGCTGATAAAGATAAAAACCATCGGGCAGATTGGTGCCGCTGTTGGCGACGCGGATCTGCACCACGGTTTCATGCTGCATCAAGGTCGGAACGAAACAGATCGCCAGCAGCGCCAACGCGCCACCCAGCGCCCAAGGCAGGAAACGCCTTGGGAATCCACGGAATGTGATCATGACTGTGAATTCCCGCTACGCGCTGACTGACGTTTACGCCAAATCACTACTAAAGAACCGACCAGGCCAATCACCAGCAGCACCAGCGGCAGCAGCATCAGGCACAACATCAGCTCATCTTCGTAACGACGGAAAATCGGTGTTTTACCCAGCGCGAAGCCCAGCACGGTAAGGATCAGCACCCACAGGAAGCCACTTACCCAGTTGAAGAACTGGAAGCGCGCATTACTCAGGCCAGAAAGCCCGGCGATGGTAGGGAGCAAGGTGCGAACGAAGGCAATAAAGCGACCCACCAGCAGTGCAGACAAGCCATGCCGATGGAACAGCCGATGGGCGCGTTGATGATATTGCGCGGGCAAGTGTGAAAGCCATTTTTGTACGGTAGGCGTATTACCGAGCCAGCGGCCCTGAATGTAGCTCACCCAGCAGCCGAGGCTGGCGCCTGTGGTCAGAATCAGCAGCGTCAACGGGAAACCCATGGTGCCTTTGGCAATCAAAACGCCGACCAAAATCAGTAAACTATCGCCCGGCAGAAAGGCGGCGGGCAGCAGTCCATTTTCCAGAAACAGAATCATGAACAACACGCCATAAATGGCCCAAACCAACGTCGGGTCGGAGAGCATTTCGTAATCCTGCTGCCATAAGGCATGCAGCAATGCTTGCAAAATATCCATCAATCATTCCTGAACATCATTGTTAAACGTGCCCGTGAGGGGCTTAGGCGCAGACTGGCGTTGGTTATACATTTTAGATAAGCAGCCTGAGCAGGAGTTTCCGGATCCTTCCAGAATTGATTGTTAAATCAGCGACTTTTTAAAGCCCTGTCGCAAAGGGTAATAAAAGGGCGATAACTGTAACAAAAATAACGTTATCCAGACAGGGGAAAGTGCCTGCCGCACAGGAGTTTTACCTTTAGACGCAGGTGGTCAAAAGGAGCTTTACATGAGCTGACACTATTGCAGACTAACTGACTTTTTCAGCAACAAAACGCCTGAAAAATAAGCAGGATCAGCGTGGGTTTTCGCTACCTTCAGGCAGGATGACCGGATTTTCAGCAAACATGTAACGATCAACGTTAAATTCGAAATCATCGGTGGTGGCGTTAAACAGCATCTGCTTAGTATTTTCCAGATGTTGCCACATTGCCAGCTTACTGGCGGCGGGATCTTTGCGGATCAGGGCTTTGAGAATCTGGTCGTGATCGTCACACCAGCTGGTGATATTTTTGGCATCAATATGTTCGTGCAGCTTTAACCAGTAAGGATTGTGCAGACGGTGCAGCCACATCTTCTCGACAATCGCTGCTAAGGCGCTGTTCTGCGTCGATTGCGCAATGCGCACGTGAAACTCCATATCCCACGCCGAATCGCGCGAATGATCTTCCTGACGCGCTTTCTCCTGAATTGCCATCAATGCCACGATATCCTGGCGTGTCACCTGCGTGGCGGCAAACTCAGCCACGTTGCTTTCAATCAACTGGCGCGCCTGCAATAACTCGAAGGGGCCGAAATTAGCGAACTCCAGCTGGCTGGACGTTACCACGCGGTTCTGCTGCTGGCTGCTGATGACGTGAATGCCGGAACCTTTCCGCACCTCCACGTAACCTTCCACTTCCAGCATGATGATCGCTTCACGCACCACGGTACGGCTCACCTGCATCTCTTCCGCAATCAGACGCTCGGCAGGCAGTTTGTCGCCGACCCGGTAGTCGGCAGCTTCAATGCGGCGTTTGAGTTCGCTGGCGAGCTGTTGATAAAGGCGTCGTGATTCGGTCAGGTCCATTGCGCGGTCCGCTGTGGGAGAAAGTTGAGTTGTTATACCACTTCAGCCGAACAGAGGAAATGGGCTGGCCGATGCCAGCCCGAGAAGGTTAGGTGCGTACTGCAGCGGACTGCACCGCAGGCTGATCGTCGAGTTCAGAAACCGGCTGGTTTTTCAGCACTGTCCAGATAACCACCGCGCCTAGCAGATCAAACACCGCCAGCGCCGCGAACAGCGGGCTGAAGCCCAGCGTATCGGCCAGCGCACCGACCACCAACGCAAACAGGGTGCTCGCTGTCCAGGCCGCCATGCCGGTTAAGCCATTGGCGGTAGCCACTTCGTTACGGCCAAATACATCCGAAGAGAGGGTGATCAGCGCGCCTGAAAGCGCCTGATGGGCAAAACCCCCGACGCACAACAACCCAATCGCCACATACGGGCTGGTAAACAACCCGATGGTGCCTGGCGCAATCATTAACACCGCGCCCATGGTCACCACCAGTTTGCGTGAGACGATGAGATTGACGCCAAACCAGCGCTGAAACAGCGGCGGCAAATAGCCACCGACGATGCAGCCGAGATCGGCGAACAACATCGGCATCCAGGCAAACATGGCGATCTCTTTCAAATTGAAGCCGTACACCTTAAACATAAACAACGGGATCCACGCGTTAAACGTTCCCCACGCGGGTTCGGCGAGGAAACGCGGCAGCGCAATGCCCCAGAACTGGCGATTGCGCAGGATCTGGCGTGCCGACATCTTCTTATTATTACCGGTTTGATGCTGCAACTCCTGGCCGGCAATGATGTAGTGACGCTCCTCATCGCTCAGCTTGGTTTGTTGTTTAGGATGCTTATAAAACACTAGCCAGCAGAGGGCCCACACCATGCTCAGCACGCCAGTAATAATGAACGCCATTTGCCAGCTGTGCGCCATGATCGCCCACACCACCAGCGGCGGAGCCAGCATTGCGCCAATTGACGAGCCCACGTTGAAATAGCCCACCGCCACCGAACGCTCTTTGGCAGGGAACCATTCGCTACTGGCTTTCAGGCCTGCGGGAATCATTGCTGCTTCGGCGGCACCCACCGCGCCGCGTGCTAGTGCAAAGCCGCCCCAACTGCCCGCCATCGCGGTTGCCGCACAGAAGATTGCCCACAGCACGGCAAACACCGCATAACCAATTTTGGTGCCGAGCATGTCCAGCACATAACCGGCTACCGGCTGCATGATGGTGTAGCACGCCGAATAGGCGGCGACGATATAAGAATATTGTTGCGTGGTGATACCCAACTGCGTTTCCAGCGTGGGCGCAGCGACGGCAATGGTATTGCGCGTCAGGTAACCGAGCACGGTGCCCAGCGTCACCAGCCCAATCATGTACCAGCGTAGCCCTTTGATCTTACGCATTATTAACCTCGTCCAGTCTGTCGTTGCGGTTTACCGCTGTAGTTATCTGGAGCGGGAAGACGTGAACAGTGCTGTTCACTCCCGCAGTTCCTTGCCTGTGCCATTAATCCCGTTAGCAACGGAGCGAGAGGTTAACTTGTTATACCGCTTTAAAAGTTGAATGCCATCACATAAACCTTGCGGCCAGTGTGTGTTAGGGCTAAAGATCGTTAAAACAGCCATTTAACGCATTATCCGCAACATAATCGTCCATATACCCACAGTGAAACTGTCATTATTGTGAGTCGGATCGCAAATAATTTTGCCGCCCGTTTAAATTGGTATGATAACTTTTAGTTAAAAGCCATCTGGCTACAAAATGAGGAAGCAGGTATGTCGCGTTTTATGAGTGAGGATTTTCTACTCGACACCGAGTTCGCCCGTCGTCTGTACCACGACTACGCTAAAGACCAGCCGATTTTCGACTATCACTGTCACTTACCGCCGCAGCAGATTGCCGATAATTACCGCTTCACCAACCTCTATGACATCTGGCTGAAAGGCGATCACTACAAATGGCGTGCGATGCGCGGTAACGGCGTGCCGGAAGCGTTATGCACCGGCGATGCCAGCGATCGTGAGAAATTTAACGCCTGGGCGCGTACCGTGCCGCATACCATCGGCAATCCGCTCTATCACTGGACGCACCTCGAATTGCGCCGCCCTTTTGGCATTACCGATGTGCTGCTGAATGAGCAGAGCGCAGATCGCATCTGGCAGCAGTGCAATGAACTGCTGGCGCAGGACGCCTTCAGCGCGCGCGGCATCATGCAGCAGATGAAGGTGAAAATGGTCGGCACCACCGACGATCCGCTCGACGACTTACAGCATCACCGCAAGCTGGCGCAGGACAGCAGCTTTGACGTCAAAGTGCTGCCGAGCTGGCGTCCAGACAAAGCCTTTAACATTGAGCTGGAGAGTTTCCTACCGTGGATTCAGCGCTTAGCGCAGGTCGCGGATGTTAACGTGCAGCGCTTTGACGATCTGCGCCGCGCCTTAAGCCAGCGACTCGATCACTTCGCCGCGCATGGCTGCAAAATTTCCGATCACGCGCTGGATGTGGTGGTGTTTGCGGAAGCGGATGACGCCACGCTGGATGGCATTCTGGCGCGCCGACTGCAAGGTGCAGCGCCTTCCGCTGAAGAGACGGCCCAGTTTAAAACCGCCGTGCTGGTGTGGCTCGGCAGCGAATATGCGCGTCGCGGCTGGGCGCAGCAGTATCACATTGGCGCGCTGCGCAACGCCAATCGCCGCCAGTTCGATATCCTCGGGCCGGATGTGGGCTTCGATTCGATTAACGATGCGCCGTTGGCGATTCCTCTGGCGCGTCTGCTGGATGCGCAGAACCGCAATAACGCGCTGCCCAAAACCATTCTTTACTGCCTCAACCCGCGCGACAACGAAGTGCTGGCGACCATGGCAGGCAATTTCCAGGGTGAAGGCGAACCCGGCAAGATGCAGTTTGGTTCGGCGTGGTGGTTTAACGATCAGCTGGATGGCATGCAGCGGCAGATGACGCAGCTGGCGCAAATCGGCCTGCTGAGCCGCTTTGTCGGCATGCTAACCGACAGCCGCAGCTTCCTCTCTTACACACGTCATGAATATTTCCGTCGTCTGCTGTGCCAGATGATCGGCAATTGGGTGGCGCGGGGCGAAGCGCCTGAAGACGAGGCGTTGTTAGGGCAGATGGTACAGAACATCAGTTTCAACAATGCGCGCGATTACTTCGGCATTGAGCTGGGAGCCTGATAATGCAGCGACTCAACCGTCACGATTTTCCTGGCGCACACTACAGCGAGCGCGTTATCCAGTTTGGTGAAGGCAACTTCCTCCGCGCCTTTATCGACTGGCAGCTCGACTGGCTTAATCAGCATCACAATACCGATGCGGGCGTGGTGGTGGTGCGGCCGCGCAACCGCGTGGTGGAAGAGACGCTGAATCAGCAAGATGGCTTATACACCACGCTGATTCGCGGACTCAATGCGGCGGGCGAACAGGTGAGTGAAGCCCGCCTGATCCGCAGCGTGAATCGTGAAATCCAGCCGTATCAGCAGTTTGATGCGTTTCTCGTGCTGGCACGCGCACCGCAGATGCGCTTTGTCTTCTCCAATACCACAGAAGCCGGCATTGCCTTTGCGGAGCAGGATCGGCTGGACGACACGCCCGCCTCATCCTTCCCCGGCAAGCTGACGCAGCTGCTGTGGGCGCGCTTCAACCATTTTGCCGGTGCCAGCGATAAAGGTTGGCTGGTGGTGCCCTGTGAATTGATCGATTACAACGGCGACACGCTGCGTGAGCTGGTGCTGCGCTACAGTCAGCATTGGCAGCTGCCGCCGGCGTTTGCCCGCTGGGTGCAGGATCACTGCGCGTTCTACAACACGCTGGTGGATCGCATTGTCACCGGTTATCCCGCGGATAGCGCGGCGATCGAAGCGTCATTAGGCTACGAAGATCGCTATCTGGTGGCGGGCGAAGTCTATTACCAGTTTGTGATTCAGGGACCAAATGCACTGGCGCAGGAGCTGCAGCTGCACGCGCTGGCACCAGAAGTGAAGCTGGTTGACGACATCACACCGTACAAAGCGCAAAAGGTGGCGATCCTTAACGGCGCGCACACCGCGCTGGTGCCGGTGGCATTTCAGGCCGGGCTGGAGAGCGTGGGAGAGGCGATGGATGATGCGCAGATGGCTGGCTTTGTCGATGCGCTGCTGCGCGATGAGGTCATCCCCACGCTGGATCTGCCGCGCGACGAGCTGCACGCCTTTGCCGACGCGGTGCAGCGTCGCTTCCGCAATCCCTTTATCCGCCATGCGTTGCTCTCCATCGCCCTTAACGGCATGACCAAATTCCGCACCCGTTTGCTGCCGCAATTGTTGTTGTCGCAGCAGCAAAACGGGCAATGGCCTGTGCGGCTGACCTTCGCCTTTGCCGCGCTGCTGGCCTTTTATCGTGGTGCAGAGGGCAAACGTCACTGGCCGCTGCAGGACGACGAACAGTGGCTGCAGCGTTTCGCTGAACTGTGGTCAGCAGTAAATAACGATAAACAGACTCCAGAACAGTTGGTGCGTGCGGTACTCAGCGACGCCAATCACTGGGGCGAAGATCTCACTCAGCAGCCCGGATTAGTGGCTGCGGTCAGCCAACACCTGCAAAACATCATCGTCCACGGGATGCGGACGGCGTTGACACAACTGAGATAACGCTATGCAAGATGCCATTAGAATCCATTCACGCGACAACGTTGCTGTGGCGTTGCGCGATTTGCCAGCCAATACCCAGGTCGAAATCAATCAACAGGCGATCATCTTGCAGCAGGAGGTTGGGCGCGGCCATAAGTTTGCGCTGCAGCCTTTAGCCACTGACGCGCTGGTGATCAAATACGGTTTGCCGATCGCGCACGCCACTCAACCGATCGCTGCCGGCGAAATCATTCACTCCAGCAATGCGCGCACCAACCTAAGCGACGTAGATGAGTATGACTATCAACCCGATTTTCTCGATCTGCCGCCGCAAGCTGGCGATCGCGACGTGCAGATCTATCGTCGCGCCAGCGGAGAAGTGGGCATCCGTAATGAGTTATGGATCCTGCCCACCGTGGGCTGCGTCAACGGCATCGCGCGGCAAATCCTGACGCGCTTTATGAAAGAGACCAATGACGCCGAAGGCATTGACGGCGTGCATCTGTTCAGCCATCCGTTTGGCTGTTCGCAGCTCGGGCAGGATCACGAGAACACCCGCACCATGTTGCAGAACATGGTGCGTCATCCCAATGCCGGCGCGGTGCTGGTGATTGGGCTTGGCTGCGAGAACAATCAGGTTGATGTGTTTCGTGAAACGCTTGGTGGCTTCGATAGCGATCGCGTGCAGTTCATGGAGTGCCAGAAGCAGGATGATGAAGTGGAAGCGGGGCTGGAACGTCTGCACGAACTCTATGGTGCCATGCGCGCGGATCAACGCCAGCCGGGCAAACTCAGCGAGCTGAAGTTTGGCCTGGAGTGCGGCGGTTCGGATGGTTTTTCCGGCATCACCGCCAATCCTATGCTGGGCTGTTTCTCTGACCAGATGATTGCCAACGGCGGCACCACGGTGCTGACCGAAGTGCCGGAGATGTTTGGCGCAGAGCGCATTTTGATGAGTCGCTGCCGCGATGAAGCCACCTTTGAAAAAACCGTGGCGATGATAAATGACTTCAAGCGCTACTTTATCGATCACCAGCAGCCGATTTATGAGAATCCATCACCCGGCAACAAAGCGGGCGGCATCACCACGCTGGAGGAGAAGTCGCTCGGCTGTACGCAGAAGGCCGGACAAAGTCAGGTGGTGGATGTGCTGAAGTACGGTGAGCGCCTGCATACACCGGGACTGAATCTGTTAAGTGCGCCGGGCAACGATGCGGTTGCAACCAGCGCGCTGGCGGGCGCTGGCTGTCATATGGTGCTGTTCACCACCGGACGCGGCACGCCGTACGGCGGTTTTGTGCCGACGGTGAAAATCGCCACCAATACGCAGCTCGCCGAGAAGAAGCCGCACTGGATCGATTTTAATGCCGGGCGTTTGCTTGAAGGAATGAGTATGGCGGAGATGCTGGCGGACTTCGTCGATATGATTGTGGCGATTGCCAATGGCCAACCCGCGCGCAACGAAACTAACGATTTTCGCGAGTTAGCCATCTTTAAAAGCGGTGTGACCTTGTAAAACCAGGTCGCCATGGATGGCGACCCATATTCAAAAACCTTACTTTACTCCGACTCTGACACCGTACGACGCGGTTGGCGCTCGGCTTCGGCCTGGCATACGGCCGCGGTAAACAGAATATCCGTCGAGGAGTTCAGCGCGGTCTCGGCGGAATCCTGCAGCACGCCAATAATAAAGCCCACCGCTACTACCTGCATCGCCAAATCATTTGGAATACCAAACATGTTGCAGGCTACCGGGATCAGCAGCAGCGAACCGCCGGCCACACCGGATGCGCCACAAGCACACAGTGACGCCACCAGACTCAACAGAATGGCGGTTGGAACATCCACCGCAATACCCAGCGTATGTACTGCCGCCAGCGTCAACACCGTGATGGTGATGGATGCGCCAGCCATGCTGATGGTGGCACCCAGCGGGATCGACACGGAATACGTGTCTTCATCCAGATTGAGACGTTTCGCCAGCGCCATATTGACCGGAATGTTAGCCGCTGAACTGCGGGTGAAGAACGCGGTGACGCCACTTTCACGCATGCAGGTAAACACCAGCGGATACGGGTTGCGGCGAATCTTCTGGAACACCAGCATTGGGTTGATTACCAGCGCCATAATCAGCATGCAGCCGAGCAGCAGCGCCAGCAGATTGGCGTATTCCCACAGCGCGTCAAAGCCGGTTGAGGCGAGAATAGAGGCCACCAGACCAAAAATTCCCAGCGGCGCACAGCGGATCACACAGCGCACGACCCAGGTCGCGGCATTGGACGCGTCATTAAGAAACGCTTTGCTGCTTGGGCTGGCATGACGAAACGCCAGCCCCAATCCCAGCGCCCACACCAAAATACCGATGTAGTTGGCGTTCATCAGTGCTTCAATCGGGTTCGACACCATGCTCATCAGCAAACCGTGCAGCACTTCGGTAATACCCGACGGCGGCGTAATTTGCGTGGCGCCGACGTTCATCGACAGCGTCTGAGGGAACAGATGGCTGAAGATCACCGCCACAACCGCAGCAAAGAACGTGCTGAGCAGATACAGCATGATAATCGGGCGGATATTGGTTTTCTGTCCCTGCTGATGGTTAGCAATCGAAGAGATCACCAGCACCAAAACCAGAAGCGGCGCGACGGCTTTTAGCGCACGCACGAACAGCTCACCCAGCAAGCCAACGGCCAGTGCGGCATCGCGTGAGAACCACGCCAGCGCCACGCCCGCCACCAGGCCGATCATGATTTGTTTTACCAGGCTTCCTGCGAACAGTGCGCCCAGACGTCCAATAAAGTTGTTTTGCATATCACAGTCTTTTTATATTCGCGGTCATGAGTATTGTGCGCGGTTCCACCACGCACAACGGTTTGCCCGGCGGAGTATAAGGAAAAGAGCTTATGAGGAAAGAGATAATTCTGTGCATGCGCAGCAGATCGGTTTTTTGATCTGCTGATGATGGGAAGTGTGACAGATATATAAAAGGTGAAGGTTGCCACTGGCGAAACAAAGCAGGGGCGATTAGCGCCCCTGCAGAAGATTATGGTGAGATCTTCTTCTGGTCGTTTCTGTGGTTTACCCAGGCGTTGATCAGCAGCGTACCGCCAAGAATTACACCCACCACCGTCAGCGAGATGCCGACGGGAATGTGATAGAACTCGACAATCAGCATTTTGATACCGATAAACACCAGCACAATTGCCAGGCCATATTTCAGCATCGAGAAACGCTCCGCGACGTTAGCCAGCAGGAAGTACATGGCGCGCAGGCCAAGAATCGCGAACAGGTTGGAAGTCAGCACAATGAACGGATCGGTGGTCACCGCGAAGATCGCGGGAATGCTGTCCACGGCGAAAATCACATCGCTCAGTTCAACCATGATCAGCACCAGCAGCAGCGGCGTAGCAAACAGCACACCGTTTTTGCGGGTGAAGAACTTTTCGCCGTCCAGACTATCGGTCATGCGCAGATGTTTGCGCAGCCAGCGCACCACCGGTTTGTCGCCCACCGTGCTGTCATCTTCCTCTTTCGCCAACGCCATTTTCAGGCCGGTGAACAGCAGGAAGGCGCCGAACACGTAAAGGATCCAGCTGAACTGAGTAACCAAATAGCTGCCAGCAAAGATCATGATGGTACGCAGCACAATTGCGCCCAATACGCCATAAATCAGCACGCGGCGCTGCAGGTTGGCTGGTACAGCGAAGTAACTAAACAGCATCAGCCAGACAAAGACGTTATCCACCGCCAGCGCTTTCTCTAAAACGTAGCCAGTGAGGAAGGCGAGGGTTTGCGCGGTGGCAACTTCGCGCCCGGCGGTGCCGTCGAGATACCACCAGAAGGCGGCGCTGAACAGCAGTGAAACTGACACCCAAATCAGCGACCAGACCGCTGCTTGTTTGAATGACATGGTTTGTGCGCCGCGTCGGCCCTGTAATAGCAGGTCGATCGCCAGCATGATGAGCACTACGACAGCGAAGCTGCCCCAAAGTAACGGTGTGCCAACTGAGTGCATAGTCGTATCCTTTTCCAGAAATAAAAAAGCGGCTGAAGTCAGAAGACGTCAGCCGCTTTGATCGTGCTGCAAGCAAACCTCGCCTTCCGGCAAGGTCTCACTTACAACTCAGAATAGATTCCGGGTTGCCTGACGACCGGATGCGTAACGCATATTGCGTGGCGCATCGTAATGACGATCAATCAGCGTAGAAGTTACTCCCCTTTGCAGCGCTAAACATACGGAGTTCGATAATCGCTTTCAAGAGGGCTCTGGAAATGTTTTGCAATATTTACACTTCAGCCTGATCCGCCGGGAATACCACGCCGGTCTGGCGACGGATTTCCGTGAGCAGTTGCGCCGTAATACGTGAGTTTTCTAACCCCGCATGCTCAACTTCACCGGCTTCCACCAATTTGGCGAAGGTTTCGGCTTCATACAGCATGGTATTGATGTGCTGCGGCTGCGTCAGGTTTTGGCTCTCGCCACCGCGCGGGATAAAGCGCAGTTGCTGGCACTCGGAGATCTTTTCAATCACCAGCGATCCCGCTTCGCCCTGAATTTCACTCGGGATCAGTGAATCGCTGACCTTTGAGTGCAGCAGCGTGACATCAAAATCGCCGTAGCCCAGCACCACCACGCCATGCGCATCAACGCCACTTTCCAGCAGGGAAGCTTGCGCCTTGACCTGCTGTGGCGCCCCCCACAAGGTGACAGCGGCGGCGAGGCAGTAAAAGCCGATATCCATCATCGAGCCATTCGACCAGCGAGGATTAAAGGTATTCGGGTTCTCACCATCCAGATAGCGCTGATAACGCGAGGAATACTGGCAGTAGTTGATCAAGGCTTTACGCAGTTTGCCCAATTGCGGCAGCGTTTTTTGCAGTTGCAGGAAGGTGGGCAGGCTGGCGGTTTTAAAGGCTTCGAACAGCACCACCTGATGCTGGCGCGCGCAGGCAATCATCGCCTCGGCTTCACGCAGGTTAGACGCCATCGGCTTCTCGCAAATCACATGCTTGCCATGCGACATAAACAGTATCGCCTGCTCACTGTGCAGCGCATTCGGACTGGCGATATACACCGCATCGATCTCACTGCTGGCGGCAAGCTCATCCAGAGAGGTGAAGGTCAGCTTACAGGGATAATCCACCACAAACGCGTCGGCCTGCTGCTGACTACGCGAATAGACGCCGCTCAGCTTCATCTTGCCGGTTTCATGCGCGGCGTCGATAAACTGGCGGGTAATCCAGTTGGTTCCCACGATGGCGAAACGAATCACGTGCTGCTCTCCTGCTAAAGTAAAACGGCAGAGTAACATGTTCATCTGAGCGCCAGGCAGGCGAAATTTGATCCTGAGATCCGCATTCCAATATGATGATGCCGCACAACTTTTTAACCGACTTAGCGGGGACGCGCGGGTGAGTGGAAGTAAACATGCTCTGAACTGGACCACATTACTGATCGCCATCCCCGTTGGATGTGTGGCCTCGCTGGTGACGCTGGCCTTTCGCGGCGTAATTGAATTGATCAACCATCTGCTGTTCAACAGTGACAGTGAAATCACCGTGGCGATGCATGTCTGGCCGTGGATCTTCTGGCCGCTGCTGGTGGGCGCGGGCGGCGTATTGGCCGGTTTTTTCCTGCGCTATGCGGTGGCGATTGAGAAACAGGAAACGGTGCAGACCGATTATCTGGAGGTGATCAACGCGCGGCTCGATGCGGTACCAACCAAAACCTCGCTGTTCCGTGCGCTGTCATCGATGGCCAGCATCGGCAGCGGCGCGTCGATAGGTAAAGAGGGGCCGATGGTGCAGCTATCGGCGCTGAGCGGCAGTTTAATCGGGCGCTGGCTGCCGAAATCGCTGAATCTGCGTAACAGCGATATCGTGGCGATGGCCGCTGCTGCCGGGCTTTCATCGGTGTATCACGCCCCGTTGGCGTCGGCGATATTTGTCGCGGAGATCGCTTTTGGCATCTCGGCGCTACAACGCTTGATTCCGCTAATTGTCTCGTCGGCGGTGGCGGTGATGACCATGTGGTCGCTGGGTTTTCGCAGCGCGCTATATCCGTTATCCGAAGCGCTATTCCAGATGGATATCAGCAGTTTGCTGATGACGTTGCTGATTGGTTTTGTCGCCGGTATCGCCGGCTGGCTGCTGATCAAACTGATTGCGCGCAGCAAGGCGCTGTTTGGCCGCGTGCGTTCGCTGCCGCTGCGGCTCGGCGCCGGTGGATTAGCAGTGGGCTTTTTGGCGCTGATCTCCACCGATATTCTCGGTAACGGTTACGAAGTGATCGTGAAAATCATTGATGGCCAATATCTACTGATGGGATTACTGGGATTGCTGGTGCTAAAAACGCTGGCGACCACGCTGTCGGTGGGTTCCAACGCGGTGGGCGGGCTGTTTACCCCTTCCTTATTGATCGGCGCACTGCTCGGCGTGGCGCTGGCGCAGATGGGTGTGATGCTGCATTTACCGGTCGGCAATACTTTGCTGTATGCGGCCATCGGCATGGCGGCGGTGCTGGCGGCGGTCAGCCAGGCACCGTTAATGGCGATGCTGATGGTGCTTGAGATGACGCTGAATAGCAGCCTGCTATTCCCGATTATGATCGCGTCAGTGCTGGCCTCGATGGTGGTGTATCGCCTGCAATCGTCCAGCACTTATCCGGTGGTGAGCAGCCATTTCAGTCGTTCCGAAGCCAAGTATGATTTCGATAACATGCGTGTCGATCAGTTGATCATTCCCGGCGCGGCGTTGCAGCCAGAAGAGTCAGTAGGGCAGGCGCTGGCGGTGAGCTCGCTCAAGCGGGAACGTTATGTCTATGTGATTAATAGTGAAGGGCAATTTCTCGGCGTGGTGTCGATACACGATATCTCACGCAAGGTGTTGTCGCAGGAGATCACGCTGCATTCGCCAGTCAGTAGCGTGATGGACAATAACTTTCCCTGCATTTATCAGAATCAAAGCATGCGCGAAGGCTGGGAAGCCTTTGCCCGCGTCACGCTTGAACGCCTGCCGGTGCTAAATAATCCGCAGGAGCGCCGTTTTATGGGCGCACTGACCAAAACCAGCCTGATCCAAAAAGCGCAGGAGTTTCTTTAAGCCGCGTTGCCGCGCATCGCCTGATCGGTCATCCACAAGCGTGCGTCAAATTCGAGCTGATGATAATCCGGTTCCATGTGGCAGCAGAGTTGGTAAAACGCTTTGTCGTGCTCTTTCTCTTTCAGGTGCGCCAGCTCGTGCACCACGATCATGCGCAAAAACGCTTCCGGTGCGAGGCGGAAGAAAGTGGAGATGCGAATCTCCGCTTTGGCTTTTAGATTGCCGCCTTGCACGCGCGAAATCGCCGTGTGCAGTCCCAACGCGTGCTTCATCACCTTGATCTTATTGTCCCAAATCACTTTGCTCACTGGAGGCGCGCTGCGCATATAGCGGTTTTTCAGCGCCTGTGTGTAATCATAGAGCGCGCGGTCGCTGACGATATTGTGCGTATCGGGATAGCGTTGCTGGAGAAAGGCACCTAAGCGCTCATGTTCGATCAGCGTCTGAACCTGCTCGAGGATGTTTTCAGGGTAGCCCTGCAGATAGATTAATGACATTGGGATTCCCGGCGAAAGACAGTATACTGCGCCCCCTTTTTAGGGCGAAAATCGCGCAAAGTGTACCACGCCGGAGATTCCATGAGCCAACTTGAACTGACCAATCGCACGCTGACGCTGCACCGCTTCCCGCCAATGCGTGAGGAAAGCCCGCTACAGGCGTGGGATTCCGCCGATGAATACCTGTTGCAGCAAGCGCTGCCTGAGGGACCGGTTTTGGTGTTCAACGACAGCTTTGGCGCGCTGACTTGCGGGTTGGGTGCACGTCCGGTGTGGCACGTCAGCGATTCACTGCTGAGCGAACAGGCGGCAAAACAGAACCTGCGACTCAATGAGATGGATGAAGATCAGGTGCATTTTCTCGATAGCCTGGCGCCATTGCCGGCCGCACCGGCGGTGGTGATGATCAAAATCCCCAAAGCGCTGGCGCTGCTCGAGCATCAACTGCGTGCACTGCGCGAAGTGGTCACGCCGGACACGCTGATTCTGGCGGCGGCGAAGGCCAAAGATATTCACAACTCCACGCTGCAACTGTTCGAGCGCATCCTCGGCGAGAGCAAAACCTCGCTGGCGTGGAAAAAAGCGCGTCTGATTTACAGCCGCTTCACTGCGCCGCAATTAGCGGATCAGCCCGCCACCACCGTTTGGCCGCTGGATGATTCTGAGTACCAGATCCACAATCACGCCAACGTGTTTTCCCGCGCGTCGCTGGATGTGGGCGCACGCTTCTTTATGCAGCATCTGCCTTTTGACATTGAAGGTGAGATTCTCGACCTGGGTTGTGGCAACGGCGTGATTGGCTTGCTGGCACTGGAACAGAACCCAAACGCGGACGTGCTGTTTTATGATGAATCCTACATGGCGGTGGCATCAAGCAAACTGAACGTGGAAGTGAACCGTCCGCAGGATATGGCGCGCTGTCAGTTTCGCGTTAACAACGTGCTGAGTGGCTTCCCGTCCGATCGCCTGCACGCGGTGCTGTGCAATCCGCCATTCCATCAGCAGCACGCGGTAACCGATCATCTGGCATGGCAAATGCTGCGTGATGCGAAACGCTGCCTGCAGTATGGCGGCGAGTTGCGCATCGTCGGCAACCGCCACCTCGGTTATCACGTCAAAATGAAAAAGCTGTTTGGCAACTGCGAGCTGGTGGCGTCCAACGCCAAGTTCGTGGTACTGCGTTCGGTCAAACTGCGCTAATTACACACTCAGCGCCAGTTCGGTCGCCTGAGCGATGGCGCGGCGAGCATCCAGCTCCTGCGCCACATCCGCACCCCCAATCACACGTACGGATTTGCCACGCGCGCTGAGCTGATCCGCCAGCAGGCGCAGCGGTTCCTGTCCGGCACAAATCACCACGTTATCCACCGCCAGCGTCATCGCTTCGCCCTGATGACGCAGATGCAGTCCTGCATCATCAATCTGCAAATATTCGACATCGCCCCACATCTGCACGCCGTGCGCCTGCAAGCTGGCGCGGTGGATCCAGCCGGTGGTTTTCGCTAAGCCTGCGCCCGGCTTGCCGGATTTACGTTGCAGCAGCCAGATTTGCCGATCGGCGGGCTGTAGCTGTGGCGCCATCAAACCACCTCGCGCCTGCAGGCTGCGATCGATGCCCCAGCTTTGGTAAAAATCGTCATGGCTGGTTTGATGCAGCAGAAACTCGGCGGTATCAAAACCAATGCCGCCCGCGCCGATAATCGCCACGCGTTTTCCCACCGGTTTTTTATCGCGTATCACATCGAGATAGCTCAGCACGCTGGGATGATCGATGCCAGGAATCGTCAGCTGGCGCGGCAAGATACCGGTTGCGATGATCACTTCGTCAGCGGCTGCCAGTTCGTCAGCGCTGACGCGATGTTCCGTTTTAATCGTTACGCCTGCGGCAGAAAGTTGGTGACGGAAATAGCGCAGCGTTTCACTGAATTCGGCTTTGCCGGGAATCTGCCGGGCGATATTAAATTGTCCGCCAATTTGCGCATCGGCTTCGTAAAGCGTGACCTGATGGCCGCGCTGCGCCGCCTGCAGCGCGAACGCCATACCCGCGGGTCCCGCGCCCACCACCGCCAGCTGTTTCGGTTGCTTGGTGGCGATCACCGGCATCAGCGTTTCGTGGCAGGCGCGCGGATTCATCAGACAAGAGGTGATTTTGCCAACAAAGATTTGATCGAGGCAGGCCTGATTACAGGCAATGCAGGTGTTGATGGCATCGGGCTGGCCGGTTTCTGCTTTACGGACAAAAGCCGCATCGGCGAGGAAAGGGCGCGCCATCGAGACCATATCAGCGATGCCATCACGCAAAAGCTGTTCAGCTACATCGGGATGGTTGATGCGATTGGTGGCGATGACCGGCACCGATACGCGCTCGCGCAGGTGCTGCGTGACCCAGGCAAAACCAGCACGCGGCACGCAGGTGGCGATGGTGGGAATGCGCGCTTCATGCCAGCCAATGCCGCTGTTAAACAGCGTAACGCCGCACTGCTCCAGCGCTTGCGCCAGTGAAAGCGTCTCTTCCAGCGAGCTGCCGTTATTGACCAAATCGAGCATCGACAGGCGGAAGATAATGATGAAGTCGCTGCCGACGGCATCACGCACCGCTTGCGTCACCGCTAATGCAAAGCGCTGGCGTCGCGTCACATCGCCGCCCCAGTCATCCTCGCGCTGATTGGTGTGCGCCACCAGAAACTGGTTAATCAGATAACCTTCCGAGCCCATGATCTCCACGCCGTCATAGCCGGCCTGTTGCGCCAGTTTGGCGCAGTGCGCGAAGTCCTGAATGGTTTGCTGAATATCCGCATCGCTGAGCGCTTGGGGCGTAAAAGGATTGATCGGCGCCTGTAATGCCGATGGGGCAACCAGGTCACGCTGATAGCTGTAGCGCCCGGCATGCAGTATTTGCAGCGCGATTTTGCCGCCTTCTGCATGCACCGCATCGGTGATGATACGGTGCCAGTTGCACTGACTTTCCTGGTTGAGGATCGCTCCGCCTTGTGCCACCACGCCTTGCGGATTGGGCGCGATACCGCCAGTGACAATCAGCGCCACGCCTTCACGCGCGCGCTCAGCGTAAAAAGCGGCCAGGCGCTCTGCGCCCTCGGCGTGTTCTTCCAGTCCGGTATGCATCGAACCCATCAGAAAACGATTTTTAAGCTGGGTGAAACCCAAATCCAGCGGGGCGAACAGGTGGGCATAATGTTCAGACATAATCACATACTCAGAGAGTGGTCGGATGAGTGAACTCTAGCGGGATTTTGCAGGGAAGGAAGTGTGTGGCGTTCAGCCTGTGAGAAGTATCAAAAAAAAGCAGGGCGGTAAGTCGCAGACGAAAGTATCGGACTTCTTTCGGCAGGCACGGGAAGAAACCTACTCGCCCTGTAATAGCATGAAGAAGGGGCTAATAAATTAGCTCTGTGGTTATTAATTCCTTTATAACTCAATCTTTTTAAAAACTGTCCGGGGTTAGGACAAGGCATATCATGCCACGCCATAACGTTATTAATCAGCAAGACTAGTCTTGATTTTTCTTTCAACAAGCCCCATTGCGACGTGCAAGTTCGATGATATCAACCAGGTTTTTTGACTCAAGTTTTTGGAATATCTTTGTTTTATAAGTGCTGATTGTTTTATTATTTAATCCCAATTCGCAAGCGATGGTTTTATTGGACTTCCCCTGTGCGAGCTGTCGCAAAATTAAATTTTCACGGTCAGTCAGGCGAGAAAGCATATCTTGCTCATTTGCATAACGCTGACGTTTGTCCAGAATGTCGCCCGGTAGATAATTCACATTATTAGAAACGCAGCCAATGGCGGCGATCAGTGTTTGAATGGGATCGTAAGTTGACACGAACCCGTTCGCGCCCTGGCTAAGTGACTGTATTGAAAGATGGTTGTTGCTATCCCGACTAATCAATATGACTTTCATCCACGTCTTTGATTTGACGATATCGCGTAGAAATGCGATGCCATTTTTTTCTTTAAAGTCAGGGTCTAATATTAGTATGTCGATGTGTTGATGAATGATATCATCAATACCATCGTTAATTGTGTGCGCAGTAGTGACACAATTAAAGCCATTCATTAATAATAAAGCCTGCACGCCGGCGGCAACCAAACGATGCTCATCAACGATGAGAATTTTTGCATTAAACATATCTCTCCCTTTAACGGCACCGTAATGATGACGTTGACGGCCATTATGTCCGGCAGATTAATAGGGCGAACCGAGAAATGTCTCGATAAGATTATGATTCTATAAATCTTGATGTTTTTTCAGGCGATGTTTCTCAAATTCTTGCAAGGACTCATTAACACGTTTCATTTCCTCGACAATCTGCTGAATTAACACTTGCGGATCGAGGGCTTCCTCGCGGTGTTTCTCCAACTTGCGGCCCAGTTCAGTCAAGGTTGGAGCATTTAGCATTGCTGCTCCTCCTTTTAATTTATGACCCAGCTGTGACAGGGCGCTGGCATCATCGGTTTGCTGAAGTGATACCAACAACTCTTCGTGGCTGGTTCGTATGCTGTTGAGTAACACCAGACAACCTTCACTATCCTGTTCGGCCAGTTGTGTTAACAGCTGTGGGAAAGAGGAGATACTCGCTGCCGGCGGGGCCTGGATTTCGGGTTTTATGGCGCTGCGCCGGGTACAACGTGCAACCTGAGCAAGTAAGCTCTCTAAATCCAGCGGCTTGAAAAGACAATCGTTCATTCCCGCCTGAAGGCAGCGTTGCATAATATGCTGCTCAGCCGATGCAGTCAGGCCGAAGAGCATGATCGGTGTTAACTGATGCTCATGCTCGTATAGACGCAGCGCTTCAGCGAACTCAAAGCCGTTCATGCCCGGCATATTACAGTCTGTGATGATGAGGTCGAAACGTAATGGATCCTGCTGCCATAACGTCAGTGCTTCTGCCGCACTTTCACTCACCATGACTTGATGGCCGGCCAGTTCAAGCTGTTTCCCAAGCAGTAATCGGTTGGGTGCGTGATCGTCGATGATCATCACGGAGAGCTTGTCGGAGATCAGCGGCTGCGACAAATGAGGCTGTGTTTGATCCTGCGGTTCACCGGGCAAGGCACGGAAATAAAAAGAGAACACCGCGCCTTCCCCTGGCGCACTTTCCACAATCAGCTCACCATCCAGTAGATGCGCCAGATTACGACAAATGCTTAATCCTAATCCGGTGCCAATTTGCTGCTGCTGACGATCGCCCACCTGCACAAAAGGTTCGAAGATGGCGTGCTGTTGGTCCTCCGTCATGCCACAACCTTGATCGCTAACTTCGATCACGAATTCACAACCGTCCTCCTCCTGCGCAATGCCCTGCATGAGCACGACAGTGACAGTACCGTAATCGGAAAACTTAATGGCGTTGCTCAATAGGTTGGAGAGAATTTGATTCAGCATCAATGGGTCTGTCTTCACCCAGTAAGCAGCAATATCCATCTCTACCCGCAGTTCAAGTCCCTTATTCTCTGCTTTATTACGAAATAGCGTAACCGCTTGATCGAGAACATCAGGAAGGTAGACCGTTTCTAACGTTGGTTGATAAAGGCCGGACTCGATTTTCGACAAATCGAGAATATCGCCAATCAATGACAGCAACGCGCGTGCCGAATGGTACGCAACACGGATGTTCTCTGAGAGTGAATCAGCCGGTTGCAAGCGAGTTTCGAGCTCCAGTAAGCCAATCATGGCATGCAGTGGCGTGCGGATTTCATGGCTCATGCTGGCAAGAAATTCACTTTTGGAGCGGTTGGCTTTATCAGCCACATCTTTGGCGAGTTGTAACTCCTGCAGCAGCGCATTGCGTTCAGTGACATCCAGCCAGCCCCCAATAACACCTGCGACATCACCGTGCCGATCGCGAAACGGCAGTATCCAGTGATAAAGCTGGAATGTCCGCTGTTCAAAATCCATGTGTATATCGCGCATGACGGCTTCGCCATCCAGTAAGGTTTTTTGATAGCCATCTTCAATACTGTGAATACTGGCGTTATTGCCAGTGAGAACGTCCGACAGTCGTTTACCGATGACATCTTCTCGCTGGAAATCCATAAAACGTAGGTAGGCATTGTTGCAATCCACTAATCGGGTTTGTTTATCGCGGATATACATGGCAACGGGCGAGTCATTGAAGAGTGTATGAGTGAAATTGAGCTGATTTTTCAATGCATTTTCAGCCTGAATACGCTGCTGAATAACCTTCCGCAGATGACGGTTCCACAGCAAAATAAGGGCTATCAATCCGGCCGAGACGGACACGATCAGCAAGATAACTTGTTTGTAACTCTGCCATGAAGCACTGAGGAACGGCATCTCTGACTGACGCCAATGTGCCAGCAACTTGAACATGGTTTCGGGAGGAATCGCGATCAAGGCTTTATTGAGAATGCTAATCAGCGTTTCATTACCGGGTTCAACACGCATAACAAAACGTGCCGGGTCTGCACCCAACGTGGTTTCAATAATCAGGTCATCTGCATAATGGTTGTGGAGCAGATAATCCACAAAAATTTTTGGCAGCACTACCGCATCGATTTCATGCGCCTGCAGTTCGCGCAAGGCCTGCAAAGGATCGTTGATATAGGCGAGGTTCAGATGGGGATAATGCAGAAGCATCCAATCCTTCATCTGCCGATTGTTCAGCATGAGAGCCGAGCCAAAGGGAAAAGGATCCCGAGCCATAATATTCCGAGGGCGTTTATGGCGAATAATGACCCAGTGTGAAACCAGCCATGGGCGGGTTATTAACTGAGGTGGCATATCCGGGGTAAGCATCTCAAGCGCATACAGATGTGGAAAATGCTTATCGGTTTGGTTACGTCCACTTTCTTCCTGAACTTCTGAATTAAATGTAATGCCACTTTGGTTGGCTATCAGATCTAAAACATCAATGATCATGCCGCGAAACGGCATGCTTCCGTTGCGACTGCTGAGTGGAGCGAGGGTTTGCGGTAGTGCGGTGTTAATACGCGGGTGTGCCTGTAGCCATTTCTCCTCTTCATGCTTGAGTGCAAGCGGATTACGCTGCAGCACATGGTACGTATCCAGTTGCCAGCGCTTCGCTATCTGCATGCGAATAGAGAGAGGAATTTGTGTTAAGGAAAAATTAATCGCTTCGGCAAGTTGTGGATAACGCGGGCTAATGCCAAAGCTGAAATTCATTGGAATAGCGTGGTCATCTTTGGTTATATCCAGCGCATTTGCGAACATGAAGCGATTAAGGTGCGTAAGTGTGGCGGCATTGCCCCATACACGCTCTGTTTGGCCAAATACTGTTGCTGCGACAGCATCGTAGTAACCAGGAAAGCGAACTAAAAGGTCGCTCTTAAAAGTCTCTTCTAAATGTGCACGCATCAACGCTGAACCAGACCAGGCCATGCGATTGGGTTCATCAATTTTTAATGGAGCGTTCTGCCCAGACTTAAAACCGATCGCTGCATAATCCAGCATCCAGGGGTCGCTGGCGATCAAGGTTTGCGGCTTTGATACTGAGGGGGGTTCCACATAGATCGCTAATAGTTGCATTTCTCCGCTGGTTACGGCTTCCTGGGCCGCGCTATGGCTGGCGTAATAATGGATTTCTATTGTGGTATCCAGCATATTCTGAATCAGAGAGAGATAATCCGCACTCACGCCTTCGAATCGTCGCGTATCTATATCCATAAAAAGGGGCGGTTGTGGTTGCCCAGCGACAGCAACTTTGAGAACGTGATGACGAAACTCTGAAGAGATAGGTTCAGCCAGTTGTAAAGCAGGTTGAGCTACATCATATCGCGCCAGTAATTGCAGTTTTTTCTCTGATGCTATTAATGAACATGAAACTAAAGCCAGAAAAAATAATGCCAACAAGCGAAAAGTATTAAGATTAATTAGCACGCTGCCTTCTTAAGGTATCCATTAATATCTATTAGGACCAGGGATTATAAAGATATTATTATCTTTCGCTCGTTCTATTCTTTTACTGTTAAAATTTTGCGACCATTCTCAAATATTTGATTTTTAGCGAAAGAGAGAGGGTGATGACGATGTCACTATATGATGTTCATTTCTTAGCTTATTCAGTTAGTTAGATTGCTCCTTTTCTTTCAAGACAATTCTTATGTGGTCTTGTTAAGGAGTTAAGTCAGACTTTTCCCACTTTTACGTGAGCAGGCAAGTAAGAATCTATCACGGAAAAATATAAACCTAAAAGGGGTATATAAAAATGACCGCTATTAGGGTGACGCTATCGATTTAGAATTCTGATGTTGTGAAGGCTATTTTTTCACAGCTGTTGTAATCGACACCATTTATTTATTGAAGCGGGTGTGACAGTCAGAATTGGACAAAGTTAATGCTGTAATAAAGGAATAAACAAATGGTATATGCACACAATAAACAAGTGCGTGTGGCTGTCCTTGATGATCACCCCATGGTCCGTACCGTTTTCGAGTTGTGTTTGAAACATGAGCCCGATATTCATTTGGTGGGTACCTGGGCTTCAAGTAATGAATTATTTAATCAGCTGAGAAGTACCGTAGTCGATGTGCTGGTACTGGATTTCCTGCTGGGTGAACGTGAACTGGATGGTTTGGCGCTGGTGAAGCAACTGCGTAATCACCATCCCCAGCAAAAAATTCTGATCTCTTCTTCAATGGAGAGTCCGGCCATCGTCAAAATGGTGCTAAGTGCAGGCGTGAAAGGCTTTATTGGCAAAAGCCACAATATGCAGGAAATTACCCATGCGATTCGTCAGGTGGCGCAGGGACGTTTGTTCTTGTCTAAAGAAGTCGCCTACGAGGTTGAAAATCTCTATGTCATGAGCGAAGAGTCGCTGGATGACAGCCTCGATTTCAGCAGCAAAGGCAATATGTATGAGAAGGTGAAAACCCTCAGCCCGCGTGAAGTTGAAGTGGTGCGTTGTTTTCTCGATGGTTTGAGCGTGTCACAAATTGCCGTGAAGTTTAAGCGCAGTCGTAAAACCGTGAGCGGGCAGAAACAATCGGCGCTGAAAAAGCTCGGTTTACGTTCGGATTCTGAGCTGTTCAAATACAGCCACGACCTGATGTCAGGCTATTAATTCTCTTCACGGGCGGCCACTTACGGCCGCTTGTTTCCTCTTCGGCATCGCAGACTTCACGTTCCAGGTAACAGCTTTCCGTAACATGTTTTTAGGTGATGTTCATCACAGTTTTAAGCCGCATAACCCGGTCTGATGGCCCCCATTGCTACAGCTCTTATGGGGACGTTATGAATATCGAAACGCAATCCGGCGTAATCACTGGAAAAAAACAAGTCAGCGTTGCGCAGCAGCAGGTGAAATGGGACGGCAAGGGTACGCTGGTGCGTATCACGCGTGGCGGCATTTGTGGTTCCGATCTGCATTACTATCAGGAAGGCAAGGTCGGCAGTTTCGAGATCAAAATGCCGATGATCCTGGGCCACGAAGTGATTGGTTATGTGGTGGAGAGCGACAATCCAGCACTCAAACCCCAACAAAAAGTCGCGGTAAATCCCTCTAAGCCTTGCGGCGCGTGCAAATATTGCCAGCGCGATCAGGAAAACCAGTGCACCACCATGCGCTTCTTCGGCAGCGCCATGTATGTGCCGCACGTTGACGGCGGTTTTACCCAATACAAAGTGGTGGATAGCGCGCAATGCGTGCCGTTCCCGCAGGATGCTGATGAAACGGTCATGGTGTTCGCTGAGCCGCTGGCGGTGTGTATTCACGCCACGCAGCAGGCAGGTGATCTCACCGGCAAGCACGTGTTTATCTCAGGCGTGGGTCCGATTGGGTGCCTGATTGCGGCGGCGGCCAAAGCGCGCGGCGCGGCCTCCATTGTGTGCAGCGATATCAGCGAGCGTTCACTGGAGATGGCGCAGCAGATGGGCGCAAGCGAGGTGATTCATGCCGCCGACGGCGATTTCGCGCCCTATCTTGCCGACAAAGGCTATTTCGATGTGGCGTTTGAAGCCTCCGGCCATCCTTCTTCGCTGCAGCGCTGCCTCGATGTGGTATGCGCCAAAGGTACGCTGGTGCAGGTTGGCATGGGCGGCACCATTCCCAATTTCCCGATCATGGCGCTGATTGCCAAAGAGATTAATCTGGTTGGTTCCTTCCGCTTTACTCATGAATTCAACACCGCCGTCGAATGGCTGGCTACCGGCGTGGTAAACCCGTTGCCGCTGTTCAGCGGTGAGTATGCCTTGCAGGATATCGATGCCGCGCTGCAGTTTGCCGGCGATAAAACCCGTGCCGCTAAAGTCCAGTTAACCTTTTAAGGAGCAGTGATGAGCCAGTTATTTTCCCTCGAAGGCAAGCGTGTGCTGCTGACCGGTTCGGCGCGCGGCATTGGATATCTGCTGGCGCGCGGCCTGGCGGAAGCCGGTGCTGAAGTGATCATCAACGCCACCACGCACGAAGGCGCAGAGAAGGGCGCGGCGCAGCTGCGTGAGTTGGGCTTACGCGCGCACGCCAAAGCGTTTGATGTCACGCAATCGGCGCAGGTAAAACAGGCGGTAGATGAGATCGAAGCGGAGTGGGGCGCGATTGATGTGCTGGTGAATAATGCTGGCATCCAGCGTCGTCGGCCGTTCCTTGAATTCCCGGAGCAGGACTGGAATGACGTTATCGCGGTCAACCAGACCGCCGTATTCCTGGTTTCGCAAACTGTGGCGAAAAAAATGGTCGAGCGTCAGCAGGGTAAAATCATCAATATCGGTTCGATGCAGAGCGAATTAGGGCGCGACACCATCACGCCTTACGCGGCCTCCAAAGGCGCGGTGACTATGCTGACGCGCGGCATGTGCGTGGAGCTGGCGCGTCACAATATTCAGGTGAACGCCATTGCGCCGGGCTATTTCGTCACGGAGATGACTCAGGCGCTGGCTGACGATCCTGCCTTCACCGGCTGGCTAACCAAGCGCACGCCAGCCGCTCGCTGGGGCAAACCGGAAGAGCTGATTGGCGCGGCAGTGTTCCTTGCTTCCAATGCATCGAACTTCGTTAACGGGCATCTGCTGTTCGTTGACGGTGGCATGCGCGTCGCCGTGTGATGACCGGGCGCGGCTGGCATTATCATCGGGCCGCGCCTAAACCTTAATCACCCCTCTGTATTCCTAAGGATAATAAAAATGCCAATAACCATCATTGTGCTGGGTGTGATACTGCTGCTGGTGTTGATGATTGTATTTAAGGTCAATGGCTTCATTGCTTTGGTGTTTGTCTCGGCGGTGGTCGGTATTGCCGAAGGCATGACGCCACTGAATGTAATGGCCTCGATCCAGAAAGGTATCGGCTCGACGCTGGGCGGATTAGCCATGATCCTCGGCTTCGGCGCTATGCTCGGGCGGCTGGTTTCCGATACCGGTGCCGCACAACGTGTTGCTACCACGCTGATCGCCGCTTTTGGTAAAGAGCGGCTGCAATGGGCGCTGGTGGTAACCGGACTGATCGTCGGCCTGGCGATGTTCTATGAAGTTGGCTTCGTGCTGTTGCTGCCGCTGGTGTTCACTATCGTGGCGGCTGCCGGGTTGCCGCTGCTGTACGTCGGCGTGCCGATGGTCGCCGCGCTCTCGGTCACTCACTGCTTCCTGCCGCCGCATCCCGGCCCAACGGCGATTGCCACCATCTTTGGTGCCAATCTCGGTACCACACTGCTCTACGGCATGATCATCACCATTCCAACGGTGATTATTGCCGGACCGGTTTTCTCGAAGTTCCTTAAAAGCTTTGAGAAGTCACCGCCGGAAGGGCTCTACAACCCAAAAATCTTCACGGAAGAGGAGATGCCAGGCTTCGGCATCAGTATTTTTGCCGCAGTGATTCCGGTGGTGCTGATGGCGATTGCCGCCGTCTTCGAGTTGACCACGCCGAAAGAGAACGCGCTGCGTCAGTTCTTCGAATTCATCGGTAATCCGGCAGTGGCGCTGTTTATCGCGGTGGTGATAGCGGTGCTGACGTTGGGGCTGCGCAATGGCCGTAAGATGGAAGAAGTGATGGATATGTGCGGCGAGTCGATTGCCGCCATCGCCATGATCATCTTTATCATCGCGGGCGGCGGTGCATTTAAACAGGTGCTGGTGGATAGCGGCGTAGGTAACTACATCGCCGATATGATGAAGGGATCGTCACTGTCACCGCTGCTGATGTGCTGGACGGTTGCGGCAATGCTGCGCGTGGCGCTGGGTTCAGCCACGGTGGCGGCGATCACCACCGCCGGTATTGTGACGCCAATTATCGCGGCCACGCATGCCGATCCGGCCTTGATGGTACTGGCGGTGGGTTCCGGCAGCGTGATCGCTTCACACGTGAACGATCCCGGCTTCTGGCTATTTAAGGGCTACTTCAACCTGAGCGTGGTGGAAACCCTGAAAACCTGGACGGTGATGGAAACGTTAATATCGATTCTCGGTTTAGCCGGCGTGTTGGCGCTCAATGCCATAATTCACTGATCGATAAAGCTTCACAAGGACGTGAAGCTCTTAACCGCGCGTGCGGATCCACGAGAAACGTGACTGATAGCCGCTGTCAAAATGGGTGTTGTAGCGATAGCTGGAACCCGCTTCCGCCATGCAGTAGGTACAGACGTTCAGCACTTCAATATGTTCCGCCACCACTCCCCGCTGTAACAACAAGCCTCGCGCCAGGTTAGGCAGATCAAACCAGATTCCATCCTGCTGGGCCCGCGCCTGCGGACGGATCGCTTGTGCGTTGTGCGGCTGCTGGGTGGAGTAGGGTAACGGCGGAAGATCGTGACGATCCTGCATATGTGTCACCAGATCGTTACCCAGTTCATAGCAGCACGGCCCGATCGCTGGACCGATTACCACACGCAGCGTTTCACGGCTGGCGCCGCGCTCCAGCAGACGATCAATCGCGTTGTTCAATACTCCACCGAGCGTGCCTTTTAATCCGGCGTGCACCGCCGCAACCTGCTGTTGTTGCGGATCGGCAAATAACACCGGCAGACAGTCGGCGGTATACACCGCGACCGGCAGATGATCTTCGCCAATCAAGCCATCCGATTCGCAACGCTTAGGCGGGATGTTTTGGCTTGCCAGCAACACATTGGCGCTGTGACGCTGTTGACCATAAGCCGCCTCTGCCGGAACGGGCTGGCCAGCCGGCTGAAAGGCGTATTCCAGCCAGGAAAAGTCATCCAATAGTCTTGATCGTGGACCGCTGTGGGGGTGCTGTACCATAAGTGTCTCCTCTCACCAAACCGCTGCTTTCTGCTGCCCACAGCTTACGTTAACTGCTACATTTTTAAAGCTTTACAAAAACTGACCCTAATCACTTAAGGATGAAATGATGAAGAAAACCACCTTGCTGGCGGCATCCGGCTTAATGGCGCTGGCATTAACCGGTTGTGCGCAGCCTTCTAAACAGCAGGCTCAGCAGCAGCTCGGCCTGCAATCGGTGCTGGCAGTAAACTGGTTCCAGCAATCCGGCGAATATCAGGCATTGAGTTGGCAGGCATTTAACAGCGCGCGCATGGCCTTCGATCAGGCGCCATCGCTGGCGGGTAAACCGAAAGCGGTTATCGTCGATTTAGATGAAACGATGATTGATAACAGCGCCTACAGCGCGTGGCAGGCGAAAAACGGCCAGCCCTTCTCGGGTAAAACCTGGTCAGCGTGGACGCAGGCGCGTCAGGCAACGGCCGTTCCGGGCGCAGTGGAGTTTGCCAACTACGTCAACAGCCACGGCGGCACTATGTTCTATATCTCCAACCGCGACCAAAAAGATTTTGCCGCAACGGTGGAGAACCTGAATAAGCTGGGCTTCAGCGGCGTGAGCGAGAAAACGGTGCGCTTGAGCACCGGCAATTCTAATAAGCAAGAGCGCTTCGACGCGGTGAAGAATGCCGGTTACAACGTGGTGCTGTATGTGGGCGACAACCTGAATGACTTTGGCGGTTCAACCTGGCATCAGGGAAATGCGCAGCGTCAGCAGTTCGTTAGCCTTAATCATCAGCGTTTTGGCACCCAATTCATCGTGTTACCGAACCCGCTGTATGGCGACTGGGAAAGTGGCATGGCGGAAAACTACAACAAACTCACGCCTGAGCAGCAACTGCAGGTGCGTGAAGCGCGTATGAAAGCGTGGAACGGTAAATAATTTGTCAGGTAAAATAGCGTCTGCTTAGGCAGGCGCATTCATGTCCTTTTCAGGTCCATCAATATTTACATAACTCCGTAACTATTATTCCCCTCACTGTTTTCCTGATCTCTTACTAAATTCATGGCAACTGAATAGCGAAATATCTCGTCTTATTTGCTGAATGGCAGTGAATCGCACTAATCATAAATTTTTTAATTAGGAATTCTTCCAGCTCATAAGGATTAAATTATAGCGTCGCTAAAATGGCATATAATTTTTGCGTGTATTGTTTTGTAATTGCACCGAAAATATCACATTTAAAATAGCTATTATTTAATTGTTAATAATGCTTTTTATCGATCCTGCTCATCATTCCGCTCCTTGCATAAACTTACCTGATTCATACGTTTATTGAAGTTTTGTTTACAAAAAGAGTCGTTTTGTCGACGTCAGAAATATTCATGATGCAAGGTAATGCTTAAGCGTCTATAAACTATTTTTGTGAGGAAGTTCTGCTTTCATCCTCAATGGTTCTTCATAGCCGCGTTTAATGACGTCGCTATCTGCCTGAAAGCGATCTTTTTAAATGTTGAGAGAAGATTATTGTGATGACCCTGAAACCCTTATTAGTGATAAATCGTACTCTGGCTTTGCGGCGCCGCGCGCGGTTAATTCAGCTATCTGCAGAGGAATCAACGCCATGAATTTAAGCACGCTTCGTCAGGATATTCCGGCTGGTTTGGTGGTGTTTCTGGTCGCGCTGCCGCTCTGTCTTGGCATCGCGCAGGCGAGTGGATTACCGCCCTTTGCGGGTCTGCTCACCGGCGTGATTGGTGGGTTGCTGGTGACTGCGCTGAGCCCCTCGCGTTTTGCGGTTAGTGGTCCGGCGGCGGGATTGGTAACGATTGTGGTCGCGTCGATCGCCACGCTAGGCAGCTTTTCCGCCTTTCTCACCGCGCTGATTCTGGCGGGTGCGTTGCAGTGCCTGTTAGGCTTACTGCGTGCAGGACGTTTTATCGCCTTAGTCCCGAGCAGCGTGATTAAAGGCATGCTGGCGGCGATTGGTATTTTACTGATTATGCAGCAAATTCCGGTAGCATTCGGCGCGGCGGGCGATGTTGAGCTTTTGTCGCTGGTAAACGGGGAATTTCACTTTTCCAGCAGCGCGATGCTGGTTGCTGGCGTGGGATTGGCTATTTTATGGCTGTGGACCACGCCGCTGATCAAGTCAGTTAAAGTGCTGAGCTGGATGCCCGGTCCGCTGGTAGCGGTGCTGGTAGGCTGTGCGGCGACGGTGTTTGGCGATCGCCTGTTTCCAGCGTTAGCTGAAGGCTTGCCGCGTATCGCGCTGCCCGCGTTCGACAGCATGTCGGCGCTGGTGGCTGAACTTGAAACGCCAGACTGGCAAGCGTGGCAGAATCCTGCGGTATGGATGGTGGCGATCACGCTGGCGCTGGTCGCGAGCCTTGAAACGCTGCTCAGCCAGGAAGCGCTGAAGAAACTGCGTCCGCAACATCCTGCACCTTCACCCAACAAAGAGATGTTTGCGCAGGGCATTGGTAATCTGACCGCCGGTTTCCTTGGCGCGATGCCGATTACTGCAGTGATTGTGCGCAGTTCGGTGAACGTCAGCGTTGGCGCGCAAACCAAACTGTCGATTCTGATTCATGGTGTGCTGCTGTTAATCTGCGGCCTGTGGTTCAGTAATCTGCTTAACGCGATTCCCCTTGCCAGCCTTGCGGCGGTGCTGCTTTATACCGGCTATAAGCTGGCCACGCCGCGCCTGTTCATTGAGCAGATGCGCATGGGACCGCAGCAATATGTGCCATTCCTTGCCACCATCGGCGGCATTATTGTGTTTGGCATGCTGGCCGGCATCGGAATTGGCATCGCTACGCAAATCCTCTACAGCATCTATAAAAGCCATCGCAACGCCTTGCAGCTCACGCGACATGACGATCACTACGTTTTACGCCTGCAGCAAAATCTGACCTTTATGCACAATCCAAAGCTGCAGGGATTGCTGGCAGAGATCCCGGAAAACAGCGTGGTGATTGCTGAGCACGGCAATGCCCAATATATGGATCCCGACGTTAAAGCGGTGCTAAAAGACTTTGGTGAAAACGCACGTAAACGTGGCATTCGTCTGAGTCAATGGCCTGTTGCGGTGAAATAGCCATAAGTCTGTGCTGGAACAACCGCTTTAAAACTAAAAAATCGGATATCTCGGATAGCCGATTTTTTTATTTACAGGGCATAATTGCCACAAGTTTTATCCTTTGTCTCTGGCGTTTCCACAATGCCATTAGGCGCGACGCTGCTTTTTATGGCAGGTGAGCGCCGCCCAGCCGCAGAGTAGGATGGCGAACACTTGCTTAATTACCGAATCATCGCACGGGTATTTCCGGTTTAATGCTTGCTGATGCTTAGGGTTGATGCAGGCACTTTCCAGGTTACAGGGTTCAGACGTATGCGCGTTATGCTGTTTGAAGAGAATAATTTTAAAAAGAATGCCCTCACGCTGTTCTTCATTACGCTGTTTTTCTGCTTTATCGGCAGCCATTTACGCATCCCTGAAGAGTTCTCACTATTCTGGCCGGTGAATGCGCTGGTGGCGGGATTAATAGTGAGGAATCCGTTTTTGCACACTACCTCCAGCTATCTGGTGTGCTTCAGTGCGATGATTTTTAACGACACGGTATTTTCCGGCTGGGCGCTGCCAGCGTTTACCGTCAATTTTGCCAACATTCTGTTTATCCTCGTCGCGGTCAGCATGCTGATCAAACATCTGCAACGTCCTTCCGCCCACAGCCAGGTGTTCAATGCCATGCGCATTTTTCCCGCCTGTTTTCTTGGCGCGGCGGCTTGTGCAACTTGGGGCGCGTGGGCACAGGATATTGATTTCAATGCGCGCTTTATTGTGGCGTGGAGCGACTGGTTCAGCGAACAGTTCTCTACTTCGCTGATGCTGCTGCCGGTGATGCTGGCGCGCCCGCTGCGTACGGTTTCACCGCACACCTTGCTGCATCCCGGCAAACTACTGCCGCTGGCGGCGGTCATCCTGTCGCTGATCGTTGGGGCATTGATTGGCGGGGCCGGCAGCCTGACATTCCCGGTTCCGGCGCTGATCTGGTGCGCCATCGTGTTGCCGATTCCATTGACCAGCTTAGTGATCCTGATAACCGGTATCACGGAGATTGTGCTGGTGTCGCATGGTGTGATGAACATCCAGGGAGACGATGCACTGCTGCCGATTAGCCATCTCACCTCGGCACGGCTTGGCGTCGCCACCGTTGCGCTCAGCCCGCTGCTGGTGGCGGTGAGCATGGATGCGATCCGCCAGTTAAATCATCGCCTTGCACTCCGCGCTAATTTTGATTTTCTCACCCAGTTGCTGTCCCGTTCCGGTCTGTATGAAAGCTTAAGAAATGAACCTTTCTCGCTACAACGGGAAGCTGGCGTTATTATGCTTGATGTCGACTATTTCAAAGCCATTAACGACAATTTTGGCCACGATGCCGGTGATTGCGTGCTGGAAGAGATTGCGCGGCGCATTCAGCGCGTGGTTGGCAATCGTGGCATGGTGTGTCGCTTTGGTGGCGAAGAGTTTGTGATGGTGATGTTCGATTGTAACCATAGCCAGCTTTACCAACTCGCCGAAACGGTACGTCAGGCGATGGTCAAAGAGAAGTTCTGGATTCAGGGCAACACGGTGACGGTAACTGCCAGTTTAGGTCTGGCGCGCGGCAGTGCGCAGAACGAACGTGAATGGCCAAGCGTGATCAATCGCTTAGTGTCAGCGGCGGATAAGAATCTTTATCTTTCCAAACGCAATGGCCGTAATCAAACCTCACCGGCGATGGAGCCGCGCAGCATGATGAATGACGTGGCCTGAGCCACGTCATGGCGATTCAAACGCTACTTTTGAGTTGGCTGGTTTGCTGGTGACGCTGCTGAGCCAGCTCAATCAGACGGGAAATCAGATCGCTGTAGCTCAAACCCGCTGCCTGCCATAACTTCGGATACATGCTGATATTGGTAAAACCTGGCAAGGTATTCACTTCATTGACAATGATCTCGCCGCTTTCCGTCAGGAACACGTCAACACGCGCCATGCCAAAACACTCCAGCGCCTGAAACGCAGTAATTGCCACCTGACGAATTGCCTCGCTGGCTTCATCGCTGATTGCCGCTGGCACCACCACTTGCGCACCGCTTTCGCTGATGTATTTGGTGTCGTATGAGTAGAAGGCATCATGCACCACCACTTCGCCGCACGGGCTGGCTTCTGGCGCATCGTTGCCCAGCACGGCACATTCAATCTCGCGCCCCTTAATCCCTTGCTCGATCAAGACTTTGCGATCAAACGTAAAGGCGAGATCCAGCGCGGCATCGAACGCTTCAGGGCTGTCGACTTTGCTCACGCCAACGGACGATCCCTGGTTAGCCGGTTTGATAAACAGCGGCAGGCCAAAGCGTGCAATCACGGCCTCAGCATCAATGTTCGCTCGCTGTGCCTGCGTCACGCTCAGCCAGGGGGCAACGTTCAGTCCAGCATCACGCAGCAGTCGCTTGGTAAAATCTTTGTCCATGCTGACGGCAGACCCGAGCACGTCAGAGCCGACAAACGGCAGATTCGCCATACGCAATAAGCCCTGTAGCGAACCATCTTCACCCAGCGTGCCGTGCACGATGGGAAAAATGACATCCAGCTGTGACAACGGCTGCGCCTGCTGACGGGTAATCAGCTGCTGGGAAGAACTGCCCGGAACCAGCGCGACATTTTCACCTGAACGATTAAGCGCAATCAGCTTCGGGTTCTCTGCGTTGAGCAAGAATCCCGAAGCATCATTGAGATGCCATTCACCCTGTTTATCAATTCCCAGCAACACCACCTCGTACTTGCTCTTATCGATGGCTTCGAGGATGTTTTTGGCCGATTGTAATGACACTTCATGCTCGGCCGATTTGCCGCCAAACACGATCCCTACGCGCTGTTTTATCATTGCTATTTGTCCGATTGCGATAAAGCGAGCCAGTAAGATAACACGCCCAGGACGAGCATCAACAGCCTTGCATTTTTCTGCGCCAGGCAGTGCAAAAAGCCCGCCTCCGTGCCTGCAATCACGAGTTTAAACAATTATTCCTAACCGTTTGAGACAAGTCTTGGACTGCTCAAAACCTGCCTTCTGTCAGAATTTTCCCAATTCAAACAGGTGCAACGGTGGGCAATGTGCTCACCGTTTTTTGTCAGGTTTACAGGAGTCGGGAAATGGTCGACCAGAAGCAGGATGCTGTGGAGCAGGATGCGCGTTCTGTTGCTCGTATTGAAACCACGGTAGATGACACGCTGTTAAAAAGCGTGGCTTGGATCTGCAAACACTACAAACGCGAGAAAAGTGAAGAAGCGCTGGTGGCAGGTTTGCCAAAAGCGACATTGCTCTCACCATCACAGGCCATGACAGCGCTCGAAAACGCCGGCATTACCGGCGGCATGGTTGAGCGTCGTCTGCAGGATCTGCCGGAGCAGTTGATGCCGATGATTCTGCTGCGCAAAGGGGGCGGCGGTTGCATTGTGCTGTCGCGCCGCATTCACACTAATGAGGAAAATCAACGCGAATTGCGCTTCCAGCTGGTGATGCCAGAAGTCAGCGCTTCAGCCGTTGAGATGAATCTGGCCGAGCTGAATGAGATCTACGCGGGCTTCGCCGTCATGGCGAAACCCACTGCTGTGGTCGATGAGCGCGCCAGTGAAATGCTGCCGGAAGTAAAAGGCCATTGGCTGTTCACCACTCTGTGGCGCTATCGCCGCTATTACCGCAGTGCCGCGATTGCGGCGGTATTGATCAACGTTCTCGGTCTTTCCAGCATCTTCTTCACCATGAACGTCTATGACCGTGTGGTGCCGAACCAGGCATTCGTGACACTGTGGTCACTGGCGATTGGCGTGACCATTGCGATGATCTTCGAAGCCGTTACCCGCTTCGTACGCGCGCATCTGCTGGATATGGCGGGTAAAAAGGCCGATTTAGTGCTCGGCAGTATGCTGTTCCGTCAGGCACTTTCTATCCAGATGGAACACAAACCCGCTTCCTCCGGTACCTTCGCCAACCAGATTCGTGAGTATGAATCGGTACGTGACTTCGTGGCATCTGCCACGCTGGCGGCGATTTCCGATCTTCCTTTCATTCTGATGTTTGTGGGTGTGATCTTCTTTATCAGCGGTCCGCTGGCGATCATTCCACTGATGATGATCCCATTGATCATCATCGTCAGTGCCGCGATCCAGTGGCCGCTGGCGCGCATTATGAAAGAGAACTTGCGTGACACCTCACTCAAACAAGGCGTGCTGATTGAATCAGTTGAAGGTATGGAAACGCTGAAAGCAGTGGGCGGTGAAGCACACATGCAGCGTCGCTGGGAAAACTTCAGCGCACTGCAATCCGCTAACTCGATGAAATCAAAACGCTACTCAACGCTGGCAACCGGCGTGGTGACGTTCCTGCAGCAGTTTCAGACGGTGATGTTGGTGGTGGCCGGTGTTTATCTGATCAATGCAGGCACGTTCACCATGGGTGCGATGATCGCCACCGTGATGCTTGCCAGCCGCGCGACTGGCCCGCTCGGTCAGGTTATTGGCCTGGCTGTACGTTATCAGCAGGCAAAAGCGGCGCTAACGTCACTCAACAAGCTGATGGAGATGCCTATTGATCGTGACAGCAGCAAAACCTATCTCACCGATCCGCCGTTGAGTGGTGAGATCACGCTGACCAACGTCAACTTCTCCTATCCGGCACCGCCAATGAAGCCCAACCCGGAAATCCTCAAAGATATCTCGTTGAGCATTAAAGCCGGGGAACGCGTCGCGATTCTTGGCCGCATCGGTAGCGGTAAATCCACCTTATTACGTGTGATGGCGCGCCTTTACCAACCGGTGAAAGGTCAGCTTTCGGCCGATGGTCTGGATGTTAACCAGATTGATCCGGCGGACTGGCGCAAGGCTGTTGGCTTTGTCGGTCAGGATGCGCGTCTGTTCTACGGCACGCTGCGCGAAAACGTAATGATTGGGCGCCCGGACGCCACCGCCAATGAGCTGCTGCGCGTGCTAAATCTGACCGGTTTGGACCACGTTGCGGCACGCCATCCAAGTGGTATCAATTTAACGGTTGGCGAGGGCGGCGAAGGCTTGTCTGGCGGTCAGCGTCAGCTGGTTTCTCTGGCGCGAACGCTGCTCACCCGTCCTAAAGTGCTGCTGATGGATGAGCCAACCAGCGCCATGGATAGCATGACGGAAAACCAATTCCTCGCGCATTTACGTCGCGCCAGTGAAGGACACACGCTGATTGTGGTGACGCATCGTCCATCCATTCTGGCATTGGTCGATCGCATCATCGTGGTGGAAGAAGGCAAAGTGGTGGCGGATGGCCCGAAAGATCAGGTGCTTGCCGCTTTAGAAGGAAAAAATAAAGCCCGCAAACAGCCGCGTCAGGCGGTTGAACCGGCGGTACGTGCGCCAGCTCCCGCTAACGATTCAGCGCCGACGCAAGCAGCAGCAGAGGAGGCCGCAGTATGAGCAAGTTAATGTCATGGCGTAAGAGCGAGAAAGGTATGTCTGCTGCTGATGCCGAATTTATGAATGACGTGCAGGCTTCTCTGCTGTCGCAGACCACGCCGGGTTCCAAGCTAGTGATGTGGATCATCATCGCGGTGTTAGTTGGTGGTCTTACCTGGGCCAATTACGCACGAGTGGAAGAGATCACTAAAGGCGATGGCAAGGTCATCTCACGCAGCCGTGAACAGGTTATTCAAAGCCTGGAAGGCGGCATTCTGGCAGAGATGAATGTGCGTGAAGGTACGGTTGTAGATCGCGGTGATGTGCTACTGAAAATTGACCCAACGCGTGCGCAATCCAGCTATCGCGAAGTACTGAGTAAAGTGGTGGGTCTGAAGGGCAGCATTGCACGCTTACGTGCTGAAGCTTATTCATTGCCACTGGCGTTTGATGAGCAGGTACAGAGCGATCCCGCCGTTGTGGCGCAGGAAACTAAAGCTTATGAATCGCGCAAACGTGCGCTAAGTGACAGCATCAACTCATTGCAACGCAGTTACGCACTTTCGATGCGCGAGATTCATCTGGCTGAGCCGTTAGCGGCCAAAGGTCTCTTGTCGGAAGTCGAACTACTGCGTATGCAGCGTCAGGCCAATGACATTCAGGCGCAAATCGTCGAACGTCGTAACCGCTATCAATCAGATGCCCACACCGAGCTGGGACGTCTGGAATTAGAACTGAGCCAGGTTAGCGAAAACCTGATTGGTCGTGCCGATATTGTTGATCGTACCACGATCGTCGCACCGGTGCGCGGCACGGTGAAAAACGTACGCGTTAACACCATTGGCGGGGTTATTCAGCCGGGTGAGCATATTCTCGAAATCGTTCCGCTGGAAGAGCAGTTGCTGGTGGAGGGAAAAATCCGTCCGTCGGATGTCGCCTTCCTGCGTCCAGGCTTACCGGCCAAGGTGAAAATCACCGCCTATGACTTTGCCATTTACGGCGGGCTTGATGGGCACGTGGAGTATATCAGTCCGGATACCTTAAAAGACGATCAGAAAGCCGCCAGTGGACGCCCGGATGATACCTACTATCGCGTACTGATCCTGACGGATAAAAGCACGCTGCACGCAGGTAACAAAGATCTGCCGATCATTCCCGGCATGATCGCTACCGTCGAGGTGCGCACGGGTGAGAAAACCATTCTCGATTACCTGCTGAAGCCGGTCCTGAAAGCTAAAGAAGCATTCCGCGAGCGTTAATAATCATGAAAAATAATAACAAGATGCGCCATGCACAGGCGCGTCATCTCTCTCTGCTTGCCGTTTGTATTGCCGTTGTGATGGCGCCCGCGGTTAACGTGATGGCGGATTCCACCAGTGAGTTGATGATGTTTGCGGAAATGAGCGGCCAGCGTCCTGTCGCTCCTGCGGCAGCGCCGGTGCGAACGCAACGTTTGCAAGGTTCTACGGCGCCTGCATCTGCTCCAACGACACCTGCGGCAAAGGTTGCGCAACCAACGTTCACTGCGCCAGCGCCGCTGTTTGTTGAAAGACAGATACCGGAGGTCGCGATTACTCCGCGGGTTCAGCCGCCAGTTGCGCCAATCGTACCGGCCCCAATAGCAGAAGCGCCGCACCAGCGCGAAGCCGCCGAACGTCCTGCACAGATCAGCGCGAAAACCAGCCAGCATGCTGAAATTCAGGGCGGAGGTTTCCTGACGGAGGATCAGCGTCGCCCTGAACCACAGCCGTTTAACCCGATGCAATCGTCGCGAAATGTGGGTCAGCAGCAGGCTGCAGCAACGAAAACCTATGCTCCAGCTGAAAGCGCTAAGGCAGATTTTAGTTATGTTAGCCCTCCAGCAGCGACTACAGCGGCAGAAACGACTTCACCCGTTACGTTAAGCGGCGGAGTTAATGAAACAGTTGCCGAGAGTGAAATACGGCAAAAGTTTCTCTCAGCTGCGCGTATCACCTGGCGAATCAGCCCGGCGCTGAAGTCCTATATCGCTCAGGGTGATGCGGCTGAAGCCAGCGTAGATGAAGCGAAAGGCCAGCGCTGGCCACAAGTTGATGTAAGCGCCGCTTCGGCAACCAAAGAGTTTGGTGGTGGAACTAAAAATTATGAATACCAGGGGAATATGCCGTCTTTAGGTGTTTCAGTAGCGACTAATCTAATCGACTTTGGCCAAACCAGTAGCACCATTGAAAGTCGCGAAGAGCGCGTTAAGTCAGCCTTACAGTCGGTGCAGGCACAGCGAGAAGATTTGGCGATGCAGGTAAGTAACGCCTTGATTGAGTGGAATAAACAGCAGCACGTCATCGCCATCAGTAAGCAGTATTTGGCGCGTATGGCAGAGCTGACCAAAATGCTCAGCGGTATTGTTCAGTCAGATACTGGACGTCGCAGTGAACTGACGCAGGCAAAAGGGCGCTTACTGCAAGCGCAAAGCTACCTGGAAAATGCCGAGTCTCGCGCGCGGGATGTTGAAATCACTCTGAATCGCCTGATGGGCAACAACCGCGTGACGTTACCAGCCAGCGATAAGTGGGCGCTTTCCTTTGGTGATTTAAACCGCCAACTGACGAGTTTGGATGTCCATCCTCTGATCTTGCGCGCCAGCGCTGAGGAGCGAGCAGCCTTTAAAGAGGCGGAGGCAATCAAAGCTTCTGGCCTGCCAAAGCTCAACTGGACGGTAAGCAAAAACACCCGTGAAGATCAGCTCGGACGCCAACAGGCATGGCAAACCGGCCTGAACGTTAGCTGGGGCTTATTCCGCGGCGGTTCAACCAACGCCCAGGAAATTGCGGCGATTAAACGTGCCGAAGCGAGTCGTCAGCAGGTGCAGGAGCAACGCCGCGATCTGGAAAATCGTGTGCGTGCTGCCAACCAGAATGCCCACTCAACAGCGGAACGCGCCGTGCTTTACAAAAACCTGATTGTGGAATCCGATCGGATTCGTAAGGACTTCTTTGATCAGTGGTATCACTTAGGCCGCCGTTCATTGCTGGATGTATTGAGCGCAGAAAGCGATCTGTACAACAACCAGGTTAGTGAAGTCAGCAACCGTTTCGATAGCTATGCCGCCATTATCAGCGGATATGCTAACTCGGGCACGCTAAGTCGTTGGCTAACGACGGGGCGATAACAATTCCATACACCCGCTTCGGCGGGTTTTTTGTTTTAACCCAACGTAAACGAACAGGCTATTTGAGTTGGCAACGCTGCGTAAGTCACTTTAGAATCGCGGCGGATTTTTACCCGAGAGGAGAACAGAATTGGACACAAGTCCCAAACGATTACAGCAGGACCTCGCGGTAAGATAGCCTTCACGCTGTCTTAACTGCGCGTTAAGACGGTGAATTTCCTTCCAGAATCACCCCTTTTCATAAGCACAATGCGGCTGGTTCCCAGCGGTATTCGCACTGTCTGTAATCCATTTATTAATCTTTTGTTCCGCAAACAGAAAGCTGCGGATTGAGGTCTATCATGGATTGGAAAATCTTTTTACTGCGCGTCACCGTCGCGCTGGTTTTGGGTGCGCTGATCGGCAGTGAGCGCCAACTACGTCAACGCATGACTGGATTACGCACCAATGCGTTGGTGAGCACCGGCGCTTGTCTCTTCGTTCTGATGACACAAAGCGTGCCCGGCATCGCTACGGATGCGTCACGCGTTGCGGCTTATGTGGTTTCCGGTATCGGTTTCCTCGGCGGCGGAGTGATCATGCGCGATGGCTTGAACATCCGCGGATTGAATACCGCCGCCACCTTGTGGTGCACCGCCGCCATTGGCGTGCTGTGCAGCATGGGATTGCTGCTGGAGGCGGCCCTCGGCTGCATGGTGATCCTGTGCGCGAATATACTGCTGCGTGAACTGGCTTTGGGTATCAACCGCCAAACCATCGTCTCAGCAGCCGAAGCGATGCAACACTACAAAGTACAAATCATCTGCCTCGCGCAGGATGAGGTTCAGGTTCGCAGCCTAATGCTGCACACGCTGGGCGGCAGCGGATTGCGTCTGCAATCACTGCACAGTGAAGATTTGGATCCGCCGCATCGCATGGAGGTGAATGCTGAGGTGATTGGCAATCCCACGTTAACCGATCAGCTGGAAAGCCTGGTGAGCCGCATCAGTCTGGAGAAGGGCGTAAGTTCGGTGCGTTGGCAGGTGAATGAGTTGGAGCGTGATTGATATTTAGATGTGCTTTAGAAAACGTATCGCCATTTGATCGCCACTATGAATGACAAACAAAAAAGCCACCTTGAAAAAGGTGGGTTAACAGTATGATTTACATTACTAAAATTAGTGGCGCTGCTGGATTTGAACCAGCGACCAAGCGATTATGAGTCCCAATTTGAAACGAATGAAATCAGTAACTTACTGATTTTAATGTTTTCTTCAGGCCGAATAGTGATGAAAAGTGGCACATAGCGTTGCGCTCTGCTGCCACTTTGCTGCCAATTTATCCGGAAAAAACGGACTTTAAGGCGTTTACTCGTACAAAACTGATGAATACAGTTCATCCGCACGTGCAGGTATTCTATTTACGCACGAATAGGCCTAACTTAATGATTTTTTTGAAAAAGTATTTAATTTGATTTGAGTATGGTTATTCAAAGTTTCTATAGAGTACATCATAGTCTATTTGCTACACATTTTAGTCCCACTATTTATAATGATATAACTTAAATCAAACCGATTAGGGATTTTTATGAAATTTCAAAAACATAATCGAATGACTGAAGATTCATTTCATGACTGAAAATGGTCGAATTGCTTAAAAAAATCATCACTGCCTCACGTTTCGTCGGAGCTAAGGTTTTCATTAATAATTCTGTTGAATTTTTAATATACTATAACGTAATCTATCCTTGTGCATCATTCGCTTCTTCTTGATTTATATAAAATTGATTTTTTAGTTTAAAAGGAGGTTAACATGTTGGAATTACCTGCAACATTAACTATAGAAAAACTTGAAGAATTTATTGAGAAAGTTAACTCTTCGGGTGCAGTTCAGCCATTAAATTTACCCATAGGTAAGAAAAATATAGCTTTTGGTGCAATAGCAATGGCGGTTCAGGCAGTAAATACCTGGGCTAATGTTAGCACTAACAAGAAAATATTATTAACTCGACCATCAAAGAATGAAGCCCATTACTTACCAAGCCTAGTTGAAGTTCCTTATAAATTCGCTGCTGCTATGATGTCAAAAGATATATTTTATTCAAACGACTTGGCTATAAATGTGAGGCGTGAAATAAATAATTTAGCAAGTGAGGCTATTGATGATCAGTCCAACGAGTTATTTGGACAGAATCATGGCAGGCTTTGTTGGTATTCTTTTATAGATCACAGCACTAAAGGTTTTGATAGTAATTTTTACTTAACATCTTCTTTGGATCATGCAGAGCCTAGAGGTCTAGAACAAATACGAAGCATTGTAAGTTCAATGGTTGACCGCTCCTCAAGTGTTGCTGGAGGTAGTGTTAAACTTGATGATTCTAGTACTGACGAATTAGGACGTATTTTCTATGAGTTATTCATCAATACACATGAGCATGGCAGTAGAGATATAAATAGAAGTAAATGGTTAAGGCCGGGTAACAGGATGATATATACTTATGGTATAAATTTATCTGATTCTGCAGTAAAAAACTCGCAATTGAATAATAAAGTTTTAAAGGAGTATATTAATGGATTGAAAGCATCGGATAAATCAACACGAAGATTTATTGAACTGAGTATTATCGATTCTGGGCTTGGTTTTTATGGTAGATGGTTAGCTGATCATCCTGAAGAATATTCAATAAAAAATGCAGATATAAAAAGAGAGTACGAAATCATTAAGAAATGCTTAAAGTTTCGTAGTTCGTCTACCAAGAATGAAATTAAAGGGAATGGCTTACCCTCTGTTATGGCATCTTTGACAAGATTAAATGGCTTCATGAAAATCAGGAGCAATAGAACCTCAATTTATCGAGATTTTAATTTAGAACCTTATAAGTTTAATCTCGAAGATGACTGTGTTTTTATGGACTGGGCAACTCAAAAAAACTGTAATGATTTTATTACCGAGTGTCCAAATGCACGTGGAGTATCAATTACAATTTTAATTCCACTGTCCGATAGAAATGATCTCAAGGAAGAAAACTAATGAGCGATATTTTTATTTATAGATTTGAGAAGCCCGAAAGTAAAAAATCTCAGTCTATGGCAGTTTTTTTCTTTTCTTCAATTAATAACAATCTCCTTATTAAAAAAATAAAAGAGGATGTGAGTTTAAACCTGGTGCCAAATGATGTGGTTATATTTGGCTTTGGGGTTGATAAAATACAAGCTGAAAAATTACTTTCCGACGATATTTTTTTAAATGAATTTGATTCTTATATTGGTAATCCGAATGAAAAGATTTCATTTTTCAATATTGATGAGAGTGGTTTTTTTAAAGATGTATTTAGTGGTGCTGGAATTAGTTTTAAAGAGTCTCTGTTACAAGCTGGTTCAAATGAAATATTCAAAAGTAGAAAAGGTGTAATATCTTCTTCAATGAACTATCATTTTATAAAGCCATCAGGTGATCATTGTGATAAGTTTATAAGAGCATCTAATTTATTTACTTCAGGTGTTGAGGTTTCATTTCTTGCGATTGGATTGCTGGAACACATTAAGCCTGATTTAAATAGAGTTTATGTCGATACATCTTCAATTTCCTTTTTAGTAAGTACTGCGCTACACCTGTCAAAAAAATATAATGATGAAATGCCTGTTATCGAGAGTTTTGAATCATACACTGGTTTAGAACAACCGTTTGAGTTTATAAATTCCAATAGCATGGTTGTCATATCTGCAACAACGAGTGGCAGTCTCGCAAGCCATTTGGAAAAATCTAAAAAAATTAATGTCAATTCTATAGTTACTCTATTTTATTCGGAACTTTCAGTTGGTCAGAAAGGGGTCTATGATATTTCAGAGGCTATTGGTGGTGATATATATTCTGAGGCTGAAGATAAGTGTCAATTATGTTCCCTTGGTTCAAGGGTAATTAAAATTGAAGGTGAACAATTTATCCCGGAAACGCCAAAGCATGAAATTCTAGTTATCAAGAAAAGTGATTTCAATAAAAGTCGGCAAGATTTTTTTAGGGAGTTGGCAGCAAAGGATGTTTTAAAATTAAATGTTATGATAAATGGAACACAAGATGATTTCTTTGATATTGATGTAGTGAAAGTTCTGAATTCTGAATTTCCTTCATTCTCAGGTTTGATGCAGAGGAAGTTAAATAAACATTTCTCTAGAGATACCAAGAAAATTATAAGTTTAGATGATGAAGGTTCTTTTAGCCTAGCTCATAAGATAAAAGAATTAATTTCAGATGAATCTATAGAATTAGTTAAATTTAGTGATGTTGAGGAAAAGGATTTCATTGGTAGTTCATCTGTTTTAGTTGTGGCAGGAGCGATCACTTCCGGCCGTAAGTTGTTATCGGTATCGAGGAAGCTTAGAGGCATAAAGAGCAGTGCATCAATATGTTATTTTGTTGGAGTATCTAAATTACCGAGCAAAAAAGATTTAGAACAACTGAGAAGTGATTTATGTATGGGGGGGCATGAACTGATAACTCTACGAGACTGTTATCTGCCAAGAATAAATGAAAAATCTAAAACGTTATGGGATCTTGAAAAAGAGAAACTATCTAAATTTGATGAAATATCTGACCCTTTTAGTAGTCATGGCGCACAAGTAAAACTACCTAAAACTCTAAATAAAAGATTGAAGCTTCTGAATGAAAGCTTAAAAAATGGGCAGGTTTTTCTTAATACAGTAAAAGATAAGCCTCTTAAGTTAAGGGGAACTTTTGTTTTTTGGAGCGATTTAGATATTAAATATAAAAAATCTTCCCAAGCGGATGTTTTTTGGACAATTCAAGCTCTACTGCATGATTTAAGAATGCAAAATGGTAAGGGGCTGTCAACAACTTATCATTATACTCTTATAAGTCCTGTATGTTTCGATAGGTTTAACGATGGGGTTATTCAAGCATGCCTACTAAGAGCAGCAAAGCCGTCTGAGCTAAACTATATGGTAGATGAAGTTTTTAGCAGACAAATGGCTGATATTATCCATTCTGTTGTTAGGAATTGGGATAACGAACAAGGCGAAGGATGTTTAGAGTTTTTATTTGCAATTTGGACTCAACACTTAAGATTGTTAAATAAGCATCTTTTAGATGTTGTTAGTTTAAGTGATGGTTCAATGCCAGAAGTGATTCAGTTCTTGCTAGGGGAGATTAAGAGGGAGATATTAAAATAGTAATTTTAAACAAAGGTCAGTCTTTGACTGACCTTTGTTTTAGCCAGCATAATCCAACTTTAATTATGAAAATTTAGTGCTCATATCATTTTAAATTACTCAAGGGGTTGAGTAACATTGCCTCTGACAAATGGTCCGGCGCAAAGTGCGCATAACGCATCGTTACCTTTATATCTGTATGCCCCAATATTCTTTGAAGCACAAGAATATTACCTCCATTCATCATGAAATGAGACGCGAAGGTGTGTCGCAAAACATGCGTAAGTTGACCTGCAGGCGTCTCGATGCCAGCACGTTGCATAGCTTTTCTAAAAGCTGAGTAGCATGGTTTAAAGAGCACCTGCGCTTTCCTGCTGGATGGCAGTTCAGCCTGTAATTTTTCAGTTATCGGCACCGCGCGGTTTTTCTTGCCTTTAGTTTTCACGTAGATGATCTGACCGGCGCGGATTTGGTTGCCCTTTAAGCCCTCGGCTTCACTCCAACGTGCGCCCGTTGCCAGGCAGATTTTCACAATGGTAGTTAAATCTTTAGAACGGCTGTTCTCACACTCGGCGAGGAGGGTTCTAATTTCCTCAAGGGTGAGATACGCCATCTCCGATTCACTGATTTTAAACTCGCGCACGTTCTCTAACGGATTTGGGGCGGTCCATTCATCTAACCGGCGCAGTTCGTTAAACATCGCCCTGAAATACGCCAGCTCTAAATTGACTGTGCGAGGCGTAACTGTCTTTACTCGAGTGGAGCGTGTGATCTTTCCGCTTAAACGCTGCTCGCGATATGACGCAAAAATTTTCGCGCTAAACTCGGTTGCGAGTGGGTTTCCCATCGCCTCGCAGGCGAACGCCATTGTGGTTCGCCGCTTCTCACCATCCGCTAACGTAATGCCATGCGTGTTGAACCACAATTCAACCAGCTCAATTACCCGCCGCTTATCTGCTTTCTCTCCCAGCCAGGGCTTATCTTGAGCCTGTTCTTTTACGAACTTCTCATAGGATTGTGCTTCGCCCTTCGTCACAAACTGGCGGCGAATCCTTTTGCCATCACGGCCGTTTGGGAAAACCTGTGCCTGCCATTTCCCGTTGGGTAATTTGTTTATCGCCATGCTTCGCCTTTAAAGGTACTCAGTGCGGGCAACGACTTTGCCCAAAACCTTGATGTCGTCTGCCTTGCATTCAAATGAGGCTTTGCCATTCTCAACGCGGATGCGCCCGCCGGGAAAACGGTACAGCTCTTTAACGCTAATGAGCTTATCAATCTCGATGAGCCATAGCCCGTCGGTGATTTCTGCGGCGGTCATATCAACTAGGTAATTCTGTTTCTCGAAATGTACTAACAGTGGGGCTTTAACATCACTTGGTAAGAGCTGAGCGTCATATTCAACCCAATCAGATGATGAGAAATTCCCATTTGTGATTTTTCTGAGTTCGATTTTGGTTGATGGCTGATCTTGATTTGTGATGTTCGAATCACCGTGTCCATATGTCAGCCACTCAAGGGAAGTGCCGGTTTCCATCGAGCAAATCAGAACCCAATCAGCAGGAAAGTTCCCACGCATTATGCGGTTAGCCATAGTGCTTTGAGACACATCTAAGTGCCTACACAGCGCCTGTCGAGATGAAAAACCGTATGCCTGAACGATGCGCTCAATGGGATCTTTACCACCCTCTGGTAAAGTTGGAGCTTTACGACTCGTAAAATCTTTCGTTGACCTTTCCAATTTGTGATCCTAATATTCACTCGTCGTATCAAGACGTGTTTAATAGTGATGAATAGAGTTGGCTAGAACTCAACAGAGGATAGTGCATCATGACCCGTAAACTTTCAATGCGCCCATCAATCAATCTCGTGATTTCAGAACCGTACATTACCGTAGAGGAGTTCTGTCGCCGCACGGGTTACAAGAAAGGCACTGTTCGCCAGATGTACCGCGAAAACCGCCTACCTATCAGGAATAAGGATGGGGTTAACGGCCTCATCGAAATCAACATGCTTGCCCTAATTATCGAAGCAGCAGCCGGTCATGAAATCACAATGCAGGCTTGATGCATCCATATTGGGATAACGTGAGGTATTAAGCATGTTTGATTTCAGTGTCTCCACACAAAGCCATTTTGATGAAGCGTGCCGCGCGTTTTCCGCAAAGCACAACATCATCCAGCTGGCTAAAAAGGCGGGGCTTAATCCGCAAACCATCCGTAACAAGCTAAACCCGGATCAGGTCCATCAGCTTACCGTTCGTGAAATGCTGATCCTGACCGACCTGACGGAAGATTCAACGCTGGTTGATGGCGCATTGGCTCAACTGCAATGCCTGCCATGCGTGCCGGTAAACGAAATCGCTCAGGAGAACTTACCGGCTTATGTCCTCAAAGCTACCGCCGAAGTCGGGCAGTTGGCTGCTGACGTAGTCAGTCAGAAGAAATTTACCTCGGCTTGCCGGCGCGGATTTGTGCAGAACGTTAACGCTGGCATTCGTTGCCTGACGTTAGCTGCGATAGCTGTTCAAACACGCGTGCATTCAAACCCTGCATTGGCTGGCACTGCAGATGTGTTAAGCGGGATCGGCGCATCGATAGGGGTTGTTTAGTTATGGCGTTTTCAGTGGCGCCGCTTCTAAAACGGCAAAGCCCTTCACACGCATTCGGTCATGGCTGGATTACAGCTGAAAATGGCAGGCGCTGGCACCCGGCAAACTCTCAAGCCGAATTGCTGGCAGGTTTAACTGGCAACAGGAAAAAAGCGACATGGCTTACAAAGCTGAAAGCATCACTGTTCAAATGAGCGCCGGGCAGCGAGTTAGCGCGCTTAATCATATTGCCGCACTTCGCACCATGATGTACGGCGATTGCGGTAATGAGCTAAAGCGGTTCATCAGTGATATGCGTAATACTCGTGATCCACAGTACGAACAAAATAACCGGGCGATGAGCGCCATTTTCTTTCTGGCAAACATCAATAAAGAACGTCACAACGTTGAATACAGTGAATTGACGAGTGACGAAATTACCGCGCTGATAGGTGCAATGAATCACTTTCGCGCAGTCGTGAGTTTATTTCCCAAGAAGCTAACGCTTCCTAATTAACCCGAAAAAAAATAAATGGCGTAAACCCGCCGGGCATTTTTTTGCCCAAATTCTGGAGAAAGTTAAATGCGAAATATTGAAACCCGAAATTTTGAAGCCGATGCAGAAGTGCTAAACGCGATGCTGAGTAAGGCCAAAAGTGAGCAGAGATCAGATGATGCGCTGGCCGTATCCGTTCGCCTGGCTGCATTAGCAATTCATGCAAGAAACAAAGAAATGTCAGCTGCTGAAATTATCGAACTGCTGGATAAAGAATCCGTTCGTTTCGAGAACCAATCACGGGAGCTGCACTAATGGCCGACTCAATGGATTTGGTTCAGCAGCGCGTCCAGGAAGAACTGGCGCGCAACCTGGCAACGGCTATTCACCGTCCTGCAGGAGCGAGCGAGTTTTTCTGCCTGTCATGCGATGCAGCTATCCCAGAAGCGCGTCGCCGAGCGTTGCCGGGTGTCGAGCTGTGCGTTACCTGCAAAGAGATTAGCGAACTGAAAAGCGTGCATTACAAAGGGGCCGCGCTTTGAGAGTCCCGGTTGATGAACGCTATGCAGTGCGCGCGTTGAAATCCAGTGAGCCGGGCAAGCCGCAACAGTTGGTGCTGGAGAAATTTGGCTGGCTTGAGATTGATGGCGTCCGTCAACGCGTGCCGCAAACCATGGCCGTATATGAGTCGGCAGTGCTCCTCATGCGCGATTTGGCTGCTGATGTCATCGGTCGCCATGTTTTGCACGGCCAGATGAAAACAACTGCGACCTTTATGGCGGAAACTCGCCGCATTGCTGAGTTGGTCGAGGCTGCAGTGCAAGAGCTGGCTGAACTTCAGGCCGCACATGTCTGAAAGCCTTCCTGATCTCCTTACTGGTGAATATCACGCCGTAAATCAACAGCGGCGTGAAGTCTTTGGCATGTCCGCTCCGGCGGATATGTCCCTTTCTGAGCGCCGTCTCTGGAATGTGAATCCAGAGGACCACAATTGGCGCAGCCAGTATCTGCAAAACATGCCGGATTATCTGGCCGGTTACTTTGCCGATCGCTACAGCAAAATCCTCTCAGCAAATAATGGCCGCCGTCGGGCCAATGCGTTTCTGCGCCAGACTATCGGTCAGAACGTATTGCCACGCCTTCAGCTGGTTCGCAGTCGCTATCGTCTTGATGAAGCCGCTCAACATGAACTGCCGTTCATAAAGCAGCTTGATCGTCTGCCCACGCTTGACCGGCAGGACGTGCGCGATCTGGCTTATAAAGTTGCATCCTATCTTTCGCTCAGTCTGGCTGAGTTTGTCGATAAAACCTCAATGCCGCAGGAAGCGGACGAGCAGACCATAACCTGCATTGCTTATCGCTACGTCGCTGAGCTGGCCGCATTGACCGGCACGCAGCCGCCATATTGGGCGGAGTTCAAAGCCTGCAAAAGTGAGCTGAATCTCCGCAAGGCGCAATCTGGTTTATTGCGCATGATGGCACCTGAATGGTGGCGCGGCCGTCTTAAGCAGATGCGCGATCTCCAGCGCGAGCACATGGCAATCGCTGTTGGGCAGGTGCAAAAATCTGCTTCACCTTACGTCTCACGCGGCACACTGGCGGAATGGGTTGAGCAGAAGAAACGCAACCGCGAGTTCTTCAAACGATACGACCTGATGAACAAAGAAACCGGTGATCGTGTCGCGATGGATGAGATGGTCAACCGCAGCACCGCGAACCCGGCCATGCGACGCCGCGAGTTGATGACCAGAATGCGCGGCTTTGAAGACATCGCCAATGAAGGCGGCTGCGTAGGGGACTTTTATACGATCACCGCGCCGTCGCGTTATCACTCCGTTTATAGCCAGGGCGGTTTCATCACCAAATGGAACGGCTCAAGCCCGCGCGATACGCAGCGCTATCTATGCCGAGTTTGGGCGCGTATCCGCGCCGCAATGTCACGCGAAGAAATCCATGTTTTCGGTTTCCGTGTCGTTGAGCCTCATCACGACGGCACGCCACATTGGCACATGCTGCTGTTTATGCTGCCGGAACATCGCGAGCGTGTGCAGCAGATCATGCGTGAGCACGCCAGCAAAGAAGACGCGGACGAACTGAGCACGCCGCAGGCGCGCAAAGCGCGTTTTCACGCTGAGCCTATCGATCCCACAAAAGGCAGCGCCACGGGTTACATCGCTAAATACATCTCCAAAAATATCGACGGCTTCGCAATGGACGGCGAAAAGGATGATGAAACCGGCTCAAATATGCGTGATATGGCGAAAGCCGTTTGCGCGTGGGCGTCTCGCTGGCGCATTCGCCAGTTTCAGCAGATTGGCGGCGCGCCGGTCACTGTTTGGCGCGAGTTGCGCCGTCTCGGCGATACGCGCCTACCAAACGAGAAGATGGACGCTGTGCTGGCGTCTGCTTCCGTTGCCAGCTGCTGGGCGTCTTACACCATGGCGCAGGGTGGCCCGCTGGTCGCGCGTGATGACTTAGTGATCCGTCTTTGTTACGAGATCACCGAAATGGGCAACGAGTACGCGGAGGACGTGCAGCGCGTTCAGGGCATCTACTCGCCTCACTATCAAAATTCTGAAGTATTCACGCGTCTGGTGAAGTGGGAAGCCGTTGCCAAATTAGCCGACGCATCAGCGGAGGCTGGTCCTTCTGGCGGCATCGCCGCCCCTTGGAGTTCTGTCAATAACTGTACGGGGCCGGAGCGCCGGCGGTTAGAGCTGGAACTAAAAGCCCGTGGTTTTGAGGGGCATGAGGAGGAAATTAGCCTCCTTTCCCGAGGATGCAGCATAAATTCAGGCGCGCGAATGCGGCTGTTTTACCGAAACGGCAGACTTCAGGAACAAAAGATAACCATCTGATTAGTCCAGAGGATTTCTCACGGAAGGTAAAAAAACATTTCACATTTCGAAACTCATAATATACTGTACGTATAACCAGTTGTTCATTGTGCGGAGGGAATATGCAGGATTATTTTTTGGAGTCGATGAAGCTCCAGCGTATTGATTTATTTATGAAACTTGTTGCTGCTAGTGATTGCACGGATGACGAGAAGCAGCTTGCCATTCAGTGGGTCTCTGAACTGACCGATGAGCTGATGCGGAAAGTCAGAAGCCACGAATATTCGCGCATGATGCACGCTTCAGATTAGTTTTTTCAGATGTCACGCGTAGCAAGATGTGATCGGATGGAAGCTACATATCACGCCGGGATGCTTACGGAAGGTGAGTCCGAACATAACGAGAGTTGCGAGGCGTTAAGCCATGGCTAAAAATCCCGAAAAATTCCAGATCGTTTACCGAGGTGAGGTACTCACTTACTACAAGCCAGGTGAATGGGTGTTTTTCCAACGGCCGAAAGAGTGCGGCGGGGGTTACTGGCTCGGTAAAACCTACGACTTCGTTTTCATGCTTGAGATTCCATATCCCATTTCTTTACGGCAGGGGATGGATTTTCTGAACGAAGCAGAAGGAATTGGCATCCATAAATCAGCTTCTGTGGACGACTTCAAACTGGAGTGAAGAGTGCATGACTATGCCGCATGAATTCGCATGATCCGAAAAGGATCGCTTTACCCTCGGCCCGCTAGTTCTGGCGGGCTTTCGTTTCTGTCATGCAGGTGCATGAAAACCGCATCGTAAAGCGGGCAGGCGTGGCGGGGGTACGAGCGCGCGCTGTGGTGTGCAATAGGTCAAATCAAGGTGCAATTTTGGGAGTGCGTGGATATTAAGCAGAAGACTGGAGTTCATCGGGCAAGCTTTGTTTCAGCTCGCCGTATGAAGTTGGAGAAGCTTATGAAGGAGTTGTTACAATACAAATAGCCCCTAATAAATGTGGCTAGCTTCTTAGTAACAATGAAACAGAACTTTAAGCAGTAAATTTTATCGTATTGGGCACATTTTGAGCTTGATTAAATGGCTGACGACAACTTAAGTTAAGGTAGTTTCAAAGACAAAGTGATGCGAATCACTGCCAAAACGTAGTCAACTTAAGATGGAACTATGATGGATAAGTTCTGTCCAATTTGCACAGAAAAAGCACTTCGTGCCTTAGACCATCTGTGATAGACTTCGCCGCCCCTCGGGGCAGTACCTGTAAACCGTTAAGAACTGAAGCGATTTACGTGGGAAGGTTAAGGAGATTTTTTATGCAAGAATTAGTGATGAAAATTTTCGGCTTGAATGGTTATGTGACAGGCGGTAAAGCCATGGCTGACCGTTTGCAAAAATCGGGAGTTAAAGACATCAGCGTAGATGGCCGTGGCTCTGTGATTGTTCGCAATGAGAATGGCGGTAAGATGTCTCATTATCGTGAAGCCGCTAAGCGATTTGTGGAACAGGATGCTCAGGCTGTTGCTGCTGGGAGTAAGGACAATGATAACGACTAATGTTTGCACTTCTCTTGATTCCATTGCTCGCTAGCGGGCAGATAATAATTTCCTCGCCCTACAGAATTAAAACCTACTTTCGATTACATCGATACGATGGCCAACTTCTATATATGAAGGTGGCCACTTATGGTATTTGGTGTCTGATTGCATCTATCTGTGCAGCTTATTTTATGAAGTGGTTCGTTCCTGGATTCACCTTAGCAACTTGGCTAACCACTTGGATTGACTTAAGCAACGACCCAAAAGAGAATCGTTTAGCATCATGGCTAATCCTCTTGTCTTTAAGCATGGTGATCTTCGCTGTGGCTTGGACTCAGGCGGCAAGATTTAGCGTTCATCTTGCCGCGAATATTTTAAGTGGTTTTAAAAATGATAATGGTCAGGTTGCTTTCTTCAAGCAGGTAATCAGACTGTGGGCGCTTAAAGAATTGCTTTCTAACGGTTCGTTGGGCCAGCTATTTTTCGATTCAGCAACTAACGATAAACCAGTGCTAATAAGCCTAAAGAGCAGAAAAGTTTACGTTGGCACTGTGAACATGATTAGCGAGCCTAATGAGAAACAAGGCCCAAATCTTGAGGTGTCAATAAACCCGATAATGTCTGGTTACAGAGAGAAAGACAGTTTGCGAGTTCTTTTCTCAAATGATTACAGCGAGTTGGGTGATGTAGATACAAGCGTTATTTTTCCTATGAGTGAAGTCGCGCAAGCCTCTTGGTTTGATATGGACACGCATGAGAAGGTTGATAACAATCGAGAGCAAAAGCCCGTATCTAATAGAAAAAGCAAGCGTCAGCATAGACGCTAAATAAGCCCGGCTTAGCCGGGTTTATATATTTACTCTTCTTTGTCCAGCGTGTAAGGCGCAAAGCGAATTACCTCTTCACCCACCCAAGCGTTTAGTTCTTCAAGCCTTTTCTGTAATGGTATCAGTTCGTTTCGCACGAACACGCGGCTGGCTTTCTCAACATCACCAAACCCTCCAACATTATTCGGCATAATCCCCATCATCTGCGGTGGCACGCGGTGCGCGGCCATCATGTCATCACGGCTCACGTTCTTGATATTCAGAAACTCATCCTTAGCCGCCACCTCCGACAGCGGTATGATCTGAATGCCGTCCTTCTTACCGTTAGGCGAGTACATAAACAAATTGCGGAAGTTGCCCGGCCCCTTGGCGCTTTTCATTGCCTGACGGATGTTGTTCACGTCTTCCTGATTCTGCGCGGCGTCGGTCATGTACATGATGAAACCGGCGTGGCTGCCGTTAAGGTAGTATTTGCGGCGAAACAGCGTTGCCGACTCGTTTAGCAGGGTGGACGGAATTGCCGAAAGATACTCCGGCAGGCCGTAAACCTCCTGATTTAAATCCGGCTCCATTAGGTGAAACACGCTGTCTTTCGTGAACTCGTAGGGCTGCATATTCATGCCGTACTGCACGAACCAGTAGGTGTCTAAATCGGTGCCGCGTCGCGTGAATTTTGCCAGTGCCGGCTCAAGCGCGAGCACGCCGCCGAGCCTGTTGGTGCGCTTCTCCAGATAGGCGTTGCCGAACACCAGATAGTCCTGCACAAACCGGCTGAACGCCTGCTGACTCAGCAGCGGGTGCGGGATTAAGGTGCTGGTCAGAATGTTGCGTTTTACGTTGATCGGCGAACTGTGGTGCACGGCGGCGCGGAACGTGCGCGCCAGCCCGTCAAAGCTCACCGGCGGTTCGTACCATTTATCCATGACCACGCATTCCACGTAGTCCAGCAGCTCGCGGCGGTCCAGAACCGGCACAGGGTCGCCAAAGGTGAACGCTTCTGCCGCCGGGCCTCCGGTCATCTGTTGCTGCTGCACGGGCTGCGTGCGCATGCGGTTCCTGCGTTTGCTCATTTAAAAAATCTCCATAATGTTGCCGGTGTGGGCGGCTTCGCCCTGTAGCGGTTCGTTTGCCAGTGCATGCATGGTCGCCCACGCCAAATCGGCGTGGCTGGCTTCCTCGCTGCGGCTGGCTTCGTAGGTCGGGCGGTTGCCGCTGGCCGTGGTGGCGCGGCGGATTGCCATAAATGACTGCGCGATGTCGAGATGTCCGGCGTCGAACTCCAGACGCCCGCTGCTGATGATGTCGAACGCCTTCAGCACCAGGGCGTTTTTCACGTTCGGGTTGTAAACAAACTCCTTCACCGCCGGATAAAACATCTTCACGTTCTCGTATACGCCGAGGCCGACGCCGGTGGAGTCGATGCCGATATAGGTCACGTTGTACTGCTGCGTCAGCTTTTTGATGGACTCGGCCTGCGCGCGGAAGTCCATGCCGCGCCACTGATGGCGCTCCAGAATGCGGAACTTACCGCCTGGCACGGCAGGAGGAGCAATCACCACGCACCCGGCACTGTCGCCGTTCTGCGTACCTTTTGCCGGGTCGTAACCGATCCACACTTCGCGCCAGCCGAACGGGCGCAGCGCCAGCGCTTCGAAGTCGCTCCAGATTTCCCAGCTGTCCACCATGCACTTCTGCAGCAGCTGCAGCGGGAACACGGACGCCAGATCGTCCACGAATTCGCACATCAGCAGGTTTTGGTATTCCGGCGGGCTGTATTCGAGGCGCAGCTGATCGAGGTCAAACAGGTTACAGCCACCGCGCACGGCGTCCTCCACGGTGACAATCTGGCGGAACTGGCCGTCATCGCAGAAGCGGCCCGGCGACAGGTTCATGTGCGACAGGTCGATGTCCACGCGGTCCGCCTTGGCGCGGCCCCGGTTGAACAGGCCGCCGGACCAGAACGGATAGGCGCTGTGCGTGAGGCTGGACGGAGTGGAAAAATAGGTCTGGCGCCACTTCTTGTGCAGCGCCATGCCGGACGCTACCTTGCGCAGCTCCTGAAATTTCGGGATCCAGAAGTATTCATCCAGGTACAGATTGCCGTGATAGCTCTGCGCGGTGCGGGCGTTGGTGCCGAGGAAATACAGGCACGCGCCGTTGCTGAGCGTCATCGGGTCGCCTTTCAGCTCTACATCCACCTCTTTAGCGAACTCAATGATGTACTGCTTGAAAACGTGCGCCTGCGCCTTACTCGCTGAGAGGAAAATCTGGTTGCGTCCGGTGGTCAGTGCATCCAGAAGCGCCTCACGCGCAAAATAGTAGGTGGCGCCAATCTGGCGTGACTTCAGCACGTTGCGGATGCGGTGCTTGTTACCCGCGTCCCACCACTGGCGCTGGTAACCGAACATGGAGCCGTGGAAAATCTCCTGTAATTTCTCCACCTGCTCGTCGGTAAATACGTTCTTTTCCGGCGGCTTGCGTGGCCCGCTGTTACGGTTAGCTACGTTCGGATTGAGATCCGCCTCGTTGCCGCCGTTGCTGAACTTGCCAATGCGGGCATGGCGCTCGGACTGACGCGCCAGCAGGTCAATCTCCTTGAAGTCTCTCCCTTCTTTTGTCTCCTTCATGATCAGCTGGCAGTAGCGCGCGGCGGTGGTCAGCTGCATCTGGTCAAGCGGGCCGTAGTCGCCCCACTTGTCGCGCTTCTTCCAGCTGTGAACGGTTGCGGGTTTCTCTCCCAGCATTTCAGCAATGCGGGCGATGCGGTATCCCTGAAAGTACAGCAGCATGGCCTGCCTGCGGGGATCGAGGTCTTCGGGGGCGAGTGTCGTTGTCATGGCCCCAAAATACGGCCCCGCCGGTCCCTTTTCTGCCGTCTCCCGTTGTGTGGCTGCCCGCACAACGTGCCCGCGTTGTTTCGCCCCCCTCTGAACCGCAAACATAAGGCTTCAAAGCGATTTACCCAACGGAGCCTGATCTATGGCAGTTAAAGCAAAGCGTTTTCGTATCGGGGTGGAAGGTGCCACCACGGACGGACGCGAAATTTCCCGCGAATGGCTGGTGCAGATGGCCGCCACCTACAACCCAGCGGTTTACACCGCGACCATCAATCTGGAGCACATCAAATCGTACTCACCGGACAGCACCTTTAACCGCTATGGCACGGTAAGCGCGCTGGGGACGGAGGAGATCACCGACGGTCCGCTGGCCGGAAAGCTGGCGTTGTATGCCGACATCCTGCCGACGGATTCACTTGTGGCGCTGGTGAAGCAGGGCCAGAAGCTTTTCACCTCTATGGAAGTCAGTACCAAGTTTGCCGACACCGGCAAAGCCTACTTGGTTGGCCTGGCTGCTACTGACGATCCGGCAAGCCTTGGCACCGAAATGCTGGCCTTCAGCGCCAACGCACAACACAACCCGCTGGCGAACCGCAAACAGCACCCGGAAAACCTGTTCACCGCCGCCACCGAAACCGAGATCGAGCTTGAAGAGGTGGAGGACAAGCCAGCGCTGTTTACCCGCATCACCGCGCTATTCAGCAAAAAGCAGCTATCCGACGACGCACGAATTTCTGACGTGCACAAGGCGGTGGAACTGGTTGCCACTGAACACCAGGACTACGGCGCCCGCACCGACAAGACGTTGGATGAACAGGAGAAACGCCTGAGCCAGCTGGAATCCCTGCTGGAAACGCAGGTGAATGATTTTACCGAACTGAAGCAGCAGCTGGGCCGCGAAGACAGCCGCGCCGATTATCGCCAGCGTGCGCCGGGCGGTAGTGGCGCCAGTGAAAACCTGACCGACTGCTGATACAGGTCGCTCCACATTACCTAACCGATTTCAGAGAAACTGAACGATGAAAAAAACGACCCGATTCAAATTCAATGCTTTCCTCACCCAGCTCGCGAAGCTTAACGATGTGGCCGTGCCGGACATCAGCGCGAAATTCACCGTCGAGCCGTCCGTTGCGCAGAAGCTTGAAAGCAAAATTCAGGAGTCCGCCGCATTCCTGCAGATGATCAATATCATCCCGGTAGATGAGCAGTCCGGCGAAGTGCTGGGGCTTGGCGTGGGTTCGACCATTGCAGGCACCACGGATACCTCTTCGCAGGAGCGCCAGCCGACCGATCCGACTTATATCGATGGCACAGGATACAAGTGCACCCAGACCAATTTCGATACCGCGTTACCTTATGCGAAGCTGGATTTGTGGGCGAAGTTCCAGGACTTTCAGACCCGCATCCGTGACGCCATCATCCAGCGTCAAGCGCTGGACCGCATCATGATCGGCTTCAACGGCGTGAAGCGTGAGAAAACCTCAAACCGCGTAGAAAACCCGCTGTTGCAGGACGTCAACATTGGCTGGCTGGAGAAAATCCGCCAGGAATCACCGGTGCATGTCATTAAGGGCATTCCGCAGGATGACGGCAGCCTGTCTTCTTCCGTTCGCGTCGGTAAAAACGGTGACTTTGCGAATCTGGACGCGCTGGTGATGGATGCGGTTAACCGCAAAATTGGCGTTCAGTATCAGGACGACACCGATCTGGTGGTGGTTTGTGGTCGCGGTCTGCTGGCCGATAAATATTTCCCACTGGTCAATCAGCAGCAGCCAAACACTGAGGCTCTCGCCGCTGATCTCATTATCAGCCAGAAACGTATGGGCGGCTTACAGGCCGTGCGCGCGCCTTACTTCCCGGTAGATGCCTTGCTGATCACCCGCCTCGACAATCTCTCTATTTACTGGCAGGACGAGAGCCGCCGCCGTGCCGTTATCGACAACCCTAAACGCGATCGTGTTGAGAATTTCGAGTCCGTCAACGAGGCGTACGTGGTTGAAGATTACGAATGCGTTTGCCTGGTGGAGAACATTGAAATGGGCGAATTCGCCGCAGCGGCGGCCAGCGGCGCAGAGGCATAAGCATGGCGATGAGTCCTTTTCAGCGGCACACGCAATATGTTCTGGCACAGGAGGCCGCCCGCAAGGGCGGCAATGGCAGCCACTTAAAAGGCTATGACCTGATGCTGATGCAGCTCGGCGAGGACCGCCGCCGCCTCAAGGGCATTCAGTCCACCGTGAAGAAGGCAGAAATCAAGGTAGAAGTCCTGCCGAAATACGTGCAGTGGGTGAACGGCGTGCTGGCCGCCGACGGCGCGCAGCAGGATGACGTGCTGATGTACGTGATGCTCTGGCGCGTTGATGCCGGTGATTATGCCGGTGCGCTCACCATTGGCCGCCATGCCATCCGCCACGGCTGGTCAATGCCGCAGGGCTTTAACCGCAACGTGCAGACGCTGCTGGCCGAGGAGATGGCCGACGCCGCCAAAAACGCCCTTGTGGCAAAAACCGACTTTGACCCCGACCTGCTGATGCAGACGCTCGACATGATCGGCGATCTGGATATGCCCGATCAGTCGCGCGCCCGTCTGCACAAGTCACTTGGCTGGGTGCTACGCGAAAGCCAGCCGGTTTCTGCGCTTAACCATCTGCAACAGGCCATGCAGCTCGACGAGCGCTGCGGGGTGAAAAAAGACATTGAGCAGCTGGAGCGGAAAATCCGCAACGCCAGCTGATAACCGGACGTGCCCACGCGCGGGGCGGCACGGGGTGGCGACAGGCAGCACCGCATCAAAACCCCGTCCACCGCCCACCTATTCAGGAGAAATAAGGCATGCAATTTGTAGCGCCGGAAAAGGCGACGGGAACGCCGGAAATTATCCCCAACAACTCATTCTGGCCGGACATCGATCTGGCGACGTTTCGCAGCGTCATGCGCGTTGACGGCACCGTGACGCCGCAGCGCCTGAAGCAGGTGGTGCTCACCGCAATGGCGGAGGTCAACGCCGAGTTGTACCCGTGGCGCGAACATCAGGAGCTGCGCGGCTTTAACGGTCTGGCCGACTTACCGGCAGAGCAGCTTAACGGGCGCAGCGTGCGCCTGCATCATTACGAAAATGCGGTGTGGTGCTGGGCGCGCGCGGTGCTGAACGAGCGCTATCAGGACTATGACGCCACTGCTGCCGCGACCAAGCGTGGTGAGGAACTGGCAGACGCCACCGGCGACCTGTGGCGCGACGCGCGCTGGGCAGTCAGCCGCGTGCAGAACGCGCCGCACTGCACCGTCGAGCTTATCTGATGAAAGTGCGCGCGCAGCAGGGCGACACGGTGGACGAAATCTGCTGGCGTCACTACGGGCGCACCCAGGGCATGACGGAGCAGGTATTGCAGGCGAATCCGGGGCTGGCGGAGCACGGCCCCTGTTTACCGCACGGGCTGGAGGTGGAGCTGCCGGACGTGACGACGGCAGCCACCGTGCAGGCCGTCCAGCTTTGGGACTGAATTATGTGGGAAAGAATCCGCGCCGGGATCGTCTGGTTTATTGCTGTCGGTATGGCATGGCTGGGCGACATGTCGCTGAAAGACGTTTCAACCGTGGCCGGGGTTTTAATCGGCCTGCTGATGGCGATCATCAGCTGGTACTACAAGCGCAAAACCTATCAGCTGCTGGCCGCTGGGCGTATCACGCGGGAGGAATATGAATCTGCAAACCGCTAAGCGCTGTACCGTTGGCGCGGTGCTGGCCATTGCGGCGACGCTGCCGGGTTTCCCGCAGCTGCACACCTCCGTCGAAGGGCTGAAGCTAATCGCCGATTATGAGGGCTGCCGTCTGAAGCCATACCTGTGCGACGCGGGCAAGTGGACAGACGGCATAGGTAACACCGTCGGCGTAGTACCGGGCCGGACCATCACCGAGCGGCAGGCGGCGGGCAACTTCATCACCAACGTGTTGCGCGTTGAGGCGGCACTGGCGCGCTGTGCTGCGGTTTCGATGCCGCAGCCGGTCTACGACGCGCTGGTGTCGCTGGCGTTTAACGTCGGCACCGGCAACGCCTGCGGTTCAACCATGGTGGCGCTCATCAAACAGGAACGCTGGCGCGATGCGTGCTATCAGCTGCCGCGCTGGGTGTACGTAAAGGGCGTATTCAATCAGGGGCTGGATAACCGGCGTCAGCGCGAGCTGGCGTGGTGCTTTAAAGGAGTGAAAGCATGATGCGCACGCTGGCGGCGGCGGTGCTTGTTCTGATTGCCGCGCTTGGCGTGCAGTCGTGGAGGCTCAGCACCGCCCACAACAAAATCGACGCGCAGGTGAAGGATTTAGCCGCGCAGGGTAAAAAGCTGTCGCAGAAAAACGGCCAGCTGATTGCCCTCAATATTCTGACGCAGACCAGCAGCCGGGCGCAGACGCAGCTTTACGCCGCCGCCGAGCAGAACGGCACGCTGCTGCGTGACCGGCAGCGCACCATTGAGGAACTGAAACGTGAAAATGACGAGCTTCGCCGCTGGGCTGATGCCGATTTGCCTGAACCTGTTATCCGGCTGCGCCAGCGTCCGGCCCTCACCGGAGGTCAGTCTTACCGTGAGTGGCTGTCCGCGAATCACCCCGTGCCGCCTGGACGCAGCCGCACCGCGCCGTAACGGCGATCTGCTGGCGCAGCTGGACGACACCGAGGCCGCCTGGGCGGCCTGCGCCGATAAGGTAGACACCATCATCAGCTGTCAGGATAAAGACGATGAACAAGCCGCAGTCCTTGCGAAACGCCCTGAATAAAGCCGTGCCCTACGTAGCCGACAATCCGGACCGCCTTCACCTGTTCGTAGATAACGGCGCGGTGGTTGCCACGTCCGCCACGTCGATTTCATGGGAGTACCGCTACACCCTGAACGTGGTGGTGACGGACTTCACCGGCGACCAGAATCTGCTGATGGCGCCCGTTTTATTCTGGCTCGGCGTCAACCAGCCGGACGCCCTGCAGAACGCCAGCGACCGGGAGCGACTTTTCACCTTTGAGGCGGACATTCTCGGCAATGACCGCTGCGACATCAGCATGAATCTGAAGCTAACGGAGCGTGTGATTGCGAAGGAAGTGGACGGCGTGATGTCGGTTGAGGCCGTGCCGGAGCCGGAAGCGCCGGACGAGTTTTGGGCAAGTAATCATGGCTGAACTACACGAGATTGATGCCTGGCTGAATGCGTTACTGGCGCAGCTGGAACCCGCAGCCAGAACCAAGATGCTGCGCGAGGTGGCGCGCGATGTTCGGCGGATCCAGCAGAACAACATCACGCTGCAGCGTAGCCCGGACGGCACCGCATGGGAGCCGCGACGCGTCACCGCCCGGACCAAGCCAGGCCGCATTCGCCGCAAGATGTTTGCGAAGTTGAAAACCGCGAAATATCTCAAAGCGCAGGCAAACGCAAATCAGGCGGAAATTGCGTTTGTACCCGGCGTGCAGAAGTTGGTCCGCGTGCACCATTACGGCCTGCGGGATCGGGTAAACCGGCGCGGCACTGTAGTTAAGTATGCGGAGCGACCGCTGCTAGGGATCAGCAGCGAAGTGGAGAACTTGATACAGGAAACGCTGCTGCGCTGGCTTGAGGGCTAATTGTTGTCATGCTCATTTGATCAACAAATAAAATTAATTCATTTTGTATCGCGCTACTTTATTGTGAATGTTAATGTCAGTTAGTAATCCAACAAGAACATAGAGCATAAATAATATAAATGAAAAACAAATAAACAATGATATTTGTTTGTCTGTTTGTGTGGCCTTTATCCTTTTTTCGATTCCATCCTTTTCATTACGCAATCCAATTCTACTACAAATGGAATGGACTAGATAAGACGATATTTTTCTTTCTGCTGCAAGGTTGTCGTATAAATCAGAGTAGCAATCATCAGTTGTTAATTTCCAGTTTTTTTCACCGGGAAAATTCACTGCTTCATCATAACTTAAGAGGAATTTTTCTTTTGTTTTGATCAGGACTAATGCGGCGTTATTATCTGGTTGTTTTTTTATGGTATCAGAGCCTAAGTATGCACATCCTCCTATGGTAAGGAATAAGATTAAAATAATGATGTAATAAACAGTTTTATGTTTTTTATCCAATGCATTAGTTTTCCAAAAATCGAACCTTGTAAAGCTTAGTTTCAACTCGTAAGGCTTAACACCCGCCTTAGAAAAATAACCACCGTCATTGTCTGGTTTCTTGTGCAACCATTTATACAATAATGCTATTGCACTCAATAAGTATGGAATAAGAGCGGTGAAGAAACTTGTGTTTAATACGCTAAGAAAACCAATACTATTCAAAATGAACTCCATGTCTTTGTGTGAATGCTCAAACAATCATATTTGTTTATAAAAATGTTTTAAATAGATCAAGCTACATCTATGAATGCACAACTCACCGAAATTATGCGCCTTATCACCAACCTGATCCGCACCGGCACCGTGTCCGATGTGGACACGGTCAACTGGCTGTGCCGGGTGAAAACGGGCGATCTGGAAACCAACTGGATTAACTGGCTCACCTGCCGTGCCGGTAATACCCGCACGTGGTGGCAACCCTCCATCGGCGAGCAGGTTGTACTGCTGAGCCTCGGCGGCAATCTCGAAACCGCCTTTGCGCTGCCGGCCATTTATTCCGACGCCTTCCCGCCACCCGATTATTCAGAGAACGGCAGCACAACCGTGTTCAACGACGGCGGCTGGTTCCAGTACGAGCCGGACACCGGCCAGTTGCTGATTAAGAACATCAAAAGCGTGCGCATTGAGGCCGCCGACGGCATCCAGCTGATCACCGACCAGCTGGGCGTTGATGCCAGGCGGACGCTGATTAACAGCCAGACCGTGATTAACGGCGACGTGACGCAGGGCGGCGGCAAGATGAGTTCTAACGGCGTAGTAGCAGATGCTCACGCCCATGACGGTGTGAAATCCGGCGGCGATATGTCAGGAGGTCCACATTGATGTATCTCGGCATGAACCGCGACACGGGCCAAGCCATTACCGACACCGAGCACATCCGCCAGAGCGTGCGCGACATCCTGATCACGCCGGAGGGCAGCCGCATCGGGCGACGGGAATACGGCTCGCTGCTGTCGGTGCTTATTGACCAGCCGCAGAATGACGTGGTGCGCCTTCAGGTGATGGCGGCAGCATACACGGCGCTGAGCCGCTGGGAGCCACGTATACGCCTCAGCTCTTTGAACATAACCAGCGCATTTGATGGCTCCATGGTGGTTGAGCTGACCGGCCAGCGCGCCGATGGCTCACCGCTGGCAATGTCCGTTTCAACGGGGGTGAACAGTGGCAGTAATTGACCTTTCGCAGCTGCCCGCACCGGAAGTGATTGAGGTGCCGGACTTTGAAACGCTGCTGGCCGAGCGCAAGGAAGCGCTGATTGCGCTCTATCCAACGGACGAGCAGGATGCCATGCGCCGCGTGCTGGCGCTGGAGTCCGATCCAGTCGTTAAGTGCCTGCAGGAAAACGTCTATCGGGAAATCCTGCTGCGCCAGCGCATCAACGAGGCGGCGCAGGCCGTCATGGTGGCTTACGCGCTCGGCAGCGACCTCGACCAGCTGGCCGCGCGCAGTAACGTGCAGCGCCTGACCGTTACACCGGCCAACCCGGACGCCGTGCCGCCGGTGGACGCGGTGATGGAATCCGACGACGCGCTGCGCGTGCGCGTGCCGGAGGCGTTTGAGGGGTTATCGGTTGCCGGTCCGACGGCGGCCTACGAGTTTCACGCCCGCAGCGCGGACGGGCGGGTGCAGGACGTGTCCGCCATCAGCCCGTCTCCGGCGACGGTGCTTGTTACCGTGCTGAGCCGCGAGGGCAACGGCGCGGCGCCCGATGATTTACTGAGTACAGTGGACAAAGCGCTGAATGACGACAGCGTGCGCCCGGTGGCGGACCGCGTCACCGTGCAGGCTGCAACCATTAACGACTATCGCGTGCAGGCGAAGCTGCACCTGTTTGACGGCGTGGCCGCCGCGCCCTGTCTGGAGGCGGCAAACGCGCGGCTGGCCGCTTACCTCACCGAGCAGAAAAAGCTGGGCCGCAGCGTACGCCGAGAGTCTTACGGGGCGGTGCTGCGCGTGGCCGGTGTGGACTGGGTGGACATCACCGAACCGGCAGAGGACATCATCATGGACCGCACGCAGGCGGGCAACTGCACCCGCACGGACATCAGCGTGGCGGATGACGGGGTGATGGCATGAACAGCCTGTTACCGCCCGGTTCATCCGCGCTTGAGCGACGTCTCGCGCAGGCGTGCGCCGGAATCTCCGGCCTGAACGTGCCGCTGCGCGACCTGTGGAACCCGGACAGCTGCCCGGTAAGTTTCCTTCCCTATCTAGCCTGGGCGTTTTCGGTGGACCGCTGGGACGAAAGCTGGGCGGAAAGCGTGAAGCGTAAGGTGGTGACGGACGCGTTTTACATCCATCAGCACAAGGGCACCATCAGCGCGATCCGGCGCGTGGTGGAGCCGTTCGGATTTCTGATCCGCGTGATTGAGTGGTGGAAGAACGGGGAAGCGCCCGGCACGTTTCGCCTGGACATCGGCGTGCAGGATGAGGGCATTACGGAGGAAACCTATCAGGAGCTGGAGCGGCTAATCAGCGACGCCAAGCCGTGCAGCCGCCATCTGATCGGGATGTCCATCAACCTGCAGACCAGCGGCCCCTATTTTGTCGGCGCAGGCACCTACATCGGCGAAGAAATCACGGTTTATCCCTACATCAACGAAACCATTATTTCCGGCGGCACCGCGTACGAAGGCGGGGCGCTGCACATTATTGACACAGTGAGAGTGAACCCATGAGCGCAAAATTTTACACCCTGCTGACGGACATTGGCGCGGCAAAGCTTGCCAGCGCTGCCGCCCTCGGCGTGCCGCTGAAAATTACGCAGATGGCCGTCGGCGACGGCGGCGGCGTGCTGCCCACGCCGAGCGCGCAGCAGACGAAGCTGATTGCGGAAAAGCGCCGCGCTGACCTGAACATGCTGTATATCGACCCGCAGAACAGCAGCCAGATAATTGCCGAGCAGGTTATCCCGGAAACCGAGGGCGGATGGTGGATCCGTGAGGTCGGCCTGTTCGACGACACGGGCGCGCTGATTGCCGTCGGCAACTGCCCGGAGAGCTACAAGCCGCAGCTGGCCGAAGGCAGCGGGCGCACGCAGACTGTGCGCATGGTGCTGATTACCAGCAGCACCGACACCATCACGCTGAAAATCGACCCGGCGGTGGTGCTGGCGACCCGTAAATACGTTGATGACAAAGTACTGGAACTGAAGGTGTACGTGGACGACCTGATGGTGAAGCACCTCGCCGCCGCCGACCCGCACACGCAGTACGCGCCAAAGGAAAGCCCGACGCTTACCGGCACGCCGAAAACGCCAACGGCAGCAGCGGGCAATAACTCGCAGCAGATTGCCAATACCGCTTTTGTGATGGCGGCGCTTCAGGTGCTGACCTCCGGCGCGCCGGGTACGCTGGACACGTTCAAAGAACTGGCGGCGGCCATCAATAACGATCCGAACTTTGCCACCACCATCGCTAATGCGCTGGCGCTGAAAGCCCCGCTTGCAAGCCCCGCGCTGACCGGCACGCCAACCGCGCCGACGGCGGCGCAGTCGGTGAATAACACGCAACTGGCGACCACGGCGTTTGTGAAATCAGCCATTTCTGCGCTGGTAGCGTCCTCACCAGCGGCGCTGGACACGCTGAACGAGCTGGCGGCGGCGCTCGGCAACGATCCGAACTTTGCCACTACGATGACCACAGCACTCGCCGGAAAGATGGACATCAGCAAGAACGGCAGCGATATCGCGAACGTCCCGGCGTTTCTCGCAAACCTTGATTTAGGCGAAGCAGCAAAGCGCGGGGTTGCAGCTGCGGTATCCGACATGGTTGCAGGCGGAAATAAGCTTCCTACCGTTGACGCCGTCATGAGTATGTTTAGCAAGCGCGCATTTGCAGCTAATGACTATATCCGCATCCCGGATGTTCCCGGTGGGCTGATTATTCAGTGGGGTTCTATATCCATGTCTAACGGAGCAGGTCAGGTCACTTTCCCGGTAGCGTTTACTAAAGCCTTTCTCAGGGCATGGGCTGGGGACGCTAGTACCACTTCGTGGAGTTCCACTAACTTTACCGTGCATGGCCCGGCTAATCCTACCCTGACGGGCGTGGGGATCCGGGCGGTGACACTGAGCGGCACAACATTCATACAGGGCGTAACAGGCTGCCAGTGGCTGGCAATTGGATATTAAGAGGCAATCATGGCGAAATTTTACAGTGCAGCGACCGGCGGGTTTTATTCCTCAGAAATCCACGGAAGCGACATGCCGGCCGATGTGGTCAGCATTACCGATGAAGCCTGGCAAAAACTGTGCGACGGGCAGGCAAACGGGAAAGTGATTACCGCGACGGCAAACGGAAAACCCAGACTTTCCGATCCGCCCGCACCAACGGAGCAGGAGCTGATTGTGCAGGCTGAAGACAAAAAAAACGGGTTAAGAGCGGACGCAGATTATGTTATTCAGCCCTTGCAGGATGCGGTCGAACTGGATATTGCCACGGAGAGTGAAAAAACGCTGCTGAGCGAGTGGAAAACTTACCGGGTGCAGCTGAACCGCGTCGATACCTCGGCCCCGTCAGATATTATCTGGCCTCAAAAGCCTGCTTGAAAATTAAGCCCGCGCGATTGCGGGCTTTTTCATTACTGCGGTTTCTGCGGCCAGTTAATAGTCGGTGCCTCCTGAACATTAACCGCCTGTACGGCCTGAATATATTTCATCCATTCAGTTAACGAGGCTTTGTCTTCGTCCGTAATAATCCCTAGCAGTAGCTGCGTCTGCCATGCCTGAGTTACGCCGTTAGCCTCGCTGATGAGCGCAGATTTTTGCCCGGCGGCGCTCTTCACATCGGCAGCCTGCTGCGCATCCGCATCAGTTACCCATTTTTCCCCGTCCCACTTATCCCATACGGTTGCAGGCTCAATCAGCGTAACGCCCGCCGGATAATCGCCTAACTCTGCTATTTCTATTGCCGAGCCATCAGAAACGGAGTAGACCGTTTCGCCTCGATGGTCGTCTTTCTGCAGCCAGCTGCCATCGATATAAACGCATACTTTGCCGGATTCTGAGACGGGCGGCGCGTCGCTTGTAGAATTAGCCGGAATGCCGACACCCTGCGTCAGATACTCGTACGATGAGCCCGTACACAGGCCGGTTTCAGGATCATAGCTGTAAACCGTCATCATTCCTGATTCTGCTGCCAGTCCGTTGTTGTCCAGCGTGACTCTTTTCACTGCGGTCATTATGCGGCCCTCACGATATAGTTAAACGCGATGTTTCGCGGGCGAACCTTGCGGTAAGTCGTGCCAAGGGACGTCTGTGTAGTCTGCGCGGTATATACGGCATAGCTTGGATGGACTTTACCAGTTTCAAAATCCTCGATATCAATACCGTTATAACCACTAAACCCTCCGAGCGTGACGGCAACCCCCGTTGCCTCCTGAGAGGAGAGCAGCCCCCTTGCGCTATCCACACCGCGCCCGTCATCCCAGCCACGAATAAATTCGCCTCGAAGATCTGCAAGTTTTAAACCCGGATAAGCCAGCGCCAGCTTCGGGTATAGCGTGCTGCTGAAGCTTGCACCGTTACTTTTTAAAAACACCATGCCAGACATTGATTCAAACAGTTCATTGGGCATTTTCGTGTGAGGCCATGGGAATGGCGATCCGATGACGGGCGAGCCTTCGCCTAAACCAAGGTTTTTGAGAAAGATACTCCTGGCACTTATTGGCGGCCTGCTGGCACACTTCGCGGCTTTTAACGGAATGAGTCCATGCTGATTGGCTATATCAGGGTATCAACAAATGAGCAGAATACGGATTTACAGCGCAACGCGCTGAAAAGCGCAAATTGCGACCTGATTCTGGAGGATAAAATTAGCGGGAAATCCCGCGACAGGCCGGGACTTAAGAAGGCGCTGCGCACGCTGGGACAGGGCGACACGCTCATAGTGTGGAAGCTCGACCGGCTGGGGCGCAGCATGCAGCATCTGGTTATGCTGACCGAGGAGCTACGCGAGCGGGGCGTTAACTTTCGCAGCCTGACGGACAGCATTGATACCAGCACGCCCATGGGGCGATTCTTTTTCCACGTGATGGGCGCGCTTGCCGAAATGGAGCGTGAGCTAATCGTGGAACGAACCCGCGCCGGTCTGGCAGCCGCCCGCGAGAAAGGTCGCATTGGTGGCAGGCGGCGGCTAATGACGCCGGAAATCACGGAGCGCGCCCGGCGAATGCTGGCGCAGGGGGCCACGCTTCTCCAGGTGTCACTGGTGATCGGCGTATCGGTTAAAACGCTATATCGCTACATTCCCGCCTCAGAGCAACGGGCGCTGCGCTCGTCCGTTGTGTCATTACCCATACAACAGCAAATCAGTGCCCCGAAGTGACATAGCGCCGACCATAGCGGAACCCCTTCACAGGAGAACCGCCATATGGCACAGGATTATCACCACGGCGTGCGCGTTGAGGAAATCAACGAGGGCACCCGAACCATCACCACCATCAGCACGGCGATTGTCGGCATGGTCTGCACCGGCGATGACGCCGACGCGGCCACGTTCCCGCTTAATCGTCCGGTACTGCTGACCGACGTCCTCACCGCGAGCGGCAAGGCGGGCGAGTCCGGCACGCTGGCGCGATCGCTGGACGCCATCGCCGACCAGGCGAAACCCGTCACCGTCGTCGTGCGCGTGCCGCAGGGCGAAACGGAAGCCGAAACCACCGCCAACATCATCGGCGGCGTGACCGACGGCCAGCGCACCGGCATGAAGGCCCTGCTGGCCGCGCAGGCGGTGTGCGGCGTCAAGCCCCGCATCCTCGGCGTGCCGGGCCATGACACGCAGGCCGTTGCAACCGAGCTGCTGAGCGTGGCGCAGAGCCTGCGCGGCTTTGCCTACCTGTCGGCGTACGGCTGTAAAAGCGTGGAAGAGGCGATTGCCTACCGCGCGAACTTCAGCCAGCGCGAGGGCATGCTCATCTGGCCTGACTTCATCAACTTTGACACCGTGCTGAAGGCGGACGCGACGGCCTTCGCCACCGCCCGTGCGCTCGGCCTGCGCGCCAAAATCGACGAGCAGACCGGCTGGCACAAATCCCTGTCGAACGTCGGCGTGAACGGCGTCACCGGCATCTCAAAAGACGTGTTCTGGGACCTGCAGGATCCGGCCACCGACTCCGGGCTGCTGAACCAGAACGACATCACCACGCTTATTCGTAAAGACGGCTTCCGCTTCTGGGGTTCGCGCTGCCTGAGCGACGACCCGCTGTTTGCGTTTGAGTGCTACACCCGCACCGCGCAGGTGCTGGCCGACACCATGGCCGAGGCGCACATGTGGGCGGTGGACGGCCCGCTGAACCCGTCGCTGGCCCGCGACATTATCGAGGGCATCCGCGCCAAGCTGCGCAGCCTCGTGAGCCAGGGCTATCTCATCGGCGCGGACTGCTGGCTTGACGAGAGCGTGAACGACAAGGACACGCTCAAGGCGGGCAAGCTGCTGATTGACTACGACTACACGCCGGTGCCGCCGCTGGAAAACCTGCTGCTGCGCCAGCGCATCACCGATCAGTATCTGGTCGACTTCAGCAACCGCGTGAGCGCATAAGGAGACTGAACCATGGCATTACCCCGCAAGCTCAAGCACCTGAACCTGTTCAACGCAGGCAACAACTGGCAGGGGCTGATCGAGTCCGTGACGCTGCCAAAAATCACCCGCAAGTTCGAGAAGTATCGCGGCGGGGGCATGGCCGGTGCGGTGGACATCGACATGGGCCTGGACGACGGCGCGCTGGACACGGAATTTACCTGCGGCGGCGTTGAGGCGCTGCTGTTCAAACAGATGGGCACCCAAACCGTGGACGGCGTGCAGCTGCGCTTTACCGGCTCCATTCAGCGCGACGACACCGGCGAGGTGCAGGCGGTGGAGCTGGTGACGCGTGGCCGCCACAAGGAGCTGGACTCCGGCGAGTGGAAAACCGGTGAATCCAGCACCACCAAGGTGTCCGGCACCAACAGCTACGCCAAGCTGACCATCAACGGCGAAGTGCTCTACGAGATTGACCTGGTGAACATGGTTCACATCGTGGACGGCACGGACCTGATGGAAGCGCACCGCAACGCGCTCGGCCTGTAATTAATCCGGCAGGGCAAACCCTGCCGCCTTTTACCCTTTTAGCGAGACGTCATCATGACCGACAAAACCACCGAAAAAACCGTTGAGCTGGACACCCCGATTTTGCGCGGGAAAACCGAGATTAAGAGCGTCATCGTGCGCAAGCCGCAGTCCGGCGCGCTGCGCGGCACGCGCCTGCAGGCGCTGATGGACATGGACGTGAACGCCATGATCACCGTGCTGCCGCGCGTCACCACCCCGGCACTGACCGTGCAGGAAATCACCGAGATGGACCCCGCCGATCTGGTGAGCCTGTCGGTTGAGGTGGTCACTTTTTTACTGAAGAAGTCGGTGCTGTCGGATTTAGCGACGGCCTGACGGTTGACGATCTGGTGGCGGACATCGCCACCGTCTTTCACTGGCCGCCGTCCGTTACCGAGTTCATGACGCTGACCGAGGTACTGGAGTGGCGGCATAAGGCGATAATGCGACACGGGACCAGCGATGAGTGATAAAGACTTGCGCCTGCAGGTTGTTCTTAACGCGGTAGACAAACTGACCCGCCCCTTCCGTTCTGCAAAGGCCAGCACCCGCGAGCTGGCCGATTCCCTGCGCACCGCGCGCGCCAGCCTGAAGGATTTAGACGCGCAGGCCGCGCGCATCGACGGCTTCCGCAAAGCCCGCTCACAGCTTGCCATCACCGCAAACAATCTTAAGGGCGCGCGCGAAGAGGCGGCGAAGCTGGCGACGCAGTTCAGTGAGACCAACCGGCCCACCGCCGCGCAGGCGAGGGTGCTGGAGCAGGCGAAGAACCGCGTGCGCGAGCTGCAGCAGAGCTATAACGGCCTGCTGGGATCGGTGCAGCGCCAGCGTGCGGCGCTCACCGGGTCCGGCGTTGATACAAAAAAATTAAGCCAGGCACAGCGTGACCTGAAGGTCCGCGCCGACGACGCGCGCGCGGCGATCGACCGCCAGCAGAAGTCGCTGAAGCGGCTCGGCGAGCAGCAGGCAAAGCTCAACGCGGTGCGGGAGCGCCACGCCCGCTCGCTTGAGGTGCGCGACAAAATTGCCGGTGCCGGTGCGGCGACCACCGTCGCCGGGCTGGCGATGGGCGCGCCGGTGATGGCCGCCGTGAAAGCGTCGGCGGACATGGAAGACGCGATGAAGGGCGTGGCGAAGCAGGTTAACGGCCTGCGCGACAACGACGGCAACCGCACGGCGCAGTTCTACGACATGCAGGCCGCCATCAAGGCCGCCAGCGAGCAGCTGCCGATGGACAACGGCGCGATTGACTACGCCGCGCTGGTCGAGGGCGGGGCGCGCATGGGCGTGACCAACCAGAACGATTCCTATGAGGACCAGAAGCGCGATCTGCTGGCGTTTGCCACCACGGCGGCAAAGGCGTCCACCGCGTTTGAGCTGCCCGCCGGGGAGCTGGCCGAGGGGCTGGGCAAGATTGCGCAGCTCTACAAAATACCGACCCGCAACATTGAGCAGCTGGGTGACGCGCTCAACTACCTGGACGACAACGCGATGTCCAAGGGATCGGACATTATCGACGTGCTGCAGCGCATGGGCGGCGTGGCGGACAGGCTGGACTACCGCAAGGCCGCCGCGCTCGGCTCCACGTTCCTCAGCCTCGGCGCGACGGCGGAAACCGCCGCCAGCGCGGCGAACGCCATGGTGCGCGAACTCTCCGTTGCCACCATGCAGGGCAAGTCCTTTATGGGCGGCATGGCGCTGCTGAAGCTCGATCCGAAACAGATTGAGAAGCAGATGACCACGGACGCCATGGGCACCATTCAGCGCGTGCTGGAAAAGGTGAACAACCTGCCCGCCGACAAGCGTCTTACCGCAATGACCATGGTATTTGGCAAGGAGTTCGGCAAGGACGCGGCGAAGCTCGCCAACAACATGCCGGAGCTGCGACGCCAGCTGCTGCTGACGCAGGGCAACGCGGCCAGCGGCTCCATGCAGAAAGAGTCCGACATCAACAAGGACTCGCTGTCCGCGCAGTGGCTGCTGGTGAAAACCGGCGCGGCCAACACGCTGAGCAGCCTCGGCGACACGCTGCGCAAGCCGCTGCTGGAAATCATGGACGCGGTGAAGCGCGTCACCGGCACTATGCGCCGCTGGGTGGAGTCGAACCCGGAGCTGGTCGGCAGGCTGATGAAAATCGCCGCCGTGGTGGCAACGGTTACGCTGGCGCTCGGCACGCTTGCCGTGGGCATGGCCGCCGTGCTGGGACCGATACTGATGCTGCGCTTCGGATTAAACATGCTCGGCCTGAAGGGGCTGGCGACGCTCTCGCCGCTGCTGGGCGGGCTGGGCAAGGCATTCGCAAAACTGGCACCCGGTCTGGCGTCGTCCGGCGACGGCATCAAAAAGCTGTTCTCACTGTTCAGCGGCGGCGAGGCCGGGGAATCGGTGAACTGGCTGGAGAAAATCCGCGACGCGCTGGCGTCCCTGCGCGGCGGTGAAGATGACGACGAGGGCGGCGGCATTCTCAACGCCTTCCGCGAGGGGGCGCTGGAGAAAATCAAGGAGAAGGCGCAGGACGCCGGGCAGACGCTGGTTGCCTCCTTCCGTAACCCGATGGCCGGTGTGCGAGCGCTCGGCGCGCAGGTGCGCAGTCTGGCCGGTGCCGCTCTTGCCCCGCTGGCCGCCTCGGTGCGCGGCGCCGGTGGCGCGCTGATGTGGCTGGTGAAGTCGCCGCTGGCGCTGCTGCGCACGGTGCTGACCGGCGTAATCTGGGCGCTCGGCGCGCTGCTGAGTCCCGTCGGGCTTGCCGTCGCCGCGCTTGCCGGTGTGGCGCTGGTTATCTGGAAATACTGGGCACCGATTAAGGCCTTTTTAGGCGGCGTGGTGGACGGCTTCAGGGCCGCCGCCGGTCCCATCAGCGAGGCGTTTTCACCGCTGCAGCCGGTTTTCCAGTGGATCGGCGATAAGGTTCAGGCGCTTTTCGGCTGGTTTAAAGACCTGCTGACGCCGGTGCAGTCCACGGCGGCCGAACTGGACAGCGCCGCCGCGAAGGGCAAAGCGTTCGGGCAGGCGCTGGCCGACGGGCTGAACATGGTGATGCACCCGCTTGACTCTCTTAAGGCCGGGATCGGCGAGCTGCTGGACAAGTTCGGCCTCGTCAGCAAGGCGGCGGCTGGCACAAAGCTGCCGCAACCGCCGAAAGCGGCCAGCGTCAGCGCTGGCGGGGTAACGCTGCCCACGGGTGGCTTCCCGGCGTTTGCGGGCATGTACGACACCGGCGGCAACATTCCGACGGGCCAGTTTGGCGTCGTCGGTGAGAACGGGCCGGAAATCGTCGGCGGGCCGGTGAGCGTAACGAGTCGTAAACGCACCGCGCAGCTGGCGGCCATGGCGGCGATGACGCTCGGCATTGCGTCCGGAACGGCCGAGGCGAAGCCGCTGCACCCGCTGAGCCTGCCCGCGCAGGCGTACCGGCAGGACGCACCGCGCCAGCAGTCCGGCATGAGCGCCGCGCCCGTGAGCATTCACGCGCCGATCACCATCGTGCAGCAGCCGGGCCAGAACGCGCAGGACGTGGTGGACGAGGTGATGCGCAGGCTGGAAGCAAAAGAGCGGCAGGCGCAGTCCCGCGCCCGCAGCAGCTACCGTGACCGTGGAGGGTTTGAATCATGATGATGACGCTGGGCCTGTTTGTTTTCATGCTCAAGACGGTGCCGTATCAGGAGCTGCAGCTCCAGCGCAGCTGGCGCTTCCCGTCGAACAGCCGCGTGGGCGTGCGCCCGGCGCTGCAGTTCCTCGGCCCGGATAACGACACCATTACGCTTTCGGGCGTGCTGCTGCCGGAAATTACCGGCGGCAGGCTGTCGCTGTTTGCGCTCGAGCAGATTGCCGAGCTGGGGCGCGCGTGGCCGCTGATTGAGGGCAGCGGCACGATATACGGCATGTTCGTGATCGAGAGCCTGAGCCAGACCAAAGCGGAGTTCTTCAGCAACGGCGTGTGCCGCCGCATTGAGTTCACGCTCACGCTGAAGCGCACCGACGAATCGCTGGATGAGATGTTCGGCAGCCTCAGCGATCAGCTGTCGGCCATGCAGGGCGCGGCCACCGACGCCGCCGGTAAAGTCGGTGCGGCAGTGGGCGGGCTGTTCTCATGATGGCGGGCAGCTGGATTAACGGGCAGGCGAACGCGCCCGCGTTTCGCCTGACGCTTGCCGGAGCGGACGTCACGCAGAAGATAGAGCAGCGGCTTATCAGCCTGACGCTTACCGATAACCGCGGATTTGAGGCTGACCAGCTGGACATCGAGCTGGACGACGCGGACGGCCAGTTGTTGATGCCGCGCCGGGGCGTTGAGCTGTCGCTGGCGCTGGGCTGGAAAGGGGAGGCGCTTTTCCCTAAAGGCACCTACACCGTGGACGAAATCGAGCACAGCGGCACGCCGGACCGGCTGACCCTGCGCGCGCGCAGCGCGGACTTCCGCCAGACGCTGAACACGAAGCGCGAGAAGTCGTGGCACCAGACCAGCGTCGGCGAGGTGGTGAAAGAGATTGCCGGGCGCCACAAGCTCAAAACGGCGATGGGCGACGACGTGGCGAAAATGGCACTCGATCACATCGATCAGACCAACGAGTCAGACGCCAGCTTTTTGATGCGCCTGGCGAAACAGTGCGGCGCGGTGGCGTGCATCAAGGACGGCAACCTGCTGTTTATCCGGCAGGGACAGGGTAAAACGGCCAGCGGTAAAGTGCTGCCCGCCATCACCCTCGTGCGCAAAGACGGCGACGGCCATCGCTTTACCCTGGCTGACCGTGACGCCTACACCGGCGTAATCGCAAGCTGGCTGCACACCCGCGAGCCAGACAAAAAGCCGGAAGCGACGGTGAAGCGGAAGCGGCGCAAACCCGCCGCGCAGAAGAAGGAGTCGGAGGCAAAGCAGGGCGACTATCTGATCGGCACGGATGAAAACGTCCTGGTGCTGAGCCGCACCTATGCGAACCGGGCCAACGCCGAGCGCGCCGCCAAAATGCAGTGGGAACGGCTGCAGCGCGGGGTGGCAACGTTCTCTATTCAGCTGGCACGTGGCCGGGCCGATCTCTACACGGAAATGCCGGTGAAGGTCAGCGGGTTCAAACAACAGATTGATGCGGGGGAGTGGATTATCACGACGCTAACGCACGGACTGAGCGCGGAGAACGGTTATACGACAAGTATTGAACTTGAAGTGAAAATAGATTTACTTGAAATGGAATGAGTGCTATCCCAAAAGAGATAAATTGAGTAATATTCATCTCAATTGGGGTTTGGAGACGACATTATGATGAATTGCCCTTTGTGCGGGAATGCCGCACATACCCGCAGCAGCTTTCAAGTATCAGCAACAACTAAAGAGCGCTATAACCAGTGTCAGAATATTAATTGCAGCTGCACGTTTAAATCTCATGAAACTGTATCTGAGATCATTATGAAACCGGGCAGCGTTAAACCTGTGCCTCCGCATCCAGGAAGAAATCAGCAGCAACCACTGTGGTTATGATTGCTGCCATTATTAGATAGCCTGCTAATGTGGGCTATTACGCTTCAGGAATTTCACCCGTTTTCAAAAAATCCCCGAATTGATTTTCATCAATTATTACAACACCTTTCATACGGGCAGACGTTACTTTTGTTGGCCCAGCATTATATCCACAGCAAAGTAATTGAAGATTCTGTGTAATAGAGCTTCTTACTGTCATGCCATTGGCAGTAGCGCATTCTATTAATCGATCTTTATCTGCTTTTTTAAAGCCAGTAAAGCAAACGTCAAAAGTTACCTTTTGAACTTTAGGCCTGCTCAATTGAATGTGAGAGTAATCACTCTCTTTCACCGTCATGAGAAATGCAGAAGCTGCGTCCGCTGTTTCGACAAGTTTAATTACTCTGTCTTTGCGAAAGGTTCTTAATTGTTTGATGACGTTGCAGATGCCTTGCACATGCTCGGCACTGTGGCTGACATTAAAAATCGATTGGGCGCTAACTTGCCCTTTTGCATTGATATAGACGAAGTGCATTTCTTCCATGTGATCACCTTCAGAGGCTGTGGGGACGAACGAAAAAATAGCCGTCAAACATGAAGGGCAGGGCAACAGAAGAAAACGGGAAAAAATCTGCTGCCATTTTGCTGCCAATCAGTTTTTTGGCTACAAAAAAAGCCGCTGAAAAAGCGGCTTAAGTGCATGATTTTAATCACTAAATTTGGTGGCCCCTGCTGGGTTTGAACCAGCGACCAAGCGATTATGAGTCGCCTGCTCTAACCACTGAGCTAAGGGGCCAGCGGAGCGGGGATTATAGAGTATCTTGTTAGGGTGATCCAGAGTTCGCCATTTGGATGGTGAAAATTACAGCAATAGCTGACTCATTGATCTCAAAAGAAAATTCTATCGTCCCACGCTCTACGCTTATTAAGCGCCCAACCAGCATTGGTTTTTGAGACCAGGCTCATTCGAAAGTTTGCTTATGCTACAAATAGCGTGATGCAGGCTTGTTAAGCGAGATGAACGGCAATATGGCGATGCGTGCTTCTTCGTAACTCTGCCAAAGCTGCACATCTTCAACGGATGGTATTGTTATTAGTTCGCCGGCATCAAGTCCACGTAGCGCAGCCGAGACTAAATCATCCACTTCCATCAGCATCTCAGCGGGAAGTTCGTTAATGGATTTTCCTGCGCGCTCGAAAATCTCAGTGCGCGTTAAGCCTGGCAACACCGCCTGCATACGCACACCGCTTTCGGCTAATTCACGATGCAAATTACGGGTCAGGGAAAGCACATACGCTTTGCTGGCGTTGTACGCGCCATTCGCCGATTCGCTCACTAGCGCTAGCACTGAAGCAATATTCACTATCGTACCATTGCGACGTGCACGAAACGCCTGCGCAGCAGTGTGGGCCAGCTGTGTCAGCGCCACGATATTTAACGTCAGCATTGTTTGAATTTTCGCGATGTCACCGTCGATGAATTCACCTTCAACCGTCATGCCCGCATTGTTTACCAACAGAGTAATCGCTTTATTTTGCTGGATTTCGTGATCGACTCTTTGCAAATCATCATGGTTGGTGAGATCGGCCGCTAACACGCTGACTTCAACGCCATGTGACTCACGCAAAGATTGCGCCAACAGATTGAGCCTGGCTGCATCGCGCGCCACCAGAATCAAGTTTGTGCCGCGTGCTGCCAGCTGTTTTGCATAGGTCGCGCCAATTCCGCTTGATGCGCCGGTGATCAAAGCCAGGTGTTGTGACATGGTGTATTCCTCTAAATGATGGTTATCATATTTACGAGGTTTAATATGACGACCATAATATTTGTCGTCAAGCTAGAATATGATGGTTGTAATAATTACACTGATTGCTATCAACGATATCGGAGTCAATGAAGATGGAAAAGCTGAGCCATAAAGCGCGTACGCGACAGCGCATTCTGGATGAAGCCTCTGTGGTAATGCGCGAGAACGGCACGGAAAGCATTGGTGTCGCGGCGCTGATGAAGCGCGTGGGCTTAACGCACGGCGGCTTTTATGCCCACTTCGCCTCGCGCGAAGATTTAGTGCAAGCGGTGATCGCTGAGATGTTTGCCGATTCGGCGCGCCGCTTTGCTGATATCACCTCAATTAACGATCCCGCTGAACGACTGAGTCAGTTAATCGATAGCTATTTATCCGAGCATCATTGCAACACGCCGGGTGAAGGCTGTCCGCTGCCTGCGCTGGTGAGTGAAATGGCACATTTACCGGTTGAGGCGCGCACACTATTTTCCCAGCGGCGAGAAGCGATGCGGCAGCGCCTGGCGTTGACGCTACATGAACTTAACCATCCGCATGCGGATGACGCCGCGACCACCATGTTGGCTGAAATGGTTGGCGCGGTGGCAATGGCACGTGCTTGTCCGGACGACGAGGAAGCACGTACGATGCTGGCGAGCAGTCGTCGGTCGGTAAAACAACGCGCCGGACTGGAGATGGCATGAGCGAGCACGATATCCGCGACATTATTGCGCCTGATTTACAGGTGCTGTTTTGTGGCATCAATCCGGGCAAATCGTCGGCGCACACCGGATTTCACTTTGCGCATCCCGGTAATCGCTTTTGGAAGGTGATTTACCAGGCCGGCTTTACGCGCGAGTTACTTAAGCCCGAGCAGGAGCAGCGGCTGCTGGAAACTGGCTGTGGCATCACCATGCTGGTGGAGCGTCCAACGGTGCAGGCTAACGAGTTGGACGGCGATGAATTACGCGACGGTGGTTCACGCCTGCAGCAAAAAATTCTGCACTATCAGCCGCGTGCGTTGGCGGTGTTGGGCAAGGATGCTTTTCAGAAAGCGTTTCGTCAGCGCAAAGTTGAGTGGGGCGAGCAGCCGCAAACGCTGGGTGAAACGCGTTTGTGGGTGCTGCCTAATCCAAGCGGGTTAAATCGTGCGACGCTGGAAGAGATGACCGCATCCTATCGCCAACTGCATGATTGGCTGCAGAGCAACGCGTGAAAGAGCTATTCTTCAGGCAATAAAAAACCCCGGCAAACCGGGGTTTTTTCGTCTCGACAACGATTAATCGTCGAGGAAGCTACGCAGTACTTCTGAGCGGCTTGGGTGACGCAGTTTACGCAGCGCCTTGGCTTCGATCTGACGAATACGTTCACGCGTTACATCAAACTGTTTGCCAACCTCTTCCAGCGTGTGGTCGGTGTTCATATCGATACCGAAACGCATACGCAAAACTTTCGCTTCGCGCGCGGTCAGGCCAGCCAACACGTCGTGGGTCGCTGAGCGCAGGCTTTCCGAGGTTGCGGAATCCAGCGGCAGCTCCAGCGTGGTGTCTTCGATAAAATCGCCCAGATGCGAATCTTCATCATCACCAATCGGCGTCTCCATAGAGATCGGCTCTTTAGCGATTTTCAGCACTTTGCGGATCTTATCTTCAGGCATCAGCATACGTTCAGCCAGCTCTTCCGGCGTCGGTTCGCGACCCATCTCCTGCAGCATCTGACGCGAAATACGGTTGAGTTTGTTGATGGTCTCAATCATATGCACCGGAATACGGATGGTGCGCGCCTGGTCAGCGATAGAGCGGGTGATAGCCTGACGGATCCACCATGTGGCGTAAGTTGAGAACTTATAACCACGACGATATTCAAACTTATCAACGGCTTTCATCAGACCGATGTTGCCTTCCTGAATCAAATCGAGGAACTGCAGACCACGGTTGGTGTATTTCTTGGCGATAGAGATAACCAGACGTAAGTTTGCTTCAACCATCTCTTTCTTCGCACGGCGCGCTTTCGCTTCGCCGATAGACATGCGACGGTTAATGTCCTTCACCTGCTCGATGGTCAAGCCGGTTTCTTCTTCGATCTGCTGCAGTTTGTATAGCGAACGATTCACATCATCTTCAACTTCCAGCAGCTTCTCAGACCATGGTTTGTTCATTGCCAGCGCGGCTTTGAACCAGCTTGGGTTGGTTTCGTTGCCGGTGAACAGCGTGATGAAGTTTTTCTTCGGCATCTTGCACAGTTCAATACACAGCTTCATGATCAGGCGCTCTTGTGTACGCACGCGCTCCATCATTTCACGCATATTGTTTACCAGGTAGTCGAACTGCTTCGGTACCAGGCGGAACTGCTTGAACACTTCAGAGAGATTCTGGATTTCGGCTACGGCGTCAGCATGGCTGCGACCTTTCGCTTTGATGACGGTACGCGTGGTTTCATACTGCGTACGCAGGTCGCCAAACTTCTCGCGAGCCAGTTCTGGATCGATAGAATTATCGTCGTCAGAGCTGTCGTCATCCTCTTCATCTTCTTCTTCATCGTCGTTACGATCCTCCTGAGATAACTCAGAACCCACGTGCGTGGCGGTCGGCGCGATATCTTCTTCCGCGTTAGGATCGATGAAGCCGATGATCAAGTCAGACAGGCGATAGTCGCCCGCTTCAACGCGATCATACTGATCGAGTAGATAGGTGATCGCTTCCGGATATTCGGCTACAGAGCATTGGACCTGGTTGATACCGTCTTCGATGCGCTTAGCGATGTCAATTTCGCCTTCGCGCGTCAGCAGTTCAACGGTACCCATTTCGCGCATGTACATGCGCACCGGGTCGGTGGTACGGCCAATTTCAGATTCAACACTGGATAAAACCTGAGCGGCGGCTTCTGCGGCATCTTCGTCAGTATCGGAGCTGTTTTCATTCAGTATCAGATCATCAGCATCAGGCGCTTCTTCAACAACCTGAATACCCATGTCATTAATCATCTGGATGATGTCTTCGATCTGATCGGAGTCGACGATATCTTCCGGCAGATGGTCATTGACCTCAGCATAGGTCAAATAGCCTTGCTCCTTACCACGGGTGACAAGTAGCTTAAGCTGTGACTGCGGGTTTTGCTCCATAAGACGGTATCCACACTTCTGTTAATTAGATTGGTGTCGGTCGGCGCGAGCCAACTATAACAGTGAAGGCGTTGTGTTTTTGCCGCTGCCTACATCGCGGCCAGGGCTGAAGCCCATCTATAATCGGCACTTAAGCCGCTTGTGTTCTTTCCGAGGCTAACTTACTTGCCATTTTCAGTGCTGGCAGTGCTCGCAATCCTCACGTACTTCAGTACGCTCCGGTTGCTGTGCGCTGGCAGCACTGAAACTGGCTGCGACGTTGACGCCTCTAAATTTGTGCTGTGTGTTTCCGGCTTCGCTTATCGCGTCTATCATCCCGGAAATCACTGAACCAGAATGCTGTTTTTAACGTACTTGCAGTTCTGATCCCGTTAAAATCTTATTTTTTCGCTAATGCCTGGCTTAAAGCCCAGAATTCACGGCGTTCGACGGCGCTTAGGCCTTCAGTTCGCTCGCGCGCGATCAGCGCTTCAAGGCGCTGTTCGAGTGCGGAATCGTAAATGCTCGCCAGTGAATCCTGGAACACTTCTTCCGCCTCTTCATCCACTATCATGTGGTTCCAGGTGGCCAGTGTTTCAAGGGGCTGGCTAAAATTTGTTCCGCGATATAACTCTAGTAGCTGTCCGGTGGTCAGGCCAGGATTCTCTGTACAACGGCTGACTAACTCCACAAATAGCGTTAAACCCGCCATTTTTGACTGCTCCAGTCCATCCAGTGTAGGCACGATGGAGGCAAATTGCGGATTCTGCACTAATAACGCGATCAATACGCGCATGGTGGTGCGCTTCAACGGTGGGGCAGTTGGCAGCACTCCGCTTTCTGCTAGCTTCGGCATCAGCTTGTCTAACTGGTTATCGTCAAGAATCCCGAGTTTATTACCCATGGTTTGACGCATATAAATGCGCAGCGTTTCACCGGGAATTTGACTAATCAGCGGTAACGCCAAGGTCGCCAGCTTGGTCTTGCCATCGCGTGTACTCAAATCCACTTGCGGCATCAGGCTGTCGAACAAAAATGTGGAGAGCGGTGTAGCCTGCTCCATCCGCGCTTCAAAGGCTGCTTTGCCCTCTTTGCGTACCAGCGTGTCCGGATCCTCGCCATCGGGCAAAAACATAAAGCGTAGCTGACGACCATCATTCATGTAAGGCAATGCGGTTTCGAGCGTACGCCATGCCGCTTCACGTCCGGCGCGATCGCCGTCGTAACAGCAAATCACGGTATCCGTTGAGCGGTAAAGCAGCTGAACGTGTTCAGCGGTGGTCGAAGTGCCCAACGAAGCTACGGCATAATCGATGCCAAACTGCGCCAGCGCCACCACGTCCATATAACCTTCGACAACCAGCAAACGCGTGGGTTGCGGATGATTTTTTTGCGCTTCATAAAGTCCGTATAACTGGCGGCCTTTATGGAAAATCGGTGTTTCCGGTGAGTTCAGATACTTCGGCGTATCGTTGCCCAGCACGCGGCCACCAAAACCAATCACGCGGCCACGCTTATCGCGAATAGGGAACATCACACGATCGCGGAAGCGATCGTAGGTGCGGCCTGAGTCATTACTGACCAACATGCCTGCTTCCATCAGCGATTCGCGATCGTCTTTCTGCTGCCCAAAGCGCTTCAGAGCATTATCCCAACCCGCAGGCGCATAGCCGATAGCGAAGTGATCGATCACTTCCTGACTAAGACCGCGCGTGGCGAGATAGTTCTGTGCAGATTGCGCTTGTGGATTACGCAGGCTCTGTTGATAGAAGCCGTTCAGGCCATCCAGCAACTGATAAAGACTTTGACGTTGATGGCGCTCCATCTGGCTAGGACCGTTGCCCGCTTCATACGGCACTTCTAAGCCATGAAGCGTGGCGAGCTCCTCAACACTCTCAACAAATTCCAGACGATCGTGATTCATCAGGAAGTCGATGGCGTTGCCTTTGGCGCCACAGCCGAAGCAGTAATAGAACTGCTTCTCACCGCTTACGGTGAAAGAGGGGGTTTTCTCGTTATGAAAAGGACAGCACGCGTGATAGTTCTTACCCTGCTTTTTCAGCTTAACGCGGGCATCGATAATATCCACGATGTCCGTGCGGGCAAGTAAGTCGTTGATAAATATGCGTGGAATTCGTCCAGCCATAAGCCCCGATTTTTCAGCTCATAAACGACAACAAGCCGCGCTTCCTTTCGGAAAGCACGGCCTTTTACTTGACTCTGTCTGCGTTTATCACGCGGCGGAAGCAAGCTTCCGCAAGAAATTAGTACAGACGAGTGCGGCGTGCGTTTTCGCGAGCCAGTTTCTTGGCATGACGCTTAACTGCAGATGCTTTAGCGCGCTTACGCTCAGTGGTAGGCTTCTCGTAGAACTCACGGCTACGAACTTCTGCCAAAACACCTGCTTTCTCGCATGAACGCTTAAAGCGACGCAGTGCTACGTCGAACGGCTCGTTTTCACGTACTTTAATTACCGGCATGTAACTCTTACCTCGATAAAATTCGGTTTTTGCTGCTGACTGCGGCGCCAGCACATTTCAAAATGGTGCAGCATTTTACTCCAGCCGCGGCCGACTTGTAAAGCACCATGTATAATTTAGAACCAACAGGGGCATATGCCATCGCGGCTGCCGGTTTTTTCAGGCCGTGGAGTATAGCGCACTCTTTGTGCGACAGAAAAACACTTTTTCAGGGGCAAAGTCTCTGGCGTGAGAATTGCCTGTGTTACACTGCGCGCCGCACGAAGAGGGTGATAAAAGCTATGCGAGTTCTGGGTATTGAAACGTCCTGCGATGAAACCGGCATCGCGATTTACGACGATGCGTCCGGTCTGCTGGCAAATCAACTATATAGCCAGGTGAAACTGCATGCCGATTACGGCGGCGTGGTGCCGGAACTGGCATCGCGTGACCACGTCCGTAAAACCGTGCCGCTGATTCAGGCGGCACTGAAAGAAGCGGGCCTTGAGCCACAACAGATTGACGGCGTCGCCTACACCGCCGGGCCCGGATTGGTGGGGGCGCTGCTGGTTGGCGCCACCATTGGCCGAGCGTTGGCATTCGCCTGGAATGTGCCGGCGGTGCCGGTGCATCATATGGAAGGGCATCTTCTGGCGCCGATGCTGGAAGAGAATCCGCCGGAATTCCCGTTTGTCGCGCTGCTGGTTTCCGGCGGGCATACGCAATTGATCAGCGTGACCGGCATTGGTGAATACACCTTATTGGGCGAATCGATTGACGATGCGGCTGGCGAAGCGTTCGATAAAACCGCCAAGCTGCTGGGGCTGGATTATCCCGGCGGACCGATGCTGTCGCGTATGGCGCAGCAAGGCACGCCAAACCGTTTCCGCTTCCCGCGGCCAATGACCGATCGTCCGGGGCTGGATTTCAGCTTCTCCGGCCTGAAAACCTTTGCGGCGAATACCATTCGCGAGCATCAGGGCGACGAGCAAGCTCGCGCGGATATTGCTCGCGCATTTGAAGATGCGGTGGTTGATACCTTAATGATTAAGTGCAAACGCGCGCTTGAGCAAACTGGCTTTAAACGTTTGGTGATTGCGGGTGGCGTCAGCGCCAACCGCACGTTGCGTGAGCGCATGGCCGAGATGATGCAAAAGCGTGGCGGCGAGGTGTTTTACGCACGCCCTGAGTTTTGCACCGATAACGGCGCGATGATTGCTTACGCGGGCATGGTGCGCCTCAAAGGCGGCACCAGCGGTGACCTCAGCGTCAGCGTGCGGCCGCGCTGGCCGCTGGCAGAATTGCCCGCCATCTAAAATAAAAAACCGGCCTTGCGCCGGTTTTTTTTATTTCTTTTTATTCCGTTTCCAGATCTTATTTTCCTGGCCGCGCCACAGGCGCTGGATGTTGTCGTGGTGCCGCAACAGAATCAGACACGAGAGCATCGAAACGGGGAAAGTGAATTGCGGTTTGAACCACCACACGTAAAAGGGTGCGATCAGCGCGCTGACAATCGCGCCAAGTGACGAATAGCCGCTTAGCAGCACCGTCAGCAGCCAGGTGCCGGTCATCAATCCCGTCAAATCCCAGCCAATCGGCGCAATCGCACCAAAGGCCGTCGCCACGCCTTTACCGCCGCGAAAACGAAAGAACACCGGATAGATGTGGCCCAGACAGGCGGCAATCGCCGTGAGGCCAAGATAGAGCGGGGCAACGTGCAGCAGATAAGCAATCCACACCGGCAGCATGCCTTTTGCCACGTCGAAAATCAGCACCGCCGCAGCGGCGGCTTTGCCACCAATGCGCAAAACGTTGGTCGCGCCAGGATTGCCTGAGCCTTGCGAGCGCGGATCGGGTAAACCAGCCAGTTTACAGACCAATATCGCACTGGAAATCGAGCCGCAAAGATACGCGAAAATAATCATACCAAGCGCGATAGCACTCATAGCGTCGTACCGTTCCTTTTGGGTCGTTTTGTTCTCGATAAGCGTGGATAATACGCATAATCCGCCGGAAGTGGTATCCGGCTTAGCCAAAAACAGAGACTGACATCATGGATATCGTATTTATCGAGCAGCTTACCGTGTTCACAACTATTGGCGTTTACGACTGGGAACAGGGCATGCAGCAGAAGCTGGTACTCGATGTCGAAATGGCGTGGGACAACCGTCACGCCGCCGCCAGCGACGATGTGAATGATTGTCTGAGCTACGCCGATGTCACGGAAGTGATCCTCAATCATCTGCAAGGCCAGCGTTTTGCCCTGGTCGAAAGGGTAGCAGAAGAAATCGCCGATCTGTTGATGAATCGTTTCAAAACCCCTGGAGTACGCATAAAGGTAGGCAAACCGGGCGCTGTAGCGCAGGCGGCCAGCGTTGGCGTACGTATTGAGCGCGGGACTATTCCGAAATAAATCTTCCGTGATTGCCATCACAATGAAACCAAACCAAATTATGGTGTGTCTCACTTGAGACCGTTGCGCTAACCAGCAGGAAGTGACCGAATTTCTTAAGGTTTCCTTCAGCGTGACGCAGGCATAATTTCAGGCGGTAGCCCTTTGCGACCGCCTTTTTACTGTTTAAAACGGATAGAGGAAATATTTTGATGGCAGACATTCACCAGCTTTGGGTAGCTGCAATCCTGGGGGTTGTAGAAGGCCTCACGGAATTCCTGCCGGTCTCTTCCACGGGCCACATGATTATTGTTGGCCATCTGTTGGGTTTTGAAGGCCAGACCGCTGAAACCTTCGAAGTGGTGATTCAGCTCGGTTCAATTCTGGCTGTGGTCGTGATGTTCTGGCGCCGCTTGTTTGGTTTGATCGGCATTCACTTCGGTGAGGTCAAACATGAAGGCGTGGGTACGGGCAAATTAACCCTGATTCATATTCTGTTGGGTATGGTGCCTGCGGTGGTGATTGGTTTGCTGCTGCACGACCAAATCAAAACGCTGTTTAACCCGATCAACGTGATGTATGCGCTGGTGGTCGGCGGTGTGCTGCTGCTGGTGGCGGAATACTTCAAGCCGAAGCAGCCGAAAGCGGTTGGCGTTGACGATATCACCTACCGTCAGGCATTTATGATTGGCTGCTTCCAGTGTCTGGCGCTGTGGCCGGGCTTCTCGCGCTCAGGTGCGACGATTTCTGGCGGTATGCTGATGGGCGTGAGCCGTTATGCGGCGTCAGAGTTCTCGTTCATTCTGGCGGTACCGATGATGATTGGCGCCACCGGACTGGATCTCTACAAGAGCCTCGGCTTCCTGACGATGCAGGATTTCCCAATGTTTGCCGTCGGGTTTGTAACGGCTTTCGTCGTGGCGCTGCTGGCGATCAAGGTGTTCCTTGAGCTGATCAAGCGTATCTCGTTCGTCTCTTTCGCTATCTACCGCTTCATTGTTGCGGCCGTGGTTTACGCCATCTTTATGTAAGTTGCCCCGCGCGGCTGGTTACACTGGCCGCGCGTTAATCAATTGCGCCTGCAGCACCGCCACACGCCGACGCGTCAACTCTTCCCGCACTTCCGCCCCTTTAAAACCTGCTGCCACCACATCTTTAGTTGGCACCGCTTGCGCCAGCGCAAACGCCTGACGCAAATAGTCGCCTTGCGGATAAGCCATGCTTTCCAGACCCGCACGCCCGCGCGCATCCGCTTCGCTGGTCAGCGCCATCTTCTCCACACGATCGGGCTTGCGCCAGGCATCAATTCGATCAAAAAGCGCGATTAACGCGTCAGCTGGCTGGCGTTCAATGGTGTGCACCACGTCATGGAATTCGGTCACCACTAACGCCAAATCACGCACCTGATTCGGCACGCGCAGGCGCTGGCACAGCGCTTCAACAATCGGCACGCCCGCGAGGCCATGACCATGATGGCTCGGCCATTTTTCTGCTGGCGTCAGCGCCTTACCGACATCGTGGAACAGCGTAGCGAAACGCACATCAAGCTGATCCGAGAGCGCAGCGGACATCGCCAGCGTCATCAGCGCATGGATGCCGGTATCAATCTCGGGATGCCATTTGATCGGGGCCGGAATGCCATAAAGATTATCGATTTCCGGGAACAGCACCTGCAGCGCGCCGCAATCACGTAATACCTGGAAATAGACCTGTGGATTGCGCGTCAGCAGCGCTTTTTCCGTCTCTTTCCACACCCGTTCTGCGGTGAGATGCGCCAGTTCGCCGCTGACCGCCATTTCGCGCATCAGCGCCTGGGTTTCATCAGCAATACGGAAATTCAGATGGGCAAAGCGGGCGGCGAAACGCGCCACGCGCAGTACACGCAGCGGATCTTCGTTAAAGGCGGTGGAAACATGGCGCAGCTGGCGTTTCGCCAGGTCGCGCTGACCGCCATACGGATCAATCAGCTCACCGCTGTCGCTTTGGGCGATGGCATTGATGGTGAGATCGCGGCGCTGCAAATCTTGCTCGAGCGTGACATCCGGCGCGAACTGCGTCACAAAGCCGGTGTAACCGTTGCCGCTTTTGCGTTCCGTACGCGCCAGCGCATACTCTTCACGGCTTCGCGGATGCAAAAAAACCGGAAAATCCCGGCCAACCTGCTGATAACCTTCCGCCAGCATCGCATCTGGCGTCGCGCCTACAACAACCCAATCTCTATCTTTTACCGGCAAACGCAGTAAGGCATCGCGCACTGCGCCACCGACCAGAAACGTCTTCACTCAACCACTCCAGAGGCAGATCAAAAATTGCGTGCTGAACACGCTTGTTACTTTATTGTTGCATACTTTGGCTAAATATCGGGCACGCCAAAAAGGGCATCTTACGATCCCCTTAAATAAAAGAACAAATCTGCGTGGCGCGTTAGTTCATCCAGCGATCGTTTTTCTTACGACGCGGTACCATATGCGGCAGCAACAGACCCAACAGCAGACCAACGCCCAGCACGCCGCCGCCATACATAAACCACTGCATGATGATGGTGCGCTGCTTGTCATCCAGTTGCACATTGGCGGCGCTGACTTTCTTCTGCGCGACAATCAGCTCATTTTTCAGCTTCTGATTCTCCGCTTTCAGGCCATCAATGGTGCCGTCGCTGTTGGCGACTTTGTTCTGCATCTCAGAAGTGCGCTGATTCCAGCTGTTGTCAATATTCGCTAGCTTGGCCGTCAGATCTTTAACCTGCTGCTCCAGTTGCGGTACGCGGGTACGCAGGCTAGGACTGGCGCTCAGTTGCGACAGTGGAATCCAGTTAGTTTTGCCTTCTGCATCACGAATCTGACCATATTGAGAGTCGTTATTGGTCTGCAGTAAGGTCACTTCCTCTCCGGCGTTCAGCTTACCGATCAGGCGATATTGATCGCCCGGACCGCTGCGCACCCAAGTGGATAATTCATCGGAGATGTAGCGTTTTTCGTCAGCAGCATGAGCAGGTGTGATGGCGCTGAAAGCCAGCAAAGAAAGGGCAGCAAGTGTGATTTTTTTCATTCGATGTCGTTTTTTCTTAATGGCGTAAAATTACCGGCACAGTCTGGAGACGCTTCTCAAAAATCTGAATGAGAACTATCCTGGTCTCAATCCGGTGCGAAAAGGGTCGTAAAAGCACAAGAAAGCGGAGACAGCGGGCTTCCGGTGCATTACTCTTCGCCAGATTAAACTCGTAAGTGCCAGCAGCGTATTGAATAAAAAATTATGACCATCGAAATCGAATTAAAGTTCATTGCTACACCGCAAGCCGCCGAAAAACTGGCGGAAAAGCTTGCCGCGTGGCCACATCAGCACTTCGCCGCGCGCGAGCTGACCAATATCTATTATGAAACCGACGACAACCAACTGCGTCGCTGGGACATGGGCCTGCGCATTCGTGGCGTTGATCAACGCTATGAAATGACGCTGAAAGCGGCCGGTAAAACCGTTGGCGGTCTGCATCAGCGTCCGGAATACAATGTTGATCTCACGGAGCCGCAGCTGGATATCGCGCGCCTGCCAGCCGAGATTTGGCCGCAGGGCACCGATATTGCTGCACTGCAATCGCGCCTACAGCCGCTGTTCAGCACTCATTTCCAGCGCGAAGCCTGGTTGGTGCAATTTGGCGACAGCGAAATTGAAGTGGCGTTTGACCGCGGCGAAGTCGCTGCCGGTGAATTCAGCGAACCGCTTTATGAAGTCGAGCTGGAGCTTAAAAGTGGTCAACGCGATGACATGCTGAAGTTCGCTGAAGCGCTGGTTACGATGGGCGGATTACGTCTCGGCAGCCTGAGCAAAGCCGCGCGCGGCTATCAGTTGGCGCAGGGTAACTTACCGCGCCCCATCCGTACGTTGCCATTGCAGAAAATCGCCGCGAAAGCGTCGGTTGAGCAGGGCATGATCAACGCAATGACTGCGGCACTGAATCATTGGCAATATCACGAAGAAGTGTGGCTGCGTGGTAATAAAGATGCCAAAGCAGCGGTAATTGATGCGCTGGAAACGCTGCGTCAGGCGTTCTCACTGTTTGGTGCGTTGGTGCCACGCAAAGCCAGCAGCGATCTGCGCCAGAAATTAACCCGTCAGGAAGAGTTGCTGGCCGATGATGAGAACAATGCTGAAGCTACCTGCTTTTCGTTAACTTCGGTTGAGGCTCAGTTAGCACTTACTCACTGGCTGGTCGGGTCGCAGTGGCAAAAATGGCTCGACGACAAGAGCAAAAGCAAGCTGCAGGGATCGTTCAAGCGCTTCAGCGATATTATGCTAAGTCGTATTGCCGCCGATCTCAGAGAAACATTCGTTGATGTACAACTGTTTAATGAGTTCCAGGATAAAGCGACGCGCCTGAATCGCCAGCTGTTGGCGGTGAACCTGCTGGCGGGTGCTTATCCGGCCGAAGAGGTGAATGTTTGGCTGGACGGTTGGCTGGAGTTACAGCATGCGATTCGAGAGAAGCAGGAACGTGGCTTAATGCATCTGGTTAACCTGGCCGTGCGCCCCGCACCTTTCTGGCTCAATAGCGGAATCAAACGCTAACGAAAAATCCAATCAGGGAGAGAAGATGTTGTTACCGTTACCGGCGCTCATGCAGGCGCAGTTAGCTAATGTGGCAGAGCGACTTAATTTGCCATCCTCAGCGTTCACGCCAGAACAGGCGGGTGCGCTGACCTTTAGTGACTTTATCCTCGATAACCTGCAGCAGCATCCCGAATGGTGGCAGCATCTGCAACAGCAAGCGCCTGAGCCAGATGAGTGGCAGCACTATGCCCGCTGGCTGAATGACGTGCTGCACTCGGTTGAAAATGAAACCTCCCTGATGCGTGAACTGCGTTTGTTCCGTCGTCATATGCTGGTGCGCATCGCCTGGATGCAGGCGCTGCAACACGCCACTACCGAACAAAGTTTGCAGCAACTCAGCACGCTGGCGGAAATCCTCATCGCTGCCGCGCGCGACTGGGTTTGGCAGGATTGCAGCCGCGACTTTGGTACGCCATGCAATGAAGCTGGTGAAGCCCAGCCGATGCTGATTCTCGGCATGGGTAAACTCGGCGGCTGTGAACTCAACTTCTCTTCTGATATCGATCTGATTTTTGCCTGGCCGGAAAACGGCGTAACCCAAGGTGGACGGCGCGAGCTCGACAATGCGCAATTCTTCACGCGCATGGGGCAGCGGCTGATCAAAGTGCTCGATCAACCAACGGTGGATGGATTTGTCTATCGCGTGGACATGCGTCTGCGTCCGTTTGGTGATAGCGGTCCGCTGGTGCTGAGTTTCGCGGCACTGGAAGATTATTATCAGGAGCAAGGCCGCGACTGGGAACGCTATGCGATGGTCAAAGCCCGGCTGATGGGCGACGATCATGGCCACTGGAGCCAGGAATTGCAGCAAATGCTGCGGCCGTTCGTCTATCGCCGCTATATCGATTTCAGCGTGATTCAATCGCTGCGTAACATGAAGGGCATGATCGCGCGCGAGGTGCGTCGACGCGGCTTGAAAGACAATATTAAGCTCGGCGCCGGTGGCATTCGTGAAACGGAATTCATTGTGCAGGTGTTCCAGCTGATTCGCGGTGGACGTGAGCGCTCACTACAATTGCGCTCCTTGCTCCCTACGCTCAAAGCGATTGGTGAGCTGGCTTTGTTAAGTCAGAAACAGGTCGATCATCTACGTGAAGCCTATTTGTTCCTGCGTCGGCTGGAAAACCTGCTGCAAAGCATTAATGACGAGCAAACGCAAACGCTGCCAGAGAACGAGCTCGACCGCCAGCGCTTAGCCTGGGCGATGGGCGCGGCAGACTGGAACGCACTGATGGCGCAGCTTGAGCTGCAAATGGCCGGTGTGCGCGCCATCTTTGACGAGCTGATTGGCGACGATGCACCGGATGTCGACGATCAGCCGCAGTTGGCTGAGTTTGCCGGGCTGTGGCAGGACGCGCTGGAAGAGGGCGATCTCATCCCGGTGGTACCGCAATTGGACGATGCGCAGCGTCACGCGCTTTACATCGCGTTGAACAACTTCCGCCAGGATGTGAGCCGCCGTACTATTGGTCCGCGCGGTCGTCTGGCGCTCGACCAGTTGATGCCGCGTCTGCTCTGTGAAGTTTGTCCGCGCGAAGATGCCGATGTGCTGCTGAATCGTCTGACGCCGTTGTTGCTGGGCGTGCTGACGCGCAGCACTTATCTGGAATTACTCACCGAATATCATGGCGCGCTGCGTCATCTGATTCGTCTGTGTGCCGCGTCACCAATGGTTGCCAGCCAATTGGCGCGCTATCCGCTGCTGCTGGATGAGTTACTCGATCCCGCAACGCTGTATCAACCTACCGCAACCGACGCTTACCGCGACGAACTGCGCCAATATCTGCTGCGTATTCCCACCGATGACGAAGAGCAGCAGTTGGAAGCATTGCGCCAGTTTAAACAGGCGCAGCATTTGCGCATCGCCGCTGCCGATATTGCTGAAACGCTACCCGTAATGAAAGTGAGCGATCACTTAACCTGGCTGGCAGAAGCGATTATTGAATCCGTGGTGCAGCAAGCCTGGCAGATGATGGTGCAGCGATATGGTCGTCCATCGCATTTGACTAGCGACAGTGAGCGCGGTTTTGCGGTTGTCGGTTATGGCAAGCTGGGTGGTTGGGAGCTGGGTTACAGCTCTGACCTTGATTTGGTGTTCCTGCATGATTGTCCGGATGATGCGGAAACCGATGGCGAGCGCGTCATTGATGGTCGCCAGTTCTATCTGCGCCTGGCGCAGCGTGTAATGCATCTGTTTAGCACGCGCACGTCGTCCGGCATTTTGTATGAAGTGGATGCGCGTCTGCGTCCTTCTGGTGCGGCGGGCATGCTGGTCAGTACTTTTTCCGCTTTCAACGAATACCAGCGCAGCGAAGCATGGACCTGGGAACATCAGGCGCTGGTGCGCGCGCGCATCGTGTTTGGCGAACCTGCGCTCTGTGAACGCTTTGATGAAATCCGCCGTAACGTTCTTTGCCTGCCGCGAGACGTTGAGACGTTGCAAAAAGAAGTGCGTGAAATGCGCGAAAAAATGCGGGCGCATCTCAGCAACAAACAGAAAGGTCGCTGGGAAATTAAGACCGATGAGGGCGGTATCACCGACATTGAATTCATCGCGCAATACCTTGTCTTAAGCTACGCGGCCGATCAGCCAGCGTTGACGCGTTGGTCGGATAATGTCCGCATTTTCGAATTGATGGCGCGTCATGGCATTATGCCGGATGAAGAGGCGCAGGCTTTGACGCATGCGTACGTCACGCTGCGTGATGCGCTGCACCATCTGGCATTGCAGGAATTACCGGGCCATGTGGCGCCTGAAGCCTTTGTCGCTGAACGCGCGGTGGTCAACAACAGTTGGCAGCGTTGGTTAAGCGGTATCCAATCTGACAGCGCGGAACAGTGAGCCTGATGGCTTATGTGGTAATATCCCGCGCATTATTTTGACCGTGTTGGAGTCTCTGAATGAAAGTAACACTGCCCACTTTTGGCAAGGCCACTGTGCTGGTCGTCGGCGATGTGATGTTAGATCGCTATTGGTATGGCCCAACCAGCCGTATTTCCCCGGAAGCGCCGGTGCCGGTGGTGAAAGTGGATACCATTGAAGAGCGTCCAGGCGGCGCGGCAAACGTCGCCATGAACATTGCTGCGCTCGGTGCAGCATCACGGCTGATTGGCTTGACCGGCGCCGATGATGCCGCGCGCGTGTTGAGCGAAACCCTGCAAAAGGTCAACGTCGACTGTGATTTTGTGGCGGTACAAAGCCATCCAACCATCACCAAATTGCGCGTGCTTTCGCGCAATCAGCAGCTGATTCGCCTCGATTTCGAAGAGGGTTTTGAGGAGATTGATCCGCAGCCGATTCACGATCGTATGCGTCAATCGCTGACGCAAGCGGGTGCGCTGGTGCTGTCTGACTACGCCAAAGGCGCGCTGAACAGCGTGCAGACCATGATTCAATTAGCGCGTGAAGCTAATGTGCCGGTGTTGATTGATCCTAAAGGCACGGATTTTGAACGTTATCGCGGTGCAACGCTGCTGACGCCGAATTTGTCTGAATTCGAAGCGGTTGTGGGTAAATGCAAAAGCGTGGAAGAGATTGTCAGTCGTGGCATGCAGTTAATCGCTGATTATGAGCTTTCCGCGCTGCTGGTAACCCGTTCTGAAAACGGTATGACGCTGCTGCAGCCGGGCAAAGCGCCGCTGCATCTGCCTACGCAGGCGCAGGAAGTGTATGACGTGACCGGTGCGGGCGATACGGTGATTGGCGTGCTAGCCGCAGTGCTGGCGGCTGGCGACAGCCTGGAAGAAGCCTGTTTCCTGGCGAATGCTGCGGCTGGCGTCGTCGTCGGGAAGCTCGGTACTTCCACTGTCAGCACTGTTGAGCTGGAAAATGCCATTCACGCCCGTCCGGAAACGGGATTTGGTGTGATGACCGAAGCGGAGCTGAAAGCCGCTGTTGCGCTGGCGCGTCAGCGTGGTGAGAAAGTGGTAATGACCAACGGCGTGTTCGACATCCTGCACGCTGGCCATGTTTCTTATCTGGCGAATGCGCGCAAGCTGGGCGATCGCCTGATTGTGGCCGTTAATAGTGATGCCTCGACGAAGCGTCTGAAAGGCGAAACGCGTCCGGTCAATCCGCAAGAAAACCGTATGATTGTGCTGGGTGCGCTGGAAGCGGTGGATTGGGTGGTGCTGTTTGAAGAGGATACGCCACAGCGTCTGATTGCGGGAGTGCTGCCAGATCTGCTGGTAAAAGGCGGCGACTACAAGCCGGAAGATATCGCGGGTAGCAAAGAAGTGTGGGCGAACGGTGGTGACGTGCGCGTATTGAACTTCGAAGATGGCATCTCAACCAGCAACATCATCAAAACGATTCGCAGTCATTAAGTGTGAATGGGCGGGAGGAAAACTCCCGCCCATTAGCTTACTGCGGAGTATCAATTTTCCCAGCGGGATCTGGCGTGATGATCGCCGGCGCGGGTGCCGCTGGACTTTCACTTTCTAACTTCGCCAGGCGCTGTTCCAGCGCAGCTAATTTCTCGCGCGTGCGCAGCAGTACCTGCGTCTGCACATCAAACTCTTCACGATTAACCAGGTCCATGCGCGTCAACTGCGCCTGCAATACCTGACGGATTTTCTTTTCGACATCATCGCCAAAATCGCGAATCCCTTTCGGCATCGCTTCATGTACCTGGCGAGCCAGTTGTTCAATTTTTTTCGTGTCGATCATGATTATTTCCTGGTTACGGTGGCCGATAGCTGCGCGTGTTCGGACTCAATAGCTATTAAGTGTAATGCCTGAAACGAAAAGGTTAAACCTGAAATCCGCAACGCAGGAAATGCAAAAGCATTTGCACTTTTGTCGATTGCCCGACCAGATGATTGGCGTTATAGTTTGTTCGCTTATTCTCAGGGCGGGGCGAAATTCCCCACCGGCGGTAAATCAGCTCTCGCTGAAAGCCCGCGAGCGCTCTCACAGTAATGTGAGAGGTCAGCAGATCCGGTGTAATTCCGGAGCCGACGGTTAGAGTCCGGATGGGAGAGGGTAACGACATCAGCCGGGCTTTGCCCGCGTCACGTTTTTGCCATGTGTTTTGTACGCACTCCTAAGCACGCCCTGGTTCTGGTAACTCATATTTTATAAGGTTTTTTTACCATGAATCAGACGCTTCTTTCTGAATTTGGCACGCCTGAACAGCGTGTAGAGCGCGCCATTGATGCGCTGCGCAACGGCCGCGGTGTAATGGTGCTCGACGATGAAAATCGTGAAAACGAAGGTGACATGATCTTCCCGGCAGAAACCATGACCGTTGAACAGATGGCATTAACCATCCGTCACGGCAGCGGTATTGTGTGCCTCTGCATCACCGAAGAGCGCCGTCAGCAGCTTGAGCTGCCAATGATGGTGGAAACTAACACCAGCGCTTACGGCACCGGTTTCACGGTGACAATTGAAGCTGCAAGCGGTGTGACCACCGGCGTTTCTGCTGCCGATCGCATCACCACGATTCGCGCTGCGGTGGCTGATGGCGCGAAGCCTTCAGACCTTAACCGTCCGGGCCATGTGTTTCCGCTGCGTGCGCGTGAAGGCGGCGTTCTGTCGCGTGGTGGACACACCGAAGCGACTATCGATCTGGTGACGCTGGCGGGATTTAAACCTGCAGGGGTATTGTGCGAATTGACCAATGATGATGGCAGCATGGCGCACGCGCCAGAAGCGATCGTGTTTGCAAAGCAACACGATATGCCGGTCGTCACCATTGAAGATTTGGTGGCATATCGCCGTCAGCGAGAAACGCGTCACGCCAGTTAACTGAATTAATACAGAAGAAAGAGGCCGGATAGATATCTATCTGGCCTCTTTTTTTTGTTTTAACGATTGGCGTAAAACACGTGATTGCCAATTACTACTGTACGCTGAAAGGTATGACGCCAGGCCGGTTTAGCATGATGTGCATGGAAAAAGGTCGCGCCTTTCGTTACGTCCTGTAATTCCCCTTCAACAATCTTCTGTGCCAGCTTTCTGGCGCGTTGCCAGCTTTTATCTTCATGTGGTGGATAACGATAAGGATGCTTTTTGAGAGACGTCCAGGAGAACTGCTTAGGTGCATACACCACAGGACAGATCTCTTTGACATCCCAATTGGCCCGGTTCATGGTCACCGTACCAACGGCTATTTGTCCTTTAATCGGTTCGCCACGCGCTTCATGGTAGATATTCATCGCCAGGCACAATATTGCTCCCTGAATTAACATAAATTCCAACTCATCTTTCTAAAACCGAGGGGAGTTTAAGAAGTAGATTGATTGGATGTAACAAGACTGGTCTCGCTCGGTCTTAGGTGCGGGCTATATCACTGATATCTAAAAGGCTCGCGTGCAATATTAAGACCTAACCTGTGTCGAATTTATCCGCCCTATATCATTCAAATTATCTGACAGAGACCATCATACTTATCAGCGTTAATCCCCTGGTGAAAGCGCGTATCGTAGCGGTTAACAAAGCGACACTCCGTCAGAGGATTAATCATGAGCACTACACGCATGCCTGCGCTGTTCCTTGGTCACGGCAGCCCGATGAACGTACTGGAAGATAATCGTTATACCCAAACCTGGCAGCAATTGGGCGCAACCTTGCCGCGTCCACGTGCGATTCTCGCGGTTTCGGCGCACTGGTACACACGCGGCACGGCGGTGACGGCGATGAATAATCCGCGCACTATCCATGATTTTGGTGGTTTTCCGCAGGCGCTATTTGATGTGCGCTATCCCGCGCCGGGATCGCCAGAACTGGCTCAGCAAGTGATGAATTTACTGGATCCGATCGGCGTTCATGCCGATCAGGAGTGGGGTTTTGATCATGGTTCCTGGGGCGTGCTGGCAAAAATGTATCCCGATGCCGACATCCCAGTGGTGCAACTGAGTATCGACGGCACTAAACCTGCTGAATGGCACTACGCCTTGGGGCAAAAGCTGGCGTCATTACGAGATGAGGATGTGATGATCGTGGCCAGCGGTAACGTGGTGCACAATCTGCGTATGCTGCGCTGGCAAGGCGCAGAAACTGCGTATCCGTGGGCGGAGAGCTTTAATCAGTTTGTACGTGAGAATCTGGATTTCCACGGTGAGGCAGCAGATCACCCATTGGTGAACTTTATGCAGCATCCGGATGCACAGCTTTCGAACCCAACGCCTGAACACTATCTACCGCTGCTCTATATTCTTGGCGCGCGTGCCGCTGATGAAGCGATCAGCATTCCTGTGGAAGGGATGGAGTTGGGGGCGATCAGCATGATGTCAGTGCAGATTGGCTAATGCGCAAGGCCGCCCGAAGAGTGCGGGCGGCACAGCTTTTATTCGATGAAGGTATGCGGATAGAAGCGCGACAGATCCTGCGTGATCAAGGCACGATCTTCGCGTAAGCCGATGCCCGCAGGTTGATCGTCAATCAGCCAGCTACCGATCAAGGTATAGCTATCACCGAATTTCGGTAGCTGATAGAACTGCTGGATAATCATGCCTTCTTCGCCATACGGACCATCGGCGCGGGCGATCTCCTGACCGTTTTCAATGATACGAATATTGGCACCTTCGCGCGAAAACAGCGGTTTCACCACGTACTTATCCAGCTGCGGCGCGTTCTTATCATCGGCAAAGTAAGCGGGCAGCAAATTGGGATGATTAGGGAACATTTCCCACAGCAGCGGTAACAGCGCTTTATTGGAAATGATGCTTTTCCAGGCCGGCTCCAGCCAACGCACGCCCGCATCCGCCAGCTTGGTAGAGAACACTTCGCGCAGCATGAATTCCCACGGATAGAGCTTAAACAGATTGCTGATGACCTGATCGTTTACGTCGGTAAACTGGCCTCTTTCACCCAATCCAATCTCGTCAATATAGAGAAATTCGCTCGGCAATCCGGCTTCAGTGGCGCAGTCCTGCAGATATTGCACCGTGGCGCGATCTTCCTCAGTATCACGGCAGCAGGAGAAGTGTAGCCAGTTGAAACCGAACTGCTGATGCAGCGTGGCGAAGCGCTCAATCAGCTTCTCTTGCAGGCTGTTGAACTGGTCGCTGCCTTGCGGCAGATTGCCCGCTTTGACCTGGTCTTCCAGCCAAATCCACTGAAAGAAGGCGGCTTCATACAGTGAGGTTGGTGTATCCGCGTTGTTTTCCAGCAGCTTAGCGTCACCTTTGCCATCCCATGCCAGATCGAGGCGCGAATAGAGCGAAGGCTGGCGCAATTTCCAGGAATCACGCACAAAGTCCCAGGTGTGCTTAGGAATACAGAAACGGGTGAGCAGCTCGTCACTGTTCACCACTTTTTCCACCGCCTGCAAACACATCTGGTGCAGTTCGGCGGTGGTATCCTCAAGCTGTTCAACCTGCGCTAGCGTGAATTGGTAGTACGCATCTTCACACCAGTAAGGTTCGCCATACATGGTGTGAAACTGGAAACCATACTCCGCGGCTTTTTCACGCCAGTCTGGACGTTCGGGGATTGCAATACGTTGCATGCTGCGGCTTAGCCTCCCAGCGAGCGGCTGCCGGTGCCAGAAGCACTGCTGCGCTGCATGGTGTTTTGTTTTGCCACGCTGTCACCAAAGCCGCCACGCGTAATGGTGGAAGTGGTCGCGGGTTTCGGCGCCATTGCTGTTTTCGGCACGTTGATGGTGCGGCCCGATGTGGCATTACCGTAGTTTTTACCCGCAGCATCAACAAATTTACCGTTTGCCGGGCTGTTCGGATTTTTTGGCGAGAATAGGGGCTGCTGGGCAAACCCTGCACCGCCGCTCATCATACGTCCCATCATGTAACCGGCCATCAACGGCATCCAGAAGCTACCGCTTTGCTGAGCTTCAGCATTGTTTGCGGTGGTGCCTACACCCGCTTGTGCAGGCGTTTGCTGGCATTGGTTTTCACCAAACTCAGCCACACAATCTTCGCGCGTAGCGTATTTTGGCGCGGTACGTTCGGCTTCTTTCTGTGCGTTGTTATACGCAGTGGTACATTGCGCGCTCTGGCCTGGATTGGCTTTGGCGCAATCATCCGCGTTTTGATAGAGCGACACCGTTTCGTCACTCTGCTCGCAGCCTGCCAGCATAAACACTGCGCTAACGGCAAAGGCGACTGGCGTTAAGTGGCGTGCCTGCCAGCTTTTACGAAAAGCGGCATGGCGAATATTTTTCGTCCGTTTCATTATTTTCATCCTGTGCCCAAAGGTGGGGTAAGGATAGGGGATGAGCGGTGGAAAATGAAGCGCGAAGCCAGATGGGGAAAGGATCTTTACGTAGCTATACGATTGAATGCGAAAGGGGCCGCATACGGCCCCCTGGGGAATTAATTACCGAATGGATTTCCGCTGCTGCGTGCGGCAGCTGGACGGGCTTGTGCGGCGGCTGAAGGCGATGAAGCTTTCGGACCGTTATCCACACGCGCGGCCTGCTGGTTATTCTCCGGCGCCACCACTTCAGGAGTCGTGGTGATCTCTTTGCCCAGCGTGCTGTTCAGCTGCTGCAGATCCTGCTCGTTCAGCGTACCCAGCGCATATTTGATATTCAGCTGGTTGATCAGATAGCTGTAACGCGCATCTGAAAGCTGCTGTTTAGCATTGAACAGCGTGGTTGTCGCATCCAGCACATCAACGATGGTACGCGTACCGACCTGATACCCGGCTTCCATCGCATCCAGTGAACTTTGTGCAGAGACAACGGCCTGCTTATAAGCATCAATGCTGCTGATAGAGGCATTCACGTTATTGAATGATGAACGTACCGTCTGAACCGCACTACGATGCGCGCCTTCCAGCTGTTCGCTGGCCGCGACATAGTTGTACTGCGCTTGTTTCACCTGCGAGGTGACCGAGCCGCCGCTGTAAAGTGGCATGGTGAAGCTCAAGCCAACCTGGTTAGAACCTGTGATGGAATCGGTGCTGCCAGCGCTCTGATTGGCGCGACTGCCGCCATATTTGCTATTCGACATACCGGTTGAGGCGGTCAAATCCAGCGTTGGCATGTGGCCGGTTTCGGCTGAACGAATCTGTTCACGCGCCAGATCCTGGCTCAGACGCGCAGACAGCAAGGTCAGGTTGCGGCTTTCCGCTTCTTTCAGCAGGCTGGCCACAGCATCTGGACGCGCGGTTTTGAAACGATCGATATTCAATGAAGCCAGCGACAGATAATCCATGCCGGTAATCTGACGCAGCGATTCCACCGCATTATCGAGGTTGTTACGTGCGGTCACTTCGTTAGCCAGCACGGTGTCATACTGTGCACGGGCGTTTTGCACGTCAGTAATCGCGACCAAACCCACGTTAAAGCGCTGAGTGGTTTGATCCAGTTCGCGATAGATAGATTGTTTCTGTGCTTCGGTGTAAGAAAGCGTGTCGATTGCCTTTAACACGTTAAAATAGGCAGTCGCCGTGTTAAGAATCAGGTCTTGCTGAGCAACCTGATAGGTAACATCCTGAATACCAGCCTGTTTTTCCTGCAGCGACAGCGCACGCCATTTCGACATATCGAAAATAGTTTGAGTTAATTGCAGAGAGGCGCTGGTCGTGTTGGAATGAAGTCCGCTGCTGTCACGGTAGCCATTGTTATAAGTGTAATCTGCGCCCAAGCCTAACTGCGGCAATAAAGGACTACGCGCTTCATTGATTTTCTCAAATGCAGCGTCGCGGTTAGCGGCTGAAGATCGCAGATCGGGGTTGCTAAGGCGCGCCTGCTGATAGACCTGCAACAGGTTTTCTGCCTGGCTGGCAAGGCTGAATCCGCCCAGAGTCAGCCCAATAAAAAGTGGGAGCAGTTTTTTCATTTGCATTCCTTTTGTTGCAGCAAAATGCACTGGTAGTGCTGCAGGTAAGCCAAAAAAATAATCGCCGATTCTACAGAGGCGGCGTCAGAGATAAGTTGGCTGAACGTGCCTTCTTCCCCTAATTTACGTAAATAATTCAAAAAGAACCACTCGGACGGAGCGGTAGACTTGGCTTTTCTTTGCTCCATCCCAATCTGCATAAGGAATCAGACGATGGCGAGTGAAAAAAAATCCCCTGTGACTTTCACAAAAAACGATGTAGAAATTATTGCACGCGAAACGCGTTACGATGGTTTTTTTTCCATCGTCAGCTACCGTTTCCGCCACCGTTGTTTTAATGGCGAAATGAGTGGTGAAGTGGTGCGCGAAGTTTTTGAGCGCGGACACGCCGCCGTGCTGCTACCCTATGATCCCTTGCGTGATGAAGTGGTACTGATCGAACAGATCCGCATACCCGCTTTCGATTCCAGCCCAACGCCCTGGCTGCTGGAAATGGTGGCTGGCATCATCGAACCTGGCGAAACACCAGAAGATGTCGCACGACGTGAGGCGGTAGAAGAGGCGGGCCTTAAGGTTGGCCGCGTCAAACCGATAGTGAATTACTTAGCCAGCCCCGGCGGAACGTCTGAACGTTTATCGGTGCTGGTGGGCGAAGTGGATGCCAGCCTGGCAGAGGGAAATCACGGGCTGGAGGAAGAGAATGAGGATATTCTTGTCCATGTGGTGAGCCGCGAACAGGCTTATCGCTGGGTGGAAGAGGGGATTATTGATAACGCGGCATCTGTCATCGCCTTGCAATGGCTGGCGTTGCACCATGAAAAACTACGACAAGAGTGGAAGCTAAAATGAAACAGCGCTATACCCCTGACTTTCCCGAAATGATGCGCCTGTGCGAAACCAATTTCGCCCAGCTGCGTCGCCTGCTGCCGCGTAAAGACGAGGCAGGCGCATCGGTGATTTATCAGGTGAATGGCGCCAGCTATCAGCTCACCATTGAGGAATCAACGCGTTACACCACGCTGGTGGAAGTGCGTCAGGTGGCGCCCGCAGTGAGTTACTGGAGCCTGCCTTCTATGTCGGTGCGGCTCTACCATGATGCGATGGTCGCTGAAGTGTGTTCCACTAAACAGATCTACCGATTTAAAGCGCGCTATGATTATCCTAATAAAAAACTGCATCAGCGCGATGAAAAACATCAGATTAACCAGTTCCTTGCGGATTGGTTGCGTTACTGCTTAGCGCACGGCGCTGTGGCAGTACCGGTTTGCTGATAGCGTAAAAAACGCAACGATGGCGTGGAGATTAAGGAAACGCTTTGGATAGCCTGCTAACTCTTCCTGCGCAAGATGGGTCTGATATCAGGATTTTACAAATCACGGATACCCATCTTTTCGCCGGAAAACATCAATCGCTGCTTGGGGTAAATACCTGGTCGAGTTTTGATGCGGTACTGGATGCTATTGAAGTACAACAGCGTCAGTATGATCTGATTATCGCCACTGGCGATCTCGCTCAGGATCACACCGTCGAAGCTTACCAACACTTTGTAGCAGGCATTAATCGTCTGCCAAAACCTTGCGTCTGGCTGCCGGGGAATCACGATTTTCAGCCGGCAATGGTGGATACGCTGGCCGACGCGGGCATCAAATCTGACAAGCACGTTCTTTTGGGCGATCACTGGCAACTGGTGCTGCTCGATAGCCAGGTATTTGGTGTGCCACACGGCATGTTGAGCGAATACCAGCTGGAGTGGCTACACACCGCACTCAGCAAATACCCAGAACGCCACACTTTGGTACTGCTGCATCATCATCCGCTGGCTTCCGGATGTACCTGGTTAGATCAGCACAGCTTGCGCAATCCGCATCAGCTGGAAGCGGTACTGCAGCACTTCCCGCGCGCGCGTAATCTGGTGTGCGGCCATATTCATCAGGAGCTCGATCTCGACTGGCATGGTCGCCGCGTGATGGCTTCACCATCAACCTGCGTCCAGTTCAAACCGCATTGCACTAACTTCACCATTGATACGCTGGCGCCGGGCTGGCGTTGGCTTACCTTGCAGCCCGACGGCTCGCTGCAGACCGAAGTTAACCGCCTGCAAAGTGACATGTTCCGCCCCGATCTTGATTCCGAGGGCTACTAAGCAATGGCGGCGCTGATCTATCTGCATGGCTTCAACAGTTCCCCGCAATCGGCGAAAGCCACGCAGCTGCAGCAGTGGCTCAACGAACAGCATCCGCATATTAATGTGATGGTGCCGCAACTACCGACGTTTCCGTCTGAAGCCGCCAGCATGCTGGAAGATCTGGTGATGCAATATGCCGGTGAACCGCTGGGATTGGTGGGATCGTCGCTGGGCGGCTATTTTGCTACCTGGCTGTCGCAGTGTTTTATGTTGCCAGCGGTGGTGGTTAATCCCGCCGTACGGCCGTTTGAGCTGCTGGTGGATTACCTCGGCGAAAACCGTAATCCCTACACCGGCCAGCAATATGTGTTAGAGTCTCGCCACATTTACGATCTGAAAGTAATGCAGATTGACCCTCTTGAAGCGCCCGATTTACTCTGGCTGCTGCAACAAACCGGCGATGAAATACTCGATTATCGCCAGGCGCTGGAGTATTACAGCGCATGCCGCCAGACGGTTGAAGAGGGCGGCAATCATGCCTATATCGGATTCGAACGCCATTTCGCACAGATCGTTGATTTTCTGGGATTAAACGCCCAGTGACCTTGCGAAGTGGGGCCATTTTCCTATTGCTAATCAGACATTTACGATGAGCCAATCAAGCTATAATGCCGATGCCATTGAGGTCCTGACCGGCCTTGAACCGGTGCGTCGTCGTCCGGGGATGTACACCGATACCACGCGCCCGAACCACCTGGGCCAGGAGGTGATCGATAACAGCGTCGATGAGGCGCTGGCCGGTCACGCTAAACGCGTGGAAGTCATTCTTCATGCCGACCAGTCGCTGGAAGTTATTGATGATGGTCGTGGCATGCCAGTGGATATCCATCCGGAAGAAGGCGTGCCAGCGGTTGAGCTGATTCTTTGTCGCCTGCATGCGGGCGGCAAATTCTCCAACAAAAACTATCAGTTCTCAGGCGGCTTGCACGGCGTCGGGATCTCGGTGGTTAACGCCTTGTCGAAGCGTGTGGAAGTTACCGTGCGACGTAACGGCGAAATCTACCAGATTGCCTTCGAAAATGGCGACAAGGTGCAGGATCTTACGGTTACCGGCACCGTCGGTAAACGCAATACCGGTACCAGCGTGCACTTCTGGCCAGATGAAAGCTTCTTTGATAGCCCGCGTTTCTCGGTTTCTCGTTTATCACATCTGTTAAAAGCCAAAGCCGTGCTGTGTCCGGGCGTTGAAATTGTTTTTAAAGACAAGGTCAATGACACCGAACAAACCTGGATGTATCAGGATGGCCTGACCGATTACCTGTGTGAAGCGGTTGACGGCTTACCCACGCTGCCGGAAAAACCCTTTGTGGGCAGTTTTGCTGGCGATGTGGAAGCGGTGGATTGGGCGCTGCTATGGCTGCCGGAAGGCGGAGAGCTGCTAACAGAAAGCTACGTTAACCTGATCCCAACCATGCAAGGCGGTACGCACGTTAACGGCTTGCGTCAGGGCTTGCTGGATGCCATGCGCGAGTTTTGCGAATACCGCAATATTTTGCCGCGCGGCGTGAAGCTGTCGGCAGAAGATATCTGGGATCGCTGCGCGTACGTGCTGTCGGTGAAGATGCAGGATCCACAGTTTGCCGGGCAGACTAAAGAGCGCCTGTCGTCGCGTCAGTGTGCGGCATTCGTCTCAGCGGTGGTCAAAGATGCCTTCAGCCTGTGGCTGAATCAAAACGTGCAGGCGGCTGAAATGCTGGCCGAGCTGGCAATCTCCAGCGCGCAGCGCCGCATGCGCGCCGCGAAGAAAGTAGTGCGTAAAAAACTCACCAGCGGCCCGGCGCTGCCGGGCAAACTGGCTGACTGCACCGCACAAGATTTGAACAAAACCGAGCTGTTCCTCGTCGAAGGGGATTCTGCGGGCGGATCCGCCAAGCAAGCGCGCGATCGTGATTATCAGGCGATCATGCCGCTGAAAGGTAAGATCCTTAATACCTGGGAAGTCTCTTCGGACGAAGTGCTGGCCTCACAGGAAGTGCATGATATTTCAGTGGCGATCGGTATCGATCCTGACAGCGAAGATCTGAGCCAGCTGCGTTACGGCAAAATCTGTATCCTCGCGGATGCGGACTCCGATGGTCTGCACATTGCCACGCTGCTGTGCGCGCTGTTTGTGAAGCATTTCCGTACGTTGGTGCAACACGGCCATGTTTATGTGGCGATGCCGCCGCTTTATCGCATCGATCTTGGCAAAGAAGTCTACTATGCCCTGGATGAAGACGAGAAAGAGGGCGTGCTGGAGCAGTTGAAGCGCAAGAAAGGTAAGCCGAACGTGCAGCGTTTTAAGGGCTTGGGTGAAATGAATCCGCTGCAGCTGCGCGAAACCACGCTTGATCCGAATACGCGTCGTCTGGTGCAATTGACGATCAGCGATGAGGATGTCGATCAAACCCTACGCGTGATGGACATGCTGCTGGCGAAGAAACGCTCGGAAGACCGCCGCAACTGGCTGCAAGAGAAAGGCGATTTAGCCGACCTCGAAGTGTAAAAAAACAGGGACGCCGCGGCGTCCCTGTTTTATTGCTGCTGTAATGCCTGCTTAACCCGCGTAATAACCATGCTCCACGCTTCATCCTGACCGCGCCCAAACAATCTCATTTGCGGATACCACGGCGATTCATCGCGATTTTCCAACCAGCGCCAGTCTCGCGCCCAGGCGGGAAGTAATACCCAGCAAGGTATCCCCATCGCCCCTGCTAAGTGGATCACCGACGTATCTACACCAATCACCAAATCCAGTTGTGAAATGACCGCGGCGGTATCCTGATAATCAGTGAATTGGGCACCAAGCGGCTGTATGTGTGGAAAGTCAGCGATTTCCTCTTCACCTGCACCTTTTTGCAAGCTAATCCAGTTGATATCAGGCAGGTCAAATAAAGGTGCAAACTGTGAAAGGTGCGCAAGCGATCGTTGGCTATCATTCTTATGCCCGCTAGAGCCTTTCCATACGATACCAATTTTTTTCGCGTTCCCCTCAATCGGCCACCTCGCCTGTTGTTCTGCAGAGCTAAACAGATAGGGATGATGCGCGCTAAAGGGCTGTGTTGAGTTGAGGAAGTGCTGCGGTAAATCCAGTAGAGAGCACCAGTAATCTGCCGGTGGCAACGTGTGTTGTACATCTTCCCGTGTCAGATAATTATCGAGGTGCGGCAGCGTAACCATCAATGATTTTAAGGACTTGCTACCCAGCATGATCACTTTTACCGCATGCTTTTCAGTTTTAACGCGTGTGAGATAACGACAGAATTGAATTTCGTCCCCCATGCCTTGCTCGGTCCTTACCAACAGCGTTTTACCGCGCAGATCCTCTCCTTGCCAGTAGCGAATAGGGAGTTTCGGTAAGGTAAAGAAGCGATCGGGATTATCGGACGCATAACGCGCCTGATAGTTAGACCAGCCAGCAGCGAAGTTGCCTTGTTGTAGCTGAACCATGCCGAGCGAATTTCGGCAACGTTGATCGGCGTCACGCACTTGCAGCACTTGCTGCATCTGACTTTCTGCTTCTTGTAGCTGGCCCATGTGCGCTAGCAACGTACTTATGCCATAGCGGGCTTCGGTATAATCAGGCTGGCTTTGCAGCGCCAATCGATACTGATTTAAAGCAAGGTGATAGCGCTGCTGTTTATGCAGCAAAATAGCGTAGTTATTGTGACAGGCGGCATAGCCCATATGTGATTGCAGCGCAGCCTGATAGCAGGCTTCCGCCTCGCTCCAGCACCCGGCGTCATAATGGGTTAGGCCAAGACCGTTGAGTAATCCCGCATCTGTTGGCGCAAGTTTTAGCGCCCGCTGATAATAGCGCTGCGCCGTATCCAGATCGCCGTTGCGCCGTGCAAGCCGTGCGGCTTCATGAAGGAACCAGCCATCGTAGGGAGCAAGCGTCAGGTGCGCCCGAATCTTACGCCTGGCTTCTTCCTGTCGCCCTTGCTGCAGCAACTGGGTTACCGCTTGTTGCTGACGTAAATCGTTAGCCATCCGAGGTTTATGGCGCATTGTGATATCCTGCCGCTAATAAAGTGGCGTAATTTAAGCCAAAAGTGTCAGAAACCGCGCTAAGACAGGTCTCGATCTTTGAGGATGGGAATTTGAAAATAACACTGGAAGAGTTACGTGCCTGGGTTGCGGTGGTGGATACCGGATCAATCACATCAGCCGCGGAGCAGTTAGATCAAACCAGCTCTGGCGTAAGCCGTGCGCTTAGCCGGCTGGAAGGTAAGCTGCAAACCACCTTAATGCATCGCACCACGCGTCGCCTGGCATTGACCGAAGAGGGGCTGATTTTTCTCGATCATGCGCGGCAGATTCTGGCGTCGGTTGAACAGGCGGAAGAACTGATCGCGCAGCGCCGGGACATTCCTTCTGGACGCTTACGCGTCAATGCCAATACGCCATTTACCCTGCACGTCATTGTGCCGCTGGTGGCGGAGTTTCGTCAGCGCTACCCGCTGATTCAGCTGGAATTAAACACCGACGATATTGTGATCGATCTGCTGGAGCAGCAAACGGACATCGCCATTCGCATCGGCGAACTGCGCGATTCGACGCTGCGTGCGCGTGTGCTCGGAAGCAGCGCTATACGCCTGTTAGCCAGCCCGGATTATCTTGAAAAGTTTGGTGTACCGGAAAACGTTGATGCACTGGCGAACCATCAGCTGTTGGGGTTCAGTCAGCTTGATGTACACAACGTCTGGCCGGTTTGGCAGCGCGAAGGCGAGTTCCTGCGCATCAAACCTACGCTGTCCGCCTCCAGTGGTGAAACATTGCGTCAACTGGCTTTAGCTGGGCAAGGTATCGTACGTTTATCCGATTTTGTCAGCCGTGAAGATCGCGAGAGTGGGCGTTTGGTACAGGTTTTGGCAACGGAAACCCGTGAACAGCGTTTACCCATCCACGCGGTCTATTATCGCAATCAATCCCTTACCTCGCGCATTACCTGTTTTCTGAGTTTTTTACGCGAAAAAATTCAGGAAAATCATCTGTTATAGTCTTGTTCCTGCTCGATTATTTACCCTTCATCTTCATATCTTTATTCATAAAAACGCATTAATTCATATTGTTAATTAACTAATAACTTTTCTGTCAATGTTGGGAAATTTTTTCTTTCCTAACGGGACGTTTCTTATGTCTCGGAAATCTCTCTTTCCCGATTATGTCGCTCACTTTGAGCCCGCACAGGTGGGTTAAGCCAGGGAGATTGTTGCGCTTGTACACAATCGCACAATCAAAATCTAATGTACGGAAGGGATTAAACATGAACGTTTCGCCCGTGAGTGTTGCGGTTATTGATAAAAAAACAATAACGAAAGCGGAAGCATTGCGTGTAGGTAAAGACGGTAAGGCTGCAAAAATTCAGGCTATTACCAACGGCAAATATTTGCTGACCCAAGGTAATGACGGCGTTGCACCAGAAAACATTACCGTTAAGCGTGTCGGGAAAGATCTGCTGGTGATGCTGGAAGGATCCGACGCCAGCGAACCAGATCTGATTATCGAAGACTTTTTTGCTAAATCAGGTGCTTTAGTCGGTAAGGCTGAAGATGGCGCCATGCATGAATACGTCGCCACCGATGGTGATGCCGATCACGATGCTGCCGCATTGGCTGATGGCGAAACCACCGCATTAGCGCTTGGAGAGAGCACGGTTGATACCGATTCTGGTTTCATGCTGGCCTCAGGATTTGAATGGTCCCCGGCGTTGATCGCTTTAGGCGGATTGGCGGCTATCGCTGCGGCCGCCGGCCTGGGCTACGTGGCAGCCAAAGAGCAGTATCAGGATAAAAACGCTCACAAAAACGGCAGCAGCGATCAAAATGGTGGGGACAACGGGAAGGGCGGTGATGGCGGCGGTGATGGCGGCGGTAAAGGTGGCGGCGACAGCGGCGGCGGCAATGTAAACGTCCCGGTAGTTAACGGCCTGTATGACGACGTGGGCAGCATTACCGGATTGATCGCGAAAGGCGGCCGTACCGACGACACCACGCCGACACTGAACGGCACGGGCACCAAAGGGAATGTCATTGAAATTTGGGATGGCAGCACAAAAATTGGTGAAACCACGGTTGGTGAAAACGGCACATGGTCCTTTACACCTGGTAAAGCATTGGGCGCCGGTAGCCACAGCATCACCACACGTGAACGTAATGAAAGTGGCGTAGTAGGCGATTCAAGCGAGGCCTGGAGCTTCGTTATCGATCTGACCGCCCCTGCCAAGGGCACCATTGGTAGCATGGTGGACGACAGCGTGAATCCGCCGAAAGAGATCGTGAAAGATGGCATCACCAAAGACAACACGCCGACGCTGGCGGGTAAAGCCGAAGCGGGCGCTACCGTTGAAATCTGGAAAGATGGCCAGTTGCTGGGCACTGCCAAAGTAGACAGCGAGGGTAACTGGACCTACACCAGCCCGACGCTGGCAGAGGGTAAACATGATTTCAGCATCGTCGTCGTGGATGAAGTCGGGAATAAATCGCTACCTTCCGAAGCCTGGATTATCGAGGTTGATACCGTAGCACCAGAAAATAAAGGCATTGGTGCCATCGCTGATGATGAAGGTAAGTTGATTGAAAATGGTGGCGAAACGCAAGACAGCACGCCAACCTTCTCTGGCGTCGGTGAAAAAGGCGACATCATTAAAATCATTGATAACGGCCAGGTTATCGGCAGCACCGTTGTAGACGACGAAGGAAAGTGGCAATTCACCCCAGAAAAAGCCATTGGTAATGGCGATCACGAATTCCAGATTATTGAAATGGATCCAGCAGGTAATGAATCTGCGCCTTCAGAAAAAGTCATTATCGAAATTAACGATCCGAATAACCCTATTGATCCCGGCAAGGAAGTGATTCCGAATCCCGATGTACCGGTAACTGGCGCGGTTGACGACGTGTATCGTGATGAAATGTTGGATAACGGCGAAAAGTATTTCATCGGTAAACAGCCTATTGCTAACGGCGATGCGGTGAATGATTCAACGATTTTTGTAGGTGGATCCGGCAACGCGGGCGATATCGTTTATATTTGGCTCAGTGGAAGCAATAACCATTATTACCTCTCCTCTGTCGTAGATGAGAACGGGAAGTGGAGTATCGCCACGCCAGAGTTATCTGATGATGTTTACAAGATTGAAGCGGCATTTAAAAATGCTGAGGGCGTAGTAACAGCCAAAACTGAAGCTTTCGAAGTTGAGATCGATACGATTCCACCAGAACCCATCGATCCGGGCGATCTCTTCCCTGATCTACTCAGCCATGTTGAATTATCTGAGCTGCTCTCGGCAAACGGTGACACGTTATTCAATGAAGCGCAGGAAGAATCTGCATCACTCAATAATATTGATGAAAGCATTTTAAGTAATATGGTTTTTGATGCGGATATTAAGAGTTCTGCAGTGGACGGCGTAATGTCTCTCGATATTACAGCTTTGAAGGATTTAGATATTCATTATTTATCTGAATAATTATCACATCATTGCGATTAATAGAATAAAAACAGGCGTCGTCTGGCGCCTGTTTTCTGGAGTTATAATGAAACTTAAAAAATATGCTATTGCCACGGTGCTTGCGTCATTGTCCATCAGCGCAACTCTCCAAGCGCAATCGAATTTTGGCAAAGCCTGGCAATCCATGCCTGCAGCGGCCTCAGAGCAAACCCGCATCGTTTATTATCGAGCTACAGACGATAATAATAATAAAGCAGCACACATCTATGTTGATGGCGAATTCCAAACGGCATTATTAACCGGTGGCTACACGGTGTTTTGCCTGAAACCGGGTGTACATTCATTGGGGAGCTATATCGATGATGCGCCGGGTTATCAGGGCAAGCAGCAACAGCCATGGCGCGATAATCTGGCGGCGGGCAAAACCTATTATATTATTGCCAGCCTTGACGGTTCTGGCCGTCCTCTGGTGATGGATAGCGAACAGGCTCAGCAGCAATTAGTAGGAACACGTCAGCAAACTCACTTGCTTTCCCGCGCGTCAGCGGTGGTGCCGTGCCAGCCTGGAACTACACAGTCTTATGATAATTATGAGTTTTCATCGGATTTATTGTTTAATTTTGGTAGTGCGAGCAGTGCCGATATCTCCGCTCAGGGTCACAGCGCCATTCAACAATTTGCGACCTTGTTGAAAAGCAAAAATAAAGCCGAACAGCGCATTATAGTCACCGGCTTTACCGATCCGATTGGGGAGGAGGAAAGCAACATCAAGTTAGGCCAACGCCGCGCGGATGCAATCAAGAAATTATTGGTTAATAACGGGCTCGCGAGCGAGCATATTCATTCGCAAAGTATGGGTGAAAGCCAGGTCACGGCGCAGTGCACCGGCTCCCTGAAGCAGCAAAAAGCATGCTATCAAGGCGAACGTCGTGTAATTATCAGTGTGGAGAATAAATAGTTTTATCACTTTCTGAAAATTAACCAATGGTCTGATTTTTTAAAATTTAGACCATTTTTTTCGGCCACCGGTTTTTATTAGTGACTTCGTTAAAAGACCATTAATTAAGACATGTCCTGTGTTGGTTATTTCACTAACTGGTCGAGAATGCTTGCGTTCCGGGAGGGAACCGGAACACGAATCTAAATATTTAAAGGAATATATTCATGGCGAATAACAGTATTAATGAAATTAAAGAAATGAAAATCAGTACTATTACCGACAGAAATTTTGGTTGGAAAGATATACAAGTCGATCTCAAAGATGCCGGTGGTCGTGTTGAAATTCTTATTGATGGTGTGGTTTACAAAGCACCTATCGATGAAAATGGTAAGTGGTCTTTCACACCGCCAGCGGGCTGGGACGAAGGCTTACATACCGTGCAGTTGATCACCATCGATAAAGCGGGTAACCGCTCACCAGCAAATTCAAATTCCTATATTGTTAATCTGGATACCCAAGCCCCAGAAGCGCCGGAAATCTGGCGTGTGGTAGACAACACTGGCAGCAATAAAGGTAATTTGAACCCGGGCGAAATCACCGATGAACACAAACCTGTCATTTCAGGTGTTGCGGAGCCAAACTCGATCGTTTACCTGTATGACAACGGCGGAAAAGATCCGATTGCGTCAGTCAAAACCAATAGCATGGGTGCATGGACCATCACTCCAGAATTGGCTGATGGCGAACATAGCCTGACCGTAGTGGCAAAAGATGCCGGCAAACATGAAAGCCCAGCCTCTGAGCCATTCGTGGTCGTGGTTGAAGCGGGTGCGGTGGTGAAAGCCGAAGGCCCAACTACTGAGTTGCAGCAATCCGAAGAGCCAGTAGTTGGCACGCAAGATTTCGGCACATTCAAAAATGGCTGGGAGGGATATACCAAAAAGAACTACATTGAGCAATCCGGTACAGGTGAAGCGAATGCGGAAATTCAAATTACCTTGAACAATGAAGTGTATGTCATTCGTGCTAATGATAAAGGTGAATGGAAATTCAAATCTGATGAGTTGCCAGATGGCACCTATTTCTATCAGCATCGCGTTCGTGACAAAGCTCATAACTGGGGTGCTCCAACTCAAGTCATTCTGCATGTTGAAGCCGAAGCACCTGAAGCGCCGCAAATCCTGCGCGTCATTGACGATGAAGGGAATGTTGACCACTTAACTTCGGGTCAATACACCGACGATAAAAACCCAACGCTGTCTGGCGTGGCTAAACCAGGCTCGCTGGTCTTCATTTACGGTGCGGATTCAGCACCGATCGGCAGCGTGACAGCAGGTGGCGATGGTCGTTGGACCTTCACACCGGAACTGACCACGGATGACACCTATATCTTCAACGTGGCGTATCAGGATCGCTACGGTCGTATGAGTCCAAAATCAGACAACTTCATCCTGAGACTGGATGCTACTGCACCTGAAGCGCCTTCACTGGAAGGTGTTTACGATGACGTAGGCCGCGTAACCGGTGAGCTGAAATCAGGCGATACCACTGACGACACCACCCTGTCGCTGTCGGGTAAAGCGGATGCCGGTTCCATTGTACGTATCTGGGATGGTGAAAAAGTAGTTGCAACCGTTATTGCCAACTCACGTGGTGAATGGTCTTACGAACTGGATGTCGCCGAGGGCAAACATGCACTGCGCGTAGATTCCGTCTCCAAAGGTGGGGCTGCTTCTGCTCCATCAGAAGAGTTCATTGTGATTGTTGATACCCAAACGCTGCCTCCGGCACAGATCGAAGAGATCGTCGCCAACAATGGTGCTGAAGAGCGTCCGCTGGTGAGCGGTGATGCTACCAACGATGACACCCCAGTGCTGCGCGGTTCAGGTGAAGAGGGTGAAATTGTTTATGTTTACGATAAAGACAAAGTCATTGGTTCAGCTACCGTAGGCAAAGATGGCAAATGGGAAATCGAGCTTGATCCACTGGAAGAAGGTTCGCATGAGCTGAAGATCAAAATCGAAGATCCAAAAACCGGCAAAAGTTCAGACTTCTCAGATCCGGTCACCATCGTGGTGGATTTGACCGCACCTGAAAAACCGGTTGCTCCGGGCATTGTCGATAACACCGGTGATGAGCAGGGCATCATCCAGCCAGGCACGCCAACCGACGAAACCCAGCCGGAGTTCACCGGTGGCGGTGCTACGCCGGGCGACGTTGTGGAAATCATCATCATTGATAAAGACGGAAAAGAGCAGGTCATTGGTAGCGGCGTAGTCGACGAGAAAGGTGATTGGACCGTCACCCCAACCGATCCAATCGGTGATGGTGAGTACGACGTGGTGGTTGAAATTACCGATCCGGCGGGCAACACCTCCGATCGTTCCGATCCAATTGAACTGATTATCGATACCAAAATGCCGGGCGAAATCAAGGACTTCGAATTGTGGGATGACGTAGGTGCAATTACCGGTCAGATCCTCGATGGCGGCGTAACTGATGATAAATCGCCAACCGTGCGCGGTACCGGTGAAAACGGGTCTAAAGTCATTATCTATGATGGCGATAAGCAGATCGGTTCAGCAACAGTGGTTGATGGGAAATGGAGTTTTGATCTGCCTGCTCTGACGGAAGGTGCGCACAATATCCGCGTTCAACCTGTCAGCGCTTCAGGTGTGAAAGGCCCGATCAATGAAGGCATCAACTTTGATGTGGATCTGACCGCGCCTCAGGCTGGTACATACACCGGTGGTACGTTCATTGACGTTGATGGCTATCCTCGTCCAATTGTTCCTGATATCAACGGTCAGGTCATGAAGCTGAACGGTACCGGTAAAGAAGATGGCACCGTGGTAGTGGTCTATGGCGATGCGGCGCGTACCGAAATCATCGGCAGCGCGGTGGTGACCAACGGCAAATGGACACTGGATACCAAAGAACTGGCTGAAGGTAGCTACCATATCTCCTTCGGTTACCGTGACGCGGCGGGTAATGAAGTGGCCGGTGAAGAATCGTTCGATGTAAACGTCGACGTTACTCCACCAGAGCCTATCGATCCAGGCGACCTGTTCCCAGACTCATTCAACGAAGCGCTGATGAGCATGTCACTGACGGATATTCTGTCCATGAGCGATGACTCGTTATTCATCGACAACGGTAAAACGCAGTTGATGATTTCGGATTCTGCGCAGGAAGTGACCTTGCAAGACATCCTGCCGGAAGGTGAAGACGTGAATAACTGGAGCCAGGCAAATGGCACCGTAACCGTGGCAGGCGTTGAATATAACGTTTACCAGAACAACGGTGGTGATGCTGAAGTGATGGTTCCACAGCACCTGCTGCAGGAACAACAGCACTAATTTCTGATTAGCTGCGAAACAAAAGCCCCGATCGTAAGACCGGGGCTTTTTCTATGCATGATGATGAACGAGAAAAAATCGGCTTACTTAGCCGCTTCCAGCACCAGGATCTTGACATCGACTACTTCATCTTTAATCAACGCGCGATGCGCATCCATGTGTGGCATCTGCTGATGCTGCTCCAGATGACGCAGTGATTCCCATAGCTCCAGCATGAAAATGGAATCGGGTGAATTCTGTTTCCACGGCACTTGCGCCTGATGATCAACTAATGCGTCATATTGATGGCAGCCATCTTCTTCCAGCACGGTAGGAATCAGCTGGTTAATCGCATCCAAAACCACCTGGCGACGGCCCGGTTTGACACAAATCTCTGCAACGACGGTTAACATAGTGCTTCCTCTTTTCCCTGGGTGCTTACAGTTAAGCAAAGATCTGGCTGAGATGAGTCCGATAACGTTCGATATCGCGCGGTACGTCCGGCATTTTAATCACATCGTTACAGATAAAGGTCGGCAAACCTTCCATACCGAGGAACTGGTTGGCCTTGTGGAAGTGCAGATACAAACCGTCCACGCCCACGCCTTCAAAGAATTGCTCAGGATCGTTAAAGGCTTCCAGCGGCGCGTTCCAGGTCAATGACAGCATGTATTTCTTACCCTGAATCAGGCCGCCGGAGCCGTATTTTTTACCGGCATCGCTGCGTGTGCGGCCATCGCTGGCATACAGTGAACCGTGACCTTCGGTGAAGACATCATCGATATACTTTTTTACTGTCCACGGCTCGCCCATCCACCAGCCGGGCATTTGATAGATCACCACATCGCTGTCGAGGTATTTCTGCACTTCTTCTGCCACGTTGTAGTCGCTGTCGGCAATCGTTACCTGTACCTGATGACCAAGATCGCGCAACTGGCTGGCTGCGACGTCAGTTAAGGTATGGTTCAGTTCGCCTTTCGAATGGGCGAAGGTTTTGCCACCATCGATAATTAAAAAGTTCATGTAATCCGCTCCGTTTCTCGTTGATGCCGCACACTCTACGCGCGCGCAGCAGCGAGAAAAATGCGTGATCGATCACAACACTTTTGCTAATAAAGCAATAATACGCAGGGTTATGAAACAATCCGTGATCAAACCAACATCAACTCCCATAAAAGAAGAAAACATGAAAACCGCGATACTGAGTGCATTACTTATGGTGACGGGCGCTGCTCAGGCGCAATCCCACCTCGATGACATCCGCGCAAGCAAAACCTTAAAAGTCTGTACCACCGGTGATTACAAGCCATATAGCTATTTGCGCAGCGATGGCCAATACGAAGGATTGGATATCAGCATGGCGCAATCGCTGGCGGCAAGCCTGGGCGCAAAAGTGCAGTGGGTGCCAACCACATGGAAAACCCTGAGCGATGATTTTGTGGCCAGGCAGTGTGATATCGCATTGGGCGGCGTATCAGTCACCCTCAAGCGTCAGCAGATCGCCTGGTTTGCTCAGCCGCTCGGTGTTGATGGAAAAATTCCACTGGTGCGCTGTGCTGATAAAGCGAAATACCAGACGGTTGAACAGATTAACAAGGCGAGCGTGCGCGTGCTCGAACCGGCGGGCGGCACCAACGAAGCCTTCGTGCACAGCCATCTGCCGCAGGCAACGCTGCAGCTGGCTGACAATGTGGGGATTTTCCAGCAGTTAGTGGATAACAAAGCGGACGTAATGATTACCGATGCGTCTGAAGCGCTGTTCCAGCAGCAGCATTATCCCGCGCTGTGCGCCATCAATCCGGACAAACCGATGCAGTACGGCGAGAAGGCCTACATGATCCCGCGCGATGATATGAGCTGGAAGTTGTATGTTGATCAGTGGCTGCATCTCAGCACCGCCACCGGCGAATACGCGCAGATTGCTAAACAATGGTTGGGTGCGACTAAATAACAAAAGAGCGCGATAAATCGCGCCGCTACAAATATGTGCGCGTGGCTGATTACCATACTTAATATCTGCACATACCGTAGCGGCGCAATTTATTGCGCATTGCCGAGCACGTTGAAGATGCCAGGCTTACTACTTAACTCAACGATACAAACTCGCCTTACCCAACCCGCCAAACAGATTCATTTTGTAGCGAATGACTTCCTTCGCCGCCGCAATGGCATCGGGATAAATCACATTCGGATCCCACCAGGTTTCGCGTGCCAGAATCTCGCGCAGCTTAGCGAAATAGGCGAACTTCATGTCGCTGGAAATATTGATTTTGCCCACGCCCAGCGTCACCGCTTCCGCGATCTCGGCATCCGGATTTGCTGAACCGCCGTGCAGCACCAGCGGAATAGTGGTGCGCTGCGCAATGTCTCTGAGGATATGCATCTGCAGCTCAGGCTTCATATCTTTCGGGTAGATGCCGTGCGCGGTGCCAATCGCTACCGCCAGCGTATCTACACCGGTGCGCTGCACGAAATCCTCTGCCTGCGCCGGTTCGGTGTAGATCACTTTACTCACGCCGCCTTCCACTGAAGTGCCGGTATCGCCGATGGTGCCGAGTTCACCTTCCACCGAAACGCCCACCGCATGCGCCAGTTTCACCACTTCTTTGGTCAGCGCCACGTTCTCTTCATAAGGCAGCAATGAACCATCGATCATCACTGAGGTAAAGCCGCATTGAATAGCGCGCAGCACCTGAGCAATGGACGCACCGTGATCGAGGTGGATGGTGAACGGCACTTTGCTTTTCAGCGTGCGCTCGCGCACATAGCCAAAGAACTCATCAGTGACAAACTCCAGCTCGCTTGGATGGATGGAAATGATCGCCGGCGTATGGGTAGCTTCAGCTTCTTCAACTACCGCGCGGATAAAGCAGCTGTCGGCCACGTTAAAAGCGCCAATCGCGTAGCGGTGTTCACGAGTCGGTGCCAACATCTCTTTCATTGAAATCAACATGTTAATATTTCCTCAGCGTGATGTTTACCGGAGCCGACGCATGCGCCGACCCGATAGTGGATATGAATGTGAAATTGATAATGCGACCTTGTGTCGCCATTCATGGCGAACACCAACCAACCTGATGACTAAACCTTGCCCGCCGATCCCGACCAGCTTAGGTACTCCGCCACCACTTCGCGGCAGGCGGACTCCATCAGCCCAAGCACATCGGCTAACTCAGCGTGAGGATGCTGCTTCAAGGCCTGTTCCACCGCCATTTTTCCGGCATCAAACACCGCCGCGCCGACGTTGATCTTAGCAACGCCAAACTCACTGACGCGGCGAATATCCTCAGCGGGCGTGCCCGATCCGCCGTGCAGCGCCAGCGGTCGCGAAGAAACCGCCTGCAACTCCTGCAAGCGCTGAAAGTCGATCTTTGGCTTCACACCCGCCGGATAAAGCCCGTGCGCGGTGCCAACCGAGATCGCCAGCAGGTCGATATCGGTCTGTTCGATAAACGGCAGCACATCGGCCACCTGCGTCATCTTCACTGAGGCATCAGCCAGTTCGTAGGTTGGCGCATCGGCGATATGTCCTAGCTCGCCCTCGACGCACACGCCGGCGGTATGCGCCATCTTCACCACGGCGGCGGTCTGGCGAATGTTCTCGGCGAGCGGTTCAGAAGAGGCATCGATCATCAAGCCGGTAAAACCGGCGCGAAACGCCTGACCAATCAGCGGGAACGCTTTGCCGTGATCGAGTGCCAGCGCCACCGGCACGCTGGCGGTCTCGGCCAGCGCACGCACTAACGGCACCGCGACAGCAGGCGGGAAGTGCGCGCTGTGTCCCTGATAAACATTGAGGATCAGCGGAGCACGCTGCTGCTCGGCGGCCTGAATGGCGGCGCGCGCGGTTTCAAGGTTGAAACAGTTGATCGCTAACACCGCATAGCGCTGTTGGGCGGCGGCCTGAATCAGGTCGTTCATCATGGCAAACATGGTGGCTCCTTATTCCAGAGTGAATTTGATCTCTTCATCGCGGACGCCGGGAGCTTCCACGTCATCGAACTCTTCATCCGCCTGCGTCACCGGCTTTTTCAATACCGACAGCATCACGCCGCACACTGTGGTGCCGATGCCGAGTGCCAAACAGAACAGCCAGGGTTTGGTGAACAGCGGCACCACAAACATGCCGCCGTGCGGCACCGGTGCGCCGACGCCCCACACCATAATCAGCCCACCGGCGATGGCGGAGGCCACCACGCAGCTGCCGACCACGCGGAACAGGTCGCGCGCTGCAATTGGAATCACGCCTTCGGTAATCATGCAGATGCCCATCGGGAAGGCGGCTTTTAGCGCCTCTTTTTCCGCTTTGGTATATTTGTTGCGGCTCAGCAGATAAGAGAGCGTGATGCCGAACGGCGGAATCATTGAGCCGACAAACTTCACCGCTTCCGGTCCGTAAATGCCATCAACCAGCATACCGTCGGCGAACAGCGACATGGTTTTATTCACCGGACCGCCGAAGTCGAAGGTGGCCATCGCGCCGAGGATCGCGCCCATCACAAATTTCGAACCGCCTTGCATCGACTCCAGTAGGGCAATCAGCGCCTTCTGCAGCCAGACAATCGGCTGGCCGATGAAGGTCATCATCAGCAGCCCGGCGATGATGGTGCTCAGCACCGGCAGCACCATAATCGGCATCAAGCCCTGCATCGATTTCGGCAACTTAATAGTGCGGCGCAGCAGCAGCACGGTGTAACCGACCAGGAAGCCACCGAAGATGCCGCCGATAAAGCCTGTGCCGATCTGCCCGCAGATAAAACCGACGATCAGGCCAGGCGCGAAGCCGGGACGATCGGCAATCGAGTAAGCAATCGCCGCGCTGATCAGCGGCACAATCAGCCCCATGCCCCAACCGCCGATCTGATTCAGCATCCACGCGAGAGTGCCGGTCTGTTTACCGACATCCGGCCCGCCGATCACCTGGCCGAGCGCGATGCAGATCCCGGCGGCGACGATCAGCGGGATCATCCACGAGATCCCGGTAAGCAAATGCCCTTTGATCTCCTGGCCGTACTGACGTTTGTTGTCACTCATGATGGATCTCCTCAGGCGCGCGCCAGTGAATCCGCCACTTTTTCGAGGAATTTCACCGGTGATTTGATCACTACTTCGGTTTTCACTCGCACAATGGGTTTGCCCTGAAAGCGCTCCTCGCCTTTGATCTTCACGTCAACGGCGAGGATCACCACGTCCGCAGCGGCGATATCTTGCTGCGTCAGCGCCGTTTCGGTGCCGATGGTGCCCTGAGTTTCAACGTGGATGGTGTGGCCCAGCGCGTGGGCCCCTTTAATCAGTTTTTCGCGCGCAATGTAGGTATGCGCGATGCCTGCCGTGCAGGCCGCTACACAGACGATATTCATGTGTCACCTCAGAGAGTTAGGGTGTTAACAGAGGTCGGTTTCGGCGTACTGACTAAACAGCCGGATGATATTGCTGGCATCGTTTTCCACCAGCAGTTGGGCTATCACCTCATCATCGGCCAGCGCACTGGCCACCTGCGACAACAGGCGAATATGGGTGGTGTTCTGATCTTCCAGTCGCACCGCGAACAGGATGATGCAGCGCACCTGGCTGCCATCGAGCGTTTCCCACGGAATGTCGTGTTGGGTGCGGCCGATGGCGAGCGTGGTTTGTTTCACCGCGGCGGATTTACCGTGCGGGATGGCGATATGATTTTCGAAGCCGGTGGAACCTTCAGCTTCCCGCAGCCAGACGTCTTCAATAAAGGCAGCGCGGTCGCTGATGGCGCCGTCGTGGTAGAGCAAATCGGTGAGCTCATGAATCGCTTGCTCTTTGGTGGTGGCGGTCAGCGCCAGGTTAACGCGGCGTGGCGTCAGAATGCGCGAAATATCCATGATCAATCCTCATTCAATTAATGTTCAGCCAAAGCGCAGGAGGCGCCGTCGGGCAGCTGGCTGCCAATCATGGCGTCAGTCACCCGCCGAATATCGTCATCGTTAAAAAAGGCGCTGACATACACCGCCGGAACCGCTCCGGCGTTGAGGTGAATAGTAGTAATCACCAAATCCACCGTTTCTCGCTGGCAAAACTCCGCGTGATTACTGGCGGAAACCACGCCGACAATCTCCCAATCCGGGAAGGCGCGCAGAATGCGACTCTTCAAAAGGTGCGAGGTTCCCACGCCGCTGGAGCACACCACCAGAATGCGTTTGTGGGCGATTTGTCGCTCCAGCGCTGCCTGGAAATGCACGCACAGATAACCTATTTCGTCATCCGCCACCGATGAAAGTCCCTGGCTGCGCGCGGTTAATTGCATCGCCTGTTGCGTTAATGAAAATATTTCCTTCATCTCCTGCTGAATATCCTCCAGCAGCGGATTACGAATATGAATATGATATTTGAGTCGATTTAATAATGGCTTTATATGAACTAATAATCCTTCAAATAATAATCGGTCCTGCGCTAAGTCCTGCTGAATAAATGACGCGAAGCGATCGATTAATTCACAGGTTATTTTTACTGATTCAGCGGTGGAAAATTGATTATGCAGCGGCGCGTTATCGCCACGCTCTTCTACCACAATGCCGGACGAGACAATATATTGATAAATAAAACCCACTTCATCGGCTGGCAATGCGCAGCACATGCGCTGTTCAATCTGCACCACCATATTTTGGGCAATCTTCAGAATGCGCTGGTCGAGATCCTGCGCGCTGGTCAGGGTTTCCAGCGCCAGCGCGTTACCTTGCGCCATGCGATGCATCATGATCAGAATATGGGTGCAGAGATTGAGGTACCACGCGTCGCCCAACGGATAACTCAGTTGCTGCTCCATTTGCTGCAGCAGCGCCTGCACAAAAGCCACATCCTCGTCGCCAAAATAGTGCACCAGCGCTTGCTGGCTGCCGGGATCGAGGCGTGGTAGCAGCGGCGTGCCGGCTACGTTCTGCTGCATCACATCATTGATCAGCGAGACCATCGCCTGGCGCAGCGTCTGCTCATTGCCTTCGATGTGGGTGCCGCCGGGGCCGCGCTGCAGCACCAAACCCAGCGGCTGCAGCCACTCTTCGATCACCTTCAGGTCATTCACAATCGACGCATGACTGATAAAGTAGCGTTCCGACAATTTACTGATTGAAGTCGCGCGTGGCGCATCACTCAGCAGCTGCGAGGCAATCTTCACCCGTCGGCTGTTGTGGCTCAGCGCATCCGAACTGCTTTCGTCGCCGTTAAGCTGCTGCTCCAGTTGCAGACGCTGCTGCAGATCGTCTACCCGCAGACGTATGCCGCGTCCCGGCATTTTTTCCAGCTGCAGCGACCAGTCGCGAAGCCAACTCTCCAGCCACTGCAAATCGCGCTGGATGGTTTTCTCCGACACGCCAAGCTGTAAAGCTAATTCTTTTGTCGGCTGCGGTGCGGCATGATGCAGCAGCAATTTTACTAATCGGTGTTGTCGCGAAGTCAGTATTTGCATTCGTTCACCCTTATTTTGGCAAAACGTTTATGGCTAATTGGTGGTTATATTTATTCCATGCCAGAAATCAGACGTGCAAAAATGTGGGGCTTGTGGAGTATGAATTTAGGAGAGTAATCACTAAGCAACAATACTAAATGTTGTCCCGGCTTGCGGACACCATTAATACGCTAAATGCCTCGCGATATTAATTGCGAAGTTGCTCACAGATTATTGCCGATATTCACTGTGACATGGCTCCCATTCCGTTTTAATTTTCCAACCAATATCACGCTATTTAATGCAAGACGATTCTGTTTGCTGAACGGGCTTCTCTGTGACTAAACCGCACGAATAAGGTAATATCCTCGCCAAATGACCGCCGGATGTCCCGCCGTTGCGGGCCACGAAGTGAGGATGCGAGCTGAATGAGCGAATTGACGCAGGATGGTGCAGAGCGTCTTGCCCTGCACACGTTTACCGAAAACGCGTACCTGAACTACTCCATGTACGTGATCATGGACCGCGCGCTGCCGTACATCGGCGATGGCCTCAAGCCAGTGCAGCGCCGTATTGTGTATGCCATGTCGGAATTGGGTCTCAATTCCAATGCTAAATTCAAAAAATCGGCGCGTACCGTTGGTGACGTGCTGGGTAAATACCATCCGCACGGCGACAGCGCCTGTTATGAAGCGATGGTGTTGATGGCGCAGCCGTTCTCCTACCGTTATCCGCTGGTGGATGGCCAGGGAAACTGGGGTGCGCCGGATGATCCAAAATCCTTCGCCGCGATGCGTTACACCGAATCGCGCCTGTCTAAATACGCTGAAATCCTGCTGGGTGAACTCGGTCAGGGCACGTCCGATTACATTCCGAACTTCGACGGCACCCTGCAGGAGCCGAAGATGTTGCCGGCGCGTCTGCCCAACATTCTGCTCAACGGCACCACCGGCATCGCCGTGGGGATGGCGACCGACATTCCGCCGCATAACCTGCGCGAAGTAGCGGAAGCGGCGGTCAAGCTGATCGACAACCCGAAAACCACGCTGAATGAGCTGCTGGATATTGTGCAAGGTCCGGATTACCCGACCGAAGCGGAGATCATCACGCCACGCAGCGAAATCCGTAAAATCTATCAAAGCGGACGCGGTTCGATTCGTCAGCGTGCGGTGTGGAAAAAAGAAGATGGCGATGTGGTGATCACCGCGTTGCCGCATCAGGTGTCGGGCGCACGCGTGCTGGAGCAGATCGCTAACCAGATGCGCAATAAAAAGCTGCCGATGGTGGAAGATCTGCGTGATGAGTCCAACCACGAAAACCCGACGCGTTTAGTGATTGTGCCGCGCTCCAATCGCGTGGATCTCGAGCAGGTGATGAATCACCTGTTTGCCACCACCGATCTGGAAAAAAGCTACCGCGTTAACCTGAATATGATCGGACTGGATAACCGTCCGGCGGTGAAAAACCTGCTGGAAATCCTTTCTGAATGGCTGGTGTATCGCCGCGATACCGTGACGCGCCGCCTCAACTATCGTTTAGATCGCGTGCTGCGTCGCCTGCATATTCTTGAAGGTATGCTGGTGGCGTTCCTCAATATTGATGAAGTGATCCACATCATCCGTACCGAGGATGAGCCGAAGCCGGTGCTGATGTCGCGTTTTGACATCAGTGAAACCCAGGCCGAAGCGATTCTCGAACTGAAACTGCGCCATCTCGCCAAACTGGAAGAGATGAAGATTCGCGGCGAGCAGGCGGAGCTGGAAAAAGAGCGCGATCAGCTGCAGGCGATTCTGGCGTCCGAGCGTAAGATGAGCAATTTGCTGAAGAAAGAGCTGCTGGCCGATAGCCAAACCTACGGCGACGATCGCCGTTCGCCGCTGCACGAGCGCGAAGAAGCCAAAGCGCTGAGCGAAACCGAGCTGGTGAGCGCTGAGCCGGTAACCATCGTGCTGTCGCAAATGGGCTGGGTGCGCAGCGCCAAAGGCCACGATATCGATCCGGCGGGCTTAAGCTACAAAGCGGGCGACAGCTATCTGGCCGCCGCACGCGGCAAGAGCAATCAGCCGGTGGCCTTTATCGACTCCACCGGACGCAGCTACACGCTGGATCCGACCTCATTGCCGTCCGCGCGCGGGCAGGGCGAGCCGCTCACCGGCAAACTGACGCCACCGCCGGGCGCGGTGATTGAGCAGGTGCTGATGGAGCCCGACGATCAGAAGCTGTTGATGGCCTCTGACGCCGGTTACGGTTTCATCTGTACCTTTGCCGATCTGGTGTCGCGCAACCGTGCCGGTAAAGCGCTGCTGACGCTGCCGGAAAACGCCAAAGTGATGACGCCAATGGCGGTACATTCGGGCGATGATATGCTGCTGGCAATTACCCAGGCCGGACGCATGTTGATGTTCCCGGTTGGCGATCTGCCGCAGATGTCGAAAGGCAAAGGCAACAAGATCATTTCGATTCCTGCTGCGGAAGCCGCGGCGGGCACCGACAAACTACAATGGTTGCTGATTCTGCCGCCGGGCGCGTCAATCACCGTGTATGTCGGTAAACGTAAGCTGATCATGCGTGATGAAGATCTGCAGAAAGTGCGTGCCGAGCGCGGTCGTCGCGGCAGCGTGGCGCGTGGCCTGCAACGCATCGATAGCGTTGAAGTGAATGCACCAGCGCGTCCGAAAGCCGACGCGAGCGAAGAGTAACGCTGTAATTCAGGCGATGGAATGCCCCATTTGAGGAATCTATGTTACTAATTTTACGAGCAATTATTGTTATTGTTTATTCGATTCTGGTCAGTATTGTTGGCTGTATCTGGTGTCTGTTTTCACCGCGTAATCCGCGTCACGTCGCAACCTTCGGCCATCTGCTCGGTCGTCTGTCGACGGTGTTTGGTCTCAAAGTGGAACTGCGTAAACCGGCGGAAGCCGCGCATTATGGCAACGCGATCTATATCGCTAACCACCAGAACAACTACGACATGATCACGGCGGCTAAAATCGTGCAGCCGACCACCGTGACCGTGGGCAAGAAAAGCCTGCTGTGGATTCCGTTCTTTGGCCAGCTCTACTGGCTGACCGGTAACCTGCTGATTGACCGTGATAACCGCTCCAAAGCGCACGGCACCATCGGTGAGTTGGTGGAACAGTTCAACAAAAAGCGCATTTCGTTCTGGATGTTCCCGGAAGGGACGCGCAGCCGCGGTCGTGGTTTGCTGCCGTTCAAAACCGGTGCGTTTCATGCAGCGGTAGCCGCCGGTGTGCCAATCATCCCGATTGTGGTTTCCAACACCCACGACAAGATCAAGCTGAACCGCTGGAACAACGGTTTGGTAATTGTGGAGATGTTGCCGCCGGTCGATACCTCGCAGTTTGCTACCACCTCGGTGCGTAAGCTCGCCACGCACTGCCGTGAATTAATGTCGACTAAACTGGAAGAATTGAACGCCGAAGTCGCCGAACGCGAAAAAAACGGTAAACTCTGAGCAGCCAAAATGGGGCAGGTGATCATCTGCCCCGTTCTCAAGCCACACAGCAACTCATCATTAATTAGAACAACATGGACACGGCGTCCTCACGCCACGCTCAAAAGGTCTGAAGTTTTATGTCTTGCAGCAGACGTCAGTTTATTCAGCTTTCTGCCGGTGTCGCACTGGCTTCCAGTGCTATGCCTTTCGCCGCCCGCGCCGCCGCGCCATTGGGCGATACGCCACTTCCTATTCCACCGCTGATTGAATCCCGTCGCGGTCAGCCGCTGTTTCTCACCTTGCAGCGCAGCCATTGGTCGTTCAGCGGCAACAGCAACAAAGTGCCGGTGTGGGGCTTTAACGGCATGTATCTCGGCCCAACGGTGCGCGTGTATAGCGGCGACGATGTGAAGCTGATTTACAGCAACCGCCTCAACGAACCGGTATCGATGACCGTCAGCGGTTTGCAGGTGCCGGGCGCGTTAATGGGCGGTGCGCCGCGCATGATGTCGGCCGGAGCTGATTGGGCGCCGGTGCTGCCGATTCGTCAGGGCGCGGGCACATTGTGGTATCACGCCAATACGCCAAATCGCATGGCGCCGCACGTCTACAACGGACTCGCCGGCATGTGGCTGGTGGAAGATGACGTCAGTAAATCGCTGCCGCTACCGAAGCATTATGGCGTCGATGATTTCCCGCTGATTATTCAGGACAAGCGCCTCGATAACTTCGCCACGCCGGTTTATAACCCGCCCTCCAGCGGCGGTTTTATGGGCGACGTGCTGCTGGTGAACGGCGTGCAAAATCCCTATGTCGAAGTCTCACGCGGCTGGGTGCGTTTGCGTTTGCTGAACGGCTCGAACGCGCGCCGCTTTGATCTCACCTTCTCCGATAATCGTCCCTTTACGGTGATCGCCAGCGATCAGGGCTTCCTGCCTGCGCCGGTGGCGGTGCAGCTGCTGACGCTGGCTCCCGGCGAACGTCGCGAAGTGCTGGTGGATATGTCACAGGGCGATGAAGTTTCGATCATGGCCGGAACGGCGGCGGGTTTGATGGATCGCCTGCGCGGATTGTTTGAGCCGTCATCGATTCTGACCAATACGCTGGTGCTGAGCTTACGCCCAACCGGCTTGTTGCCGCTGGTGACTGACAATCTGCCGATGCGTTTGCTGGCGGATCAGATTCTTGATGGCGTGGCGGTGCGCACGCGCGAATTCCGCATTGGCGATAGCGAGCCGGGCATTAATGGCGTGTTGTGGGACATGAACCGCATTGATACCACCGTGCAGCAGGGCACCTTTGAGCGCTGGATTATCCACGCGGATCGCCCGCAATCGCTGCATATTCAGGGCGTGATGTTCCTGATTAAGAACGTCAATGGCGCGCAGCCGATGGGCGAAGATCGCGGCTGGAAAGATACCGTTTGGGTGGATGGCAGCGTGGAGCTGCTGGTGAGCTTCCCGCAGAGTTCGTCGGATCACTTCCCGTTTGTCTATTACAGCCAGACGTTAGAGATGGCGGATCGCGGGACGGCGGGGCAGTTATTGGTGAATTCAGCGTCTTAATGCCCTCACTCCAGCCCTCTCCCGCAAGCGGGCGAGGGAGCAGATCGAGCAAAACGCACCTTAAGGTTCCCTCTCCCGCAAGCGGGCGAGGGAGCAGATCGAGCAAAACGCACCTTACGATTCCCTCTCCCGCCTGCGGGAGAGGGTTAGGGTGAGGGGAAAAGCGCGCCATCCTACCCGTTAAACGCCTCCGGATCCGGTCCCAAACGGTTGCCGCTATCCAGCTTACTGATCTCACTCACTTCAGTTTTATCCAGCCTAAAATCAAACACCTGGAAATTCTCACGAATACGTTCCGGGGTAATCGACTTCGGAATCACCACCAAACCGCTATCCAGATGCCAGCGAATCACGATTTGTGCCGGCGTCTTGCTATATTTCTTCGCCAGTTCGCGGATAATCTCCTGATCAAACACGCCTTTACCGCCTTGCGCCAGCGGGCTCCAGGATTCGGTTTGAATCTGGTGCAGCGCATTCCACGCATGCAGCGTGCGCTGTTGCAGCATCGGATGCAGCTCAATCTGGTTCACCACCGGCGACACGCCGGTTTCATCGATCAAACGCTTCAGATGCGCCTCGTGGAAGTTACATACGCCGATGCTCTTGGTTAAGCCCTGTTGCTGCAGCTCAATCAAACCTTTCCAGGCTTCAACGTAGTTATCTTTTTCCGGGCACGGCCAGTGCATGAGATACAAATCCACCTGCTCTAACTGCAACTTCTTCAGGCTGGTTTCCATTGCCTGTTGCCAGTTGGTTTGGTCGTCGTTCCACAGCTTGGTGGTGATAAAAATGTCATCGCGCGCCACGTCGGTCTCTTGCAGCGCTTGCCCAACCGCTTCCTCATTTTTGTAGATAGCGGCGGTATCGATGGAGCGATAGCCGACTTTCAGGGCTTCCAGGATGGCGTTGCGCGCATCCTCAATGCTCGCTTGCCACACGCCGAGGCCAAGCTGCGGCATCATGTTGCCGTCGCGCAATTTAATAATGGGTTGATCTGCCATAATTGCTCCTTATCTGTTGCAGGGACTTACCGTAGAAAAGATGTGCTTAAGTCTAGTCAACAAACCTCACCTCAGGATCATTGTGGCAAGCGGGCGGCACTTTTGCCTGATGGATTTCTGCAAGAATCTTGCCTGATTCTCCAGAATAGTGGAGCTTTGCACAGCCTTACGGCAAACTGACTTTTTAGCTGCCCAAGAGAGATGCATGCCAAACGACGCCCTTTGCCGCCAGCTAGCGCAGCGCGTAGTTGCGCTGATGAGTGACCTGCTTAAGCCGCTGTGCGCGGTAGAAAATGTCAAATTGATCTATGCCTGCGAAACCTTGCCGCGTACGCCGATGATGTATCAACCCGGCATCGTGATTCTGTTTCAGGGGCGTAAAACCGGCTATCTCGGCAGCACCGTTTTCCACTACGACGCCACCAAATATCTGATGCTCACCGTACCGCTGCCGGTGGAGTGCGAAACCGAAGCCACGCTGGCGGAGCCGCTGGCCGGCATGTGTTTGAGCGTGGATGTCGCCAGCCTGCAGGATTTGCTGATGGATATCGGCGATGACGAGCAGTTCCAGCCGCAGGCGCAAACTTCCGGCATCCATTCGGCGTTCATGAGCGAAGAGATGCTGTGTGCGGCCGAACGCTTGCTGGATGTGATGAATAACCCGCGCGACGCCCGCGTGCTGGGGCCGCAGCTGGTGCGCGAGATCATCTATTACGTGTTAACCGGACCGATTGGCGGCGCGCTGCTGTCGCTGGTCAATCGGCAGACGCAGTTCAGTCAGATTGCGCGTGCGCTGCGTCGCATCGAAAACCACTTCGCGGAGAGTTTGAGCGTCGACATGTTGGCCGCTGAAGTGAACATGAGCGTTTCGGCGTTTCATCATAACTTCAAAGCGGTGACGCAAACCTCGCCGCTGCAATACCTTAAGCGCTATCGCCTGCATCAGGCGCGCCTGATGATGCTGCAGGATGGCATGAAAGCCAGCGCGGCGGCGGTGCGCGTCGGTTATGAAAGTCCATCGCAGTTTTCGCGTGAGTTTAAGCGCTATTTCGGCGTGACGCCCGGAGAAGAGGCGAGCCGCGTGCGTCAAACCTTACCGTTTGACGCCGCGTCGTAATCAGGAGAGTTTCTGGCGGCGTTTTTTCCAGATCACCACAATGCTGCCGGCCAGGCCGATAAACAGCAGCGCGATCGGCAGAATCATCAGGATCGCCATCACCTGATCTTCATGGCGCTTGATAAAGGGCACATGGCTGATGCCGTAGCCCAGCGTCACCACAATCCCAACCCACAACAAGCCGCTCAGCCAGTTAAACAGCTGGAAGCGGCCATTGTTTAAGCCGGAAATCCCGGCCATGGTCGGCAGTAAGGTGCGCACAAAGGCCAGGAAGCGGCCAACCAGCAGCGCCATCAAACCGTGGCGGTTAAACATATTCCACGCGCGCTGATGATATTGCGCGGGCAGATGCAGTAACCAGCTTTTCACCAGTTTGGTGTTGCCGAGCCAGCGTCCTTGCAGATAGCTGAGCCAGCAGCCAAGGCTGGCCGCCGTGGTCAGAATCACAATGGTCGGCACGAAGTCCATCACACCTTTGGCGACCATCGCGCCCGCCAGTAACAGCAGGCTATCGCCCGGCAGGAATGACGCGGGCAGCAAACCGTTTTCCAGAAACAGCGTTAAAAACATCACGCCGTAGACAATCCAAACCACATCCGGATTGCCGAGCGCGGCAAAATCCTGATGCCAAAGCGCCTGGACAATCTCATGTAAAACACCCATCAGCTATTCCATCGAGTCACAAGGAGTCTAATTTTAACCTTCTGTGGCATTGCATACGTTGATCTCTCATCGCCGCCACAGCGTGGTTTATCTTCTGTTTAACTTCTTAAACGTGCAAAACCGGCTTTAAGATCATCCAGCAAGTCATCGACATGTTCGAGGCCGATATGCAGACGCACCAGCGTGCCGTCAAAATCCACGCCGCCCGCCGGACGAATCGCCGCCAGCTCTTCAGGCTGGTTCGCCAGAATCAGGGATTCATAGCCGCCCCACGAATACGCCATGCTGAAATGGTGGAAGTGATCGAGGTAATTTGCCAGCTGCTCACGGCTCAGTTTTTCATGCAGGATGAACGAGAACAAACCGCTGCTGCCGCTGAAATCGCGCTGCCAGAATGCGTGGCCTTTACACTGCGCCAGCGCGGGATGATTAACGCGCGCCACTTCCGGCTGCGTGGCCAGCCATTCCGCCACCTGCAATCCGCTCTCTTCGTGCTGACGCAGACGTGTGCCCAACGTACGAATGCCGCGGCTCGCCATATAAGCGGTATCGGCATCGACCATTTGGCCCATCAGATAGGAGTTTTCGCGCAGCTGCGGCCAGCAACGCTCATTTGCTACCGCCGTGCCAATCATCGCGTCGCTGTGACCAATGATGTATTTGGTGCCGGCCTGAATCGAAATATCGATGCCATGCTCCAGCGCGTTAAACAACACGCCCGCCGCCCAGGTGTTATCGATCATGATGATCGCATCCGGCGCTTTGGCGCGTACGGCGGCAACAATCGCGGGAATATCCTGCACTTCCATGGTGATCGACGCCGGTGATTCCAGGAACACCACGCGCGTATTCGGCTGCACCAGTTCGCCAATTTCGCTGCCGATGCAGTGATCGAAATAGGTGGTGGTGACGTTCAGCTTACTGAGAATTTTCGAGCAGAAATCCTGCGTCGGTTCGTAGACCGCGCCGCTCACCAGAATATGGTCGCCAGCTGCGACAAAGGACAAAATGGCATTAGAGACCGCCGCCGCGCCGCACGGATAGAGCGCGCAACCTGCGCCGCCTTCCAGCTCGGTCATGGCGTCTTGCAGCGAGAAATGGGTGAGGGTGCCGCGACGACCATAAAACAGCTCGCCTGACGCGCGGCCAGCGGTAGCACGTTTCTTGTCGGCGACCGTGTCAAAAACCAGGGATGAAGCGCGTTGAATTACGCTGTTAACTGAGCCTTGCGTGTAACGTTTACTGCGTCCCGCGCTGACAAGCGTGGTGTCTATTTTTTTCGTTGCCATCACTGCCTTTCCTGACATTTCCCACAAAACATTCACGTTACCACGAATCAGTGTAGCGGGTTGAGCCTGATTGCGGATTATCAGAGTGAGGCCAGTATTGCGCATAACATCCGCTAACTTGTGGAAATCGCGGGCATCTTTGCTTTGTAAATAGTAATGAGAACCACTATCACTTCGGTGGTGTTTTTTGCTATGATCCGCGCTTCAATCGTGAACTGTGCAACAGAAGTTGGAGATGCAGCGTGGTAGCCAGTGATTTGATGCAAACGGATCTTTCCGTTTGGGGCATGTATCAGCATGCCGATATCGTGGTAAAGATTGTGATGATTGGCCTGTTACTGGCTTCGGTTGTCACCTGGGCAATTTTCTTCGGTAAGTTTGCTGAGCTGAGCGGGGCGAAACGTCGCCTGAAACGCGAGCAGCAAGCGCTGGGCGAAGCCCGCTCATTAAACGATGCTTACCGTGCTGCTGAAAACTTCAAAAGCAACAGCCACAGCGCTGTGCTGCTAAACGACGCGCAGAATGAGCTGGAGCTCTCCGCTGGTACTGAAGATCTGGATGGCATCAAAGAGCGCACCAGCTTCCGTCTCGAACGCCGCGTGGCTGCATTTAGCCGTCATGCCGGTCGCGGTAATGGATTCCTCGCCACCATCGGTTCCGTTGCGCCGTTTATCGGTCTGTTCGGTACCGTTTGGGGCATCATGAACAGCTTCATCGGCATCGCGAAAACGCAAACCACTAACCTCGCAGTCGTCGCGCCGGGCATCGCCGAAGCGCTGCTGGCTACCGCGATTGGTCTGGTGGCGGCAATCCCCGCCGTGGTTATCTACAACGTCTTCGCGCGTATGATTGCCAGCTACAAAGCGTCGCTGGGCGATGTCGCCGCGCAGGTGATGTTGCTGCAGAGCCGCGATCTGGATCTCGGCAACGTTGATACCGCGAAAGAAGCCAACCGTCCAGCGGCGGCACAGAAACTGCGCGTAGGATAAGTATTATGGCGATGCGTTTAAACGATGACTCGGTCGGCGATGGCGAAATGCACGAAATCAACGTGACGCCGTTTATCGACGTCATGTTAGTTCTGCTGATCATCTTTATGGTCGCCGCGCCATTAGCTACCGTCGATGTGCGCGTTAACCTGCCAGCATCGACCAGCGCGCCGCAGCCGCGTCCGGAAAAACCGGTTTATCTCTCCATCAAGGAAGATAAGCAGATCTTCATCGGAAACGATGCGGTCACCAAAGAGACGCTGGTGAATGCGCTGACGGCACAAACCGAAGGCAAGAAAGACACCACCATCTTCTTCCAGGCGGATAAATCGGTGGATTACGCCACCCTAATGGAAGTGATGGATCAGCTGCGTGAAGCCGGTTATCTGAAGATTGGTTTGATGGGCATGGAAACGGTGAAGAAGTAACGTCACTCCACTTAGCCTTGCCGTAAAGGTCGCTCCCGCAGCGGCCTTTTTTAATGCCTGCACGCAATTTGTTAATTTATTGTTACTATTGGTCGTATTTTTGTAAACTGCAATGGTGAAGAAGATCACGTTTATTCCTGGCCCGGCACGCTACAACGGAAGAAAAACCAGGAAGGACAATATGAGCGCGAGTCACTCTTTACAAAAGTCGCCGCAAAGCGGTGCCAAAACCATCTTTAGCGTTACCAGCGGTAACTTCCTTGAGATGTACGATTTCATGGTGTTTGGCTATTACGCCACGGCGATCGCCAAAACCTTTTTCCCCGGCGATGATCCCTTTGCCTCTCTAATGCTGACGCTGATGACCTTCGGCGCAGGCTTCCTGATGCGCCCGCTCGGCGCGATTATTCTTGGTGCTTACATCGACCATCATGGCCGTCGTAAAGGCTTGCTGTTAACGCTCGGCTTGATGGCGATTGGGACCTTAACCATCGCGCTGGTGCCCGGATACGCCACGCTCGGTGCCGCCGCACCGATCCTGATTCTGCTCGGTCGTTTATTGCAGGGCTTCTCGGCGGGCGTTGAGCTGGGCGGCGTATCGGTGTATCTGGCGGAAGTGGCGCCGAAAGGGCGCAAAGGCTTCTATGTCAGCTGGCAATCGGGCAGCCAGCAGGTTGCGGTGATCTTCGCCGCGCTGCTCGGTTTGGGCCTGAACCATCTGCTGGCGAAAGACGCCGTCACCGAATGGGGCTGGCGTATTCCGTTCGTGGTGGGATGTATGATCGTGCCGTTCCTGTTCTATATCCGCCGCATGCTGGAAGAGACCGAAGCCTTCAGCCAGCGTAAACATCACCCCTCAATGCGTCAGATTATGCGTTCGGTCGGGCAGAACTGGGCGCTGGTGCTGGCAGGGATGTTGATGGTGGTGACCACCACCGTAATGTTCTACATGATCACCGCCTTTACCCCGACGTTCGGCAAAACCGTGCTGATGATGAGTGACAAGCAGAGCTTCCTGGTGACGCTGTTTGTCGGCATCTCCAACCTGTTTTGGCTGCCGGTGATGGGTTCGCTGTCGGATCGCATCGGTCGTCGTCCGCTGCTGATTGTCTGCACCCTCTTGATGATTTTAACTACCTGGCCGGTGCTGCATTGGCTGGTGGGAGCGCCGACCTTCTCCCATCTGGTTGAGGCCGAGCTGTGGCTGTCGTTCCTGTATGCCAGTTATAACGGCGCGATGGTGGTGTATCTGGCTGAGATCATGCCGGCAGAAGTGCGCGCTTCGGGTTTCTCACTGGCCTACAGCCTGGCAACCGCGCTATTTGGCGGTTTTACGCCAGCGGTGTCGAGCTATCTGATTCATGCGACAGGCGATAAAGCGATGCCGGGCGTGTGGCTCTCTTTTGCTGCGGTGTGCGGATTGGTCGGCACGCTGCTGATTGGCCGCATGGTGAAGCAATATCAAGCGCAACATCGTTCCCCTCACCCTAACCCTCTCCCGCAAGCGGGAGAGGGAATGTTTAGGTAACGGCGCGATCAGCGCCTTCTCCCGCCTGCGGGAGAAGGCTGGGATGAGGGACTGCGCGCACCCCGCTAAAACGACACATCCACCACCACGCTATCGGTATAATTCCCCGCCGCGGGCGTATTCTGCGTGGTCAAAATCTGCGCCGTATAGGTAAAGTTGCGCGTCACGGTATCCGCATTCAACGATGTCGAGGTGGTGCTGCTCCAGCGATCGGTGCCGGTCGGTCCCCAGCGCGATGTGGTGGTGGTGCCTTTGTAGATGTCATACGCCAGCCGGTTAGTTCCGCTCGCCATCTGCCGCGTGGTGCCGCTGTAGTAACTGCCGTTGCTCAAGCCCACGGTATAAGTGCTGCCCTTCGAACACACCACGTTAATCGTCTGCTGCACCGTTGAGAAACTGCCCACCAAAGGCGCGCTGCCAAAACTGACGTTGGGCGCAGTGATGGTGGTGCAATCGTTGGTCACCACCAGATTCACGGTAATCGGCATCGCCGTACCCGTGCTGCTCTGTACCGTTCCCACACACAATCCTGCCACGTTCAACCCGGCGCACACCGTATAACTGACGGTCAACGTAATAGTGGTGGTGTAAGTGCCTGCGGCGATCACCTGTCCGGGAATGGTACGGAAATAGAGCGGAATATTGAAGTTAAGGGTGTTTCCCAACGCCAGCAGCGAGGCTGAACTCCAGCGATAGCTGCCGCCCTGCTGTAATTCGGTGGCGCAGGCGCTGTCGATACACAGCTGAATCGGAATGTTATCGGTGCCGCCGCTGGCGGTTTTCAACACGGCGCGCGTGCCACTGAGGTTTGAGGCGGTGGTAAAAGCGTAGGTAATGTTATCGGAGCCCAGCAGCGAAAGTGTACCCGAACCGCAGTTGACGTTAGTGGTGCTTGAGGTGTTATTCACCGTTGAAGCGACGGAAAACGTGGTAACCGATCCGAACGTGGCGGCGGGGGCCGATAAGCTACACAACGCATAGCTGGTGCCCGGCAGTAAAAACAGCGCCAGCAGGAGCAGAAGCTTTCTCATGGTGAAATCCCTGACGGTGAATTATCCGCGCTGCTCACCGCAGAGCCTTGCGGCGGCGGTGGCAGCGGGCAGGTAAGCGGTCCGTAAGTTTCCAGCGCTTTTGGCTGCCCGTCGGCGATAGCCAGTTGCGTATCGCAGCTGCGTCCATCCGGCGTCACCACATGAATCGGGTTATTAGCACCGAGATCTTCCATCCACACAATGCCGTCCCAGCCGACATATTCGGTGGCCTGATTCGGACGTAACACCTGGCTGGAAATCGGCAGCGGCTGATGATTGCTGTCATGCAGTACCACGCTGGCGGCGCGCAGACGCTCCACCGGGAAGTTGAGCAGATAGCCACTCTTACGCTTCACCGCAAAGCGCTGTTCAACTTTCGGCGCGGTGCGATCGGCGGGCAGATCCAGCGTATCGATATCGTACTTCGCACCGTAATAGCTGCTGATCGATGGCACCAGCAGATAGCCTTGTTTATCGGTGCGGCCCATGGTCTGGTTCTCATAACGCACCGTGACATCCGGATAATCGGTTTTCACTACCACGAAGGCATCGTTAATGTCGTTAGCAGCGAACACGCGGTTATCCATCAATACCACCGAGCCGGTAAAATCGGCCCATTGCGTGGTATTGTCGTTATCGCCGTAGAAACCGGCTGAGGTATCAATTTTGTTATTGCGATAACGCAGGCTGCCCTGACGATAATCGCCGCTGTCGCTGGCCTGATTAGCCCAGGCCGCATCCCAGGAGAAGCCACCGTCGGTGGGCATCGCGCGCGACACATACAGACGCTGGCTGTTATTGCCCTCCTGATCGCGTTCCGTACTTACCGAGGCGCTGCTCTGTTCGCCGAACGGGATGATCAGCGAAATGGCGCCGCTCCAGTTGCCCTGATCCTGATCGCGGCTGGCGGAGATATACAGGCTGCTGTTGCCCCACAGATTTTTACTCCACGACAGATTTAATAAACGGGTGCGGTCACCGTTGCCGCCGGAGATATCAAAATAAGCCAGGCCAAGGCTGCCGTAGTCACTTAGCGACACGCTGGCGGTGTATTGCGCGCTGCGTCGTGCCAGCGAGTAACTGGTGTTCGCGCTGTCACCACGGCTGCCGACCAGCGCGAGATTACCGAAATCGACGCTGCGAATGATGTGCTGGGTTCCCAGGCTGAACCAACTATTGTTGTACTGATAGCCCCAGCTGTATTGCGTACCGGGATTACCGTCCATCTGGCTCTGCGCCAGCGCGCCATTCACCACGCCAAAACTGCCGAGCTTCACCAAGCCACCCGCACCGCCCATCGCCACACTGTCGCTGCCTTCCGCATGGCTCTCCAGCGTCAGCCAGTCGTTCAGCCCGTAGCGATAGGAGCCGCTGGCCGCCGCTGCGCCGTAATCAAAATTGTTGATGCCGTAGTTTTCGCGAATGGCACCGGCGGAGAACGAATAATCGGATAACCCGGTTTTCAGCAAGCTGCTGGAGACGTAAAACGGCAGCGTGGTGGTGACTTGTCGGCCCACCGCATCGGTGGTGGTGATCACTGCATCGCCGGCGCCGTTAACGAAAGGGACATTGGTGAGCGACCACGGGCCCGGTTGCACGTCGGCCTGTGTGCTGCGATAGCCGTTGATAAATAGATCGACCGAAGAGGGCACCGCCGCCTGGCCGGAAAAGGCGGGCAGCGGATAGGTCACCAGATCCGGCCGAACGCTGAAGTCGCGGCCAATCTGCACGCCACCCAGCCGCACGCTGTTGCTCCAGCTCAGCGCATCAGTAACCAAATCCCCGGCGCGCCAGCTGATTGCTGCGTTCTCGTTTTCATTACTGAACCACGTATCGTAGCGGATATAGCCTTCCTGCTGACCGGCAACGCCACCTTCCAGTTGCTGCACGTAAACGCCGTTGGTAGAAAACTGGCCAGCCGGGCCAAACAAGCGCAGTTCGTTCCAGCTGGAGAGGCGCGAACCGGCGTTATCGGTACGGGTGGCGTAGAAGTCATAGTTGAGCAGCGCGCCATTGCTGGCGCGACCGGGAAAGCGCGGTGCATGCTGTAACTGGCCAATGGTTTGACCCGGCAGCCAGGCGGGTGGCACCGTCAATAACAGGCGCTGGCGTCGTTCGTCATACTCCACTTTCGCTCCGCTGAGTTGATTGACATCGATCTGCTGACCTTGCAGTTTCTCGGCCGGAATACCGGCGCGTTGCAGATCGCCGCGTCGCAACCAGAAATCACCATTCTTACATTCAACCGGCACGATGTCGCCACGTTCGCCCTGATTCACCACCAGTTCCAGCATGTATTGCTGACCGCTGGCGTTATTCTCCAGCGCAGGCGGCGGTGGCAGTTCGGAGAAGGTCTCCGCGCTGCTACTCATCGGACTGATACAAAGCACGCTGGCGACGGCCAGCGCGCAGGGATGCGGCGTAAACTTCATCAACGCGCGGCCGCGCTGCTCCAGTGACCTTTATTCATTTCGGCCGACAGCTCACCGCTCACGCTGCGGGTTAACGGCCAGCGATGGCTGCTGTTGGCCAGCACATAGCCAAACAAGCCGTTGCCCATTTTGCGTCCGCCAATGGTGACGTTACTTAAGCGCGCGTGGCCATTACCGCGATTAGTCAGCTCCAGCCAGCGTTTGCCGCCGCTGTTCACTTCCTGCCAGCTCAGCTGCGGTTTTGCCGTGTCGCGCGTCACGCCGCTGCCGTAGATGAACAGCGGCACCGAATAGCGCATCTGGAAAGTGAGTCCGGCCTGATTTTCGCCTGGCGTACGCGGCGTAGGGATCTCATCCAGCACCACGCGAAAGGCCACTTCACGTCCGGCTTCAGGTGGCGTTTGCTTAATTAAACGCACCAGTTGCTTCTGTCCTGGCTCGAGGCGCACCATCGGCGGGCTCGCCACCACTTGCTGCTGGGTTTGATACTGCTCCTGGCCGTTAACCTGCTGCCAGCTGAAGATGCGCACCTGCATCATGGTGGTGGCATTGCCGCGATTCTCCAGCCACAGCTCGCTGGCTTTATCTTCCGGATCAATCGCCGGATCGATCGGCCACACCATCAGCGAATTGGCGGCGTGCACCGCAGGCGTTAGGGCCACAAATAACAACAGGATCAGGGCGCGCAGGTTAATCATCATTCCTCCTTTTGATTGACGCCATCACCAACTCAGCGTGACGGTTAAAGTGTCGGTATAGGTCCCGGCGCGCGTGGGGCCGGGCAGCGTTAATAAGCCGTAAATCGGCAACGTGATGTTGTTGGCATTGCTGTAGCTCAGCGCCATCGGGCTATTCACCGGAATAGCCGTGGTGTGTGCCGCATTGGTATACAGGCTGTACGCCACGGTATTGGTGTTACTGGTGTGTTTGAGATTGCGCGTGGAGGTGTAATTACTGCCGCCGTTGATGCTCATACTCACGGCGGTGCCTGGCGTGCAGGCGAGCGTGATGGTGGTGCTTTGCACATAGCTGGCGCTGACGCTGCTTGCGGCCACGCCAGATTGGGTACCAAAATTAAGCGTGCCAAATACCCCGGTACTGGTTCCGGAGACAACACAGCCTGCCACTACTGATGCTGAAACCTGAAACGTTGCGGTCGGCAACCCCCAGGCGGAGACGCTCCCTATCAGCAGGGCAAGGCCGCCTGCACTGTGCACCCACCGCTGCACCACGGCCTCCCTGATTATCCTTTCCCTCAGTAATTCACCGCCACGTTAATGGTGTCGGTGTATGTTCCTGCCGGAATCAACGGGTTAAAGCCACCGCCCACCACGCGACCATAAATGGCGTAGTTGGTCCCTAGCGTGGGATCCGTGGTACCACTGGCGGCGATATTGGTGTTGTTGGCAATAGCGGTAGTAAACGCGGCGTCGCTATACAGCGTATAGGCAATGCCTTGCGTGTTGTTGGAGCCGAGGATCAGGTAGCGCGGCTGGCCGCTCACCGTTCCGTAAATGGTCGCCGGAGCGGCATTACTGCTAGTGACCTGCACGTTGAAGGTTTGTCCGGTGGTGCAGCGGACAAAGATACCATTACCCGACGCGCCGACCAGGGTGGCGTTGAGGGTATCAAAGGTGGCTGCGCTGCTACCAAAGTTCAGGGTACCAAAGTTCACCCCCGTCGTAGCAGATTGACCGTTCACCAAACAACCTGTGGTCAGCGTCAACGTAGCATTGATGGTTCCCGTTGTGGTGGCGGCAAAAACAGCAGTGGGTGCAAGCGCGGCGCTTAGGCTAGTGGCCACAAGAAAAAGCTTGAGTTTCATAATCATTCCTTACTGATTATCCAAGGTCAGTGCTTTTTCACCTGGTCATTCATTTATGAAAATACATCCGAATTAAAACAAGAGCCGCATTCGGCCCGACCGCATAAGCGCCTGCCATCTAAGAAAATTCCTGGATGGCGGATTAATGATTTATATCAATTTTCTTTACTATAGATCAGCAAATTGGCCCCTGTATGCAGATGGTTCAATTTTTCCCTAATCAATTCACACTTTTCGCCGATAACTCAGTAATCACAAGGGGTAGCGAGCGGTTAAAAAAACTAAATAGACGATGATTTCACCCTCTACCGCGCGCTTCGGTTCAATGTTATGTTCGTGCATTAATCAGATATTATTAATTTTTTGCTTAACGACTGACGATGAAAATAAAAAAAATCCGCACGACAACTCCAGATTTTTCTGGACCAGTTCTGTATTGAACTGCGCCGCAGGGGGACATTAATCGCCCTTGATCGGCGCTTTATCATTCTTGTTTTGTTTTGACGACACCGCACCCGCTCCGCAGCGGGTGGAGTTTAGGAGCGCACATGCTGCTGGTTACCTGGGATAGCGTTCTGGTTACCGTTTCACTGATCGTGGCCTTCATTGCCGCGTTCACCGCCTTAGATACCGCCGGGCGCGTGGCCGTTTCACGCGGTTATCTGGCAACACTGTGGTTGATCGGCGGGGGCACCGCGATGGGCATCGGCGTGTGGGCAATGCACTTTATTGGCATGCTGGCGATGATGATGCCGATGACCATGCGCTACAACGTCGAGCTGACCGCCATCTCATTGCTGGTGGCGATTATCAGCGCCATCTTCGCCTTTGCGCAGGGCGTGCAGGGCAGTCATCTCACCCGACGCCGCTTAATTCGCGGCACCCTTATCATGGGAAGCGGCATCATTGTCATGCACTACCTCGGCATGAACGCGCTGATGATTGCCACCCCGATTTACTGGAATCTGCCGCTGGTGGCGCTTTCGGTGCTGATTGCCTACGCAGCATCAGGTGCGGCGTTATGGCTGGCCTTTCATCTGCGCCAGGGCGAAAGCCTGCTGCTGCTGCGCGCCTGTGCAGCACTGGTGATGGGCATTGCGATTGCCGGCATGCATTACACCGGCATGGCGGCAGCAGAATTCGTTATGCCGGTGAGCATGCAACATCACGGCGCCAGCGAAGAGGGAATGGCGGTGTGGGTCACGATTATCACGCTGAGCATTCTGGGGCTGATGTTGCTGATCTCGATGCTGGATGCACAACTGCGTGCCGCGCGTCTCGCTGCCAAACTCAAGCGCGCCAACAGCGAGCTGCGGCAGCTGGCGATGCATGACAACCTCACCGCGCTGCCAAATCGCGTGATGCTGGAGCAGCAACTCACCACGGCGATCAAGCAGGCGACGCTGCAGGATGAAAACTTCGCGCTGATGTTCATGGATCTGGATGGTTTCAAAGCCATTAACGACACATGGGGCCATCACGTTGGCGACCGCTTGCTGATCGCGGTAGCCGATCGTTTGCGCGATGAACTGAGTGAGGAGATTCTTTTGGCGCGTCTGGGCGGCGATGAATTCGTCATACTTTGCCCGCAATTTCATCTGCATCAGGCCACCAAACTGGCGCAGCGTTTGGTTCAAATCATTGATGCGCCTTTCGAACTCGATCGCTATTCGCTGCGCGTCTCGCTCAGCGTCGGTATCGTTATCTTCCCGCTGCATGGTCGCAGCCAGCAGGAGCTGATGTTCAACGCCGACTCCGCCATGTATCACACCAAACACAGCGGGCGTAACGGCTGGTGCCTGTTTGAACCGGCGATGAGCGCGGTGGCGCAGCATCAGTTGGCGCTGGCTAACGATCTGTGGAACGCGCTGGAGTATCAGGAGATGCGCCTGTTCTATCAGCCAAAATTCCGCGCGGGCGGCACCGTATTGATGGGCTTCGAGGCGCTGCTGCGCTGGCAGCATCCGCGTCGCGGCCTGCTGATGCCCGATATGTTTCTGGCGCGCGCCGAGAAAACCGGGCAAATTGTCGCGCTGGGTAACTGGGTGATCAATGAAGCCTGCCGCCAGCTGAAGCAGTGGCACGATGAAGGTAACGGCGACTGGACGGTATCGGTCAATCTCTCGGCTCTGCAGTTTCAGCAGCGTGATTTGATTGAGAGCGTGCGCCAGGCATTGCAGCGCCATCAAATCCCTGACGGGGCGTTGATGCTGGAAATTACCGAGAACATTGCGATGCGCGATCCGCAGTTCAGCCAGCAGCGCATTGCCGAACTGCATCGTCTTGGGGTGAAAGTGGCGATTGATAACTTCGGCATCGGCTACGCCAACTTGCTGCACTTGAAACACCTCGAAGCCAGTGAGTTGAAAATCGACCGCGCCTTTATCAACAGTTTGCGCGCCGGCAGCGAAGACGCCACGGTGGTCACTGCGATGTTGACGCTGGCACAAACGCTTAACCTGCGCATGGTGGCGGAAGGGGTCGAAACCGAGGAGCAGCAGCGTTTGCTCACCGGGTTAGGCTTCGACACGCTGCAAGGTTATCTGCTCGGCAAGCCCACACCAGCCGATCGCATCGGTGAATTTACCGCTGCGCTTGCGGCGCCGCTGGCCTTTAGCGATAACGTGGTGCCGCTGGCGGGCGCGCAATAAACAATTTTTAGTTTCTTCCCCATCGGAAGGTTTCATCGTTCAAAAACTCATATCGGCAGTTACGCTGCCGATAATTCCTACAATAAAACCAATAGACCGCACTTTTTTAACAACAACACCACAGCTGACTTACACCGGCTTTTACTTGGGAAATCACTATGTTAGTGACTTCGTACGATTCGTTTACCGTCATCGTCTCGATTCTGGTAGCGATGCTGGCCTCGTTTACTGCGCTTGATATGGCAGGGCGCGTGGCTTCCTCAACTGGCAAGGTGGCGCTGGTTTGGTTATTCGGCGGTGGATTCGCTATGGGCGTGGGCATCTGGGCGATGCACTTCATTGGCATGCTGTCGATGAGCCTCGATATGGTCATGAGCTATGATCCTACGCTCACCGTCACCTCCATGGTGGTGGCGGTATTAGCCTCGGTTTTTGCGCTGTGGCTGGTGTGCTCAACGCCCACTTTGCCGTGGCTGCGACTGTGTGGAGGCGCTGTGGTGCTGGGTTCCGGCGTTGTAGCAATGCACTACACCGGCATGGCGGCGCTGATGTTTACGCCCGGCATCACCTGGAATTGGGGTTGGGTGGCGGCATCGGTGGCGATTGCGCTGGTGGCCTCAGGCGCCGCGCTCTGGCTGGCGTTTAACCTGCGCGAAGGTCACGGCCGCGTCACCGCGCTGCGTTTAGGCGCATCGGTGGTGATGGGCTGTGCGATTGCCGGCATGCACTACACCGGCATGGCGGCGGCCAATTTCCCGATGCACAGCCATGCGACGCACATGGGCGTAAACAGCAACTGGCTGGCGGTGGTGGTGACGGTGGTGACGCTAGCGATCCTCGGCATTACTTTGCTGGTCTCAATGCTCGATGCACGTCTGCAAGCGCGCACCTCGATCCTTGCCCACTCGCTGGCGGAAGCCAACCGTGAGCTGGCACAGCTGGCGCTACACGATAACCTGACGCGTCTGCCCAACCGTATTTTGTTGGAAGATCGTCTGGAGCAAGCCCTCAATAAAGCCAACCGTGAGAAAACGCAGTTTGCGCTGATGTTTATGGATCTGGATGGATTCAAAGCGGTAAATGACGCTTTTGGCCATCACGTGGGCGACAACCTGCTGATTGGCGTGACCGAGCGCATGACCGAACAGATGAAAGGGCACTACACGCTGGCGCGCATGGGCGGCGACGAGTTTGTGCTGCTGCTGGAAATTGCTGAACCCAATGATGCCGCAGCGGTTGCTGATACGCTGGTGAAAGCGGTGGATCGCCCATTCGATATCTCGCGCTATGAGCTGGTGGTGTCGCTGAGTATTGGAATTGCGGTTTACCCCGGTGACGGCAAAGATGATCGCGAGCTGATGTTCAACGCCGATGCCGCCATGTATCACACCAAGAACAACGGCCGCAACGGTTACACCTTCTTCCAGCCGTCAATGAACACGCTGGCGCAGTCGCAATTGCAGCTGAACAACGATCTATGGCAAGCGCTGGATAACGAAGAGTTACGCCTGTTCTATCAGCCAAAATACTGCGCGCCGAGCGGCCCGATCCTTGGCTTTGAAGCGCTGCTGCGCTGGCAGCACCCTTCACGCGGTCTGCTGGCGCCGGACGCCTTTCTGCCGATGGCGGAAAAGACCGGCATGATCATTAACATCGGCAACTGGGTGATCAACGAAGCCTGTCGCCAGCTGCGTGCCTGGCATCTGCAGGGCCACCCGCACTGGTCGGTGGCGGTCAATTTGTCGGCTGTACAATTTGAGCAAAGCAATCTGGTGGAAAACGTCACCGAGGCGCTGACGCAGCACCAGATTCCGGCTGAACTTTTGACGCTGGAAGTGACCGAAACCACGGCGATGCGCGATCCGGAAGAGAGCGTGCGTATTCTTACCGAGCTCACCAATATGGGCGTAAAAGCCTCGATTGATGATTTCGGCACCGGTTACTCCAGCTTGTTGTATCTCAAGCGGTTACCGGCCAGCGAGCTGAAAATCGATCGCGCTTTTGTTAATGAACTGCAGGCGCATTCGGAAGATGCCACCATCGTCTCCGCCATTGTCGCGCTGGCGCAGTCGTTGCATCTGAAAGTGGTCGCCGAAGGGGTAGAAACCCAGGATCAACAGGCGTTCCTCACCGGTTTAGGCTGCGATACCTTGCAGGGCTATTTGCTGGGTAAACCGGTGCCGCCGGAACGCATTGGCGAGTTGCCGAATTTTTATCAAGAAGAGTTAGCGCTGGAGCAGGTGCCTTAACGCCTTCATTCCCTCTCCCGCTTGCGGGAGAGGGTTAGGGTGAGGGAAACTAGCCGCCAAATCCTCTACATCGGAGTTCGGGTGGCGAAATATCAGCAGTTGGTCGAGCAGCTTCGCACGCAAATCGAGGCGCGCATCTGGCCGCCGGGCGAAAAACTGCCGTCGCTTCGTCAGCAGGCGGAGCAGAGCGGGTTGAGCCTGATGACGGTGATGCACGCCTATGAAGTGCTGGAGAGTCAGGGCTGGATCGTCTCAAAGCCACAATCCGGCTATTACGTGGCGCCACGCGCCGCCGAAAGCCGTCCGCGCCTGCCCACGCAAGAGATCGGCAAAACCGATCAGGCGGATACCAACAGCTTCGTGTTCGACGTGCTGCAAGCCACGCGCAATCCCGCCATCATGCCGTTTGGCTCAGCCTTTCCCGATCCAGAACTCTTCCCGCAGCGCCAGCTGATGCGCTCGCTGGTAAAAGTCTCACACAACTTAAAGCCCACCGATGCGCTCAACAACCTGCCGCCAGGCAATGAAGCGCTGCGCAAAATTCTCGCCCAGCGCTACGCACAGCAGGGCATCACGCTGTCGCCGGATGACATCGTCATCACCAATGGCGCAATGGAAGCGCTCAACCTCAGCCTGCAAGCCGTCACCGAACCCGGTGATTGGGTGATCCTCGAAAACCCGTCGTTTTATGGTGCGCTCCAGGCGATTGAACGCCTCAAGCTGAACGCGATTGCCATCGCCAGCGATGTCGAACACGGCATGGATCTGGATGAGCTGGAGCAGGCCTTGCAGCGCTGGCCGGTGAAAGCCTGCTGGCTGATGACCAACCGACAAAATCCGCTCGGCTTTACCCTGAGCGCCGAGCGCAAGCAGCAGTTGGTGGAACTGCTGGCGCGCTACAACGTGGCGATGATTGAAGACGATGTGTATGGCGATCTGTATGAAGGCCATGACAAACCGCTGCCGGCTAAAGCTTTTGATCTTGATGGCAACGTGCTGCACTGCGGAAGTTTCTCGAAGAATCTGGTGGCGGGATTTCGTGTCGGTTGGGTCGCGGCCGGACGTCATGCGCAGCGCGTGCAGCGTATTCAGTTGATGAGCACGCTCTCGACCAGCGCGCCGATGCAGCTGGCCCTCGCCGATTTCCTCAGCACGCGCAGCTACGATACGCATTTAAAGAAGCTAAGGCAGACGCTGGCTAAACGTAAGCAGCTGGCGCAACAGGCGCTGCGCCGGGTATTACCTGCTGAGGCCAACATCAGCGATACGCCGGGCGGTTATTTTCTCTGGGTTGCGCTGCCAGTGCAGATCAATACCACTGAGCTGTATCATTTGGCCTTGCAGCAGGGCATCAGCATCGCGCCCGGCCAGCTGTTTTCCAGCAGCGAAGGCTTCAGCCACTGTTTCCGCTTCAACACCGCCTGGCCGTGGGATGCACGGGCCGAGGCGGCGGTAGAGACGTTGGGAAAACTGATTGGCACGCTAAACGGTTAAACCTGGGCCGCCTGCTGGTGGCCCCAGGTGAGATAGTAAACGTCGTAGAAATCCACTTCACCTTTCTGCTTCATCAGGCGATCAATGCCGCTGCGTACGCGCTCCGGCGTGTGGGGGTTATCAAGGATCTTATCCAGCGCTTGTTGAGAAACCGGCTGCACGTAATACCATTCGCCGTTATAACAAACGCGCAAATCCAGCGTGTCGATATCTTCGAAGCGATATTTAGGGTTGATATCCATCAGCATCAGCACGCTCATCACCACCACAAACACCGTGGCAAACCAGAACGCTGGCCAGCCGAGCATGTCGGTTGAAAAGATCAGCGCCACGCACAGCGCGTAGCACAGATACATAATGGCCCAGAGCCCCGGATGGGTTTTGAGGAAGGAAAAGCTAAAGCGCGGCAAATTATCACGCTGTCCTTCGCGGTTCAGCGTGGCGATTTCGTCGAGCAGGATTTGTTTGATCGCGTCCATTGTTCACCTCTAATTATCACTGCCTGCCAGTAAAGCACATAACAGTGAAGCGAATTAGAGACAGATTCGCTGTGTTTTTTTATAACAGTTGCGATGTGTTGCTCAAGATTGCACTGCATGCGTTGAGATTGAGCCATTGCGGAAACAAGATGCGCTTTTTCAGGATGAATAACATGCGACATCATGTGCTGCGCGCGAAGGAACTGAGAAATAACATGACGCCAGCAGAGCGAAAGCTATGGTCTGTGCTGCGTGCCAGACAATGTGGCGGTATGCGATTTCGCCGACAGTACCCTTTCGGCCCGTATATTTTGGATTTCGCCTGCCTGGAGAAGCGGCTAGCGATTGAACTCGATGGATCGCAACATGGTGAAACTATCAGATATGACGATGAACGTACGCAACGGTTAAATAGACATGGCTGGCGGGTGCTGAGATTTTGGAATCATGAGGTGATGCTGCAGCCGGACGCGGTTTTTGCGGTGATTCTGGCGGCGCGGGAGGGTTAGTGCTAGTGGTGCCTGGATCGTGCTCGCTGTTAGATTTCGCTCGTGCTTGCTGTCCCCCTCCTCGGTTGGTGCTTGCTGTCCCCCTCCTCGGTCCTCCCCCATAAATGGGGGAGGAAGATGCTGCCACATGCAGCTTCAGCACTGGCATGTGGCAGCATCTCCTTCCCCCGCTTGCGGGGGAAGGCCGGGATGGGGGACAGCCAGCACAATCTGGGGACAGCCAGCACAATCTGTGACAGCCAGCACGATCTAACTCACCTGACCCACAATCTGCAAATTCGCATCATCGGGCACTTCGTTGTACGACAACACATTCAACCCATTGGCAAACAGACGGGCGTAGCGCGCAATCAGCGGGCGCAGTTGCGGTGTTACCAGCAGCACCTGCGTCAGGTTCTGCGCTTTCAACTGCTCCACCATCACCGGCAGCGTGCTCTGCAGCTGCGTCAGGATATTCGGATCAACCGGGAAGCTATCCAGCGCCACTTTGCCGGCTTGCTGTGCCTGATTCAGCGCCGCCAGCAGCAGATTCTCCAGGCTGTTTTCCAGCGTATAAGCCGACAGCGGTTTGTTGTCCGGCGCAATCGCCGCCACCATGGCGCGACGCAGGGCATAGCGCACATCGGAAGTCAGCAGGATCGGATCTTTGGTGATCGCCGCGCTCTCCAGCAACGTCGTCGCGATGGTGGTGATGTCTTTCAGCGACACCTGATCGTTCAGCAGCAGACGATACACTTTCAGCTGCAAGCTGAAGTTCACCGCCGCATTCACATCTTCCGACAGCTTAGGCGCCACATTCGCCAGACGCTGATGCAGCTGAGTGATGTCATCGTAGTTAAACAGCTCCGGCAGATTCTCGCGCACCACTTTATTCACATGGGTGGCCACCACGCTGGCGCAATCCACCACCTGATAACCCAGGTTCAGCGCTTTGGCTTTCTGCTCGGGCAGAATCCACGTCACCGCCATGCCGTAGGCCGGATCGGTATCTAATACGCCATCGATTTCGCCGTACTGTTCCGGCGTCGGGATCGCCATCAGACGATCGGCATGCACTTCGCCGACGGCGGTGCGCACGCCATTGATCTTGATCGCGTACTGCGCCGGCTTGAGGTGGAAATCCTCGCGCAGCGCAATCTCCGGCAGCAGCACGCCGCTGGTTTCCGACACCACTTGCCGCACGCCACGCATACGCAGCGTCAGCGGCGCACCTTTGCCTTTATCCACCAGCGTCACCAGCTTGTAGCCGAGATTCAGCCCGATCGGCTCAACCATCGGGATAGTGTCCCAACCGATGGCGGGCTGATCGTCCGGCTGCGTCAGCGCCTGGCTGATCGCTTCCATAGCGTGATGATCTTGCGTCGGCGCTTTAATTTTCTGGCTTTGACGCCACGCAGCGAACAGCAGCAGGCCGGTAAATACCAGGAACACCAGATGCGGCATGCCCGGCACCACCGCCAGCACAAACATCACGGCCGCAGCGGTATACAGCGTACCTGGCTTAGCCAGCAGCTGAGACTTGATGTCATCGCCCATGTCCGCACCATCGCTGATGCGCGTCACGATAATCGCCGCCGCCGTTGAGAGCAGCAGTGAAGGAATTTGTCCGACTAAGCCATCACCGATGGTCAGCAGGACATATTGTTCAAACGCTTGTCCTGCCGGTAAACCGTATTTGAATACGCCAATCAAAATACCGCCAACCACGTTAATCAGCAGGATCATGATGCCGGCGATGGCGTCGCCGCGTACGAATTTGGATGCGCCATCCATTGCACCGTAAAAGTCGGCTTCGTTTGCCACATCCTGGCGACGCGTGCGCGCCTGTTCCTGATTGATTAACCCGGCATTGAGATCGGCATCGATCGCCATCTGTTTGCCTGGCAACGCATCAAGCGTAAAGCGCGCCGAGACTTCAGATATACGTTCGGCACCTTTGGTGACCACCACAAAGTTGATCATGGGCGCGGTGAGTGAAGAGGAGCGTAAAGAGATCGTCGCGCAATTGAACGGCACGTCGGTTTTTGATGGCACCAATTTCAATCCTTTTGACGTTGAGAACTCGGGCGGATCGGCGATTATCGGCGAAACCATGGCAATTTCCCCGCCGACGCAACCAGCGACTGTCAGCCCAGGTAAAGCTGACATCAGTTTGAACGCCGGCAGCAAGCCACAGGAAGATTTAGACAGCGTGCTGTCACGCTCGGATGCGGAGTTGGTGCTGCTACACAACCAGCTGCAACGGATGATCAACAGCTATAACGCGCAAAATTACCTGATGCTGGAAACCTTGCCACAAGGGCTGCGCATTCTGATTCAGGACGATCAGGATCGCATGATGTTCCCACGCGGTAGCGCGGTGCTAACGCCATTCTTCCAGAAACTGCTGACCGAGCTCGGCCCGGTGTTTAACCGCATCGACAACAAAATCATGATCAGCGGCCACACCGATGCCGCGCAGTACAGCGGCAACGCCGCCTACAACAACTGGAATCTGTCGGGCGATCGTGCGCTGGCGGCACGCCGCGCGCTGGAGCGTGGCGGGCTGGAGAGTGCGCGCGTATTGCAGGTTAACGCCATGGCGTCACGCATGCCGCGCGATCATGACGATCCCATGAGTGCGCGTAATCGCCGCATTGAAATTCTGGTGTTAACCGATGCCGCTGCAGAAACCCTGTTCCAGTTTTATGGTCGCGAAGGGGAGAACGTTGTGAAACCTATCGCTGAGCGCCTGCGATAACCTGTCAGTGCCTTTGAATCGCTTTTTTTGATTCGGCCGGTGGCGAAATCCACCGGTTTTTTTTGTCTTAAATTCGTGCGCTTTGCCGCCAGGTGCGCATAAATGCGCGCCAGTTAGGGCGTAATGCCGCTCATTTCAGCGCCGTGTTAAATCACCGCACCTTTCGTAGCGGCGCGATTTATCGCGCAATGAATTGCGCCGCTACAATGTGTGCTCTCGGTAATAAGGGTTTTTCGTGTCTTAACTGACGAGCATTAGGTCATTTATGACGACTCTCATTCACCCGCACGAGATGTTAATTATGTTGCTAATAAATTTGGCTTTAGTTAGCTAAATCATTCTTTTTTGTGAATTTTGTTGGTGGGCGCACATTGCAATGCCACTTTGGTAAGCCACAATTAAGCATCGTGATTAACCGGAGAAAGAGTATGACTGCCAACCACTCCAGCCTGCTGTTACTGATGTCTTTCGCCGCCGGCACCTTTTCCGCTGGATCCTCCAGCAATCCGCAACATCTGATGTTATCGCTGCCGTCGGGCGGCGTGCCCAACAGCCCGCTGCCGCTGATCATCTGGCCCGGCATTGTGCCGTATGACGATGAAAATCCGACGGAAGACAGCGCCGCCTGGTTTGAAAAAACCTTTACCCGCAACGGCTGGCCCGCCGCATGGCGTGCGCCGATCTTTCCTTATACGCATTACCATCCGAACACCCATGAAGTGCTGGGTGTTGCGGCTGGCTGGGCGGAAGTGCTGTTCGGCGGCGACAGCGGTCGCATGGTGACGCTGCGTGAAGGCGATGCGGTACTGATCCCGGCGGGCGTCGGCCACAAACAGGTATTTGCCTCAGAGGATTTTTTCACCGTTGGCGCCTATCCTGAAGGCATGTCCCCGGAAACCGTGCGTGATGAGCCGTCGCGTTTACGTGCGTCGAAGGAGAAGATCCAGCAGGTGCCGCTGCCATCCCGCGATCCTTTTACCGGTGGCGAAGGCGCGATGACGGAGATCTGGCTGCCAATCGCGCAGCAGCTAATGCACCAGTAAAGTGCAAAACAGCCATCTCCGTTGACGCGGCGCGTGTGCCTTACCGGGGCAAGCCTCTGGCACAGTTTGTGCAGGAGAGTGTGAGGTCCTCTGACAAGCGCCGGGTAAATCATGAAAGAAAGCTACCAGATAGCATCACAATTCTATGATGAGATGTGGCTGAGCGATGGCCAACACCGCGCTCACTACCAGCAATACTGGGAATGGTTACAACAGGCGGACAAAGAGGCCGTGGCGCGCAAACGTGAAGAAGCGGAACTGCTGTTTCATCGCGTCGGCATCACCTTCAACGTCTACGGTGATGACGGCGGCGCGGAACGTTTAATTCCTTTCGACAGCGTGCCGCGCATCATACCTGCCAGCGAGTGGGCGATGCTCGATCGCGGCATTCGCCAACGGGTACAAGCCCTTAACGCCTTCCTGCACGACATCTACCATCAGCAACTGATCCTCAAAGCCGGCATCGTGCCCGCTGAACAGGTGCTGGTGAACGATCAATATCAGCCCTGCATGCAAGGCGTCGATCTGCATCGCCACATCTACGCACACATTGTTGGGGTAGACATGGTGCGCAATAACGACGGCGAATATTACGTTCTCGAGGACAATCTGCGCACGCCGTCTGGCGTCTCCTATATGCTGGAGAACCGCAAGATGATGATGCGCCTCTATCCGGAACTGTTCGCCGGGCAGCACATCGCGCCGGTAGAACGTTATCCTTCGCATCTGCTGCAAACCCTGCGCGAAAGCTCGCCGGTCAACGATCCGGTGGTGGTGGTGCTGACGCCGGGCCGCTTTAACAGCGCCTACTTCGAGCACAGCTTCCTCGCGCAGCAGATGGGCGTTGAGCTGGTGGAGAGCGCCGATCTGTTCGTCAAAGATGGCGCGGTGATGATGCGTACCACCGCCGGGCCGTGCAAAGTCGATGTGATCTATCGTCGCGTTGATGATGCCTTCCTCGATCCTCTGGCGTTCCGCCCGGATTCGATGCTCGGCGTGCCGGGCTTGTTGTCGGTGTATCGATCCGGCAACGTGGTGCTGGCGAACGCGATCGGCACCGGCGTCGCCGATGATAAATCGATCTATCCCTACGTCCCGGACATGATCCGTTTCTATCTCGATGAGGATCCGATCCTCAATAACGTACCCACCTGGCAATGCCGCAAACCGCAGGATCTCACCTACGTGCTGGCCAACCTGGCGAAAATGGTGGTGAAAGAGGTGCACGGCGCAGGCGGTTACGGCATGTTGATTGGCCCGGTGGCGAGCCAGCAGGAGCTGAGTGATTTCCGCGATCGCCTCAAAGCGCGCCCGGAAAACTACATCGCGCAGGACACGCTATCGCTCTCCACGTGTCCAACCTTTATCGATAACGGCCTCGCGCCGCGCCACATCGATCTGCGCCCGTTTGCGCTGTGCGGCGCGGATATTCGTCTGGTGCCCGGCGGCTTAACCCGCGTGGCGCTGAACGAAGGTTCGCTGGTGGTGAACTCGTCGCAGGGCGGTGGCACCAAGGACACGTGGGTTCTGGAGGATGACGCATCATGCTAAGCCGCACGGCCAGTGGCCTCTATTGGATGGCGCGCTATCTTGAGCGCGCAGAACAACTTGCTCGCGTGTTAGACGTGACCAACCGTTTGTCGTTAATGCCGGTGCGCGGTGACCAGGGCGACGATCTGCTGCTGCCGCTTAATCTCACCGGCACGCGTGAACTGTTTGAAACCCTCAACGGCCGCTTCACCATGCCGCAGCTGTTCAACTTTTTCGCCCTCGACGATCGCAATCCGTGCAGCATTTTCAGCTGCTGGCAGGAGGCGTGGAACAACGCGCATGCGGTGCGCGGCAGTTTGTCGTCGGAAGTGTGGGAGAGCATCAACTCGACGTGGATTGAGATGCGCAATACGCGGCGGCGCGGTATTACCAGCGCCAACGCCGATAGCTTTTTCGATTGGGTGAAAGAGCGCTCGCACCTGTTTCGTGGCGCGATGTTCGGCACCTTGCTGCGCGGTGATGCCATGAGTTTTATCCGCATCGGCACGCTGATGGAGCGCAGCGACGGCACCGCGCGTTTGCTGAGCGTCAATCAGCAACTGCTGGAACAACAGTCCGATTCGGTGCGCGAATATTATCGCCTCGATACCTTGCTGCGCGCGGTGTCGGCGCGTGAAGCCTACAACGCCATCTTTAAGCAGCAGCTGTTACCGGATCTGGTGAATGAGATGCTGATCCTGCGCAGTGAAAGTCCGCGATCGCTGCACTCCTGTATTGATGAGATCGCTACCCAGCTCGAGCAGATCGGCAGCAGCGGCGAAGATCGTCCGCGTTATCTGATCACCGTGCTGCTGGCGGAAATCAGGTTTAGTACCTGGGAAAGCCTGACCCAGGAAGGGTTAACGCACTGGCTCAATGCATTCCTGACGCGCCTGAACGCGCTGGCAGACAGCATCAATCACACCTATCTGGAGGCGAAATGAGACTGAACATCGAGCACAAAACCCGTTACGCCTACGAGCAGCAGGTGACACTCAGCACCCAGTATCTGCGTTTGACGCCGCAAAATTCGGTGCATCAGCAAATTATCTCGTGGGATTTGGAGCTGCCCTGCGCAGCCACCTGCACGCAGGATGCTTACGGCAACGTGATGCATGTGCTAACGCTGGATACGCCGCATCAGCAGCTCGATATCGCCGCGCGCGGTGTGGTGGAGATCCTTGATGCCGGCGAGTGGGCACCCGATCCGGAGTGCGCCTTGTCGCCGCTGGTGTTTCTGCGCGCCACGCCGCTGACGCTGCCCAATCCCGAGATCCGCGAGTTTGCCCAGCGCTACTGGCGGCCGGAAAAGCCGCTCGCCAGCCTGGAAAAGTTGATGGATGAATTGCTGCTGAAGATGCCGTATCGTCCCGGCAGCACCCAGGTAACTGATACCGCCGCGAAAGTATTTGCCGCAGGCAGCGGCGTTTGCCAGGATCACAGCCACGTGTTTCTCGCCTGCTGTCGCACTCTGGGAATTCCGGCGCGCTATGTAAGCGGCTATCTCTATACTGAAAACGTTGAGCACGTCGCCACTCACGCCTGGGTTGAAGCCTGGCTGGATGGCAGTTGGCACAGCTTTGATATCACCAATAATACCCGCAGCACGCGCCAGCATTTACGTCTGGCGGTTGGTGTGGATTATCTCGATGCCTGTCCGGTGCGCGGTATGCGGCTGGGCGGCGGCGGTGAAGATATGCTGGCGGTGGCTGCGGTGCTTCAGGTGCATGCGCAGCAGTAATCAGAACAGGCGTAACTATGACTTATTGTGTGGCAATGCGTTTATCTTCAGGGATGATTTTTGTCTCTGATTCGCGGACCAATGCGGGCGTCGATCATATTTCCTCGTTCCGTAAATTGCATGTGTTTCAGGTCGATGATGAACGCACGCTGGTGCTGCAAAGCGCTGGCAATCTGGCTACCACGCAGAGCGTGCTGAGCCTGCTGCGACGGCATAACGGCGATAACGATCAACCTAATTTGCTGAATGGACGATCGCTGTATGACATTGCGTTGATGGTAGGTGAAACGCTGCGCGAGGTGATCAAGCGCGATGGCGAGGAGTTTGGCGGCACGCTGCTGCTGGGGGGACAGATTCGTGGCGAGGAGCCGCGTCTGTTCCAGATCTATCCGCAGGGCAACTTCATCGAAGCCAGCGTTGATACGCCTTATTTCCAGATTGGTGAGAGCAAGTACGGCAAACCGATTATTGATCGCGTGCTGCGCTATGAAACGCCGCTCAGTCAGGCGATGCAGTGTGCGTTGATTTCAATGGATTCCACGTTAGCGAGTAATATTTCGGTGGGATTACCGCTGGATGTGATGGTCTATCGCACCGACAGTTTCAGCGATAGCGAGCAATATCACATCACCGAACAGCATCCCTATTTTTCACAAATTCGTCAGCTGTGGAGCAAAGGATTGTTGAGCGTGTTTTCGCAGCTGCCACCGTTAAAACTCTAATTGAGTGGGGTCGCCATTTATGGCGACCCGATCTTTCACACCAACTCATTCAATTTTGCTGTCATATTAATGCCACTAATCCCTTTTAAACCTAATTTACGCAGGATTTTTATTTTATAGGTACTCACCGTTTTACTACTGAGTTGTAATTGTGAGGCGATCTCTTTATTTGTCATTCCCGACGCCAGTTTCACCAATACCATCAGTTCCCGGCGCGTCAGGCTCATCAATTTTTCACTCTCAATTAACTCGTTTACCTCGGCCGCTTCCTCCGTTACCGGATAAAAACGCTTACCACATTCCACCTCTTTTATTGCGGTAAGGAGAGTGTCTAAATTGCCGCGTTTACACACATAGCCTTCCACGCCTAATTGCAAGCAACATCGTTGATAAAAAAGGCTTTCTGAAGCGGTATAAACAATGATTTTGAGGTCTGGCAGCGCGCGCTTAATGTCCGTAATCAACGGAATGCCAGCGCGTCCAGGCATGGTGAGATCGAGCAGTAAAACGTCCGGACGTGTCCTATGCAGCTCGGTTATTAACAGATCGCTTTTATTAGCAGTGCCAGCAATGGCGTAGTGATATGACTGCAGTAATGCCTGAATGCCCGTACAGATTAACGGATGGTCATCAACAATAAATACCGAATGAATCATATGTGTAGCCCAGAGGAAAAAATAAAAAATAAACGCAAAGTTAAAACACCCTTTAACAAACAATTTAACTGGTGTGACCAGATTAATTCACGCTGCTTAACAATAAGCTTTAAGTCATGTCTTGAATTTGGGGTTTTAAGGTGAGTTTTTGTTTTTTATGCGCAAGAACAATGCAAGTGGCTGCTTTTTAGGCTCTCACGACGCTGCAGTCATAAATCTGAAAACAAGCCGTTTTAACGTCGAAGCGATAAACCGCTGCGTGTAAAAGGTGAATGATGTTTTCCGTTGATCAGCTTCTCGATACCTACTGGCCAGGTCATCAACCGGCAAACTGGCAGAAAAGCGCCCTGAAATGGGCCGTTCGCGAACATGAATTCCAGGCGTTTGCCGCCCGCTATCGTCATCTGAAAGGCGTGGATATGGTGGAGCAGGTACTGGAGCATCTTGATGTGCGCTGTGAACTGAGCGAGCGCGATTTGGAGCAGATTCCCACGCGTGGCCCGGTGGTGATAGTTGCCAACCATCCACTCGGTGCGCTGGATGGTTTAGCATTGCTGGCGGCGGTTTCGCAGGTGCGACGCGATGTGAAAATTGTTGCCAACCGCATGTTGATGATGCTGGAGCCGATCAACAACATGATGTTGCCGGTGGATAACATGGGCAACCGTACCAGCCGCGAACAGCTAACGCGCATGCAGCAGCATCTCGATAATCAGGGCGTGCTGATTATCTTCCCGGCGGGTGAAGTGTCGCGCCTTTCCAGCCGAGGCGTGCGCGATCGTCACTGGCATCACAGCTTCTTACGCCTCGCGGCCCGCGCTCGCGCGCCAATCGTGCCGGTGCACGTGGTGGGGCGCAACAGCCTGGCATTTTACGCCGCCGCAAAAATTGCCTCGCCGCTCGCGTTACTGATGCTGGTACGCGAAATGTTTCGTCAGCGCGGTTCGCGCATTAAGTTGCACATCGGCGAACAGATCCCGTTTGCCAACTGGCATGATGGCCACACGCCAGGCAAAGAGCTGGCGAAGCGGCTGCGCAAACATCTGTATCGCATTGGTCAGGGACGACGCGGCTTGTTTCAGACCGAAGCGGCGATTGCGCGGCCGGAAGATCGCGCCGAACTGAAAAAAGCGCTGATGGAGAGCGAGCGACTCGGCACGCTGCCGGATGGCAAGCAGATCTACCTGTGGCGACGCAACGGTGCCAGCTGGGTGCCGCTGCTGCGTGAGCTCGGGCGCTTACGGGAAGTGGCATTCCGCGCGGTGGGTGAGGGCAGCGGGCGGCGTCGCGACCTCGATAAATACGATGACGATTACTATCACCTGATTCTGTGGGACGACGATGCGCTGGAGATCGTCGGCGCCTATCGCTTTATTCCGGGCGCCGAGCAGCTGGAGCGTCGTGGGCTGGAAGGCATCTACAGCGACAGCCTGTTCCACTATGACGAGCGCATGTTGCCGATCATCAATCAGGGGCTGGAGCTGGGCCGCAGTTTTATTCAGCCTGCCTATTGGGGCAAACGCGGCCTCGATTATCTGTGGATGGGCATTGGTGCCTACATCGCTAAATATCCCGAAACCCGCTACTTATTTGGTCCGGTCTCGATCTCGGGCGGCATGCCGCTGGCGGCGCGCGATCTGCTGGTGGCGTTCTATCGTCTGTATTTCGCTACCGAACTGCCGCTGGCGACTTCACGCCGCCCTTATCCAGCCTCGCTGCCGGAAGTGCTGGCGCAGTTCACCGGCGATAACTACAGCGAAGATTTACGCCGGTTGAAACATCTGCTGGCGAATCTCGGCACCGCCATTCCCACGCTCTACAAGCAATATTCCGAGGTGTGCGAGCCGGGCGGCGTGCAGTTTATCGATTTCGGCAGCGATCCCGATTTCAATAACTGTATTGATGGCTTAGTGCTGGTGGATCTCACGCGGGTGAAGCCCGCGCGTTATGAGCGCTATATCGGCATGCATCTGTGAATCGCGTCATGCCGCTCAGTTAAGCTCGGAGCGGCTTTCGTTCGCCTTAAACCTGGACAGTTGCAGCACTTCGGTGCGGCGACCGAGCAGAGGACGCCTGGCCGCGCCCTCTGCACTCCCGGGCCCTGCGCCAGCCCAACCCGCCGCTTCGCGGTGCCTTCACTCATTCACGATTCCTGACGGACCGGCGGCGATTCGCTCCTGCTCAGCGCCACCTCTCGCCGCATCCCTGCGGCTCGCCCTGGAATCCCTCATTCGTTCAGCGGGTTAGGATGTCGCCCCAACACCCTCGCTGCAGCAGTGGTACGTATCCTTAACTCAAAATCGCTATGAATCCCCTGGGATTGCCATTCATGGCAACCAGATGCGCATAAATGCAGACTCTCGAAAAACCAAGCCAGGCATTCTGAAACTGTTGGATGCTTAGCGGGCGATACCCCTGCGATGTCAGCGCGCTGATTATCAGACAAGCATTACGCCATTTAGGGCGACCAGCTGCAATGTCATGGAATCGTCATCACAGTGTCGTAGGGTCTTAGCCGGACGGTTAGCGAAAGGCCAGAAACATGGCATCAATCACACTGCGCGGGCTGCGCAAATCCTTTGCGGCGCAGCCGGTATTGCAAGACATCTCACTGCAGATTGCGCAGGGGGAATTTATCGCCGTATTAGGCCCGTCGGGCTGTGGCAAAACCACCTTGCTGCGCCTGCTGGCCGGTTTTGAAACCGCCGATGCCGGAGAGATCCACGTGGGCGAACGCTGCTTCGCTGCGCCGGGCGTGCATCTGCCGCCGGAAGATCGTCAGCTTGGCGTGGTGTTCCAGAGCTACGCACTATGGCCGCATATGACGGTGGCGGAAAATGTTTCCTACAGTCTGAAAGTGAACGGCGTCGCGCGTGCCGAGCGCGAGCGCCGCACGCAGCAGGCGCTGGAGCTGGTGGGATTGGAAGCGTTCGCCGCCCGTCGTCCCGCCGATCTCTCCGGCGGTCAGCGTCAGCGCGTGGCGCTGGCGCGCTGTTTAGTGGCGCAACCGACCTTAGTTCTGCTCGATGAGCCGCTCGCCAACCTCGATGTCCACCTGCGCGCCACCATGGAAGAGGAGTTCCGCCGCTTCCATCATCACAGTCACGCCACCTTGCTCTACATTACCCATGATCAGCATGAAGCGATGGCGCTGGCCGATCGCATCGTGGTGATGGATGCCGGCCGTGTGATGCAGTTCGCCACGCCGCAAACGCTGTGGCGCGAACCGGCGAACGCCATGGTCGCGCGCTTTATTGACGACGGCAAAGTGCTGCCGATCAGCGATATCGAACCGCTCGGCGAGGGCCGCGCTTATGCCACGCTGTGCGGCCTGCGCGTGTCGTTACGCTGCGCGCCGCATCAGCGCCCGCAGCCGCAGGCGCAAGCCAGTTTTCACGCAGTCGATTTCCACTTAGCCGCGCCGGGCGAACCGCAGTTTGCTGCACGCGTGCAGCGGGTGATCTATCGCGGCGGCCACCATCAGCTCAACGTGACGCCGCTGGCCGCGCCCGAATGCAGCATCACGCTGCTGCTGGCCGATCAGCCTTTACCCGTTGTCGACGCCACTGTGGGGGTGGCGCTGCGTGACGGCTGGATTCTTCCTTATTAACCTCTTCAACCTTCAGGGAAATGCTATGCGTACGACGTTAAACGTGTTGATGTTAGCCAGTGGATTCGTGATCTCTGCCGCCAGCTTTGCCGACGAGGCGCCAGCAGGGAAATTGGTGGTTTATACCTCGCAGGCACCCGAAATTGCCCAGCAAACCATGGATGCGTTTAAAGCCGCCTATCCCAATGTGCAGGTCGAGTGGACGCGCAACGGCACCACGCAGTTAATGAACGTGCTGCGCACCGAAATGATGAGCGGCGAAGCCAAGCCGGATGTGCTGCTGATTGCCGACGCTATCAACCTCGGCGCGCTGAAAAACGAAAACCATCTCTACAGCTACAGCGATGCGCCGCTTAGCCACATCAATCCATCGTTTTATGACAAAGACAAAACCTTCTTCGGCACCAAAATCATCGCCACGGTAATTGCCTACAACACCCAGCATGCGCAGCCGATTGATAGCTGGAACGCGCTGGCGGTGGAAGCCAACAAAGGGCAGATTGCGGTACCAAGCCCGCTTTACTCCGGCGCGGCACTCTACAAGCTGCACACCGATATCAACACGCCATCGATTGGCTGGAGCTTCTACAAAAAGTTGGCGGCCATCGGCATCGCGCCGCAGGGCGGCAACGGCCCGGCGCTGAAGGCGGTCGCCAGCGGGCTGGATAAGTACGGCATCATCACCGACGCCGACGTGATTCTGGCGAAGAAAAAGGGTTCGCCGGTGGATCTGGTCTATCCCAAAGAGGGGGTGTCATATGTCACCGAACCGGTTGCCATCATGAAAACCGCGCACAACCTGCCGGCCGCCAAAGCCTTCGTTAACTTTATGCTTTCCGAGCCAGGCCAGAAGCTGGTGGTCGAGCAGGGCAACCGTCCGGTGGATGATCGCGTCTCAGCACCGGCAGGTTTCACGCCGATCAATAAAATCAAGCTGCTGTCGCCGGACGTGGCGAAAGCGATCAAAGAAGATGCGGCAGTGCGCGATCGGTTCAGCGCGCTGTTTGGTGGCTAAGCATGAGCGTGTTGAGCAACGAATGGCGCAATGTGACGCGCAAAGCGCCGCGCGTTAACAGCGAACGGCTGATTCTGGCGCTGCTGGTGCTGCTGATTGGTTTGCTGTCGGTGGCGCCGCTGATGCGGCTGGTGTGGACCGCCATTGCGCCCAGCGGCGTGCCGGATATCGCACGCTTAACGCGCCTGCTGGCGAGCGATCGCGTGTTGATCGCCAGCGGCAATACGTTGCTCATCGCGCTCAGTTCTACTCTGATTTCCGTGGTGCTCGGCACTGCCGCTGCGTGGCTGGTGGCGCTTAGCGATCTGCGCGCCAAAACCGCGTGGGTGTTTGCGTTTATCCTGCCGCTGATGATTCCGCCGCAGGTGACGGCGCTGGCCTGGCTGCAGGCGCTGGCTCCGAGCAGTCCGCTGGCGCTGCTGTTCGCCACGCTTGAGTTGCCGTGGTTTGCGCCCGGCGAGCAGCCGCTCTACTCCTTAACCGGCATTGTGCTGCTGCTCGGCACGCACAATGCGCCGTTGGTGTTCCTCACCGTGCGCGCCGGTTTGCGCCGCTTGCCCGCCGACTTGGTGGAAGCGGCCCAGGCCAGCGGTGCGTCACGCGCGCGCATCCTGTTCACCATTGTGCTGCCGCTGGCGCGCCCGGCAATTTTTGCCGGTGCCGCGCTGACCTTCGTTGCGGCGGCGGGCAACTTCGGTATTCAGGCGATGCTGGGGATTCCGGCGCGCGTGCCAACGCTGATCACGCTGGTGTATCAGCAGTTGAATGGCATTGGTCCGAGCGCGCTGCCAAACACCGCGGTGTATGCGTTATTGATTGCGGTAATTACGCTGGCGGGCATGGCGGCCAGCGCCTGGTTGGGCGGACGCCATGATGTGCGCGTCAACGGTGCACCGCGCCTGTGGCAGCAATCGCTGGGGCGCTGGCGTATGGCGGTTGAGGGCGTCGCCTGGCTGTGGATGGCGCTGACCTTGCTGTTGCCGCTCAGCGCGCTGTTGATCACCGCGCTCACCAGCGGTTTTGGCCAGGCGCTGAGCTGGCAAACGCTGACGCTGGAGAACTTCTGCGCCGCGTTGTGGGGTTATCCGGCGGTGCGACAGGCGTTTCTCACCAGCCTCGGATTGACCACGCTGGCGGCGCTGATTTTAACGGTTTGCGCGCTGTTTCTCGCCTATTTCCTCAGCTGGCGGCGAACCAAATTAGTGCGCGGTTTGTGGCTGGCGAGTGAACTGACTTACGCGCTGCCGGGCATTGTCACCGGCGTAGCGGCGATGCTGTTCTTCCTGCGTCCGCTGCCGATCGTTAATGTCTCGCTGTATGGCACGGTGTGGATCATCCTTGCCGCCTATCTGGCGAACTTCCTCGCGCTGGTGCTGCGCCCAACGCTGGCCGGATTCGCCCAGTTGGAACCGGCATTAGATGAAGCGGCACGTTTGTGCGGCGCCGGTTTTCTGCGCCGCATGCGCGACATCTTATTGCCACTGGCGGCACCGTCGGCGCTGGCGGGCAGCGTGCTGGTGTTTCTCACCGCGCTGAATGAAATCCAGGTTTCGGTGCTGCTGGTCACCTCGCAAACGCAAACCATCGGACCGACCATCGTATTCCTTGATGAAGGCGGATCCGCGTCGCTGGCGGCGGCGGTGGGCTGCCTGATGATTGTGGTGGTTTGCTTATTAATGGCGGTTGCCACACGCCTGACGCGACGCTTGCCGCACGGCATTTTACCGTGGCAAGCGTAACGCCAGCCTGCCGTCAACGTATGATGATTTGTGAAGTATCCTACTGAACATTTTCTCGCCACTGCCGATAACTTACCTACCAACATTTGTCTGCGGATGAATAGCGCTTGTCAGCGCTGCGTATTTGCGCTTAAGTCTGCTTGATAATTAAGAATTTTCTTAAGTTTCGACGATACCAGCCCAGCAATAGGCGAATAACAATGAATAATAACTCTGACGTCATGTACCGACTTTTGGTACAGAGCGTGGTGGATTACGCCATTTACATGCTCAAACCCGATGGCACGGTGGCGAACTGGAATAGCGGCGCGCAGCGCGCCAAAGGTTACACGCCCGATGAAATCGTAGGGAAGAATTTTGCGCTGTTCTACAGCGAAGACGATCGTAAAAACGGCGCGCCACAGCGCGGACTGGCGACCGCGACAGCAACCGGGCGCTTTGAAACCGAAGGCTGGCGTTACCGTAAAGATGGCAGCGCGTTTTGGGCGCATGTGGTGATCGACGCTGTCCGCGATGAGTTTGGTGAGCTGCTGGGTTTTGCCAAAATCACCCGTGACTGCACCGAGCAGCAAGAGCAGCAGCGCAAACAGCGCGAGCAGGAACAGCGCTTTCGCATGCTGGTGGAAGGCGTCAGTGATTACGCCATCTATATGCTCGATTTGGACGGCAACGTGGAAAACTGGAACGTAGGCGCACAGCGCGCGAAAGGCTACGTTGCCGAAGAGATTGTTGGACAGCACTTCTCACGCTTCTACAGCGCCCAGGATCGTAAAAACCATATCCCGGAAAAAAATCTCACCACCGCCTTCAAAACCGGTCGTTTCGAAGACGAAGGCTACCGGTACCGCAAAGATGGCAGCGCATTTTGGGCACATGTCATCATTGACGCGATTCGTGATGATGCCGGCAAGCTGATTGGCTACGCCAAAATCACCCGCGACTGCACCGAACAACAGGCGCTGCTGCGTAAACAACACGAGCAGGAGAAGAACTTCCGTCTGCTGGTGGAAGGCGTGCGCGATTACGCCATCTATATGCTGGATGTGCAGGGCCGCGTGGTGAACTGGAACAACGGTGCACAGCGCGCTAAAGGTTATCTGGCTGACGAGATTGTCGGTCAGCACTTCTCGGTGTTTTACAGTTCAGCGGAACGTCATGCCAATGCGCCCGAAGCTAACCTCGGCATTGCGTTGAAAACCGGGCGTTTTGAAGATGAAGGCTGGCGCTACCGCAAAGATGGCTCGGCATTTTGGGCCCACGTTGTTATCGAAGCGATTCATGATGAAAGCGGCAAACTGATCGGTTTCGCCAAAATTACCCGCGATATCACCGAACGGCGTGAGAACGAGCAGCAGCTGCTGCGCGCACGGGATCTGGCGCAGTCGCAGAGCGCGAAAATGTCGGAGCTGTCGGGTTTTCTCGACACCATCATCAGCAATATTCCCTCGTGCGTGATCGTTGAAGATGCCATCAGTCGTGAAATCCTGATGGTGAATGACAAAGCTGAGCAGCTGTTTGGCATTAACAAAGCGCTGATCATGCACAAGCGCCCGCACGAATGTATGTCGGCGGAGCTGGGTGATTACTTCAACAGCCTGGCGGATGTGGCGCTGCGCAGCGAAGGCATCCACTCGCGTGAACAACTGCTGCTGACGGCGGGCGGCGAGCGCATTCTGCATACGCGTGCCACCACCATCAGCGGCAAAGATATGCGTCAGAACTACGTGATGCTGATTGTCGAGGACGTGACCGATCAGCGCGAAGCCGATGCGCGTATTCGTCATATGGCGCATCACGACAATCTCACCAGCCTGCCGAACCGCGTGCTGTTCCGCCAGAAGCTGAGTGAAGCGCTGCGCGTCGATAGTCAGAACCACCAGGTCAGCGCCACGCTGTGTCTCGATCTCGATAACTTCAAAAACGTCAACGATGCGCTCGGCCACCAGATTGGTGATGACCTGCTGCGCGTGGTGGCGAAACGCCTGCGCAGCGCGCTACGCGATCACGATACGCTGGCGCGCATTGGCGGCGATGAGTTTGCCATCGTGTTGCCCAATGTTCGTGCTGCCGATGAAGCGGCGGTGGTGGCGCAGCGGCTAATCGAGGCGATACGTCCGCCGATCAACGTTGAAGGGCATAATCTGTCGGTGGGCTTGAGCGTTGGTATCGCGCTCACCTCGCAGGCCACCAACACGCCGGAGCATATGCTGCGCTGCGCCGATATGGCGCTGTACGAAGCCAAACGTAATGGCCGTAATCGCTTCGAACACTTCACCATTGAGATGGACAATCAGGCGCGCAGCCGTCGCGTGATTGAGAACGATCTGCGTGATGCGATTTCGGGTCGTCAGCTCAAGCTTTACTATCAGCCGATTACCAACGAGCAGGGCATCATCGGCTATGAAGCGCTGATGCGCTGGCATCACCCGATCAAAGGGCTGATCATGCCGAACGATTTCATCCCGATCGCTGAAGAGACCGGTTTGATTCACATGCTCGGCGCCTATGCGCTGTATGAAGCCTGCCGCGAAGCGCAGAGCTGGAACACCGAACAATCGGTGTCGGTGAACCTGTCGCCGCTGCAGTTTAAAAACAGCTCGCTGGTGTCGGTGGTGGAAGGTGCGCTGCGGGAATCCGGGCTGGCGCCGCATCGGCTGGAAGTGGAGATCACCGAATCAGTGCTGTTGGACGACACGCTCGGTAATATCCGCACCTTGCAGAGTTTGAAAACGCTTGGCGTGCAGATTGCGCTGGATGATTTCGGCACCGGCTACTCGTCGCTCAGTTATCTGCGTTCATTCCCGTTCGACAAAATCAAAATCGATAAGTCGTTTATCAACGATATGGGCGACAGCCGCGAGGCGCTGGCGATTATCCGCGCCATTACCGGCATGAGCCGCAGCCTCGATATTCAGATCACCGCTGAAGGCGTGGAGAACGGCGAGCAGTTTGCGAAGCTGCGCGAAGAGGGGTGTACGCTATTCCAGGGCTATTTCTTTGGTCGTCCGCAGCCGTCGGAGTTGCGGTTGAAAGAGTTGGAATAGATTCGCGCCATTGATCGTGCCGCTACATAAAAAAACGCCCGACATGTCGGGCGTTCTCTATTTTGCTGTGTGTAATCTTTATTATTATGCGCCGTGGCCGTCGACGGACATGTGGCCGAGATCTTTGTCCACCAGGAACAGGCCTTCGCCTTTGTTGCCGACCATCGCCAGTTTATCCAGCACGGTTTTGAACAGCTTCTCTTCTTCATGCTGCTCGGCAACGTACCACTGCAGGAAGTTGAACGTTGAGTAATCCTGGGTGGTTAAGGCGGTGTGCACCAGCTCGTTGATTTTTTTGGTGATCAGCTGCTCATGCTTCAGCGCTTCTTCCAGCACGTCGTTCAGTGAAGTCCAGCTAATCGCCGGCGCCGCAATACTGCCCAGCACCGGCAAAGCGCCGGCATCGCTGACGTAATCGAACAGCTTCTGCATGTGCTGCATCTCTTCGCGAGAATGCATTTTCAGGAATGAAGCGGCACCTTCATAGCCTTTATCGCTGCACCAGGCACTCATCTGCAGATAGAGGTTGGCAGAGAAGAATTCGAGGTTCAGTTGGTCGTTTAAACGCGAGGTCATTTCAGCAGTTAACATGGCTGAGTCCTTTTTAATTTGTCAGGTGAAGTACGGCGAATTATGCATCAATCTATACTTTTATGTGAAGGGTTTTTCGCAAAAAGGTTGAATTTATCTTATTGATTGTAAATGGAATTATTTCACATGTTGAATGCGAGGAGTTCTCATTTTTGACTAATTTTCATTCACGCTGGATTGATTATAGCTGCGCATCGGGCGATGCTGAGGCTTGCCTTTACTTGTCAGGAGCTTAGCGGTGTCGAACGTCTTAGAGCATTACCATTTTCTGCATGAAATTCCCGAACTGGGTTTTCAGGAATTCAAGACCTCTGCTTATATTGCCGATCAGCTGGAGAGCGCCGGAATTAAGGTGACGCGCGGCATCAATAACACCACCGGCATGGTGGCGGAAATCGACAGCGGCGTGCCCGGTCCGGTGCTGGCGCTGCGTGCGGATATGGATGCGCTCGGCCACATCATTGATGGCGTAGCCTGTGCGCGTCACACCTGCGGCCACGATGGCCATTCGTCGGTGGTGCTGACGGCAGCGCAAGAGCTGATGAAAGAGGGCGCGATCAAGAAAGGGCGGCTCAAGCTACTATTCCAGCCGGCGGAAGAGCTCGGTGCGGGTGCGCTGGCGATGATTGAGGGCGGCGCGCTGGAGGATGTGGAGATGATTCTCGGCTTCCATGTGCGTCCGCTGGAAGAGTGTCATGTGGGACAGGCGACGCCAGCGGTGATTTACTCTGCCTGCAGCACGCTGGAAGCCACCATCAAAGGTGCACCGGCGCATGCGGCGCGTCCGCATTTGGGCGTCAACGCGCTGGATGCGGCGGTGCAAGCTGTGCAGGCCGTCAACGCCATCCATCTGCCGCCGGGTTTGACCTGGAGCGTGAAAGCTACACGCTTTCTGTGCGATGCGGGCGTGACCAACTCGGTGCCGGATGAGGCGCGCGTGGTGTGGGATCTGCGTTCGCAGGAAAACGCGCCAATGGCGGTGCTGAAAGAGAAAGTCACGCTGGCGATTCAGCACAGCGTGGCGGCGCTGGGTGCCACGGCGGACGTGGTGGTGCTAAAAGAGATGCCAGCAGCAGAAATTCATGAAGAAGCCACGGCGGTGATTCGCGCGGCGATTATCGACGTGCTGGGCGAAGCCGGTTTGCTGGATACCAAAACCACGCCGGGCAGCGAAGATTTCTTCTATTACCCGGTGAAAAACCCGCAGGTTAAAGCCGGTTTCTGGGGATTGGGAACCAATCTGGTGCCGGGTTTACATCATCCTGAGATGCGCTTTGAGCTGAGCTCGCTGGAGATTGGCGTGAAGATCTTCAAGGCGGCAGTGGTGCGGGTGTTGGGGTGATTAGAGGGTTAGGGTGAGGGCTATTAGGGCACCGATTCCCCCTTTCTGCGAAATATTGTATGCTATGCCGCCTCAATGCTGACGGGATTCAGGACTGCCGCCAATGTAGATCGCACACCTCTTGCTGTGAACCGACGCCACTGCGTCGCCATTGGCCGCGTTATCCTGCGGAATGACCTCGAAACGATTTATTCGCAGCGCGCTGTCCGCGTGTTGCCCTTGAAGAAGAATTCACTCAATGTCTAATGCCTCCTTTTTAGAAGAAGTGGCGCGCCGCCGTACCTTTGCGATCATCTCGCATCCGGACGCCGGTAAAACCACAATCACCGAAAAAGTGCTGCTGTTCGGACAGGCGATTCAAACCGCCGGTACCGTCAAAGGCCGCGGCTCCAACCAGCACGCGAAATCGGACTGGATGGAGATGGAGAAACAACGTGGTATCTCCATCACCACCTCGGTGATGCAGTTCCCGTATCGCGACAGCCTCGTGAACCTGCTGGATACGCCAGGACACGAAGACTTCTCTGAAGATACTTACCGTACGCTGACGGCGGTTGACTGCTGTTTGATGGTGATCGACGCCGCAAAAGGTGTTGAGGATCGCACCCGCAAGCTGATGGAAGTCACGCGCCTGCGCGATACGCCAATCATCACCTTTATGAACAAACTCGACCGTGACATCCGCGATCCCATGGAGCTGCTGGATGAAGTGGAGAGTGAGCTGAAGATCGCCTGCGCACCTATTACCTGGCCGATTGGCTGCGGCAAGTTGTTCAAAGGGGTTTATCACCTCTACAACGACGAAACTTACCTGTATCAAACCGGTAAAGGCCACACCATTCAGGAAGTGCGCATTGTTAAGGGGCTGGCGAATCCAGAACTGGATGCCGCAGTAGGCGAAGATCTGGCACAGCAGCTGCGCGATGAGCTGGAGCTGGTGCAGGGCGCTTCGCACGAGTTCGATCAGGAGCTGTTCCTGAGTGGCGAAATCACGCCGGTGTTCTTCGGCACCGCGCTGGGTAACTTCGGCGTTGATCATATGCTGGATGGCCTGGTTAGCTGGGCGCCGCGTCCAATGCCGCGCAACACCGACGCGCGTTTGGTGGAAGCAAAGGAAGAGAAATTCAGCGGCTTCGTGTTTAAGATCCAGGCAAACATGGACCCGAAGCACCGCGACCGCGTCGCCTTTATGCGTGTGGTATCCGGCAAGTACGAAAAAGGCATGAAGCTGCGTCAGGTGCGAACCGGTAAAGATGTGGTGATTTCCGATGCACTGACCTTTATGGCCGGCGACCGTTCGCACGTAGAAGAAGCCTATCCGGGCGACATCATTGGTCTGCACAACCACGGCACCATTCAGATTGGCGACACCTTTACGCAGGGTGAAAACATGAAGTTCACCGGCATTCCGAACTTCGCGCCAGAGCTGTTCCGCCGTATCCGTCTGCGCGATCCGCTGAAGCAGAAACAGCTGCTGAAAGGGCTGGTTCAGCTGTCGGAAGAGGGCGCGGTGCAGGTGTTCCGTCCGGTGCACAATAACGATCTGATTGTGGGCGCGGTCGGTGTGCTGCAGTTCGAAGTGGTGGTGGCACGCCTGAAAAGCGAATACAACGTTGAAGCGATCTACGAAGCCATCAACGTCTCAACCGCTCGCTGGGTTGAGTGTGATGATGCGAAGAAATTCGACGATTTCCAGCGTAAAAATGAAGTGAACCTGGCGCTCGATGGCGGTGATAACCTCACGTATATCGCGCCAACCATGGTGAACCTCAACATCACTCAGGAACGCTATCCTGACGTGAGATTCCGCAAAACGCGCGAGCACTAATCGCCGTTGCCAGCAGGGCCTGTGATTTTCACTGGCCCTGTTTTGTTTGTTACAGACTCCTCCTAATTCCGCTGTTTTTTTCTCTTTTTGGCGATATATCAACCACAAGAGCCAGCAAAAGCTGTAATCCCTACTACTATTATCCTGTCGGACGAGAAAAGAGACCTTTCGGGTTTCATTACGTCCAGTAACTCAGCAACGCCGTTCGTTGCTGGCGCATCCGCGATAACGGATGAGTTAACTGATAGAAGGATGATATCGATGAATAAGACTAAGATTGCTAAAACCCTGATTGCTGCCCTGGCCGGTTCTGCTCTGCTGAGCGGTGCGGCGTTTGCAGATGAATCACTGTCGCAGAAAGCACAGCAAACCTCCGACAGCGCGGGTGCGAAGATCGATAGCTCTATGAAAAAAGTCGATGGCTATATGGATGACAGCGGCATCACGGCTAAAGCCAAAGCGGCGCTGGTGGATGATGACGCAATTAAAAGCACGGATATCTCCGTCAAAACGCACGATGGCGTGGTGACACTGAGCGGCTTCGTGGCTTCTCAGGATCAGGCTGAAAAAGCCGTCGCGCTGGTGCAGAAAGTCGAAGGTGTGAAATCCGTCAGCGACAAACTACACGTTAAAGACAGCAAAAATGCTTCTCTGAAAGGTTATGCGGGCGATACCGCAACCACCAGCGAAATTAAAGCTAAGCTTTTAGCAGATGATATCGTGCCATCACGCAACGTTAAGGTGGAAACCACCGACGGCGTGGTGCAGTTATCAGGGGAAGTGGCGAATCAGGCACAGTCCGATCGTGCTGAGAAGATCGCCAAAGCCATTGAAGGCGTGAAAAGCGTGAAGAATGACCTGAAGGTGAAATCTTAACGCGAGCGACTCGGCACCAGCAGGTGCCGTTTCGTAATAAAAACAAAGGTGTAAATAAGCAGTTCGATTTTCACAATGGTAAAGGAGAGGCTTATGTTTCGTTGGGGTATTATCTTTCTGGTCATCGCTCTGATTGCTGCGGCATTAGGTTTCGGCGGTCTGGCGGGTACGGCAGCATGGGCAGCTAAAATTGTCTTCATTGTCGGTATTATTCTGTTCCTCGTGAGCCTGTTTACCGGGCGCAAACGACCCTGACTACTTGCGTCTCAATAGACGCTAACCCGCGAGTCACCTAAAGCGGAGACCGGTCTTGTGCGGCATACTACGAAGCCGCAACGATTGCAGAAGCAATTGGTCAGGGAACGACAATGACTGGTTCTCCGGGATGCTGCTTCGGCGACTCCCTCAGAGCAAGCAACACTGAGGGACATCCATTGGGCACACGTATACCGTTGACATTAGGTTCATTCGAACCGCTGGCTTTAACTCCTTTCAAATCAAATAAAATTGCCTTGGTGTGCGAAGGCGGCGGTCAGCGCGGCATCTTTACCGCAGGCGTGCTGGACGAATTTCAACGCGCAGGCTTCAATCCTTTTCAACTGTTACTCGGCACCTCGGCCGGGGCGCAAAACCTGTCGGCATTTGTCTGTGGCCAGCCTGGCTACGCGCGACGCGTGATCTCCCGTTACACCACCAGCAAACTGTTCTTTGATCCGCTACGATTCGTGCGCGGCGGGCATCTTATCGATCTCGATTGGCTGATCGATATCACTAAACAGGAATTCCCGCTGGCGCTCAACACCGCCGAAGGGCTGTTTGCCAAAGGCAGCGAATTCTATATGTGCGCCTGCCGCAGCGACGATTACAGCGCCGAGTACTTCAACCCGATCAGCACCAACTGGCACGACATCCTAAAAGCGTCCAGCGCGATCCCCGGTTTTTACCGCAGCGGCGTGCAGATGGACGGCGTGAGCTATCTTGACGGCGGCATCAGCGATGCCATTCCGGTACGCGAAGCTGCGCGCCGTGGCGCGGACACCATTGTGGTGATCCGCACGGTGCCGTCGCAGGTGTCCTACACGCCGAAGTGGTTTAAACGCATGGAACGCTTTTTGTCCGACAGCGCATTGCAGCCGATGATCAACATCCTGCATCAGCATGAAGAGAGCTATCGCGAGATTCAGCAGTTCATCGAGCAGCCGCCGGATAATCTGCGCATCATCGAAATCTGTCCGCCAAAACCGCTGGCGAGCATGGCGCTTGGCAGCCGCTTGTCATCGCTGAATCAGGATTACCATTTAGGTCGCCGCAGCGGGCGCTATTTCCTCGCCACGCTTGGTCAATGGCTGAGTGATGCTGAGCCGCTGGTGCGTTCAACCACGGTTACCCCGCCGGCCGCGGTGGCGAATGCGCCCGACAATCGCCCGCTGATTACGCCCGCGCTGGCGGAAAACGATGCCGATTTTGATAAAGGTTCGCTGGCATGAAGTTTATCGACACGCATTGCCATTTCGATTTCCCGCCGTTCGTTGATGATGCGCACGCCAGCATTGCACGCGCTGCGCAGGCCGGCGTGGAACGCATCATTGTACCGAGCGTGGATGCCAGCCGTTTCGCGCTTGTGACGCAACTGGCGCAGCAGCATCCGGCGCTGTATGCCGCGCTGGGCCTGCATCCAATCAATATTGCTGAGCATCAGGAAGATGCGCACCTTGATGAATTAGCGCGCTGGCTGAAAAAGCCCGATAGCAAGCGTGTGGCGATCGGCGAGATCGGCCTCGATCTCTATATGGACGATGCGCAATTTGCCAAACAGACGCGGCTGCTCGATAAGCAGCTCAAGCTGGCGAAGCAATACGATCTGCCAGTGATTTTGCACTCGCGCCGCACCCACGATCAATTAGCGCTGCATTTACGTCGTCACGATCTGCCACGTCGCGGCGTGGTACACGGTTTTGCGGGTAGCCAGCAGCAGGCGGAGCGCTTTATTCAGCTTGGCTATGCCATTGGCGTTGGCGGCACTATCACCTATGAACGCGCCAGTAAAACCCGCAACACCATCGCCAACCTGCCGCTCAAGGCGTTGTTACTGGAAACCGACGCGCCCGATATGCCGCTGCAAGGATTTCAGGGGCAGCCCAATCGCCCCGAGCGGGCGCGCAATGTGTTTGACGTGCTGTGTCAGTTACGCAGCGAATCCCCTGAAGCGATCGCCGATGCGCTTTGGCATAACAGCCAGCAGCTGTTCGCCTTGCCTGCCTGATTCTCCCCCCGACAGATTCTGCATTTACGCTGCCTTACGCCTGATTAGCTACATTGATAAAGCTGAGAGTACACTTTTGCGTCCATTTTTGTGATAATAATAACAATGACCATTACGACGCATTCCCGCCTGATTGGTGGTAATTTGTGATAAATATCACTAAATAATTGTATTTAAATGACAGGTTTTCTTTTTCGTGTGACGTGAAGCGCAATTTAACGTCACGGTAGTTGTTAGAATTATCACATTCCCCGGTGGGTTGTGCCCGCCGATCTGAATTTTGGAGAGCATCATGACCGACTTGAAAGCAGCAGCACAGCGCGCATTGCAACTGATGGATTTAACCACCCTGAACGAAGACGACACCGACGAGAAAGTGATCGCGCTGTGCCGTCAGGCGAAATCCCCAGCCGGTAACACCGCTGCCATCTGCATCTATCCACGTTTCATCCCGGCAGCACGTAAAGCGCTGCGCGAGCAGGGTACGCCGGAAATCCGCATCGCCACCGTCACCAACTTCCCGCACGGCAACGATGACGTTGAGATAGCGCTGGCCGAAACCCGCGCGGCAATCGCCTACGGCGCTGACGAAGTGGATGTAGTGTTCCCGTATCGTGCGCTGATTGCCGGTAACCGTGATATCGGTTTCGAGCTGGTGAAAGCCTGTAAAGAAGCCTGCGCACAGGCAAACGTGCTGCTGAAAGTGATCATCGAAAGCGGCGAGCTGAAAGATGAAGCGCTGATTCGTGCCGCTTCGGAAATCGCTATCGATGCGGGTGCCGATTTCATCAAAACCTCCACCGGTAAAGTGCCGGTCAACGCGACGCCAGAAGTGGCGGCGATCATGATGCAAGTGATCCGCGACAAAGGCGTGAAGCAGCAGGTTGGTTTCAAACCGGCGGGCGGCGTGCGCACTGCAGAAGACGCGGCGCTTTATCTGCAGCTGGCGGACGACATTCTGGGTGAAGGCTGGGCGGATGCGCGTCATTTCCGCTTCGGTGCCTCCAGCCTGCTGGCAAGCCTGCTGAATACGCTGGGCCACGAAACCGCGACCAGCAAAGCCGGTTATTAATCTCTTTCGCTGATGGTTTCGCGATTCGTAGCGGCGCGATTTATCGCGCTGGTTTTTACGCTTCAGCCCCGACTTAACATCGCGCGATAAATCGCGCCGCTATGGCAGGTGCAAGCTGCCGTATCATTTCAATTTCTATCCCTTCAGGGAGGCAACCGTGTTCCTGCCACAAGAAATTATTCGAAAAAAACGCGACGGCCAGGCGCTGAGTGAAGCGGAGATTCGCTTCTTCATCAACGGCGTGCGCGACAACAGCGTTTCGGAAGGTCAAATTGCCGCATTGGCGATGACCATCTATTTCCATGATATGACGCTCGACGAGCGCGTGGCGCTGACTATGGCGATGCGCGACTCCGGCACGGTGCTGAACTGGAAATCGCTGAATCTCAACGGCCCGATTGTTGATAAACACTCCACCGGCGGCGTTGGCGATGTCACTTCGCTGATGCTCGGCCCGATGGTAGCGGCGTGCGGCGGTTATGTGCCGATGATCTCCGGGCGCGGCCTCGGCCACACCGGCGGCACGCTGGATAAACTGGAAGCGATTCCGGGCTTTGATATCTTCCCGAGCGACGACCGTTTCCGCCAGATTATCAAAGACGTCGGCATCGCGATTATTGGCCAGACCAATTCGCTGGCGCCGGCCGACAAACGTTTTTACGCCACGCGCGATATCACTGCCACCGTGGACTCCATCCCGCTGATCACCGCGTCGATCCTCGCCAAAAAACTGGCGGAAGGATTGGATGCGCTGGTGATGGATGTGAAAGTGGGCTCCGGCGCCTTTATGCCGACCTTTGAAGCCTCAGAAAATCTGGCGCAGGCGATTGTTGGCGTCGCCAATGGCGCAGGTTGTAAAACCACCGCGCTGCTCACCGACATGAATCAGGTGCTGGCTTCTACCGCCGGTAATGCGCTGGAAGTGCGTGAAGCGGTGCAGTTCCTGACCGGCGAGGCGCGCAATCCGCGCTTGCTGGAAGTGACGATGGCGCTGTGCGCGGAAATGCTGATCTCCGGCAAACTGGCTGAGAATGACGCCGATGCGCGCCAAAAGCTGCAGCAGGTGCTGGATAACGGCAAAGCCGCTGAAGTATTTGCCCGCATGGTGGCGGCGCAAAAGGGTCCGGTAGATTTCATCGAGCGCATGGACAGCTATCTGCCCGCGCCAACGCTGAGCAAAGCGGTATACGCCGATGGCGCCGGTATCGTCAGCGCGATGGATACGCGTGCGCTCGGCATGGCGGTGGTTGCGCTCGGCGGGGGCCGCCAGCGCGCCAGCGACAGCATTGATTACAGCGTGGGCCTGAGCGACATGACCACGCTCGGCACGCAGATTGACGCGCAGCGTCCGCTGGCAATTATCCACGCCGCATCGGAAGCGCAGTGGCAGCAGGCCGCCGCCGCCGTTAAAGCAGCCATCACGCTGAGCGACACTGCGCCAGCGATCACGCCGGTAGTTTATCGTCGCATTAGCGAATAACTGGCGCTTCTTCGTGCCAGGCAGCGGCCGTTCGGGTATACTGATCTGATCGCTTTTTTTTGACTTGTCATCGCGCATTGCGCAGGAGACTTGCATGAAACGTGCTTTTATTATGGTTCTCGACTCCTTCGGGATCGGCTCCAGCAAAGACGCCGATAAATTCGGTGATGAAGGATCGGACACGCTCGGCCATATCGCCGAAGCCTGTTTCGAAGGCCGCGCCAATGAAGGTCGCGAAGGCCCGCTGCACTTACCGAACCTGACCAAACTGGGCCTCGGCAAAGCGGCTGAGCTCTCTACCGGTCGTTTCCCGCCAGGCCTCGATCCCAACGCGGAAATCATCGGTGCGTATGCTTACGCCAGCGAATTGTCGTCCGGTAAAGATACGCCGTCGGGCCACTGGGAAATCGCTGGCGTGCCGGTGCTGTTTGATTGGGGCTACTTCAGCGATAAAGAGAACAGCTTCCCGCAGGCGCTGCTGGATACTCTGGTGAAACGTGCCGATCTGCCGGGATATCTCGGTAATTGTCACTCATCGGGCACGGTGATTCTCGACCAGCTCGGCGAAGAGCACATGAAAACCGGTAAGCCGATTTTCTACACCTCGGCGGATTCGGTGTTCCAGATTGCCTGCCATGAAGAGACCTTTGGCCTCGATCGCCTGTACGAACTGTGTGAAATCGCCCGTGAGGAGCTGACCAATGGTGGCTACAACATCGGTCGCGTGATTGCGCGTCCGTTCGTGGGCGACAAAGCGGGTAACTTCGAGCGTACCGGCAACCGTCATGATCTGGCGGTGGAGCCGCCTTCAGCGACCATGCTGAAAAAACTGGTCGATGAGAAGGGCGGTGAAGTGATTTCGGTGGGTAAAATTGCCGATATCTACGCCGAGCAGGGCATCACGCAGAAAGTCAAAGCCACCGGCTTAGACGCGCTGTTCAACGCTACCATTGAGCAGATGAAGAAAGCGCCAGATACTTCGATTGTGTTCACTAACTTCGTTGATTTTGACTCAACGTGGGGACATCGCCGCGATATCGCCGGTTACGCGGGCGGACTGGAGTTGTTCGATCGTCGTTTGCCAGAGCTGATGGAGTTGGTGAAAGAGGGCGACATTCTGATCCTCACCGCCGATCACGGCTGCGATCCAAGCTGGAAAGGCACCGAGCACACGCGTGAGCACATTCCGATTCTGATCTACGGCCCGAATGTGAAGCCAGGATCGCTGGGATACCGCGATACCTTCGCGGATATCGGCCAGACCATCGCAAAATATTTTGGCCTGTCCAGCATGGACTACGGCAAGAGCATGCTGTAAAACAGCGCCCCAAATTTAATAAGGAAAATAACCATGGCAACGCCTCATATTAATGCAGAAATGGGTGATTTCGCGGACGTCGTGCTGATGCCAGGCGATCCGCTGCGCGCAAAGCACATTGCGGAAACCTTCCTCGAAGATGTGGTGGAAGTGAACAACGTGCGCGGCATGCTGGGTTACACCGGTACTTATAAAGGCCGCAAGATTTCGGTGATGGGTCACGGCATGGGCATTCCATCCTGCTCGATCTACACCAAAGAGCTGATCACCGATTTCGGCGTGAAGAAGATTATCCGTGTCGGTTCTTGCGGCGCAGTGCGCGCAGACGTGAAACTGCGCGACGTGGTGATTGGTATGGGTGCCTGCACCGATTCCAAAGTGAACCGCATGCGCTTCAAGGATCACGACTTCGCGGCGATTGCTGACTTCGACATGGTGCGTAACGCCGTGGATGCCGCGAAAGCGCTGGGCGTTGATGCGCGCGTGGGTAACATCTTCTCCGCCGATCTGTTCTATACGCCAGATCCGCAGATGTTCGACGTGATGGAGAAGTACGGCATTCTGGGTGTGGAGATGGAAGCGGCGGGTATTTACGGCGTGGCAGCAGAGTTTGGTGCGAAAGCGCTGACCATCTGTACCGTGTCGGACCACATCCGCACCCACGAGCAGACCACGGCGGCTGAGCGTCAGACCACCTTTAACGATATGATTAAGATCGCGCTGGAGTCAGTGCTGCTGGGCGATTGATTTTTTCCCTCACCCTAACCCTCTCCCGCACGCGGGAGAGGGGACCAGTCGGCGCTTTTTTTCTCCCTCTCCCGGTGGGAGAGGGCCGGGGTGAGGGCACCAGACCGCACCATCCCGTAAACATCTGACACACTTTTACCCAGGCTTGTGCATCTTCGTGCTGGCTCTGAAACAATCTCTGCTTATCATTAGCGTGATAACAAAGAGACTAAGCCCACCTGATGAATTTCCGTAATTTCGAAGCAGAAGAAAAGCTGTTTGCCCGCCGTGCGATTGTCGCTTTTGCCCTGGTTGTCATCTGCTTTACCATTTTAGGCATCAACCTGTATCGCCTGCAGGTCGATCAGCACAGTTATTACCAGACGCGTTCCAACGAAAATGACATCAAAATGATCCCCATCGCGCCCACGCGTGGATTGATCTTCGATCGCAACGGCATTCCGCTGGTGCGCAACGTCAGCTGGTATGACATTCACATCACGCCGTACAAAATCGACAACATGCAGGAAACGCTGAAAGAGCTGACGCCGATTGTCGATCTTACGCCGGAAGAGATTGAAACCTTCGAGCACGAGCTCAAACAGAACAGCCGCTACAAGCCGGTTGAACTGAAAGCGGAACTGACTGACGAAGAAGTTGCGCGCTTCGCCGTCAATCAATTCCGCTTTAGCGGCGTCACCGTCGATACCTATCAGGACCGTGAATATCCTTACGGTGCCGACCTGGCGCACGTGCTTGGCTATGTTTCGAAAATCAACGATAACGACTACAAACGCCTGAACGCAGAAGGCGTTGGCGAGAACTACGCGGCTGACCACAACATCGGTAAGCAGGGCATTGAAGGCTATTATGAATCGCTGCTGCACGGCAAAACCGGCTATCAGGAAGTGGAAGTGGATAACCACGGCCGCATCGTGCGCGTGCTGAAAGAGGTGCCGCCGGTGGCCGGTCAGAACATCACGCTGACGCTCGATCTGCATCTGCAGCAGTACGTCGAGAGCCAGCTAGCCGGGCAACGTGCCGCGGCGCTGATTGAAGATCCGCACGACGGCAGCGTGCTGGCGATGGTTTCCGCGCCGAGCTACGATCCCAATCCGTTCGTCAAAGGCATCAGCTACAAAGCCTATAAAGCCCTGCTGCAGGATAAAGATCTGCCGCTGATCAACCGCGTTACGCAAGGCTTGTATCCACCGGCGTCCACCGTGAAGCCTTATATGGCGATGTCGGCGCTGCTGACCAAAGTCATCACACCGAGCTTTACCCTATTTGGCGCGCCGACCTGGACGCTGCCGGGCACCGATCGTAAATATCGCGACTGGAAAAAAACCGGTCACGGCATGCTGGACGTCACCAAAGCCATCGAAGAGTCGGCGGACAGCTTCTTCTATCAGGTGGCGTTTATGATGGGCATCGATCGCATCCACACCATGTTGAGCCAGTTTGGCTACGGAAAATCGACCGGCATCGATCTTAACGAAGAGTACGCCGGATTGCTGCCGAGCCGCGAATGGAAGCAGAAGGTGCACAAACACGTGTGGTATCAGGGCGATACCGTTTCAGTGGGCATTGGGCAAGGTTATTGGGTGGCGACGCCGATTCAGATGGTGAAAGCGATGGTGGCGCTCATCAACAACGGGCGTGTGATCAATCCCCATCTGCTGGAGAAATCACAGCGCGGCAAGGAGGTGCAGCTGTACCAGGCAAAACTACCGCAGCCGCAGATTGGCGATGCTAAATCGCCGTATTGGTCGCTGGTGCGCCACGCGATGTTCGGCATGGCGAATGCGCCGAACGGCACCGGCTACAAATACTTTCACACCGCGCCGTACGGCATTGCGGCGAAATCGGGCACCTCGCAGGTATTCAGCCTGAAACAGAATCAGGTGTATAACGCCAAAATGACGCCGATGCGCCTGCGTGACCACATCTTCTACACCGCATTTGCGCCGTTTAACGATCCCAAAGTGGCGGTGGCGTTGATTCTGGAAAACGGCGGCAACGAAGGCGTCACGGCGGCACCGCTGATGCGCAATATTCTCGACCACATCTTTATGCCAGAAGCCACACCGCCGCCGGTGGCGACGGCGGCGCAGTAAACTATGCGGCCTTGGCAGATTATTGTCATGCCGCATAGTTTGTGGGGTCGCGGTGCATTGCGACCTGCATCGCATCACTCCTCTCGCAATGTCGCGGTAACATGCCCAATCGCGCGCACTACTTCGCTGGAACTGTCACGAATATCCGCCATCATGCCGCCGGCTTCTTTTGCCAACCCCACGCCCTGATCGGCGCGTTTCAGGTTGGAGGCGATACCTTTCAGCGCTTTCTCCGCCAGCGTATGGTTCTGCTGCACCATGTTCTCAATTTCGGTGGTGGCGCGGTTGATGTTGGCCGCCAGCGTGCGCACTTCATTGGCCACCACGGCAAAGCTGCGACCATGCTGACCGGCGCGCGCCGCTTCCACCGCGGCGTTCAGCGCCAGCAGGTTGGTTTGATCGGCAATCCGACGAATACTCTCAACAATGGCGCCAATGCGATCCGACGACTGACTCAGATCGTTGATATCACCAGAAATGCCGTGCAGCTCGCCCGCCAGATCATTCATGGTCTGCACGCTGTTCTCAATCACCGTGGCACCAAGGCGCGTGCTTTCGCTGGTTTGCAGCGCAGTTTGATACGCCTGCTGCGCCGCGTCGCGCTCTTGCTGATTCTTCTCCACCTGCGCGGTGACATCGGTAGCGAACTTCACCACTTTGTACAGCTCGCCGGTTTCGTTAAACACCGGGTTGTAAGTGGCGCGCAGCCACACCGTTTGGCCGCGTTTATTTATGCGCTGGAACTGGCCGGAGATAAATTCGCCCTGATTCAGCTTGTGCCAGAAGCGGCGATATTCGTCGCTGTTGCGCATCTCCGGCGGGCAGAACTGGCTGTGATGCACGCCGATCACTTCTGACGCGTTATAGCCCATGGTTTTCAGGAAGTTGTCGTTGGTCATCAACACTTCGCCCTTGAGATTGAAGGCAATCACCGCCATCGAACGCTCAATCGCGGTGGTCATGGCGCGCTGCTCTTGCGCGTCCATGATGCGCGCGGTGATATCGCTCGCCAGCTTGACGATTTTAATCACGCGGCCGCTGCGATCCTGCACCGGCACGTAATTCGCCTCCAGCCAGATAGGACGGCTGTGTTTTGCCACGCGCAGGAATTTATCGCTGAAGCCTTCGCCGCGATTCAGGCGTCGCCAGAAGTCACGGTATTGCGGTGAGTTGAGCATATCGGCGGTGCAGAACATGCTGTGATGCTGACCAACAATCTCTTTGAGCGTGTAACCCATGCGCTCGAGAAACAGCTCGTTGGCGGTAAGGATCTTTCCTTCTGGGGTGAATTCGACCATGGCGATGGCATCTTGTAATGAACTGAGCGTTGCCTTGCTATGACCGCGTTTTTGCCACGCAAGGCGTGACAATATTCCTGATGTAATAGTGCTGAACATGGTGGACCTTATTATTGGTATCGGATGTCAGTAAGGTTATCGGCACAAGCGACTAAAAATGCACCTATACCAGCGATAGGCGAATGAATTTTTACCGGTTGGTCTGGAGGTTGCTGTAAAAGGCATCAGTCAGCTGATTTTTGCCGAAAAGCGTTTGACGGTGCCGCGCGAGTAGGGTTTAATGCGCCCCGTTGCCCGGATAGCTCAGTCGGTAGAGCAGGGGATTGAAAATCCCCGTGTCCGTGGTTCGATTCCGCGTCCGGGCACCATAAATTGAAATGCTGGTTAGAATGAAGATTTCTAACGGGTGTTTAGAGAAGGTGGTGTTCAAAGCAACAGTCAAACATCAATGCCTTTCTGAAAGGGTACTAGTTAACGCTAGTACCCTTTTTTTGTTGTGGTAAAAAATCACAACAACCCTCTAAATCTATCAACCACTTATACAATTAATGCCGCCGCTGTATTTAGATACTTCAACAGTAGAGAGATTGGTCAGCGGTGGTTTACACGACAACCAGGCCAGAATTAGCCCGGAACCCTAACTCATGACTAAAGTGAGACAAGCGAACAAACTTTAATTTTAAGGAACATTCCTCTTTGGGGAGTAAAGGCACTTCGAGATGTCTGGGTTAACTGGCAAACATCCAGATGCAGACGATCAGTAAAGCTACTGAACGGATAACAAATCGGGCAAGCGCGGCATCCCTGACTTTGATATTTGCCCAGCCATGACAGACATCTACCGCTGCCCATGCTGCCCAGAGAAACAGCACGCACAGTAGTAGCCCAACGGACACCAGATACAGAACGCTAATATCGATGTTGCCGGATGCCGTTTTAAACGCGTTGATCTGCGCGGCAGTCATCGCCATAGCGGACGGCCTCGCGTGTAATCGCCGCTTACCTTGCCGTAATCCAGCGGCTGCGCACGCGAAGGCTAAGTATAGCGGTCGATGCCAGCGCGCATGGTGTTGAGATCTTCATTGGCTTTTTTGTAGTCGAAGAGGTAACGGCGGCGGTTATTGGGATCGGACTGCGCGGCGACAGCGCGGGCGCGGTCGAGGGAGAGCTGGACTTGATCGAGTAGGCGTTGAGTGGTGGCGAGCTCGTCTAACTCGCTTGCCACAACACTGAAACTGAGACAAATTGAGATCAAGTACAACGGTGTTTTGAACATGGTTTATACCTCTCTAGCAGAATGTACAAACTAGATTAGAGAGGAAATATTTTCCGCAATGAAACAATTAACTAAATACTAAATTTAATAGGAGGGTGTTTTGTTAGAAGATTTAACAAATAAAGTGGGAAGTGAATTCCGTAGCGAGAGATTTAATAAAGTGAAAAAGACATCCTCTGCAGTAATACCATTTCTCATAATGCACTTTATTTACTTCCCATTCCTATCTTTCAGCTTTATTTATAACTATATGGCAAGGAATGGTTTTTTTAGTTATGAGTTAATAAGTGAAAATTTCTTTGTGGTATCACTAACTAGCGGGCTAACGTTTTTGATGCTCGCAGGATTTTCCGTGATCTTATGGAGTGGTTTGGGGTATTTTATTTTAAAAAGAAATGATGCTATTTCATACGTCCACTCATTATGGTTTCTCTTTTCTATCTCAGTTTTGTTTCAGATACTATTCCTTGGTTACATGCTTTTTTCGGAAAGTAGGATGATGTCTGTTTCCATATATTTATCGTCACTGGTTTTATGCATTTTTTATTGTTGCTACTTCACCTCAGAATTAAAAGGCAAGATTTTTTTGATAGCTGGGTTGACGGTTGTTACAGTCTATTTTCATATGGTGCTTGGAGATTACTCTAGTCAAATATTTGGAAAGTCATTGAAAATATTTGGCATAGGAGGTGGATCCAATGTTTCTTTAGTTTTTAAAGATAAAAATTATGATAGAAAAATAGGAAGGTTAACGCTGTTAACTCCTGACTTCGTATATTTAAATACTTCTTTAGGATCAGAAATAATTCCGATGAATAATTTAAGGCAAATAATAAAACCGCAAGTCATAAAGTACTGATGTGTTTTGTTTATAATGATTCCCCTTGAGAATGTGAGCCGTTGCTGCTTTTCTTAATGCAGAACGGCGAGCAATTGCTCTGACTTGCCATCATCCTGCCGCGCCACTCCTGTGGCTTGCCTGCTGGCCACTGCGCAAAAAGTCGAGCTTTGCACGCTGTCGTCCAGCTTATGAATAATGGTATGAGCACCTCCTGCCACCGGGAGCTCGTGAGATTTACCCTGCGTAACAGTCCGCTCAGTGCCAACAGCAGACATTTCGCACAAAGACAGTTCAAATCAGAGCCTAAAGAAAAAATAAGTAATCAACTTAGGACTACTCAAGAAAATCCATTTTCATCCTGTTCCTCCTTAGCCGTTAAACTTTTAGTATCTTTGCAATCAGGAAATGAAGAGCATCCCCAAAAAATACTTCCAGCATTCACTCCATTCCTGGCTGTTCTTTTTACCATTTTTTGATGGCATTTCGGACAGGTGGGAGGGGATAGCAATTCGAATAGATTATAAGCTGTTGCCTTTCCCTCTGGTGATGCCTTGAAAATGACAAATATTTTCTTCGAACTCTCCAGTTCTCCTTGGTAATAGCCTTGATCAAGGTATTCCTCAAATGTCTTCAACCATCATTTTTCATTTATATGAATCAAAAGCATTATACTGCACTGAAAATTATACTGATTTGAATATATAAAAGTATGAAAGATATCTTTAAATATTTCTGACTTATTTAAATTTGGGTTCAGCTTTGCCTCGATTATTAGCTTCTGACCATCCTCATCCATCACGGACTGCCCAGCATGAACTAAAAAGTCTGGCTCAGTAGTAAAATACTTTAGCATATCTACTTCTCTGCCAAACCTAGTATTTAGCTTTTCGAATGTGTTGCGTATGGAAATGTTACAGTCATCGGCAAACATGAATCTCTTAGGTATTTCGAATTCATATTTTAGTTTTTGATAAGAGCCCTGCTCTTTGAAAAGCGCTGAAAATTGAATTGAAAACTCTATCATAAATCTTCTTTCCAGTTTTTTTAACTCATCTCCCACAAGTAGCTTACCATCCTAATAAAAATGATCTGTTAAGCTATAGAATCTGCTGGGGATTTCATCTAATACTTTAATAACATCATTAACAGTATTAATGGCACCAATGCTAATGCAGCCCGTCACCTTATCGTTCATGCTTATTTCCCTATCGCTATAAATTAATTAATCTCGCCTAATTTATTTTATAAGCCAGAGTTGATCAGGCTTAATTTTGAATGCTTATCGCGTCTTCGAAACCATTAAATTTCACTTCAATTATCAACCATAGGTTTTAAAAGTCCACATTCGATTGTCAAGATCATCACTACTACTTCAGAGCCATAAGGTCATCCTCCTCATGTGTAATAGTGACATGCATCTTCGCTTCAACTCGTAACCCCTATAATCACCTTTTGAAACTCTCAGACTAACCAGAATACACATTCAGTTTTAATGTCGATGGCAGTGGTTTTGCACTTGTCGTTACAATCAGACCCTAGCCGGATGGCCCGGAAAGCCACGCGTTCCTGCGAAGCTTGCCGGCTGTGCCGGTTAGCGTAGTGGGGCTGACGACCCGGCACGCCGGGAAGCCGGAGGGGGCCAGAAGGTTGTTATCAGAGAGAAAGTAGGCGTAGCTGTTGCATCATTTAAGGCTTAACAGCAGCTGGAAACAAAGCACGGAGAGTCTGAGATAGCGCCACAAAGATGAAAGGCACATGCGACTGCAGGAGAACCGCCGTGGCGGCGCAGCCGCCGCAGCTGTTATCAGCGGCTTTAGACATTCGCTGCCAATACTTTCGGCAGAAATCCGTCCCGCCCCCGCGGAACCGGTCATGCAGTGCTTCACGCATCGATGCGAACAATCAGGGTGGAAACTTCCGTATAGATGAAGGTTCATGCAGGAAGCACCTCCTGATGCGTCGCAATATCCCTAAACACCCGCTGCTGCCGAGGCCCGTTTGCGCATACCGCCACCAGGTTACCGCCTGGTGCCAGCATGTTAAGGGCGTGCCTGATATGCTTCACAAGATCCATCTGGATCTGCGGGACAGCGGGCAACAGTGCGGAGTCAACAGAGTCTGGCGACTGATGAAACGTGTCGGGATAAAGGCTCAGGTTGGATACCGGAGCCCGCGGGCACGTGAAGGCGAGGCCAGTATCGTGTCGCCTAACAGGCTACAGCGACAGTTCAATCCGGATGCTCCGGATGAGCGTTGGGTAACGGACATAACCTATATCAGGACCCACGAAGGCTGGCTGTATCTTGCCGTGGTTGTTGATCTGTTCTCACGCAAAATTATCGGCTGGTCAATGCAATCCCGGATGACAAAGGACATTGTCCTGAACGCACTGCTGATGGCTGTATGGCGGCGTAATCCCCAAAAACAGGTACTGGTTCATTCGGTTCAGGGCAGTCAGTACACAAGCCATGAGTGGCAGTCGTTCCTGAAATCACACGGCCTGGAGGGCAGCATGAGCCGTCGCGGTAACTGCCACGATAATGCGGTTGCAGAAAGCTTTTTCCAGTTGCTGAAACGCGAACGGATAAAGAAAAAGATCTACGGAACGCGGGAAGAAGCCCGCAGCGATATTTTTGATTACATCGAAATGTTTTATAACAGTAAGCGTCGGCATGGCTCTAGTGATCAGATGTCCCCGGCAGAATATGAAAACCAGTATTATCAACGGCTCGGAAGTGTCTAAATTATCCGTGGCGATTCATGCTCTATGCCAGGGCAGACGATCTTCAAGACATTCTTTGCCAATAGTGGTAAATCTTTTTATCCCGTTCTTTCCAATCAGGGCCTTCGTTCGACAGCTACGCATCAACTACCTTCCCGAAACCTCTGAATACTCTTATGATGGTTGCAAAGTGAAGAAGTGACATAATTCTTCAATATTATTCAACTAACAGTCTCTCTTCTTCTCTATAAATCAGAGTAATGTGCCCAATTAATTCAACTTATAGCGATGGCCAATTGAAATAACTTAACTTAGCGCCTTCTGCCGATAGCGAGCCATATATGGAAAGTACCATAAGCAGTGCCCCCTCAAGTAAATGGACTGACGGCTTCGAACATGCGGTCGTACATATTGCAGTAGTAGTACCTCCAAAATCTACATCTGAGCAGTTACCTCTACGCTTACTGTTCGCATCGGTCTGGTTGCTTGCATCAGGAAGGCAAGCACCTTCAAGACCTCTTAAGCCTTACATTAAAAGATTTAATAAAGATGGCGCTATTGCGGTAGACCGTATAGTGATGACAGTCGATGAAGCCATCCAATGGTATCGAACTTCATCGGAAGAACTTCATACACCACTCCCCCTTAACGGGTTCCGTTCGGCTTCTGATGGCAAGCCCCTTTCAGCTTGCAGACTAAGTGACTTTCCAAGTTGGCCTGTATTGGGCGTCCCTATGGAAAGCGAAGATATTGCGCAAAAGTCTGAGCGTTCAACAATCCCGTTCCGCAACCTTGGCATTATCAGGTATTCGCGTCGAATTTCAGAAAGTCAGGAATGGCCGAGCTTTCTTGACACAGCTGGAAGAAGCAAGCAGTGCGAGGAAGCTTTACAATTCCTGGAACATCACATGCATGTCGATTTTAGGGAATATCCTGAATATTTGGGTGGGATGGTACTTGCTGTTCCCGATTGCGACGTTCATTCCGTCCGACAGTTCGTTGATCCAAAGGAAGACGGTTCCGAATCATTGTATTTCCATGTTAAGCCGCACCCAAGCCGTAAACTCCAAGGTTTGAGCTTGACCGTAATGGAGGGACAACAAGGAATGCTCACCTCCTTCGATAAAATTCCAGTACCTGAAGATGGTTTGGTAGTGATTGAAAGGCCCTCTCCTATCCACAGCTCCGGTCTTGTCCTCACCCATACAGAACGCGGGGTATTGCTCCAAACACCTATTCGAACGTTCCTTCGTCAAATGAATATGAGGACTGAGGTTATCGAGCGGCGCGTCAAAATTTCTGCCCCAGAGACAGATAAAAAGAAGAGCCCAGTTACTGAATACTTCAGTGATAAAAAAACTTTAGCGTCTTCACAGACATTTGGTGACGCACCGAACACAACTGATGCCTTCAAGCGTCTGCTAGATGCTAAAAACGAGCGACTCCTTAATTACAGCGCCAAACTATATGATCAGAAGTGGTTTACAGCTGACCAGCGCAAAGAAGCTTTAAAACACATTAGGGATAAGCTGAAGCAAGCTAATTTAAGCATCTTCATCGCTGATCCCTATTTCAGCGCTAACCAAATTTCCCAGTATCTATTTGCTATTGAGCGAGACGATGTAAAGATACAAATCCTTACCTCAAGCAGTGCTTTCAAAAAGATTAAAGTATCGGAAGCTGGCCCCGAATCCGATAATGAGGCACCGCTTGATACACACCAGGCATTGCTGAGAAACTTGGCCACCTTCCAAGCTAGTCACAGAAACAGCATTCAAATCAAAGTCGCCAATACGGAAAATAGTCTTTTTCATGATCGATTCATCGCAGTCGATAACCGTGTATGGATGATAGGCAGTTCTCTAAACTCAATCGGTATAAGGCCAACGCTGGCCATGCGTATTCCCCATGGTGAAAAAATCCTCACCCACCTTATAGACTTATATAATAATGCAGTGCCTTTGAATGACTTCAAAATCCCCAAAGGGGGGCTCAAGAAATCATGCGCACATTGCGGTCGTGCCATGGTGGACGAGAAAGAAGCTCAGATATTACAGGGCGCTAAGACCCATGGTGCACAGGGAACGCAGGACGTTGATAATGATTAAATTATCATCCCAGATCGATGTCAATACAACTGAGCAGATTGTAGAGACAAGCTTCATCCCGAAATTACTCATACCTTGCGAGGCACCCTAAAGGGATGAATCCCGTCATCATTTTCCCTCTTTAGTTGCAATCAAAGCCCGTCAAGATGCTCCGAATGTAAGATTAGTAGAGGAATTTGAAGAGGCAATTAGTACTGCGCAAGCGGTATGGATAATTGACAAGCATTTATTTAGTGAAGATGTTCAGGAACCCGACCATAGTTTTCGAATTAAGAAAGTTGTGAATTGGTTTTGCACAGACCATCTGCAGACATTAAAGATTTTAACTGGTTATCACGATTCCAGAAAAATAATCGTGGAGGCTTTCGAGGAGTTAAAACTGTTCGTAACAGAAAATCGTGACAAACTCGCCCCGCCCATAACAATTGAGCTCTCATTTACTCTTAGTAACGCCAACTGTATTCATGATCGATTTGCAATCATCGATAACGAATTATGGCATTTTGGCGCTACGGTAGGTGGGTTTCATCGTGACGTTAATGCCGTTAGCAGAGGCTGGAATGCTGACACTCATGATGCAGTGCAGTTTTTTGATACAGTTTGGATGATGGCCAACGCTAACGGAAAAAAATACTAATGACCAAAGAATGGCAATTACAGCCCACTGATGAATCTGAAAGGCAGAAACAGTACGCAATCGTCGAGTCTTTGATTGAAGACTTTGCAGAAGGTAGTTACGCACCTCCGGATGTCTTGATCACGGCTGTGACGCAATATTTCTGCATTCAGGATGATGCCAAAAATGCTCTTAAGAGGTTTACTACCCAATTGTGTGGTGTCCACGTGGACTTCGATGCGTCGGACCATCCGAAAATTCAGACGGCATTAGTGATCGGGATTGTAACGGCATGGGCCTCCTCAGAAACCAAAAACCGGTATGCAGCCTTTAGGGCTCTCGTCCGAAACTCATGGTGGATTGAGCAATTGTGGACGAAGGTGGCAATCGTTGTAGCTCTAAAAAATTCTTCTTTCAAAGAAACCCTCTTAAATTTAGCCGAAGAACACTTCGTCGATGCTGAAAAAAAACTTCTTCATGAAGACTGTTTTGATCCTTCCCATCAAATCACCCTTAAGGAAATTTGGGACGGACATTACTTGGACAACCGGTTAGATGATTCCAGTTGGTCATGGATTGAATTACTAACTAAGCTTGATTCTAACAAATTATTAATATGGATGAATTCAACAAAAAGCCTAGCCTTAATCAATCGAGTTCTTGAAAGCCCGGAATTTTACCGTAACTACGATCTATGGGAGCACTTCACACTCGGTTCTTCGCTGAGTTTTCAAAGCGATGGCTCATGGAATGGTGCCCTACTACTTCCCAGTTTACTTCGGCACGGAAGTGAGAAAATTTTACAATTAGCCAATGGCAGAGAGAATAATTCGTCTAAGTTAGAGCAGCACGTCAGTTCAATGCTTGCTTGTTTCGTAGTTACTGTCGCTGAAAGATCCGATTTCGAGGGGCTGTTTAAGCGTTGGGGTACATGGCTCACTCGCCAGCATCTTAACTTTCCTGATAACAACTCGCATCAGATGCGGCCACTCAGCAACCAAGATATATTATTGGCATTAGCTGAGAAAGTGCCATTGCCTTATTCCCCAATCATTTCTGAAGAATTTAATTTTTCATGTGAGTCATGGTTTTATCAATCCATGCTGGCAATTTTACATTCGAACCACCCCGATAAGTTTCCGACACCGGACGTCAGTGCCTTTATTGAAGAATGGAATTTAACACCTGCCGAGTGGAACTCATCCAAAGGTAAGTCGCTTCGAAATAATGTTAGTGAATTTCGAAGCCCTCAGCCCAACAGCTATGCTTGTAGGGTGCTCGGTTATTCCATCGCATTGAATGACAACTTCCTCAATCAATGGCTGGACATGTGGAACTCTAGCATTGCGTTGAGAGAAATCCTCGAGTTTCATCCCATTGATAGAAGTTCCAACGAATGGGGAACATCAAATGCTTCAAGACTGATGCGCATGTTGGTTGACGTAGGCTTAGGAATACTAATCTGCACCGCGGACCCACAGGAAACTTTCGAAAGACTTAAGAAGTCCGCCGCACTATTTCAAGAGCTGTGGAAGGCTACAACAGAAATGTTGAGCATTGATGCGTATGGTGAAGACTTTTGGCCAATCATGCAGCAATACCTAGTCATTTTCCGCCTTCGCTGGACAGTTGAAGCTAAGAACGCTATTGAAGATCATTATTGTACATGGCTTGATCAAGCCGCCTATCCAACATCAAGGGATACATTGGGCTTAGTTTCCAGCAATTCCTGTTCGCTAATAAAACTGCTTCCCGTTCTTGTGCAAAATCAGATTCTTGAGGAAGACTTGAAGGACTTGCTCAACCAAGCCGAAATTGACTTAGCTTCTCTCGCAATGAGTGCAGCCAGATACCAGAATGGTCCTGAGATGAAATTCAAGATTTATTCTCGACACGTCAACCTTATTGAAAAGTTAGCCAGGATGAGTAAATGATATCGGGGGTTATCCACTCGCAGTTGACTTAGAAAACATACTATCAGCAATGTCCGTTGTTCGCTTACAGCTGCCCCTACCTAAAGTCTTGATGGGCAGCTAAGTGCCAGGAGCGGACATAGCTAACAACAGTTTGTGTGGAGCAACAGGGGACAGGTCAGCGAAGTTCAGCGCTTTTTAGCGTCTGCCCGGTGGCTGCTGCCTTGTACAGATAAGGCGTGGAGCTATCCACTTCTTTCTCAATCATCATTGATGAATGCTGGCGCGTACCGGTGATCCTACCGTTAGATCCGTCCACTGGCAGGTTAATGCCGTGGCTCATGCCGATAATTTCAATGCTGCCTTCACGGTCGTGCACATCGACAGATCCTCGAATATCTGCGCCACCATCATCTTTAAGCCACATATACGGAGGGATTGGCATTTTACTTGCTCCTTATTTTTTTGATTAACTTCATGGTTATTAGGTAAATAGCCGTGGTGATGGACACCACGATGACAACATCAATGTAGAAATAGGCGTCGTAGAGAGTTTCAATGTTGGATTCGCCGCTTATTAACACGGCAACCTTTCGTGCGAAATTCTGTGAGATGTACGTTTCAGCGCCACCGAGCGATCTGCCCACAGCCAGCGTTACTAGTATGAAGAAAACGCATTTTGCGGCCCTACGGGCAAGTGTTTGAGCCATTGGCAACAACCTCAATTAATCCTCGGGCCATCAGCGAAGGCTTGCCTGGCACGGGCACCATTAATGTGTTCATAAACGCCTGGCGGATACGCGCATAATCGGAGTTGTGGGGGATGGTGATGCAACCTTCTGACACGGTTCCCAGATGAAGCCGGAACAGTTCGCGGCGCACGCCCTCATACCAGGTTTCGTCGTCAATGGCTGCATCCTCCCGATAGAGTGCAAACCATTCACTTCGGCCAAAGGCCACGCCTTTCGTGTACTTGTTCCAGGCGTCCTGTAATTCCGCCTTTCGCTTACCAAAGAAGCCACCCGCGCCGCGATCGACAACCCAGTATTTCCCGGGTGGCAATGGGCCGTCGCCCGAAACTGCGCCGCATCCACCTCGATTTCGATAAGCGCCGTTACCAGAAAACGCCATGAAAACGCCGACGCCATAGATGTTTAATGGTGCGTAATCCGCGCCGTTCAGAATAAGTGTTCCATTCAGTGCCATCGTTCCCTCATTAACCATGTAATAACTGTGGGTGATAGTAACAACGAATGGAATATAGCGCCAATAATTATTAGGTTTACTTATTAGTTCATCTAACGTTTTGAACTAATAGTTTTATTGAATGGCGTAGTTTTTGGTTTTTTTATTCCATATAAACAGTTGGATATAAATGTTCATCTCTAGAGTTCGTTTGGTAAAATCGGCACTGCCACTTGAATTATCGGTAAGATTGTCGAAAGTTTAACTCCAGAAATCAGCCTAACCACAGCAGCTATGTCCAAATAAAGAATCGCTTGTCGCCCACAACAATCCTTCATAAATTCTCTTACACCCCAACCCAATTATCGTAGGCCGCAGAGATGAGTGAGTTCGTCATAGAAGAGTGGAACAAACAGGGTTATCTCATCAGCACGGATGAAAACAAACTGGACCTCGCCGCCATACACCGTTTTCTCACCACTTCGACATGGGCAGCAGGCATTGATGAAGAGACGGTTTATGCTTCGATACAAAACAGCCTTAACTTTGGTCTTTACCATCAGGGCGAACAAATTGGTTTTGCGCGGCTCATCACGGATTACGCCACCTTCGCTTATCTGTGCGATGTTTACGTGCTCGACGCGTATCAGGGAAACGGCCTGGCACGCTGGTTGATGGCGTGTATTCATGCGCATCCGGTTTTTGCGCGGCTGCGCAGAATTACGCTGTTCACCAGCACGGCGCCGTGGCTGTATGAAAAGTTTGGCTATCAACCGGTTAACCAGCCGAATTACGCGTGGACGATTACCCGGCCTGATATCTACAAAAACAAAGCGGGATAAATCTCACAGCGCCAGCTGAATCGCCTGCACCTCATCCTCCTGCTGCGCCGGCCGCGCGCAGCAGATCAGCACTTCATCATCCGCCACTTGCGCGCTCGGTGGCGTTGGGTAAGTCACCGCGCCTTGCAGCAGTTTGGTTTTACAGCTGCCGCAATGTCCGGCGCGACAGCTGTACGCTGGGCTCAGGCCACGCGCTTCAGCCAGCTCAAGCAGCGAACCGGTATCCGGCGTCCAGCGCGCCTCTTTCAGTGAATTCATGAACTTCACCGGCACCGATTGGGTTGCTACCGGCAATAGCGGTTTTGCTTCTTTAACAATATCGTTGGTGCGCTGCAGCGACGACGGCCCAAAGGCTTCGGCGTGAATGCGATCGTCGGCGATATTCAAGGCGCGCAGCCCGTCGTACAGCGCCTGGGTAAATTGCGGCGGACCGCACAGATAGAAGTCGTAATCGTTAAACGGCAGCACCCGCGAGAGCAGCGCCATATCGATGCGGCCGGCAAAATCGTAATCAACATCCGGTTCTGCATCCGCCGTCTGGCTCAGCACGCGCACCAGTTTCACCGCGCCGTGCGCCGCCGCCAGCAACTGGTCGAGTTCGCGCACAAAAGGGCGCTCGGCTTTGCTGCGCGCCGACTGGAACAGAAACGTAGGGCGCAGGCGCTGTTTGCGCACTCCTTCGTATATCAGATGTCGCAGCATCGCCAGCATCGGCGTGATGCCCACGCCAGCGGCAAGCAGCACCGCCGGACGCGGTTCGCTGGCGTCGAGAGTAAAATCACCCGCCGGCGCACGCGCTTCCAGCGTATCTCCGGTGTGGAGATGATCGTGCAGGTAACGCGATACCACGCCATCGCGCTTGACGCTGATGCGGTAAAAATTCTCCGATGGCGCGACCGAAAGCGTGTAGGCGCGCATCAGCGGCTTATCCGTACCGGGCAACTGCAGGCGAATCGGCAGATGTTGACCGGCCAGATGCGGCAACAGACCCGCGCCATCATCCGGCACTAAATGAAACGAGCGGATCGTGGCGCTCTCATCCACCACCTTAATCACCTTGAACGGACGCCAGCGCGATGCCAGATCTGCTGCACGCAGGCGTTCGGCGGCGGCTTGCCAGTCGCCGGTCATCAGCGAACTGGGTGCGACGCCATCCGGCGGCGTTAACCAGCGTAAGGCGAGGGCGGCACGACGACGCACGATACGGCGCGGGCGAAACGTCCACAGCCGCTCGGCACCCTGAAAAGCGGCGATCTCGGGCGAGTCGAGAATCACTTCGGCATCGCCGCTCAGTTGCAGCGTGTCGCCGCTGGCGTAATCAACAAACAGCAATCCCGCTTTGCCATTATGGTGAATGTTGCCCAGCGTGGAGAAAAACAGATTGCCGTTGAAGTCGGGAATGGTCAGCAGACCACTTTCGCTCACGCGCACGAAACCCGGTTTGCCGCCGCGATGCGAGGCATCAACCTGTCGTTCGGCATAGGTGGCGACGTAGAAGGTATCCGCCGCGCCGATGCTGGCGCGCGCGGCATCATCCAGCGCGCTCAGGGTTTCCACCTCACCGCGATAAGGTTCAGCGGGAGGATGTGCAAAGTGAAAGTCACGCAGCTGGATATAGCGCGGGCAGTTGCCAAAACTCTGCTCCACCTGCACGCGAAAACCAGCGCCAATCGCTTGCAGCACGCCGTTCATGCGGTTACGTCGCCGCGTGTGCAGTTCGATGCCGAGCAGCCCAATCGGCGCGCCATCCTGCATGCCCGCCGCCGCGGGATCGCCTTGATGCGGACGCGCCTCGATATCCAGCGTGGTGGCATTGGGCGAGAAGATAAAACCGGGTTGGCCTTCCAGCAGCGTGGCCCACGCATCGCCGTGCGCATCCACGCTGCCCGCCACAATAAACGGCAGCTGCGCGTAGAAGTCGCGGTGTTGATCGGGCATGTGATCGCGGATCACGCGCTGGCCGACGTCCGCCATGCGCTCCGCCACACCCGCCTGTTGCTGAAGCGCAATTTCACCCTGATGCCAAACCGGTAGTTTCTTGCTCATGATGGTGGACTCAGGCGATGCTGCGCAGGCCAGCCGCAGTTTGAGGGAAGGGCACAAAGCCCGGCAGCGCTTCGATGCGACGCAACAGCGCGTTCACCGCCGGATAGCCGGAGAGATCGACATTGCCTTCTGGCGCACCCACGATATAGCTGTACTGCGCAACGTCGGCAATAGTCGGGCGATCGCCAACCAGCCATTCACGGCCTTCAAGATGCTGCTCAATGCGTGACAGCACCAGATGCGCGCGAGCAATCACCTCTTCAGGATTGAACGGGCGGCCAAACACGGTAATCAAACGCGCCGCGGCTGGACCAAAGGCGATATCACCGGCTGCCACGGTGAGCCAGCGCTGTACCGCCGCCGCGCCCTGCGCATCTTCCGGCAACCATTCGCTGCGACCGCTTTTCTTCGCCAGATAGACCAGAATGGCGTTGGAATCGGCAATAAACACGCCGTCATCTTCCAGCACCGGCACCTGACCAAACGGATTCATGGCGAGGAATTCCGGCGTTTTGTTTTCGCCAGATTTGAGATCAACATCGATGACTTCATGCGGTAAATCCAGCAGCGACAGGAACAGACGTGCGCGGTGAGCATGACCAGAAAGCGGGAAGTGATAGAGTTTCATGTTGCGGTTCCTTAGGTGTTGCTCGGGATAATCCCGAGCCTTGCCATAAGGTTCGCACAGACAATTTAGCGGCAGAATAGCCGGGTTAGCGAAGTCATTGTTGCGAAAAATGGAAGAATCGTGCCGGAGCTACTTCTTAGCTTCCACGCCTGGCGTAGCGGAGCGAACCAAATACTGTTCGGTCACGTCCGGCAAATGCGTCAAGGTCCAGTCGGCCATGGCGATTTCCTGCTCACGGATGCGCGAGAAGATATCGGCACTTTCGTGATCGTTGAGATGCTGCGCCGCCGCAATCAGTGAGGTGTAACTGGCAATCTCAAGGTGCTCAAACACGTGGCCGCTGATCGCGCCTTTCACCACTTCATCTTCCACCATCACGCCGCCAATCGACTGACCGAAAGCAGAGATTTTGCCGGCGAGGTCTTTCAATACCGATTGAGAAGTGGAGTAGCGATCGATCACGCTCTGCACCAGCGTCTGATGTTCACGGGTCTCAACAATATGCTGTTCGATACGCAGTTTAAGGTCGGGATAGTGTTCAAGGCGCGAGGCCATTTTTTCCAGCATGCTTTCAGCCTGTTTTTCCATGGCATGGGCATCTTTTACCCAATCGAGAAAGTGCTCTTCGCTGTTGTGGCTCATAATATTTTCCTGACAAATAAATAAAAGGAGATTGCGGCTGTTGCCGAATTACCGGCCAGCCGCAATAACGTTATGCGGGAGATTTATCGACGACTCGACGGCTTTTTTTACCGCCTTTTCGTCCCGCTTCAATCGCACGTTCTGGATTATTACGAAAATTGCCGCCGCTTAATTGGCCGCCTTTTTTACCCGCTTCGCGGGCTCTTTCCGGGTCCATGGCAAAATTGCCAGAACCGCCACGTGGTGCTGTCATAATGAATACCTCAGATAAAGGGGATAACGCATATTTCATTTGCTACTTAAGGTTAGCCCTAAAAGCCAAACGTACAACCAATTGCAATTAGGAATTATCCTAATAGGATTGAAATCGTTAAGTTATTTTACATACTTAAAATAATTTGATTTGGCAAAAAAGATAATTAAAGCTTCGCGATTAATGGGTGAGAGAAAATAATTTACCGCTGCGCTTATAACTTTTTTCTCTTCCAACGTGATGAAATAAATTAACATTCCTGATGCTTTTATTTATTTCTCAGACAGAGAGTGGCGACCAGATCATTAGCCATAATCTTAAAAGGGGTTTAATAAATATAAATGCTAATAAAAAAGGGATTATTTTAAGCGAAGCGCACTATTTCTGCTTTTTAACCATAAATAGTGCGTTGGGATTATTTTACCAGCACCTGCGCACCGGCGTTTTTCTCCAGTCGCATTACGTCAAATAGCGACAGCAGCACCAACAGCGCCACACCGGCGAAGGCGATATGAATATCGCTTTGCGCAATTTCGCTATGCTCCTGCCACAACATGGATGCGCGCAGGAACAGCGCCGCCAGCGCAATACCCGCGCTCATGCTGAACTGGAAGAAGATGCTGAACACCACCGAGGCATCGCTCATCTTGTTTTGCGGCACATCGGCGAAGCCCAGGCTGTTGTAGCAGCTGAACTGCAGCGAGCGCGACAGCCCGCCAACAAACAGAATCGCGGCAATCGCGAAGTAGCCCAGCGACGGATTGAGCAGCAAGCAGCCGAGCATCGCCGCAAGGCTGATCATGCCATTGAACATCAGCACGCGACGAAAGCCCCAGCGCTTCATTAACCAGGTTGTCGCTGGCTTCATCGCCAGGTTTCCGGCAAATACCCACAGCACCATCGCACCGGCCTGCGCCGCGCTCCAGCCAAAGCCAAGCTGAAACAGCAACGGCAGCAAATAGGGCACCGCGTTGATCGAGGCGCGGAAGAACGAGCCGCCAATCACCGCATTGCGGAAGGTGGCAATTTTCATCGCGCTAAACGGCAGCAGCGGCTGCGCATGGCGGAAGCTGTGACGATACGCCAGCCAGCTGCACAGCATGCCCAGCAGCAGCAACGGAATGCCAAAACTGAGATGCATCTGTCCCAGCGCTTCCAGCGCGATAATTAATGAGGTGCAGGCGGTGGCGGTAAGCACAAAGCCGCGCACATCAAACGGCCGCCGCTGTTCGCTTTTAAACTGCGGCACCAGATAAGCGGTGGCGATAATGGCGAGGATGCCGAGCGGAATATTGAGCCAGAAAATCCACGGCCAATGCCCGTAAGTAACAATCAATCCGCCCAGCGGCGGGCCGAGCACCGGCGCAATCAAGCCCGGCCAGGTAATAAAGGCGATGGTTTTCACCATCTCCTTTTTTTCGGTGACGCGCAGTACCACCATGCGACCCACCGGCACCATCATCGCGCCGCCAATCCCTTGCAGAATGCGACTCAGCGTGAACGTCGGCAGCGTGTCGCTCAAGCCGCAAAGGATCGAGGCGAGGGTGAAAATCAGGATGGCGCTGGCGAATATCGTGCGCGCGCCAAAGCGCTCCGCCAGCCAGCCGCTCATCGGAATGAACACCGCCACCGCCAGTAAATACGCGCTGACGCCAATGTTCAGCGCTACCGGGCTGGAGGCGAAGTCGCGCGCCATCTGCGGAATCGCGGTGGTGATCACCGTGGCATCGAGGTTTTCCATAAAGAAGGTCACGGCAACCAACAACGCTAACAGCAGGGTGCGATGGGAATTCGGTTTGGCTTCTCTGCCTGAGTCGATCATGCGAGGTCCTGCGAAAACAGAAGGATGCAAAGACTTTTAATGAAAAGCGCAACAGGTGCAAATCAAAATCACAGAATGCATGAGTCGTAGCGGCGCAATTCATTGCGCGATAAATCGCGCCGCTAAGCAATGTGCGATGACAGGATGCGCACTGGATAAAATCAGATGGCTTCTGCCACAGTAGCTTTTGCCTCAATAAACTCCACCACCGCACGCGTTACCTCAGCGGTATTCGCCGTGCCGCCGACATCCGGTGTCAAAATGCCCTGAGCGCAGACATATTCAACACCTTGCATAATCAGCGCCGCAGCATCCCGCTCGCCGAGATGCTCCAGCATCTGCACCGCCGTCCAGAACGTGGCGATCGGGTTGGCGATGCCTTTGCCGGTGATATCAAACGCCGAGCCGTGAATCGGTTCGAACATCGACGGGAAGCGACGTTCAGGATCGATGTTGGCGGTGGGCGCCACGCCTAAACTGCCCGCCAGCGCTCCGGCCAGATCCGACAGAATATCGGCGTGCAGATTGGTGGCGACAATGGTATCGAGGCTCTGCGGATGCAGCGTCATGCGATGCGTCATCGCATCCACCAGCATCTTATCCCACTGCACATCCGGGAACTCCTGCGCCACTTCAGCGGCAATCTCATCCCACATCACCATGCCGTGACGCTGGGCGTTGGATTTGGTCACCACCGTCAGCAGCTTGCGTGGACGCGACTGCGCCAGTTTGAAGGCATAACGCATAATGCGCGTCACGCCAACGCGGGTGAAGATCGCCACTTCGGTGCCGACTTCTTCCGGCAAACCACGATGCGCGCGCCCACCATTACCGGAATATTCGCCTTCTGAGTTTTCCCGCACAATCACCCAGTCGAGATCGCCGGGGCCGCGATTGCGCAGCGGCGAGGTGACGCCCGGCAGAATTTTGGTCGGACGCACGTTGGCGTACTGGTCGAAGCCCTGACAAATCGGCAAACGCAAACCCCACAGCGTGATGTGATCCGGCACGTCGGGCGCGCCGACCGCACCAAAGTAAATCGCATCAAACGTCTTCAGCGTTTGCAGGCCATCTTCCGGCATCATCACGCCGTGTTGCTTGTAGTAATTCGAGCCCCAGTCAAAGGTTTGCACCGCAAACGTCAGCTGCGGATCGTGACGCGTCAACGCGTGCAGCACGGCTACGCCAGCAGAGATCACTTCCGGGCCAATACCATCCGCAGGAATCGCGGCAATTGAGTAGTTACGCATGATGTTTCTCCAGTTAGGTCAATGTGTATGAGGATGAGCAAGCTCTGCGGGATGCGGTGTTTTGCCGCGGGCAGAGAGAATCAGAACCACAATCGCCGATAGCACCAGCAGCCCGGCAACAAAATAGAGTCCCCACGTATAGCTGCCCGTTTGCTGACGGATCACGCCAATCATCATCGGGCCGACAAAACCGCCAAGGTTGCCGATAGAGTTGATGGTGGCGATGCCCGCGGCCGCCGCGGGACCGCTCAGGAACAGCGTCGGCATGCTCCACAGCGGCGGTTTGGAGGCGCTGATGCCGACGGTGACCAGCGTCAGGGCGATAATCACCGTAAACAGCGTGCTGACGTTCCCGGCATAAATCAGTCCGGCAGCCGCCAGCAAACAGGCACCGATAACATGCCAGCTGCGCTCTTTGGTGCGGTCCGAATGGCGCGCCCACAGAATCATGCCGATCACGCCCAGTACCGCCGGGAAGGCGTTGAGGAAACCAATTTCTATTGAGGACGCGCCGAAGCTGCGGATGATTTGCGGTGACCAAATGCCCAACGTGTACAAGCCTGCGGATGTGCCGAAATAGACCAGCGCCAGCGCTAACACACGCTTATCGGCCAGTCCGCGCCAGGCGCTGCTGTGGCTTTGATTGGCCGCGCGCGCCTGTTCTTCGGCCTTCATGGTCTTTTCCAGCCACGCCCGTTCTTCATCGGTGAGCCACTTGGCTTTCGCCGGGCGATCGGTGAGGTAAAACAGCACCACGATGCCGAATATCAGTGCCGGTATCGCTTCCAGCACAAACATCCATTGCCAACCGGCGTAGCCAAGCAGGCCATGCATCTCCAGTAATGCGGCGGAAATGGGCGAACCTAACGCAGTGGAAAGTGGGGCCGCAGCCATAAAGATGGCGGTAACCTGCGCACGTTTCGCCGCCGGGAACCAGTAACTGAGATAAAGGATGATGCCGGGGAAGAAACCGGCTTCCGCTACGCCAAGCAGAAAGCGCAGCAGGTAGAAGCTGGTGGTGCCCTGCACAAATGCCATGCAGCCGGAAACCAATCCCCATGTGATCATGACGCGCGCAATCCAGATGCGGGCGCCGACTTTATGCAGAATTAAATTCGACGGCACTTCAAACAGAAAATAACCGAGAAAAAAGATTCCAGCGCCAAAGCCAAATACCGTGGGCGAGAAACCTAAATCCTGATTCATAGTTAATGCAGCAAAACCAATATTGACGCGATCGAGAAAAGCGATGAAGTAGAGCAGCATGATGAAGGGCACAATGCGTAACGTCACTTTACGCATCACCCTTTTTTCGAGGTGAGAGTTCATATTAAAGTGCTCCAGATTGTGTAGGGTGGTGTTATTTTTTGTAATCGAGTTCAGTATGCAGTTTTGCTTTGGCTTATCATCAGATGTGGATTATATAAACTATTTGCATAATCAGCGGGTGAGGGGAATGTGGATATAAATCAATTGCGTTGCTTTGTTGCGGTCGGTAAAGAACTGCATTTTGGCCGTGCCGCACAAAAGATGGAAATGATGCCTGCGTCACTTTCTCGCTTCATTCGTTTACTGGAAGAGGACCTCGGCGTGCGTCTGTTAAATCGATCGACGCGTAATGTTTCATTAACTGCCGAAGGCGCGCTCTTTTTTGACGACGCCAGCAAATTAATCGATCAATTTGATGCGCTGGCGAAACGTTTTAGAGTGGGATTAAAAGATGAACGCCGCACATTACGTATTGGTGCGATTGATAGTGCCGCGCGTGGATTAGTTCCGGCGTTACTTAATTTATTTGTTCCGCTGCATCCGCACAGCGATATTCATATTATTGAAGACAAAACCATTAATTTAATTCCGAAATTAAAGTCGGGTTGGCTGGATATGATTTTTATTCGCGAGCCGCAAAGTATTGATGCGTCATTAGCGGTGCGCTTTATCACGCGCGAAAGCTGCGTGCTGGCGGTGCCGATTCAGCATGTGCTGGCGGATCGTGAACGGGTGGCGGTGGCCGATTTTCAACACGAAGCGATGATCATTCCAGACCGGCGCACACGCCCGCACAGTCACGATCTCACCATGAGCCTGTTTAAACTGGCGGGATTCACGCCGCACATCGCGCAGTTTGCCGAAGAGAAGCAAACCATCCTGAGCCTGGTTGCTGCGGGGCTGGGATTGGCGGTGGTGCCCGCCTCGTATCGCACCATGAACAGCGACAGCGTTAGCTATATTGCGCTGGATCTGCCGGAGCAGATTAAAGGATTGCCATTGAGCATTGCCTGGCAGAAGGGCAACGAAGATCGGTTTCTGCGCGAGATGCTGCGCCTGTTGCATGAGCATCAGCGTGAGCTGACGGATAAGTTGTGATTTCCCTCACCTTAACCCTCTCCCAGAGGGAGAGGAAACTGGCCGCTGCGGAGTTCAACAATTCCCTCTCCCGCCTGCGGGAGAGGGCCAGGGTGAGGGGCAAAGCGCACTTTCCACCCTGTGGCTAATTCCCACCACTCTCTCTATGATGAAAACTTTCCCGCGCCAATGTCGGGAACGATCAATGAGTTAGGGAAAAATTGCGCGATGACCATTTTAAACGACCTGGATTTGCGGCAGCTGGAAGCCTTTTCGGCGGTGATCTCTGCCGGTAGCGTCACGGCGGCGGCGAAGGCGCTCAATCGCTCGCAGCCGGCGGTGTCGCGTTTGATTCAGGAGCTGGAACAATCGCTGGGTTATCCGCTGTTTATCCGCAACGGGCCGCGCATTCATCCTTCGGAAGAGGCGCTGCAGCTGCATCAATACGTGCAGAAAGCGCTGCTCTCGCTGCAGCAGATTCGCCTGCGCGCGCAGGAGATCGCCCATCAGCAGCATCGTCCGCTGAGCATCGCCGCCACGCCGGCATTGGCGGCGGGTTTGCTGCCGCAGGCGCTGGCCGCGCTGAATCTGCAGAACAAAGTGCAGATCATCAGTGAATCCGCAGTGCAGACGGCACATGCGGTGATCACTGCCGAAGCCGATCTCGGTTTATGCAGTTTGCCGCTGGAGCATCACGCGGTGGAGCTGCACTGGATTGGCCAGTCGCAATGCGTGGTGGCGCTGCCAGAGCATGACGAGCTGGCGGCGCAATCTCAGCTGTCGTTGAGCAGCCTGGCGGGACGCCGTTTGATTGCACCGTGGAGCCCGCAGCGGTTGCGCGGGCGCTACGAAAAGGCGCTGAAAATGGTCAAAACGCCGCTGCACGAAACCATCGAAACCAACTCCTCCGCCAATATTCTTGGCTGCGTGCGCGCCGGGCTGGGCGTGGCGATTCTCGAACCGGTCACCGGTTGGGGCATGCCGCTGGCCGGTGTGGCGATCCGTCCAATTGAGGAGGATATTCCCTACTACTTTGGCGTGATCACGCCGCAGGGAAGACAGATTTCAGCTGCCGCGCAGGCGCTGGTTGAGGCGTTAGCCAGCGCGGCCGCCGATTTGCTGCCGGGTTTTGAGCGTCTGCCCGCCAGCGAGCATCCGCGTATTATGCGGTTGATTAATCAGGATTAAATATCTCACCCCAATCGTATTTTTTAGCGGTGCGATAAATCGCGCCGCTCCGAAATATACGTGATGTCAGTCATCAGCCAGCGTATAAAAATCTTCTTTTAACAAGCCTTATAACATTTCCGGCATAAGATATAAGAAATCCATTGGTCAAAAGCTGAGCGCGATTATTGACTCTGTTTTAGGGCAAGAGGATTATGCGAAACCTTAGCTCTTACTATGTGATTTAGTGATTAATGACCATTAACTATGTGTTATCAGGATAATGGAAATGCACAATCACTTACGCGCTTTGGTGGTTTCATCCGCACCCTGGCCACCGCTTATTTCTGGGAAAACATGTATGACTTATGCCGCCGATGGCCTTGCCACGCTGGAAGCTCAGCTTCAGCAGGATCTGGAATATCTTGAACTGCCCGCTAAATCCTGGGTGCCCGAGCGCACGCAGGATGGCGCACCCGTGCGTGACGTGGTGGTGATCGGCGCGGGCATGTGCGGGCTGGCGGCGGTGGCGAAATTGCAGTTCAGCGGCATCAGCAATGTGGTGGCGTATGACGCCGCACCCGCCGGGCTGGAAGGTCCGTGGGTGACCTTTGCGCGTATGGAAACGCTGCGTTCACCGAAATCTCTACAAGGCCCGGCGCTCGGCATGGCGCAACTGACGTTCCGCGCGTGGTTTACCGCGCAGTGGGGCAAAGCAGCCTGGCAAGAGCTGGATAAAATTCCCAAAGCGCAGTGGATGGATTATCTGATTTGGTATCGCAAGGTGCTGAATCTGCCGGTGCGCAACAATGTGCGCGTCACCCATATTGGCTTTGCTGGCGATCTGATTGCGCTCGATGTTAGCGGTGCCGAAACCGGCCGCATTTACACTCGCCGTTTGGTGCTGGCCACCGGACGTTCTGGTCTTGGCGGCTTCGCCGTGCCGGATTTCCTGCAAGGTATCGAGCGCCAGTTCTGGGCGCACTCCGCCGACGACATTGATTTCGCTGCCCTGCAGGGCAAACGCATCGCGGTGATTGGCGCAGGTGCATCGTCAATGGATAATGCCGCCACCGCGCTGGAAAACGGCGCGGGCGCGGTGGATCTGCTGATTCGTCGTAAGCAGATGCCGCGCATCAACAAAATGACCGGCATCGGCAGTCAGGGCGTGGTGCACGGCATGCATCAGCTGCCGGACGCGTGGAAGTGGAAGTTTGTCGATTACACCGCCACCACGCAAACGCCGCCGCCGCGCTCCTCGACGCTGCGCGTATCGCGTCATGCCAATGCTCGCTTCTTGCTTAATTGCGGCATCAAAGCGGTTAAGCAAGAGGCCGATGGGCTGCTGATCGAAACCACGCAAGGCGCGCTGCGCTACGACTACCTCATTGCGGCCACCGGCTTTAGCAACGATTTCCACGACCGCCCGGAGTTTGCCGCGCTCGCGCCACATATCCGCAGCTGGCGCGACGGACGTTATCAGTCGTCAATGGGCGCGCCGCGAGCCAATCTGCTGGAAGCGCCGGATCTCGGTCCCGCCTTTGAATTCCGCGAACTGACACCAGGCGCATGTCCGCTGTTGGCGCACATTCACTGCTTCAACGATGCCGCGATGCTGACGCACGGCAAAGTCTCCGGCGATATCCCGGCGGTGAGCGCCGGTGCCGATCGTCTGGTGCGCGGCATTACCGCTTCGCTGTTTGCCGAAGACGTCGAGCAGCATTACGCCAACTTACAGGCTTTTGACACCCCTGAATTGCAGGGCGATGAATGGGTGGATTCCACGCCCTTACTCAACCAGGAGAACGCGCAGTGAGTGACGCAATTGATCGCGCAGTCGGCTTAAACGCTGAAGATGCGCTGTACGGCACGCGCCGCCTGCGCCCGGAATTTGTTGACGGCGCGGAGCAGTGCCGCATCTCGGTGCTGGCACCCAACGACGATCAGGGCTTAGCGCCGGATGTGCGTTTAGCGCTGGCGCAGCGTATGGCGCAGCTGAATAACGATGCCGCGCTGCAACAGGATTATCAGACGCAGCTGGCGGCGTTGCAGCCGTCAGAGGCGCTGCTGGCGCTGGCGGCAGGCGCCACCGAGCTGCCAGAACCGCTGGCGACCATCGCGCGCCACGCCGATCTCGTCACCCAGCAGCCAATGCACGCCACCGAGCAGCACATTCGCCTGCTGGAGCAGGCCGGATTGACTCATCCACAGATTGTGGCGCTCTCCGAGCTGATTGCTTTTATTAACTTCCAGACGCGCGTCGCGGCCGGATTACGCTTGTTGAGGTCTGCATGATTCCGTCGGTTAATCTCAAGCCGCTGCACTGGCATCCGTATATCGCGCCGGTTGAGGTAGAAGAGGCCACGCCCGCGCAGCTCGATGCGATGAAAGTGACGCCATCGAATAAGAAGATCTCCGAATATGTGCGCACGTTAGCACACGATCCCGACAGCTACGTGGCGCGGACCGTGCTGTTCAACGCCATTATGTATGTCGATGGCGGGCTGGATCGCGCGGATCGTGAACTCGGCGCGCTGGGTGCGTCGATCGTTAACGGCTGCAAATATTGCGCGGTGGTGCATGCGCGTCGTCATGTGCAACTGGCGGAGAGCGATGCGGTAGTGAGCGCCATCTACTTTGATCGTGCGGATGTGCTCGGCGAGCGTGATGCGGCGATCTACCGTTTTGCCCGCCGCCTGTCGGTGACGCCGTCAGAAGCCAGCGTCGAAGATATGGCGGCACTGCGCGCGGTCGGCATGAACGATCAGGAGATTATCGATCTGATCCACGCCATCGCCATTTTTGGCTGGGCCAACCGTCTGATGCATGTGCTAGGCCATGCTGACCTGAACAAATAAGGGCTGCTGCATGTTAGAACTCAACGATATTACGCTCTCTTACGGCAGCACGCCGATCCTGAAAGGTGTCGATCTGTCGGTGAAACGCGGCGATGTGGTGTCGATCATCGGGCCAAGCGGCACCGGCAAAACCACGCTGCTGCGCTGCATTAACTATCTGGCGAAACCGGCGTCGGGCACCATTCAGCTCGATCAGATCCGCATGGATTATCAGTCACCGGATAAAGCGGCGATCCAGGCGATCCGTCTGCGCACCGCGATGGTGTTCCAGCAGTTCAACGTGTTCAAAAACATGACGGTGCTGGAAAACGTGATGGATCCGCTGATCGTCATTCAACGCAAAAGCAAACAGCAAGCGCGCGATATCGCCGTGCAGGAGCTGGAGCGCGTCGGATTGGGCGCCAAACTCGATCACTATCCGTCGCAGCTTTCCGGCGGTCAGCTGCAGCGTACCGGCATCGCGCGCGCGCTGGCGGTGCGTCCTGATGTGATGTTGTTTGATGAACCCACCTCATCGCTCGATCCGGAGCTGGTGGGCGAGGTGCTGAAAGTGATTAAAGATGTGGCGTCCTCCGGCATTACCTCGCTGCTGGTGACGCACGAAATGCAGTTCGCCAAAAGTATCTCGAACCGCATCGTCTTTATGGATCAGGGCGTGGTGGCCGCGCAGGGCAGCCCGACTGAGATGTTTGATAATCCAACCCTGCCGCGACTTGCTCAGTTCCTCAATTCAGAACGCGTATTCTAATAATTAAAGGAATCAACGACATGCCTGCAATCAAAACCACTTTACGTCGCCTGGCCGCGCCTGGCATCATCGCGCTGGCACTCATCAGCGGTAACAGCTTCGCCGACGCGGTGCGCACCATCAAAATCGCCACTGCGGCGGAGTCTAAACCGCTGTCGTGGGGCGCGATTGGTCACGAGCCGCAGGGCTACGAGCCGGACGTGCTGAAAGCCATCAACGCTAAACTGCCGCAGTACAAATTTGTGATGGAAGGTGCGGCGGATATCGCCCAGGAAACGGGCCTCGCCACCGGCAAATATGACATGGCGACCGGCGGTTATTACAAAGCGCCAACGCGCAGCAAACAGTTCCTGATCCCGGATGCGCCGATCGGTGCCAGCCTGATGAAAATCTACAGCCGCAGCGATAGCACCATCAACAGCATGAAAGATCTGGTCGGCAAGAAGATTGTGCCGGTTACCGCCGGCGGCGGCGTGTACAAATTCGTGACGCAGTGGCAGCAGGACAACCCGAACGACAAAGTTGAGATCAAAGCTTCGAGCGCTGGCGTGCCTTATCCGGATCGTCTGAAAGAGGTGCAGCGTGGCAAATATGATGCGCTGATCCTGCCTTCGAACCTCGGCGAGCAAACGGTGATCGACAACCAGAAACTGGCGATCAAAGCCAGCGAGCCGGTTGCCATCAACAACACTTACGTGCTGATTCACCGTTCTGCCGAGAACCAGGCGCTGAACGATGACATCAACAAAACTCTGCAACAGCTGAAAGCGGACGGCACGCTGGATAAGCTGGCGCAGAAGTGGTTCGGTGAAGACGTCACGAAGTACATGAAGTAAGGATTCACTAAAGCTGCGCCCGGTGCTGAGCCGGGCGTTGCTTCATTGTTAGCAGGAGTGTTTCACCGTGAATCTGACTTCGATGATTCCCGAGCTGCTCTCGGCGCTGCCGTTGACGCTTGGCATAATGTTTGTCGCGATGATCGTCGGGTTCTTCCTGGCGCTGATCGCCACCGTATTCCGCGTGCGCCGCATCCCGGTTATCAGCCAGTTTGTGGATTTGTACGTCTCATACGCGCGCAGCGTGCCGGTGGTGCTGCAGCTGTTTGTCGCGTTTTATGGCTTGCCGCTGGTGGCCGAGCAGTTTGGCTTCAGCGATTTTGTCACCGCCAACATCGCGGCGATGATTGGCCTGAGCCTGTATCACGGCGGTTATCTGTCGGAAGTGATGCGCCCGGCGTTTCTCGCCGTGGAGAGCGGCCAGCATGACGCCGCCGACAGCATGGGCTACAGCTTCCGCCAGAAAATGCTGCGTATTGTCGGTCCGCAAGCGGTGCACTATGCGCTGCCGGGTTACGGCAATGCGATTATCTATCTGATTCATAACGTGGCGCTGGTGATGTACATCGGTGCGGCGGATGTGATGGCGACTGCGCATCTGATCATGGAACGCGACTACAACCAATATCAGTTCGGCACTTATCTGGTGCTGGCGGTGCTCTATTCGCTGCTGTGCGGCGTGGCCTGGTTGATTATCCGTTTCTTCGAACAACGTCACGCGAAGTACAGCTCGAAAACCGCTGCACGCGTCAAATTCACCAGCGTCTGATAAGGGAGAGAAACCATGTTTGATCTTGAGGTTTTACTGCCGGACTTCTGGAGCATTCTCGATGCGGTGCCAGTGACGCTGCTGATGGCGGTGACGGTGTTTATCTGCTCAACGCTGCTCGGCGGGCTGTTTGCCTTTATTGAGCATCGCCGCATTCCGGTGCTGCGCCAGTTGGTGATCGCTTACAAAATTGCCTTCAAAGGCGTGCCGATGGTGGTGGTGATTTTCCTCGCCTATTACGGTTTGCCGCCGGCGCTGGACTTCGCCGCCACGCTGTTTGGCGTGAAAGTGAATGCGCACTCGCTGCCGAACTGGGTGATCATCATCGTCGCCCTGAGCGCCTGCGTCGCGGCGTTTCAGGCGGAAGTGTGGAAGGGCGCGCTCAACTCGTTTGATAGCGGACAATCGGATGCGGCGCTGTCGCTCGGTTACAGCGGCGGCCAGCTGTTCCGCCGCGTGATGTTCCCGCAGATTATCGTGGCGGCGATTCCCGATCTGGCGAACGCCTTTATGGTGATCATGAAAGCGCTGTCGCTGGCGTTTGCCATCGAAGTGGTGGATATCTTCGCCCAGGCGCAACTGACCGCGGCGCTGAATTTCTACTACCTCGAAGCCTTCCTGGTGGCGGTGGTGTTTTACATGGTGATTGCGTATGTGGTGACCAAGATCGCCGATAAGATTGAGGCGAGATTGCGGGTACGGACCTGACCAAATTCGCGCGGTAAATCGCGCCGCTACGATCAAGTGCGCCCAACCGTAGCGGCGCACTTTGTTGTGCAAAGAAGCCATCGCCAAATCACTTTCATTCTGCAAGTTACTTGCAAAATGAAAGTCACTCTGCAACAGTATCCGCCATCAAACCGATGTGGGATAGCCTACCTTGAAAAACCAACCGCTCTACAACATGCCTTGTCCCATCGCGCGCAGCCTTGGGCGCATTGGCGATGGCTGGAGCATACTGATCATGCGCGATGCGCTGGCCGGTTTTACGCGCTTCGATGAGTTCCAGAAAAGCAGCGGTATAGCGCCCAACATATTGTCGCGGCGCCTGAAAGAGCTGGTGGACGATGGCTTGCTGGAGAAGGTGTGTTACAGCACCAGCCCGGCGCGCTTCGAATATCACCTGACGGCCGTCGGTCGCGATTTTCGCGGCGTGATTCTGGCGCTCACCGAGTGGGGCAGCACGCATTTCTCGCCGGAAGGTCGCCAGATGCAGCTGGTGGAAAGCGCTACGCAGCGTCCGGTGAAGATGCAGCTGGTCGATAGCGAAAACGGCCAGCCGCTGACGCTGGATAACTATCAGATGGTGCCCGGTCCGGCAGCGGAGCCGATGATGCACTATCGCCATGATTATCTGCAGAAAAAACGCGCTGGAGATAACACCCAGAAATTTGCGCCGCCGCCGCTGCACCAGCCGCAGTCATAACGCTAACGCGCAAGTAAGCATCCGCAGATTAAGGAATGAAAAATGAAACGAATTGTCATTACCGGCATGGGGCTGGTATCGCCGCTGGGCTGCGGCACGGAAGCGGTTTGGCAGTCGCTGCTGGCGGGAAAATCGGGCATCAGCGCCTTGCCGCCAGAGATGGTGCAGGACATCGCCTGCAAAGTGGCGGGACAGGTGCCGACGCTGGAGCAGGATCCCCAGCACGGTTTTAATCCCGACGGCATTATCGCCGCCAAAGATCGCAAGAAAATGGATCGCTTTATCGAGTTCGCGCTGGTGGCGGCGCATGAAGCGCTGACGCAGGCCAGCTGGTTCCCGCAGGACAGTGCGCAACAGCAGCGCACCGCCACGGTGATCGCCACCGGCATCGGCGGCTTTAACGAAATCGCCAACGCGGTTGAAACCACCGCCGAGCGTGGGCCGCGTCGCTTGTCGCCGTTTACCATTCCTTCGTTTCTCGCCAATCTGGCTGCCGGACACGTTTCGATTGCACACGGTTTTCGTGGGCCGATTGGCGCTCCGGTGACGGCGTGCGCGGCGGGTGCCCAGGCGATTGGAGATGCGGCGCGCTTGATTCGCAGCGGCGAAGCGGATATTGCGCTGTGCGGCGGCACCGAAGCGGCGATCCATCGCGTGAGCCTGGCCGGATTTGCCGCAGCGAAAGCGATGTCGGGCAGCTTTAACGATCGTCCAGAGCAGGCTTCGCGTCCGTTTGATCGCGACCGCGACGGTTTTGTGATGGGCGAGGGCGCGGGATTGCTGGTGATTGAATCGCTGGAACATGCGCAGGCGCGCGGCGCGACACCGCTGGCGGAGCTGGTGGGTTACGGCACCAGCGCAGATGCTTACCATCTCACTGCCGGTCCGGAAAATGGTGAAGGGGCACGCCGGGCAATGGAAACCGCGCTGGCGCAGGCGGGCATAACGGCGAGCGAGGTGCAGCATATCAATGCACATGCTACGTCGACGCCGGTCGGCGACAAGGGCGAACTGGCAGCAATTAGCTCGCTGTTCGCTGGCAGCGAGGTAGCGATCACCTCCACTAAATCGGCCACCGGACATCTGCTCGGTGCGGCGGGCGGTGTGGAAGCGATCTTCTCGATTCTGGCGCTGCGCGATCAGGTTGCTCCGCCGACGCTCAATCTGCAGCATCCGGATGAAGCGGCTGTTGGGCTGAATCTGGTGGCACTCAAGCCACAGCCGACGGCAATGACCTATGCGCTTTCCAACGGTTTTGGCTTTGGCGGCGTGAATGCCAGTTTGTTGTTTAAAGCCTGGCAATAGGTTTCCTATAATGGACCGACGATAGCGCGCAGGAATCGCCCCTTTGAGCACTGAAAATGAAACCCAGCAGCTGGCGGAAGAGCTCCGTAAGATGGTCAGTCATTTGGTACGTAACGTCCGCGTCAGCACCGCGACCGTGCGCACCTCGCAATATGAAACCTTAGATCTGCTCGACAGCCATGACGCGCTTTCTATCGCCGATCTCGCGCGGCTGCGCGGCGTGAAGCATCAAAGCATGCGATTAGTGATTAACGAACTCGAGGCGCAAGATTTGGTGCTGCGACAAAAAAGCGCGCAGGACGCGCGGGCGCAGGTGATTGTGCTGAGCGATCAGGCGCGCGCTGCGTTGGCGGCCGCACGTCAACAGCGTGCCGACTGGCTTGCGGCGCGCATCAATGAAACACTCGACCAGCAGGATCGCGACGATCTGCAAAAAGGGCTGGCTGCGTTACGCAAACTGCTTTAACTGCGTCATCACCGCCGCCAGCGTGTTCATGCCCCAATGCTCCGCGTATTTTCCCTCTTCAATTCGCACCATATCGATCACCGCGATCGTTACAGGTAAACCGGTGGGCGCGATGCCCATCAGCGATCCGCTGTGAACGCCGGTTATTGTTTTGCGCGTGGTGACCCAATCGCGCTCGGCGATTTGATCTTCAATGTGCACCTCAAGATGGGAGAAAGCGGGGCGCAGGATCTGATCGAAGGTGTGCCAAAGACTTTCGCGATCGCTGGGCGCGCCGGCTGGCGCTGAGCGGTTAATGAAGTTTTCGCCGACGAGTTGATCGAAAGCCTGGCGATCGCCTTCGGCAATCACCTGCTGATTGAATCGACGCACAACGGCTTTGTTATGTTCTGACATGGTGATTCCCCGCTGAATATGTACAGTTTGACTGTATATATTTAACGGCAAGTGGGGAAGGCGAGTTTGTCAGGTTGTGCGGTGAAGGCTGCTGCGCGTTGATGCCCTCACCCCGGCCCTCTCCCACGGGGAGAGGGAGCAAAAAGTTCCTCTCCCGCTTGCGGGAGAGGGTTAGGGTGAGGGACAAAGCGCACCCAACTCAGCGCTTACTCAGCGCTTCCCACAATCCCAGCAGATAGGTGGTGCCTAGCGCGCGGTCGTACAAACCGTAGCCCGGACGGCCGGTTTCGCCCCAGATAAAGCGGCCGTGATCCGAACGGATGTAGCCATCGAAGCCGTTGTCATGCATTGATTGCAGCACTTTATACATATCCAGCGAACCGTATTCGGTTGGGTGCGCGCACTCGTAGAAATCTTTATCCTGGATAATCTTGATGTTACGCACATGGGCGAACGGAATACGTTTGCGGCGCGAGAACTCCGCCAGAATGGCGTACACATCATTACTCGGATCTTCGGCAATCGATCCGGTACACAGCGTGATGCCGTTAGCCTCGGAATCGACCACGTTACAGATCCAGTCGAGATCGTCGCGGTTCTTCACCACGCGCGGCAGGCCGAAGATCGAATACGGTGGATCGTCCGGGTGGATCGCCATCTTCACGCCCACTTCTTCACATACCGGGATCACCGCTTTCAGAAAGTAAGCGAGGTTTTCACGCAGCTTAGCGTCATCAACATCTTTGTATTGGGCAAACAGATCCTGCACTTTTGCCAGACGCTCCGGTTCCCAGCCCGGCAGGGCGAAACCATTGGCGTTGCCCAGCACTTCCTGCACCACTTCGTCGAGGCTCTTATCAATGCCTTTCTTCTCGAACGCCATGGTGAGCGAGCCGTCTGGCAGCACGTAGTTCATGTCGGTCTTCATCCAGTCGAACACCGGCATGAAGTTGTAGCAAATCACTTTCACACCCGCTTCGGCCAGGTTACGGATGCTCTGCTGATAATTTTCGATGTAACGATCGCGGCTTGGCAGACCGATTTTGATGTCGTCGTGAATGTTGACGCTTTCGATCACTTCCACGGTCAGCCCGGCGGCATGCACCTGCTTAACCAGCGCGTTAATTTTCTCTTTCGGCCAGGTTTCACCTACCGCCACGTCATACAGCGCGCCCACGACGCCGCGCACGCCCGGCACCTGACGAATATATTCCAGCGAAACTTTATCTTCTTTCGGACCAAACCAACGCATTGTCAGTTGCATAATGTCATCCACCGTTATCGTGTCTGTGATAACTGATAAACTACCATTCTAGTAAACATCATGACAGCGCAGCGCGGCCAATAAGCCTTGATCCGCGTCACAGAACACAATTTATGCATCAGTGCTGCAGCACAATTTCACCGAAATGCTCTTTGTATTTAAATAATTCCAAATCAGATCGCAGACCCAATTTACGCAGTGCAGTCTGTTTTTGCCCGCTGATGGTTTTACGGCTGCGCGCATATTTTCCAGCGATTTGCGTAATGCTTAATCCATCCAGATAGCAACGTATCACCTCAATCTCACGTGGGCTGAGATTGCGCAGCAGCAGCGTGATATCTTCGCCAGTTTGACGCGGCAATAAATAGTCATGCATTTCCCGATCGCTTTCCTGAAACTTATCCATCTCCAGCAGCATATCAGCGGTGAGAAAACGCTTGTTACGGCATACCTGATGCAGGGCGGTAATCAGCACTTCCTGATCTTCACTTTTACCCACAAAGCCATGCACACCCGCTTTTAACAGCAGTTGCACTATTGCCGGTTTTTCTACTGCCGAGGAGATCAGGATTTTCAAATCGGGATAACGCGCGCGCAGCTGTTTCACCATCTGCAGGCCGTCGAGTTCGTCTTCGCCAAGCATGTAGTCCAGCACCAGCACGTCCACTGAATGACGCTGCAAAAATGCCATCAGCTGCTGGCGTTGCGAAAAGGCGCCAGCCAGCTCCAGCAGCGCTTCCTGCGCCAGACGATACTGAATTGCTTTGCCGATCAGGGGATGATCGTCTAATACGGCAACCTGCCAGATTGCATCTTGTTTCATGGTTTCACCTCATTATCAGGATTATTTTTTAGTGCGTGGAGGAAGATCGCTTCCAGTTCGGCCACTGCTGTAGCGACTGCGGGAATCAGCTGCTGCAGGAACGCACTCTCTCGTTGTTCGGCTGCCTGCTCGGCGGCAAGGCAACTCTGTTGTAAGCTTTCAGCGCGCAGTAATTTGGCGCTGCCAAGTAATTGATGTGCAGCGTGGTGTGCGCTTGGGAAGTCCTCCGCCATGGCAGCTTGCTCCAGTTGTGCAAGATCGCGCGCATTTTGCTGCTGAGCGGTGGTGACCAGATCGCGCCAGGCTTGCGGATCATTGGCTGCGAGGTTTTCCAGGGTAAGCAGGGTTTCATTGCGCACACTGCTGGCAGCGCTGCCAGTGACCACTCGCAGCAGCTGGGTGCGCTCCAGCGGTTTAAACAGGCAACCATCCATGCCAGCCTGCGTCGCGAGTTGTGCAACGCGCTCTTCTGCCATCGCCGTCAGGCCATAAATCGGGACTGCGCGGCGATTCATTAGCTTCTCCTCAATACGTAACTGGCGGGTAAATTCAAAGCCATCCATGCCTGGCATATTGCAATCGGTGATCACACGATCAACGTCATGTTCGCGCCACAGTGCCAGCGCCGTTTCACCGTCTTCTGCCACCAACACATGATGCCCGGCGTAACGCAACTGTTGTGCCAGCAGCAGGCGATTGGTGGCGTTGTCATCCACAACCAGCATTCTTAAGGATGCGTGCACAACGTCATCAACTGGCTCAGCTTCTGCTTCAGTCAGCGTGGCGGGCTGGGCGATGAAGCGCAGCATAAACACGCTGCCCTCATCGGGCTCGCTCTCTACATGCAGCTCGGTTCCCAGCATCACCGCCAGACGGCGACAGATATTGAGACCCAGTCCGGTGCCACTGACGCGATTAGTGCCCTGATCCACCTGAACAAAGGGCTCGAAAATCGCCTTTTGCTGTTCTGGTGTGAGACCAACCCCACTGTCGCAGACTTCCAGTACGTATTCGGGTTTAGTGATATCTGCCTGGTAAAGCGCCACTTCAACTTCACCCCGCGCGGTAAACTTAATGGCATTGCTGACCAGGTTCGCCAGGATCTGCTTCAACGCCACGGGATCAAACAGCACGCTGTCCTGATCGATATCCAGCATGACATTGAGCGCCAGCCCTTTATTTAGCGCCACCTGACGGAATAGCGCTTCAGTGTCGTAAACCACATCGCTCAGTGACATCGGCATGTGGCGAATGCTGAAATGACCGGATTCGATTTTCGCCAGGTCGAGAATATCGCCGACCAGCGAGAGCAGTGAACGAGAAGATTCCCACGCCAAATCGATATTCTTTTGCCGCTGCGCTTCGTCGCTCTGACCTAAATGTTCAATCTCCAACAGGCCAATCAGTGCCGCCAACGGCGTGCGGATTTCATGGCTCATATGTGAAAGGAAAGTACTTTTCGCCTCGCTGGAGCGCAGTGCCGCACGCTTCGCTTTACGCACGTCCTCTAACAAGGTTTCGATCGTGTGCAGTTGGTTGCTGATTTCGCGCTCGTGCTGGCGCTGCCTCGCCAGCGACGATTTCAGCAGATGGTTGCGCCACAGGAAAAACAGCAGGCAAATGCCGGCCACCGCAGCAATACGCAGCACGTAACTGCGATAGCTCTGCCAGGACGTGCTGGTGGCGGGCGGCGTGTACTTGATCCAGCGCTCCATCAGTGACTGCATGGTTGGCTGCGGAATATCTGACAGCGCTTTATTCAGGATTGAATTCAGATGCTCATCCGCCAAATTGGTGGCCATCGCCATGCGAAACATCGGCAACGGTGCGACAAACGCCACTTTGAAGCGATCGTTGAAGTGGTTATTCAGCAAATATTGCGCCGATTCGTAGGGCACGATAAAGCCGTCAACCTCTTTGTCCTGCAGCTGCCCGAGGGAGTCGAGCGAAACCGCATTTTCACTAAAATCGATGGTTGGCCAGCGGCGACGCAGATCAAAGCGATAATAAGAACGCTCGTAGATGCCGATGCGTTTCCCTGTCATCTCATCTAAACTGTGCCAGTTACTGTCGCTGCGGGTCATCACCACCCAAGGCGAATAGACATAAGATCGCGTGTATTGAATCTGCGGGCTCTGCTTTGACGCGCCGTCACTCACCACAATCAGGGAATCGCGTTGATTAACCAGCGCATCGCGCATATTGCTCAAGCCCCGCATTGGGTTGTAATGAAAACGAATACCGGTGCGTTGCGAGATGAGATTTAACAAATCAACGCTGAGTCCGGCGACACGCTGTTTGCTGTCGAGAAAGGTGAAAGGCAGATGTGTAGGGTCGTAATTCACCGTGATGTCGCGGTGCTCCGCCAGCCATTTTGCTTCGGCTTCGCTAAGGTCCAAAGGATGATTCTTCACCACCGACCGGTAATCAAGCCCCCAGGCTTCGGCAATTTGTACGGCATTACGTAGCGGGATATTTTTAAGAATTTCATTAATGGCGTCGATCAGCTCAGCATTGTCCGCGCGGGCGGCAAAGCGTGCATCCACATCGTTCATGTAAGGCGTGCTATGGCCTTCAATGATGTTCTGCAAGCCGCGCTGCGACAAATAGCGCTGCGTGGCGGAGTTACTCCAGAACACCATGTCCTCATTAAAAGCGGTATCGGTATAGGCCCAGAGCGGCGGTGAGGCGGGCGCTAATGTGGCTTCGGGATAGCGTTTATGCAGCAGCGCTTTCAGTTCGTCGTCACCGTAGTACATCAGGCGATAGCGGCTGTCATTCAGCTGACGATCAAATTTTGCCTGGCGGCGGCTAATCAACACGCTTTGCGCCAGCGAATAGGGAATACTCAGCGCCAGTTTGGTTTCATGATTAGCAGCCTGCGGGTAGTAAGGAATTAAATCGACTTGCTTGTTATTGAGCGCGTTAACCAGATCGAGACGGGTGTTATAGCGCTTAACTTCGACCGGGCGATTCAGCGTTTTCGCGATGATGGCCAGATAATCGGCGGACAGTCCTTCAAAGGTGTCCTCTTCGAATTCAACCGAATAGGGCGGTAACGTATGGCTCCATACGCCGACGCGCAGCACCGGATGACGTTTTAGCCACTGCTGTCCCTCTGCATTCAGCGTCACTTCAGGGGAAACCAGACCGTAACGCGGCGTGAATTTTAAGGTGGTGGCGCTCCAGGCCGACAGGCAAAAGCCCAACAAAAAAATCATGCTAAAAATGCGTTTGCCCACGAATTGATTCTCAGTTTTCTTTGCTGCTTTAGGCACTGCCGTGCGGCGGTGCGGCCCTCTGGCTGCGCTTTAATGCGCCAGTAACCCTTCACAGCGGCACGAAGCTCAACGGTTATTAAATGCTTTTTAAGAAATTTCTTACGTATGTAGGCGGGGCTTACTACAGGCTGGTACTTCAGTAAGTTAAGTCAGCTGTTTTGACAGGAAACTTTCGACGTAACTCCTGAAGTTTCTCCAATTTGCCGCTGCTAATCGGCTTTTCATTTGTTTTATTTACAGAAACTTCCCGGCAGGCAAAATAGCGCTTATTTCCTCTCCTTCAGCCAACCATGTCAGAAGAAGCGCTGCGTCAGCAGATTCAGAACCTGAAAAAGCATAATGCGCGGTTAAAGCGTATAGCGCATGACGCGCGTAATAAGCTGAGTGCAGCGCTGGATGGAACCGGTTTATGTTTGTGGCAGCTGGATATTCCCAGCGGCAAGCTGGTGATTTTTAATCGTCGCTGGGGTGCGATGCTGGGTTTTCAGCCGAAAGAGACCAAAGCGCAGTTCGATGTGTGGCGCGAACGCCTGCATCCGGATGACGCCGACGAAGTGCTCAAAGCTTTTTACGATCACATTGAAGGGCGCGCGCCTTATTACGAAGCGCTGCACCGCATGCTGGGCAAAAACGACAACATTAAATGGGTGCTGGATCGCGGACGCGTTACAGAATGGGACGCAGCGGGCAATCCGCTCAAAGTCACCGGCACGCATATCGATATGACCAAAGAGAAGCAGTACGAAGCGCAGCTCTCATCGCTGGCGCATCACGATCCGCTAACCGGACTGACTAATCGCCATGCGCTAAATACGCAGTTCAGCAGGATGAAAGCGCTGGGCCCACTGTGCGTGGCGTTTATCGATCTTGATAACTTCAAACACGTCAACGATACCTTGGGACATCGCAGTGGTGATGAGGTGTTGATTCAACTGAGCCAGCGCATCATCGACGTGGTGCCGCCAAACGTGGTGATTGGCCGACTCGGCGGCGACGAGTTTGTGCTGCTGATGCCGTTCCTGATCGACTATCCGAAAGTGCGCATTATGATGCAGGCGGTGCTGGATGCCGCGCTGACGCCGTTTGATATTGATAATGGACATGCGCAGATTGGTGCGTCAATTGGCATTGCGCAGGTGCAGGAACGCGACAGCTTCGATGAAGCGCTGACGCGGGCCGATGAGGCGATGTATCAGATTAAGAAGAATGGTAAGCAGGGTTTTGGGTTGGCGGGGTAGCTTTTACCCTCGCCCTAACCCTCTCCCGCAGGCGGGAGAGGGGACTGATCGAGCTTACATATGGCAGCGTTTCCCTCTCCCTGTGGGAGAGGGTCAGGGTGAGGGCATCAAGTCGCACCAATCTCAATCCGCCAGCAAATGCCCATACATAGTCATCAATCTGCGGGTGACGCCATTAGTCCAGCCGAAGCCGTCCTGCAGCGGATATTCGCCGCCGCCACCCGGACGGGCGCGATCGCCGCTGATGTCATACTTCTCCACCAGCTTATGATGCAGTGAATAGAAATTATTTACCGTATTCAGCCAGTTAACGGCAATTTCTGTCGCCAGCGTCTCTTCACCGTAGTGATTCAAACCGACCACCGCCATCCACTGCAACGGCGCCCAGGCATTGGGTTTATCCCATTGTTCGCCGCTCTCCACCATTGAGGTTAACAAGCCGCCTTGCGTCAGTAACAGATGACGCAGCGCAACGGCCTGCAGGTGCGCCTGCTCGGGCGAGGCGAGGCCGAGGAACAGCGGCACCACCGCAGCAGCGGTGAAGGCGCCAAAGCGTTCGCGACGCCAGTCGTAATCGCGGTACACCCCGGCGGTGTTATCCCATAGATAGCGATGAATCGCCTGCTTACGCGCATCGGCTTTTTTTTGCCACGCCAGCGCCGTGAGCTCTTCACCTTTAGCGTGCGACAGCGTCGAAATCATCAGCTCCAGCTTGTAGAGGAACGCGTTGAGATCGATCGGAATAAATTGCGTGGTGCGGATACTCGCCAGACGCTGCGGATCGCGCAGCCAGCGTGAAGAGTAATCCCAACCCGATGCGGCACCGGCACGCAGATCGCGATAAACCTCGTTGGCCGGACGACCTGATTTCTTCGCGGTTTCAATATCTTCCAGCCACGACTCATCGCGCGGCGTGTCGCGATCGTCCCAGTAACGGTTGAGTAGCGAACCATCTGGCATGCGCACCACGTGGCGATAGGCCTGATGCGGCATCAGCTCACCCGCGCCGTCCATCCAGAACTGGTACTCTTTCATCAGCTGATCGAGATAGCGTTTCGCACCGCGAATGCCATCCTCTTCAAAAAGTTCCACCATCAGCGCAAACACCGGCGGCTGCGAACGGCTGAGGTAGTAAGTACGGTTGCCATTCGGCACGTGACCGTAGTTATCAATCAGCCAGGCGAAGTTATCCGCCATATGACGCAGCAGATCGTCACGGCCTGCATCGGCGAGACCGAGCATGCTGAAGTAGGAGTCCCAGTAATAGGTTTCTCCAAATCGGCCGCCGGGCACCACGTAAGGTTTCGGCAACGGCAGCAGCGATGAGTGCGCTAAATGTTGCTGTGGCATTTTGGTTAACACCGGCCACAGATCGTCAATATGTTCGGTTAAGGTTTTATCTGGATTGGAAACATAAAAGCTCTCATTCACCTGAGGTGAATAAAAATGTTCGTGCACGAATGCTTCCAGATCAAAACCCGCTGCGCGTTTACGGCGACGAAAACGGATTAAAATATCCAGCGGATCGAATTTTGGTGCGCAGTCCGGAAACGTTTTACTGTCAGCAAATATGTGCGATGTCTGTACCTGCTCAAACAGTTCCATGTAGCGATCGGCAGGCGTCAGCGCATCCGGCGCGGGCAAACCTTCAATCAGCTCGGGTTCCGGCTCCGAATCCTGCATACCTTCGCGAACGAACTCGTGAGGATTATATTGATACTCCAGTTCAGCATCAGCGCGTCGATCCTCGAAAGCGTTATATTGCTGTTGGTTAGTATTAATAGCAGCCTCCTGGTAAATTCTTGAATGCGTAAAGAACAAATTATAGAGCTCTGAACGGGCGAAACAACAATGCGATTTATCTATGAACGTAATAAATCATGTCGATGGATCCGGTGTTTTTATGAATTTTCAGTGATTACAACGGACTATATTTCAGGAAATGAAAGCGGCTTTTAGGATGGATGTTTAAATAGCTGCACAGAAATATCTGTATTTAAGAAAATCGCTAAAATTTGCGCAAAAAAGCGTGGAATGGCTTGATCAATTTATGGCAAACGCAGCGGAAATAGAGCTGTATTTCCCTCACCCTAACCCTCTCCCGCAGGCGGGAGAGGGAACCGATCGAGTTAACATGTGGCAGCGTCTCACTCTCCCACCGGGAGAGGGAACCGATCGAGCTAACATGTGGCAGCGTCGCCCTCTCCCGGTGGGAGAGGGCCGGGGTGAGGGCATCAGGCCGCACTTTACTTCTGCAACGCCGCCTTTATCACGTCCGCATACGGTGTGGTGGGGCGGCCAATCAGTTTGCTTAGCGTATGGCTATCGTCAAACAAACCGCCTTTTTCGGCACCGGCATCTGAATCTGCCAGCATCTCTGACAAGCCCTCTGGCAAACCGGCACCTTTCAGCGCGGCGGCAAATTCGGCTTGTGGCAGATTGATGTAATCCACTTGCTCGCCAGACTGTTTAGCAATCTCGGCGCTGAACTGCGCCAGCGTGTAGCTGTCGTCGCCAGCCAGTTCATACACCTTGCCCGCCTGATCGTCACGGCTGATCACTTCGGCCGCTGCCGCCGCATAGTCAGCGCGCGCCGCGGAAGCGATGCGACCTTCGCCGACCGCACCAATAAAGGCATGATGCGCCAGCGCGGGCGCAATACTCGCCGCGTAGTTTTCGGTGTACCAGCCGTTACGCAGCAGCGCGAAAGGAATGCCCGAGGCTTTCAGCTGGGCTTCAGTCGCACGATGCTCAACGCCTAAACCCAACGGCGAGGTATCGGCATGCAGTAAGCTGGTGTAGGCGATAAAGCCAACGCCAGCGGCTTTTGCCGCATCGATCACCGCCTTGTGCTGCACTTCACGCTGGCCGACTTCACTGGAAGAGATCAGCAGCAGTTTATCGACACCGACAAAGGCGCTTTGCAGCGTTTCCGGTTGGCTGTAATCCGCCGCTCGCAGCGTTACGCCCAGCGCCTGCAGATCGGCCGCTTTCTCGGGCGAACGCACCGCCGCAATGATTTCGCTAGCCGGCACTTTTTTTAATAACGCATTAATCACCAGACGGCCCAGTTGGCCTGTGGCACCTGTAATCGCAATCATGTTGTTCTCCTGTTGAACTGGTATGAAAACAGCCTAAGCGATAAACTAACTTTTAGTAAGTACTTACAGATTGGTTAGTTTGGAGAAGCTGAGTTAAATGTCTGAAAAGTTGAGTGAAAAATTTACGCGCGGTGAGTTGCTTAACGTGAATTGCCCGTCACGCGACGTGTTGAAGCGCATTACCAGCCGCTGGAGCGTACTGATTTTGCTGGCGCTGCGCGAAGAAACCCTGCGTTTTAGCGAGCTGCGCCGCAAGATTGGCGGCGTCAGCGAACGTATGCTGGCGCAGACGCTGCGCTATATGGAAGAGGATGGTTTTGTTGAACGCATTGCCTATGACGTGGTGCCACCGCACGTTGAGTATCGTTTGACGTCGTTAGGCCGCGAAGTAGAAGGGCAGGTGACCGGACTGGCGGATTGGCTGGAGAGCAATGTGCATCGGATTTTGAAGGCGCATTGAGAAGGGCCGCCATTTATGGCGACCGCCGCACCCTCAAGCGCGTAAATACTTCTCAAACCAACCCAGCGTGCGGCTCCACGCTAATTCGGCGGCGGCTTTGTCATAACGCGGCGTCGAATCATTGTGGAATCCATGATTCACACCGGGATATACATAGCCTTCATAGATTTTGTGATTGGCTTTCAACGCCTCTTCATAGGCTGGCCAACCTTCGTTGATGCCTTTATCCAGCGCGGCGTAGTGCAGCAACAGCGGCGCTTTGATGCGCGGCACATCTTCCGCTTTAGGCTGACGGCCGTAGAACGGTACCGCGCAGGCCAAATCAGGGAACGCGACGGCCGCCGCATTGGCTACGCCGCCGCCGTAGCAGAAGCCGGTGATACCCACTTTGCCGGTGCCCTCTTCGTGATGCATCAGGAAATCAATCGCGGCGAAGAAGTCATTCATCAACTTAGCGGGATCGACTTTGGCCTGCATCACTTTGCCTTCGTCATCGTTGCCCGGATAACCGCCCAGCGAGCTCAAACCATCTGGCGCCAGCGCAATATAACCGGCTTTCGCTACCCGTCGCGCCACATCTTCGATATAGGGATTGAGGCCACGATTCTCGTGCACCACCACCACCGCAGGCACTTTACCGGATGCATTGGCCGGACGCACCAGATAGCCGCGCACCTCGCCGTGACCTTGCGGTGACGGATAGTGAATGTACTCCGGTTTAATCGCCGGATCGGTAAATTCCACCTGCTGCGCCAGCGCATAGTTGGGGCTCATGGCGCTGAGCAGCGTGGCGCCCGTCATGCTGGCGATGGTGAATTTCGCCGCCATCGAGATAAATTCGCGTTTGCTGATTTTGCCGTGGGCGTAGTAATCGTAAAGCTCGAGCAGTTCCTGAGGGAAATCCTGTGCAGTGAGACGGGCCATAACCTCTCCTTAGCTGTTTAACTGGTTGATTACTGCTCTAAAAAAGCACAGCTTGTCGCCGCTGGCAAATACCATGCCGCAGCAGGTTAATGTCACTGCGTTTACATCACCTGTTTAATAAACAGCATAAATATATCTTTTTGTTCTAAAAATATTAGCTTTTAATTAACAATTCTGATCATCCTGCGCTGTCCGGAAATATTTACATGCTCAACGTATTTACCGTAAATAACGCCATTTTTCTTCGCACTAAAAAATAAATAAATGAAGTGCTTACCTGATAAGCACAGCGGGAATAGGCGGGAAACAATAACAATATTGTCACAATGAATGAGGGTGATTAACCTTAACGTCGTGATTTTTAAAGTATTAGTTTCTGCTGAAAACAATGATCGAAATCAAAAAACACTGTTATAGTTTTACCGACTTCCCCTGTATCTTTTCGCTCGCACCACTTCCTTTTACATTGGCGCGACATTTCTTTAAGCACAGCGAAATTACCGCTGCGCTCTGCTTGTTAATTATAAGTAAAAATTCGGTGTAATTTGTGGCAATGAGGTAAGCAATGTTTGGATTAGACGCCTTTCATCTGGCCAGGATTCAGTTCGCATTTACTGTTTCCTTCCATATTATCTTTCCAGCCATCACCATCGGTCTCGCCAGTTTCCTGGCGGTGCTTGAAGGGATGTGGCTGAAAACCCGTAACGAGACCTATCGCGATCTCTACCATTTCTGGTCGAAAGCGTTTGCCGTTAACTTCGGCATGGGCGTGGTATCCGGATTGGTGATGGCGTACCAGTTTGGTACTAACTGGAGTGGTTTCTCACAGTTTGCTGGCAGTATCACCGGTCCGCTGCTCACCTATGAAGTGTTAACCGCTTTCTTCCTTGAAGCGGGCTTCCTTGGCGTGATGCTGTTTGGCTGGAACCGCGTCGGTCCAGGCTTGCACTTCTTTGCAACCTGCATGGTCGCGCTCGGCACCATCTTCTCCACCTTCTGGATTCTGGCGTCGAACAGCTGGATGCATACGCCGCAGGGCTACATCATCCAGAACGGCATCGTGGTGCCGGAAGATTGGCTGAAAATCATCTTCAACCCATCGTTCCCTTATCGCTTGTTCCACATGTCGGTCGGTGCCTTCCTGGCCAGCGCCTTCTTTGTTGGCGCGTCGGGCGCATGGCATTTGCTGCGCGGTAACGACAATCCAGCGATTCGTAAAATGTTCTCGATGGCGCTGTGGATGGCGCTGATCGTTGCGCCGATTCAGGCGATGATCGGTGATGCGCATGGCCTGAACACCCTTGAGCATCAGCCAGCGAAAATCGCGGCAATTGAAGGACACTGGGAAAACAAGCCGGGTGAAGCCTCGCCGCTGATTCTGTTCGGTGTGCCGGATATGGAGCAGGAGCGCACCAAATACGCGCTGGAAATTCCGTACCTCGGCAGCCTGATTCTGACGCACAGCCTGGAGAAGCAGATTCCTGCGCTGAAGAGCTTCCCGAAAGAGGACCGTCCGAACTCCACCATCATCTTCTGGTCATTCCGCGTAATGGTGGCGCTGGGCCTGCTGATGATTACACTCGGCGTGGTTTCTTTGTGGCTGCGTTTCAAAGGCCGTTTGTATCACTCGCGTCCGTTCTTGTGGTTCACGCTGCTGATGGGACCATCCGGTTTGATCGCTATTCTGGCCGGTTGGTTTACTACCGAGATTGGGCGTCAGCCTTGGGTGGTATATGGCGTGCAGCGCACCATTGATGCGGTCTCGGCGCATGGCGATGTCCACATGAGCATCAGCCTGCTGGCGTTCATTCTGGTCTACTCGTCCGTGTTTGGTGTCGGTTACCTCTACATGATGCGTTTGATCAAAGAGGGTCCGGTGACCGGCGAAGGTAAAGAGGTTGATCACGGTGGTCCGGGTCAGCATCACACGCCAGCGCGTCCGTTGTCGGCGGCCAAAACCCATAGCGAAAAGAGTGGGGAGCACTAAGATGATCGACTTTTCAATTATCTGGTTTGCCATCATCGTCTTTGGCACCTTGATGTACATCGTGATGGATGGCTTCGATCTCGGCATTGGCTTGCTGCTGCCGTTCAACAAAGATCCTATCGAACGCGACATGATGGTTAACACCGTTGCCCCGGTTTGGGATGGCAACGAAACCTGGCTGGTGCTGGGCGGCGCGGCGCTGTATGGCGCGTTCCCGCTGGCCTACTCTGTGTTGCTGGATGCGCTGTCGATTCCTTTGACGGCGATGCTGATTGGCCTGATCTTCCGTGGCGTCGCGTTTGAGTTCCGCTTTAAAGCCACGCTAGAACACCGTGCGTTCTGGGATAAGTCATTCATCGCCGGTTCACTGCTGGCCACCTTCAGTCAGGGCGTGGCCGTGGGCGCGATCCTGAATGGTTTCCCGGTGGTGGGCCGTGAATATGCGGGTTCAGCGATGAGCTGGTTAGCGCCGTTCCCGCTGTTCTGCGGCGTCGGTCTGGTCATCGCCTATGCACTGCTGGGTTGTACCTGGCTGATCATGAAAACCGAACACGATCTGCACCGTAAGATGTCTGCGCTGGCGACGCCGCTGACGCTGACGTTGCTGCTGGTGGTGGGCATTATCAGTATCTGGACGCCGCTGACGCACGCGGATATCGCGCAGCGCTGGTTCTCGCGTCCGAACCTGTTCTGGTTCCTGCCGGTTCCGGTACTGGTGGTGCTGTGTTCGTGGGGGATTGTGCGCGCCATCAAACGTGAAGCGCATTACTCGCCGTTCATCCTGACATTGGCGCTGATTTTCCTTGGCTTCTCGGGCCTCGGTATCAGCATCTGGCCGAACATCATTCCACCGTCAATCACCATCTGGCAGGCGGCGTCTCCGGCGAGCAGCCAGGCGTTTATGCTGGTGGGCGGCCTGCTGATTATTCCGGTAATTCTGGGTTACACCTTCTGGAGTTACTACGTGTTCCGCGGAAAAATCAAAGCCGACGAAGGATACCATTGATATGAAAACCGAGGTCAGCAACATGAAAACTCACTCTGAAACGAAGATTCCGTGGTGGAAGCAGGTGATGTGGCTGGTAGTCATTTACGGCGCAAGCGTGCTGGCACTCGGTGTGGTGGCATCACTGTTTCGTATGATGATGACGGCAGCGGGCATGCGTTCGCACTGAGCCCGCGCACCGCTTCAAGCAGTTGATATCACCGCAAGGTCGTCATTCGTGACGACCTTTTTTCTTTTCGTGCGCGATAAAAACGTTAGTAACCTAAGCAATTAATGCTTTTCCCGTTGCGCTACCTTTACTCTTCCTTACGTTGGTAATACGTTTTTGTTATATTTATGTGACGAATAACGCAAATTCATGACGTTAACCACCTCATTCGACTATCAAAATCATGCTCAGCCTGAATGTAAAAAAACAGTACATCAACGATCTGGTGGACTGGATAGAAGCGAACCTGACCGACGAGCTCAACATCGATCTGATTACCCTGAAATCCGGTTACTCCAAATGGCACATGCAGCGCATGTTCAAAGAGATGACCGGACAAACGCTGGCGTCCTACACGCGCAAACGTCGTCTGACCATGGCGGCGATGGCGCTGCGTCTGACCAGCATGCCGCTGATCGATATTGCGGTGCGCTTTGGTTTTGATAATCAGCAGAATTTTACCCGTGTGTTTAAAAGTCACTTCTCGATGACGCCGGGTGCTTATCGTCGCATTCCGGAAATGCTGATGAAGGATTTCCACAGCCGCATCTCCACGCAGCGTGAGTGGGTCAATGCGCGTCTGGCGCAGAAGCCGGAGATTCAGCTGTGTGGCGAAGTGATTGAGTGGGAATGCCGTTTCGGGGAATACATCGATCATCAAAATCATGTGGTGGCGCAGCATACGCGCGATTTCATCGCTTTTGCCGGTCAGCATGTGAACCGCGGCTGGCTGGGCTTTCATTTCAGTCCGGGCGTGCATTCTGCCGACCAGCAACACATCAGCCTGTTCCAGGCGCTGGAGAGTCAATACGCCGATGTGCTGCCGCGTAACGTGCAGAACTGGACCGGCGAGAGGGGTTTGTGTGCGGAGATTGACTGGCACGGCGCGCCGGAAGAGATCAACGCGTTCACCGCGGAGATTTACTACAACCACTTGCCAGCGCTGGGCGTGGCACGCCGTGCGGGTAAAGATTTGCTTAAGCTGGATTTGAAATACAGCACGACCGATCTGCTACAAGGCACCTTCTATATTCCGGTGACGGATAAGTAATGCATAATTCGTGCGGTAAACCGTGACAAACCGCACGATTTTATAAACTCACTGGTGTAATGAGCGTAAAATTCTTCATTGAAACCTGATTGGCCGCGTAAATCACCAGCCGCCACACATCAGGCTGGATAATCACCTGCATTTCTGGTCCATTCCGGGCCGCTATAGTGAACAGACAAAAAAATTATGCGACTTCTACCGTTGTTCCTCATGACAGCGCTTGTAGCGTTTTCTTCGCTGGCAAGTGCACAAATGGCTGAGCCTTTTTCACCGCCGGGCGGACTGCATCCGCATCAACCGCATTGTGCGCAGCATGAAATTCTGGGCGACAATGTGCTGCCGAAACATAGCCAGGATGATGGCAGTTTCGTGACCTGCGGCAATCGCCAGGCGTAATCCGCTTTTAAAATCCGTGACCGCTGCAATCTAAGCGGGGTCTCGGCAGTCAAACGCATTTATGTATTGCGTAATAAATTGCGCCGCTCCACTTCCTGCTTGTCATTTGCACCTTATCCCTCACTGCTCTTCATCGTAGCGGCGCGATTTATCGCGCTGTTTTGACATGCCAATCTTCCAATAGCATTTTTCGGCATTGCGTCGAAGATATATCATAACTATCCTCTCCCCATCAGATGAGAATGACTTTCACTATCTTTTAGGGAGACACTACTTGCAAACTCACCCTTCCAAACGCGCGCCACGTCGTGTGCGCAATGAACTGCGTTTCCGCCACATCAGCGTGGTCAGCAAAACGCTAGTTGCCGGTGAATTCTGGCGCATTGTTTTCAACGGCAGCGATCTGGCCGGCTTCAACTCGCCATCGTTTGACGATCACATCAAAGTGTTCTTCCCGGAACATGCCGGTGCAGAGCTGGCGCTGCCGCAGATCACCGATGAAGGCATCGTTTGGCCGAATGGCGTGCGTCCTGCCGCGCGTGATTACACGCCGCTGGAATTTAACGGCGTCGATTCTCTGACCATCGATTTCTACATCCACGATGGCGGCGTTGCCAGCAGCTGGGCAAACCAAGCCAAAGTGGGCGATCGAATCGCGATGGGCGGCCCGCGCGGTTCGTTGGTGATCCCGGCGGATTACGCCTGCCAGATTTACGTCTGTGATGAGACCGGTCTGCCCGCCTTTAAACGTCGTTACAGCGAAATTCAGGCGCAGGAAATTCATCTGCTGGCCTATGCCGATGAAGCCACCGGCCGTGATTATCTCGGTGATCTGCCGAATGTGCAGGTGAGTTGGTTGGGCAGCGGCACCATGCAGGCCGATAACCTGGCACCGATTAAGGCGCAGCTGGATAGGATTGCGCTGCCTGCCACTGAATACTTCATCTGGCTGACGGGCGAGGGCGAAGCGGTGAAACTGCTGAGCGATTACTTCACCCAGGGACGCGGTGCACATACCGATTTCGTGCGCGCCGTAGCTTATTGGCATCAAAAATAACGCCAACGCCGCGCGCGCTGCCGCCTGTGTTGAATTTTGCCAGGTGGCAGACTACTATCAACCTCCCTTAATTAGCGCTCAGGAAGGCAATGAAACAGCAGCGGGATTTTCCATGGCAGTCCGATCACGCACAGCGCACCGTCTGTGCAGGCGCACGCAAGAAGCGTCGGGAGCGGATGCTGGATGCCAGCGATATCCGCTTGTTAATGCTGCACTTTCTCGCCATCAGCTCTGCGCACGGGTATGAGCTGATTAAATCGGTTGAAGAGCTCTCCAAAGGGGAATATTCACCCAGCCCCGGCATTATCTATCCCAACCTTACGTTGCTCGAAGAGATGGATGCGATTCGCGTGGTCGATGCCCAGGCATCGCGTAAAGCCTATGCGCTGAATGAAGGCGGCGAGGCGCTGCTGGCGGAGAATCGTGACAACGTGAATGCGATTATCGAGCGCTTAACCTCGCTGGCGATTCTGGTGAATAACCGCAGCATTCCGCAGGTTGAACAGGCGATTCATCTGATCAAACACACCTTGAATCATCGTCTGGCGCAGGAAGAGATTTCGGATGAGGCGCTGGAGATCGTGATCAGCGCGCTGCAGGAAGCGGCGGAAAAGATCGCTAAAAGTTAGCAGGTCGCCATGAATGACGACCTTAGGTGCGTGTACATCCGTTTATTCCGATAACGCACGAACCCCAAATCAACTCTTCTTCTTATCCACATGCCCCAACGCGCGATCCGGCCAGCAGACGTCGCGCACGCGCTGCTTCAGCGCTGCCGCATCCGGGAATCCGCCTTCCTGCTTACGCTCCCAAATCACCTGACCATCAATGGTAATCTCAAACACGCCGCCGGTTCCCGGCTGTAGCGTTACCGCGCTTAAATCCTCGGCAAAGGTATGCAGCAACTCCTGCGCCATCCAGGCGGAACGCAGCATCCAGTTACATTGTGTGCAGTAATGAATGGTAATCGCTGGTTTCTGTGACATAACGTGTCTCATTTAGATAATGAAGTTAACAAAATGTGCGGTCCAAGATACATCTTAGCTTACTGCTAGTTGATAATGATTACCACTTGCATTACATTCCTTTCGAAATCATTTATTACAAAAAATAAGTCCATAATTTTTACGGTCTTTTAACCAAGGTCCGTACTTTCCGGCAGCAAGCAAGTGAGCGAATACTAACAATTAACCAGGTATTTCGCGCATGTCTTCACTCTTTCAGGGAACAGCCCAGCAACGTCTTTTCAAAGTTGCCATCTTATCTTCAGCTATTCATGCCGCTTGCAGCTTTGCCGCCAGCGATAGCACCAGCAATGAACCGGTTCTCACCGTCACCGCGCCAAAACCGCAGGCCGGCAATAAAACCACCATCACAGCACAAGAGCTGCAAAAACGCGGTGCGAACGATTTCGGTTCGATCATGCGTTATGAGCCGCTGATCAGCGCCACCGGATCCAGCGGCGGATCCTCTGCCGGCAAAAGCGGTTTCGACCGCGCGGGTTACACCGGTTACAACATTCGTGGTCTGGAGAGTAACCGCGTCGGCATGGATATCGACGGCATTCCGATTCCGGATGCCACCGGCCGCCCTTACGTCAGCCGCACCGGCAACAACACCTTTGGTATTGGCCGTGATTACATCGATCCCTACCTGTTCGGCAGCGTTGAAATTGAGAAGGGCGCCACGGCGGTGGATCAGCCGAATACCTCGATTGGCGGTAACGTCTCGTTCCACAATAAAACCGCTGACGATTACCTTAGCAGCGACAAAAATAGTTACTTCGGTTACCAGAGCGATTACGACTCATCGAATCGCAGCTGGCACAACGGCATCACCGCCGCTGCTGGCGATGACGAGCTGCGCGGCCTATTTGTTTACAGCCGTCGCGACGGCCAGGAAACCCGCAACAACAGCGACGTGAAACAAGCTTATCCGGCCAACTGGCACTCTGACGCCTTTATGACGTCCGGGATCTGGCAGCCGAACGATCAGCACAAGCTGAGCGCCACCTTTGATTACTACCACAAAACCAACCACAGTCATTACGATACCTGGGACACCAGCGGCAACACCGTTTGGGGCACCGCGCAGCAGCAGAGCGATACGCGCCGTTGGGGCATCAATCTGGCGGATGAGTGGACGCCGTACAACGACTTTATCGATACGCTGACCACGCGCCTTTACTGGCAGCAAACTCAGGCGCACGACAATACCTATCTGCCGACCAGCGCCAGCCAGTACGGCTTTGTCTATTCCGATTTCAACGTCGATAGCTATGGCTTCGACACGCGCGGCACCAAAACGCTGGGCCGCCACGAGTTGAGTGCCGGTGTCAATGCGCGCCTGGACAACAGCGAGCGTCCGTTCCGCCAGGAACCAGCGCCGAGCGCCTTTAGCGCCATCACCCAACCGCAGTCTGACAGCCGCACTTTCGCGGTGGCAGGATACCTGCAAGATAAGATCAATTTCGATCTTGATAGCCACAACTTCGCGGTCATTCCCGGCGTGCGCGTAATGTATCAAAGCACCAAGCCAAAAAATCTCGGCGATCTCACCACCGGCAGCACGGTGCTGACCGAAGAGCAGGTTGATGCGCTGTATGGCAAAACTAACTCCGATACGCAGGTGCTGCCATCGCTGACCTTCCAGTACGATTTAACGCCAGCGCTGACCACCTATCTGCAATACAAACGCGGCGTGCAGTTCCCCACCACCAGCCAGCTGTATGGCTCATGGAACCTGGGTTCCAGCTATGCGGGGAGCGCGCAGTATGCGCTGATTGGTAACACCGATCTGAAAACCGAAACCAGCAACAACTTTGAGTGGGGCCTGAAAGGCCAGGCGACAGAAGGCGTAACGGTCAACACCTCGGTGTTCTATAACCAGTACAAAAACTTCATCGCCTACACCCGCTATCGCCGCGCCACCAATCCGGAGATGTTCGTCAACGTCCCGAGCAACATCTACACCAGCTATCAGGCTGAAAACCGCGATAAGGCCTACATTTATGGTGCTGAGATATCCACAAAAGTGAATTACGGCACCTGGTTCCCGCAGGTCGATGGCCTGAGCAGCACCTTTGCGCTGGGCTATAACGAAGGTAAATCCAAGTCCAGCTACGCCGGTGACAAGTACATCGATCTTGATAGCGTCGCGCCATTGAAAGCGATTGTTGGCCTGGCGTGGGATGACAAAGCGCGCGGCTACGGCGCAGCGCTGACCGCCACCTTCGTGAAAGGCAAGCAGGCCACGGCGACCAACCGCGAAAGCTACACCAACACCGGCACGGCGATCACTGATTCCACCACGGAATATATGCGCGTGCCGGGTTACGGCATGGTGGATGCAACGGCTTACTGGCAGGCGACGAAAAACGTCAAGCTGAGCGGCGGTATCTACAACATTACCGATCGCAAATACTGGGATTACACCAGCAGCCGCACGCTGACCAGCAGCAACGCCCAGGAACGCAACGACATCAACCTGGCGGTGATGCCAGGCCGCACCTTCCAGTTGGGTGTGAACGTCGATTTCTAATCCCTTTTCGCCCTGCGGCAGCGCAGGGCATTTTCATGGAGCAAGGCAATGAACTCACGTTACGATCACTATCTGGCGCTGAAAGGCGAGCATCCGAAAAAGTACGCGCGCGATCTCGCCGCGCTGATGGGCATAGGCGAAGCGCAGCTGTGTGAAGCGCGTGTCGGCCAGGATGCAAAGGCGTTAAAAGCTGATTTCCCTGCGCTGCTGGCAGCACTGGCGGCGGTAGGTGAAACCAAAAGCATCACCCGCAATGAATATGCGGTTCACGAGCAGGTGGGCAAATATGAAAACCTGCACCTTGGCGAACACGCCGGACTGATTCTCAACCCGCGCGCGCTCGATCAGCGTCTGTTCCCGCATCAGTGGCACAGCGCGTTCTTCCTGCGTGAGCAGAGCGCCCACGGTGAACGTCAAAGCATCCAGATTTTTGATCGCCACGCTGATGCGGTGCTGAAAATCTACACCACCGACAACACCGATTTCGCCGCGTGGGATGCGCTGATTGCGGCGTTTGTGTTGGAGAACGCGGCGGCGCTAGATCCGCAGCCCGCCAGCGCGCCGCAATACAGCAGGGCGGTTGATGCCAGCAAAGTGGAAGCCGAATGGCGCGCCATCACCGATGTGCATCAGTTCTTTGGTCTGCTGAAGCGCCACAACATCTCGCGCCCGCAGGCGTTCCGCGCGGTGGCGGACGATCTGGCGCGTCAGGTGAGTAATGACTCGCTGGCGCAGCTGCTGGATCTGGCGCAGCAGGATGGCAATGAAATCATGATTTTCATCGGCAACCGTGGCTGCACGCAGATCTTCACCGGCGCGGTGCAGAAGCTGATGCCGATGGATAACTGGATCAACATCTTCAATCCCACCTTCACACTGCATTTGATGGCGGATCACATCAGCGAAAGCTGGGTGACGCGCAAACCGAGCGGCGACGGCTTCGTCACCAGCCTGGAACTGTTTGCCGCCGACGGCACGCAGATCGCGCAGTTGTACGGTCAGCGCAGCGAAGGCACGCCGGAGCAGGCGCGCTGGCGCGAGCAGGTGATGTCGCTGGAGGCGTTAGCATGAGAAAACTTCTGTTGCTGCTGACTGCGCTGGCGCTGCCTGCTGTTGCGGCCGAGCGGGTGATCTCGATTGGCGGTGACGTCACGCAAATCATCTATGCATTGGATGCGCAGCAGGATCTGGTAGCGCGTGACAGCACCAGCCAGCATCCGGCGCAGGCCAACAAGCTGCCGGATGTCGGTTATATGCGGCAGTTGAATGCCGAAGGGATTCTGGCGCTGAAGCCGACGCTGGTGCTGAGCAGCGAGCTGGCAAAACCGTCGCTGGTGCTGCAGCAAGTGGCGCAAGCTGGCGTAAAAGTGGTGGATGTCACCGGCAAAAACAGCCTCGACGCCATCGCGGAAAAAATCGCCACCATCGGCAAGGCGCTGCATCGTGAAGAGGAAGCCAACGCGCTGATCGAGAAGGTCAACAAGCAGCGCGCGCAGATCCCACAAAAACCGTTGCCGATTAAAGTGCTGTTTATCATGGCGCACGGCGGCATGCGCACTCAGGCAGCGGGGGCACAAACCGGCGCGGACGGCGCGATTCGCAGCGCGGGTCTGATTAACGCGATGGCGGCGGTGCCGCACTATCAGCAGCTGTCGCAGGAAGGCGTGGTTGCGGCGGCACCGGATTTGATCGTGGTGGGTGAAGATGGCCTGCGTACGCTGGGCGGCGAAGAGAAAGTGTGGTCGCTGCCCGGTTTGGCACTGACGCCAGCCGGTCAGCATCGCGCGTTGCTGGTGGTGGATGAGATGGCGCTGCTGAGCTTTGGCCTTGATACGCCGGGCGCGATTATCAAACTGCGCCACGCAGCCGAAGCGGCTTCCCCGTCATACTTCAAGCCGCAGGCGCGTTAGCTGCGTGTTCTTACCCCAGTCACTTACTTGTGTAAGCTCCTGGGGATTCGAACACTTGCTGCCTTCCTGCACCTTGAATTATTTAGGGGAAAAATATGGCGACTACATCCGTGATGCGCTGGCTCGGTTTGATGACCATCTGCATGCTGATAGTGATGCTGATGGCGGCCAACTTCGGCGCGATGCCGCTTTCAATGCGCACTTTGTTGCGTGCGCCGCTGAGCGATATGGCGTGGCAAATCTGGATCAACATCCGCCTGCCGCGCGTGCTGCTGGCGGTGCTGCTCGGCATGGCGCTGGCGGTGTCCGGCGCGGTGATGCAGGGATTGTTTCGCAATCCGCTGGCCGATCCCGGTTTGCTCGGCATTAGCAGCGGAGCGGGTTTAGCGGTGGCGATATCGATCGTTATCCCGCTCGGCTTGCCGCCGCTGCTGGCGCTGTGGCTGCCAACACTCGCCGCCTTTATGGGTAGTTTGGTGGTGACGCTGCTGATCTTCAGCTTTAGCCGTATGGCGCTGGGCAATTTGTCGCGCTTGCTGCTGGTTGGTATCGCCATCAATGCCTTATGCGGCGCGGCGGTCGGCGTGCTGTCGTGGCTGAGTAACGATCAGCAGTTGCGTCAGTTGGCGTTGTGGGGCATGGGCAGTTTGAGTGCGGCGCAGTGGCCGAGCCTGGCGGTGTGCGCGGTGCTGATTCTGCCGGCGCTGATAGCGATTCAGCTGCGCGCGCGTCGTCTCAATTTGCTGCAACTCGGCGAAGAGGATGCACATTACATGGGCATCGACGTTAAGCGTACGCAGCGTCAGCTGCTGGTGCTGAGCGCGTTGCTGGTAGGCACCGCCGTGGCGGTGAGTGGCATTATCGGCTTTGTCGGTTTAGTGGTGCCGCACCTGATGCGTTTCTGTCTCGGCAGCGATCATCGCTGGATGCTGCCCGGTTCGGCGCTGGCGGGCGCGATTTTGCTGCTGCTGGCCGATACGCTGGCGCGCACCGTGGTGGTGCCAGCGGAAATGCCGGTGGGCCTGTTAACCAGCCTGCTGGGCGGCCCGTGGTTTCTCTGGCTGATTCTGCGTGAGCAAAGGGGGATGAATGAGTGACTGCATGCAGGCGCGCGGGCTGCGATTTAGCCACGGCTCACGCGCGTTGATCGACGACGTTTCCCTGACTTTGCAGCCTGGCGAAATGATCGCGCTGATCGGCCCCAACGGCGCGGGGAAATCCACGCTGCTGCGCTTGCTGACCGGCTTTCTCACGCCGCAAGCGGGCGAGTGCTGGCTCGGCGATCGTCCGCTAAACAGTTGGCCGCGCGAACCGCTGGCGCAGCGCCGCGCGGTGATGCGTCAGCAAAATAGCGTCAGTTTTCCGCTGCCCGCCGCCGATGTGGTGGCGATGGGCCGCGCGCCCTGGCCGCGGGCTCAATCCAGGGCGGTGATCGACGAGGTGATGCACATTACCGGCAGCCTTGAGCTGGCACAGCGCGATTATCGATCGCTTTCCGGTGGTGAACAGCAGCGCGTGCAGCTGGCGCGCGTGCTGGCTCAGCTGTGGCACGATGACGGGCCACGCGGCTGGCTGTTTCTCGACGAACCCACTTCCGCGCTGGATCTGTTCTGGCAGCAGCACAGTTTGCGTTTGCTGCATCGTCTGACGCGCAACGGACGCTTCAGCGTTTGCACCGTGCTGCACGATCTTAACCTCGCGTCGCTGTGGTCGGATCGCGTGCTGTTGCTGCATCAGGGCAAGCTGGTGGCGGAAGGCGCACCCAATGAGGTGATGACCGAACACACGCTGACGCGCTGGTATCAGGCGGAGTTGGATGTAGTGGTGCAGGATGAGAAGGGCAGGCCGCAGATTCAACTGCGTGCCTGAGACCGTAGCGGCGCGATTTATCGCGCTCTGTGAAAAGACGCGCCATAAATTGCGCCGCTACGTAATGTGCGATTATCTGCAATCGACGATCAATCTGCCGCGTACTTTACCGGCCAGCAGCTGCTCGGCACCTTCGCGCGCTTCGCTCAGCGGAATCACCTTGGTTAACTGCTGCAACAGGTCGCCATCCACCAGTTCCGCCAGGCGCTGCCACGCCTGCTGCCGCAGCGGTTTTGCGCACATCACGCTATCCACGCCCGCCAGCACCACGCCGCGCAGGATGAACGGCGCGACGCTGGTCGGCAGATCCAAACCTTGCGCCATGCCGCACGCCGCGACCACGCCATCGCGCTTGATGCCCGCTAACACATTGGCCAGCGTGTGGCTGCCGACGCTATCAATCGCCGCCGCCCAGCGCTCTTTCGCCAGCGGTTTGCCCGGCTCGCTCAGCTCTGCGCGATCGATAATCGACGTCGCGCCCAGCGTGTTGATCAGGTAATCGCTATCGCTGGCGCGACCGCTGGAAGCAATCACCTCATAGCCGAGACGTGCCAGCAAGCTGACGCTGAAGCTGCCAACGCCGCCGCTCGCGCCGGTGACTAAAACCGGGCCGTGCTGCGGCGTGATGCCCTGTTTTTCCAGCGCCAGCACGCACAACATGGCGGTGAAGCCCGCGGTGCCAATTGCCATGGTTTGTAGCGGGCTGAGTGCGGCCGGCACTTGTACCAGCCAGTCGCCCGAGACGCTGGCTTTCTGCGCCAGTCCACCCCAATGCTTTTCGCCTACGCCCCAGCCGGTGAGTAGCGCCACATCGTCCTGCTGCCATTCAGCATGGCGGCTGCTGATCACCCGACCAACGAAGTCGATGCCCGGCACCATCGGGAATTGCCGCACAATCGGGCCTTTGTTGCAGATGGCGAGCGCGTCTTTGTAGTTGAGCGTGGAGTAGCTTACTTCGAGGGTGACATCCTGATCGGGCAGTTGTTTTTCTGACAGATCTTTCAGGGATGTGCGATATCCCTGTTCATCATTTTCAATGACCAATGCCTTGAACATGCAGCCTCCGGCTGGTTGAGGAAAGTGGGGGTATAGTACTCCTTTTTTGCCCTCACCCTAACCCTCTCCCACAGGTGGGAGAGGGAACTGATCCAGCATACCTTAACTCTCGCTCGGACGGCGCCCTCGCCCGCTTGCGGGAGAGGGCTGGGGTGAGGGGCCAGCGCAGCGGTTGTTCCGGCAAAAAAAAGATGACATGATTGCGCCCCAGTTAGTGTTCAACTCCCAGATTGACTTCGCCGAGGAAACCTCCTCATTGCTGTGCCATCGGCACCCACTCATCCTCTCTCAGGGATTTGTGTTATGAACCCATTGAAAATTGCTGCCAGCGTTGCTGTAGCGCCAACCCTTAGTCTTAACACTGCGCGCGACGTGGTGACGCTGGACAATACCGACTTTACCGATGTCGCTGCGGTCGTGATCACCTTGTCGGACACGCGCAGTGGCGTGCTAACGCTATTGCGCAAGGTCGGCTTTAATCTGCCGGTGTTTGTCGCCAATGCGTTCGATGAAGAAGTGCTGAAGCTGCCGGGCATCACCGGCGAAATCAACGGCGCGCCAGAAGAGTGGGACGCGCTGGAGGACGCCGCGCAGGCGTATGAAGCCGAGTTGCTGCCGCCATTTTTCGACACGCTCACGCGCTACGTCGATATGCAGAACAGCACGTTTGCCTGTCCGGGACATCAGGGTGGTGCCTTCTTCCGCAAACATCCGGCGGGACGTCAGTTCTATGAGTTCTACGGCGAGAACGTCTTCCGTTCGGATATGTGCAACGCCGACGTCAAGCTCGGCGATCTGCTGATCCACGAAGGCTCAGCCAAAGATGCGCAGAAGTTCGCGGCGAAAGTGTTTAACGCCGACAAAACCTACTTCGTGCTTAACGGCACCTCCAGCGCCAATAAAGTGGTCACCAACGCGCTGCTGACGCGCGGCGATCTGGTGCTGTTTGACCGTAATAACCACAAATCCAACCATCACGGCGCACTGATTCAGGCGGGCGCCACGCCGGTGTATCTGGAAGCGGCGCGTAATCCGTTTGGCTTTATCGGCGGCATTGATGCACACTGTTTTGACGATGCTTATCTGCGCGACCAAATCGCCAAAGTGGCGCCCGATCGTGCCAACGATCAACGTCCATTCCGCCTGGCGATTATTCAGCTCGGCACTTACGATGGCACGGTGTACAACGCGCGTCAGGTGGTCGATCGCATCGGACATCTGTGCGATTACATCCTGTTTGATTCGGCGTGGGTTGGCTACGAGCAGTTTATTCCGCTGATGGCCGGCTGTTCGCCGCTGACGCTGGAGTTGAACGAGAACGATCCGGGCATTTTTGTCACGCAGTCGGTACACAAGCAGCTGGCCGGTTTCTCACAGACATCGCAAATCCATAAGAAAGACAATCACATCCGTGGGCAGCAGCGTTTCTGTCCGCACAAACGCCTCAACAATGCGTTTATGCTGCACGCCTCAACCAGCCCGTTCTATCCGCTGTTTGCCGCGCTGGATATCAACGCCCGCATGCATAAAGGCGAGGCGGGACGCAGCATGTGGCACGAGTGCGTCACCATCGGCATTGATGCGCGTAAAGCGATTCTGGAACGTTGCGAAATGATTCAGCCGTTCCTGCCGGAGAAAGTGCACGGCAAGCTGTGGCAAGCGGCGGAAACGGAAGCCATCGCCGTCGATCCGGCATACTTCAGCCTTGAACCGGGCGCAAAGTGGCACGGTTTTGAGGGTTACGCGCAGCAACAGTATCTTGTAGATCCCTGCAAGCTGCTGCTCACCACCACGGGGATTGATGCCGCCAGCGGCGAGTACACCAGCTTCGGCATTCCAGCGACCATTCTGGCCAACTATCTGCGCGAGAACGGCATCGTGCCGGAGAAATGCGACCTCAATTCGATTCTGTTCCTGCTGACGCCAGCAGAAACGCCGGAGAAGATGGCGCATCTGGTGGCGATGCTGGTGCAGTTTGAGCAGCACGTGCGCGAGGATGCGCTGCTGGCGGAAGTGCTGCCGAGCGTGTATCGCAAGAATATTGAGCGTTACAAAGGCTACACGCTGCGCCGCTTGTGTCAGGAGATGCACGATCTCTACGTCAGTTTTGACGTTAAGGATCTGCAGAAAGCGATGTTCCGTTCAGCCTGTTTCCCACCGGTGCAGGTGAATCCGCAGGATGCGCATCAGGCCTACATTCGTGGCGAAGTGGAGCTGGTAAAGATTGCCGATGCTGAAGGGCGCATAGCGGCCGAAGGCGCGTTGCCATATCCGCCCGGCGTGTTGTGCGTGGTGCCAGGCGAAGTGTGGGGCGGCGCGGTGCAGCGCTATTTCCTCGCGCTGGAAGAGGGCATCAATCTGCTGCCGGGCTTCTCGCCAGAGCTGCAAGGGGTTTACACCGAAGAAGATGAGCACGGGCGTAAGCATCTGGTGGCGAATATGATGGTGAGCTGATTGCACTTGCCCTCACCCTAACCCTCTCCCGCAAGCGGGAGAGGGAATGTTTAGGTGGTGCGCGTAATTATTTCTGTGCTGGATCGGCCCCTTCTCCCGCAAGCGGGAGAGGGAATGTTTAGAGGGCGCTCATTGTTACGTACGTGCTGGATCGGCCCCTTCTCCCGCGAGCGGGAGAAGGTTGGGATGAGGGACAAACCGCATCAGCTTAAAATCGTCGATAACTGCGCTGCGCCTGGCTCACTTTATACAGATAACGCCGTGATTCTGCCGATGGATGGTTGGTGGTTAGCGTCTGGTAAACTTCCGTCGGCGACATACTATTTATTGACGAGAACGCGCGATCCTTATCGCTGGAGAACACGCGTAGCACGCTGCCCGCGCCGCCGTTGTACGCGGTAATCACCGCATAACGTCGTGATGTCGGATCCTGAATTCCACCCAAATAACTTCTCTGCAGCAGCGACAAATACGCGGTGCCCGCATCAATATTATTCTCAGGATCAAGCAGATAGCTGCGGCTCGGTTTGCCACCTTTGCCCTTCATACGGAACACATCAACACCGGCGGTATGCTGCACCACCTGCATTAACCCCAGCGCATCAGCGTGGCTCACCGCATATGGGTTGAAGCTCGATTCAATCTGCATAATCGCCAGAATCAGTGACGCATCCACGCCATATTGTTCAGCGGCTTTACGCACCATTGGCAGATATTTGTGAGCACGTTTGTCGAGGTGATTTGGCACCATCGGAATGGTAACCGACCAGATGACGTGCAATCCGGAGGTGCGTTTCTGCAGTTTGTTTTGAATCAGATAATCAGCAAAGCTGCCGGCGCGGCCCTGCCAGCGGATCGGCTGGCCGGTATTATCCAGCACCTGGCCGTACAGCAGCGGCTCTTTACTGATTTGAATATCATTGGCATCGGAGTAGAGATCGACATTGCCCGGATCTTCGCCAATCAACAGCGTGGTGATGATCGCCTGACGCAGGCTGGCCATCGGATCGGTGCCGGAAATGGTCTCAATTGTGATGCTACCGCTGTCAAAGTTGATGTGACTGCGGGTGTAATAGCCGTCGCTATATTTGACGTAATCTTTCGGTCCGGCGATCAGAACTTCATTGATTCCCCAAATGTTTTCAATATTGTGGGCAAACTGGCCCATCAAAATATCGAAACCGTTGGTGTCCTTGACCCACTCTTCATGAAACTGCGATTTTTTTTGTCCGGAGCAGGAGACCAAAAGTGGTGCAATCACCAAGAGCGCTATCAGTTTTTTATTCATTGTTAATGCGTGCCTGAATCGAAAAAGAGGGCCTCAAAGGGAAGCCCTGAACGGTTATTTTTCTGGCGGGGTGTAACCTTCAATGTGCACATCTTTGCCTTCGAACAGGAAATTGATCATCTCCTTCTCCAGCACTTTGCGATCTTCCGGGTTCATCATGCTCAATTTCTTCTCATTGATCAGCATGGTTTGCTTGGACATCCACTGCTGCCAGGCCTCTTTGGAGATCTCATTAAAGATGCGCTTACCCAATTCGCCAGGATAGAGCTGAAAGTCCTGACCTTCAGCGTCGCGTTGCAGATAAGTACAAAAAATGGTGCGGCTCATTACTCTTCCTCTTCGGTCACGTCTGCTCGACGCGTAAGCTGCTGGGGATGGCGCAATTCATGCAGCAAGCGCTCAACCGGCGCCGCCAAACCCACTGACGGTGGTTGCGCTAAGTTATACCAGAGACCGCCCGCTTCATCCATCAGCGACCCAGCGGAAGGCTTTGCGAGCCACATAGGCACAATGTCTAAGTGGAAATGGCTGAAGGTGTGGCGGAATGCGGTAAGCTGCTGCGGTTTAACATGAATGCCGCGCTCAGTTAGCCAGTCAGTTAGCGCTTGCTCACTTGTAAACTGCGGGAAGCAGAACAGTCCGCCCCACAGGCCAACCGGCGGGCGCTGCTCTAACCACACGTCATCGCCATCCTGCATCATCAGCATCCAGCCGCTACGTTCTGGCAAGGTCTGTTTGGGTTTCTTACCGGGATACGCCGCCCAGCTGTTGTTGGCATAAGCAACGCATCTGCTATTAAGCGGGCAGATTTCGCATTTAGGGCGTGAGCGAGTACATACTAATGCGCCAAGGTCCATCATCGCCTGATTGAACTTGCTGACGCCTGCCGCTGGCGTCACTTCTTCGCTGATCTGCCATAGCCGTTTTTCAACGTCCTTTTTACCCGGCCAGCCGCCCACCGCGTAGCAGCGCGCCAGCACGCGTTTTACGTTGCCATCCAGAATTGGGAAGTGCAGACCGAGCGACAGCGATAACACCGCGCCCGCGGTAGAACGGCCAATGCCCGGCAGCGCCGCGACATCGTCGAAGTTTCGCGGGAACTCGCCGCCGTGCTTCTCCACCACCTGTTTCGCGGCTTTGTGCAGATTGCGCGCGCGCGCGTAATAGCCGAGACCGGTCCACAGATGTAGCACTTCATCCAGCGGTGCAGCCGCCAGATCGGCCACCGTCGGGAAGCGCGCCATAAAGCGTTCAAAATAGGGAATGACGGTAGCAACCTGGGTTTGCTGCAGCATCACTTCAGAGAGCCATACCTTGTACGGCGTTTTCTCCTGCTGCCACGGCAGGGTTTTGCGACCAAAGCGCTGATACCAATCCAGCACTTGTTGCGCGAACGTCGGCGCTTGCATCATAAGAAGGAAATTTTCCGTGTTTACTCTACAATCAGGCAGGAATTCCAGCACAGAGACCTCAGGGTGTAAACCGGAACATTGCAAAGGCTTGCTTCTGCTTCCTAACTTTGCATAATGCCCGTTTCCCAGAACAGGCTAACCAGCAGGCTTCAACATGATTAATGACGTCATCACCCCAGAATTTGATGAGAACGGGCGGCCATTACGCCGTATCCGCAGTTTTGTGCGCCGTCAGGGGCGCTTAACGAAAGGACAGCAGCTCGCGCTCGATAATTTATGGCCGGAGATGGGCGTGGAGTTCCAGCAGGAGCCGCTGGATCTGGTGACGCTGTTTGGCCGTGACGCGCCGGTAGTGCTGGAGATCGGTTTCGGCATGGGCGCCTCGCTGGTGACCATGGCGCAGAACAATCCACATCAGAATTTCCTTGGCCTGGAAGTGCATGCGCCGGGCGTGGGTGCTTGCCTGGCGTCGGCGAAGGAAGCGGGCGTGGAGAACCTGCGCGTAATGTGTCACGACGCGGTAGAAGTGCTGCAGAAGATGATTCCGGATAACTCGCTGCGCATGGTGCAGTTGTTCTTCCCGGATCCGTGGCACAAAGCGCGCCATAACAAACGTCGCATCGTACAGGTGCCGTTTGCTGAGCTGGTGATGCGCAAATTGAAGCTGGGCGGCGTGTTCCATATGGCGACCGATTGGGAAGCCTACGCCGAACATATGTTGGAAGTGATGAGCAGCATCGACGGATATAAAAATCAGTCGGAAAGTAACAATTACGTGCCGCGTCCGGAAACGCGTCCGTTAACCAAGTTTGAGCAGCGCGGGCAGCGACTGGGCCATGGCGTATGGGATCTGATGTTTGAGAGGGTGAAATAATGGCCGTACAGCGTAGCCGTCGTTTGCGTAAAAAACTGCATATTGATGAGTTTCAGGAATTAGGCTTCTCCGTCGCCTGGCGTTTCGCCGAAGGCACCACCGAGGAGCAAATCGACGCCACTGTTGATCAGTTCATTAATGAAGTGATTGCGCCGAACGGTCTGGCGTATGACGGCAGCGGTTATCTGGTGTGGGAAGGTCTGGTGTGCTTGCAGGAAACCGGCAAATGCACCGACGAGCACCGCGAGCTGGTGCGCAACTGGCTTGAAGCTCATAACCTGACGGATGTGCAGGTGACTGAACTCTTCGACGTTTGGTGGGACTAAAGATCGTATCGGGCTAGCTTACTTGCCCTTTTTGCACCGGGCAGTGCTCGCATTCCTCACGTACTTATGTACGCTCCGGATGCTGCGCGCTGGCCGCCACAAAAATGGCTGCGACGCTCAACGCCCGACCTTTCAGCGCGTAAAAAGGGAGATGTCATGGTTCGTAAGGCACTTATCGCCGCACTGCTGCTGGCGGCAACTCAGGCTCAGGCTGCATACGAGTGCAGCGTCAAGCCACAGGATGATGTGATCATTAAACCGCAGAGCGTGCAGGTGGTGGGAACCAACGGCAACCTCGAAATCACTCCGCAGGGTGACGTGCAGTTTAATGGCCAGAAGGTCAACGTTGATAACGCCGCGCGCCAGAAAGCCATCGACTACCAGACCGCGCTGCGTCGCGATTTGCCGTGGATCGATAGCGGCGCAACCTCGCGTCTGGAACGCAGCCGCGTGGCGCTGGATAAAGTGATTGTCGAAAAGCTTGGCGCGAACAGCAATGTGCGTAACCGTCTCACTAAACTGGATGGCCAGCTCAAGCAGCAAATGAACCGCATTATTGAGCATCGTCCAGACGGACTGACGTTCCATCATCAGGCTATCGATCAGGTGCGCGCGGAAGGCGAGAAGCTGGTGCAGAGCACGCTAGGCGGCATCATGCAGGATAGTCTCAACGAAATGGGCAGCAGCCAGGCGGCGGGTGGGAGCAATCCACTGCAGGCCATTATGGGCAACCTTGGCGGTTTACAACAGTCGGTGCAGGCGGAGTGGAATAAGCAGGAGCAGGATTTCCAGAACTTCGGCCACGAAGTATGCAACCGCGTAACCGTGCTGGAAGAGCAGCGCAAAGGACTGATGCAGAACGTTAAAAGCTAATGATTTGCTTCAGCTAACAAAGCCAGCCCAGTCCCGGCTGGCTTTTTGCTTTTAAGATGCACTGCATTTAAGAACCTTAGATTCGGGACGAATCTGATAACCGTAAAAACACCAAAATAATAAAGATGAAAGTGAGTTAGCAACTCATTGAAATCATTTATTTTTAAGGAGTTTTTATGTTATTTTTTAACGCCTCTGCTTCCAGTAATACCCCTTCACCTCACACCGTGCATATTCAATCCGACTGGTATAACGATGCGCAGAAGCGATGGGAAGGCAGTGCGCATTCGCCAGATACCGTTGCAGTCATCATCATGGTCAATGGTAAAAACCCAATAAGTGTGCCAGTGAGTGGCGGCCGTTTTTCCTGGGCGCCTTCTCAACCGTTGCCTGACGGTGAACATGTGCTGACCTTTGTTGCCGTTGATCGCGCTAATAACCAAAGTGATATCGTTTCGGTCAATTACAACATTGATACTATCGCGCCTGACAAGCCGCAAATTACTGCAATCGAAGACTATGCAGCGGGTGGAATACATAACGGCAATAGCATTAAGCGACATGGTTACACCAATGACGCAAATCCTGTCGTGCGTGGCGAGGCAGAAGCAAATAGCCTGGTATATATCTACAACAAAAACAGCAAAACGCCCCTGGCTTCGGTAACCGCTAATCAGCATGGCAAATGGGAGGTGGAAGTGAACCTGCCTAACGACGGTGCATATGAGTTGAGTGCCGTGGCAGAAGACCGGGCAAATAATCGCAGCCAGCCGTCGCTAAAGTGGCCATTTCAGCTTGATACCGAGAAACCGGATAGCGCCACCATCAATTACTTGGAGGATGATGTTGGTTTGTATCGCGGACAGTTTGATCTCATCCGGGCCACTGACGATCGCCGCCCTGAGCTGTACGGCACTGGCGACCCTAATGAATATGTACGCGTTCAATACGCCAGCAAAAACGGCAGTTGGGTAACAACCGCGACCGTTGCGGTAGACATTGATGGCACCTGGCTGTGGACTCCACCGCAAAATCTCTCCGATGGCGAATGGAATTTTCGCGTGCGTAACATTGATCATGCTGGCAACGTCAGTAAATGGAGCAGCACCGTCACGTTGCTGATTGATACCACAACAATTCAGCCCCTCATTATGCAGGTGCTCGATGATAGGGGACCCATTGAATCGGTATTGCCAGGGCAAAATACCGACGATGCACGTCTGGATTTTATAGGTAAGGCCGAAGTTAACAGTCTGGTGATTCTTTATCAGGATGGTACGGCGGTGGGATCGGCTTATGCAAATAGTCAGGGTGACTGGAGAATGACTCCGCAGCATGATATGCGTGCAGGCTTGAATAATTTTGGTGTGAAGGCGATAGATGAAGCTGGGAATGAAAGTTCCTACTCTGCAAATTATCCGGTGAGATTCATCCCGTCACCCCAATATGAAGCCAATTATGAAAGTGAATCAAGAGATGATGGGAATGGGACGAGCTATTTGCCCATCCCAGGAGAACGCCACATTTATGATGTCGCGAGCTGGTTAAATACTTATCCGTCTCATTATCTGGTGAAAGCGGCAAATATTATTTTTTCGGGTGAAAACCAGATAATTGATTTTGCTGCGCTAAGTGCACGTGTGGAAGGTTTGCAGAAAATAGATATAAGTGGCAAAGGTAATAATCTGCTTAATCTCGATCTGCACTCGTTACTGAATGAAGGCGGTGAGGGGCTATTTATTAACGACGATAGCCAGCAATTGATGATTGATGGCGACATGGGCGATCGCATCACGCTTGATCGCACGCAATTCAGCGACGGCTGGTTAACTTCGCAGAATAAAGTCCAGATCGGCGGGGAAAACTGGACACTCTTAACCCACAGCCAGGCGCATTACACACTGTTAGTGAATCAGGAAATTGAAATTACTTACGGCTAATAAGCAAAAAAGATGCCCGGTATAAGCCGGGCATTTTTCATTACTCTTCCGTCAGGAACAGTTCCAGCAGCGAGTTCAGGAACAGTTTGCCTTTCTCAGTGATCTGCCAGCTCTCCGTGGTTTCCTCCACGTATCCTGCACTTATCGCCGCATCGATTTGCGGGCGAATCACCTGCTCATCCATGCCGGTATAGCGGCGGAAATCGGCGCGCGGTGCGGCTTCCAGCAGACGAAAACGGTTCATAAAGAACTCGAACGGCTTGTCGTTCTCGGCCACGTCGTGCTGCTTATCGAGATAGTTGCCTTTCATAAAGCCGCGCGGATGACGGGTTTTCACCGTGCGCACGATGCGACCATCGGCTTGCGTCAGCTTACCGTGGGCACCACAGCCAATCCCGAGGTAATCCCCGAAGCGCCAATAGTTGAGATTGTGCTCGCAGCGATAACCCGGTTTGGCATACGCCGAGGTTTCATATTGCTGATAACCTGCGGCGCTCAGCAGTTGATGACCTTGCTCAAAAATATCCCACAGCGCATCGTCATCAGGCAGTTTTGGCGGGCGCGAACCGAATAAGGTGTTCGGCTCAATCGTCAACTGATACCACGATAGATGCGGCGGATTAAGCGCAATCGCCTGGCGCAGATCATCCAGCGCTTCCTCCAGTGACTGATCCGGTAAGCCGTGCATCAGGTCGAGGTTAAAGCTGCGCAGGCCTAATCCTTCCGCCAGTTGGGCGGCGCGCACGGCTTCTTCCGGCCCGTGAATGCGGCCTAAACGCGCCAGCTTCTGGGGACTGAAACTCTGCACGCCAATCGAAATACGGTTAATACCGGCTTTCTGATAGGCGCTAAAGCGATCGGCTTCAACGGTGCCTGGATTGGCTTCCATGGTGATTTCCGCATCGGCCGCCAGCGGCAAACGCGCCCGCACGCCGTCCATCAGCATCTGCATCGCATTGCTGCTCAACAGGCTTGGCGTGCCGCCGCCGATGAAAATCGTGCGCACTTCACGGCCGCCGGTCAGCGGTAAATCCTGTTCGAGATCGTTGAGCAGGTGCTGCACATACTCAATGTGCGGCACCTCGCCTTTTAACGCGTGAGAGTTGAAATCACAGTACGGACACTTCTGCACACACCACGGAATATGGATGTACAGGCTTAATGGCGGCAACGTAGGTGAAAACTCAGGCATTGCGCATCGCTTCCAGCAGCAGCATCAATGCTTTACCACGGTGAGAGACGGCGCGCTTTTCGTCTTTACTCAACTCTGCCGCCGTTTTACCCAATTCAGGGACATAAAAGATGGGATCGTAACCAAAACCGCCTGCGCCCGCTGCCGCGCGGGTGATTTCCCCGGCCCAGCTACCGTGGAACACCAGCGGCGTGGGATCGGCAGCGTGACGCAGGTAAACCAGCACGCAGTGGAACTGAGCCTGACGTTTGCCATCCGGCACGTTTTCCAATGCCACCAGCAGCTTATCCAGATTTTGCTGGTCGCTGGCATCAACACCCGCATAGCGCGCGGAGTAGATCCCCGGCGCGCCGCCCAGCGCATTGACCGCCAGACCGGAATCGTCGGCAATCGCCGGTAAACCGGTAATCTCAGCCGCATGACGCGCCTTCAGGATGGCGTTTTCGATGAAGGTCAGGCCGGTTTCTTCCGCCGACTCAACGCCGAGTTCGGTTTGCGCCACGATATCAAGTCCGAAGGCCGCTAACAGATCGGCCAGTTCGCGGACTTTGCCGGGATTTCCGGTCGCGAGTACAACTTTTTGCATAACAGTTCCAGATAGACGAATTACAGCAAATACCAGAGACCTGGGAACAGGTCCATGCCGAGGAAATTCAGCGCGTACAGCACCAGAATCACAATCATGGCAGAGAAATCGATACCGCCCATCGCCGGCAGAATACGGCGAATCGGTGACATCAGCGGTTCAGTCAGCTGCATCAGAACCTGATCCACCGGGCCGCGACCCTGGCTGATCCAGCTCATCAGCGAACGAATGATGATCACCCAGAACACCAGATAACCGGCGGACTTCACCAGCGACAGCAGGCCAACCAGCAGGTTGGTGGGATCAACGGAGAACACGCCGACCTGAATCAGCAGCAGGATCGGATATTTCAGCGTGGTCAGCACAAAGGCCAGCAGCAGCGATGCGGTATCAATCGGGCCAATGGCTGGGATGACGCGGCGCAGCGGCTTGATAATCGGTTGGGTGATCTTCACGACAAACTGCGCCAGCGGGTTGTAGAAGTCACAGCGCGACCACTGCATCCAGATGCGCAGCAGCAGCACCATCACGTACAAATCGATCAGCGTTTTGACTAAAAACGTCAGTGTTAACATGAGGTTCCTCAATTATTGTTGTGAAGGTCGCGCATAATCCCGCGCGCCAAAAACGGCGGTGCCAATACGCACCATGGTGCTGCCCGCGGCGATTGCCGCGTCCATATCGTCGCTCATTCCCAGAGAAAGCGTATCGACGTCAGGATAGTCCTGTTTTAAGGTTTGAAACGCGGCGGCCATCTGCTGACACACCCCCAGTTGCCGTGCGTATTCTGACTCTGGCGCCGGAATCGCCATCAGCCCACGCAAGCGCAAATTCGGCAGTGCGGCGATCTGCTGTGCCAGCTCCGGCAACGCCTCCAGCATGATGCCAGATTTGCTGTTCTCGTCACTGATATTTACCTGAATTAACACGTTGAGCGGCGGCAACGACGCCGGGCGCTGATCGTTCAGACGCTGCGCGATGCGCTGGCGGTCCACGGTGTGGCACCAGGCGAAGTTTTCCGCCACCAGACGGCTTTTATTGGATTGCAGCGGGCCGATAAAGTGCCATTGCAAATCAGGATGTGCGGCCAGCTCAGCCACTTTTTCAACCCCTTCCTGCACGTAATTCTCACCGAACGCGTGTTGTCCAGCGGCAATGGCTTCTGCGACCGCGCTCGCAGGTTTGGTTTTGCTCACTGCAAGCAGCGTAATTTCTTCTGGCGCGCGGCCGCAACGTGCGGCGGCGGCGGCGATACGCTCACGCACTTGCTGTAAGTTGTGCTCAATGGAAGTCATAGTCAGGAGAAGCTAAATGGAGTTGGATGAAATAGTGGCCCTTAGTGTAAAGCATAACGCCGCCGATCTGCACCTTTGCAGCGGACATTTGCCGCACTGGCGGCGACAAGGCGTGCTGGAGCCGATTCCACAGCAGAGCGCGCTGGATGGCGGCTGGCTGGAAGCCTTTGTGCAGCAGTGGCTCACGGCGTCGCAGCAGGCCGAACTGGAGGAGAACGGCCACGTTGACTTCGCTATTACGCTTGCCAGCGGCATACGGCTGCGCGCCAACCTGTTTATGCAGCGTCACGGCTTATCGCTGGCGCTGCGGCTAATTGCCAGCCAGGCGCCCGATCTCAGCAGCCTGCATCTGCCCGAGGTGGTGAGCCAGCTATTACAGCTGGAAGAGGGACTGATTTTAATTACCGGCGCCACCGGCAGCGGCAAATCCACCACGCTGGCGGCGATGGTGGATTGTCTGAATCGTCAGCAGGCGCGGCACATTCTGACGCTGGAAGATCCGATTGAGTTTGTGCATCGCAGCCAACGCTCGCTGATTCAACAGCGCGAAGTGGGTGCGCACTGCGCCTCGTTTCAACACGGGCTGAAAGCCGCGCTGCGTGAAGATCCTGATGTGATTCTACTCGGCGAACTGCGCGACAGCGAAACCATCCGCCTGGCGCTCACTGCAGCAGAAACCGGACATCTGGTGCTGGCTACGCTCCATACGCGCGGCGCAACCCAGGCGGTTGATCGGCTGGTGGATGTCTTTCCCGCTGAGGAGAAAAACCTGGTGCGCACTCAATTAGCGGGCAGCCTGAAAGCGGTGCTGGCGCAACGTTTAGTGCCGGCAAAAGCGGGCGGGCGGATTGGCTTGTTTGAAGTGTTGGTGGCGACGCCGGCGGTGGCGAACCTGATCCGCGAAGGCAAGATGCATCAGTTGCCTGGCGTGTTGCAAACCGGCGCGCAGGCGGGCATGCAAACCTTTGCACAGAGCGAGCAGGGGCGTCAGGCGGCGGGGATGATTTGAAGAGACCCAGATAGGCGCTCAGAGCCGGAAAACCAACCATTGTAGCGGCGCGATTCATCGCGCATGTTTATACCGCTGCCCTGCTCATCCCTGGCAATGCGCAATAAATGCGCCGCTACGCCATGTGCCAGATCTGGATGGCTTTAATGCGTATCAAACCAATCTTCGAGGATGATCACCGCGGATTGGGAATCAACCTGGCCTTTCTGCAACGCGCGAAAGCCGCCGCGTTCAAACAGATCGGCACGCGCTTCAACGGTGCTCAGGCGCTCGTCCTGCAGCTCGACGCGTACGCCAAAACGACCATGCAGGCGATTGGCGAACTTACGTGCGCGCGCAGTAAGTTCCTGTTCGGTGCCATCCATATTCAGCGGCAAGCCCACTACCACATAATCGGGCTGCCACTCTTTCAGCAGCTTTTCGATCAGCTTCCAGTCCGGCGTGCCATCCTGCGCTTTTAGCGCCGTCAACGCGCGCGCGGTGCCCGTTAATTGCTGACCGACAGCAACGCCGATGCTTTTGGTGCCGAAATCGAAGCCCAGTAAGGTTTCACTGGCCATCAGGCGTGCCCTGCATCGGTGGCAATGTTGTGAATATCGACGCCCAATCCGCGTGCCGCTTCACGCCAGCGTTCAGCGATGGGCGTCTGGAACAGAATATTGGTGTTAGCGGGCGAGGTGAGCCAGGCATTCTCCAGCAACTCCTCTTCCAGCTGACCTTTCTCCCAGGCGCAATAACCCAGCGCCACCAGCACGTTATCGGGCTGTGAAGTGGTGCCGATCGCTTCCAGCACATCACGTGAGGTGGTGATCACCGTGGTGTCTGAAATACGAATGCTCGAGGAGTAAATGCGCTGCGCCGAGTGCAGGATGAAACCACGATCTTCCGCCAGCGGACCACCGGCAAACACTGGCTTGTCCAGTTTGATGGCAGGATCGCGTTCGGATGGGCTAATTTTAAGCTTTTTAAGGATGCCTTCGACCGTCAGGTTGTCCATTGGCTTATTAACGATCAAACCCATGGCGCCATCTTCATTGTGCTCGCAGATATAGACTACCGAGCGTTTGAACAGTGGGTCCTGCAGCGACGGCATCGCAATTAGAAAATGATGCTGTAAATTCATTATCACTCGTATACCAAAAATAACCGGCGCAGCCGCGGCAGCGCCGGTTTTGGGTGTTCACGGAGTGGAGACTCCGACGGCATCAGCCCAGGCGTTTCTCAATGGCATCCATCAGCATGCCAGTGATCGATATCGGGAACGCGGCCTCGATTTCACGTACGCAGGTTGGGCTGGTCACGTTAACTTCAGTCAGTTTATCACCGATAATATCCAGGCCGACAAAAATCAGCCCTTTGGCTTTCAGCGTTGGGCCAACGCGACGCGCAATTTCCCAGTCACTGTCGCTCAGCGGACGCGCTTCACCACGGCCACCGGCTGCCAGATTACCGCGCGTTTCGCCGCCTTGCGGAATGCGCGCCAGGCAGTAAGGCACAGGTTCGCCATCCACCACCAACACGCGTTTGTCGCCGTCTTTGATCGCCGGCAGATAGTTCTGCGCCATGCAGAAGTACTGGCCGTGATTAGTCAGGGTTTCGGTGATCACGCCGAAGTTGGCATCGTCCTGTTTCACGCGGAAGATCGAGGCGCCGCCCATGCCGTCCAGCGGCTTAAGGATCACGTCGCCATGCTCCTGCCAGAAGGCGCGCAGCTGCTCTTTATTACGCGTGACCAGCGTATCTGGCGTCAGGTCGGCGAACCATGCGGTATACAGCTTCTCGTTGCAGTCGCGCAGGCTCTGCGGTTTGTTCACGATCAGCGTACCTTGCTCTTCTGCGCGTTCCAGCAGGTATGTGGCATAGATAAATTCGGTGTCGAACGGCGGATCTTTACGCATCAGCACCACGTTAAGATCGGCCAGCGGGATATTCTGCTCGCTGCCAAACGTGTACCAGTTGTCGTAGTTCTGCTCAACGCTCAGCAGACGCGTGCGCGCGTAAGTCACACCGCCGCGCAGGGAGAGATCGCCCATCTCCATGTAATGAATTTCGTAACCACGGCGCTGTGCTTCCAGCAACATGGCGAAGCTGGTGTCTTTTTTAATATTGATGGACGAAATCGGGTCCATAACGATGCCAAGCTTAATCATTATTCTCTCCTAAATGGGGAAGCATTTACCCCGAAAGCGTTGTGCTGTGAAGTTACGTTCGAACCCGAAAGTATCGCTTAACCGAGGTCACCAAACCTCACCTGAAGTGCCGTAATGGCGGTGAGTGCGGTGGTTTCGGTGCGCAACACGCGGGGTCCAAGCAGAATATCGGTAAAACCCTGCTGCGCGGTCATGGCAATTTCATCGGCGGTTAAGCCACCTTCCGGCCCAATCAGCAAGCGCAGGCGCTCTACCGGCTGCGGCAGCGTGTTGATGCTGTGGCTGGCGCGCGGATGCAAATTGAGCTTCAAACCGTCTTCGGCTTCCGCGCACCAGGCTTGCAATGTCATCGGCTCGCGAATTTCCGGCACACGATTACGGCCGCACTGTTCACAGGCGGCAATCGCGATTTTCTGCCATTGCTGAATTTTTTTTGCCAGCCGCTCGGCGTCCAGCTTTACGCCGCAGCGTTCAGAAAACAAGGGCGTAATCACATTCACGCCAAGTTCGATCGATTTCTGGATAGTGAATTCCATTTTTTCACCGCGCGACATCACCTGACCGAGATGTAAATGCAGCGGGGATTCACGGTCATCAGCCTGGCTGGCAAGGACCCTTACTTTTACACGCTTTTTATCAGCCTGGGTGATTTCGGCGCTAAAAGTCAGATTACTGCCATCAAACAGCTCAATTTGCTGACCGGCCGTCATGCGCAGCACGCGTCCAACATGGTTAGCGGCATCTTCATCGAGGAAGACTTCACTGTTAACTTCGAGAGATTCGGGATGATAAATGCGAGGTATACGCATGCGGTTCCTGCCAGCGTTATGCCGTGTCAGCGGACACGGCGCAATCGAAAAAAGCTAGTGTAGGGTAGCGCTTTTAGCGCTGGCAAGCCTGCTGTACGTAGGAATTGTGATTTCCCTGCACTTTGGCGATGCGATTGTCGCGCTCACACTCCCAGCTCGTCACCGGATATTGCTTATCCCACGCGGTAAACAGCTGGGTTTGCTGACGCGACAGGCGCAGGTGATATTGGTCGCGCATATAGAAGTAAGTGCGGGCAATGGCGCCACGCGCACGCTCCGGCGGCTGCGCCAGTTTCTGCTTAAAATCGACCTTCATGCTGCATTGACCGTACTGCTGTTCGCCGCCGTTCCATTGGCTGTACTGGAAATTATTGCGGTCGCCGTTCACTTCACCAATCGCTGGCTGCAGGTTATGCAGATCGCTCTCGATGCGGCGGTAATCGGCATCTTTGCTGCAGCTTTTGCGGCCGCCGTTTTGCCAGCACTGACGCTGATGGCCGAACTCCCACGCGGGCATCACATGTTCCCACTCAATGCGTTCGGCGCGATTGGCGTTCTTACGCACGCTGTAGCCGCAACTGCTTAGATCCGGTACGCCCTTTTTGCCGTGCCAGCTGATTTTGCAGCCGCAGTAAAAGTCGGCAGGCGCATCTGCGTTGATCTGCGCGGCATAGGCTTTGGCCTGACTAAAATTGTTTTGATGATAGTGAGTGAAACTGAGGCTGTAAGCGCTAAGCGGGGCAACTAACAAGGTAAGTAACAGCAACGTTTTGCGAGACATATTCCAAAAATTAACCTGGTCCTGAAAAAGGGCGGCAGGGTAACAGAATGATGACGCACGGGATATGAGATTAGGCTAGGTTGCTGAACTAATTCGATAAAAACTCACCGGGTTGCAGCAGGGATTTGCAGTGCACACAGCGATATTCGCTTTCTCCGCGCAGCACGCGATTATGGCGCCGTACGGTGAGCTGATGCTGCTGACAGCGGCAGCGATAGGGGAAGGTGTTGCTGCGCACCGAGGCGATTTCAAACTGGTGGGTGCGGCGCGCAGGCACGCCAAGCACGCTCTCCATCATCCATTTCCACTCTTTGCCGTGCGGCGGCACGCGGCCAAAGGTTTTCCACACCAGCAGATGCGCCAGTTCGTGCGGCACCACTTCATCAACGAATGCCTGCTGATTCTCCAGCAGCAGCACCGGATTGATGCGGATTTCCCACTTCTCCAGCCATGCAGTGCCTGCAGCGGTGCCGCGCTGCTGATAAACCAGCGAGGGCTCATCAAAGCGACGTTCCAGCTTCTCGTTGGCCAGCTGTAAATAGTGGCGCAGCGAGCGCATAACGGCTTGTTGTAAGGCGATGGGAAGGCGCGGTGTTTTCATGGAGGGCAGCATAAAAGGTTGCCGGAACGATCTCAAATAAAAAGGGCTGCCAATTGGCAGCCCTTGCATTCGCTCATCGGGATTACTTCTGACCGATGTCGCGCAGTTTTTTGCCGGACATCAGGTTGCGCTCGATGTGCTCCAGCGAGACGTTTTTGGTCTCTGGAATCAGCGCGAGCGTCAGCAGAATGAAGAACACGTTCAGACCGGCGTAAACCCAGAAGGTTGGCGCGTTGCCCAGCGTATTCAGCATGGTCAGGAAGGTCGCACCGACAATCATGTTGGCAATCCAGTTGGTCGCGGTGGACACCGTGATACCGAAGTCGCGGCCTTTCAGCGGCTGAATCTCGGAACACAGTACCCAAATCAGCGGACCAGCAGACATCGCAAAACCAATGATGAACATCAGCAGCATCGCCACCGCGAAGTATTGCGCTTCTTGAGAATGGATGCCGATGTGCAGCATGGTGCCGAGAATGCCCATACCCAGCGCCATCACCAGGAAGCCCAGCAGCAGCGTAGGTTTACGGCCCCAGCGATCCACCAAACCGATAGCAATAAAGGTCGCCAACACGTTCACCAGACCAACAATGACCGTGCCCCACATTTGCTGCGTGGTGTTGGCAAAGCCAGCGATTTCGAAGATCTTCGGTGCGTAGTACATGATGACGTTCATGCCGGTGAACTGCTGCATCACCTGCAACAGCACGCCAAGGAACACTGCGCGGCGGAAGTTGCTGTTGCTCTGGAACAGCTGCCAGCCCGACTGTTTAATTTTCAGGCTTTCACGGATTTCATCCAGTTCACGTTTTGCTTGTTCGCTGGTATCACGCAGGCGCGATAACACGCGCTCAGCACTGCGGAAGTCACCTTTAGCCGCCAGCCAGCGTGGGCTGTTGGGCAGGAAGAAGACGCCAATCAGCAGCAGTACCGCAGGAATAGTGATGATGCCCAGCATCCAGCGCCATGCGCCAGCGTCGCTGAACGCGGTATCGGAGAGATACGCCGCCAGAATACCGATGGTGATCATCAGCTGATACAGCGAAATCATACTGCCGCGAATCTTCTCTGGTGCGATTTCCGAGAGATACAGCGGCGCGGTGTAAGAGGCAACACCCACGGCCAGGCCAAGCACCACACGCGCGGCGATCAGCATTTCCGGGCTGGTTGCACCCGCAGACCACAGTGAACCGATAACGAAAAGAATCGCACCGGCCATCAGGCTCTTTTTACGACCCAGACGCGATGACATCCAGCCGCTGCCCACCGCACCGACTGCAGCACCAAACATCATTGAGCTGACGATCCACTCTTGCTGGTGGGCAGTGACGTTAAAATCTTTCGCGATGAAAGGCAGAGCACCGGCGATAACACCGATATCCAGACCAAACAGCAAGCCGGCCAGCGCCGCTAAGAAGCAGACAAACAAGGTCATGACCTTATTTGAAGTTCTGCTCTTGTGATTATTACCAGGCATGAAGCCTCCAAAGTTTATCCATCGTTGTTGTTATCAATGTTATGAAACCTGTCGGCGGAAAAAAGTGAGTAAGATCACATCAGTGTAATCGGTTACACACGCTGAAACCCTGCAATCCAGCATTTTCCGCCCGAAATAGTTACGTAACCAGTAAGGTATAGCACCCTTTAAGTTTCTGACATCGCACTAAATACCGGCTATCAGACGACGCTGAAAATAACGCATTTTCAGAGTAATAACTACGCTGAAAAATCTCTAAATTGCCGATTGATAAAGGATTTCAAAATGTAATCGTTATCACTAAGTTGTAAGCGAGGTGAAAGAAGTGTAGACGGCGGAGAAAAATGTGCCTGACGATGCAAAGGCATAAAAAAAAGCCCGCCAAAAGCGAGCTTCGATGTCAAATCGTACAGCGTCTCCCTCTCACGTGGGAGAGGGCCGGGGCGAGGGCATCAGCCCGCAGAGTAGTCTATTACTTCAAACCCGCCGCTTCGCGTAGCTGCGCGGCTTTGTCAGTCTGCTCCCACGGGAAGTGCTCACGACCAAAGTGACCGTATGCTGCGGTCTCTTTGTAGATCGGTTTCAGCAGATCCATCATCTGAATCAGGCCGTATGGACGCAGGTCGAAGAACTCGCGCACCAGCAGCGTCAGCTGCTCGGTGGAGACTTTCTCGGTACCGAAAGTTTCGACCATGATCGAGGTTGGCTCAGCCACGCCGATGGCGTAAGAAACCTGGATTTCACAACGGTCAGCCAGGCCAGCCGCGACGATGTTCTTCGCCACATAACGTGCAGCGTAAGCGGCAGAACGGTCAACTTTTGACGGATCCTTACCTGAGAACGCGCCGCCACCGTGACGCGCCATACCGCCGTAGGTATCAACGATGATTTTGCGACCGGTCAAACCGCAGTCGCCCATTGGACCACCGATGACAAAACGGCCTGTTGGGTTGATGTGGTATTTGGTGCTGGCGGTGATCCACTCAGTCGGCAGAACCGGCTTGATGATCTCCTCCATCACCGCTTCACGCAGATCGGCGGTGGTCACATCTTCAGCATGCTGGGTCGAGAGTACAACTGCATCGATACCGACAATTTTGCCGTCATCGTACTGGAAGGTAATCTGGCTTTTTGCATCCGGACGCAGCCACGGCAGTGAACCACTTTTACGCACTTCAGCCTGACGCTGCACCAGACGGTGCGCGTAGGTGACCGGCGCTGGCATCAGCACATCGGTTTCGTTGCTGGCGTAGCCGAACATCAGGCCCTGATCGCCCGCGCCTTGTTCCAGCGGATCGGTACGGTCAACGCCCTGATTGATGTCTGGAGATTGCTTACCAATCGCGCTCAGCACTGCGCAAGAGTTCGCATCAAAGCCCATATCGGAATGGACATAGCCGATTTCACGTACGGTATTACGGGTGATCTCTTCGATATCCACCCATGCGCTGGTGGTGATTTCACCGCCAACCAGCACCATACCGGTCTTCACGTAAGTTTCGCAGGCCACGCGCGCTTTAGGATCCTGCTCGAGGATCGCATCCAGCACGGCATCGGAAATTTGGTCAGCGATTTTATCAGGATGTCCTTCTGATACGGACTCAGATGTAAAAAGGTGTTTAGCCATTCTGTTCTTTACCTTAAAAATGGTTTGAATACGACTGCATAGCGTAAGCGGGATCAGACCGACTCGACGCCCCTTCAGGCAAAGCCGCAAGCAGTGGCAGCGAGAGCATTAACTCACACCGCCTGAATGTTAATCAGTTTAGATGGAAAACCATCTGGACGGCTATTCTAGGTTACTCAGTGAGCACTTTTCCAGTGCTTTTTCCGATCCCGCATTTTCCGCAACATCCTAAGTGGAATCATTTCCTGACACCGCGCGCAGTTACTGACAAAGATTTTGCAATTTACCCCGCGTGGCTGTATAAAACGCCGCTGCTGTCGACCACAGCCGCAAAGGATGACGCCGCCGTGCGTCGCGCTGTCAGATGCCATTCAATCTGACCTTCACCCAAGCCGTTTCTCGCATGCTTTAAGCAGGCGATGGAGGTGATTAAAGTAATGAACCACTCTTTCTTTCGCTTTGGTTCACTGCGCTGTTCCGGCGCGCTGGCACTCCTTTCACACTCCAAAACCGTTCTTTTCTCTTATCGACGTTGTGTTCATTCTCCCGACACGCGCGCCGGTTAACATTTCTCTGCATCTATTACTCTATTTCGCTGTCTACTGACCGTGGAAGTCTCAGGCTATTTGCCCCGACTTTGGCGCGGTGTTTTACACTTAGAGTCAGCATTGCACAGTGCAACCTTACAGAGGCAGCAAGCAGGATGAGGCAATTTTTACCTGGCGCCACCATGACAAAACTCGGTAACAAATTCATATTTCAACGGAAAATTGAGGTTCGCGATGTCTGACGACATGAAGAATATCAAGGGTTCGTCAGCTGGCGAACAAGGTGTACTCCGCTCCATGCAGGAGGTGGCGATGAACGATCAGGAAGCGAGCAGAATGCTGCGTACCTACAACATTGCCTGGTGGGGAAACAACTATTACGACGTCAACGAGCTGGGGCACATCAGCGTGTGTCCCGATCCGGATCAGCCGGAAGTGCGCGTTGACTTAGCGAAGCTGGTGAAAGAGCGCGAAGCCGACGGTCAACGTCTGCCGGCGCTGTTCTGCTTCCCGCAGATTCTCCAGCATCGTCTGCGTTCGATTAATGCCGCCTTCAAACGCGCGCGTGAATCTTACGGCTATAAAGGCGATTACTTCCTGGTTTACCCAATCAAGGTGAATCAGCATAAGCGCGTGATTGAGTCGCTGGTCAACTCTGGCGAACCGCTGGGCTTGGAAGCCGGTTCGAAAGCCGAGCTGATGGCTGTGCTGGCCCACGCCGGCAAAACCCGTTCGGTGATTGTCTGCAACGGCTATAAAGACCGCGAATACATTCGTCTGGCGCTGATCGGTGAAAAGCTCGGCCACAAAGTCTATCTGGTGATCGAGAAGATGACCGAGGTGCGTCTGGTGCTGGAAGAGGCCGAGCGTCTGAATGTGATTCCGCGTCTCGGTATCCGCGCGCGTCTGGCGTCGCAGGGCTCAGGCAAGTGGCAGTCAAGCGGCGGTGAAAAATCGAAATTTGGCCTGGCGGCATCGCAGGTATTACAGCTGGTCGATATCATGCGCAAAGCGGGCCGTCTCGATAGCCTGCAGCTGCTGCACTTCCATCTCGGTTCGCAGATGTCCAACATCCGCGACATCGCGACCGGCGTGCGTGAGTCGGCGCGTTTCTACGTGGAGCTGGCGAAGCTGGGCGTTAACATCAAATGCTTCGATGTGGGCGGCGGTTTGGGCGTGGATTATGAAGGAACCCGCTCGCAGTCAGATTGCTCGGTCAACTACGGTCTGAACGAATACGCCAACAACGTGATTTGGGCGATTGGCGATGCCTGTGAAGAGAACGGGCTGGAGCATCCAACCGTGATCACCGAGTCAGGTCGTGCGGTGACGGCACACCACACCGTGCTGGTGTCCAACATCATTGGTGTTGAGCGTAACGAGTTCAGCACGCCGGTGGCACCGGATGCCGATTCACCGCGTCCGATTCAGAGCCTGTGGGATACGTGGCAGGAGATGCACGAACCTGACGTGCGTCGTTCGCTGCGCGAATGGCTGCACGATAGCCAAATGGATCTGTTCGACATCCATACCGGTTATTCATCAGGCACCTACGATCTCGGCCAGCGCGCCTGGGCAGAGCAGCTTTATCTGAGCATCTGCCACTACATTCAGCAGCATCTCGATCCCAGCAACCGCGCGCATCGCCCGATCATTGATGAGCTGCAGGAGCGCATGGCGGATAAGATTTACGTCAACTTCTCGCTGTTCCAGTCAATGCCGGATGCGTGGGGTATCGATCAGCTGTTCCCGGTGCTGCCGCTGGAAGGGCTGAATAAAATGCCGAAGCGTCGCGCGGTGTTGCTCGACATCACCTGTGACTCCGATGGCACCATCGATCACTACGTCGATGGCGATGGCATTGCCACCACCATGCCGATGCCGGAATACGACATCGACAATCCGCCGATGCTCGGCTTCTTTATGGTGGGCGCGTATCAGGAAATTCTCGGCAACATGCATAACCTGTTCGGTGATACCGAAGCGGTTGATGTGTTTGCGTTCCCGGATGGCAGCGTGGAAGTTCAGCTGTCGGATGAGGGCGATACCGTAGCGGATATGCTTGAGTACGTGCAGTTGAATCCTAACGATTTGATGACGCTGTTCCGCGATCAGGTAACGCAACAAACGGATATAGATGAAGAGCTGCGCGCGCAATTCTTGTCTGAATTCGAGAGTGGCTTGTACGGTTATACCTATTTAGAAGATGAGTAATTAATTGCTCTTAAACCGAGCTCGCAAGGGCTCGGTTTTCGCTTTTCCTGCTATATCCGCGCCTGAAAATAATAATTTAATTTGATTTGTGAAGACGATCACCTTTGGCTTATTTGTAACCCGCCACGTAAATCCCACATTTACCTCCCCAAATGCTATCTCCTTCTTTTCTCTAATAAAGCGAGTCGGCAACGCTGATTATTTTCTTAATATCCTTACCTTACTTACTGATTCATCATGGATTAAGCAGTTATTCTGTTATGTATTCTTTGCAATGCATAATAAAAATTTAAACATTAAGGTTTTAATAGTCACCATAGAAATTAGTGGTTATTGGCGCTTTTTGGAAGCATAGATTCCAGATAAAACATTTTGCAATTTGAGTTAAGGAGAGCTATTAAATCGTGCAGAATCTTTTTTTATCATTATTTTTCAATTCGATAAGGTTTTTACAGATCTCTTAAAGTAAACGATAAGTTAAATTAGATTAAGAATTTTCTGAGCTTTTGTGAATTTTAGAGAAATTTACTTACGTTATTGATTGATTTAAACGATTGAAGTTACCTAAAGTGTTTACTGAAATCTATTTCTCAAAGTGTAAGTAGTACGTTAACCTTCAGTTAAGACATTAAGTTTTATCAATGTTTACCTTACTTCTTACATGAGAAATCCTGACAGTTTAAGGCTATCAGGCAGTTGCAGTAAGGATGTGAAATGAGCAATCAACCGAAGACAGTGTTCTTGTTGGAGCCGGTTTACGATTTATCCGGCCAGGTGATTGCCAGGGAATTGTTAACGCGTCTTGCAGACGACGCAAATATCAATAATAAGCGTAACCCTGAAAGGGATGTTGGGTTTTTCAGTCAGCTTTCTGCTGACGTTAAATGGCAGTTATTCCTCCACCAGATCGAAAAACTTATTCAGCTATACCAGAAAGGGTTCGACCAGATTGTCAGTGTCAATGTTGATAGAGATATCGTAGCCAGCATTTTTAAAGATGCTGAAATACAAGAAAAACTGGCTCAACTGACGCTGTTGCGTCTGGAAATATCAGCATTCTTCACCGCGCGATTTAATAGCGCCGATCTGTTGATTTTAAAAGGTGTCGCGAAAGTGACGCCAGCCCCTTTATGGCTCGATGACTTTGGTCCGGGTTATTCCAACCTTTCCATGTTTGATAGCGGAATATTTGAAATCGTCAAGATTGACAAAGAATTTTTTTGGCAATTTGGCGACGGTCGCACCTTTGACATTCTGCTCGACCATCTCAACGAATTATGCAACGGCGTCATCGTTGAGGGTGTTGAAAATCAACAACAGGTCGACCTGCTGTCGCATAAAGCAATTTATGGCATGCAGGGCTATTTGTGGCAGAGCGTCTATCTCGATGATTTATTAGCTTAATCCTGAAATTATTGAGTTGGTTTCATCCCTCGGGGAACTGAAAAAATGTCAAAGCCTGGGCTTTATGCGTTTCACGTCATTTGTGCCCGGCCGCTTGAGAATAAATATATTTTTCCCGTGGTGATTTAAGAAATAAAACCAATCAGTTATCAGGATGGCGGCTAAACAAAACTCAACGCGATTTCATTCTCAGCCTGTATGAAATCGATCAAGAGAAGAAGTGAATAATCGTCGCGATTATTCGCTGTAAAAGCCGGTGTCTGCTGATACCGGGCGTGATTATGGAAACTGCGGGATCTCGATAACATGAATAATATCTCAGTAACCCCAAAAGGTGGGACCGTTGCTTCTGAGCTGAGTGGAAATCAAGTTAATTTGACCGCTCCGAGTTTGGTGAAGCTGCATATTAATCAGTCTGATATTAAGTCTTTCACACGCAATGGTAATGATTTAGTCGTCACCACGAAGTCTGGTGAAGTGGTTGTTATTCATGATTTTTATAGCCCGAATGGCGATAGCGATCTGGTTCTGCAGGACGATCGCGGCGCCATGTGGTGGGTTGAAGATCCCGGTACAGAAGGTTTCCAGTACGTTTCAATCGACAGCACCGAAGGGCTGTTAGCGGAAAACACCACCAATAACGGCACCATTGCCGCCTTTGGTATCGGTGGTGCGGCGCTGGCGGGCTTAGGTGCGCTGTTTGCCGGTTCAGGTGGTGGTGGCGGTAATGCCTCGCCGACCAATCCCGATGACGGTAACAACGGCGGCAATCCCACCAACCCAACTAATCCCACCAACCCAACCAATCCCACCGATCCCGGTGAAAACGACACCACGCCGCCAACCGCCATCACGGATTTGGTGATCAACGACGCCGTAGGTCCGTACCAGGGCGCGATTGGCGCGGGTGCCATTACCGATGACAACACACCCACGCTGAGCGGCACCGCTGAAGCGGGCGCGATTGTCAGCATCTACGATGGCAGCACGCTGCTCGGCACTGTCACCGTTGGCGCCGATGGCCGCTGGAGCTTTACCACGCCAGCGCTGGCGGAGGGTCAGCATAGTTTGACCGCTACCGTCACCGACGCGGCGGGGAACACCAGCCCAGCGACCAATCCGGTGGATTTCACCGTGGATACCGTGGCGCCAGCGACCGTTAGTGGCCTGAGCGTTATTAACAACAGCGGTTCGACTGCACAGCCCATACCTAACGGCGGCGCGACCAAAGACATCACGCCAGTGCTGAGCGGAACCGCCGAAGCGGGCTCAATTATCACTATCCGCGATGGCGATACGGTGCTCGGCAGTGTCACGGTGGGCAGCAACGGTGCATGGAGCTTTACCAGCCCAACGCTGGGCGAGGGCAGCCATACGTTGAGCATCACCGCCACCGATGCGGCGGGCAACGTCAGCACGCCAGCGACCATCACTTTCACCGTGGATACGCAAGCGCCAGCAGCAGTCATCGACCTGCAGGTTAACGATAATTCAGGCGGCAGCGGCGGCACCGTAACTAACGGCGGGACAACCGATGACAATACGCCGACGCTTACCGGCAGCGGTGAAGTGGGCGCGATTGTCAGCGTTTATGATGGGCAAACGCTGCTGGGTACGGCGGTCGTGGGTTCCGATGGCAGCTGGAGTTACACCACCAGCGCCCTGAGTAACGGCAGCCACAGCCTGACCGTGACCGTGACCGATGCGGCTGGCAACGTCAGCGCGCCATCAGCCCCTTATGAAATCACCGTGCAGGCCGCTATTCCGCCTGCCACAACGTCGCTGGAAATCACCGATGACTCCGGCAACACGCTGGTGCAGCTCAGCAACGGCGCCAGCACTCAGGATAACACGCCAACGTTGAGCGGCCTGGCGACGGCGGGTGCGCTGATCACGCTGTATAACGGCACCACGGTGCTGGGTAGCGTGGTTGCGGGCAGCGATGGTCAGTGGACCTTTACCCCAACAGCGTTGGCTGACGGTGCCTACGCGCTGCACGCCACCGTTGATAACAACGCGGGCAGCGTGACGCAAACGCCAACCATCACCATCACGGTGGATACCGTTGCACCTGCTGCGGCCGGTGGCGTAACGCTGAGCGATAACGATGGCAGCACGCTACAACCGATTGCCGCCGGTGGCGCGACCAATAACACCACGCCGGTGCTGAGCGGCACCGCTGAACCGGGCAGCACCGTCACCGTGCGTGATGGCGATAGCGTGCTCGGTACGGCAACCGTGGGCAGCAATGGGTCATGGAGCTTCACTGCGCCGACCTTAACCGAAGGCGGTCACAGCCTGACCGCCACGGTCACCGACGCGGCAGGTAATGTGGGTCCAACCTCGACGCCGATCGCCTTCACCGTGGATACTCAGGCACCTGCGGGTGCCAGCAATGTGGTGATCAGCGATAACGTCGGTGCTGCAACCGGCCCAATCACCGCGGGCGGCACCACCGACGACAGCACACCCACGCTATCCGGTAACGGTGAAGCCAACGCCATCGTCAAAATTTATGATGGCAGCACGCTGCTCGGCAGCGTCACCGTTGGCAACGACGGTACCTGGAGCTTTACCACGCCAACGTTGAGCAACGGTAGCCATTCGCTCAGCGTAACGGTGACCGATGCGGCAGGTAACGTCAGCCCGGCGACAACCGGTGTTGGCTTCACCGTCAACGCTGGCGTACCGCCAACCACCAGCACGCTGGAAATCACCGATGACAGCGGCAGCACACTTCGCCTGTTGCCAGAGGGTTCCAGCACGCAGGACACCACGCCAACCTTGAGCGGTCTGGCCTCGGCGGGCGCGCTCGTCGAGTTATATAACGGCACCACGCTGCTCGGCAGCACCGTCGCGGGTGCGGATGGGCAATGGAGCTTTACGCCAGCTACCGCGCTGGCTGACGGGACTTATGCCTTCCACGCCACGGCCACTGATACCAATGGCAATGTGACCGATTCCGGCACCCTCAACATCACTATTGATAACACCGCGCCGGCAGCGGCTGGCGACTTACAATTGAGCGATAACAGCGGCAGCACCGTGGTACCCATTGCCTCTGGCGGCACCAGCAATGACAACACGCCAACCTTGAGCGGCACCGCAGAACCGGGCAGCACCGTTACCGTGCTGGATGGCACCAACGTGCTCGGCAGCGTAACGGTGGGCAGCGACGGCAGCTGGAGCTTCACCTCGCCAACCCTGAGTGACGGCAACCACAGCCTCACCACCACCGTCACCGATCCGGCCGGCAACACCGGTCCGGCGTCGCCTGCCGTTACTTTAACAGTGGATACCACGCCGCCAGCCGTTATTGCCGATCTGGTGATCGAAGATAGCGTCGGCGCGGTTCAAGGGCCGTTAACGTCCGGCGATACCACCGATGACCGCGCACCAACCCTGAGCGGCACCGGCGAGCCGAATGCCACCATCAGTATTTACGATGGCACCACGCTGCTGGGTAACACCACCGTGGACACCGACGGCACATGGCGTTTCACCACGCCAGCGTTGAGCAATGGCAGCCATACCTTCACCGTCACCGCCACGGACAGCGCCGGTAACGTCGGCCCAGCCAGTCCGCCGATTGTGATCAACGTTGATGCGGCTATCCCGCCAGCCACATCGTCGCTGGAAGTGACGGATGAAAACGGCAATACCGTGGGTCAGCTGACTGACGGCGGCAGCACCAACAATGACAGCCCGGTATTAACCGGTTTGGCGGGGCCCGGCAATATCATAACCCTGTATGACGGCACCACCGTGCTGGGCAGCACCACGGCGGGCAGTAACGGTCAGTGGATTTTCTATGTCACCGGTTTAGGCAATGGTCCGCATGCGTTGCACGGCACCATTACCGATGCCAACGGCAACGTCACTGATACCGCCACCATCAACATCACCGTGGATACCATCGCGCCCGATGCCGCAACCGGCGTGGAACTCACCAACGATGCGGGCAGCATTACGCAGCCAGTTACCGCCGGCGGGGCCAGCAATGACGCGACACCAGTCTTAAGCGGCAGCGCGGAAGCGGGCAGCACCGTCACTATACTCGATGGCACCACCGTGTTGGGTACCGTGACGGTCGGCAGCGACGGTAACTGGAGCTTTACCACACCGACGCTGGCGGAGGGCAATCACAGCCTGAGCACCACCGTGACCGATGCGGCGGGCAATGTTAGCCCGGCGACCACACCGATCGCCTTCAGCGTAGATACCACCGCGCCAGCGCCGGTCAGCGGTTTGGTGGTCAATGATAACGTCGGCGGCAGCACCGGTCCGTTGACTTCGGGCACTATCACCGACGACAGCACGCCAACTTTGAGCGGCACCGCCGAAGCGGGATCGGTGGTGCGCGTCTATGACGGCACCACGCTGCTGGGCTCAGCGACAGCGGGCAGCGACGGTAGCTGGAGCTTCACGCCAGATGCCGCGCTAACTAACGGCCAACACAGCCTGACCACTACCGTCACCGATGCGGCAGGCAATGTTAGCCCGTCGTCGCCGGTATTTACCCTCAATGTCGATGCTGGCGTTCCGGCGACCAGCAGCCTGCTGGTGGTGACCGACGACAGCGGCAGCACGCTGGTTGAACTGCCAAACAACTCCAGCACTAACGACACCACGCCGATTCTTAGCGGCCAGGCGGGCGCGGGCGATCTGATCACGCTGTATAACGGCACCACCCTCATTGGCAGCACGGTCGCGGGTAGCGATGGGCAGTGGAACTTCACGCCTGCGGCGCTGGCCGATGCCACTTACGCTTTCCATGCGGTCGCCACTAACGCGACGACCGGCGTGGAGACCGATTCGCCGACCATCAACATCACCATTGATACCGTGGTGCCCACCGCGCCAACCGGCGTGGCTCTGGAAGATGGTGCGGGTGTGCCGATTCCGGAAGGCAGCAGCACCAACACCAACACGCCAACCTTGAGCGGCAGCGGTGAAGCGGGCAGTACGGTCACCATCTCGGATGGCACCACCGTGCTCGGCACCACCACGGTGGGCAACGATGGCAGCTGGAGTTACACCACGCCACCGTTGAGCGATGGCGATCATAGCCTGACCTCAACCGTTACCGATGCCGCCGGTAATACCGGCCCGGCTTCTACGCCGGTGACGGTGACCATCGATACCCAGCCGCCTGCCGCAGCGGGCAATGTGCAGTTCACCAACGATGATGGCACACCGCTGGCTTCAGGTAGCACTACCGGCGACACCACGCCAACCCTGAACGGCACCGCCGAACCGGGCAGCACCGTGACGGTGAGCGATGGCACTACGGTGCTGGGCACCGCAATCACCGGCATCGACGGCAACTGGAGCTTTACACCAACCGATCCGCTGAGTGAAGGGCAGCACAATCTCACCACCACCGTCACTGATACGGCCGGTAACGTCGGCCCTGCGTCGTCGGTGGTGATTGTGATTGTGGATACCACGCCACCGGCAGCGGCGACCGATTTGCAACTGAGCAACGATGGCAGCGGCACGCTGGTGCCGGTCGCGGATGGCGGCACCACCAACGATGTCACGCCGGTGTTGAGCGGTCGTGCGGAACCGGGCAGCGTCGTGACGGTATCTGATGGCAGCACGGCGTTGGGTTCGGTGACTGTCGGCAACGATGGCAACTGGAGCTTTACCTCTCCGGCGCTCGGCGATGGTTCACACAGCCTGACCACCACCGTGACCGATGCGGCGGGCAATACCGGCGCGGCCAGCACGCCATTGACCTTCACCATCGATACCACGGCACCGCCAGCACCGGGCGGTGTGCAGCTGAGTAACGACAGCAGCGGCACGTCTGTTCCTATTCCCTCAGGTGCGGCAACCAATGATGCAACGCCAGTATTGAGCGGCACCGCAGCAGCGGGCAGCACCATTACCGTTTCTGATGGCGCTACCGTACTCGGTACCGTCACCGTCGGCAGCGGCGGAACATGGAGCTTCACCACGCCAGCGCTGAACGAGGGCAATCACAGCCTGACCGCCACCGTTACCAGTCCGGCGGGCAACACCGGTGCGCCCTCTGCGCCCATTGTGGTCACCGTGGATATCACGCCACCTGCGGCGGCAACGGGTCTGCAACTCAGTAACAACGAAGGAGCGACGCCGGTACCGATTGCTGCGGGCGGCACCACTAATGACACCACACCTGCGCTGAGCGGCATTGCAGAAGCGGGCAGCATCGTCACGGTGAGTGATGGCACGACCGTGATCGGCAGCGCAGCCGTTGGCAGTGATGGCAGCTGGAGCGTGATCCCCACCGCACCGTTGACGGCGGGAGAGCACACGCTTACTGCGACCGTCACCGATCCGGCCGGTAACGTTAGCCCGGCATCGGCCCCCATCGTCGTCAATATCGACACCGCCCAGCCGCCAGTCGCAGCTGACCTTGAGCTGAACAATGACAACGGCGGCACGCCAGTTCCGATTGCGTCCGGCGGCGCGACCAATGACACCACGCCGGTGCTCAGCGGTAGCGCAGCGGCGGGCAGCACCGTCACCATACTGGATGGCACCACCGTGCTCGGCACCGTTGTGGTTGGCAGCGGCGGCAGCTGGAGCTTCAGCACACCGGCGTTGAGCGAAGGCGCGCACAGCCTGACCACCACCGTCACCAGCGCATCGGGTAATGTCAGCGATCCGTCTGCGCCGATTAACTTCACCGTGGATACGCAGCCACCGGCAACCTCAACCGGTCTGCAACTGAGTAACGACGGCGGTACGGCGATTGCCGCTGGCGGTATCACCAACGACAGCACGCCCGTGTTGCGCGGCAGCGCCGAAGCGGGCAGCACCATCACCGTACTGGATGGCACCACCGTGCTGGGCACCGCCACGGCGGACACCGACGGCAACTGGAGCTTTACGCCAACGATCGCGCTGGGCGAGGGCGCACACAGCCTGACCACCACCGTCACCGATGCGGCGGGCAACAGCAGCGGCGCATCCACGCCGGTTACCTTTACCGTGGATACCACACCGCCAGCCGCCGCCACCGATCTGCAGCTCAGCAATAACAACAGCGGCACGGCGATTCCTGTTGATACCGGCGGTCGCACCAACGACACCACGCCAGTGTTGAGCGGCAGTGCCGAAGCGGGCAGCGTCGTCACCGTGCGTGATGGCACCGAGGTACTGGGCAGCACCACCGTCGGCACCGATGGCAAATGGAGCTTCACACCGGCCAATCCGCTGGACGAGGGCGCGCACAGCCTGACCGCTACCGTCACCGATCCGGCCGGTAACGTCGGCCCGGCCTCTACGCCGTACGCGGTTACCATCGATACCACCGCGCCGCCAGCCGTGATTACGGTAGCACTCAGTAACGATCAGGGCAGCACGCCAACGCCAATCGTCTCGGGCGGAGCCACTAACGACACCACGCCGGTGCTGAGCGGTACCGCCGAGGCGGACAACATCATCATCGTGCGTGACGGCACCACCGTGCTAGGCTCGACGATTGTTGGCACCGATGGAACCTGGAGCTTCACCTCGCCAGCACTGAGCCAGGGCGCGCACAGCCTGACGGCAACCGTCACTGACGCGGCAGGCAACAGCAGCGCTCCGTCTACGGCAATCGCCTTTACCGTCGATACCGAGGCACCGAATGCGGCGACAGGGCTGCAACTGAGCAATGATTCCGGCCAAACGCCGGTACCGATTGCTGCAGGCGGCGCCACCAACGACACCACACCGGTGTTGAGCGGCAGCGCTGAAGCAGGCAGCATCGTGATTGTTTCTGACGGCAGCAACGTGCTGGGCTCGGTTGTGGTCGGCAGCGGCGGCAGCTGGAGCTTCACTTCGCCGGAGCTGGGCGAGGGCGATCACAGCCTGACCACCACGGTGACCGATGCCGCAGGTAACGTCAGTTCGCCGTCCGCAGCCCTGAACTTCAGCATTGATACCACGCCGCCAGTGGCGCCGGGCGCGATCGCGCTGAACAACAACAACGGCAGTTCACCGGTTACGATTGAGGCAGGCAGCACCACCAACGATGCCACACCGGCGATCAGCGGTACCGCAGCAGCCGGCAGCACCGTGACCGTGCTGGATGGCGCTACCGTGCTGGGCACCGCGATTGTTGGCAGTAACGGACAGTGGAGCTTCACCACGCCAACGCTGGGTGAAGGTGCGCACAGCCTGACGGCGACCGTCACCGATCCTGCGGGTAACGTCGGTCCTGCCTCCGCAGCCATTGCCTTTAACGTTGATACCGTTGCGCCTGTTGCGGCAACCGGACTGGTGCTGAACAACGACAACGGCGGTTCGCCGGTGCCGATTGCTAACAACGGCACCACCAACGACAACACGCCAGAGTTGAGCGGTACCGCAGAAGCCAACAGCATTGTGATTGTGTCTGACGGCACCACCGTGCTGGGCAGCGCCGTCACCGATGCGCAGGGCGCCTGGAGCTTCTCACCCAATCTGACCGATGGCACGCACAACCTGAGCGTGACGGTGCGTGACGCCGCAGGTAACACCGGACCGGCAAGCAGCACCATCACCGTCACCGTTGATACCGTCGCACCGCCAGCAGCAACCGGCCTGACGCTGACCAACGATATTGGTACACCCGTTAGTATTCCGAACGGCGGGCTCACCAACGACAGCACACCGGTGCTGAGCGGTTCTGGACAAGCGGGCAGCATCATCACCGTGTCCGATCAGAACGGCGTGTTGGGATCCACCACCGTCGGGGCGGGCGGAACCTGGACCTTCATGCCGGCGAGCGCGCTGGCGGATGGAACCCATACCTTTAGCGTCACGGCCAGCGATGCGGCAGGAAACGTCAGTGCGCCGAGCACCATTGGCGTCGTGATTGATGCCACACCGCCAGCGGCAGCGCTGAACGTGGTGGCCAGTAATGATGAAGGCACGTCGCCGGTGGCTATCACCAACGGCGGCTTCACCAACGACAACACGCCATTCCTCACCGGTATCGCCGAAGCGGGCAGCACGGTGATTATCCGTGACGGCACAACCATCATCGGTAGCGCTTCGGTGGGCAGTAACGGCCAGTGGAGCTTTACCTCACCCACGCTGGATGAGGGCGCGCACAGCCTGAGCACCACCGTGGTGGATGCGGCGGGCAACGTGAGTACAGCGTCAGCGGCGATTGATTTCACCGTCGACAGCGTGGTTCCAGCGCCAGCCACGCTGGTGGTGAACAATGACAACAGCGGGACGCCCGTACTGGTGCCGAACGGCGCCACCACCAGCGACAACACGCCGTTGCTGAGTGGCACAGCGGAAGCGGGCAGCCTGGTCACTCTTTATGATGGCACCACCGTGATCGGCTCGACCACCGCAACGGCGGGCGGAACCTGGAGCTTCAGCTCACCGACCTTAACTGAGGGTTCGCATACGCTGACCGCCACCGTAACCGACGAGGTCGGCAACGTCAGTTCGCCATCCTCGACCTTTACCGTGGTGGTGGATGCCACCGCACCGCAACCGGCTGACGATCTGCTGCTGCAAAATAACAATGGTGGCTCACCGGTGACCATTGCCGATGGCGGCATTACCAATGACAGCACGCCAGCCATCAGCGGCACGGCGGAAGCCAACGCGATCGTTCGCGTCTATGACGGCACTACCTTAGTGGGTTCAGTCGTGGCAGGCAGCAACGGCGCATGGAGCATCACCACCAGCGCGCTGACCGACGCAACGCATACGCTGAATGTCACCGTAACCGATGCGGCGGGCAACGTGAGCGCCAATGCCTCGGTATCACTGACGGTGGACACCTCTACGCCGGCAGCGGTGTCGAGCTTTGCTATTTACAATAATGCGGCCACTACCACCGTGCAGGTGGCGGATGACGGTGACTCCAACGACAACACGCCTTTGCTGAGCGGAACCGGTGTAGCGGGCACCATCATCAACATCTACGAGGGCAGCGATCTTCTTGGCACCACCACGGTAGGCGACAACGGCGAGTGGCGCTTTGAAACTGCGGCTTTAGATGATGGCCAGCACAGCTTCACCGTTTCAGTCACCAACGCTGCGGGGACGACGGGCCCGGAAGCGATACCGATTACGATTAATATTGATACGGCTGCACCGGCAACGGTCAGCGATCTTGTCGTAACAGACGATGAGGGGGGCAGCACCGGTCCGTTGACGTCGGGTGACACCACCGATGACAGCACGCCAACGCTGAGCGGCTCCGCTGAAGCGGGCAGCCGAGTGTCGGTTTACGATGGCACCACGCTGCTGGGCACCGTGATCGCCACTGGCGGCACATGGAGCTTCACGCCGGGCAGCGCGCTCTCTAACGGCGAGCATAACTTCACCTTCACAGTGACCGATGTAGCAGGCAACGTCAGCGCGGCAAGCAGTCCGGCGTTTACGCTGAATATCGCAGCGGATCTGCCGCCAGCGGTCAGTACACTGGTGATCACCGACGATAGCGGCAATTCACTGGTTACCGTGAATGACGGCGCCAACATCAAGGACGGTACGCCGGTATTAACCGGTGCGGCAGATGTGGGGGATGTGATTACCATTCACGATGGTGCTACCGTGTTGGGTAGCGTTACCGTCGGTGCGACCGGACAGTGGACCTTCACGCCAACGCTGAATGATGGACCGCACGGCATCTATGTCACCACGGTCAATTCAGTGGGTAATCCGGGCGCAACCTCGCCAACGGTGAATTTCACTATTGATACCGTGGCACCGCTTGCAGCAACTAACCTCTCTGCCGCTAATAACAACGACGGCGTAACCGTGCCCATTGCTAACAATGGCACCACCAATGACAGTACCCCGCGGCTCGCCGGTCTCGCGGAAGCCAACGGCATTGTTACGATTTATGACGGCAACACGGTTATCGGCTCAACGGTCGCCAATGGTAGTGGTGAGTGGGACTTCACGTCGCCAACGCTGAGTCAGGGCGGACATGCGCTGAGCGTCACCGTGACGGATGCGGCGGGTAACGTCAGTCCACGCTCTGATGTTGTGAACCTCACGGTCGATACCGTGGCACCCAACGCTTCGACGCTGGTGGTCACCAACGACGTCACCAGCACAGTGGTGCCAAATGGCGGTTCGACCAACGACAACACGCCGACGCTGAGCGGTACCGCAGAAGTGGGCAGTGTGATCACCGTTTACGACGGTACGACCTTGCTCGGTTCGGTTGCTGCCGGAACAGGCGGAGCATGGAGCTTTATTTCACCGGTACTGGGCGAAGGCAGCCATTCGCTCACCGTTCGCGTAACAGATGCCGCCGGTAATACTAGCGCGGCATCCAGCACGGCAACGGTGATCGTAGATACCGTCGCACCAACGGCGGTGAGCGGTTTGACTGCTGCCAACAACAACGGCAGTTCGCCGGTGACCATCGCTGCGGGGGGTAACACCAACGACAACACGCCAGCGCTGAGCGGTACGGCAGATGCGGGCAGCGTGGTGGTGATCCGTGATGGCACCGACGTTATCGGTTCTGTCACCGCAGGCAGCAACGGCGCATGGAGCTTCACGTCACCCACGCTGGCTGATGGTCTGCATACCCTGAACGTGACGGCGACCGATCTCGCCGGTAACGTCAGCCCGAATGCGGCGATCAGCTTCACTGTGACCACGGCAGCGCCAACGCCAGTCACCGATCTGGTGGTTTCTGACAACGTAGGTGCAACACAAGGGGCACTCACCAGCGGTGCGGCGACCGATGACAACACGCCAACGCTGAGCGGTAATGCCACCGCTGGCAATATCGTGATTATCTCGGAAGGCACCACGGTGCTGGGTTCTGTGGTGGCGGGCAGCAATGGTGCGTGGAGCTTTACCACTGCCGCATTGAGCGACGGATCGCATCCGTTGAGCGTGACGGTGCGCGATGCAGCCGGTAACACCAGCGCGGCGACCAACTTCACGGTCAATGTCGATACGGTGGCGCCAGCCAACGCAACCTTGTTAATCACTAATGATCTCACCAGCACCACGGTGCCGAATGGTGGTGCAACCAACGACAGCACGCCAACGCTGAGCGGTACGGCGGAAGCCGGCAGCCGCGTGTCGATTTACGATGGCAGCACCCTGCTGGGTACGGCGGTGGCAGGCAGCAACGGCGCATGGACCTTCACCACCGATGTGCTGACGCAAGGCGCTCATCCACTGAGCGTCACGGTCACCGATGCGGCGGGTAACGTCAGCGGCAGCACCTCGGCCACGGTGATTATCGATACCGTCGCGCCGGGGGCGGTAACCGGTCTGGCCGCGGCCAACAACAACGGCAGCACGCCGGTGGCGATTGCCAATAACGGCAGCACCAATGACAACACGCCAGCGCTGAGCGGTACGGCAGAAGCGGGCAGTCTGGTGATTATCCGCGATGGCACCTCGATTATCGGTTCTGTTACCGCAGGCACTAACGGCGCATGGAGCTTCACCACGCCAACGCTGGCGGAGGGGCCGCACACCTTCAACGTCACGGCGACGGATGCAGCGGGCAACGTCAGCCCGAACGCGACGCTTACCCTGACGGTGGATACCGTGGCACCTGCGCCCGTCACTAACCTGGTGATCAACGATAATGTGGGCGGCATTCAGGGGCCGCTGGCGGACGGTGCGGTGACCGATGATGCCACGCCAACGCTGAGTGGTACGGCAGAAGCGAATGCGATTGTCACTATCTACGACGACACCACGGTGCTGGGTTCAGTGGTGGCTGGCGCGGGCGGTGCATGGACCTTTACTACTGCTACGCTAGGCAACGGTGTGCATCCGCTGAGCGTGACGGTGAAAGATGCGGCGGGTAACACCAGTGCCGCCACCACGCCGGTTTCCATCACGGTAGACACCGTGGCGCCAGCGGCTTCAACGCTGGTGATCACCAACGACATCACCAGCACCACGGTGCCGAGCGGTGGTGCCACCAACGACAACACCCCAACGCTGAGCGGTGTAGCGGAAGCGGGCAGCCGCGTGTCGATTTATGATGGCGCGTCGTTGCTGGGGACGGCGATTGCGAATGGTACGGGAGCATGGACCTTCACCACCGACGTACTCTCCGCCGGCACGCATCCACTCAGCGTTACGGTCACCGACGCGGCGGGTAACGTCAGCGGTAGCACCTCGGCCTCGGTAACCATCGATACCACGCCGCCAGCGGCAGTCACCAATCTGGTGGCCGCTAACAATAACGGCAGTACGGCGGTGACCATTCCGAACAACGGCGTGACCAACGACAATACGCCGCTATTGACCGGATCCGGCGAGATTGGCGCGAAGATCAGCGTTTACGATGGCACCACGCTGCTGGGCACCACCACGGTGGGCAGCGGTGGCACATGGAGCTTCGTCTCGACGGCGCTGAGCAACGGTGTACATACGCTGAACGTCACGGCAACCGATGCGGCGGGTAACGTGAGCCCGAACGCCTCAACCACCCTGACGATTGATACCGTGGCGCCGAATCCGGTGACCAATCTGGTGATCAATGATGACGTCGGCACTCTTCAGGGGCCGCTGGCGAACGGTGCCTTTACCGATGACGCCACGCCAACCCTGAGCGGCACGGCGGAAGCCAACGCGATTGTCACCATCTACGACGGTACTACCGTGATTGGCTCCACCACCGCCAATGGTTCAGGTGCATGGAGCTTCACCACCGCGACCCTGAGCAACGGTAGCCATCCGCTGAGCGTGACGGTGACCGATGCCGCGGGTAACACCAGTGCGGCATCGGCGACGGTTTCCATTACGGTGGATACCGTGGCACCAGCGGCGTCAACGCTGGTGATCACCAATGATGTCACCAGTACCGTGGTGCCGAGCGGCGGTGCTACCAACGACACCACGCCAACGCTGAGCGGCGTGGCGGAAGCGGGCAGCCGCGTCTCGATCTACGATGGTGGCACCTTGTTAGGCACGGCGATTGCGGGTAGCACTGGCGCATGGACCTTCACCACCGCCGCGCTCACGCAGGGCACGCATCCATTGAGCGTGACGGTAACGGACACGGCCGGTAACGTCAGCGGGACTACGTCGGCGTCGGTCATTATCGATACCACGCCGCCAGCGGCGGTCACCAACCTGGTCGCTGCCAATAACAACGGCAGCACGGCGGTGACCATTCCGAATAACGGCATTACCAACGACAGCACGCCGCTGTTGACCGGTAACGGCGAAGTCGGGGCACGGATCAGCGTATACGACGGCACCACACTGCTGGGCACCATCACGGTGGGCAGCGGTGGCACATGGAGCTTCGTCTCAACTGCGCTGAGCAATGGCACCCATACGCTGAACGTGACGGCAACCGATGCGGCGGGCAACGTCAGCCCGAACGCCTCGACCACGCTGCGCATCGACACCGTGGCACCAACGGCCAGTACGCTCACCATTACCGATGACGCCGGCAGCACGCCGGTGACGCTGAACAATGGCGCGTACACCCGTGACACCACGCCAGTGCTGAACGGCACGGCGGAAGTGGGCGCGATTGTCACCATCTACGATGGCACCACCGCGCTGGGTTCAGTAACGGTTGGCGCCGGTGGCAGCTGGACTTACACCCCCAGCGCACTGGCGAACGGTGCGCATCCGTTGAGCGTAACGGTGACCGATTCGGCGGGTAACGTCAGCACCGGTAACACGGCGGTGACGGTGAACGTCGATACTGTGCCGCCTGCGGCGGTAAGTGGCCTGGCAATCAACGGTGCCGGTACCACGGTCACCGGTAGCGGTGAAGTGGGGGCAACGGTAACGGTACGTGATGCGGGCGGTAACGCGCTGGGTACAACGACGGTAGGCAGCGGCGGTTCATGGTCGGTGAGCCTGAGTACGGCGCAAACCACCGGTGCTTCGCTGTCGGTGATTCAGACTGACCGCGCAGGCAACGTATCGACCAGCACCCCGCTGACCGGTGCGATTCAAATCGTGGCAGCGAATGATGTCAACGAAGTGGATTACACCACCCAAATCGGCACCATCACCAATGCCAATACCAGTTCGACCAGCGTCGCATTGCTGAGCGTTAACCTCGGCAGCGTGCTGGGTGTGGGAGTATTGAGCAGCACTAACGCCTATATGTTTAACGTTGGCGCAGGGGATACGCGCACGGTGACATTACACGCCTCGGCCACCAGCCTGGCGGCGCTGACATCGACTTATACCTTGTACCTCTATCAACAGCAGGCGAACGGTACCTGGGCGCTGAAATCCAGCAACGCCAACTACATCACTACGGTTCTGACCATTGGTACACAAACCGGTGGCAACGTGACTTACAGCAACCTCGGGACAGGTAACTATGCCGTGCTGTTAGGCACCAGCACCGGTGTTGGCGTGTTGCCATCGACTACCGTCACCACCACGTCGGATATTACGACGCTGGCGTTGACCGTGGCGGCGACTGTCACCGGCAACCTGTTGACCAACGATACCAGCTCCGTCGCCGGTACGGTGCCGAACGGTACGGTGGTCACCCAGGTGACTGGCAATGCGATTGCGGCCACCGGTAACACGGTGATCACCAGCAGCTACGGTACGCTGACCATCGATTCGCACGGTAACTACACCTATACGCTGAAGGCGGGACTGGATGCCGATCTGGTACCAGCCACCGACGTCTTCACCTATTCGGTGCGTGATGCCAGCGGCGCGGTGACCTCAGCCAGCCTGACGGTGAACCTGCACAACGGTGCATCCACCAGCACGCTGCTGGCGACCAACAGTCTGGTGGCCGAAGCCACCAATGACCATGACGCCAGCGGCAGCATCTACGGTTCAGCATCGGGCACGCACACTGGAACCTTGAGTATCACTAATGAACACGGCGATATCACCACGGTTCACAGCGTGGGTACGACGTCGATTGCCGGCGACTTTGGTGTGCTGAGTATTGCCGCCAACGGTAACTACACCTATTCACTGAATGCGGGCGTGGATGGACAATCCATTACCCATAAAGAGGTGTTCAGTTACACCCTGGCGGCGAGCGATGGCACCATCACCACGCAGTTGTTCACCATTGAGCTGCATCCAACCATCACAGGAACCACGGGGGCTGACACGCTAACCGGCGGTGCCTACGACGACACCATCACCAGCGGTGCCGGCGCAGATACGTTGGTGTATCACTTACTGGCGAGTGCGGATGCTACCGGCGGTAACGGTCACGATACCTGGACCGACTTCAATGTCGCGCAAGGCGACAAAATTGACGTCAGTAACTTGCTTATCGGCTGGAATGATTCCACAAGTAATATTAATGATTTCGTGAAAGTGGATCATACTTCAGATGGCAATACGGTGCTCTCCATTGACCGTGATGGTACCGGTACGGGTTACAGCACCACTCAGCTGATTACGCTGGAAGGCGTGAACGTTTCTCTGGAGGAGCTGCTGCAACAACCGCACCAAAACCACACGGCGTAATCGCTCTGTGATGCAGGGATGCAGTTAGGGCACAGGGATGTGCCCCTTTCTCTTTATTGACTGGTGGACTATCGATGGAACTGATGCACTCAGGCGCAACTTTTCGCCGTTCGTTTAAGCTCAGCGTTCTCTGTGCGGGCATGGCTTTACTTTACAGTTCTCAACTTTTAGCGGCCAGTGACGCGTTAACCCGGGCGGGGCACATCACCTCAGCAGGTTTAGCGCAACAGCAAGAACTGCCTTCATTAACCGGTGAAGTGGCGGAACCCGCCCTCGCCAACGTCCCCGACTTTCTCACCATCAACCAGGCGGTGCAGCGCGCCGTTCAGTGGCATCCCGATATCGCTCAGGCAGTAGGAAAAATGCTGGAGCAGGCTAATCAGGTTGATGTGGCGAAAGCCAAATACTATCCACAAATCAGTGCCGGCATGAACAACGGCTACAGCAATGCTTACAGCGAAAAGGGCTTCAGCCCGTCGTTTGTGCTGTCGGTTTCACAGATGTTGTATGACTTCGGCAAGGTCAGCAGTTCAGTGCGTTCCGCCGAAGCGGGCGTGGCGCAGGAGCAGGCCAACGTGCTGGTGAGCATTGATACCGTGGCGCACGATACCGCCGCGGCGCTGGTGGAAGTGCAGGGTTATCAGCAACTGGTCAAAATTGCGCGTGAGCAGCTCACGGCGTTGAGTAAGATTGGCGATCTGGCGCGCCAGCGTAATGAAGAAGGCGCGGCGTCGCTTTCGGATGCCACCCAAACCGATGCGCGTATCGAAGGCGCGCGTACCACCCTAACGCAGTATCAAGCCAACCTCGACCGCTGGCGCGCCACGCTGGCAACCTATCTTGGCTGGCCGCTGGTGAAAAAGGTCAGCGACGATTTTCCCACCAAACTCACCCAGTCCTGTCAGGTGGCGAAAGCCGATGACAAGCTCAATCCGTCGGTGCTGGCGGCCTGGGCGCAGGCCAATCAGGCGCAGGCCAAGCTCGATAATGCTAACGCGCAAAACATGCCAACCATCTCGCTGGAACCGCAGGTGACGCATTATCTCAATAATCACTATTCCGGCAGCGAATCGCTGGATCGCACCCAATATTCGGCGTTTGTGAAAGTGGAAATGCCGCTCTATCAGGGCGGCGGCATCACCGCCAGCCGGGACGCGGCCGCCAATGCATTGCAGGCCGCCAATGCGGCCGTCAACTCGGCGCGACTTAAAGCGCGTCAGCAGTTGAGTGAGTCGCAGAACGCGTCGCAAAGCCTGGCACTCAGCCTGGCGATTATGGGACGGCAACAGACGCTGGGCGAGAAAACCCAGTCGCTCTATCAGGATCAGTATCTGCAACTCGGCACGCGTCCGCTGCTGGACGTGCTTAACGCCGAGCAGGAAGTGTTCCAGACCCGTTTCACATTGCAGCAAACCATCAGCCAGTTACGCTCACTGCAGCTCGATTGCCTCTACAGCACCGGGCATATGCGGTCGGCGTTTGCTTTGAATAATCAGCGGATCCAGTCCGTGGAGATCCAGCCATGACGCAATTACAGATTCCCGACGCGCCTGATAGCGCGTCAGGGGGAAACGTGCCCTTACACGGATGGGCCACCGCAATCATCCTGATTGCCAGCCATTATCGCTTGCCCTGTTCGCCGGGCATGATCATGGCCGCTGCCGAATGGCAGGGCAAACAGTCGCGCGATAAAGCGTTACGCCATCTGGCGCGCCAGGCCGGTTTATCGCTGCAATTATATGAAGAGAATAAGTGGGAGATCACCAGTTGGCGCTTACCGCTGGCGATCGAGCTGGCCGACGGTCAGGTGGGCGTTATTACCCAGTTTGATGGCGACGATGAAGTGCGGGTGCATTTTGCCGGTGATGAACAGCCAGCACCAATTGCGCTGGAGACGTTGCTGCCGGAAATCCGCTTTGCCGCCGCGCTGCGTCCGGTTACCGCCGCCAAAGATAGCCGCGTCGATCGCTATCTCGCCACGGTAAAACCGGATTGGCTGCGCCGTCTGGTGCTGCACGATCTGCGGCCGTACGGCTACGTGATGCTCGGATCCTTCCTGATCAACCTGCTGGCGCTGGTCGGTATTATCTTCTCGATGCAGGTGTACGATCGGGTGATTCCGGCGCAGTCCTATCCCACGCTGTATGTGCTGTATATCGGCGTGATCATCTCGGTGGTGTTCACTTATATTCTGCGCGTTGGACGCGATCACGTGACCGATCTGCTGGGCAAGCGTGCCGATATGCGCGTCTCCGATCGGGTATTTGGTCACGCACTGCGGCTGCGTAACAGCGCGGTGCCGCGCTCGACCGGCACCTTTATCTCGCAGTTGCGCGAGCTGGAGGCGATCCGCGAAATGGTCACGTCCACCACGGTCACCTCGATTGTCGATATGCCGTTCTTCCTGCTGTTCATGCTGGTGATGGCGATTATCGCGCCGCAGCTGGCGTGGATTGCGCCGGTGGCGGTGCTGCTGATGATCCTGCCGGGCGTGCTGAGCCAGAAGAAGCTGGCGAAGCTGGCGCAGCAGAACCTGAAAGAGTCGACGCTGCGAAATGCGGTGCTGGTGGAGAGCGTGCAAGGGCTGGAAGATATCAAGCTGATGCAGGCGGAAGATCGCTTCCTGCAACAGTGGAACAGCTACATTCGCATTACCGCGCAATCCGGCGTGGAGATGCGCAAAGTGATGCACTCGCTGATTACCTGGGGCGTGACGGTGCAGGGTTTGGTATACGCCAGCGTGATTGTGATCGGTGCGCCGATGGTAATCAACGGCGATATTACCACCGGTGCGATTGTGGCGGCGTCGCTGCTCTCCTCGCGCATGATCGCGCCGATGGCGACGCTGTGCGGCGTGCTGGCGCGCTGGCAGCAGGTGAAGGCGGCGAAAGGCAGCCTCGATGCGCTGATGAATTTGCCGGTGGAAAACAGCAAAGACGAAACGCGGATTCACACGCCGGTGCTGTTTGGTCACTACCAGTTTACCGACGCGATGTTCCGTTACTACACCGATTCAATGAACATCGCGCTGCGCATTAAAAGCCTGACCATCAAACCGGGCGAGCGCATTGCGGTGCTGGGACGCAACGGTTCGGGTAAATCGACCTTGCTGCAGGCGATGATTGGCGGCATCGATCTGGTCGGCGGTGAACTGCGTCTGGATAACCTCAGCCTGCCGCACATTGATGTGGCCGATGTGCGGCGTAACGTTGGCCTGCTAACGCAAAATGCGCGGCTGTTCCACGGCACGCTGCGGGAAAATCTCACCATGGGCGCGGCGCACGCCACCGATGATGCCATCTTTGGCGCGCTTACCGTCAGCGGCGGCGCAGATTTCATTCGTCGTCTGCCACTCGGCCTCGACCATCCGATCATGGAAGGCGGCGTTGGGCTTTCGGGCGGACAGCGTCAGTCGCTGCTGCTGGCGCGTATGCTGCTGCGCGATCCCAACATCATCCTGCTGGATGAACCGACGGCGGCGCTCGACGATCACACCGAGAAAGAGTTTATCGAACGTCTCGGTAAGTGGCTCAACGGGCGCACCTTGATCGTGGCGACGCACCGTGCGGCGATCCTCGCGCTAGTGGATCGTGTGCTGGTGCTGAAAGAGGGACAACTGGTGATGGACAGCCCGAAAGAGAACGCCTTGCCGGCACCGCGTGCTAACGGCAACCTGCCGGAGGCGCAATCATGATCAAACAATTACCGGCAAGACTGCGCTTAGTGACGGCGGCAGAAGTGGATTCCTCCGACGATCTGCTCGGCGAGCTGCGATCAGAAACCCATTACACCGGCGCGGTGCGGCTGATCGTCATCAGCACCGCACTGATCCTCGTTGCGGTGATCTGGGCCTGGTTTGGCGTGCTGGATGAAGTCTCAACTGGCACCGGCAAAGTGATTCCCAGCTCGCGCGATCAGGTGCTGCAATCGCTGGAAGGCGGCATCCTCACCGAGCTGTATGTGCACGAAGGCGATCAGGTGCAGGCCGGGCAAGTGGTGGCGCGCCTCGATGCCACGCGCTCGCAATCCAACGTCGGCGAAAGTGCGGCACGCTATCGTGCGGCATTGGCTGCCGCCGCGCGTCTCAATGCGGAAGTGAACGATCAGCCGCTGAGTTTCCCGGCAGAGTTGAATAAGTTTCCCGATCTGATGGCGTCAGAAACACGGCTGTATAAAACCCGCCGCGCACAGCTCACGGATGCGACTGCGCAGTTTAAAGAGTCGCTGGCGCTGGCTAACCGCGAGCTGGCCATCACGCAGCGTCTGGCCAAAACCGGTGCCGCCAGTAGCGTGGAAGTGCTGCGTTTGCAGCGCGATAAATCAGATCTGGAGCTGAAACTCACCGATATGCGTTCGCAATATTACGTGCAGGCGCGTGAGGAGCTGGCGAAAGCCAACGCCGAAGCCGACAGCATGGCGCAAGTGGTGAAAGGGCGTGAAGACACGGTGACGCGACTGACCATCCGTTCGCCGATGCGCGGCATCGTAAAAAACATCAAAGTCTCCACCGTGGGCGGCGTGGTCCCACCGAATGGCGAGCTGATGAACATTGTGCCGATGAACGATCGTCTGCTGATTGAAGCGCGTTTGTCACCGCGCGATATCGCCTTTATCCGTCCCGGCCAGCGGGCGGTCGTGAAGATCTCGGCGTATGACTACGCCATTTATGGCGGCCTGAACGGCGTGGTGGAGAGCATCTCGCCAGATACCATTCAGGATGAGGTGAAACCGGAAATTTACTATTACCGCGTGTTTATCCGCACCGATAACGACTACGTGCAGAATAAAGCCGGTAAGCGCTTCTCCATCAGTCCCGGCATGGTTTCTACCGTGGATATTAAAACCGGTGAGAAGACGGTGATGGATTATCTGATTAAGCCGTTTAACAAAGCGCAAGAGGCGATGCGCGAACGCTAATTGGAACGGTATAACGCGTTAGTTTAAAACCGCTGTTTTCCTCAGGAAACGGCGGTTTTTTATTTGGGTGATTGATGAGGGCACCATGAAGTTTTGGTAACTATTACACGAACCGTTAAATATCAAATCCCGCACTTATATAATTAATTACAGCAAGAAATGTCTTGAGCTGGCTTGTTATTAGAGAAAAGGGTTTCCCGAAGTGAACGATAACAAGCCGTTTCTCAAAGGCGCTAAGTGCGCTTAACGCTAAGCTGAGCGCTTTGATACGTTACGCACATGAAATTATGAACAAATCAATGTGGTTTTATTTTCGAGCGCGGAAAGACGGACGCGGTACTTTTATTTAATGCGCTGCAATTTGTCACCAAAAAACATCCCGAAATATTGGATTTTCCTCGAGGGGCGGCAGGGTTATTAATGCGCAGAGCCGCAGGCCGAACCTCAATGATGTGCTACGGCACGCTTATGAATATTTGATGATTGCTCCATGTTAATAAAAGAGAATTCCACCTTATCAAAATTTGAAAAAAGATTAGGCGTTGTTTCTTTCGCCAATCTTAAACGGCACCTCGGAAAAGCGATCATTTTTCTCCCAATGACGTTGCTGATTATTTATCTGGCAATATTCAGTCAGCCGCGTTTTGTGAGCGAATCCAAAGTCGCGATTAAACGCTCAGATGATCTTGCCAGCAATAGCGTGAATTTTGGCTTGTTGTTAGGGGCGATTAATCCCAGTTCGGTGGAAGATGCACTCTACTTAAAGGAGTACATCAATTCGCCGGATATGCTGGCAGTGCTAGATAAACAACTTAATTTCCGTCAAGCCTTCAGCCAAAGCGGGCTGGATTTCTTGCACCATCTGTCTCCTGATGAAACTGCCGAAAAATTCCTGCGTTATTATCGTGAACGTATCAGCGTAACGTATGACGATAAAGCGGGATTGCTGGCTATTCGCACGCAAGGCTTTACGCCGGACTTTGCCCTTAACTTTAATAAAGCGGTGCTGAAAGAGTCCGAACGCTTCATTAATGAGTTGTCGCACCGTATTGCGCGTGATCAGCTGACCTTTGCGGAAAAGGAGATGGAAAAGTCCCGCTCACGCCTGAATAACAGTAAATCCGAGCTGCTGGCGTATCAGAACAGCAACAATGTGCTGGATCCTGAAGCGCAAGCGTTAGCAGCCAGTTCACTGGTTAACACGCTGATGGGGCAGAAGATCCAGATGGAAGCGGAGCTGCGTACTCTGCTGACCTATCTGCGTGATGACGCTGCGCAAGTTGTCAGCGTACGTAACGCCATTGCCTCGATGCAGGCGCAGATCGATAACGAGAAAGGCAAAATCACCGCGCCGCAGGGCGACAAACTTAACCGCATGGCGGTGGAGTTTGAAGAGATTAGATCGCGTGTCACCTTTGATAATGAGCTTTACAAGCTTGCGCTGACCTCTATCGAAAAAACACGCGTGGAAGCCGCTCGCAAACTGAAAGTGCTTTCGGTGATCAGTTCACCGCAGCAGCCGCAAGAGTCCACTTTCCCCAATATTCCGTATTTGATCGCCTGCTGGTTGCTGGTGTGCTGCTTAATGTTTGGCACCCTGAAACTGATATTGGCGGTGATTGAAGATCATCGGGATTAATGCTGTCGCAGAATGAGTCTGTTATGAAAATTTTAAAATCATTTGTAATGATCGCAGCTTGCTTCACTGCGCAGGCCAATGCGGCCTTGAATATTAACGCTGATGCAAACTTAACCGGCGTTAAAACACAATCTCTGCTCAACTCGGCACCGGCAAATATCAGCAGCAATAACAGCGGATTTGATGATACGCCTCTGCCAGCCGCACCTGTGGTACTTAGCCGTATGTTTGGTGCTCAGCTGTTCAATGGCAATAGCGGAGAGAACGGGGCAAGCGTAGGTTTCAATCCCGGCTATATCCTTAATCCAGGAGATAGCGTTCAGGTGCGTTTATGGGGCGCATTTACTTTTGACGGCGCGTTGCAGGTTGATCCCAAAGGCAACATTTTCCTGCCAAATGTGGGGCCGGTAAAAGTCGCTGGCATCAGTAACAGCCAGCTAAACGCGTTAATTACCAGCAAAGTGAAGCAGGTCTACCAAGCCAACGTCAGTGTGTATGCATCGCTATTACAGGCACAGCCTGTGAAAGTCTACGTCACCGGTTTTGTCCACAGCCCGGGTTTATATGGCGGCGTGACGTCGGATTCCCTATTGAACTATTTGATTAAAGCAGGCGGCGTTGATCCTGAACGTGGAAGTTACGTCGATATTGCAGTGAAACGTGGCAATAAAGTGCGATCCAATATCAACCTGTATGATTTTTTGCTTAACGGTAAATTGGGATTATCACAATTTGCCGATGGCGACACCATTGTGGTCGGGCCGCGTCAGCATACGTTCAATGTGCAAGGCGATGTATTCAATAGCTATAACTTTGAATTTCGCAACAGCACTATTCCTGTCACCGAAGCTTTGAGCTGGGCGCGAGTCAAACCGGGTGCGACGCATATTACTATTGTGCGCCAGCAAGGTTTAGCAAAGCGCAGCGAATATTATCCAATTCGCGAGGCGACCGGCCGCTTCCTGCAAGATGGTGACAGACTGATTGTGAGCACCGATCGCTATGCCAGCACGATTCAGGTCCGCGTTGAAGGCGCACACTCAGGTGAACACGCGATGGTACTGCCTTACGGATCCAACATGCAGGCGGTGTTGAAGCAGATTCGACCTAATAGTATGTCGCAGATGAGTGCCATCAAGCTGTATCGTCCCTCCGTGGCCTCCCGCCAGAAAGAGATGATGAACCTGGCGTTGCAGAAGTTAGAGGAAGCCTCGCTTTCTGCGCAATCATCCACCAAGGAGGAGGCTGGTCTTCGCTTCCAGGAAGCGCAATTGGTCAGCCGATTTGTGGCGAAAGCGCGTCAGGTCGTGCCAAAAGGTGAAGTCATTCTGAACGAGAAAAACCTCGCGGCCACCCTGCTGGAAGATGGTGATGTGATTAGCATTCCTCAGAAAACCTCACTGGTGCTGGTACATGGTGAAGTGCTGTTCCCGAATGCAGTGAGCTGGGAGAAAGGCTTACGCGCGAAAGATTACATCGCCAAAAGTGGTGGCTTTACACAGAAGTCCGGTAATGCGCGCGTCATCGTTATTCGCCAGAACGGCGCGGCCGAAGACGCGGAAGATGTCGGTGCGCTGAATCCAGGTGATGAGTTAATGGTGCTGCCGAAGTATGAATCGAAGAGCATCGAAGTGACGCGTGGCATTTCCACCATCCTGTATCAATTAGCCGTTGCGGCGAAAGTGGTTCTTACGCTGTAAGGGTGCATCGTGATGATTGGTATATTCTCTTCAGGCATCTGGCGAATTCCATTTTTGCGTAATTTCCTGGCCCAGCCGTGCCAGAAATTATCGCTGCAACGGCCTGTCGCCGATGCCGTGACCACTATTGCAGTGTGGGGATATCGTCCCAACTCACGTCAGCCGGTGGCGTGGGCGCGTGGTGTAGGAAAATCAGTGCTGCGACTGGAAGATGGCTATATCCGCTCGCTGGATCTTGGCGTTAATGGCGCGCCACCTTTTTCACTGGTGCTGGATAGATTGGGGATCTATTACGATGCTAACCGGCCCAGCGAGTTAGAGAAGATGATCCAGGAAAGAGCAGTTAATCAACGGCTTGCCGATGACGCCAAACGAGCAATGAGCATCATCGTTGAGCAAGATTTATCGAAATATAATCAGGCCCCGGCTTTTATTGCAGGAGCATGTGCAACCAGCAATGTAGTATTAGTTATTGACCAAACGCTAGGTGACATGTCCGTAACCTATGGCAATGCGGGGCCGAATAATTTTGTCCTGATGTTAGAGGCGGCGATAAGGGAAAATCCTGGTGCCGTGGTGTGGATAAAGGTCCATCCGGACGTACTACAAGGCAAGAAGTCAGGATATTACCACTCCTTTCAATCCACGCATCGTATACATCTCATGGCTGATGATGTGAGTCCACAATCTCTGTTGCGGCATGTCTCACGTGTCTATGTCATGACTTCGCAGTATGGATTTGAAGCATTGATGGCAGGTAAACCGGTGACGTGCTTTGGCCAACCCTGGTATGCCGGTTGGGGATTGACCGACGATCGCCATCCACAAGCTAAGCAGCTAAGTGAACGGCGTGGCAACGCTACGCTTGAGCAACTGTTTGCGGCGGCCTACTTGCGCTATAGCCGCTATATCCACCCGTTGACCGGCGAGCCCGCAACGCTGTTTGATGTTTTGCATTGGATCCAATTGCAACGCAACTATCAGTTACCACGTATCGGACATCTCTGGGCGCCGGGTCTATCGATGTGGAAATACACCATCCTTAAACCGTTTTTGCGTACCGCTACCAATACGTTGAGTTTTTCAAAAAGTAATAAGCTGGCTACCGCGTGTGTGGTATGGGGAATTGCTGGCGAGCAGCGTTGGTTGGAAAAAGCGCAAGCCCAACAATTACCTGTTTGGCGGATGGAAGATGGTTTTTTACGCTCTTCGGGCCTGGGTTCAGATCTTCTGCCGCCGTTGTCCTTGGTATTGGATAAACGTGGTATTTATTACGATGCCACGCGACCCAGTGATTTAGAGATGTTGCTCAATGAAAGTGAATTAACCGATGCTCAATGTTCGCGGGCGAGGAAGATTCATCATCGGCTCGTAAATAACAGAATCAGTAAATACAATCTTGGCGCTGATTTTACTTTGCCAGCCGATTCAAAAGGTAAACGCGTATTATTGGTGCCAGGCCAGGTAGAAAATGATGCATCTATTCAGACTGGCACCTTTACAATCTGTACTAATCGGGATTTGTTACGAACCGTACGGGAGCGTAATCCTGCGGCATACATTATTTACAAGCCACATCCAGATGTAGTAGTAGGCAACCGCAAAGGGCATATTACTGATAGAGAAATTAATCAATATGCTGATTATCAGGCGCTGGATGCAGACATTATTCAATGTATTCAGGTTTCCAATGAAGTACATACGATGACATCGCTTTCAGGATTCGAAGCTTTATTGCATGGCAAACGCGTGTACTGCTACGGCATGCCATTCTATGCTGGATGGGGATTAACATATGACGAGCATGATTGTTTCCGCCGAGTGAAACAATTAGGCCTTTACGATTTGATCTATCAAGCATTAATTGCCTATCCGACTTACATTCATCCGTTACGACTGGATGCTATTTCAGTAGAAGAAGCCATTGAAATTCTCATCAATACGCCACGAGCAAATATGGTGATTGATAAAAATTGGCGAGACAGACTTATGCGGATGGGAAAAAAGTTATCAATGTTTATTAAGGTTAAGTTAGCATTTTAAACCATGAGTGAAGCTATTAAAAAGCTGCTAAAAGGAAAGCAGTTCCTATTGTTGCAAGGGCCAATGGGACCTTTCTTTAATGACATGGCTTATTGGCTGGAGTCATTAGGGCGTGAAGCCGTGAATGTCGTATTCAACGGCGGCGACCGCTTCTATTGCCGTAAACGTAAATACCTCGCGTTCATGCAAACAGAAAAGGAGTTTTCGGCTTGGCTCAACCAAGTTAAGCGGGATTATGACTTTGATACGATTTTGTGCTTTGGCGATTGCCGGACGCTGCATAAGGTAGCGAAGGGCTGGGCGCATACGCAAGGGGTAAGATTTTTCGTATTCGAAGAAGGATATCTGCGACCAAATTTTATTACGCTCGAGGAGGGCGGTGTCAATGGCAACTCTTCATTGCCGCGCGATGCTGAGTTCTATCGACAGCTACTGGCGCAGCCAGCAGCGAAAATAGAGGCATGTTATCCATCTAAAATCCGCAGGATGGCGCATGCCAGTTGGTATTACTTCATTAGCTGGTATTATCGACATACCTTTAACCAATATTGTCACCATAAACCATTTTCACCTTGGCGCGAAGCCACATATTGGTTTCGGGCTGGGTGGCGCAAGACATTATATCAATTTAAGCAGAGGCATATACTTAATAGATTAACGGTTGGCTTAGACCAATGCTATTACCTGGCGATTTTACAGGTTTATAATGACAGTCAAATAGAGCATCATAGCCCTTATAATGATGTGCGGGATTATATCCGTGAGGTAATGTGCTCTTTTGCGCAGCATGCACCAGCGGATACTTATCTGGTGATTAAACATCATCCAATGGATTGCGGGCATCGCAATTACGCAGCGCTGATCAACGAGCTCTGCAAGCGTTTAAATATTATAGATAGAGTAGTTTATATTCATGATCTCCCTTTGCGGGAATTAATTTCACATGCTCAAGGTGTGGTAACGATTAACAGCACCGCAGGGATTTTAGCGTTGATGCATGGTAAGCGGCTAAAAGTGATGGGCGAGGCATTGTACGACATTCGAGGAGTAACGTTTCAGTCGGGATTGGATTTTTTTTGGCGGGATCAGTTTATTACAGATGATTATTTATTCAAAAATTTTATGTCACATTTGACATGCCAGACGCAAGTTAATATCCATTATTACCAATGGAACGTTTTTTTCGAGTAAAGTTTGGTGTGAATTAGAAGACGTGCAAAACTTTAAATGAGCTCAATTTCAGCGTTGTTAATTAACGCCATGCTGACACTCAGGCGCAGCATGGTTCGTCAATTGCGGGTTCCCATTCAATATTAGTCCATGTTGTTTAGTAAGGTTCTGCTGGCAGGAAGTCCATAGGAATGAGTGTACGCTGCCACCTGACGTTTTCTCTGATTATTTTTGCAGGAATACCAACGGCTAAACTTCCTGGTGGAATGGTTTTTGTCACTAAAGCTTTTGAGCCAATTATACTATTCTTTCCAATCGTAATGCCTTTTTGAATTGTGACATTCTCACCCAGCCATACTGAATCCTCAATGACAATACATTTGGCAGGATTTATTCTTTCTCCAGTCATATCATCAATGATTGAATGCCAATCTGTCGTAGACATCGTTATGTCAGAGAAGAGGCAATCCTTACCTATAGTGATTGATGCGCCTTCAGTAGCAACAATAAGTACATGACGATTCATTGCTGTTTGATCTCCGATTTCAATTTTAGATCCAGCACCAATAAAGTAACGTCCGCGAATGTAGGTTTTTTTACCAACTTTCCATTCACCGCTACCATTTTCCATATTAATAGATACGTTATTTAATATGCATCCTTCGCTGAAAGTAATGCTGGAGTTCTTACCTGATTGGAAATTTAGATTGAAATCACCTAAAACTTTTTCGGGTTTACCTATAACAACATTCCCTGCTGCAATGAAGCTTGCAACCTGTTTCTCATAACTATCATTCATAACAACGTTGATCCTATTCATTTTAAGTGTTTTTCGATTGCAATCACTATAAAGAAAATTTGCCATTATTTTTATGTCATGACTTTACGAGATAAAAAATGATGATAGAAATTCATTCAATCTTTCACTATAACTATCATGATTAAATTCATTAGAGCTAAAGTCATTCGCACAAAATGAATGTGGGAGATTATTGTCTTTTTTGCCATTAATAAGCGCTCGATAGAAACTTCCTGATGCAGGAGAACGGATGTTAAAATAAAAACAGATGTCCAGATTCGGCGCGGATTTACCCAGAATATATTGATGATAAGGAACAAGGAAGGTAGCAACATTTAAGTCATTCTTCGCTCTGAATTTGTTTTTGGAAAATGCAGCGATTTCATGTTGAAACATAGACGCACTTTCTTCAAAAACAGATTTAATCAAAGGTACATACGTATGAGTCAGTGTATTGTCAAATCGAACAGCAAAGTTTGATTCGAAGATATAGTTACAATTCTGACATGCTGATAAAGTTGCTGTTGTTCTTTCTTTCCCTGGAGAATATGAAGTGCTTTTGTTACTAACAAATAAACTCGCTATCCCATTTGACTTGAAGAAATGCTCAGGGTTGTTTTTTTGAGCAACAAAGAAGTCATCGTTAAAGTAAATAAAGTGTTCTGATAATCCCTTAATTTTGTATAGGTAAGCTTCAATTACATGTGAGTTAAATGTAGGCAAATATTGTTGTGGAATGATTTCGGAATGGTCAACTAATACCACTCTATCTTTGAGGCTATCTGGAATTAATGGTGTTTGATTGTCAGTGACTATGAATATCCTGTTTACCCACGGTATGTTTTTTTCAATACTGAGTAGAGAGTAATAGAGTTCATTATGATTACTGAATCTCGATTCTTCAGTTGCATAAAGTGCATATGATATGTCTGGATTGCTGTGCAGCCTTTTTTTTTGCAACCATGCTGAATCATTTGCATCGACCCAGGTGTATACAACATCGATTTTGAAAGCAGGTTTGAAGGAAGTCATTGAGTTTTGTAAAGCACTGACAATAATACCTTCGGTTGTATTGATTATATTGTTATGATTTAAAATCAAAGGGTGTCGTTTTAATAGATAATCTCTCAAAAAGAGTATTGGTGCTCTTTTGAATTTCCTGACTTTTCTAAGGGGAATAGTTAGCATCTTATTGGTTTTCATTTTTCAAATTAATCCACCCTGTGATTTTTAAGAATGGATTAATTTATTTCTTTTATTTTAATGACTTAATTCCTGCTTCACGGATAAATAGTGTTCGTCACGCGAAACATGAGGAACAATCGTATCTAAAAACATAGCATAGTCATCGTTTTTATCATTCATCTTGTTGAATGTTACGGCGAGAGGACATCGTTTCGAGCCATGCACAGATTGTATCCAGATGAATTTTTCTTCATATCCTCTATCAAGCAGGGCAAACTGAATGGGTGATTTAATTATACTTTGCTCTCCCTTAGTCATAGTGTTGGAAATGGGTAAGAACTCGAATAAGTAATCATGTGGGTTACTGACAGACTCAAGTATGTTGTTGTAATGACAAAGTTGCATATTATCAACGCAACAGAATTTTTCAGCGGGTGAAAAATTATAATCAAATTCACAGAAGTGTTCTGCGAAGGTGTTTTTTACTCGGTCGATGTTTCTTTTTTTATTCTTAATAAAAGTATAAGGAATACCCGTTGGAGATATAAAATCTTTATTCGTAACCTTCTTAAGGAATAGAAAGTTCAAATCTATAAATATAAATAATTCTCGTTTTGGACTGATGTTTCTTATCTTATTTTTGAAAGCCTCACTGTAGTTTTTAAAAACACTTATGTCACTGTTGTTGCTTATTATACTTTGGCTAATGTATGAGAGGCTTTTAAATTAGTGTACTTAATAATACTACGATACTGATACCTTACTAAGCTTTCTTTGAATTTTATTTTATCACTTATAGTGTCGATGACTATTAAATGAATGTTTAATTTTTTATTATCATATTTTAGTAATGGAGGCTCAGTGATTGTTTCAACCGTTGGCGTTGTGTTTACTGCATTAATTATTTCTTTTGATCTTCCACCCAGAATATTCTTAAAAGCATCCTTAACGAAAAGACCGGGGGTATTTAATAATTTTGATGTTTTAGTCATCATTCACACTCCTTTAATAGCTTATCCATAACTTTAGATATTTCGTATTTTTCAAGATAGGTTTTTCGACTGTTCTCTCCAAGTTGACTGAGTAAGTTCTCATCAGCCATAAGTCTTTCCATGTTCATGGCAAAGTGTTGAGTATCAAAACAGGGAGAAACTAAAGCGTTATATTCATTCACCAGGAAATCTTTAGGACCATAGCCTATATCATAACTAACCACAGGTTTGCTCATGCTAAAGCTTTCAATATAGACCATCCCAAAAGCTTCTTTAGCAGATGTGAGTGCGCAGAATGCACTATTGTAGATCTCTTCATAAACTAATGATGTCGGTGGATGAATGGTAACTTGCGATGTTAAACCTAGCGTTGAAATCTGATTGATAAGGTTTTCTTTTTCATCACCGTCACCAAAAATGTCTAAAATCCAATCTGGGAATTTTTTTGCTATTTTTGCAAAAGATTCTATTAATAAATTGAATTGTTTTAGCTCAACCAAACGACCAAAAGAAACAATTCTTTTCTTCTGGATATCCCTGCCCGATTGTGAAATTAGTGGGAACTTATCTTCGAGTCCATTTGGAATGGGGGTAACCTTACTAATTCCTTGAGCATTGTACTCTTCTTTTTGAAAAGAAGTGAGAGTAAGTACCTTATAGGCTTTAGGGTAGTTTCTTAACAATGTTTTCTGTATTTCTTTAGAGTGTGAGCTAAATTCACGATGTTCTTGAACAATGACTTTATTCGACTTATGGGCATGCTTAATGATATTCACACATAGGCCTGGGAATGTGCCTATAATTGTTGCGTTCTTAATGGTTTTTAAAATACTTACCAGTTTAAAGTCTGTCAACAAAGATAAGCCATTATAAAGATCTTCTGATTTTTTAAAAATCTTTGAAGAATATTGAGCGAGGTGATTATCCATCTTTGTGTGGAACTTGCCATTGCAGCGTGCGTCATTGAGATATTCAATACGTACACTGGGATCAAGTTGTAGCTTAGGTGTATCACTGGTGCGCCGCATTGAGATAATGGATACCTGATAGCCAACAGAAACCAGATAATTTGCCTGGTTTATAACTGTTTGTACTGTTCCACCTACGCCATAGATATTATAACAGCAGTAAACAATGTGCTGTTGTTTATCGGCAATCACGTTATCCAGAAATTTATTAGTTTTATTAAAATTTTCATAATCACGGATGACTTTAAGGAAATCCTTTCTGGCTCGATGTTTGATCTTGAAATCAATGCTTTTGTCTAAAAATAGGTCTTCAAGTTCATCAATAGTACGCACGACTGAACCGTTGAATTCATAGGGGGATTTTAAAAAATGACCTCGTTCAAACTTGTAATTATCATAGTCAAATTGTAGGAAAATAACCGGTGTTTTTATCAGGTTAAATTCAAAGGCAATTGATGAGTAATCTGTTATGCATACAGCCGTATCTTTTAATACTGCTGAAAAGTCATCATGCCCGACAAATAAAATAGCTCCATCAAAGAGTTTTTCTATCATTGGTTTAAGATGGAGTATCTTTTCATGCAAATAAAATGCGATGTTTAAATTTCTTTTATTTGCATAATCAATTATTCCTTGGCTGTTTTTAATCTGCTGGACTATGTCTAAAAATGGATTGTCATCGCCAGGTTTTGTCCACTCTTCACGCCAGGTAAAAAAGAATAATATGTTTTTTTCATTTTTCTTCTTCATTGGTAGTAGCTCATGTCGCGACAAGCCACTATTGATCACTCTTTTGTCGAGGAAACCAATATTCAGTATGAGTTTCTTTAGCGCCTGTAAATCATCTACCTCAACAGAATTTTTGTTAACGTAATAGCGCTGGAGTAGCAAGATGTAGAAATCTTCCAGGTTATTCCTGGAAAAAAAGTCATCGTAGTGTGGTATTTTGTATTTGATGGCTAATCTTTTTGTTTGGTTAATATCTTTTTGTGTTTGTAGTGAATTGATAACGATATTTTTCTCTGACTTCAACGAAGTGCTAAAATATCTTATTCTACCGTTGTAGTGACCTTTAAATATGAATATTCTCTTGTAAGAGATGATTCCGTGTTGAAGGTATACGATGGGAGCCCAGCCCTTTTCTAATGGTTTTTTATTAAAAGAGGGGAAAGTATCAAGATATCCGTCATTAAGCAGGAGGTAATCTGCATCATAAAATATCTTATGATGCTTTTTGCTATCCTTAAGTATGATGTTTTTATTAAAAGGTATAAGTTTTTCTATGTCGACATTCTGTTTGCTATATATGAAAAAAGTGTTTTTAAATCCTGACTTCATTCTATGCTGAAAATAACAAAAGCCATTGTCACGGGCTTGCAACCCTCCTTTTTCTCCAATGAGTATCAACAAATCTTGATGTTCGATTCCCTTCATTTCTCTTACCTAAAATAGATTGTTGTAAAATGATTAGCGGTGTTATTTATATTGGAATAGTATTTTTTTTATTTTCACTTCTTAAGTAAGCCTCAATAGCATCATTTACCGAGTCATAATAATTGACATGATTATCCCTACCAATGAAAATAGCTGCGCCACAATACTCTTTGAGCGTACTTAAGCTATGCGACACCATCAAAAAACTCGCACTTTTATGTCGTTCCTGGAACATCCTTGAGCATTTTTCTTTAAAGCGCGCATCACCTACCGCGGTGACCTCATCCACAAGATAATAATCAAAATCAAAAGCCATGCTTAAACCAAAACTTAATCTTGATTTCATTCCGGATGAATAAGTTTTGATCGGCATATTGAAGTATTTACCCAATTCAGCAAATGACTCAACAAAATCTATTTTCTCTTTCATCTCACTATGTTTGGCATATAAACGCGCGACGAATTTAACGTTTTCCCTGCCGCTAAGACTGCCCTGAAAACCGCCAGTAAGGCCAACCGGCCAGGAAATCGTTTTATTGGTAGTGATTGCGCCGCTATCAGGCCGGTCAATACCACCAATCATGCGCAGTAATGTTGATTTACCTGCGCCATTTCGGCCAACCAACGCCACACTTTTTCCACCTGGCAGAGTGAGGTTCAAATCTTTAAACACGAAGTGCCGGCCTGATGAGGTGCGGTACGACTTTGTGAGATTTTCAATCTTAATCATGAGGTCAGCATTGCCTCTTCACGGGTGCGATAGATGGCAAGCCCCAAAAATAATGTCGTTAGTGTGAGAATGGCGAGATAAACGAGGCTGACGCCTTCGCTACTATAGCCCGGCATCACGGCTGCTCGGCTAAGTTCCACCACATGTAGAATGGGATTCCAGAGTAGAAATGGCCAGTAATCTTTCGGCACTGCGTGCAGTGGAAACATTATTCCCGAGATGAAATAGAGCGGTTTAAGGAGAATTGGCAAAAGCTTCTGCGTTTCTGTGTAGGTTTTACCTATCACCATAAAAATGAGTCCAGCGCCACATGAGAAAATAATCAAAAGACTCCATGCACCCACTAATTGCAGTAGATTTGCCACAGAAAAATACTCCCCGGCAGCCCAAACAATCAACATCAGAAATATATAGACAGTTACGTAGATAATCGTCTCTAACATCGCCCTTGCTAAAACAGTATCGATGGGTTTAACCGGTCGATAATTAAATAAGCCTTGGTTCGCGTCAATTGCTCCAAGTGATCGAGTAGAGATATTAGAAAAAATGAAAAAGGGAATGATCCCATTAAGTAAGAATACAGGGAAGGAAATGTCTGGCATTGTCCTATGCATGATGAAGCCAAAAATGGCCATCAATATTAATAAATGGGCTGATGGTTCTAGTATCGCCCAGAGATACCCCAAACGGAACTTACCGAATCTGGTTCTTATCTCTCTAAAAAACAATGCGTTAATCGTGGCGCTTTGTACATTTAATCCACTTCTTGCCATTTAAAACTCACAGTATTCTTGATTAATAGATATGCTACCGCCCTTGGCTTAACAGTTACCAATGCGCTGAAGATAAGATAATAGATAATAAGCAGACTCGAATGGTCGCGTTGATTTGCCATCTACAGTTAGCTGATTAAATGGGTTGTTATTTGATTTGTATCGTATTTGCTACTTTTCAATCGATGAAATTATTGCCTGCCTTCCTATGAAGATAATTGAGAAAAGGCTCAATTTTCCTTATTCACTTCGCCACAAACATTCTTGATTAAATTATTATCGTTTGTGGTTTTAAGCTCTCTCCAGCCGAAATGATTGACCCTGATTTATCTGGAGGCTTACCGCGTCAAAGCATTGATTGCGCCCAACTTCAATCTTCGTAATAATCACGCCCATCTATCCCTTCCTCGTAGTATTTACGTTGAGGGGATTTTTTTCATCTATACCTAAACAGACCTATCGACTTACGGATCTTAAGAGGACCAGTTATGCATAACACCTTGGGCAATCAGTATGATAACTCATTGGTTTCTAACGCTTTTGGTTTCATGCGCTTCCCCCTCAACTTCCAGCCTTACGACAGCGATGCTGAGTGGGTGATCACCGGTGTTCCTTTCGATGCCGCGACCTCCGGTCGTCCAGGCAGCCGTTTAGGTCCGGGGGCAATCCGCCAGATTTCCACCAACCTGGCGTGGGAAGGCTGTCGCTGGCCGTGGGATTTCGATTTGCGCCAGCGTTTGAACGTGGTGGATTGCGGCGATCTGGTTTATGCCTTTGGCGATTCACAGGATCTCTCTGACAAACTGCAGGCGCACGCCGAGAAACTGCTAGCGAACGGTAAGCGCATGCTGACCTTTGGCGGTGACCACTACGTCACGCTGCCGCTGCTGCGTGCACACGCTAAGCACTTCGGCAAAATGGCGCTGGTGCATTTCGATGCGCACACCGATACCTATTCCAATGGTCCTACTTTCGATCACGGCACCATGTTCTTCACCGCGCCAAAAGAGGGTTTGATCGATCCGCAGCACTCTGTACAGATCGGTATTCGTACCGAGTTCGATAAGAGCTTGGGCTTCAACGTGCTGGATGCCGCGCAGGTCAACGATCGCAGCGTTGATGACATTCTGGCGGAAGTGAAGCGTACCGTTGGCGATCTGCCGGTGTATCTGACCTTTGATATCGATTGTCTGGATCCCGCCCATGCACCGGGCACCGGCACGCCAGTGATTGGCGGCTTGAGCAGCGATAAAGCCACCAAGCTGATTCGCGGTTTGCAGGGCATGAATATCGTCGGTATGGATCTGGTGGAAGTGGCGCCGGGCTACGATCACGCCGATCTGACCTCGCTGGCCGCAGCCACACTGGCGCTGGACATGCTGCACGTGCAGGCGGCAAATAAAGGTTAATCCTTTCTCCTGCGGCTACACTTATTGACGGTTAATTAATCTGCGGAGGCGACTATGGGTTTACTGGACGATTTAGTAGGATCGCTAGGAAACAGCAACGGAAGCGGGCAGGGCAACCAGATGCAACAGCTGATGGCTATCTGGAACTGGGTGCAGGAACAGGGCGGCGCTGAAGTGCTGCTGCAGAAGTTTCAACAGGGCGGACTCGGGCAGGTGCTGAATAGCTGGCTTGGCAGCGGCAGTAACATGTCGATTGATGGCGGCGAGATTCAAAATGCGCTTGGCAATGATCAGCTGCAGTCGCTGGCGGATAAGCTCGGCACCGATGTACAGGGTGCGTCCGGTACGCTGGCTGCCTTATTGCCGCAGGTGATTGATAAGCTATCGCCGCAGGGCCACATTAAGACGTCGAATACCCAGGATTTGGGTGCGATGGTGGATGGATTGTTTAAGCGTTGAAGGTTGTTTTTTTTGATCTTTGCTTGCTGTCCCCCATCCCGGCCTTCCCCCATTCATGGGGGAAGGAGACGCAGCTAAATGCAGCTTCCTCACTGACATGTGGCAGCATCTTCCTCCCCCATTCATGGGGGAGGACCGAGGAGGGGGACAGCAAGCACGATCTATTTCCCAGCCGCAATACGCTCACGAATATGCTGGGCGCGGGCTTCCGAATCCGGATGCGAATCAAACATCGAACTCTGTCTTCCTTGCTCCAGTTTCGCTAGCTTCTCAAAGCTGGTCGCTAATCCCATCGGATCGATGCCACGCTTTTTCAGCAGGTCGAACGAGTAGTCATCGGCTTGTGTTTCCTGAGTTTGCGAGAATTGCGCATTCACCAGCTTCTCACCCATTTCACCCAATTGTGATTGTGACAGCGAACCAATCACGCCGCCGACGGAAGCCGCAGCGGTGCGCGTTGCGGTGGTCGTCAGCGCCACCTGCATCGCTTTGCGCGTATGGCCCAGCGCGACGTGGCCCATTTCATGGCCCAGCACACCTTCGACTTCGTTATCGGTCATCATATCCATCAACCCGCTATAGACGCGAATACAACCGTTCGCCATCGCCCAGGCGTTAACGTCTTTGGTCTGATAAACCTTGTAGTTGGCAGGCACGCCGTTGATGTTGTCGCCTAGCGCCGCCGCGATTTTGTTCAGGCGCTGCTGGTATTCACTGTTAGCGGGCGCAACCTGATTGTCTTTATCCATCTGCGCACAGGATTGATCGCTCAACTCTTTCACCTGCGTATCGTTCAGCGCATAGGCCTGATAAGCCTGCGCACCCGATTGTAGCAGCGCGTTGTTATCAAACCCTTCGCAGCCGCTCAGCAGCGAAGCCATTCCCAGAGCAACAATCGTGGCTCTCATTTTCATATCGGCATCCTTTGGGTAACAAGGTAAAGAAAACAAACACCTGAAACTGGCCCAGATGTTTAAACGCTTAGGTTATAGCTCGCATGTTGTTCAATGACTAGCAGACAAGCCCGGAAATGCAAACGGTTACCCGTGATTTAGCACCCAGATGCATGTACTTTTGTCCTGATTTTCATGTACATTGATGTGCGACTTTTTTCTCGCTTCGCCTTATAACTGATTAATTACAATAAGTTAAGCGTGGCGGAGCATTAATCCGACCTGGAGTAGAAGATGCCCTCTCGTAAAGAGCTTGCCAACGCCATTCGCGCGTTAAGTATGGATGCAGTACAGAAAGCCAATTCGGGACATCCGGGTGCCCCAATGGGCATGGCGGACATTGCCGAAGTGCTGTGGCGTGACTTCCTGAACCATAACCCTACTAACCCGCTGTGGGCAGACCGCGACCGCTTTGTGCTGTCGAACGGTCACGGCTCAATGCTGATTTACAGCCTGCTGCACCTCACTGGCTACGATCTGCCAATGAGCGAGCTGCAGAACTTCCGTCAGCTGCACTCTAAAACTCCAGGCCACCCGGAATACGGCTACACCGCAGGCGTTGAAACCACCACCGGCCCGCTGGGTCAGGGCATCGCTAACGCAGTCGGTTTTGCCATTGCCGAGCGCACGCTGGCAGCGCAGTTCAACCGTCCGGGTCATGACATCGTAGACCATAACACCTACGTGTTTATGGGCGACGGCTGCATGATGGAAGGCATCTCACACGAAGTCTGCTCCATCGCCGGTACCCTGAAGCTGGGCAAACTGGTTGCCTTCTACGATGACAACGGCATCTCCATCGACGGTCACGTTGACGGCTGGTTCACCGACGACACCGCCAAACGTTTCGAAGCCTACGGCTGGCACGTGGTGCGCGGCGTGGACGGTCACAATGCGGACGCGATTAAAAAAGCGGTGGAAGAAGCCAAAGCGGTTTCCGACAAGCCTTCGCTGCTGATGTGCAAAACCGTGATTGGCTTCGGTTCGCCGAACAAAGCCGGTACGCACGACTCGCACGGCGCGCCGCTGGGTGCCGATGAAATCGCGCTGACCCGCAAGCAGCTCGGCTGGAACCACGGTCCGTTTGAAATCCCTTCAGACATCTACGCGCAGTGGGATGCCAAAGAAGCCGGCCAGGCGAAAGAGTCCGCATGGGACCAGAAGTTTGCCGCCTACGCCGCCGCGCATCCGGAACTGGCTGCCGAGTTCAAACGTCGCGTGAACAATGAGCTGCCGGCGAACTGGGCCAGCGAGTCGCAGAAGTTCATCGAGCAGCTGCAGGCCAGTCCGGCGAAAATCGCCAGCCGTAAAGCCTCGCAGAACGCCATCGAAGCCTTCGGTAAAATCCTGCCGGAATATCTGGGCGGCTCCGCTGACCTCGCGCCGAGCAACCTCACCATGTGGTCCGGCTCGAAGCCGATCAACGAAGATGCGGCGGGCAACTACATCCATTACGGCGTGCGCGAGTTCGGTATGACCGCCATCGCCAACGGTATCGCGCTGCACGGCGGCTTCCTGCCGTACACCGCCACCTTCCTGATGTTCGTCGAGTACGCGCGCAACGCCGCCCGCATGGCCGCGCTGATGAAAATCCGTCAGATAATGGTTTACACCCACGACTCGATTGGTCTGGGCGAAGATGGCCCTACGCACCAGCCGGTTGAGCAGATGGCCAGCCTGCGCGTGACGCCAAACATGAGCCTGTGGCGCCCGTGCGACCAGGTTGAGTCAGCGGTGGCGTGGAAGTACGCGATTGAGCGCGTTGACGGCCCGTCGGCGCTGATCTTCTCGCGTCAGAACCTGGCGCAGCAGGATCGTAGCGCTGAGCAGCTGGCTAACGTGGCGCGCGGCGGTTACGTGCTGAAGGACAGCGAAGGTACGCCAGAGCTGATCCTGATCGCTACCGGTTCAGAAGTGGAACTGGCGGTGGCGGCGTTTGATCAGCTGACGGCGGAAGGCCGCAAGGTGCGCGTGGTGTCTATGCCATCCACCGACGCCTTCGACAAGCAGGACGCGGCTTATCGTGAATCCGTGCTGCCAAAAGCCGTTGCCGCACGCGTGGCGATTGAAGCGGGTATCGCGGATTACTGGTTCAAATACACCGGCCTGAACGGGGCGATCGTCGGCATGACCACCTTCGGTGAGTCAGCGCCTGCGGATCAGCTGTTCAAAGAGTTTGGCTTCACCGTTGAAAATGTGGTGAAAACGGCGAAATCGATTCTGTAACTTTGTGAAGTAAATTGCGCCGCTACCGGTTATGCATCGCCTGTAGCGGCGCGATTCATCGCGCGCACCTGCAATGCCGGCGTATCTAACCTGAAACGGTTCAATTATTCCTGCAGTAATAATCCGCCAGTGCAAAATTTGTGACGTAGATCCAATATTCAGCCACTCACTTGATCGCAATCATTCCCGTTATTCCTCTCTTGCATTACTCTAGCTGAACCGTTTCAGTTGTGAATAAAATCGTGCATCTCACTCGTGCGGGTAAGCAATAATTCCCTGTACAAAACGGTGTGAAACGCTCAGGCTAATCGGCACGTTTTTTCGGGTGTGGTTGAAGGTAGAGATGACCGTTCGCGTAGCAATAAATGGTTTTGGTCGTATCGGGCGTAATGTGTTGCGTGCCCTGTATGAAACCGGTCGCCGGGCTGAGATCACCGTGGTCGCCATTAACGAGCTGGCAGACGCCGCCGGCATGGCGCATCTGCTGAAGTACGACACCAGCCACGGCCGTTTTGCCTTTGATGTGCGCCAGGAGCGCGATCAACTGTTTGTTGGCGACGACACCATTCGCATCCTGCATCAGGCTGAAATTGATGCGCTGCCGTGGCGCGAACTGAATGTGGATATCGTGCTGGATTGTACCGGGGTGTACGGTAGCCGCGCTGATGGCGAAGCCCATTTGGCGGCGGGCGCGAAGAAAGTGTTGTTCTCGCATCCGGGCGGCAACGATCTCGATGCCACAGTCGTATTCGGTGTTAACGAACAAGCTCTTAAACAAACTGACCGCATTGTCTCCAACGCATCCTGCACCACCAACTGCATTATTCCGGTGATCAAGTTGCTGGATGACGCCTTTGGCATTGAGTCGGGCACCGTGACCACCATTCACTCGGCGATGCACGATCAGCAGGTGATCGACGCCTATCACAGCGATCTGCGTCGTACCCGCGCCGCCAGCCAATCGATCATTCCGGTAGATACGCGTCTCGCTGCTGGCATTACCCGTATTTTTCCGAAATTTAACGATCGCTTTGAGGCGATTGCCGTGCGCGTGCCCACCATCAACGTGACAGCCATTGATCTGAGCGTGTCGGTGCGCGAAGCGGTGAAGGCGTGTGAGGTCAACGCGTTGCTGCAAAACGCGTCAGAAGGGGCGTTTCGTGGTATAGTTGACTATACGGAATTACCGTTAGTCTCAGTAGATTTTAACCATGATCCGCACAGTGCCATAGTCGATGGCACGCAAACGCGGGTCAGTGGTCATCACCTTATCAAAACGCTGGTTTGGTGTGACAACGAATGGGGCTTTGCTAACCGCATGATCGACACCACGTTAGCAATGGCCGCAAGCGGTTTCAGGTAAGACGCGGACTGCGTCTGGCAAAACTTATGAGAATCAACGAGAGGGTTCACCATGTCTGTAATTAAGATGACCGATCTGGATCTTGCTGGTAAACGCGTTCTGATCCGTGCCGATCTCAACGTGCCAGTGAAAGAAGGGAAAGTGACGTCAGATGCACGTATTCGTGCTTCTCTGCCTACCATCGAAGCGGCGTTGAAACAGGGCGCGAAAGTGATGGTTACCTCTCACCTGGGTCGTCCGACCGAAGGTGAATACAACGAAGAGTTTTCCCTGCTGCCGGTTGTTAACTACCTGAAAGATAAACTGAACGGCACCAACGTTACCCTGGCAAAAGATTACCTCGACGGCGTTGAAGTCGGCGCGGGCGAATTGGTTGTGCTGGAAAACGTGCGCTTTAACAAAGGCGAGAAAAAAGACGAAGAAGGGCTGTCGAAGAAATATGCCGCACTGTGCGACGTGTTCGTGATGGATGCGTTCGGTACCGCGCACCGCGCACAGGCTTCTACCCACGGCGTAGGCAAATTTGCCCCAATCGCGTGTGCCGGTCCGCTGCTGTCAGCTGAGCTGGAAGCTTTGGGTAAAGTGATGAGTAATCCAGAGCGTCCGCTGGTTGCTGTGGTTGGCGGTTCTAAAGTGTCGACCAAATTTGATGTGCTGCAGTCGCTGGTGAAGATTGCTGACACCGTGATTGTCGGCGGCGGTATCGCGAATACCTTCGTGGCTATCGATAACAATGTCGGTAAATCACTGTATGAGCCAGACTTCGTCGAAGCAGCAAAAGGTCTGCGTGATCAGTTTGGTATCCCGGTTCCTACTGATTCTCGCGTAGGCACGGAATTCTCTGAAACTGCCCCGGCAACCGTGAAAAAGGTTTCCGAAGTGGCGGATAACGAAGAGATTATGGACTTCGGCGACGAAACCGCACAGGCGATGGCCGCGATTCTGAAAGGCGCGAAAACCATTCTGTGGAACGGTCCGGTTGGCGTGTTCGAGTTCCCGAACTTCCGTAAAGGTACCGAAATCGTGGCAAATGCAATCGCCGATAGCGATGCATTCTCAGTGGCAGGCGGCGGCGATACGCTGGCTGCAATCGATCTGTTCGGTATCGAAGATAAGATCTCTTACATCTCTACCGGCGGCGGCGCATTCCTCGAGTTCGTGGAAGGTAAAAAACTGCCAGCAGTTGCTATGCTGGAAGAGCGCGCGAAGCAGTAACTCTTTGGGGGCGACGCTTGCGCGTCGCCTGAAGGCTAGCCCTTTATGGGGCAAACAAATCGCAATCCCTTCGGGGATGAACGGTAACGAAACGGGACACAAACATGTCTAAAATTTTTGATTTCGTAAAACCCGGCGTTGTCACTGGTGACGACGTTCAGAAAATTTTCCAGGTAGCGAAAGAGAACAAATTCGCTCTGCCAGCAGTTAACTGCGTCGGCACGGATTCTATTAACGCGGTATTGGAAGCTGCGGCCAAAGTGAAAGCGCCGGTCATCGTTCAGTTCTCCAATGGTGGTGCTGCCTTCATCGCCGGTAAAGGTTTCAAAACCGACAAGCCGCAGGGCGCGGCTATCTTCGGCGCTATCGCGGGTGCATACCATGTGCATCTGATGGCTGAACAGTACGGCGTGCCAGTAATTCTGCATACCGACCACTGTGCCAAGAAACTGCTGCCGTGGATCGACGGTCTGCTGGACGCGGGTGAAGAGCACTTCAAGAAAACCGGTAAGCCGCTGTTCTCTTCTCACATGATCGACCTGTCTGAAGAGTCACTGGAAGAGAACATCGAGATCTCTTCTAAGTATCTGGCGCGCATGGCCAAACTGGATATGACCCTGGAAATCGAACTGGGTTGTACCGGTGGCGAAGAAGACGGCGTGGACAACAGCCACATGGACGCTTCTGCGCTGTACACTCAGCCAGAAGACGTTGATTACGCTTACACCGAGCTGAGCAAAATCAGCCCACGTTTCACCATCGCTGCTTCATTCGGTAACGTGCACGGCGTGTACAAGCCAGGCAACGTGAAACTGACGCCGACCATCCTGCGTGATTCTCAGGAATACGTGACTAAAAAACACAACTTGCCGCATAACGCGCTCGATTTCGTGTTCCACGGCGGTTCAGGTTCATCTCCAGAAGAAATCAAAGAATCAATTGGTTACGGCGTAATTAAAATGAACATCGATACAGATACCCAGTGGGCAACATGGGACGGTATTCTGAAGTTCTACAAAGAAAACGAAGCATATCTGCAAGGCCAATTAGGCAACCCTAAAGGCGTGGATAGCCCGAACAAGAAATATTATGATCCACGCGTATGGCTGCGCTCAGCGCAGGCTTCCATGGTGACTCGCCTGGAGCAGGCTTTCAAAGAGCTTAACGCTGTCGACGTACTGTAATTTTTCCGTACAGTACAAAAAAGGCCCGCAAGGGCCTTTTTTTATGCGTCTCATTCAGAAAATCCCACGAATTCAGGCCATTTTTGGCGCTTCGCCTTATTTTTGTTTACCCTTGTATTCGGAGTGTCGGAGTCAATCTGGCAGTTTTTGGCAATTTCCCGCGGGAAACTCAACAACAGGGCTAACAAATGGAAGATTTACATGTCGTTGATGGCATTAATAGTGCTGGTGGATGGCTGATACGTAATCAGGCGTTGATCCTGAGCTATGCGGTCAATATTGTGGCGGCGATTATTACCATCATCATTGGTATGTTCATTGCGCGCATCGTCTCCAATGCGATTAACCGCGTTCTGCTGGCGCGTCATATTGATGCCACTGTGGCAGATTTCCTTTCTGCAATGGTGCGCTACGGAATTATCGCTTTTACCGTCATTGCTGCACTGGGACGCGTTGGCGTACAAACCGCCTCAGTGATTGCCGTGCTGGGTGCTGCTGGCTTGGCTGTGGGTTTGGCGCTGCAAGGTTCGCTGTCCAACCTGGCTGCTGGCGTGCTGTTGGTGACCTTCCGCCCGTTCAAAACCGGTGAGTTTGTCGATCTCGGCGGCGTGATGGGTACCGTACAGAACGTGCAGATTTTCTCCACTACGCTGAAAAGCGCTGATGGCAAAATCGTGGTGGTACCCAACGGTAAAATTATCGCCGGCAATATCGTTAACTATTCACGTGAACCGATCCGTCGCAACGAGTTCATTATTGGTGTGGCTTACGATGCGGATGTCGATCAGGTTATTAGCCTGTTGCGTGAAGTGGTTGATGCGGACGAGCGCGTACTGCAAGACCTCGGCGTACAGATCGGCCTAAATGAACTGGCGGCTTCATCGCTCAACTTTGTGGTGCGTTGCTGGAGTAAAAGCAGCGATCTGCAAAACGTCTATTGGGATCTGATGAAGAACTTCAAACGTACGCTGGACGCGAACGGCATCGGCATTCCTTACCCGCAGATGGATGTGCATCTGCATCAGGTGAAGAGCGAGCAACAACAGCCTGCACGCAGCGAATAATAGAGAACGGCACCTGCGGGTGCCTTTTTTATTAATCATTCTAATAGACTATTAAATATTTCAATTTCCTCTAATATCTTCGCGTCACTATACTGCATCGCATCTCCCCAGTTATTAAGGTTATTTCCGTGTTATCTGTTTATTTACAAGGGCTTGCCCTTGGTGCTGCGCTGATTTTGCCATTAGGCCCGCAAAATGCTTTTGTGATGAATCAGGGCATTAAGCGCCATTACCACCTGATGACCGCATCGCTGTGTACCCTTAGCGATATTGCGCTGATCTGTGGTGGGATTTTTGGCGGCAGCGCGTTGCTGAATCAATCGCCTCTCTTACTGATGCTGATCACTTGGGCGGGCGTGGCGTTTTTGCTGTGGTACGGTTGGGGCGCGCTGCGCGCTGCATGGCAAGGTGATGTGTCGCTGGCATCTGATGCGGAGATAAAGCAAGGTCGCTGGCGCATCATCGCTACTATTCTGGCGGTGACCTGGCTCAATCCGCACGTCTATCTCGACACCTTTGTGGTGCTCGGCAGCCTCGGTAGCCAGCTTCCGTCTGAAGACGCGCGTCGTTGGTTTGCATTTGGCACCGTGAGTGCCTCAATTATCTGGTTCTTCGGCCTGGCGCTGCTGGCCGCGTGGCTGTCGCCGCGGCTGCGCACCGTGCGGGCGCAGCGCATTATCAATTTGCTGGTCGGCGGCGTGATGTGGTTTATCGCCATTCAGCTGGCGCGTCAGGGCATTGCTGCACTCTAATGCAGATGTAATCCGTACAGTGCGGGCAGCGCGCCCGCACTGGCGAGCAACTCCAGTCGTATCTGGCTAAAAATCACGCATTCTGGCACCAAGTGATGACACAGCGAGTGATGATTTTCCGTCACGTCTGCCAAAAGCATCTCATCAAGCCATACGCGATAATGTGTGGTGCAGTGCGGCGTCACAGCCTGTGCGTGGCCCATTTGCACCGTTTCCATCGCATGGTCGAAGTCGTTGTCAAACAGCAAGGTAATGTGTTTCGCCTGCTGCGGTTCATTCCAATGCCAGCTGACGTTGGGATGCGTGTCATCCTGCGCCGGCACCCAGCAGTTAGTGTGCTGTTCCGGGCGCAGCTTGCCGTTGAGCAGATAGTCGCCGTGCCAAAGCTGCAGCGGCGTTTCCAGCGCAAAGGCCAGCAGGATTTGCTGTGGAGCCCGGCGCGGCAGCCAGAAATCAAACTCATCAACGCCGTAATCGCCATCGTTAATCTGGCGTGTGCGTTTCGCCACGCGCGGATTGAGACTGTTGAACACCATCATCACGCCCGGCAAACGCTGGCTGGTTAATGCAACCTCAATCGCAGCGTTCTCCTCAAAGGCGATAAATACATAGCGATCGCATTCGGCGCGATAATCAAAGCTCAGTCGATAAGTGCCTTGCTCAGTAACCGTGATACTTTGCGTGCTCAGTTGGCAGTCGCCGCAGGTATTGGCCGGATTAGCGCTGGTGAGCAGCGATACCTGTAATTTCTGCGCGTTGGCGGCACGCAGCTGCACGCTGATTGCCGGCAAGCGTTCGCCCGCTTTGAGCGGCAGCAGCAACGCACAGCGAGATTGCAGCGGCTGCCAACCGGCATCGGCGGGCAGGGCGCGCAACTCTAAGGTGCTGCTCACCGTGACATGCGCCTGGCGCGCTGGGTTGGCCAACGGATGTCGCGGGATAAACGCACCCTGACGCAGCAGATGCTGCTGCAGCTGCCCAACGCGCTCAGGCTGCGCCAGTTCGGCGGGCGTGATCTGCTGTTGCTGGCACAGCGCCGCCGCGCGGCCCACCACTTCGCCCAGCACGCCGCAGGTGCACATGACGCGTGCGCTGCCAAAGGCGACGTGCGTAGCGGAGATCAGTCGGCCGGTGAGCAGCAGATTGTCCAGCGACTGGCTGTAGAGCGCGCGGAAGGGAATGGTGTAAGTCCCTTTGCTGTGGAACTGACGACATCCATCGTGTTCGCTGTAGACGCCGTCGGCCGGATGCAGATCAATCGACCAGCCGCCATATGCCACTGCATCGTAGTGGTCGCGTTGTTCGATGATGTCCTGCTGGCACAGCATCGTCTCGCCGAGAAAACGCCGGCTCTCGCGCTTGCCGGGAATCAGGCCAACCCATTCGATGGTGAGGTTATCGGCATCGGGAAATTCACCGGAGTTTTTGATGTAATCCCACACGCCCCAGACAATTTTCCACAGTTCCCACTTGATGGTTTCGCTCTCATGCACGGTATCGAGCCGTCCGCCCCATTCCAGCCACCATAAATCGCAGCCGTTCAGCTCTGAACTTAGCCGTTTATAGCGCGGAATGGCGGTGATCTCTTTTAGTGCGAAAGAGGGCGCAACGAAGCGTACCGGTTGTGCCGTGCGCTTGGTGTAGAAGTAAATCGAATGTCCGAGCTTGTGGCCGAAATTCTCGCCCGGCGCCATCTTCTCGCCAAACTCCTCCACCGATTCCGCGCCCACGCGATGCGCCGCACCGGCCAGATAGCCCAATACGCCATCGCCGCTGGCATCGATAAATTGTGTAGCCGAAACCCGATAACGCGTTTGATTAATGGCGTTGAACGCCTGCACTGACAGCAAGCGGCGGCCAGATTTTTCGATATCGGTCACCACCGTATTGAGCAGCAAAGTCAGGCCGGGCTGCGCCTGTACGATGTCCAGCAGCACCATATCGAACAGTACCGGATTGCCCTCTTTATTGCGCCACAGGTTCTCCTCCATGATCTCGCCCATGATGCCGCCTTCGCGCGCCCAGCGATTGTTATTGCCCATGTGTGAGGTCGCACCGTTGGCCCACAAGCGCACTTCGCTGGAAGCGTTGCCGCCCAGCACCGGGCGATCCTGAATCAGCACCACATCAAGGCCATCGCGTGCGGCGGCCAGCGCGGCACACACGCCCGCCAGTCCACCGCCGACGATCAGTAACTCCGCTTGTAGTCGTTGTTGCGGAAAGTGGCGCTCATTTTGCGTAGAGAAAGTTTGCATCATTTCATTCCTCTGACTCTAAGGCTAAGATTGGAGTTTGCCCGCCGCAGGTGATCTATGTCTTCTCAACCGAACCAAAGCCTGATTGACGGTATTCGCTGTCTGCAATATCTGGTGTCCAGTGATAAGGCCGTGGGTTGCCGTGAACTGGCGCGCCAGATGGGGATGAACAGCACGCGTGTGAATCGATTGCTGATGACCATGGCGTCGATTGGACTGACGACGCAGGATGAGCATCGACGCTATCTGCCTGGCCCCGGTATTCACGCGCTGGCGGCACAGGCGATTCGCGGATCTTCGCTGTTCGCGCAGGCGTTGCCGCAGCTGGAACGCCACGCGCCGCGCGATATCGTGGTGGCGCTGGGCGTGTTGTGGGAGGATCAGGTGATCTACATCTGGCACTCGGAACCCGGTGAACGCATTAACGCCAGCCAGGCGCTGGCCGGTTTCCGCATGCTGCCCGCGTGGCAATCGGTGATTGGCGTGTCGTTGCTGGCGGCGGAAAGTGACGAGGCGCTGCGCCCGCGTTTTAGCGAAGAACAGTGGCTGCAAATCGCGCCGCTGCTGGCGCGTAAGCGTGCTGAGGGTTACCTGATCTGGCATCGCGATGATGGCGAAATCAGCATGGCGCAGCCGATTGATCACAATCGCGCGGCATTGGCGTTCGCCAAAATCTGGCAGGATGATGAGGCGCACCTCGCGCAGCGCCTGCAACAGTTGCAATCGCTGGCGCAAACCGTGTTCACCCCGCGCTAACATGATCGATTTTCCCGACAATAAACAGGTAACTGCAGATGCCAATCGCGGCCAGCACGGCGATAAATGCCAGGGCTGGCGCGAAGTTATCGCCGTCGATTAACGCACCAATGGCAATCGGCACCACGATGGATGACAGCGCACCGGTAAAGTTAAATACGCCGCCCGCCAGACCAATCAAGTGGCGCGGCGCCAACGCCGTGACAAACACCCAGGTAATGGTCGCCAGGCCGTTGCCGAAGAACGCCAGCGACATAAACAGAATAATCAGCGTGGAATCGTTGGTGTAATTGGCGCCAAGGATAAACAGCGTCAGGAACAGGCCAAGGATCACCGGTAGCTTGCGCGCCACGCTAGCGGAGATACCGCGACGTATCATGCGATCTGAGGCAAATCCGGCCAGCAGCACGCCACAGAAGGCGGCGAAGTAGGGCAGCGAAGCAACGTAGCCGCTTTTGATGAAGCCCATGTGACGATACTCCACCAGATACGTCGGGAACCAGGTGAGGAAGAACCAGAAGGTGGCGGAAATGGTGAACTGGCCAATGTAGATGCCGACCAATTTACGACTGCGGAACATCTGCGCCAAATCGCCCCAGCGCGCTATGGGCTGCTGCGAATTTTGTCGACTCTCCAGCAGCGCACCATTGTCACGCAGATAGCTGAGCTCAGCTTTTGACACGCCTTGATGCTGATTCGGCTCGCGGTAGAGCCAATACCACACCAGCGCCCAAATCATCCCCGCAAGTCCGGTGATCAAAAACAGTCCGCGCCAGCCAAAAGCATCCTGCAGATGAAACAGCAGCGGCGTCATACACGCCAGGCCGACAAACTGCGCTGAGGAGTAAATGCCGATGGCACTGGCGCGCTCTTGCTCCGGGAACCAGCTAGAGATCACCCGGTTGTTGGAGGGCATCACCGGCGCTTCAAAAGCACCGACGCCGAGCCGCAGACCAAATAGCGCGCCAAAGCTGTTGGCAAGCGCGTGCAGCGCGGTGATCAGCGACCAGGCAAATAAACCGACGCCATAAACCACGCGCGCGCCAAGGCGATCGATGAGGAAGCCGCCGGGAATTTGTAGCGCAGCGTAGATCCAGCCAAAGGCGGAAAAGATCAATCCCATCTCCATGGGCGAGAAGCGCAATTCGCCAGCCATTGCCGTAGCGGCAACCGACAGGTTAGTGCGATCCATATAGTTGATAATGATGTTAATAAACACCAGACCGAGCATCAGAAAGCGCGTACGTCCCGCGCGAGCGCTGGCAACGGTTTGGCTAAGTGGCTGTTCTGTCATTGGCAACTCTCCCGAACTCAGAGGTGTTTCTTTAATAGAAACGAATAAGTGTTTTATTGGCGAATCCGTACAGCTAAATTTGCGATCGCGGCTACGTTAAAAAGGAGATTGCTCGAACTTTTGAGCCGTTTACTAATCAGATAAGCACACATGTTAATGTGTTTTGGGTTTAGCCATAATGGCGACCTGCAAATTGAATCCCTCAAGGAGGACTTTCGTGAAACTGAAAGCACTGGCGCTGGCCGCCGTAATGAGCACGGGCGCACTGTCCGGTTTAGTTCAGGCAGGCGAATTGCCAAATGGACCGCATGTGGTGACTTCTGGACAGGCAAGCGTTGATGCCACGCCAGATCTCGCGACGCTCGCGATTGTGGTGAATGTTTCGTCGAAAGACGCGGCAGAAGCGAAGAAACAAGCTGATGATCGCGTGGCGCAATATTTCGATTTCCTGCAAAAGAACGGTATCGAGAAAAAAGATATTGATGCGGCAAACCTCAGCACGCAGCCAGAGTACGATTACACCAAAGAAGGTAAGTCGGTACTGAAAGGCTATCGTGCCGAGCGTCAGGTACAGGTAACGCTGCGCCAGCTGGACAAACTCAACGAGCTGTTGGATGGCGCGTTAAAATCTGGCCTGAATGAAATTCGTTCGGTCGAGTTAGGTGTGGCGAATCCGGACAGCTACAAAGAGAAGGCGCGTAAAGTGGCCATCGCTAATGCTACGCAGCAGGCTAACGCGCTGGCAGAAGGGTTTAACGCTAAGTTAGGTTCGGTTTACAGCATCCGCTATCACGTGGCGAACTATCAACCGATGCCGATGGCGCGCATGTATAAGGCCGCCGCAGTACAAGCTGATACCACCGCGCAGCAAACTTACGAGCAGCAGAGCATTCACTTTGACGACCAGGTAGATGTCGTCTTTGAAATCAAACCAAACACGCCGTAAGGTTTGATATCAGGTCGCCATGAAGGGCGACCTGATCTTTACGCTGGCAACACATCCTGACGCAGCACGCGATGTCCGTGCGCAATCAGCGCGTCGGTCACGCTGCGCATTAAACGACTTTCCGGCGCAAACCGGTGCCAGTACAGCATACGACGCTGATACAGGCCTGGCGTCAAATCCACCAGTTCACCTTGCGCTAACTCGCGCTCAATCTGCAGATGCGGAATCATACAGCACACCGAACCCTGACGCGCCAGCTGCACAAAGGCTTCTGACGAGTTAACGATGTGGCAAGGCACGCTGCCCGGCGACAGGTCAAAGTTCTGCTGTAAAAACGCCTGATGCATATCGTCCAGATGATCAAATGCCACCGCCGGCGCTTTCAGCAGCGCAGAGCGTGTTACGCCGTTCGGGAAATAGCGAGCAGCAAAATCAGGTGAGGCGCAGAACAGATAATCGAGCGCACCCAGTTGATCCACCAGACAGCTTGGCAGCGGCTGCGGCTGAATACTCACCGCGCCGACCACTTCACCGCGACGTAGACGTTCCTGCGTGCGGGTTTCATCTTCCACCTGCAAATTCAGGCGCACTGGGGAATCGGCCAGCACGTCTTTCAGCGCGGGCAGCAGCCAGGTGGCCAGGCTGTCGGCGTTGACCGCCAGCGACAGCAACAGCGGCGTGGTTCCACCGTTATCATCACCCAGCCACTCCTCTTCCAGCAGTTCAACCTGATGCAACAACGCCAGTAACTTTTGTCCCTGCTCGGTCGGACGCGGCGGCACGGTGCGCACCAGCAGCGGCTGACCAAATAAATTTTCCAGCTGTTTAATACGCTGCGAAACCGCCGATTGGGTAATGCAGAGTTTTTGTGCCGCACGCTCAAAGCCGCGCTCGCGAATCACAGCATCCAGCGCCTGAAGCGTTCGATAATCCGGGCGTTTCATTGTTGTTCTCTCTCGTTCAGGGTGGACATTACTATGCCATAAAACTGTCAAATTGTGCTGCGGCGCATTTTTGCGGGCTGGCTTCCAAAGTGTTAAATCGGCTGTCTAACTGTCGCGCTTTTTTACAGCGCCTTGTTTTATACTACGCGCACTTCGATGTCGCACAGGTTTTAAACATACCATGACCCAGGATGAACTGAAAAAAGCGGTAGGTTGGGCAGCCCTGCAGTACGTAGAGCCCGGCACTATTGTCGGCGTAGGCACGGGATCGACGGCAGCGCATTTTATTGATGCACTCGGCACCATGAAGAATCAGATTGAAGGTGCGGTTTCCAGCTCGGAAGCCTCAACGGAGAAACTGAAAGCGCTGGGCATTCACATCTTCGATCTCAACGAAATTGATGAACTGTCGGTGTACGTTGATGGCGCCGATGAGATCAATCCGCAGATGCAGATGATCAAAGGCGGTGGCGCAGCGCTGACGCGTGAGAAAATCGTTGCGGCGGTGGCGAAGAAATTTGTCTGCATTGCCGATGCATCGAAAGAAGTTGATGTGCTGGGCCATTTCCCGCTGCCGGTTGAAGTGATTCCGATGGCGCGTTCGTATGTGGCGCGTGAACTGGTCAAACTCGGCGGCTTGCCGGAGTATCGCCAGAACGTCATTACCGACAACGGCAACATTATTCTCGACGTGCATAATCTGCGTATTCTCGATCCCATCGAACTGGAAAAAACCATTAATGCGCTGCCGGGCGTAGTGACCGTTGGCCTGTTTGCGGGACGTGGTGCGGACGTCGCACTGATTGGTACCGCAGAAGGCGTGAAAACCATCGTAAAATGATCTGTCCGGCGCGCGTAATGCGCCGGTTATTTCCATCCGCAAAACATCTTTTCTCACCAGGCTGAAATTTGGTGACTTATGTCACAAAAGATTCATCAGCAGTAAGTTCGTACTTCGTCCATTAAGGATGTCACGATTTTGTACGGCATTGTGCTGTCTCCGCGTGGGCGCGTGCTGGCTCCCAGGCAATCGTTTGTATTGCTGCGCACGAAATTTTTGATATTTTGACAGAAGGCTACCTTATGGTAGTCCTCATTGAATTCTGAATAGGGTCGGGAAATGGCAAAGGTATCACTGGAAAAAGACAAGATTAAGTTCCTGCTGGTGGAAGGCGTTCACCAGAGTGCGCTGGAAAACCTGCGTGCAGCAGGCTACACCAACATCGAGTTTCACAAAGGGGCGCTGGATGCGGAGTCGCTGAAATCCTCCATCCGCGATGCGCACTTCATTGGTATCCGTTCCCGTACCCAACTGACTGAAGAGATCTTTGCTGCCGCAGAAAAGCTGGTAGCAGTCGGCTGCTTCTGTATCGGTACTAACCAGGTTGATCTCGCTGCAGCGGCGAAACGCGGTGTGCCGGTGTTCAACGCGCCGTTCTCCAACACCCGTTCTGTTGCAGAGCTGGTGATTGGCGAAATGCTGCTGATGCTGCGTGGCATTCCGGAAGCCAACGCCAAAGCGCACCGTGGCATCTGGAATAAAGTCGCCAACGGTTCGTTTGAAGCTCGCGGCAAGAAACTGGGCATCATCGGTTACGGCCACATCGGCATGCAGCTGGGTGTACTGGCAGAAAGCCTCGGTATGCACGTGTTCTTCTACGATATCGAAAGCAAGCTGCCGCTGGGTAACGCCACTCAGGTGCGTCATCTCTCCGATCTGCTCAACATGAGCGACGTGGTCAGCCTGCACGTTCCTGAAACGCAATCCACTCAGAACATGATTGGCGCGGAAGAGCTGGCGCTGATGAAGCCGGGCGCGCTGCTGATCAACGCCGCGCGCGGTACCGTGATCGATATTCCGGCGCTGTGTGATGCCCTGGCGAATAAACATCTGTCCGGTGCCGCTATCGACGTCTTCCCGGTCGAGCCTGCGACTAACAGCGATCCGTTTAACTCACCGCTGTGCGAGTTCGATAACGTGATCCTGACGCCGCACATTGGTGGTTCAACGCAGGAAGCGCAGGAAAACATCGGTATCGAAGTGGCTGGCAAGCTGGCGAAATACTCCGACAACGGTTCTACGCTGTCTGCGGTTAACTTCCCGGAAGTCTCACTGCCGATGCATGCGGCAAGTGCTAGCCGTCTGCTGCACATCCATGAAAACCGTCCGGGTGTGCTGACCGCCATTAACCAGATTTTTGCCGAGCAGGGCATCAACATCGCCGCGCAGTATCTGCAAACCACGCCAATTATGGGCTACGTGGTGATCGATATTGATGCTGAGCAGGATGCAGCGGATAAAGCGCTGCAGGCGATGAAGGCGATTCCGGGCACCATCCGCGCCCGTCTGCTGTACTGATTAAACAGGGCGCCATTGGCGCCCTTTGTTTTTCCTGCTCACGCTTCCCACTGCCACAGTTTCGATGGCGTCAGAATCGCGGGGAGCGGCACATCCCAGGCGGCAACCGGCAATGCTTCTACGCGCTGACAATCATGTGCGATGCCCACCGGCAGAAAACCATGCTGCTGCCAGTTTTGCAGCGTGCGATCGTAGAATCCGCCACCCATTCCCAAACGTTGGCCAGCATAGTCAAACGCCACCAGCGGCACCAGCATCACATCCAGCTGATCCAGCGTGGCCAGTTGCGTGATATCCAGCGGCGGTTCCGGGATGCGAAGTTTATTTGGCGCGAGTGGCGTTTCTGGCGTGTAACGGATAAACAGCAGATTGCCCGGCGAGAAGGGATGAAGCACCGGTAAGTAAACCTGCTTTTTTTGCTGCCAAAGTTTGGCGATCAGCGGGCGGGTGTTGATCTCTCCATCGACAGATAAAAACAGCGCAATGCGTTGGGCATTAGCGATCGGTGCCATGTTGATGGCGTGTTCAGCCAACTGATCGGCGGCTTGTTCCTGTTGCTCAGACGTGAGATTACGGCGCAAATGGCGCACATGCTGACGGATGTCTTGACGGTCGAGAAGGGAGGGCGCTGGCATGATATCTATATCCCCGGAATAATCGCTTCTTAAAAGCGATTATATCATGCGAACCGGGGAAACAGACTTGCTACTAAATGGAGATCTCCGAGATGCCGCCGCAGGCTGTAACCCTTGAACCCTTGGTTCAAGGTGAACATGCCGTCACAACTATTAGGCTTCTCGGACGGACCGAGCATGCGCACAAATTGTGGAGCGTCACATTCTGTTGGTATGAAATATCGGCTCAGGGGACTGGCCCGCTTGCAAACATCTCAGAGAAAATTTACTTCACCGTCACTATAGCATGAGTGACCATGAAGCTTTATTCAAAATTAGGGCCCTGGCGGTCAGTTATGCGACCTTGCTCTACTAACGCTTGTTCAATGGTCTGCTGCAGCATGCGGATACGTTGTTCCATGTTTGCTGCATAGTCGCGCGTCTTACCTTTCTCTTGTGCCAACTCGTGGCAGATGTTTAACGCGGCGATGAACACCAGTTGCTCTGTATTGGTGACTCTAGTGCGAACTTTTAAATCTTGCAACCGTTGATTGAGATCCTCTGCGGCCAGATTCAGCGCATCTTGCTGTTCAGGCGGGCAATTCACTCTTAACGAACGACCAAAAATTTGAATATCTACTGGTTGTGCAGACATGCCACCATCCTAACTGATTACTTCGATCGCATCTCCCTTACCGGTCAATGGGTTGGGAGGTGCGAAACTATATATACCCGAGTTATAAGTTACAACCCCTTTTCTGGAAACCCAGAGGCACCTGGTGGTAGCATAACACGAACTTATTCTGCCAACGACGAACAAAGCTTATGTCTTTACAGAACGCAACGCCGAGTTACAACGCGCTGGCCGCGGCCCTTTCACAGCAGGGCGTGGGCATGACGCCAGCCGAAATGCATGGTCTCCTTTCCGGGATTCTGTGCGGCGGCAATCAGGATACCAGCTGGAAAACCATGGTTCACGATCTCACCAACGAAGGCATGGCATTTTCGCAGAGCCTGTCTCAGCCGCTGCAGGCGCTGCATGAAAGCCTGGCGACCACGCTGGAAGACGAAGGTTTTATGTTCCAGCTGATGTTGCCGGAAGACGATGACATCACGGTATTCGATCGCGCGGATGCGCTGGCCGGTTGGGTAAACCACTTCCTGCTCGGTTTGGGTGTCACACAACCGAAGCTGGAGAAAGTGACCGGCGAAACTGGCGAAGCGATTGACGATCTGCGCACTATCGCACAACTTGGCTATGACGAAGATGAAGATCAGGAAGAGCTGGAGCAGTCACTCGAAGAGGTGATTGAGTACGTGCGCGTTGCCGCTCTGCTGTGCCATGACACCTTCACGCGTCCGCATCAGCCAACGGCACCAGAAGTACAGAAACCTACGCTACATTAAGCGCGTCAATGCGGGTGCGTTGTAGCCCGTCTTCAACAGGGAGTGCAAACATGATTACCTTGGATACGTTTCAACAACGTCGTCAGGCGCTGATTGCCCGCATGGCGCCAGGCAGTGCGGCGTTAATTTTTGCTGCACCTGAAGTGACGCGCAGCAACGACACCGAATACAGCTTTCGTCAAAACAGCGACTTCTGGTACTTCACCGGTTTTAATGAACCGCAGGCGCTGCTGGTCTTAATCAAAAGTGATGATAAGCACAATCACAGTGTGCTGTTCAATCGCGTGCGTGACCTGACGGCCGAAATCTGGTTTGGTCGCCGCCTTGGCCAGGATGCCGCACCGGCGAAACTGGGTGTCGATCGCGCTTTGCCGTGGGATGACATCGGCGAGCAGCTGCATCAACTGCTTAACGGCCTGGATGTGGTTTACCACGCGCAGGGCGAATACGCAGAAGCCGATCAGCTGGTGTTCAGCGCGCTGGACAAACTGCGTCGCGGCTTCCGTCAAAACCTTAGCGCGCCCGACACAGTTACCGACTGGCGTCCGTGGGTGCACGACATGCGCCTGTTCAAAAGCGTAGAAGAGATTGAGATTCTGCGCCGCGCCGGCAAAATCAGCGCGCTGGCGCACACGCGAGCGATGCAAGCCTGTCGTCCGGGCATGTTCGAATATCAGCTGGAAGGCGAAATTCATCACGAATTCAATCGCCACGGCGCGCGTTTCCCCTCGTACAACACCATTGTCGGTTCGGGCGAAAACGGCTGTATTCTGCACTACACCGAAAACGAATCGGAAATGCGCGATGGCGACTTAGTGCTGATTGACGCAGGCTGTGAATTCCACGGCTACGCGGGCGATATCACCCGCACCTTCCCGGTCAACGGCACCTTCAGCGAGCCGCAGCGCGCCATCTACGACATTGTGCTGGCTTCGCTCTACAAAGCGTTATCGATGTTCCGTCCGGGCATCAGCATCCATGACGTCAACGACGAGGTGGTGCGTATTATGATTACCGGCCTGGTCGATCTCGGCATTCTGGATGGCAATATCGATACGCTGTTTGAAGAGCAGGCGCATCGTCCTTTCTTCATGCACGGTTTGAGTCACTGGCTGGGGCTGGATGTGCACGATGTCGGCCATTACGGCACGCCAAGCCGCGACCGCGTGCTGGAGCCGGGCATGGTGCTGACGGTTGAGCCTGGCTTGTATATCGCGCCAGATGCCAAAGTACCGCCACAATATCGCGGCATTGGCATTCGCATCGAAGATGACATCGTTATCACCGCCGACGGCAACGAAAATCTCACCGACAGCGTAGTCAAAGACGCTGACGCGATTGAAGCCTTGATGGCGGCGGCACGTCACGCATGAGCATTTTGATTGCCGGCGGCGGCATGACCGGTGCGACTCTGGCGCTGGCGATTTCACATCTGACGCAAGGCCAACTGCCGGTTACCCTGATTGAGCGCAGCCAGCCCGACAGCCGCGCACATCCTGGCTTTGACGGACGCGCGATTGCCCTGGCTGCTGGCACCTGTCAGCAGTTAGCAGATATCGATCTGTGGCGCTCACTGGCCGATTGCGCCACGCCCATCACCGATATTCACGTTTCCGATCGCGGTCATACCGGCTTTGTTTCGCTTAAAGCGCAAGATCATCAGTTGCCTGCGCTCGGTCAGGTGGTTGAACTGTTTGATGTCGGCCAGCGGCTGTTTCAACGCCTGCAAAAAGCGTCAGGCGTCACGCTGCGCTGCCCGGATCATGTAACTTCGGTAGCGCGTACGGCGGATAATGTGAAGGTGATGTTGAACAGCGGCGAACAGCTGGCAGGCGCATTACTGGTGGCCGCCGACGGTTCGCGTTCACCTTTAGGCGCGTCCTGCGGTATCACCTGGCAGCGCGACGATTATCAGCAGTTGGCGGTTATCGCCAACGTGTCGACGCAGTTGCCGCATCAGGGCCGCGCCTTTGAGCGCTTTACCGAATACGGCCCGCTGGCGCTGTTGCCGATGTCCGGCAACCGCATGTCGCTGGTGTGGTGCCACCCGCTTGAGGCGCAAGCAACGATTAAGCAGTGGGATGATGCGACCTTCCTGCAAGAACTGCAGCGCGCATTCGGCTGGCGTCTGGGGCGCTTCACGCATACCGGTCAACGCGAGCATTATCCGCTGGCGCTGCAAACCGCCGAACGTCAGGTGACACATCGTCTGGCGCTGGTGGGCAACGCGGCGCAAACGCTGCATCCCATTGCCGGACAAGGCTTCAACCTGGGTCTGCGCGACGTGATGTCGCTGGCGGAAACGCTGGCAGGCGCATATCGTCAGCAGAAAGATCCCGGCAGTTTCGCGGTATTACAGCATTTTGCCGCGCGACGTCAGCCCGATCGTGCCGCCACTGTTGGCGTCACTGACGGTTTAGTCCGACTGTTTGCTAACCGCTATGCGCCGTTGGTAGCAGGACGAAATCTTGGGCTGGTGGCGATGGACCATCTGCCTTGGCTACGAAATCCACTTGCCGCGCGCACGCTCGGCTGGGTTAAGCGTTAAGCACGAATTAAGGGGCAGCAATGCAAACTTTTGATGTGGCAATTGCCGGAGGCGGCATGGTGGGTTTGGCCGTCGCCTGCGGACTCCAAGGCAGCGGCTTACGCGTTGCCGTGCTGGAAAAAGCACCCGAGCCACAGTTTGATCCGGCGGCCAATGCGTCGATTCGCGTCTCCGCCATCAACGCTGCCAGTGAACGTCTGCTGCAAAAGCTCGATGTCTGGTCGAGCATCCTGGCGCTGCGCGCCAGCGCCTATCACGGCATGGAAGTGTGGGATCAGGACAGCTTTGGCTCAATCAGCTTTGATGATGAGCAGCAGGGTTTATCGCATCTTGGCCATATTATTGAAAACGAAGTGATCCATAGCGCGTTGTGGCAGCGTGCCAGTCAGAGCAGCGATATTACGCTGTTTGCCCCGGCGCAGCTGCAGCAAGTGGCGTTTGGCGACAACGAAGCCTTCATTACGTTGCAGGATGGCAGCATGATGAGCGCACGTTTGCTGGTGGCGGCCGACGGCGCCAATTCGTGGCTGCGCGATAAAGCGGATATCCCGCTGACTTTCTGGGATTACGAGCATCACGCGCTGGTGGCGAACATCCGCACCGATATGCCGCATGATGCGATTGCGCGTCAGGTGTTTCACGGCGACGGTATTCTGGCGTTCCTGCCGATGCAGGATCCACACTTATGCTCGATCGTCTGGTCGCTCGCGCCACAGGAAGCGGCACGCCTGCAATCGATGCCGGAAGCGCTATTTAATCAGCAGCTGTCGGTGGCGTTTGATATGCGGCTTGGCTTGTGTCAGGTCGAGAGTGAACGTAAAACCTTCCCGTTGACGGCACGTTATGCGCGTAACTTTGCCGCGCACCGTTTGGCGCTGGTCGGCGATGCCGCCCACACCATCCATCCGCTGGCCGGGCAGGGCGTAAATCTCGGCTTTATGGATGCGGCTGAATTAATTGGTGAAATTCGTCGATTGCATCAGGAAGGCAAAGACATTGGTCAGCATCTCTATCTGCGTCGCTATGAGCGCAGCCGCAAGCACAGTGCGGCGATGATGCTGGCGGGGATGCAGGGTTTCCGCGAGCTGTTTGCTGGCACTCATCCCGCGAAAAAGCTGCTGCGTGATGTTGGTCTCAAGCTCGCCGACACGTTACCTGGCGTTAAACCGCTGATGCTGAAACAGGCGATGGGGCTTAACGATCTACCCAGATGGATACGCTAATCATCTCAGCTGACGGCGCCCAATTGGGCGCCGTTTTTCTTTGCTGCACCCCAATGATGCAGCGATGCACCGCGATCGCGCCTCGTTTGATTTATTCTAATTTGACGCATTAATTCGCATTAGATTAATTCATGTCATAGCCCTGCGCATGCCGGACCATTTCTTAATCCTGTGGCGTGTATTCCCTCAATTTGCTGCATGAAAGTAATTTAGTCGTATTTTGTGCGAGGCTAATCACAATAATGCAGTGATTTATGCTGGGCACTGTTCGATGATTTGATGAAAGGTGGTAGTGTTTCGCCCTCGTTTTCCTCATGGTTAATTGCCACATTAGGTGATAACTTCAGCACAAAGAGAACGTTTGCGTCAGCCTCATTAGGCGACGCAGGCGCGTCACACTCACTTGTCTTTACAGGATGGTTATGACTCAGCAAACGCCTCTATTCGAACAGCATCAGGCAAGCGGTGCACGCATGGTGGACTTCCACGGTTGGATGATGCCGCTGCATTACGGCTCGCAAATGGATGAGCATCACGCGGTGCGTAACGATGCCGGCATGTTTGATGTTTCCCACATGACCATCGTCGATCTGCACAGCGCACGTACCCGCGAATTCCTGCGCTATCTGCTGGCAAACGATGTCGCCAAGCTGACCCAGCCGGGCAAAGCCCTGTATACCGGCATGTTGAATGCCTCTGCTGGCGTCATTGATGATTTGATTGTTTACTTTATGAGCGAAGATTTCTTCCGTCTGGTGGTGAACTCCGCTACGCGAGAGAAAGATTTAGCCTGGATTAAACAGCATGCGCAGCCGTTTGGCGTTGAGCTGACCGAACGTGACGATCTGGCGCTGATTGCGGTGCAAGGTCCAAACGCGCAGCAGAAAGCACAAACGCTGTTGAGCGCCGCTCAGCGTGATGCCGTTGCCGGCATGAAACCCTTCTTTGGCGTGCAGGCCGAAAACCTGTTTATCGCTACCACCGGCTACACCGGCGAAGCGGGTTATGAGATTGCCATGCCAGCGACTGAAGCTGCCGCTTTCTGGCAGCAGCTGTTGGCCGCAGGCGTTAAACCGGCTGGACTCGGTGCGCGTGACACGCTGCGTCTGGAAGCGGGCATGAACCTGTACGGTCAGGAGATGGATGAGGGCGTTTCGCCGCTCGCCGCCAATATGGGCTGGACCATCAGTTGGGAACCTGCCGATCGCGATTTCATTGGCCGTGATGCTCTGCAAGCGCAGCGCGAGCACGGCACCGAACAGCTGGTTGGCCTGGTGATGACCGAAAAAGGGGTGCTGCGTAACGGGTTAACGGTGCGCTTCACCGATCAACAAGGTCAGCCGCAGCAAGGTATTATTACCAGTGGTTCCTTCTCACCAACCCTGGGTTACAGCATCGCGCTGGCGCGTGTGCCAGCCGGCATTGGTGATCAGGCGATTGTGGAAATCCGCAACCGTGAAATGCCCGTGAAAGTTACCAAACCGATTTTTGTTCGCGCCGGTAAGCCGGTTGCCCAGTAATTTTTTTTCAGGAGAAATGGCCAATGAGCAATGTGCCAAGTGAATTGAAATACCGCGATAGCCACGAATGGGTCCGTAAAGAAGCCGACGGCACCTTCACTGTGGGTATCACCGAACACGCACAGGAACTGCTGGGCGATATGGTGTTTGTCGATCTGCCAGACGTCGGTGCCACCTTCGCGGCCGGTGATGACTGCGCCGTTGCGGAGTCGGTGAAAGCGGCTTCAGACATCTACGCGCCACTGAGCGGTGAGATTGTGGCGGTGAACGACAATCTGGGCGATTCGCCAGAGCTGGTCAACAGCGCGCCGTACGCCGATGGTTGGCTGTTCCGCATCAAAGCCAGCGACGAATCAGAACTCGACGCGATGCTGGATGCCGATGCCTATAAAGCCGCAATCGACGAGTAACCGGTAGTGGCAGAAGGTGGCGCGCTGCGTCGCCTTCTTTTTTATCTGCCTGATTTAACGCCATTTTTGTAACCCAGCCCGATTCAGGATTTACTGCAAATGACCCAGACTCTCAGCCAGCTTGAACACAACGGTGCTTTCATTGAGCGCCACATCGGTCCTACGCCGGAACAACAGGCCTTAATGCTGGAAGCGATTGGTGCCAGTTCGCTCTCCTCATTGATCAGTTCTATTGTGCCTGCCGACATCCAACTGCCAGGCCCGCCTGCAGTAGGCATTGCGGCGACCGAGCAGCAAGCGCTGGCAGAGCTGAAAGCCATTGCCAGTCAGAACCAACGCTATAAATCCTGGATCGGCATGGGCTACAGCGCGGTGATCACGCCGCCCGTCATCCTGCGCAATATGCTGGAAAATCCAGGCTGGTACACCGCGTATACGCCGTATCAGCCAGAAGTGTCGCAGGGCCGTCTTGAGGCGCTGCTCAACTTCCAAACTCTGACGCTGGATCTGACCGGTCTGGACATCGCTTCCGCGTCACTGCTGGACGAAGCGACCGCTGCTGCTGAAGCAATGGCGATGGCCAGGCGCGTTAGCAAACTGAAAAGCGCCACCAAATTCTTCATCGCCGATGACATCCACCCACAGACGCTGGATGTGGTGCGCACCCGCGCAGAAACCTTTGGGTTTGAACTGATTATTGATCGTGCTGACAAGGTGCTGGATCACGATGATCTGTTCGGCGTGTTGTTGCAACAGGTGGGTACGCACGGTGAAGTGCACGATTACCGCTCACTGATTGCCGAGCTGAAAAGCCGCAAAGTGGTGGTGAGCGTAGCCGCAGATTTCATGGCGCTGGTGCAGCTAGAGGCGCCAGGCAAGCAGGGCGCAGATATCGTCTTTGGTTCTGCCCAGCGTTTCGGCGTGCCGATGGGTTACGGCGGACCACACGCCGCGTTCTTCGCCAGCCGCGACGAGCACAAACGCTCGATGCCTGGTCGCATTATTGGTGTATCGCGCGATGCCGCCGGGAACACCGCGCTGCGTATGGCGATGCAAACCCGCGAGCAACATATTCGTCGTGAGAAAGCCAACTCCAACATCTGTACATCGCAGGTGCTGCTGGCGAATATCGCCGGTCTCTACGCGGTGTATCACGGTCCGGTTGGCCTGAAACGCATTGCCTCACGTATTCACCGTCTGACCAGCATTCTGGCCGCGGGCCTGCAAAACGGTGGCCTGAAGCTGCGCCACAACAGCTGGTTCGATACGCTGACGGTTGAAGTGGCCGATAAAGCGGCGGTGCTGAACCGCGCGCAGAGCTTCGGCGTCAACCTGCGCAGCGATATCCACAATGCGGTTGGCATTACGCTGGATGAAACCACCGCCCGTGAAGATGTGCTGGCGCTGTTCGCCATTCTGCTGGGCGATGCGCACGGTCAGGACATTGATGCGCTGGATGCCGCTGTTGCTGTGGAAAACAGTGCGATTCCGGCTGGTCAGGTGCGTGAAAGCGCCTTCCTGACGCACCCGGTGTTCAACCGTCATCACAGCGAAACTGAGATGATGCGCTACATGCACAGCCTGGAGAAAAAAGATTTGGCGCTGAACCAGGCGATGATCCCACTCGGTTCGTGCACCATGAAACTTAACGCCGCGGCGGAGATGATTCCAATCACCTGGCCGGAATTTGCCGAACTGCATCCATTCTGCCCGGCTGAGCAGGCGTCGGGTTATCTGCAGATGATTGGCCAGTTGTCGCAATGGCTGGTGCAGTTGACTGGCTACGATGCGCTGTGCATGCAGCCCAACTCAGGTGCGCAGGGCGAATACGCCGGCCTGCTGGCGATTCGTCGTTACCACGAAAGTCGTAACGAAGGCGGCCGTAATGTTTGCCTGATCCCGAGCTCGGCGCACGGCACCAATCCGGCATCGGCGCAGATGGCGGGCATGTCAGTTGTGGTGGTGGCGTGTGATAAACAAGGCAACATCGATCTTGGCGATCTGCGTGAGAAAGCCGCGCAGGTGGGTGAGCAGCTGTCGTGCATCATGGTGACCTATCCGTCAACACACGGCGTTTATGAAGAAACCATTCGCGAGGTGTGCCAGATCGTGCATCAGCACGGCGGCCAGGTGTATCTCGACGGCGCCAACATGAATGCGCAGGTCGGTATCACCACGCCAGGTTATATCGGCGCGGATGTATCGCACCTTAACCTGCACAAAACCTTCTGTATCCCGCACGGCGGTGGCGGCCCGGGTATGGGCCCAATCGGCGTGAAAGCGCATCTTGCACCGTTCGTGCCAGGTCACAGCGTGGTGCAAATTGATGGCGTGCTGACACAGCAGGGCGCGGTATCTGCCGCACCGTTTGGTAGCGCATCGATTTTGCCAATCAGCTGGATGTATATCCGTATGATGGGCGCAGAAGGTCTGAAGCAAGCGAGTTCGGTGGCGATCCTGAACGCCAACTACATTGCCAGCCGTCTGCAATCGGCCTATCCGATTCTGTATGCCGGCCGCGATGGCCGCGTGGCGCACGAATGTATTCTCGACATTCGTCCGCTGAAAGAGCAGACAGGTATCAGCGAGCTGGATATTGCTAAACGTCTGATCGATTACGGGTTCCACGCACCAACGATGTCATTCCCGGTTGCGGGAACGCTGATGGTTGAACCCACGGAATCGGAAAGCAAAATCGAGCTGGATCGCTTTATCGATGCGATGCTGGCTATTCGCATGGAAATCGATCGCGTTGCCGATGGCGAATGGCCGCTGGAAGATAATCCGCTGGTGAACGCACCGCACACGCAGACAGAAATCGTCGGCGACTGGGCGCATCCGTATACCCGTGAGCTGGCCGTATTCCCTGCCGGTAGCGCCAATAAATACTGGCCGACGGTGAAACGTCTGGATGATGTATTTGGCGATCGCAATGTCTTCTGTTCGTGTGTACCAATGAGCGAATACCAATAATTTAGCCGTCATACTTTGAGCCACAGCGGCGTTGGCTGCGCTCATTCACCCCGGTCACTTACTGATGTAAGCTCCCGGGGATGAATGAACTTGCCGCCTTGCTGTATCTCAAATTATTTAGGCTAAAGTAGCGGGTGATATTTATGAAAGGGCCGATTGTTCGGCCCTTTTTTGTGGAGGCAAAAATGGATCTGGCTTTGATTACCGGCGGTAGTCGCGGCATTGGACGCGCAACCGCACTATCGCTGGCGCAGGCGGGTTATCGCGTGGCGATCAACTATCGTCAGCGTGCAGCCGAAGCGGCAAGCGTGGTGGCAGAGATTGAAGCGCAGGGCGGCAGTGCGTTTGCGCTGCAGGCCGATATTGGCGATGAAGCGCAGGTCATACGTATGTTTGCCGAATTGGACCAGCAAGAGGGCGTGCTGCGAGTGCTGGTGAATAATGCCGGTATTTTGTTTACCCAATGTCGGGTGGAAGATCTGGATGCCGAACGTATTCAGCGCGTATTCGCCACCAACGTTACCGGCACGTTCATCTGCTGTCGTGAGGCGGTAAAACGCATGGGCACGCATCATGGCGGCAAAGGGGGCGCCATCGTCAATGTGTCATCCGCTGCGTCACGTCTCGGTGCGCCAGGCGAATATGTGGATTACGCCGCCTCAAAAGGGGCGATGGATACGCTGACTAAAGGGTTGTCGCTGGAAGTGGCATCGCAAGGCATTCGCGTCAACAGCGTGCGTCCTGGCCTTATTTATACCGACATGCACGCCGATGGCGGCGAGCCGGGTCGGGTCGATCGCCTGGCGAGCGCATTGCCAATGGGACGCGGCGGCCAGGCAGAAGAGATTGCTGCAGCAATTGTCTGGCTAGCGAGCGATGCCGCGTCTTATGTGACGGGCACCTTTATTGATGCGGCTGGCGGACGATAATCACCAAGCCGGTATCAATACCGACCCCATAAAACAGTATCCGTGCGGAGTGTCGCCTTGCATGGCGACCGACTCATTCAACCCCTCGCCTGTCACACCCACTCACAGATTTATTTTAGCGTACATGTGTACTCTGAAAATTATCCCGGTTACTCTGGTTGCTCAGAAATAGCACACTCGCTTTTTCCGTTGTTCAGGAATCCCCTCATGGTTCAAACCCCAGTTATTGCCCAGGGCTACTCATTGGCAGAAGAGATCGCCAATAGTATCAGCCACGGAATCGGCTGCATTTTCGGCATCATCGGCCTGGTGTTGATGTTGACACAAGCCGTTGAATCCCAAGCTAACGTTACCGCGATCACCAGTTACAGCCTGTACGGCGGCAGCATCATTCTGCTCTATCTCGCCTCAACGCTGTATCACGCCATTCCCCATCAAAAAGCCAAATACTGGCTGAAGAAATTTGACCACTGCGCCATTTATCTGTTGATTGCTGGCACTTATACGCCTTTCTTGCTGGTGGGGCTCAATTCGCCGCTGGCACAGGGCTTAATGGTGGTGATCTGGAGCCTGGCGCTGGCCGGTATTCTGTTTAAAATCGCCTTTGCCCACCGCTTTGAAGCGCTGTCGCTGGTGACCTATCTCGGTATGGGATGGTTGTCGCTGGTGGTGATTTATCAGCTGGCGATCAAACTGTCGCCGGGCGGGATTTGGCTGCTGGCTGCCGGTGGCATTGTCTATTCGCTAGGAGTGATATTCTACGTCTCGCGCCGTATTCCTTACAGTCACGCCATCTGGCACGGTTTTGTGCTCGGCGGCAGCGTATTGCACTTCTGCGCGATTTATTTTTATGTGATGTAAGCTCAATCCAGGTCGCCGAAAATGGCGACCTTACGTGTTTAGTACGGACCCGGCCCGCAATTATTCGGTTAATGAATACGGCAGCGGCTGAATGGTCAATTTGCCACTTTCGTCGCCTTCCACGCGCAATACGCTATCTGGCTCCAAATCATTATTCATCACCACCTGTACCCAAACGCTGCCGTCATCCAGCTGCACGCCGCTCAATACGGTGCCGGTGCGACGCCATTTATCGCCCATCTGCAGCTCCATCGAACCGCCAACCTCCGGCACTTTGCTGGCTTTACCTGCCAGCCAATAGAGTGCGCGTTTGTTCGCACCGCGGAATTTGGCGCGTGCCACCATTTCCTGGCCGGTGTAACACCCTTTTTTGAAGCTGATGGCATCCAGCGCCTGTAGGTTAGTGGCTTGTGGAATCAACTGCGCGCTGGTGGCGCTTTCAATCACCGGAATGCCCGCTTCAATATCCAGCGCCAGCCATTGCAGGCTGTCGTTGAACTGCGCTTCTCCCGCCAGTTTCTCTTTCAACGCATTCGCCTGTTCTGGCGTGGTCACCAGCAGGAAACGTTCGGCTGGCTGATCAAACCACAAAAGCGTGCTCTCACCTTGCTGTACTACCGGCGTTTCCGCATCCGGCAGTGTGCTGAATACGCCTGCCAGCGCGGCGCGCGCCTGGAAACCGGCAACGCCGAGCAGCACCGCTTCATCGTCAGCCACGATGGTGACTTTGGCGAACACCGCGTATTTCTTCAGTTCGGTAAGCTGCTGCTCACGCAGGTTGCGACGCACCACGTAAGCGTAACCTTCGCTGCGATGGAACAGACGAATGTTGCTCCACATTTTGCCTTTGGCATCGCAGTGCGCGGCGGGACGATGCTGCGTCTCGCCCATCGCCGCGACATCCAGCGTCAACTGACCTTGCAGATAAGACGTGCTGTCGTTGCCCTGCACCTTAACCAGCGCCCATTCGTCGAGCGAAATCAGGGTTAAAGGCAGGCGTGACGATGCAGCAGGCTGGCGAGGTGGAAGGGTAAAAATCGACATGTCTCTTTCCTGATTAATGAGGTAATAGGTTGCAATGGTAAAAGAGCAGTGCGGCTTTGCAACCTGTTTACTGAATATGGCGCACAAATCGCGTGATACCCATTGCAAACTGGGGGATGTAACACCGAGGTATTGCACAGGGTTAAGCACAGCGCCTGCAGCGAGAAAAAAAAGCAGGTACACTGAGCCCCACTGTTTTTAGTCATGGAACCTGAGACATGGAAATTAACGACAAAGCCCGCGTCCAATGGGCATGCCGTCGCGGCATGCTGGAGCTGGATATGGCTATCATGCCGTTTTTCAAATTTGAATATGATTCGCTGAACGACACCGATAAGCAGGTTTTTATCGCACTACTAAAGAGTGACGATCCCGATCTGTTCAACTGGTTGATGAATCACGGTGAACCGGTTGATCCCGAGTTCAAACGTATGGTGAAACTGATTCAGCAGCGTAACCGTGAACGCGGTCCGGTGGCAATGTGATCTGCGAGCGTCACGCAGTGCGCGCGCACTGAATGTGACGCTTTCTCTACTGTGCACCGGTTTGCTGCTGGCGCTGGAGTGGCCTGATGCGTGGGCGTGGAGCAAAGCGCCGGTGTTAGTGCTGCTGCTGGCGGAGTGCTGGCGTAACGAGCGCCGTTTGGTTCAGCGCGTAGGTCATTTGGTGCTGGACGTGAAGGGCAATTGGCTGTGGCGCGGCGTGCGCTGGCGAGCGGAACGTAAGGCGGATTGGTTGCCGTATGGCGTTTTGCTGGTGCTGCGTAATCAGCAGGGAAAACGCTGGCGGCTGTGGTTAATGCATGACAATCTGCCGCCCGGTGAATGGCGCACGCTGCGCGCCTGCTGTTTTCTAAGGGATGGTCAAACGCTGCCTTAAAGCAGCGCTGCGGTTTCCGTCAGAATCTGTTCGCACCACTGCTCAATGCGCTCATCGCTCTGTTCGAACTGGTTAACATCGTCGAGCGCCAAACCGACAAACTGCGTGCCATCGGCGGTCAGCGGTTTTTTGCTGGTGAACTCATAGCCTTCCAGCGGCCAGTAACCCACAAACTGCACGCCCATCGGCTGCAGCAGTTCGTGCAGCATGCCCAGCGCATCAAGGAACCATTCGGCGTATTCGCCCTGATCGCCCATGCCGTACAGCGCCACGATTTTTCCGCGCAAATTCAGCGCCGGAATCTGTGGCCAAATCGCTTCCCAATCTTCCTGTAACTCACCGAAATCCCACGTCGGAATGCCGAGGATCAGCAAATCGTACTGCTCCATCAGCGACGGATCGTCATCTTTCAAATTGTGCAGCGTGACTAATTCTTCACCGATAAAGTCGCGAATCTTTTCCGCCGTCATCTCGGTGTAACAGGTGCTCGAACCATAAAACAAACCGATATTCATGCAATTAATGCTCTGTCTGAACCTGACTCGGGGGCAATTGTACCAGAAGCAGGCTACTTTCAGGCATAATGAGCACGATTTCACACGGGCGGAGAGTACAGTGCAGGACAGCGATCTGATCGAACAGTTTCTGGATGCGCTTTGGATTGAGCGTAATCTGGCGCAGAATACGCTCGCCTCTTACCGGCAGGATCTGCAAACGCTCACCGGCTGGCTGCATCACCACGATCGCACGCTATTAACGCTTGAAGCGCTTGATTTGCAGCAGTTTCTTGCCGAACGCGTTGAGGGCGGCTACAAAGCCACTAGCTCGGCGCGCACCCTCAGCGCCATTCGCCGCTTGTGCCAATATCTCTATCGGGAAAAAGTGCGCAGCGACGATCCCAGCGCGCTGCTGTCGGCACCAAAACTGCCGCAGCGTCTGCCGAAAGATCTCAGTGAAAACCAGGTCGAACGCTTACTGCAGGCACCGAGCATTGATGTGCCGCTCGAACTGCGCGACAAGGCGATGCTGGAGCTGCTGTACGCTACCGGTTTACGCGTAACGGAGCTGGTGGGTTTGACCATCAGCGATATCAGCCTGCGTCAGGGCGTGGTGCGCGTAATCGGTAAAGGCAACAAAGAGCGTCTTGTGCCGTTAGGTGAAGAAGCGGTTTACTGGATTGAATACTATATGGAACATGGTCGGCCGTGGCTGCTCAACGGGCAAACACTGGACGTGATGTTTCCCAGCCAGCGCGCACAGCAAATGACGCGGCAGACCTTCTGGCATCGCATTAAACACTATGCGACCCTTGCCGGTATCGATAGCGAAAAGCTGTCGCCGCACGTGCTGCGCCACGCATTTGCCACGCATTTACTGAACCACGGCGCCGATTTACGCGTCGTACAGATGTTGCTGGGCCACAGCGACCTCTCGACCACCCAAATTTATACGCACGTCGCCACTGAGCGCCTGCGTCTGTTACATCAACAGCATCATCCGCGCGCTTGAGATGCGGTAACAAGGATTTAAGATGAAAAAGCAGCTAACGATGCTGGCTCTGCTGGTCAGTGCATTCACTGGATTGGCGCATGCCGATGACAACGCTATTCAGCAAACGCTGAAAAAACTGGGATTGCAGCAGGCTGAAATCCAGCCGTCCCCGCTGCCGGGTATTAAAACGTTGCTGACCGAAAGCGGCGTGCTTTACGTCTCCGAAGACGGCAAGCACATGATTCAGGGCCCGCTGTATGATGTCAGCGGCACCCAGCCGATCAACGTTACCAACCAGCTGCTGGACAAAAAAGTTACTGCGCTGGCGCCAGACATGATTGTCTATAAAGCGCCGAAAGAGCAGCACGTCATCACCGTGTTCACCGACATCACCTGCGGCTACTGCCGCAAGCTGCATGAGCAGATGGCCGACTACAACGCGCTCGGCATCACCGTGCGCTATCTGGCCTTCCCACGTGAAGGTCTGAATGGTCAGGTAGAAAAAGCCATGCGCGCCATCTGGTGCAGCGCCGATCGTAACAAAGCTTTCGATGCAGCAATGAAAGGCGATGCGCCGCAGATGGATGCGCCAGCGACCTGCAAAATCAATATCGAGCAGCAGTACAAACTCGGCATCCTGTTTGGCATTCAGGGTACGCCAGCCATTCTCACGGATAGCGGCATGATGATTCCTGGCTATCAGGGACCGCAAGAGCTGAAGCAGGTGCTTGACGGCCAGAAGCGTGGCGGTTAACGCACAGTGATTCATTCTGTTGAATTGCGTCGGCGCGAAGCCGAGACCGAAGCCAGCTTACCCGCTGATTTGCCCCCTTTGCTGCGCCGCTTGTATCTGCAACGTGGCGTGAAAGAGGCGCTGGAACTGGAACGCGGCGCTAAACATCTGCTGCCGTGGCAAACGCTGGGCGGCATCGAAGCCGCCGTAACGTTGCTGCATCAGATGCTGCTGGCGGGCAAACGTATCGTGGTGGTGGGCGATTTCGATGCCGATGGCGCCACCAGCACCGCGTTAACCGTGCTGGCGCTGCGCAGCCTCGGCGGTAATGTGGATTATCTGGTGCCAAACCGTTTCGAAGATGGCTACGGTTTGAGTCCGGAAGTGGTCGAGCAGGCTAAAGCGCGCGGTGCGGAGATGATCCTCACCGTCGATAACGGCATCTCATCACATGCCGGAGTGGATACCGCGCATCAGCACGGCATTCCGGTGCTGGTTACCGATCACCACTTGCCGGGCGAAACCTTGCCCGCCGCCGAAGCGATTGTTAATCCGAACCTCAACGACAGCGAATTCCCCTCACGTTCGCTGGCGGGTGTTGGCGTGGCCTTCTATCTGATGCTGGCGCTGCGTGCGCACCTGCGTCAGCAAAACTGGTTTAGCGAGAGCCGCGCCGAGCCAAATCTGGCGGAGCTGCTGGATCTGGTGGCGCTGGGCACCGTGGCCGATGTGGTGCCGCTGGATGCCAACAACCGCATTCTGGTGTGGCAAGGTTTGAGCCGTATTCGCGCGGGCAAATGCCGTGCCGGGATTCGCGCGCTGCTGGAGATTGCCAACCGCGATGCGCGCCAACTCGCCGCCAGCGATCTCGGTTTTGCCGTGGGTCCGCGCCTGAATGCTGCCGGTCGTCTGGATGATATGTCGGTCGGCGTGGCGCTGCTGCTCACCGAAGATATTTCCCAGGCGCGCATGCTGGCGAATGAACTCGATGCGCTGAATCAGACGCGCAAAGAGATTGAGCAGGGCATGAAAAGCGAAGCGCTGGCGCTGTGCGATGAGCTGGAGCGTCAGCATACCGATCTGCCGCTTGGACTGGCGTTCTACCATCCCGAGTGGCATCAGGGCGTGGTGGGGATTCTGGCGTCGCGCCTGAAAGAGCGCTTCCATCGCCCGGTGATCGCCTTCGCCCCCGCCGGAGACGGCACGCTGAAAGGTTCGGGCCGCTCAATTGCGGGTTTGCATCTGCGCGATGCGCTGGAGCGTCTCGACACGCTGTTCCCTGGCTTAATGATCAAATTTGGTGGTCACGCCATGGCGGCCGGATTGTCACTGGAAACCGCGAAGTACGAGGAGTTCCGTGCGCGATTTGCCGCGTTGATTGATGAGTGGCTGGATGGCGAAGCGTTGCAGGGCGTGATTTGGTCGGACGGCGAACTGCATGCGCAGGAGTTTACCCTGCATACTGCCGAAATGCTGCGCGAGGCCGGTCCGTGGGGCCAGGCATTCCCGGAACCCGTGTTCGATGGCAAGTTCAAGCTGTTACAACAGCGGTTAGTGGGCGAGCGTCATTTGAAAGTGATGGTCGAGCCGCTCGGCGGCGGCCCGCTGTTGGATGGGATTGCCTTCAACGTGGATACCACGTTGTGGCCAGACAGCAGCGTGCGTCAGGTGCAGCTGGCCTACAAGCTGGATATCAACGAATACCGCGGCAATCGTTCGGTGCAATTGATCATCGATCACCTTTGGCCGCTGTAGTTCGCTACCAAAACGCGCAATGCATCGCGCCGCTACCTGTTCACGTATCCGTAGCGGCGCGATTTATCGCGCTCAGTTGACCGGTTAAACGTTTATCAGAAACTCACATCCACACCGCCGCGCAGCACTTTCTCGTCACCGCGATCGGCGAAGTGCTGATCGACGCGCAGGAACAGGCGCGCGCGTGACGTCTGCGCCACATCCAACCGCACACCTAACCACTGCGAACGGCGATCGAGCTGCATACCGGGAATCGTGAAACGGTTCTGGTCATCGCCAAATCCGCCCCAGCGCGCGCTGACATCCATCGACGGATTGTTGAATGCGTACTGATATTCGCCATACAGACTCAGCATGCTCCACAATCCAGCCGACCAATCCTGCCGTGCGCTGAGACTCAAACCGCTATATCCCACGCTGCGTCGATAGCTGTCGCCGTCGCCGCTTAGACCAAACGCGCTGCCCTTATCCTCAAACGCACCGGTATCCAGCCCCGTTTCACGCCAGCCGAGATAGGGTTCGAGGCGATAATTCTCCTCAATTGTCCAGCGATAGCCGCTTTGCAGCGCCGCCTGCCAGCTGTTGCTGCTGGTGGTCGATGACACCGGCGAAGCTTCATCCAGCAACACCAGACGTTTTAACTCATCGCGACCATGTTGATAGCTGAGATTGCCCTGCAGATACCATGCTGGCGTCAAATCGTAGCGGCCATACAGCATCGCGCCTTGCAGGCGATTACGGCTGGTGCCGCCAGTTTGGTCGTAGGTGGAGTCGATCTGATTCTGCGTCCAGGCCACGCCCACGCGCAGACCAGAAATACCCAAATCGCTATCCACGCCCAGTGCGGTAAGCGTGTTGCGGTAATTGGTGCCGAGGTAGCCCGCTTGATCCAGTGAACCGCGCAGTTGACCGCTCTCCAGCCAGAAACCGTAACGATTGTCAGCGCTGGCATCGGCGATACGGTTACTCAACAGGCGGCTTTGATAATCCAGCGCGTTAAACAGTACCGCGTTGCTGGAAGCGTGCGCCTGACCGGAAAGTGAATTGATGGCGGCCTGCGCACTGCGGGCATCTGCCAGCGACTGAAACGCTCCTGCTGCGCCCAGCGCTGACTGCTGCGCACTGCTCAGTGAACCCTGTTGCTGCCAGCTGTCCGCTACGCTAAACGCCTGCTCCAGATTCGCGGCCGTTTGCTGAGTGCTGGCGCTGTTCATGCCCAGCGCTGCCGCTACTGCTGTGGTATTTTTACGCGTCAGTTGGCCAGTGACGCTGTTAGCGTTGTAGCTGACCGAACCATCAAGAAACACGCCAGTATTGACCTGACTGAACTGGCCGCTAACACCCGCATCGCTGGTCAGCAGCGTTTCCTGCTGTTTCACCACATAAGTTGATGAGGGGGGCGCGAGGTTCAGCGTGCCGTCCAGCATAGAGTGGCCTGCTACACGCAGCGGGCTGTTTAACGCGATATTGAGCACGCCATTACTGCGTTGCTGGTAATCGCCTTGCACCTGCAAACCGCCGTTGACCGTTCCCTGATTGAGTAAGCTGCCGCCAATCACACCGCTGCCACCTAAAGTGCCACTGCCGCTGACGTTGGCACTGCCAGCAATCGCACCCTCAATCAGCAACGTATTGGCGGCAACGCTGGTCTGGCCGAGGTAACTGTTGTTAGCGGTTAACCGTAGCACGCCGCCATTATTGGCGCCGTCGAGTATCAGGCCACGATCCCCGCTGATGGCATTCGAGAAGACATAGCTACCCGCATCCAGGCTGGCGTGAAAATCATTGGCCCAGAACATTGCCGGACCGTTGAGCGCTTTCGCCTGGTTGAGGTCGCCCCAGCCGAAGGTGTTGTTGTAAGGCCGCCCGTTGGCGCTATCCGCAGCGCCTGCGTAAGCATCACTGCGATAAGTGGCGGTGGTCAGCAACGTTTGCTGCAGGTTGTAGCCGCTCATCCACGGAAAGCGCTGCAACACTTGCGAAGCGGCCGCAGCGGCGCGCGGTGCGGCAAACGAGGTGCCGTAGCTGCGCGCATTCACCCAGGTACCATCGGCGTTCTGAAAGCGATAATCGGTGTATCCCGGTGCGCTCAGGCACCATGCCGCAGCGTTGCCACAGGCATCAAACGGCCCGGTTAACGCCGCGCGGTTCGCCGTGTCATATGAGGTGCTGTCCATCACGCCGGTAACGGCCAGCATATTCTTTTGCAGTGCGCTGTCCTGATAAATCAGCGGCAGCTGCGCGTTAGGGGACGGTGTTGCAGTGCCGCCATTGCCGGTGATCACCACCGCCAAACCGTTAGCGGCCGCAATCTCACGCATGCTTTGCACCAGCACCTGATAGTGCGGCTGCGCATCGGATAGCGCCTGTGCGGAGGTTAAGCGCTCGCTGGAGGCGTACGACATATTGAAAACCCGCACGCCCTGGCTCAGCAGGCCGCTCACCGCACGGGCGGTATCGTCGTATTGAAAGATATTGTTCTGCGATGCCTGCGCCACATACAGCGTGCTGCCCGGCGACAGGCCTAATAACGTCAGCGCCACCACGGTGCCGTGACCGTTAATGCCCTGATTATCATTCAAACTACTGCCGCCGCCGACGTAGCTGGTGAACTGCACGTTGGCGTAATTGATTTCACTGCGATCGGGCGATAACCCTGAATCAATAATGCCGACTTTGCTGGCATTGCCTGAAGCGCTGGGCTGAGCTGGCGTGGGTGTCTCAGGGGTGCCGGTGGTGGGCGAGGTTGCCGCGCTACCGCCACCTCCGCCGCCGCCACCGCCTCCGCAGGCGGTAAGTAACAAAGGCATTAACAAGGCAAGCAGGCGCGGTGAAGTGCGCAAACCGGGAATAAACATCGATACTCCTTCATGTCTCTCAGGACATGTTGTGCCCGCTCACGTTTACGGGCGCTGATTACTGTGTCATTCCCTGTCGAAGCTGCGCATTCCTGGCGATCGTGGTGACAAACGGTCTGGACGTCAGTGATGTCCATCGGGGGGATAGTCACTGAGCAAAATGATAAAAGGGCGCTAATAAATCGATAGGCTGAATATCAGCTGCTTAATGGCGTTATTTGAGACGTGTCTGCTTTCTTGCAGGAAATTTCTCACAAGACAATTCTTAATGATTTATCGTTATAAATCATGATCTTTAATGACGTCATCTGGCGCCAATTGCCTAATTTTTGCAGGAAAACTCCTAAGAAGGTTCTGAAGGCGAGGTATTTGCGGGGGTGTTTGGGAAAGCGTAGCGGGTAAAGCTTTCCAGAAGGATAAGAACTTTTTTTCTTGCGGCGGAGGCGCGCTCACTCAGGCGGCGTGCAATGCTACAAAGTGCGCACACTTTCGGGTAAACTAGCGCGTTAGTTTTTATCTCCTTTCACCGAATCGTCAAAAAAGACTGAAAAGCCATGTTTGAAATTAATCCGGTCAAAAATCGTATCCAGGACCTCAGTGAGCGCAGCGACGTTCTTCGGGGGTATCTTTGACTACGATGCCAAGAAAGAACGCCTCGAAGAAGTAAACGCCGAGCTGGAGCAGCCTGACGTCTGGAACGAACCTGAGCGCGCGCAAGCGCTGGGTAAAGAACGTGCTTCACTGGAAGCGGTAGTGGAAACCTTAGATCACATGACGCAAGGCCTGGAAGATGTGCAGGGCCTGCTGGATCTGGCGGTGGAAGCTGACGACGAAGAGACTTTCAACGAAGCGGTTGCCGAGCTTGATGCACTGGAAGTGAAGCTGGGCGAACTGGAATTCCGTCGTATGTTCTCAGGCGAATATGACAGCGCCGACTGCTACATGGACATTCAGGCCGGTTCCGGTGGCACCGAAGCGCAGGATTGGGCCAGCATGCTGCTGCGCATGTATCTGCGCTGGGCGGAAGCCAAAGGCTATAAAACCGAAATTATTGAAGAGTCAGACGGTGAAGTGGCCGGAACCAAATCCGCCACCATTAAAATCATCGGCGACTACGCGTTTGGCTGGCTGCGTACCGAAACCGGCGTTCATCGCCTGGTGCGTAAGAGCCCGTTCGATTCCGGCGGCCGTCGTCACACCTCATTCAGTTCGGTGTTTATCTACCCGGAAGTGGATGACAACATCGATATCGATATCAATCCTGCCGATCTGCGTATCGACGTTTACCGCGCCTCCGGTGCGGGTGGCCAGCACGTTAACAAAACCGAGTCTGCAGTGCGTATTACCCACTTGCCGACCAACATTGTGGTGCAGTGCCAAAACGACCGTTCACAGCACAAGAACAAAGATCAGGCCTTCAAGCAGTTACGCGCCAAGCTGTACGAATATGAGATGCAGAAGAAAAACGCGGATAAGCAGGCAGCGGAAGATAACAAATCTGATATCGGCTGGGGCAGCCAGATCCGTTCTTATGTTCTCGACGATTCACGCATCAAGGATCTGCGTACCAGCGTAGAAACCCGCAACACCCAAGCGGTGCTGGATGGCGATATCGATCGTTTTATTGAAGCAAGTTTAAAAGCAGGGCTATAAGGAACCGACATGTCTGAACAACAACCGCAGAGCGCTGATGCCGCCCTTGAGTTAAACAACGAACTGAAAGCGCGTCGCGAAAAACTCAGCGCGCTGCGTGAAAAAGGCGTGGCGTTTCCTAACGATTTCCGCCGCGATACCACGTCCGATGTGCTGCACGCCAGCTATGACGCGAAAGAGAATGAAGAGCTGGAAGCGCTGGGCGTTGAAGTGAGCGTGGCCGGTCGTATGATGACGCGCCGCATCATGGGTAAAGCGTCATTCGCGACCCTGCAGGATGTCGGCGGCCAGATTCAGATCTACGTCTCACGCGACGATCTGCCAGAAGGCGTCTACAACGAGCAGTTCAAAAAGTGGGATCTCGGCGATATCCTCGGTGCGCGCGGTAAGCTGTTCAAAACCAAAACCGGTGAGCTGTCGATCCACATCACTGAGCTGCGTCTGCTGACCAAAGCGCTGCGTCCGCTGCCGGACAAATTCCACGGCCTGGCCGATCAGGAAACCCGTTATCGTCAGCGTTATCTCGATCTGATCTCCAACGACGATTCGCGCAAAACCTTTAAAATTCGCTCACAAATCATGGCCGGCATTCGTCAGTTCATGGTTAACCGCGATTTTATGGAAGTGGAAACCCCGATGATGCAAGTGATTCCGGGCGGCGCGTCTGCGCGTCCGTTCATCACCCATCATAATGCGCTTGATATCGATATGTACCTGCGTATTGCGCCGGAGCTGTATCTGAAGCGTCTGGTGGTTGGCGGTTTTGATCGCGTGTTCGAGATCAACCGCAACTTCCGTAACGAAGGGATTTCGCCACGCCATAACCCAGAGTTCACCATGATGGAACTCTATATGGCGTATGCGGATTACAAAGATCTGATCGAACTGACCGAAAGCCTGTTCCGTACGCTGGCGCAGGATGTGCTGGGCACCACGGAAGTGCCGTATGGCGATCACAGCTTCGATTTCGGTAAGCCGTTCGAGAAGCTCACCATGCGTGAAGCGATCAAAAAATACCGTCCGGAAACTGACCTGAGCGATCTGGAAGACTTTGATAAAGCGGTAGCGATTGCCCAATCACTGCACATCAAAGTTGAGAAGAGCTGGGGCCTGGGCCGCGTCGTTACAGAGATCTTCGAAGAGACCGCTGAAGCGCACCTGATTCAGCCAACCTTCATCACCGAATACCCGGCTGAAGTATCACCGCTGGCGCGTCGTAACGACGAGAACCCGGAAATCACTGACCGCTTTGAGTTCTTCATCGGCGGCCGTGAAATCGGTAACGGCTTCTCAGAGCTCAACGATGCAGAAGATCAGGCTGAGCGTTTCCTGCAGCAGGTGAATGCGAAAGAGTCTGGCGATGACGAAGCGATGTTCTACGACGAAGACTACGTCACCGCGCTGGAACACGGCCTGCCGCCAACCGCTGGTTTGGGTATTGGTATCGACCGTATGGTGATGCTGTTCACCAACAGCCACACCATCCGCGACGTGATCCTGTTCCCGGCACTGCGCCCGACCGGTAAGTAGTATTTCGCCGCAGTCCCCCATCCCGGTCCGTGCTCGCTGTCCCCCTCCTCGGTCCTCCCCCATAAATGGGGGAGGAAGATGCTGCAAAATGTGAGTTCTGAAGCTGCATGTGGCAGCATCTCCTTCCCCCGCTAGCGGGGGAAGGCCGGGATGGGGGACAGCCAGCACATTCTCCCCAACACAAAATTCCTGATGACAACCCGGCACGCTCTGTGCAGGATGGTTTTTTTCTTTTTCAGGGAATCACCATGAGTGCAAAAGCGGCAACGTTAGAGGGCCGGATTCGTCAGCACTGGGATCAACTCTCCAGCCACGAGCAGCGACTTGCCGATGTGCTACTCGCCGCACCAGGCCAGTTAGCCATGAACACCGCCACCGAACTGGCACACAGCGCGGGCGTGTCCAAAGCCACCACCACGCGCTTCTTCCGCCATCTTGGCTATGAAAGTTATGAAGCCGCACGTCGCCAGGCGCGTGACATGCAAAGCAGCGGTTCACCGCTCTATCTGCAACCGGCACCCAGCGCGTCGCCGTTAGCGAGCATCATGCAGCAGCATCTGGAAAGAGAGATCGCCAACCTGGTCAACAGCTATCGCACGCTGGACAGCGAACAGCTGCAGCAGGCGGTCAGCGCCATCAGCCAGGCGCGCCGCGTAGTGGTAATGGGTTGGCGCCACAGCCAAACCATCGCGCATCTGATTTATCGAGACCTGATCCATATTCACTCCGATGTGCGTCTGCTGCCGCGTCCCGGCGATTCGCTGGCGGAACATATAGCGGCGTTGACCGCAGAGGATGTGGTGATCTGCGTCGGTCTGCGTCGTCGCATGCCCGCGCTGGAGGCGGCGATGAACGCGCTGGCCGAGCGCAATGTGCCGATGTTGTATATCGCCGACGTGCTTTCCGGCAAACCGGCGCGCCATGCGCAGTGGGTAATCCGCTGTCACACCGACAGCAGCCTGATTTTCGACAGCACCGCCGCGCTCTCTGGCGTGTGTAATCTGCTCTGTTCACTGGTGGCCCGGCAAATGGGTAAAGCCAGCAACGATCATCTCGCGCAAATCGAAGCGCTGCACCAATCCCTCGACGAACTGGAATAATGCGCCTCGCTGGCGCATTGTGCGCCAGAAAAATCACCAAAACGGTGCAATTCTGTCCAGTGCCCACCCATCCAATTATCCCCGCCTTACCGTGTGTGAAATCGTAGAAATTAAAAATAAAAATTAAGAAACAGGAGTTTCCATTTGATTATACTAAATAAAATCTGGTTTTTATCAGGTTTCCCTGCATGGTAGTGAAAAAGCTGGCACAAAATATGCTCAGTAGAAAAAGACATTTCACCAACACCAGGGAAACACCATAATGAAAAAAACAGCACTGCTGATTGCCGCACTTCTCTCCGTAGGCACCGTGGCGCAGGCGCAAGCCGACACGCTGGCCGACATCAAAAGCAGCGGCAAAATCACCGTCGGTATCGATCCAACCTTTCCTCCATATGAATACACCGATGATAAAGGTGAGATCACCGGTTACAGCGTGGCGATCATGCAATCCTTCGCCAACGATCTCGGTGTGAAACTGGAGTTTCAGAAAACCGCCTTCAGCGGCATTCTGCCGGGCCTGATTTCGGGCTCCTTCAATGCCGAAGGTTCATCCCTTAACGTCACGGCGGAACGCGCGAAGAAAGTGCTGTTCACCGTGCCGTACAGCAAAACCGTCAACGGCGTGCTGGTGCGTGAAGCCGAGGCAAAAACCTTCAGCGGCAAAACCCTGAGTCCGGAAAGCTTGTCGGGTCTGCGCGGCGCGGTGAAAACCGCCAGCGTGCCAGAGCAACTGCTGAAGGGCTTCAACGAGCAGTTGAAGAAAGAGGGTAAAAAACCGATCACCATCATCAACGTCGATTCACTCGATCAAACCGTCAGCACGCTGATGACCAAACGCGCCGACTTCGTTTATGACGACATCTCGGTACTGGCGCCGGTAGCAAAAAAATATGCCGGCAAAGTGGCGCAGGTAGGTGAAGTCGGCCCGTCGCAGTGGATGGGTTGGGCGACACGTAAAGAGGATGGCAGCCTGAATAAAGCCATTAGTGACCACATCCTGGCGATGCAGAAAGCGGGCGAACTGACCAAACTGCAGCAGCAGTATCTCGGCACCACCTTTACCATGCCCGCTAGCGACTTCATCCCGCAGGAGTAATTATGTGCCATTCCAACCTGACGGTGCCCGCCGGCTTTGGCAAAACCTTCCGCGTGCGCAAGGGCCAGTTTATTACCGTGATTGATAGTGAAGGGCAGCAGGCGGCCGATTTCGTCGCGGTTAACGCCGATGACCTGAACGAGAAACTGTCGCCGGTGCACACGCGTCAGCAGCTGCGCTCGCTGTTCTTCAAGCCGGGCGACGCGCTGTGGTCGAGTGAAAACCGCCCGATGCTGCGCATTCTTGCTGACAGCATCGGCATCCACGACGCCAACGTGCCCGCCTGCGATCGCACCCGTTTCAGCATTGATTTCGGTGTCGAAGGGCATCGCAACTGTGTCGATAACCTGCTGGAAGGGATGAAGGCGTTTGGCGTTACCTATTTCTCGCTGCCGGAACCGTTCAACCTGTTCCAGAACGGCCCGGTCACAGCCGATGGCCGCATGGAAGTGACCGATCCCAACAGCAAAGCGGGCGATAGCATCACCTTTGAAGCGCTGTGCGATCTGATCTGCGCGGTCTCATCCTGCCCGCAGGACATTATTCCCGGCAACGGCCTGCAGGTGACGCCAATCGACATCGTGGTCAGCGACCATTTTCACGCTCAGGAGATGAATCATGCTGTTAATGCGTGAAAGTTATGAAGAAACCGCCGTGCGCACGCTGGCTGAACCGGTGCAGGTTGCAGCGGGCAGCATCGGTTCGATTCGCGTGCTGCGTGGCCAGTTACTGCGCATCACCGCTCAGGGCGACGGCGCGGTGGCTTCGCTGTTTGGCTTTAGCCTGGCCGATCCCGCCGTGTGGCTGTCGGTGCATCACACGCGGGTGTTTAGCAACAGCTACCTGCTCGGTTCCGGCATGCGTCTGGTGAACAACCGTCGTCGTCCGATGATGGTGCTGGGCAAAGACAGCGTGAAGCGTCACGACCTGCTGTTGCCGGCCTCCACCACGGCGTTTCTCGCTGAGCGCGGTTATCCGGGCGAAGGTTGTCTCGATGCGCTGCGCGGCGAGCTGGCGCGTCTGGGCATGGTGGTGCCGAAGCTGCCGGATCCCATCAATCTGTTTATGCACGTCAAGCTGACGCGTGAAGGCGAGATTCTGCCGGAAACCAACCTGACCCAAACTGGCGACAGCATTACCTGTCGCGTGGTGATGGACACGCAGTTCATCGTCTCCGCCTGTAACACCGGCATTGAGGGCAACGATCGTCCCGCGCCGCTGCTGCTGTCAGTGGCGGAAAACCTGCACGACTTTAACGCGGAGTAACGCATGGGGCTGGATCAACAGGTAGTGGCCGCGCTGCCGGAACTCGGACACGGCCTGCTGATGACGCTGGTGCTCACCGTGCTGGCGTCATTAGTCAGCGTGGTGATGGGGCAGCTCGGCTGCTTCCTGCAGCTGCGTCGTGCCTGGATCTGGCGCGCCATCGGGCGTTTCTATGTCAGCGTGATGCGCGGAACGCCAGCGATTGTGCAGCTGTTTGTGGTGTTTTTCACCTTGCCGCGGCTGGGATTGGGCGGTCAGCCGATGCTGGCGGCGGTGATTGCCATTGGCCTCAACAGCGGCGCGTACGTGGCGGAAATCCTGCGCGTGAATCGCAGCCTGGTGACGCGCGGACAGCTGGAAGCGTCGCGCACGCTGGGTCTGAGCCGCCTGCTGACATGGTGGTACGTCATCAATCCCCAAGTGATGCGCGCCAGTCTGCCGATGCTGGTGAATGAATTCACCATTCTGCTGAAAACCACGCCGCTGGCGTCGGTGGTGGCGCTCACTGAACTGACCTACGCCGGACAGATCGTCATCGCCCGCACCTACGAAGCCACGCAGGTGCTGCTGCTGGTGGCGGCCGGTTATCTGCTGATCGCCATGCCGTTAATTGCGGCGGCGCGTCGTTTAGAAGCGAAGCGGAGGTTAGCGTAATGGATTGGCAGGCAATTATCACCTCTTTGCCGTCGCTCGGTGACGGCCTGATCGCCACCTTGCAGCTTTGTCTGGTGGCGGCGCTCTGCTCGCTACTGTGGGGCGCGCTATTGGCCGTGCTGCTGATGCGTGCCTCGCGGTTCTGGCTGCGTTTGCTCAATCTTTACAGCGGCTTAACCCTCGCGCTGCCGCTGCTGGTGGTGATCTATCTGCTCTATTTTGTGTTGCCGGAATATGACATCACGCTGTCGTCGCCGGTGGTGGGCGTGCTGGCATTGACGCTCTACTACGCGCCTTACATTGCGCAGGTGATCCGCTCGGCGATTGATGCGCTGCCGCAAGGGCAGTGGGAAGCGTGCCGCGTATTGGGCCTGAGCCGCAGCGAACAACTGCGTGACGTGGTGCTGCCGCAAACGCTGCCGCAGATGCTATCGCCGCTGGTCGGGCTGATGATCGGTTTGATTAAAGACTCCGCGCTGCTGTCGATTGTCTCGGTGCAGGAGTTTATGTACGCCGCCAAACAGGCGATTTCGGATACCTACGCGCCGCTGGAGATCTATCTCACGGTGGCGCTCTGTTACTGGCTGCTCAACAGCATCATCGATTGGTTGGCGCGCGGCCTTGAATCTCGCATGACGCGCTATCGTCGTGCCATGCAGCATTAATCAGGAGAACAACATGTCGGCTGAATTTCAGCATCGCGAAGCGGTGACCATCCCGGCACGCTACGGTAAAGCGGTGCGCCTGAAGAGAGGTGAAGCGGTGCAGGTGATTAACCTGCACGGCACGCAGGTGGTGGATTGCTGGGCGTACAACGCTGAGGATGTGAGTGAATATATGTGTATGGAGGCGACGCGCGTGTGGAATCAGCGTCTCAATCCCAAAGTGGGCGACAGCTTTATCACCAGCCAGCGCCACCCGATTTTGACGCTGGTGGCGGATACCTCGCCAGGCGTGCACGACACCTTTATGGCGGCCTGCGATGCGCGTCGTTATGAGCTGCTCGGCTGCACCGAACCGCATCGCAACTGCCATGACAATCTGTTTGAAGGCATGCGTGAGCTGGGCGTGACGCTGCCGCATGGCAATCTGGCCTCGTTTAATATCTTTATGAATATTCAGGTGCAGCCGGATGGCATCACGCTGAAGACGCTGCCGGTGGTGACGAAGCCGGGCGACTATATTGTGCTGCGCGCCGAGATGGACTGTTTTGTGGCGTTTTCCGCCTGTCCGCAGGATATCGTCAGCATTCAGGGGCAGGGCGACAACACCCCGCGCGATGCCGAACTGCGTATCCTGACCAGCGGTTTCCCGCAGGTGCAGGTGCAGGGAGCGTGGGTTCCGGCTTGATGGTGCATGCTGTCCCTGTGCACGCTGTCCCCCATCCCGGCCTTCCCCCATGAATGGGGGAAGGAGACGCCGCCACATGCAGCTCCCCAACTATCATATTGCAGCATCTTCCTCCCCCATTTATGGGGGAGGACCGAGGAGGGGGACAGCCAGCACCGACCCAGGAGGGGGACAGCCAGCACCGACAGCCAGCACCGACCGGGATGGGGGACAGCAGGCACAATCCTAAGACTTCACCACCCCATCCAGCCACGCCTGAAAACGTGCGTACGGTACATACAGCGCCACATTCTTAAACAGCGTTTTGCCGCTTTTATTGTCATCAATCTGGCTGCTGTAACCGACAATCACCCCCGCCAGCGTATCATCGCTGGCGTTATACACCGCGCCGCCGGACATGCCTTTCACCACGCCGGCATTGGCCGCCACTACCACACAGCTGGCTTTGTTCCAGTCATTCGCCAGCGTGGTATTGATCAGATTCTTGCCGCTTGACGCTACCGGCATCGCGGAAATAAAGCTGTAGCCATACAGATTCACGTCGTCGCCGATATGGCTATTGCGGAACGGCGGCGGCAAATTGGCTTCGCTGTTTTTATGGTACACCACGGCGATATCGCATTCGGGATGCCAGGCTTTCACCCGATAGAGTGAATACTTCGCCACGTGGGCCGCCGTCAGGCTGTATTCGGGCGTGAGAGGAATGGTGGTGCCAAGCGCACCAATGCCCAGCACCGTTGGAATGCCGGTGACGGTCATATCGACGCGTTTTGCTGCTTCTTTGCTGTATTCGTAATGCCCAACAGAGCAGCCGCTTAGGCAGCCAACCGTTAGCGCGATGAGCCATCGCATACGCTTTCCCCTCGATTTTTGACACCCCATAACCGGGCAATCCATTGAGGTATCGGCAGTGCACGTCCATCTTTTACTGTTTGATTTTTCGCCAAAAGCTGACTCACTGTGATAACGATCACACCCTTCTCAAGCGTAGCGCGGAAACCTCCATCTGTCTCAATGGTTAGTCAGTGACATTTTCGCGCGCAGGGATTATTGCTACAGGCGCAAAATAGTCTTGCGGCGCGCAGGGTGGTTGGCATGGAAGGGCTATGCTTTAATAACAATGTGACGCAGTTCAAATTTTAATAAGCGTCTGTTGTCACCGTACTGCGTTCGCAGTGCGGCCCGCCTGCAAAAAATTATTGGGAGAGTATGTTATGCCTGTTGCATTACTGGCGCTGGCGCTGAGTGCGTTCGCCATCGGCACCACGGAATTCGTCATTATGGGATTGCTGCCCGAGGTGGCGGGCGATCTGCAAGTGACCATTCCTTCTGCGGGATGGCTGATCAGCGGCTACGCGCTGGGCGTCGCTATTGGCGCGCCGATCATGGCGTTGCTGACCGCCAAACTGCCGCGTAAACGTACTCTGATTCTGCTGATGATCATCTTCATCATCGGTAACGTGCTCTGTGCATTGGCCTACACCTACAACCTGCTGATGCTGGCGCGTGTGGTGACGGCGCTGTGTCACGGTGCGTTCTTCGGCATCGGTGCAGTGGTGGCGGCGAGCCTGGTCGCTCCAGGTAAACAAGCTTCTGCCGTGGCGCTGATGTTCACCGGTTTGACGCTGGCCAACGTGCTCGGCGTGCCGCTCGGCACCTGGTTTGGTCAGATGTTTGGCTGGCGCGCCACCTTCTGGGGCGTGGCGATCATCGGCATCTTCGCCTTTATCGCGCTGATGGTGAGCCTGCCGACCAACAAAGAAGAGAAGCCGGTGCATCTGGCGAGTGAAATCAGCGCGCTGGCCAACGGCAAACTGTGGCTGTCGCTGCTGATGACGGTGTTCTTTGCGGCGGCGATGTTTGCGCTGTTTAGCTACATTGCCCCGCTGCTGTTGCAGGTGACCGGTATCTCGGATCGGGGTGTTAGCTGGACGCTGTTCCTGATTGGCGCGGGTCTGACCGTCGGCAACATCCTCGGCGGCAAGCTGGCCGACTGGAAAGTGTCGTTCAGCCTGATCCTCAGCTTTGTGCTGATTGCAGTGTTCTCGCTGCTGTTCAGCTGGACCAGCCATGCGCTGTGGCTGGCGGAAATCACGCTGTTCCTGTGGGCGATGGCGACCTTCGCCACCGTGCCGGGCTTGCAGATTAACGTGGTGCGCCACGGCAAAGATGCGCCGAATCTGGTCTCTACGCTGAATATCTCCGCCTTCAACGTCGGCAATGCGCTCGGCGCGTGGGTCGGTGGCGCGGTGATCGAGAAAGGGTACGGCCTGACGTCGGTGCCGGTTGCCGCTGCTGCGCTGGCCGCGGTCGGATTGGTGATCTGCCTGATCACCTTCCGCAAAGCGGGCGGGCAGGGCGAAGCGGTCAACGCTTAAGCCAGCCGCTCGGCAATACGTTGTGGAAACGCCGCCACGTGCCGTTGCAGGTGGTCGCAGAAGTGATCGACCAGCGCCGAAGCCGGTCGATGCTGCGGCCGCACCAGACTCACGGTGAAGGGCACGGCAATACTGAAGCGACGCATCACCACACCGCTGTCGGCGTAATCCAGCGCCGTCAGCGGATTCACAATCGAAATCCCCACGCCCGCGCGCACCATCGCGCACACTGACGCCGCACTGTGCGTCTCCAGCACCAGACGACGCTCCACATTCTGCTCATGAAACAGGGAATCCAGCAGCTGGCGATAGCTATCGCTGCGCGACAGGCTGACGTAGTTTTCACCGTGGAAATCCTGCGGCGTCAGCACCTCGCGCTGACACAGCGGATGCTGTGGCGGCAGCACGCACACTTCGTCACAGGTCAGCAGCGGCAAACGTTCGGTGCCCGCCGGTGCGTGTTGGGTTTCGGTCAGGCCGAGATCGTAACGCTGTGCCGACAGCCACTCTTCCAGCAACGGCGACTCCTGCGGAATGATATTCAGGCTGACCTGCGGATAGCGCTGAAGAAAGGGCTGCAGCAGCGGCGGCAACAGCGACTGCGAAAACACGGGCAGGCAGGCGATCGACAATTCACCCTGACGAAACTGACGCAATCCTTCGGCGGCATCCATGATGCGATCTAGCCCGTACCACGAGCGCTGCACCTCTTCGTACAGCCGCAAGCCTTGCACCGTTGGCTGCAGGCGGCCGCGCACCCGTTCGAACAGCTGCAGGCCGAGCTGCTGCTCAAGGCGCGCCAGTTCGCGGCTCACCGTAGGCTGCGAAGTGTGCAGCAGCGTCGCGGCCTGCGTCAGGTTGCCGCTGGTCATCACCGCGTGAAAAATTTCGATATGTCGCCAGTTAATTTTTGCCATTGTCTCCTCCAGATAACCCATATCATATTTGTATAGACGTCGCTAAAACAGATATTTTTCTGAATTGATGCGCTGTGGCTAAATAGCCTCAATGACACAGGAGAATTGACATGCCACGCCCACTCAACAACACCGAAACCGCGTTAACTGCCGCCAACTTACTGCCGCTGGCGCAGCGTTATGCCGGCCCATTCTGGGCTTATGATGCGGTGATTATTCAGCAGCGCATTGCGCAGCTCGGCGCCTTCGACGTGGTGCGTTTTGCGCAGAAAGCCTGCTCCAACATCCACATTTTGCGTCTGATGCGTGCGGCGGGTGTCAAAGTCGATTCGGTGTCGCTGGGTGAAATCGAGCGTGCTATTGCCGCCGGTTATCAGCCGGGCGGCGAAGATATCGTCTTCACCGCCGATGTGTTTGATCAGCCAACCCTGACGCGTATCGCCGAGCTGAAAGTGCCGGTCAATGCCGGTTCGGTGGATATGCTGCATCAACTGGGCGAGCTGTCACCGGGCCACGCGGTGTGGCTGCGCATCAATCCGGGTTTTGGTCACGGTCACAGCCAGAAAACCAACACCGGCGGTGAGAACAGTAAACACGGCATCTGGCACAGCGATCTGCCGCTGGCGCTGGCGGCGATTCAGCAGCACGGCCTGCGTCTGGTCGGCCTGCATATGCATATCGGTTCCGGCGTGGATTATGGCCATCTGCAGCAGGTGTGTGACGCGATGGTCGATCAGGTGGTGGCATTTGGGCAGGATTTGGAAGCGATTTCTGCCGGTGGCGGTTTGTCGATTCCGTATCGTTTTGACGAAGAAGCCATTGATACCCAGCACTATTACGGCTTGTGGAACGGCGCGCGTGAGCGTATCGCTGCGCACCTCGGTCACCCGGTGAAACTGGAGATTGAGCCAGGCCGCTTCCTGGTTGCTGAATCGGGCGTGCTGGTGTCACAGGTACGCGCGGTAAAAGAGATGGGCAGCCGTCACTTTGTGCTGGTCGATGCCGGTTTCAGCGATTTAATGCGTCCGTCAATGTACGGCAGCTATCACCACATTTCTCTGCTGCCGGTCGATGGCCGCGCGCTGGGCGACGCCACCGTGGAGAGCGTGGTGGCCGGTCCGCTGTGTGAATCGGGCGACGTGTTCACGCAACTGGAAGGTGGCAAAGTGGAAACCCGTGCGCTGCCTGTGGCGCAGGTCGGCGATTATCTGGTGTTCCACGATACCGGCGCGTATGGCGCGTCGATGTCGTCGAACTACAACAGCCGTCCACTGATTCCGGAAGTGCTGTTCGAGAATGGCGCGGCGCGTGAAATTCGTCGTGCGCAGACCATTCAGGAGCTGCTGGCGCTGGAGCTGATTTGATGAAGATCGTCGCGCTCAGCGAGGTGCCGCATCATGCTACGCAGATCACCGATTGGCTGTGGCAGGCGTTTGGTGACGGTACGTCGCGTGAGTTTTACCACAGCATTGTGCGCAGCAGCCTCAACGGCGCGGACTTTCCGGTGACCTTCGTGGCGCTCGACGGCGACATACCGCTCGGTACGGTGGGATTCTGGCGCTGCGATTTGATCAGCCGTCAGGATCTCACGCCGTGGGTGGCGGCGCTGTTTGTTGAGGAGTCCGCGCGCGGCAAGGGATTGAGCAAAGCGCTGCAGCAGCATGTGATCGATTTCGCGCAGCAGCGCGGTCATGACAAGCTGTGGTTATGGTCCACCTTTGGCGGCTATTACGAACGTTTTGGCTGGCAGTATCAATGCGACGCGCTGGAGTTCCCGGATGTGCGGGTGAAGGTGTATTCGCGGGATTTGTGATGGGTGCGCGTTGTCCCTCATCCCAGCCTTCTCCCGCAAGCGGGAGAAGGAGCCGCCCGAGCAAGCTGTAAATCCGAGGTCCACTCCACCTAATCATTCCCTCTCCCGCTTGCGGGAGAGGGTTAGGGTGAGGGAAAGCGCGCACCAGGATTTAACCCGGCCCACTCACCGAATGCCGTCTTACCAGCGTCGGGCTAAACATATTGGTCACTTCCGGCATCTCGCTGCCATTGGCTAACGCCAGCGCCAGTTGCGCCGCCTGTTGCGCCATCGTGACTATCGGATAACGCACCGTCGTCAAACGCGGACGCACATAGCGCGACACCAGCACATCATCGAAGCCAATCAGCGACATCTCTTCCGGCACGCGAATGCCGTTATCACTCAGCACCGCCAGCGCACCGGCGGCCATCGAATCGTTGTAGCAGGCCACCGCGGTGAACTGCTTGCCGCGTCCCATCAATTCGGTCATCGCTTGTTCGCCGCCCACTTCGTCCGGTTCGCCCCACGCCACCAAACGGTCATTACACGGCAAACCGTGCTCTTTCAGCGCGTCGTAATAGCCTTGCAGACGATCTTCGGCATCGGAAATGGTGTGCGTGGAGCAGATAAAGGCGATTTGCGTATGGCCTTGCTGAATCAGATGACGCGTTGCCAGCCAGGCGCCGTAGCGGTCATCCAGCGCGATGCAGCGATGTTCAAAGCCTTTCAGCAGGCGATTCAGCAGCACCATGCCCGGCACCTGCTTCATCAACATCTCTAAATCGTCGTCGGGGATTTTCTTAGCATGCACCACTAAGGCGGCGCAGCGATGGCGCATCAGTTGCTCAATCGCCTGACGCTCTTTTTGCTCATTGTGGTAACCGTTACCAATCAGCAAAAAGTTGCCGGTCTGGCCCGCAACTTCATCCACCGCTTTGACCATCGCGCCAAAAAACGGATCGGAAACATCGCCCACCACTAAACCCAGGGTTTCGGTGGATTGCTGCGCGAGGGCGCGTGCGTTGGCGTTCGGGTGATACTGCAACTGCTCCATTGCCGCCGTAACGGCGAGGCGAGAACTCTCGCTGGCTTTGGGCGAATTATTGATGACGCGGGAGACGGTCGCAACCGACACCCCAGCCATACGGGCAACATCCTTAATGGTAGCCATGCGATTATCGACATCCGGGAAAACGTTTACACATGCCACCAGTGTTACGGAAAACCCACCCTGTAGCAACCCGGCAGAATGCCAGCGCTGTCGCAAAAGCACGGAAAATCAGGCGCTCACAGCCGCGCTTTAGCTCGGTTACAGGCTCATGTTATGCTGCCAGACACAATCACACCTGCCTGCCGGACCCAAAAACCATGAAAACTCGCGTGCCACACCTGGCGCACTGGGGCGCATTCACTGCCGTCACCGAAAACGATCGCCTGATTGGCTGTGAACCCTTCTTCGCCGATGCCGATCCCTCGCCGATGCTTAACACCATTCCTGAACTGGTCTATTCGGATAAGCGTATTCGCCAGCCGATGGTGCGCCGTTCATGGTTGAAGTCGCGCGAGAACAGCGATCGCACCTTGCGCGGTCGGGAAGATTTCGTGGCGGTGGATTGGGATACCGCGCTGGATTTGGTGGCGGAAGAGAATCGCCGCGTGCGCGATCGCTACGGCGCATCAGGCATTTTCAACGGCTCTTACGGCTGGTCATCGGCGGGACGCGTCAACCACGCGCGCACGCTGATCCGTCGCTTCTATTTTCAGGGCGGCGGCGGCGTCGATCAGCAAGGTAACTACAGCTGGGGCGCGGCGCAGTTCTTCCTGCCGTACGTGATTGGCACCTACATGCCGCTCACCGGCCGCGTCACCGACTGGCCGGAAGTGGTGCAGCACGCCGACATCTTTATCGCCTTCGGCGGCCTGGCGCTGAAAAACGCGCAGGTGGCGTCCGGCGGCGCAGGGCAGCACAGCCTGAAACCGGCGCTGGAGCAGCTCAGCGCCAAAGGCACGCCAATCATTAACATCAGCCCAATGCGCGATGACTGCCCGGCGTTCGTCAATGCCGAGTGGATTCCGATTCGCCCGAACACCGACGTGGCGCTGATGCTGGCGCTGGGTTTTGAAATCACCAGGCGTAACGCGCTGGATGAAAGCTTCCTCGCCAGCCACTGTACCGGCTGGCCGCAGCTGCGCGGCTATCTGCTCGGTGAAAGCGATGGCATCGCCAAAACGCCTGAGTGGGCCAGCAGCATTACCGGCATTCCTGCTGCGCGCATTGCTTTGCTGGCGCAGCAGCTGATCGGCAAACGCAGCTTTATTACCTGCTCCTATTCGGTACAGCGCGCCCATCGCGGCGAGCAGCCGTACTGGATGATGATTGCGCTGTCGTCAATGCTCGGTCAGCCAGGCTTGCCGGGCGGCGGTTTCTCCTTTGGTCATGGCTCGATGAACAGCGTCGGCAATCCGCGTCAGGATGGCCCGGCACCCATGATGAGCACCGGCCCGAATCCGGGCAATTTGTCGATTCCAGTGGCGCGCATCAGCGACATGCTGCTCAATCCCGGCCAGCCGTACGCATTCCAGGGTGAAACCCAGCACTATCCGGATATCCATTTGGTGCACTGGGCGGGCGGCAATCCGTTCCATCATCATCAGCAGCTCAATCGTCTGGTGGAAGGCTGGCAGCGCCCGGATACCGTGATTGTGCAGGATATCGTCTGGACGCCGGCGGCGCAGATGGCGGATATCGTGTTGCCCGCCACCACCACGCTGGAGCGCAACGACATCGGCGGATCGTCGCGCGATCGCTTCGTGCTGGCAATGCATCAGGCGATCAAGCCGCAGCATCAGGCGCGCAATGATTTCGACATCTTCGCTGATATCGCCGATCGCCTCGGCTATCGTGATGTGTTCACCGAAGGGCGCAATGAGATGCAGTGGATTGAGCATCTGTATCAACAGTGCGCGGTAGCGCATGCGCGGCGTGATATTCCGTTCCCGGAGTTCGGGGAATTCTGGGAGCGCGGTTTTGTCGAGATTCCCGAAGGCGGCAAGCCGTTCGTGTTTATGGATGATTTCCGCGCTAACCCAGAAACGCATCCAATTCAAACCGCCAGCGGCAAGATTGAGCTGTTCTGCCAAACTATTGCCGATTATCAGCTGGAAGATTTCGCCGGACATCCCGAGTGGCGCGAGCCGCAAGAGTGGCTGGGCGCGCCGCTCAGTTCACAGTTCCCGCTGCATATGATCTCGATTCAGCCATCCGATCGTCTGCACAGCCAGATGGACGCCACCGCCACGGTGCAAGGCAACAAAACCGCCGGACATGAGACGCTATATATGCATCCGCAGGATGCGGCAACGCGTGATATTCAGGATGGCGATGAGATTGAGGTGAGCAATGCGCGCGGGCGCATGCTGGCCGGTGTGCGCCTGACCGACGGTGTAACGCCGGGCGTGGTGATCATCGCTACCGGCGCCTGGTTCGATCCTGGCTTTGGTCGCGCCTGGCAACCGTGGGATCGCGCCGGCAACCCGAATGTCCTGACATTGGATATCGGCACCTCGTCATTAACGCAGGGTCCTAACGCCATGAGTTGCCTGGTGGAAATCAAAAAACATCTGATGTGAATGGGCAACGAATAATCTCATCGCTGGTTACATTTTGCCGGTAACTGTTGCGTTTAGGCGATGGTTTCCCAGCGTGCCACCTTGCTACAGTCAGGGTCCCAGAGGTATTGATGGGTGAACATCAAAAAGTTTTCTTGATTACACCGACCTGCGCAGATGCGCAGGTTTTTTTTTGCTTAACGAATCGAAACACAGTTTTCCTGTCAACTCGCTTTACGTTTCTTTATAACTGCTGGCATTAAGCCTGATTTTTTATCGCAGTGGACGTTATGCCCCCAATTAAAAAATTTCTGGGAAAAGACCAGATAAAAGCGCCCTTTAACCCGTTTCGTTTTCGCCTGATCTGCCTTGGCGTGTTCTGCTGTCTGGTGCTGTTGCTGATTTGCGTCGGTGACCTGCAGTTGATCAAGCATCCGATGCTGGAGCACGAAGCCGATCAGCGCTCGCTGCGTACCGTGACGCTGCCGACCAACCGCGGCACCTTGCTGGATCGCGACGGCCAGGCGTTAGCGCTGAGCGTTCCGGCGCGTGACATCATCGCCGATCCAATGCGTGTGCTGGAGGCAAATCCCGATTTCACCAGCGCCAAATGGGCGTATCTGGCGGCCGCGCTCAATCAGCGTCCGGAAGATCTGCGCGCGGCCATCACCGCCAACCCGAAAAAACGCTTCCTCTATCTGGGCCGCAAAATCGAACTCGGCATCGCCAAAGATATCGCCGAGCTGAAACTCAAAGGTATCAGCTCGGTGTATAACGACAGCCGCTTCTATCCAATGAGTGAAGCAGCTGCGCCGCTGATTGGTATTGTAGGGGCCGACAGCAATGGCCTGAACGGCATCGAGAAGGGCTTCGACCATGTGCTGCAGGGCGATCCGGGTAAAGAGGTTTATCGTCAGGATGGTGAAGGCAACATCATTGCGATGATCGATTACCAGCCGCCACAGCAGCCGCCAACCGTGCAGCTCAGCATCGACAAGTTCGACCAATTCACGCTCTACAGCAAACTGCGCGACGGCGTGCTACTTAACAAAGCGGATTCGGGTGCGGCGGTATTGGTGAAAATCGATACCGGCGAGATTCTGGCGATGGCCTCTTATCCGTCGTTCAACCCGAACAACTATGAAAATGCCACGCCGGCGCAGATGCGTAACTCGGCGATCAACGACAGCTACGAACCCGGCTCCACGGTGAAACCGCTGGTGGTGATGGAAGGGCTGGAACGCCATCTGGTGCGCGCCGATTCGGTGATCGATACCACGCCTTACAGCGTCAACGGCCACTTAATTCGCGACGTTGGTCACTGGCCGCGCCTCACCATGACCGGCATTTTGCAGAAATCGAGTGACATCGGCGTCTCGCACATTGCGCTGGCGATGCCCGCTGAAGCGCTGGTTAATACCTATCAGGCATTTGGCCTGGGTAAACCTACCGGGCTGGGATTGACCGGTGAGAGCGTGGGGTACTTCCCGCTGCACCGCGAGCGCTGGGCCGATATCGAACGCGCCACCTTTGCCTTTGGCTACGGCCTGCGCGTCACGCCGCTGCAGATTGCGCGTGAATACGCCACGCTTGGTTCGTACGGCGTTTATCGTCCACTGTCGATCACCAAAGTGACGCCGCCGGTGTTAGGCAAACAGGTGGCGAATCCGCAGGTGGTGCAAACCGTGGTGCATATGCTGGAGAGCGACGTACTGCCGGGCGGCACCGGGGTGAGAGCGGCGGTGCCGGGTTATCGTCTGGCGACCAAAACCGGTACCGCAGAGAAGATGGGCACCAGCGGTAAGTACGATGGCGGTTATATCAACTACACCGCCGGCATCGCGCCCGCCAGCCATCCGGAAGTGGCGCTGGTGGTAATGATCAACCATCCAACCGCGGGCGATCACTTTGGTGGCTCGGTGGCAGCACCGATCTTCGGCAACATCATGGGCCCGGTACTCAAGCACATGAACGTGGCACCCGATGCGATCTACAGTAAACCTTCTTCAGACAAATCTTAGTTAAATCAAAAGTGTAAGTGAGGTGTGGAGAATATTCACACCTCGTTTCATTTCCCCAAACACCGTTGCTTTTTGCACCTGTCTTTCACCGACTCAACGGTGCGAGTATGGAGATCCCAGAGGTATTGATGGGTGTGAAACAAGCTGCTTTGGCAGTACCCTGTTATTACACCGACCCACGCAGATGCGTGGGTTTTTTTTGCCTGTAATTTACTGCCGTGCGAACTCGCTCACACCTCTTGTCTGAGTCTTAACACTTCCCCGGCAACATAAAAATATCGGGTTGTGTAACCTGTAGGTAACGCACCGCGATGTCGCATTCCATGGCGGTTCGCTAGCCCCTTACGGTGTTGGTAGCGCTTTAAGGGGCGATTTTTTATTGCGACTCGTTGAGGCCAACCCGCGATGCCAAAAACCAAAGACCGCACGCCAAAAGGCGAGGGCCGTTCTTCGGCGTTTCAGTTACGCATTCACCCGGAGCTGCACGAGCAGCTGCGCAGTGTGACTGACGACGACAACGTCACGCTGTCGTGCTGGTTAAAAGAGCTGGCGCGCCGCGAGCTGCGCCGCAGAGGCATCGAACCCAAAGGTTGAATCGGTTGTTATTGCGTGCACATAACCGTAGCGGCGCAATTCATTGCGCTCCGTTGACCTTTTTCCCGCTGTTATCTTGCGCAATAAATTGCGCCGCTACGGAATTTTCGATAATCGATTTCGGGGCTGAAAACCCGCAAAACGCTAAAAATCCCAACCCTTTATGGCACGAAAGGTTTACCATTTTCCTTTGGAAAATATATTTTACGCAACCTTAACAACCCCGCTTAACCCGCCTCCCTACAATGGCTTTCAAGTCATTACCTTCGTGACTATTCCCTTCCTATCTTTTAGAGAACAACTATGCGCCTGAAACTTCTTTCTGCCAGCGTGGTGTTTTTACTGGCAGCCTGTGACCAGGGCGGAGCAAAGCCCGCCGCATCCGCCACCCCGCAAGTGGGCGTGGTCAACCTCAAAGCGCAACCCGTTACGCTTGTCAGCCAATTGCCTGGCCGCACCACGGCGGTGAGAACTGCGCAGGTGCGTCCGCAGGTGAGCGGCGTAATTGAAAAAATCCTGTTTACCGAGGGCGGTGAAGTGAAAGCCGGCCAGCCGCTGTATCAAATCGATCCGGCCACCTATAAAGCCGCCTACGACAAAGCGATGGCGACCTGGCAGAACGATGCGATGGTGGTGAAGCGCTATCAGCCGCTGGCCAACGCGCACGCCATCAGCCAGCAAACCTACGACGATGCGGTCGCTGCCGCGCGTGAAGCGCAGGCCGACGTGGAAACCGCCAAAGTGAATCTCGACTACACGCTGGTGAAAGCACCGATTTCCGGCCACATTAGCCGCTCGCTGTACACCGCCGGTGCGCTGGTCACCAACGGGCAAACCGATTATCTCGCCACCATCACTCAGCTTGATCCAATCTACGTCGATGTCAGCGAATCCTCCACCGATCTGCTGCGCCTGCGCCGCGCGCTGGCCGATGGCAAAATCGCCAAAGTGGCCGACAACACCGCCGCCGTGGGCTTGTCGCTGGAAGATAACAGCCAGTACGCCGAGCAGGGCAAGCTGGCGTTCTCGGAAGTGAACGTCGATACCGCCACCGGCACCGTGGTGCTGCGCGCGGTATTCCCGAACCCGAATAACGAACTGCTGCCGGGCATGTACGTGCATGCCAGCTTCCCGCAGGGCATTCAGCAGCAAGGCATTTTGCTGCCGCAAGAGTCGATCATGCATGACACCAAAGGTCAGCCGTATGTCTTTGTGGTGAAAAGCGACAACACCATCGAGCAGCGCAGTATCCACACCGGCGAGATGATCAACGGAGAATGGCTGGTGACCTCGGGCTTGCAGCAAGGGGAAAACGTGGTGGTGAACAACCTGCAAAGCGTGCGCAGCGGGGTGAAAGTGACCACCACCGCCGCCAACACCAACGACACGCCATCCGCCAATGCGGTGAGTCTTTCGATGACTGACGCAGCGGCGCAATAAGGGGGCGGCATGTCGAAGTTTTTTATAGAACGTCCAATCTTCGCCTGGGTTATCGCCATTATCGTGATGCTGGTCGGCGCGATTGCCGCCATCAGTTTGCCGGTCAATCAATATCCCAATATCTCCGCGCCAGCGGTCTCTATCTCGGTGACCTATCCGGGTGCCAGCGCCGAAACCACGCAAAACACCGTGGTGCAGGTCATTGAGCAGCAGTTGAATGGCCTGGATGGTTTGCGTTATCTGGAGTCGAGCAGCGCCTCGGACGGCAGCGCGCAGATCATCGCCACCTTTAATCAGGGCATCAATCCCGATATCGCCCAGGTTCAGGTGCAGGATCGCGTGTCGCTAGCGGAGTCGCAGCTGCCCACCGATGTCACCCAGCAAGGTATCCGCATCCGTAAGTACCAAAAAAACTTTATGATGGTTATCGGGCTGATCGCCAAAGACGGCAAGCTGACCAACGGCGATCTGGCCGACATGCTGGTGTCGAAACTGGAAGATCCGATCTCGCGTACGCCGGGCGTCGGCGACTTCATGGTGCTGGGATCCGAATACGCGATGCGCATCTGGCTCGATCCGGCCAAATTGTACAAATACAACCTGATGCCGAGCGATGTCACCACGGCGATTGATAACCAGAACGTGCAGGTGTCGTCCGGTTCACTCGGCGGTTTGCCGACCATTCAGGGCGCAAAAACCCAGGCGACGATCCTCGGCAAAACCCGTTTCACCACCGTGCAGCAGTTTGAGAATGTGCTGCTGAAGGTGAATAGCGACGGCTCGCAGGTGCGGCTGAAAGATGTGGCCAGCGTCGCGCTCGGGCCGCAAAGCTACGGCATCGATGCCACCATGAACGGCAAACCGGCCGCCGGTATCGCGTTGCGTCTGGCAACCGGTGCCAATGAACTGGATACCGCCAAGGCGGTGCGCCAAACCATCGCCGACCTGAAAGATTCGCTGCCGGATAACGTCGAGATTCAGTATCCGTACGACACTTCGCCGGTGGTCAGCGCCTCGATTGAAGAGGTGGTGAAAACGCTGATCGAAGCGGTGGTGCTGGTGTTCTTCGTGATGCTGATCTTCCTGCAAAACCTGCGCGCCACGCTGATCACCACGCTGGTGGTGCCGGTGGTGCTGCTGGGCACCTTTGGCATTCTCTCAGCCTTTGGTTACAGCATTAACACCCTCACCATGTTCGGTATGGTGCTGGCAATCGGGCTGCTGGTGGATGACGCCATTGTGGTGGTGGAGAACGTTGAGCGCGTAATGCACGAAGAGCAGCTCGACCCGAAAGCCGCCACCATTAAATCGATGCAGCAGATTCAGGGCGCGCTGTTTGGCATTGCGCTGGTGCTGTCGGCGGTGCTGCTGCCGATGGCGTTCTTCTCCGGATCGACCGGTGTGATTTACCGCCAGTTCTCGGTCACCATCGTCTCGGCGATGGCGCTGTCGGTGATCATGGCGCTGATCTTCACGCCTGCGCTGTGCGCCACCTTGCTGAAACCGGCAGCGGCGGAGCACAAAACCACCGGATTCGCCGGTTGGTTTAACCGCAAGTTCGACAGCGGGGCGATGCACTACACCCACGGCGTCAGCAAAGTGATATCCCGTCGCGGCCTGTTCCTGGTGATCTATCTGGTGATCGTCGGCGTGACGGGATTTTTGTTCACCCGCGTACCGACCACCTTCCTGCCGGGTGAAGATCAGGGCTTGATGATGGTGCAGATCACGCTGCCGGTGAACTCGTCATCGCAGCGCACTCAGCAGGTGATCAACGATCTCAACGCCTATCTGCAACAGAACGAAGCGTCGGTGGTGACCACCACCTTTGGCGTGACGGGCTTTAACTTTGCTGGTCGCGGTCAGAGCAACGCCATGGCTTTTGTGCGCCTGAAAGATTGGGGCGACCGCACGCACAGCGGTCAAAGCGTGCAGGATTTGGCGAACCGCGTGATGGCGCACTTCGCCAACTATCAGAACGCCAAAATCTTCGCCATGGTGCCGCCGGCGGTGATGGAGTTGGGCAACGCCACCGGTTTCGATCTCTATCTGCAGGATACCGGCGCGCACAGCCATCAGCAGATGATGGATGCCGCGCATCAGCTGATTACGTTGGCGAACAACGATCCGCATCTGGCGCAGGTACGTCTTAACGGGCTGGAAGATGAGCCGCAGTATCAGTTGGAGATCAATGATGAGAAGGCCAGCGCGCTCGGCCTGAGCATGACCGACATCAACAACACATTGTCGGTGGCGTGGGGCTCCAGCTACATCGATCAGTTCATGTACAACGGCCGCGTGAAAGAGGTCTATCTGATGGGTAAAGCGGACTCGCGCGTTACACCGTCGGATCTCGACAAATGGTACTTCCGCAACAGCAGCGGCACCATGGTGCCATTCTCCGCCTTCGCCTCGGGCAAATGGGTGTACGGCTCGCCGCACTTTGAACGCTTTAACGGCTTAACCGCCGAAGAGATTCTCGGATCGCCCGCGCCGGGCCAAAGTACCGGTGAAGCGATGAAAGCGGTGGAGCTGTTGGCGAAGCAGCTGCCGCATGGGTTCCGCGTGCAGTGGTACGGCATTTCGTATGAGGAGCAGGCATCTGGCAGCCAAACCACGCAGCTCTATCTGATCTCGATTCTGGTGGTGTTCCTGTGTCTGGCGGCGCTGTACGAGAGCTGGTCGATTCCGTTCTCGGTGATCATGGTGGTGCCGCTCGGCATTCTCGGCACCATTAGCGCGGTGCTGCTGCGCGGCCTGCAGAACGATGTGTTCTTCCAGGTCGGCTTGCTGACCACCGTGGGGCTGGCGGCGAAAAACGCCATCCTGATCGTCGAGTTCGCCAAAGAGCTGCATGAGCGCGAGGGCAAAACGCTGGTGGAAGCGGCGGTAGAAGCGGCGCGGCTGCGTATCCGTCCGATTATCATGACCTCAATGGCGTTTATTCTCGGCGTGCTGCCGCTGACCATATCCAACGGCGCGGGCGCCGGCAGCCAGCATTCGATTGGTACGGCGGTGGCGGGCGGTATGATCACCGCGACTTTCCTCGCTATCTTCTTTGTGCCGATGTTCTACGTGGTGGTTTCGCAGTTCTTTGCGCGTAAGAAACAAACATCCGCAGAGGGGGTTAAAAATGAACATGAATAACTTCCGTCTGGCGCTGTTGCCGCTCGCGCTGGCATTGGCCGGTTGTACGCTGGCACCGCACTATCAGCGCCCGGCGCTGCCGGTGGACGCTAAATACGATCAGGCGACGCCCGTCGGCAACGTCGCCGATTTACCGTGGCAGAACTTCTTCACCGATGCCACGCTGCGCAACCTGATCCAGCTGTCGCTCGATAACAACCGCGACCTGCGCGTGGCGGCGCTGAACGTGCAAGAGGCGCAGCAGGGCGTCACGGTGCAGCGCGCGGCGCTGATGCCGTCGATCAACGCCACGGCCAGCCAGACTTCGGCGCATGAACCGGCCAATCTCTACAACACCAAAACCAGCGGCGCGGTGACCTATCACGAGCTGAACAGCGGCTTGAGCGTCACCTCGTGGGAGCTGGATTTCTTCGGCCGCCTGCAAAGCCTGAGCGATCAGGCGCAGGAAACCTATCTGTCGAGCGCCGCCACCGAACGCGCCACGCGCATTTCACTGATCGCGGAAGTGGCGACGGCGTGGCTGACGCTGAGTTCGGATAACGATCTGCTGCATCTGGCGCAACACACCGCGCAAAGCCAGCAGGAATCGTATCGCCTGACCAAACTCAGCTACGACGGCGGTGCCAGCAGCGATCAGGATCTGGCGCAGGCCGAAAGCACGGTGCGGGCGGCGCAGGCGGACGTGGCGAGTTACACGTGTCAGGTGCGGCAGGATGTCGATGCGCTGCGCTTGCTGGTCGGCACCGATCTGCCCGCCACGCTGCTGTCACACGCCACGCTGGACGCCAACTGGCACTTCCCGGCCACGCCCGCTGGCTTACCGTCGGATCTGCTGACGCGTCGCCCGGATATCATGGCGGCGGAGCACACGCTGAAGGCGGCTAATGCCAATATCGGCGCGGCGCGTGCCGCCTTCTTCCCGAGCATCACGCTGACCGCGTCCGGCGGCTCCACCAGCAGCTCGCTTGGCAGCCTGCTGGGCGGCGGCACCGGCGCATGGTCATTCATGCCATCGATTAACCTGCCGATTTTTGACGGTGGTAAAAACCAGGCCAACCTAAATATCGCGCATATCGAGAAACGCATTGAGATTGCTGACTATGAGAAGGCGATCCAGACCGCGTTTAAAGAGGTGAACGATGCGCTGGCCGGTCAGGATACCTGGCAGGATCAGCTGACGGCGCTGCAACAGGAGGTTGGCGCCAATCAGCGCGACTACGACTACTCCACATTGCGCTTCAAGCAAGGCGTCGACAATTATCTCAATGTGTTAGTGGCCCAGCGATCGCTTTACAGTGCGCAGCAGTCGCTGATCAGTGCGCATTTGGGGCAATTGAGCCAGAAAATCACCCTGTACAAGGCGTTAGGCGGCGGCTGGAAATCTTAATCACCTTAACGAAACCCTTACGGTTCGCGTATGGAATTCGCGCGGGCATTCAACCGATAATGCGCGTAGTGATGATTTCCCCTTGAAATAGTCCCCTGTTTTACAGGGGATTTTCCGTTTTCTGGCTAACCTGAAGATCCTGATGACTAACAACGCTTCCCGCTCCCCGTTTTCCCGCTGGCTGAAATGGCTGCTCCTGTTAGTTTTGCTGTTGATTGTGGCGGGCGTTATCTGGCGCGTGGTCGGTGGTCACGGCGGCATGCCGGGCGGCGGAAAGCCGCCGGGCGCACGCGGCGGTCATCGCGGTGGCGCGGGTGGCCCGCCGGGCATGGCGATGATGATGGGCGGTGCCACGCTGGTGCACAGCGGCGTCGCCAGCAGCGCGGATGTGCCGGAATACCTCAACGCGCTCGGCACGGTGATCCCCAACGCCAGCGTCACCGTCACCAGCCGCGTCGCCGGACAGCTGGAAAAAGTGTTCTTTACCGAAGGGCAGAAAGTTAGCGCCGGCCAGCTGCTGGCGCAGATCGATCCGCGCAGCTATCAGGCCACGCTGGCGCAGTATCAGGGCGATCTCAATCAGAATCAGGCGTTGCTGAAAAGCGCGCAGTTAACGCTGGTGCGTTATCAGAAACTGGCGGCGCAGGACTCGCTCTCGCGCCAGGATCTTGATACCCAAACCGCCACCGTCGGCCAGTACAAAGGCGCGGTCGCCGCTGATGAAGCGCAGATCGCCAGCGCCAAACTGGATATCGAGTATGCGCGCATCACCTCGCCAATCAGCGGACGCGTCGGTTTGCGTCTGGTCGATCCCGGCAATATGGTGCAAACCACCGATACCACCGGCATTGTGGTGGTGACGCAGATGCAACCCGCCGCCGTGACATTTAGCGTGCCGCAGGTCAACATTCCGCAGCTGACCAACGCGCTGCACGGCGGACAGAGTCTGCCCGCCACCGCCTTTGATCAGGACAACAGCCGCGCGCTGGCGCAGGGCGAGGTGAAGTTCATCAGCAACCAGATCGATACCGCGACCGGCACCATTGAGCTGAAAGCCACCTTCCCGAATGAAGACGAATCGCTGTTCGCTAACCAGTTCGTCAATCTGAGGCTGCAAACCAACATCCTGATAAATGCCACGGTGATCCCGGCGCAGGCGCTGCAGCTGAGCAGCGACGGCAGCTTCGTGTTTGTTATCAATAAAGACAACACCGTGACGCGCAAAGCGGTCACCACCGGGCCAACGTTTGGTGAAGATCAGCAGGCGATCCTCAAAGGGGTGGAACCGGGCGATCGCCTGGTGACCGAAGGCATCGATCGCCTGACCAACGGCAGCAAAGTGCAGCTGGCGGATGAGAGTAAAACCACCGCGACCGCCGAGGCCAAATGAATCCGTCTCGCCTGTTTATCCAGCGTCCGGTCGCCACCATTTTGCTGATGGTCGGCGTGCTGATCGCCGGGATCTTCTCCTACCGTTTTCTCTCCACCTCGGCGCTGCCGCAGGTGGATTACCCGACCATTCAGGTCACCACGCTCTATCCCGGTGCCAGCCCGGATGTGATGGCGTCGTCCGTCACCTCGCCGCTGGAGCGCCAGCTCGGGCAAATGGCTGGGTTGAGCCAGATGACCTCCACCAGCTCAGGCGGATCGTCGATCGTCACGCTGAAATTCAGCCTCGATCTGTCGCTGGATGTCGCCGAGCAGGAAGTGCAGGCGGCGATCAATGCCGCCAATAACTTGCTGCCGAGCGATCTGCCCAATCCGCCAACCTACAAAAAGGTCAATCCAGCCGATACCGCCGTGATTACGCTGGCGGTAAGTTCCGACACGCTGCCGCTGACGCAGGTGCAGGATCTGGTGAACACGCGCGTGGCGCTCAAGCTGTCGCAGATTAACGGCGTTGGCATGGTGACGCTGGCGGGCGGCCATCAACCGGCGATTCGCGTGCAGATGGACCCGAAAGCGCTGGCGGCGCATCAGCTGTCGCTGGAGGACGTCAACACGCTGATCGGCAACAGCAACGTGAACGGCTCGAAAGGCGGCTTCGACGGCAAATATCACTCGGTGACCATCGACGCCAACGATCAGCTGCGCACCGCCGATGAGTACGGCAATTTGATCATCACTTACCAAAACGGTGCGGCGCTGCGGCTAAAAGATATCGCGCATATCGAACAGGGACCGGAGAACAGCTTCCAGTCGGCGTGGGCCAACAACAGTCCGGCGATTGTGATCAGCGTGCAGCGCCAGCCGGGCGCCAACGTGATTCAGGTGGTGGACAGCATCAAAGCGCAGCTGCCGAAGCTGCAGGCGGCGCTGCCGGACGGCGTGAAGATGAGCATCTTGTCGGATCGCACGCAAACCATTCGCGCCTCCATCAGCGACGTGCAGTTTGAGCTGATGCTGTCGGTGGCGCTGGTGGTGATGGTGACGTTCCTGTTCCTGCGCAACGTGGCGGCGACGCTGATTCCCAGCGTGGCGGTGCCGCTGTCGCTGATTGGCACCTTCGGCGTGATGTATCTGGCCGACTTCAGCCTGAATAACCTATCACTGATGGCGCTGACCATCGCCACCGGCTTCGTCATTGACGATGCGATTGTGGTGGTGGAGAACATTTCGCGGCGGCTGGAAGAGGGCGAAACGCCGATGCAGGCGGCGCTGAAAGGCTCGCAGCAGATTGGCTTCACCATCATCTCGCTGACCTTCTCACTGATTGCCGTGCTGATCCCGCTGCTGTTTATGGGCGACGTGGTTGGGCGGTTGTTCCGCGAATTTGCCATCACGCTGGCGGTGTCGATTCTGGTGTCGATGGTGGTGTCGCTAACGCTGACGCCGATGCTGTGCGCCTATCTGCTGCAGCACATTCCGCCGGAAAAACAGTCGCGCTTCTCGCGTAAAGGCGGCGAACTGTTCGACAAGCTGGTGCGCGGCTACGACCGCATGCTGACGGTGGTGCTGAACCATCAGAAGCTGACGCTGCTGGTGGCGCTGGCGACCTTTGCGCTCACCGCGCTGCTTTACATCGCCATCCCAAAAGGCTTCTTCCCGACCCAGGATACCGGGCTGATTCAGGGCGTCACCGTGGCGTCGCAGGATGTGTCGTTTAGCGAGATGTCGAAGCGGCAGCAGGCGCTGGCGAAAGTGATTCTGCAAAATCCGTCGGTGGAGAGTTTGTCCTCAACCATCGGCATTGATGGCAGCAACACCAGCCTGAATAGCGGGCGTATCCAGATCAACCTCAAGTCGTTTGAACAGCGCGACGACAAAGCCGACGTGGTGATTAAACAGCTGCAACAGGCGGCGCAGCAGGTGGCGGGCATTCAGCTCTATCTGCAACCGGCGCAGGATTTGACCGTTAACGATCAGGTGTCGCCGAGCCAGTATCAATTCACGCTGGATGATGCCGACAGCGAAAACCTGGTGCGCTGGACGCCGAAGTTGGTCGCCGCCTTGCAGCAGCGTCCGGAGTTTAACGGCGTGGTGAGTAACCTGCAGGATCAGGGCCGCGTGGCCTATGTCGAGCTGAATCGCGATAAAGCGGCGCGCTACGGCATTACCGCCGCCGACGTCGATACCGCGCTGTACAACAGCTTCGGTCAGCGTCTGGTCTCCACCATCTTTACCCAGGCCAATCAATATCGCGTGGTGCTGGAAGTGGCGCCGCAGTATCAGCAATCGCCCGCTTCGTTTGATGATGTCTATTTGCCGGTGACCAGCGCGAGCAGCAGCACTTCCACCACGGATGACACCACCACAACCACCACCGGCATGGTGAAGCTCACGTCCATCGCCACCATTCACCAGCGCACCGGTTCGCTGATGCACATGCGCCTCAATCAGTTCCCGGCGGTGATGGTGTCGTTCAATCTCAACAAAGGCTATTCGCTGGAAGAGGGGCAGAAGGCGATTGCCACAGTAACGCAGCAGCTCAATTTGCCGTCGAGTATCACCTTGCGTTATCAGGGCGAAACCTCGGCATTCCAGAGCGCCACCGGCAACACCCTGTGGCTGATTCTGGCGGCATTAATCACCATGTACGTGGTGCTCGGCATTCTCTATGAGAGCTTTATCCATCCGGTGACCATTCTCTCGACGCTGCCGTCGGCGGCGGTCGGCGCGCTGTTGACGCTGCTGCTGGCGGGCAGCGAGTTCAGCCTGATCGCGCTGATTGGCGTGATTCTGCTGATCGGTATCGTCAAGAAGAACGCGATTATGATGGTCGACTTCGCGCTGGAGGCGGAAAACAAGCAGCACATGAGCGCGCGGGACGCGATTCATCAGGCCTGTTTGCTGCGCTTCCGCCCGATTCTGATGACCACCATGGCGGCGCTGCTCGGTGCGCTGCCGCTGATGCTGGCGTCCGGTTCCGGTGCCGAGCTGCGGCAGCCGCTCGGTCTGGTGATTGTTGGCGGTTTGATCGTCAGCCAGGTGCTGACGCTGTTCTCCACGCCGGTAATTTACCTGTGGTTTGATGGCATTGCGCAGCGCGGCAAGCGCTACATGCAGCGCAAGCAGCAGCAGGCGCGGGGCGAACGATGAACCTCACCCGGCTGTTTATCTTCCGCCCGGTTGCCACGTTATTGCTGACGCTGGCGATCCTGCTGCTGGGCGCGTTGGGCTATCGGCTGCTGCCGGTGGCGCCGCTGCCGCAGGTGGATTTCCCCACCATTATGGTGAGCGCCAGCCTGGCCGGTGCCAGCCCGGAGACCATGGCGGCCACCGTCGCTACGCCGCTGGAGCGTTCGCTGGGGCAAATCGCCGGCGTCACCGAGATGACCTCCAGCAGTTCGCAGGGATCGACCAGCGTAATTTTGCAGTTTGACCTCGATCGCGACATCAACGGCGCGGCGCGTGACGTGCAGGCGGCGATCAACGCCGCACGCAGTTTGCTGCCGAGCGCGATGGAGTCGCTGCCGACCTATCGCAAAGCCAATCCATCGGATGCGCCGATTGTGATGCTGGCGCTAACGTCCGCCACGCGCACACCGGGCGAACTCTACGATCTGGCCGAAAGCAAAATCGAGCAGGCGATGGGCCAGGTGAAAGGCGTGGGCGAAGTGTCGCTGATGGGCAGCGCCTTACCGGCGGTGCGCATCGATCTGCAAGCGCTGAAGCTGACGCAATATGGCATTTCGCTGGATACGGTGCGCAGCGCCATCGCCAACAGCACCAGCAATAAGCCGAAAGGGATTTTGCAGGGCAGCAGCCAGTCGTGGGTGGTGGACAGCAACGGCCAGCTGGATAAAGCCGCGCAGTATCAGGATCTGATCGTTACCTATAAAGAGGGTAAAGCGGTGCGGCTGCATGATGTCGCCACCGTGTATGACTCGGTTGAAGATCAGTATCAGGCCGGTTTCCTCAACGCCACGCCATCGGTGATGGTGGGCATTAAGCGCCAGGCCGGTGCCAACATGCTCGACACCATTGATGCCATCAAAGCGCAGCTGCCGGCGCTGGAAAAAGATCTGCCCGCCGATACCCAGCTAAAAGTGGTGGTGGATCGCTCGCCGACGGTGCGCGCCTCGCTGTATGACACCGAAGAGACGCTGCTGGTGGCGATGCTGCTGGTGATCGCCGTGGTGTTTGTGTTTCTGCGTAACGTGCAGGCGGTGATTATCCCGGCGCTGGCGCTGCCGGTCTCGCTGATTGGCACCTGCGCGGTGATGTATCTGCTGGGTTACAGCCTCGATAACCTGTCGCTGATGGCGCTGATTATCGCCACCGGCTTTGTCGTCGATGACGCGATTGTGGTGCTGGAAAACATCACGCGCCATATCGAAGAAGGGCTCAGTCCGCTGCGCGCGGCGCTGCGTGGCGCGCAGGAAGTGAGTTTTACCGTGCTGTCGATGACCATGTCGCTGATTGCGGTGTTCATCCCGATTCTGCTGATGGGCAGTATCGTTGGGCGCTTGTTCCGCGAATTTGCCGTCACGCTGACGGTATCGTTGCTGATTTCAATGTTTGTCTCGCTGAGCCTGACGCCGATGCTGTGCGCGCGCCTGCTGAAGCCAAAGCCCAAAGTCACGCAACGCCCGCATCCGCTGTATCAGTTTATCGAAAACCAACTTAACGCATTGCTGGCGGCTTATTCGCGCGGGTTAACCTGGGTGATGGCGCACCAAAAGCTGACGATGTTTAGTCTGGTGCTGACCGTGCTGCTCAACCTGTTTTTGTTCTCGGTGGTGCAGAAAGGCTTTTTCCCCAATCAGGATACCGGCCTGCTGATGGGCGCGCTGCGTGCCGATCAGAACATCTCCTTCCAGGCGATGAAGCCGAAAATGCTGCAGTTCACCCACATCATCCAGTCCGATCCGGCGGTGGAGAGCGTGATGTCGTCGATGGGCAGCGGCATGTTCGGCTCGCGCAATAGCGCCAACTTCTTTGTGCGCCTGAAGGATTTTGACAAGCGCGATGCCACCGCCACCGAAGTGGCGAACCGCCTGAGTATGAAAACCAGCCATATTGCCGGCGCGCAGATGTTCCTGATGGCGGCGCAGGATCTGCACATCGGCGGGCGCAGCGCCAACGCCACCTATCAATACAGTTTGCAGGCCGACGATCTCGATCTGCTACGTGAGTGGACGCCCAAAGTGCAGGCGGCGCTGGCGGCAATCCCGCAGCTGAATAGCGTCGATTCCGACTCGCAAACCGGCGGTCAGGAAGTGGTGATTAATATCGATCGTGACCGCGCGAAACGGTTGGGCGTGGATGTGCAGATGCTCGACACCCTGCTGAACAACGCTTTCAGCCAGCGTCAGGTCGCTACGCTCTATCACACGCTTAATCAGTATCATGTGGTGATGTCGCTGCAGGATAGCTACACGCGCGATCCGGCGATTTTGCAGCAGCTGTATGTGATTAACGACAGTGGCGATCGCGTGCCGCTCGCCGCGTTCGCCAGCTTTAAAGGCGGCAACGCGCCGCTGTCGGTGGCGCATCAGGGCCAATCCGCCACCAGCACCGTGGCGTTTAACCTTAACGACGGCGTGTCGCTGGAGCAGGCGCAGGCGCTGATTAAGCAGGCGATGGCGCAGCTCGGTTTGCCCTCCAGTATTCAGGCCGGTTTTGCCGGCACCGCCGCCGCCTTCGCCCAGCTTACCGCCACCATGCCGTGGCTGATTATCGCGGCGCTGGCGGCGGTGTATATCGTGCTCGGCGTGCTATATGAGAGTTACATCCACCCGATCACCATTCTCTCAACGCTGCCGTCGGCGGGTGTGGGCGCGCTGTTGTTGCTGTTGCTGACCAACACGCAACTGACGGTGATCGCGCTGATCGGCATCATCCTGCTGATTGGTATCGTGAAAAAGAACGCCATCATGATGATCGACTTTGCGATTCACGCCGAGCGCAGCCAAGGCATGACGCCGCAGCAGGCGATCACCCAAGCCTGCTTGATGCGTTTCCGGCCGATCATGATGACCACGCTGGCCGCCTTCTTTGGCGCGCTGCCGCTGGCGCTGGGCAGCGGCGGCGATGCCGACTTACGTAGCCCGCTCGGGCTGGCGATTGCCGGTGGTTTGGCGCTGAGCCAATTATTAACGCTGTTTACTACGCCGGTGGTTTATCTCTGGCTCGACCGTTTAAGCCGCGCCACGCAACGTCAGTGGCAGCGGTTGCGTTATGTGGAATCCCGATAGATGAAAATGTCACTGAAAATTACGCCGTTGCTCACCGTGATGTTGCTGGCGGGCTGCGCGGTTGGCCCCGATTATCAGCGCCCGAGCATGGCGATGCCGACCCATTTCAAAGAAGCCAAAGGCTGGACGCAGGCGACGCCGCAGGATGCAAACAGCAAAGGTGAATGGTGGCAGGTATATCACGATGCCACGCTGGCTAGCCTGCTGAAGCAGGTGAGCATCTCCAACCAGAACGTTGCCAGCTATGCCGCGCAGTACCGCGAAGCGCAGGCGTTAGTTGGGCAATCACGCGCGGAGTTGTTGCCGTCGGTAAGCTACGACGCCAGCAGCACGCGCAGCGGCAGCCGCGCCAGCGGTCAACGCAGCGTCAGCAACAGCCATGCCGCCGATCTCAGCGCCAGCTGGGAGCTGGATGTGTGGGGCAAACTGCGACGCACGCTGGAGGAGAACCACGCCAGCGCCGAAGCCAGCAAAGCCGAGCTGGCGAATATCACCTTGAGCGCGCAGTCCGAACTGGCGCAGGACTATTTCCAGCTGCGCATCATCGACGAGAAAATCGCGCTCTATCAGCGCAGTATCGCGGCCTATCAACGTTATCTGACGGTGATTGAAAACAAATATGCGGCGGGCAGCGAATCACGCGCCACCTTAGCGCAGGCGCAGATGCAGCTGGAGAGCGCCCGCGCCTCGGCGCAGGATTACCAGTGGCAGCGTGCACAGATGGAGCACGCGATTGCGTTGCTGCTGGGCCGAGCTCCGGCGGATTTCTCCTTGCCGGTGGCGAAGCTGGAGGCCGCGCTGCCCGCGATCCCGAACAGCGTGCCGTCGCAGCTGTTGCAGCGCCGTCCCGATATCGCCTACGCCGAGCGCAACGTGGCGGCGGCGAATGCGGCGGTCGGCGTGGCGATTGCCGGTTACTATCCCGATTTGACGCTGAGCGCCAGCGGCGGCGTGAGTTCATCGGCGATCAACAGTTTGTTCTCGCTGCCCAATCGCGTCTGGTCTTTGGGGCCGGAGCTGAGCGGTACGCTGTTAGATTTCGGCGCCACCTCAGCGAAAGTCGAACAGGCGCGCGCCGCCTATGATGCCAGCGTTGCCAGCTATCGCCAGTCGGTGCTGACCGGCATGGGCGAAGTGGAAGATTATCTGGTGCAGCTGAATACTTTGCAGGGCGAAATCGCCGCACAGCAGCGCGCCACCGACGCAGCGCAGGAATCGGCGCGCGTAACGCGCAATCAGTATGATGCCGGAATGATCGACTATCTCGACGTCGCCACCACCGAAAACAGCAGCCTGAGCGCGCAGCAGAGTTTGCTGTCGCTGCAGAGCACGCAGTGGGTCAGCAGCGTCGGTCTGATCGCCGCGCTGGGCGGTGGCTGGCAGGCGGATACGCGGTAAAACCAGGTCGCCATGAATGGCGTAATGCTTGTTAGTTAAGAAAGCATTTTTGGTGCGGGCTCTGACACATCTGCTGCGTCACGGGCCGTCCTCGCGCCGCTAACGCGGTGCCTTCGGCTTACACGTCGTGCCGACGGATCGTTCGTGGATCGGCCGTCCTGGCCGCCCCGAACTGCCTCACGCATCCCTGCGTGAGGCTCCTGGCCCAACGTAAAAGCCTCAGCGCTGCGAATGGCCCTTCGCCGCAGCTGACGCGCCAGCGCCTCTGGCAAATGAGCGAAGTGAAGGCACCGCGCTAGCGGCGCGAGGACCGCCGGACCACAAGTGGCCCCGGCCTGCGCACTCATCGTTGGCTTAACTGACAAGCATTACGCCATGAATGGCGGCCCTACGCCCGCTATTGCGTTTAAATCACCACGCCACTTGTCGAAAATCCCCAGATCCTGCATCGTAAGAGCCATTTTTAAGACTGCTAAGGAGCTGGCATGCTACTCACTTTTTTCCGTTTCCTGTTCCGCCTGCTGTGGCGTGTGGAACTGCGCGGCGACCTCGCGGCACTGCATAAAGAGAAAGTGCTGATCACCCCCAATCACACGTCGTTTCTGGATGGGGTATTACTGGCGCTGTTTCTGCCGATCAAACCGGTGTTCGCGGTCTATTCGTCGATCAGCGATCAATGGTTTATGCGCCTGCTGAAGCCGATCATCGACTTCGTTCCGCTCGATCCCACCAAGCCAATGTCGATCAAACATCTGGTGCGCATGATCAATCAGGGCCGTCCGGTGGTGATCTTCCCGGAAGGGCGCATCACCGTGACTGGATCGCTGATGAAGATCTACAGCGGCGCCGGCTTTGTGGCGGCGAAATCCGGTGCCACCGTGGTGCCGATGCGTATCGAAGGCGCGGAATATACGCCGTTTGGTCGTCTGGCGGGCGTGTTTAAACGGCGCCTGTTTCCGCGCATCACCTTAACGGTGCTGCCGCCAACGGTAATCCCGATGCCTGAAGCCAAACGCGCGCGCGATCGCCGCACGCTGGCGGGCGAGCACCTGCATCATGTGATGATGGAAGCCCGCATGGCAGTGCGTCCGCGTGAGACGCTGTTCGAGGCTTTCCTCAATGCGCGTCAGCGTTATGGCGCGATGAAGCCGTGCATCGAAGACGTCAACTTCAAACCGGATAGCTATACCGGTTTGCTGAAGAAAGCGCTTGGCGTGGGCCGCATTCTGGAGCGCTACAGCCAGCAAGGTGAATACGTCGGTCTGCTGCTGCCGAACGCCACGGTGACAGCGGCGGCGATTCTCGGTGCCTCGCTGCGCGGGCGCATTCCGGCGATGCTCAACTACACCGCAGGCGTGAATGGCATGCGTGCGGCGTTGACCGCATCGCAGGTGAAAACCGTGTTTACCTCGCGGCAGTTCCTCGAAAAAGGCAACCTGTGGCACTTGCCGCAGGGACTCAGCGAAGTGCAGTGGATCTATCTGGAAGATCTGAAAGATACCGTTACGCTGAAGGACAAGTTGTGGATTGTGGCGCATCTGCTGATGCCGCGCCGTGCGCTGGTGGCGCAGCAGCCGGAAGATGCGGCGATGGTGCTGTTTACCTCCGGTTCGGAAGGCCATCCCAAAGGTGTGGTGCACTCGCATAAAAGTCTGCTGGCGAACGTTGAGCAGATTCGTACCGTGGCGGATTTCACCCCGCGCGACCGCTTTATGTCGGCGCTGCCGCTGTTCCATGCTTTCGGTTTAACCGTTGGCCTGTTTACCCCGTTGCTGACCGGCGCGCAGGTGTTTCTCTATCCGAGCCCGCTGCATTACCGCATCGTGCCGGAGCTGGTTTACGACCGTAACTGCACCGTGCTGTTTGGTACCTCAACCTTCCTTGGCAACTATGCGCGTTTCGCCAGCCCGTACGATTTTGCGCGTCTGCGCTATGTGGTGGCGGGCGCGGAAAAACTGCAGGAAGCGACGCGTCAGATCTACATGGAAAAATACGGCATCCGTATTCTCGAAGGCTACGGCGTGACGGAGTGCGCGCCGGTGGTGGCGATCAACGTGCCGATGGCGGCGAAAAATCACACCGTGGGCCGCATTCTGCCGGGCATGGATTCGCGTCTGATTTCGGTGCCGGGCATTGAGCAGGGCGGTCGCCTGCAGCTGCGCGGTCCGAACGTAATGAACGGGTATCTGCGCGTGGAAAATCCAGGCGTGCTGGAAGTCCCGGTCGCCGATAACGGCGAAGGCGAGATGGAAGCGGGCTGGTACGACACCGGCGATATCGTCAGCTTTGATGAAGGCGGTTTCTGCCAGATTCAGGGCCGTGCGAAACGCTTCGCCAAAATTGCCGGTGAGATGGTGTCGCTGGAGATTGTGGAGCAGATTGCGCTAAAAGCCTCTAACGAGAAGCAGCATGCGGCGTCGCTGCGTCCGGACGGTAATCGCGGCGAAGCGTTGGTGCTGTTTACTACCGACAGCGAGTTGGGCCGCGACACGCTGCTGAAAGCGGCGCGTGAAATTGGCGCGCCGGAACTGGCGGTGCCGCGCGATATCCGCGTGATGAAACAGCTGCCGATGCTGGGCAGCGGCAAACCGGACTATGTCAGCCTGAAGCAGCTGGCGGAAGAGGAGCAGGCATGAGCCAGGCGTTAAATAAGGATGCACCGCTGTTATCGCGCAACATGCTGGCGGTGATTGTGGCGCAGTTCTTCTCGGCATTTGGCGACAACGCGCTGTTGTTTGTGACGCTGGCGGTGCTGAAAAATCAGTTCTATCCGGACTGGAGTCAGCCGATCCTGCAAATGCTGTTTGTGGCCACTTACATTCTGCTCGCGCCGTTTGTAGGGCAGATGGCGGATAGCTTTGCCAAAGGTCGGGTAATGATGTTCGCCAACAGTCTTAAGCTGCTCGGCGCGCTGGTTATCTGTTTCGGCTTCAATCCGTTCCTCGGCTATACGCTGGTGGGGATTGGCGCGGCATCCTATTCGCCGGCCAAGTACGGCATCCTGACGGAGATCACCAGCGGTGAACGCCTGGTCAAAGCCAACGGCTTAATGGAAGGTTCGACCATTGCGGCGATTCTGCTGGGTTCGGTGGCGGGCGGTATTCTGGCGGACTGGAACCTGGTCGCCGCGCTGGTGGTGTGTGCCATGACCTATGCGATGGCGGTGGTGGCGAACATCTTTATTCCGCGTCTGACGGCAGCGCGTCCCGGTCAGAGCTGGCATTTTGGCGCCATGCTGCGCAGTTTCATCGCGGCCACTAAGCTGCTGTGGCGCAACGGCGAAACGCGCTTCTCGCTGCTCGGCACCAGCTTGTTCTGGGGCGCGGGCGTGACGCTGCGTTTCCTGCTGGTGCTGTGGGTGCCGGTGGCGCTCGGCATCAGCGATAACAAAACCCCGACCACGCTGAATGCCATGGTGGCGATTGGCATCGTGATTGGGGCGGCAGCGGCAGCGAAGCTGGTGACGCTGCAAACCGTGCGTCGCTGCATGCCAGCCGGTGTGCTGATTGGCGTGATGGTGGTGGTGTTTGCGCTGCAAACCAGCTTGTTGAATGCCTATCTGGTGCTGATGCTGATTGGTGCGCTGGGTGGTTTCTTCGTGGTACCGCTCAATGCGCTGCTGCAGGAGCGTGGCAAGGCGTCCGTGGGTTCGGGCAACGCGATTGCGGTGCAAAATCTCGGTGAGAATACCGCGATGCTGCTGATGCTGGGATTGTATACCGTGGCGATTAAGCTGGGCGCGCCTGCGGTGGCGACCGGCGTCGGATTCGGCGCGATTTTCGCCGTGGCGATTGCGGTGTTGTGGTGGAAAGCGCGGAAGTAACAAAAGCATAGCGTCGTAGCGGGGCAATGTATTGCGCAATGGCGAATGCCGCACAAGTGGAAAAATGTGCGGCGTTTTTAAAGCGCGCGATAAATCGCGCCGCTACGGTGTGGTGCGATTTATGGCGCTGGATAGGTAAACTGGCGATGAATCGCTTCCAATTCCTCTAACACCTCGGCATTCAGCGTCAGATTGAAACTCTCTACGTTAATCTTCAGCTGCTCCAGCGTGGTGGCGCCCAGCAAGGTGCTGGCGACAAACGGCTGTTGACGCACATACGCCAGCGCCATCTGCGACGGATCCATATTGTGTTTCTGCGCCAGCGCAACATAGGCTGCAATCGCCTGCTGAGACTGATCGCCGCTGTAGCGGGTAAAGCGACTAAACAGCGTATTGCGCGCACCGGCGGGTTTGGCACCGTTCAGGTATTTGCCACTCAACGTACCAAACGCCAGGCTGGAATACGCCAGCAACTCGACGCCTTCATGCTGGCTGATCTCCGCTAAACCAACCTCGAAGCTGCGGTTCAGCAGGCTGTACGGGTTCTGGATGGTGACGATACGCGGCAGCTCATGCTTTTCAGCCAACTGCAGATAACGCATCACGCCCCACGCAGTTTCGTTCGACACGCCAATGTAGCGAATCTTACCGGCGCGCACCTGTTCGGTCAGCGCTTCCAGCGTCTCCAGCAGCGTCACCGGCACGCTGGAATCGGTGTATTGATAACCCAGCTTGCCGAAGTAGTTGGTCTGACGCTGCGGCCAGTGCAGCTGATAGAGATCGAGATAATCGGTGTTCAGACGTTTCAGGCTGGCATCCAGCGCTTCGCGGATGTTTTTGCGATCCAGCGCCTGGTTCGGGCGAATCGACGCATCCGCGCCGCGTACCGGACCGGCTACTTTGCTGGCGAGGATGATTTTGTCACGGCTGCCGCGCTTCTTCAGCCAGCTACCTATGTATTGTTCGGTTAATCCCTGGGTTTCCGGGCGCGGCGGCACCGGATACATTTCTGCGGTATCAATCAGGTTGATGCCACTGCTAACCGCGTAATCAAGCTGTGCGTGGGCGTCGGCTTCGCTGTTCTGCTCACCAAACGTCATGGTTCCAAGCCCCAGCTGACTCACTTCCAGCGTGCTATGGGGAATACGGTGATAGTGCATGTGCCGGCATCCTTTTTTCATTATGAAAGGGAATGTTGTGTCCTTTGGGACTATAGCGTGTGAAGCGGCGCGGAAGGAAGAGGGGAAAGTTCGGGAAATCGCCTGCACAAGGGGAAAACGCGTGCAGGCAGGGCAATTTGGCACTTAACGCTCAATGATGGTTGAAACCTCGTCACCATTGATCTGCATCTGATGGCCTTGCTCATCGGTGTACTGTACCAATCCGGTCTCTTTATCGATGGCGGGTTTGCCATCTGTCATGATCATGCGGCCATCTTTGGTCGCCATGACGTAATCACTGCTACAACCACTCAATAACAGCGTCACCAAGGTTAAACCTACTGCACTCACCAACCCTTTCATTCTTATCTCCTTCTCGCGACTTCAACAGCAAAAGTGTAGTAATAAATGCTTTCGTCGTTAGGAGTAATCGCATCATTCCTAAAATTATCGGCAGCAATATGCATTTACAGTAAAAAATGTCGCGCCAAAAGCGGACCGGTGAAGCTCTTCTTCAGATAAAAGCCGCGCGGCAGCGTCATGATCGGCTCGCCGTGTTCGCCAATCGCTTCGGTCAACGCTTTGCTGTTGGCGGCTTTAGGGCGGATTTGCAGCCAGGCACCGTGACGTGCGGTGATGCGCTCCACCTGACCGAGCACAATCATATCCATCAACTCTTCCCAGTCTTCGCGCAGCTGTTGCTCCTCTTCTGCACTCGGATGCCACAGCAGCGGCGAACCGACGCGGCGTTCGGCCAGCGGCAAAGCACGATCGCCTTCGATCGGGATCCACAGCACCCGCGCCAGTTTGTGCCGCACATGGCTGGTTTGCCAGGTTACGCCGCTATTGCCGGTTAACGGCGCGACGCACACGAAGGTGGTCTCCAGCGGTTTGCCCTGAGCATCTACCGGAATCGTTTTCAGCTCAATGCCGAGATGGGCGAAATCCTGCTCGGCTTTGCTGCCAGCGCTGGCACCCAAATGCAGCTCTAACAGCATGCCAACCCAGCCTTTATCGCGTTTCAAATCTGCCGGAATCGGCAGGTTAATCTGCGCCGCCAGCGCGGCAAAGGTCTGTCCCGCCAGCTGCTGTGCGCGCTGCAGTAATTCCGCTTCGTTTTCAGGTGGCGATGGCAATAACGGTGAGAAGTGCATGCTAAAACCTACATTGGTTAAAGAGTGAACAGTAAACGCGAGCCGGGTTTGTCCACATGGCAGTTAGTTGAATAAAGGTGATAATAGCATGATTCAGCATGCTTTTTTATTTCAATAGAATGGGACGATCCAGTGATATGGCCCGGTTATCCCAGCTTGTTATCGACAATGAACAGGTGTTGAACCTGGTTATCCACAGAAAAGTGGGGTAACACCCTTTTGGCCATACCCCTGTTTCCATTTACAGCCTTGACTTTCGCGTTTTGAACGCTTTTTTTCCTTTCTTTGACCAGGTTTAGGGCATTCTCTGTGGATAAAAACGTCGATGATGGATCTTTAACCGATCGAAAAAACTGAGCGGAGTATAACTACGGATCCTGGTAACGATTTAACGGTTAATAAGTTATATCCCGATGAATATGATGATTTTTCTGCGTATTGCTATGTTGGGTGATGAGATTTATCCGAAGGGGTTATTCAATTCATTCCCGTGTTCTGCACAAAGCTATCCACAGAAAAGGTGAATAAGATCGCCGATAAATGGGGGCATCTGTTTATAACTTGGCTAATCTCTGTGAGTTATCCTGTTTTTATTCCGCCTGCGGCCCGCTATCCAGTGGTTTACCGCCTGTAAGGAGTGTGAAACAATCAGGCTATTCAAATTTAGCTTTGAGGTAGTCCAGTGATCGATGATGATGGCTACCGCCCGAATGTTGGTATCGTAATCTGTAACAGGCAAGGACAAGTGTTGTGGGCCAGGCGCTTTGGACAGCACTCCTGGCAATTTCCTCAGGGAGGCATCAATCCGGGTGAAACTGCTGAACAGGCGATGTATCGCGAGCTGTTCGAAGAAGTGGGTTTACACCGCAAAGATGTTCGAATACTTGCTTCAACCCGAAACTGGTTACGCTACAAGTTGCCAAAACGTTTGGTGCGTTGGGACACAAAGCCGGTGTGTATCGGCCAGAAACAAAAGTGGTTTCTTCTGCAGTTGATGTGCAGTGACGCGGAAATCAATGTGCAGCACAGCAGCACGCCCGAGTTTGATGGTTGGCGCTGGGTTAGCTTCTGGTATCCGGTACGTCAGGTGGTCTCTTTCAAGCGCGATGTGTATCGCCGCGTGATGAAAGAATTCGCGGGCGTTGTGATGTCTATGCAGGAGAGTGCGGGGCAGCGTAATAATGCCGCCCAACGACGTAAAAGAGGATAGGCCACGCCCTTTATGCTCACTCAGTTACGCGAAATAGTAGAGAAAGTGGCGAGTGCTCCACGTCTGAATGAAGCACTCGACATTCTGGTAAACGAAATTTGCCTTGCGATGGAAACCGAGGTTTGCTCGGTTTATCTCGCCGATCACGATCGTCGTTGCTACTACCTGATGGCGACACGCGGGCTAAAAAAGCCGCGTGGTCGTACGGTCACGCTGGCGTTTGACGAAGGCATTGTTGGCCTCGTTGGACGCTTAGCCGAGCCGATCAACCTCGCCGACGCGCAAAGCCATCCCAGCTTCAAATACATTCCTTCCGTTAAAGAGGAGCGTTATCGCTCCTTCCTCGGCGTGCCGATTATCAGCCGCCGCCAGCTGCTTGGCGTGTTGGTTATCCAGCAGCGCGAACACCGTCAGTTTGATGAAAGCGAAGAGTCATTCCTCGTCACGCTCGCCACGCAAATGGCGGGATTGCTGTCGCAGTCGCAGCTCGGTCAACTGTTTGGTCAATTCCGTCAGACGCGGGTAAAAGCGATTGCCGCTGCGCCGGGTGTGGCGGTCGCGCCGGGTTGGGTGGATGAAACTCAGCCGCTGCTCGATCAGGTTTCCGCTGCGTCCACGCTTGACGTGCAGCGCGAGCGCGAGCGCCTGGTGCTGGCGATGGGCGAGGCCGGCAACGAATTCCGCCGCTTCAGTAAACGCTTTGCTGCCAGCGTGCAGAAAGAGAGCGCGGCGATCTTCGATCTCTATTCGCACCTGCTTACCGATGCGCGGCTGAAAAAGGATCTTTTTGATGAGATCGAGCGCGGATCGGTCGCGGAGTGGGCGGTTAAAACGGTGATCGAGAAGTTCGCCGAGCAGTTCGCCAATTTGCAGGATCAATATCTACGCGAGCGCGCTGGCGATCTACGCGTGCTCGGTCAACGTCTGCTGTTCCACCTCGATGATTCGCTGGTCGGCACCAATGCCTGGCCGGAACGCTTCGTGTTAGTCGCGGATGAACTCACTGCAACCACGCTGGCTGAATTGCCGCAGGAGCGTCTGGCGGGCGTGGTGGTGCGCGACGGTGCCGCCAACTCGCATGCGGCGATTTTGACGCGCGCGATGGGCATTCCAACCGTGATGGGCGCCGATATCCTGCCGGCGCAGCTTAACAAGCGCTTGCTGATTGTTGATGGTTATCGCGGCGAAGTGCTGATCGATCCGGAACCGGTGCTGGTGCAGGAGTATCAGCGTTTAATCAGCGAAGAGAACGCGCTGAGCAAAATGGCCGAAGGCGTGGTCGAGCAGCCCGGCGAGCTGAAAAGCGGTGAGCGCGTTCAGGTGATGCTGAATGCCGGCCTCAGCCCGGAACACGAGCAGGCGCTGGATAACTGGGTGGATGGCATCGGTCTGTACCGCACCGAAATTCCGTTCATGCTGCACAACGGCTTCCCGTCCGAAGAGGAGCAGGTGGCGCAGTATCAGGGCATGCTGCAGCTGTTCTACGACAAACCGGTGACGCTGCGTACGCTGGATGTCGGCGCGGATAAACAGCTGCCGTACATGCCGATCAGCGAAGAGAATCCGTGCCTTGGCTGGCGTGGCATTCGCTTAACGCTCGATCAGCCGGAAATCTTCCTGGTGCAGGTGCGCGCCATGCTGCGTGCCAACGTGGCGTCCGGTAACCTGAGCATTCTGCTGCCGATGATCAGCCATATCGATGAGATCGATGATGCGCGTCGTCTGATCGATCGCGCTGGCCGCGAAGTGGAAGAGATGCTCGGCTATGTGATTCCCAAGCCGCGCATTGGCATCATGATTGAAGTGCCGTCGATGCTGTTTATGATCCCGCATCTGGCGGATCGCGTCGATTTCGTCTCGGTTGGCACCAACGATTTGACGCAATATCTGCTGGCGGTTGATCGCAACAATACGCGCGTGGCGAACCTGTATGATTCGCTGCATCCGGCGATGCTGCGGGCGCTGCACACGATTGCCAGCGAAGCCCGCCAGGCCAAGCTGGAGCTCTGTTTGTGTGGTGAAATGGCTGGCGATCCAATGTGTGTCGCGCTGTTAGTGGGCATGGGATATCACCATCTCAGCATGAACGGCAAGAACGTGCCGCGGGTGAAATATCTGCTGCGCCATCTCGATTTTGAAGAGGCACAGAAGCTCAGCGAGCATGGACTGGCCGCGCATACTGCCTCGGAAGTGCGTCATCTGGTCTCCACCTTTATGGAGCGCCGTGGTTTAGGCGGTTTGATTCGCGGCGGGCGTTAACGGTTACAACTTCACGACCTGTAAAAAAAGTGGCTGTGCTATGATGCGCAGCCTTTTATTGTCCCGTTTCAGGGCAGAAAAATGATGGTGAAAGATGACTGACGGCTACATTTCGTTTCCCCAATTCGATCCGGTAATTTTCTCTATCGGACCGGTTTCGCTTCACTGGTACGGCTTGATGTATCTGGTGGGCTTTGTATTTGCTATGTGGCTGGCGACGCGACGCGCCAACAAACCTGGCAGCGGCTGGAAAAAAGAGGAAGTGGAAAACCTGCTGTATGCGGGCTTCCTCGGCGTATTCCTCGGTGGACGTATCGGCTATGTGTTGTTCTACAACCTGCCGTTGTTCCTTGAGAATCCGCTGTATCTGTTTAAGGTCTGGGATGGCGGCATGTCGTTCCACGGCGGCCTGATTGGTGTGATTGTGGTGATGCTGATTTTCGCACGCCGTACCAAGCGCACGTTCTTCCAGGTAGCGGATTTCATTGCACCGCTGATCCCGTTTGGTTTGGGGGCCGGTCGTCTCGGTAACTTCATCAACGGCGAACTGTGGGGCCGCGTGGCGCCCGATTTCAAATACGCGATGTTGTTCCCCGGTTCACGCAGCGAAGATATCGCGCTGGCGGCCAACAATCCGCAGTACCAGGAATTGTTGAACACCTACGGCGTGCTGCCGCGTCACGCGTCGCAGCTGTATGAGCTGTGCCTCGAAGGCATCGTGCTGTTCATCATTCTCAACCTGTTTATTCGCAAGCCGCGCCCCATGGGCAGCGTCTCGGGCCTGTTCCTGATTGGCTACGGCGCATTCCGCATCATCGTGGAGTTCTTCCGTCAGCCGGATGCGCAGCTTGGCCTGTTTGAAGGCGGCGTCAGCATGGGACAGATTCTGTCGATCCCGATGATTCTGGCCGGTGTGATTATGATGATCTGGGCGTATCGTCGTCGCCCGCAGCAACAAACTCGTGAGGTAAAATGAAACAGTATCTGGACCTAATGCAACATGTGCTGAATGAAGGCGCAGAAAAGGCCGACCGTACCGGTACCGGCACGCTCTCCATCTTTGGCCACCAGATGCGTTTCAATTTGCAGGATGGTTTTCCGCTGGTCACCACCAAGAAAGTGCACCTGCGCTCGATCATTCATGAGCTGTTGTGGTTTCTGAAAGGTGAGACCAACATCGGTTACCTGAAAGAGAACAAGGTCACCATCTGGGACGAATGGGCCGATGAGAACGGCGATCTCGGCCCGGTCTACGGCAAGCAGTGGCGCAGCTGGGGCAGCGCCTCGGGTGAAGAGATTGATCAAATCAGTAAAGTGATTGAGCAGCTGAAGCGTGACCCCGATTCGCGTCGCATCATTGTCTCGGCGTGGAACGTGGGCGAGCTGGATCACATGGCTCTGGCGCCTTGCCACGCCTTCTTCCAGTTCTACGTGGCCAACGGCAAGCTCTCTTGCCAGCTCTATCAGCGCTCATGCGATATCTTCCTTGGTCTGCCATTCAACATCGCCAGCTACGCGCTGCTGGTGCATATGGTGGCGCAGCAGTGCGATCTTGAAGTGGGCGATTTTGTCTGGACCGGTGGCGATACGCATCTGTACAGCAACCATTTAGAGCAGGCGCGCCTGCAATTAACGCGTGAGCCGCGTCCGTTGCCTAAGCTGGTAATCAAGCGTAAACCGTCCTCTATCTTTGATTATCAGTTCGATGATTTCGAGATTGAAGGCTACGATCCGCATCCAGCCATTAAAGCGCCCGTCGCCATTTAACGCCACTCCCGCAAGGTCGCCATTCATGGCGACCACGCCCAAATCGCACTTTAATCCTGAATCCGTCACACAAAACGCTGTATCTCTCTGCACCTCTCCTCGATTTCCTGAGCAACGTTTCCCAACGTCGATTTCTCTCCCTTGTTGAACTTCATGTTGCTGGGCACATTACCCGCCATGAACAGAAACGATAACCACGGTTTCACTTTGCCCGAACTGTTATTGGTGATGGTGATCGCCGGCATACTTAGCGTCGGCGCGCTGCAAGGTTGGCAGCGCTGGCAGCAATATCAACAGCTGCGCGACAGCGTGCTGCAACTGCAGGGATTTCTGCTGCGTTTGCGCGCCCATGCTAACTGGCACAACCGCGATCTCACGCTGTGGGTACAGAGCGGTGAAAACGGCTGTCTTGGGGCGGGACCTAAACCTGCAGAAGGCTGCGCACTGCCCTCGCGCTGGTTATTTAAACCGCCGCACGACAGCGTGCGCCTTGTCGGCATCAATGGTGACGTCGGTTTTTACGGTCGGCGTGATGTCGCGCGTCCTGGCAGCATCGATCTCGCCAGTGCGGCGGGACGCTGGCGCTTAATTATCTCCGCCAGAGCGCGCATCCGTGCCTGTCAGCCGGGAGAGAAAGGATGCGAATAGCGCAACTCGGATTCAGCCTGCTGGAGATGCTGATTGCCATGGCGATTGGCGCGGTGCTGATGATCAGCGTCGGGCGATTTTTACCGCTGCTGCTGGAGCAGAATCTGCGCCTGCAACAGCGCGTGCAGTTACAGCAGGAGCTGCAGCAGATCGCCAATACGCTGCAAAAAGCGCTGCGCCGTGCCGGCTATTGCCACGGCCAGTGCAGCGGTTCGGCGCTAACGATTGCCGCCAGCGGCAGCTGCGTTTTACTGCGCTGGGATGAGAACAGCAACGGGCGCTGGGAAGGCGTGGGCCACAGCGAAAGTGACTATTACGGCTATCGGCTGCGCAGCGGACAGCTTGAAATGCAGCGTGGCGTGGATGAGTGCAACAGCAGCGGCTGGGAGAAACTCTCCGATCCGGCATTTCTCACCATCGATACCTTCAAGCTTGAACGGCAGGGATCGCGCTTGGTGCTGCAACTGGCGGGACACGCCAACAGCCAAAGCGTGGAGCTGGCAAGCTGGATAGAAGGAATCAATCTGTGAAGCAGCGCGGCAATAGCACGCTGGGCATGGTGCTGATGATGTTACTGATGGGCGGACTGACGCTACACGCCACGCGAACGCAGCTCTCGCAAGGCATGGTGTTAGTGGCTGATGAGCAGCTGCACAGTCAGGATTTCTGGCAGGCGCAGGCGGCGTTAATGTGGGGCAGCGTGCAAAACTGGCCGCAGGCCACCGGCTGGCAATGTCAGCAATGGACAGCAGAACAGTGGCAAAGCTGCCTGCTACGAATGGAGGATGACAATGCGTTGTTATCGGGACATGGAGAAGGGCGCGCGCTGTGGCTCTATCGTTGGGTATCCATCCCCAACACGCAACCCCAGCCGCAAGCGCATGGCTGGATCGATTACTGCCCGCTGTCGCAGCCGGCGCTGTGCCAGCCAGAAGCAGCAGGGCTTTAGCCTGGCGGAAACGCTGGTGGCGATGCTGTTGCTGGCGATGACCATCAGCACATTACTGCAATATCATCGCGCGCTGGCGCTGGGGTTTAGCCAGCAGTGGCAGCAGCGTCAGGCGTGGCGCGTTGCCGGCCAGGCGTTGCTTGGCCGTGACGTTGAGGGATGGCAGAGTCAGCGCCAGCAGCAGAGCCTGGCGGGCGGCTGCACGCTGGAGCGCGTCACGGTTACGGGGCCACAGCAGCGTTCCGCCTCACTGGCGCAGCTCAATTGCCACTAGCGGTAGGCATCGCAGGTGATAAACGGTAGAGTGGCTCGGCTGCGTTGTTGTCTTGTGTTTAGGAGAAATATGTTCCGGGTTTATCACTCTAATCAGCTTGATCTGTTGAAAAATCTGGCAGGTATTCTGATTGAAAATCAACCGCTGACCGATCCGCTGGCGGCTGAACAGGTGCTGGTACAAAGCCCAGGCATGGCGCAGTGGCTGCAAATGGAACTGGCTAACAGTTTCGGCATTGCCGCCAACATTGATTTCCCGCTGCCTGCGAGCTTCATCTGGAACATGTTCGTTAAGGTGCTGCCCGATATTCCTGAAGAGAGCGCCTTCACCAAGGCCAGCATGAGCTGGAAGCTGATGCATCGCTTGCCAACTTTGCTGGAGCAGGACGCTTTCCAGCCGCTGCGTCACTACCTCAATGATGACGACGACAAGCGCAAGCTGTATCAGCTCAGCGCCCGTGTTGCCGATCTGTTTGACCAATATCTGGTGTATCGCTCGGACTGGCTCAACAGCTGGGAGCGCGGTGAACGGATTGATGGCTTAGGCGAATCGCAGCAGTGGCAGGCGCTGCTGTGGTGCGATCTGGTTAACTTTACCGAAAGCCTGGGTCAGCCGATGTGGCATCGCGCTAACCTCTATGCGCGCTTTATCCAAAAGCTGGAACAGGCGCAAATGCCGCCGCCGGGCTTGCCGCAGCGCGTGTTTATTTGCGGTATCTCCGCGCTGCCGCCGGTTTATTTGCAGGCGTTGGAAGCGCTGGGCCGTCACATTGATATCCATCTGCTGTTCACCAATCCCTGCCGTCACTATTGGGGCGACATTCAGGATTATGCCTTTTTGGCGAAGCTGCAAAGCCGCCAGCGCCGCCGCATCCAGTCGGATGAGCTGCAGCCGCTGTTCCGCGATCCGGCTAGCGCGTCAGCATTGTTTAATGATATTGGCGAGCAGCAGCTGACCAATCCGCTGCTGGCGTCATGGGGCAAGCTGGGGCGCGATAACCTGTATCTGCTGAGCCAGATGGAATCCGCCGCCAACGACATTGATGCCTTCGTCGAGATGCCTCAAGACAATCTGCTGCACAGCGTGCAAGCGGATCTGCTCAATCTGGACGATAAAGCGATCATTGGCCTCAACGCCGGTGAGCTGGCGAACAGCGCCGAAAAACGCCTGCTTGATCCTGAAGATCGCTCGATCACGCTGCAGGTGTGCCACAGCGCACAGCGTGAAGTTGAAGTGCTGCAGGATCATCTGCTCACGCTGATGGAAGCCCATCCCGAACTCAAACCACGCGACATCATCGTGATGGTGGCGGATATCGACAGCTACGCCCCTTTTATTCAGGCCGCTTTTGCCAGCGCGCCGAGCGAACGCTATTTGCCGTTCGCCATTTCCGACCGCCGCGCCAGTCAGGCGCACCCGGCAATTCTGGCGCTGCTCAGCTTGCTGTCTCTGCCTGAAAGTCGCTTTGCCTCCGAAGATGTGCTGGCGCTGCTTGAGGTTCCCGCATTAGCGCAGCGCTTTTCGGTGGATGAAAGCGGGCTGCGCCTGCTGCGCCGCTGGGTGATGGAATCCGGCATTCGCTGGGGACTGGACGATGCCAGCGTGGAAGCGCTGGCGCTGCCGGTAACCGGACAACACACCTGGCGCTTCGGCCTGCAGCGTATGCTGCTCGGCTATGCGCTGGAGAGCCGCAACGGCGACTGGCAAGGGATCCTGCCGTATGACGAATCCAGCGGTTTGATCGCTGAGCTGGCGGGGCATCTGGCGGAACTGCTATCGCGACTCGAAGAGTGGCGTGCGCGTCTGGCAGAAGAGCGCACGTTAGCGGAGTGGCAGCCGCTGTGTCGTGAGTTGATTGAGTGCTTCTTTAGCGGAGACGCCGAAAGTGAAGCCGCGCTGCTGCTGGTGGAAACACAGTGGAAACAGATTATCGAGCAGGGCATGCAGGCGGCCTATCAACAGCCGATTCCGGTTACGCTGCTGCGTGATGAGCTGCGTTCACGCCTCGATCAACAGCGTATCAGCCAGCGTTTCCTCGCCGGTCCCATCAACTTCTGTACGCTGATGCCGATGCGTTCGATTCCCTTCAAAGTGGTGTGTTTGCTGGGCATGAACGATGGCGTCTATCCGCGCACCTTAGCGCCGCTGGGTTTCGACCTGATGCAGCAACAGATGCGCAAAGGCGACCGTAGCCGCCGCGATGATGACCGCTATCTGTTCCTCGAAGCGCTGATTTCGGCGCAGCAGCAGCTCTATATCAGTTACATCGGCCGGGCGATTCAGGACAACACGGAGCGCTATCCATCGGTATTAGTGAGCGAGCTGGTGGATTACCTGGGGCAGAGCTTCTGTCTGCCGGGTGATGAAGCGCTCGAACCTGATATCAGCGAGCAGCGCGTGCGTGAACATCTGCAAAAGCTGCATAGCCGCATGCCGTTTGCCGCAGAGAACTTCCAGCCGGGCGCTCACGGGCAAAGCTTTGCTGCGGAGTGGTTGCCCGCAGCCACCGGCAGCGGCGTGGCACAGCCGGATTTTGTGCAGCCCTTGCTGCCTGCACCGATAGAAACCTTGTCGCTGGAGCAACTGCTGCGTTTCTGGCGCCATCCGGTACGCGCCTGGTTCCAGCAACGCTTGGGGGTGGCTTTCTGGATGGAAGAGAGCGAGCTGCCCGACAGCGAACCGTTCGCGCCTGACAGCCTGGAACGCTACCAAATCAACGCGCAATTGCTGAATACGTTGGTCAACGGTGACGATCCGGCGCAGCTGTATGCGCGTCACCGCGCCGCTGGCAATCTGCCTTATGGCGCGTTCGGGGAACTTTTCTGGCAGAGCCAAACCGAAGAGATGCAGGAAGTGGCCGCCGAGGTGAGTGGTCAACGCCAGCCCGCTGAAAGTTGGGAAATCAATCTGACGATCGGCGCAGTGCAATTGACCGGCTGGCTGACGCAGGTGCAAGCTGATGGCCTGCTGCGCTGGCGTCCGGGCGTGCTGAACATGAACGATGGTCTGCTGCTATGGCTTGAACATCTGGTGTATTGCGCGTTGGGCGGCAGCGGTGAAAGCCGCATGTACGGCCGTAAACAGAGTCACTGGCGCTTCGCGGCGCTGCCTGCTGAACAGGCGCTGTCGTTTCTGCATGCGTATGTTGCGGGTTACCAGGCTGGATTAGTCGAGCCGCTGATGCTGCTGAATAAATCCGGCGGAGCCTGGCTGGAAGCGAGCTTTGATAGCAAGTCGCAGCAGTTGCTGGAAGACGAAGCCACGCAGAAAAAGGCACTTAACAAATTACTGCAAGCCTGGCAGGGTGGTTTCCAGGTGGAAGGCGAGGGCAGCGATCCCTATCTGCAACGCCTGAGTCGGTCTTTGGACGATGATGCCGTGCAGGCGATTACTGCCGCCGCACGCCAATGGTATTTGCCGGTGCGCCTGGCGCATCAAAATGATGAATAGCAAGGGGATACGGCCTCGTTTGAGGTTGTTCCTGACACGATAAGAAAGTTTGTCTATTTCACCGCTGGGCACACAGCCAGCGGAAAAGGGTAATGTAAGGGGTTTAAATGCGGATTTACGCACGCTGGATTGGAGCGCTGCTGCTGAGCACGTTAGCGCTGAATGCCTTTGCCGATACCGATCGCGGCTGGCAACCCATCAATGACACCATTCGTAAAAGCGATCACGATCCACGCCGTTATCAGGCGATTACGTTAAACAACGGTATGACCGTGCTGCTGGTCTCGGATGCCGAAGCGCCTAAATCGCTGGCGGCGCTGACCTTACCGATCGGTTCGCTGGATGATCCTAATCAGCAGCTGGGTCTGGCGCACTATCTCGAACACATGGTGTTAATGGGCTCAAAGCGTTATCCGCAGCCTGATAATCTCGCCGAATTCCTGAAAAAAAATGGTGGCAGCCACAATGCCAGCACCGCGTCGTATCGCACGGCGTTCTATCTGGAAGTGGAAAACAGCGCGTTGCAGCCCGCAGTTGATCGTCTGGCCGATGCGATTGCTGAACCGCTGCTCGATCCGGTTAATGCCGATCGTGAGCGCCATGCGGTTAACGCAGAACTGACCATGGCTCGCTCACGCGATGGCTTGCGTATGGCACAGGTGGGTGCAGAAACTCTCAACCCTGCGCATCCCGGCTCGCGCTATTCCGGTGGCAACCTTGATACGTTGAGTGACAAGCCGGACAGCAAATTGCATCAGGCGCTGACCGATTTTTATCACAGCCACTACTCCGCCAATCTGATGAAGGCGGTGATTTACAGCAACAAACCGCTGCCAGAGATGGCCGACATTGCGGCAAAAACCTTTGGTCGTGTGGCTAATCATCAAACGACGGTGCCAGAGATTGACGTGCCGGTAGTGACCGACGCGCAGAAGGGCATCATTATCCATTACGTGCCCGCACAGCCGCGCAAGCAGTTGAAAATTGAGTTCCGCATCCCGAACAACAGCGGCCAGTTCCGCAGTAAAACCGATACGCTGATCAGCTACATTCTGGGCAATCGCAGCAAAAACACCCTCAACGACTGGCTGCAAAAGCAAGGGCTGGCGGATGGCGTCAGCGCCGGTGCAGACCCGATGACCGAGCGCAACAGCGGCGTCTTCGCTATCAGCGTGTCGTTAACCGACAAAGGTCTGGCGCAGCGCGATGAAGTGGTGGCTGCGGTGTTCAACTACCTTGATATGCTGCGCACCAAAGGCATCAGTAAAGAATACTTCGATGAAGTCTCCCACGTGCTGGCGCTGGATTTCCGCTACCCATCAATTACCCGTGATATGGATTACATCGAGTGGCTGGTGGATACCATGCTGCGGGTGCCGGTTGAACACACGCTGGATGCGCCTTACCTGGCCGATCAGTTCGATCCCGCGGCAATCAAAACGCGTCTCGACGAAATGACGCCGCAGAACGCGCGCATCTGGTACATCAGTCCGCAGGAGCCGCATAACAAAGAAGCCTACTTTGTGAATGCGCCCTATCAGGTGGACAAAATCAGCGACGCCCAAATTAGCGACTGGCAGCAACGTGCCGCGCAGCTCCAGCTGTCGATGCCCACGCTGAATCCCTACATTCCGTCGGATTTCGCCCTTATCCCCTCCGATGGCAAAACCTACGATCATCCGGTCGCACTGACCAATGGCGATAGCATGCGTATTTACTGGATGCCAAGTCAGCAGTTTGCCAGCGAACCGAAAGCCGCTATTACCTTAGCGCTGCGCAACAAATTGGCGATCAGCGATGCGCGCCAGCAGGTGCTGTTTGGGTTGAATGACTATCTCTCCAGCCTGGCGCTGGATGAATTGAATTCGCAGGCTTCGGTTGGCGGCATCAGTTTCTCAACCGGGGAAGATGATGGCATCGTGTTTAGCGCCAGCGGGTTTACCCAACGTCTGCCGGAATTGCTGAAGAAGCTGGTGGAGGGTTACGCCACCTTTACGCCGGACCAGCAGCAGCTGGAACAGGCCAAATCCTGGTACCTGGATCGACTGGAAGCGGCTGAGAAGGGCAAAGCGTTTGAGCAGGCGATTCAGCCGATGCAGATGTTGTCCCAGCTGCCTTACACCCAACGTGAAACGCGCCGCAATCTGGTGAAAGACATCACGCTGAAACAGGTCACCGATTACCGCGATGCGCTGATTCAACATGCAACCCCGGAGATGATGGTGGTGGGCAATCTCTCTGCAGAGCGCGTGAAACTGCTCGGCGATGAGCTACAGCAACAGTTGCACAGCGATGGTCACGGCTACTGGCACAGTGATTATGTGGCGGTGGATAAAGCAATGAAGGCCAATCTGCAGAAAGCCGGCAGCAGTACTGATTCGGCGCTGGCCGCGCTGTATGTGCCGTTGGGCTACAGCGAATATCAAAGCATGGCCAACAGCACCATGCTGAGCCAGATCGTTCAACCCTGGTTCTACAACCAGTTGCGCACCGAAGAGCAGCTCGGCTATGCGGTGTTTGCTTACCAGATGCCGATCGGACGCCAGTGGGGCATCGGTTTCCTGCTGCAAAGTAACAGCAAGCAGCCAGCGTTTTTACTGCAACGCTTCCAGGCGTTTTATCCGCAGGCTGAACAGCGTCTGCGCAGCATGAAAGCAGAGGATTTCGCCCAGTATCAGCAGGCGCTGATCAACGATATGAAGCAGCGTCCGCAAACGCTGGATGAAGAGGCGAACCGCTTTAACCGTGACTTTAAACGTCAGAACTTTGCCTTCGATACGCGTGAAAAAGCGATTGAGCAAATTCAGCAACTGACGCCAGCCGGCCTGGCCGACTTCTTCCATCAGGCGGTTTTAGCGCAGCAAGGCATGGCGATGATTTCGCAGATCGGTGGCAGCCATGATGGCGCGACCAAAGATGACTACGCCCAGCTGCCGGGCTGGACCACATGGGATGAGGTCCAGAAGCTGCAGCAGTCGTTGCCCGTGAAGAGTGATGCCCAATGAGTCTGCTACCTGAATCGCTCAATCCTCTGACGCTGCCGCTGCGCGGTGAGCGTCTGATTGAGGCCTCAGCCGGCACCGGCAAAACCTTCACCATCGGCCTGCTCTATCTAAGGCTGCTACTGGGATTGGGCGGACAACATGCTTATTCGCGCCCGCTGTCGGTAGAAGAGATTCTGGTGGTGACCTTTACCGAGGCCGCGACCGCTGAACTGCGCGGGCGTATACGCGCCAACATTCACGAGCTGCGGCTGGCCTGTCTGCGCGGCGTCAGCGGCAACCCGATGCTGATGCAGCTGCTGCAGGAGATTCCACAGCCCGCCGATGCGGCTTCGCTGCTGCTGGCCGCTGAACGACAGATGGATGAAGCCGCCATCTTCACCATCCACGGCTTCTGCCAGCGCATGCTGAATCTCAACGCCTTTGAGTCCGGCATGCTGTTTGAACAGCAGCTGATTGAGGATGAACAGCTGCTGCTGCGCCAGGCGACTGCCGATTTCTGGCGTCGTCACTGCTATCCGCTGACGCTGGATGTCGCGCGAGTGATTGTCAGCGAATGGAGCGGCCCGGAGCAGTTGCTTTCCACCTTGCGTCCGTGGTTGCAGGGCGAATCGCCCAGCCTGCGTCTGCCGCCTGCCGACAGTGAAACCCTGACTTCGCGCCACAGCGAAAACCTGGCGCGTATCGCCTCGATGAAAGCGCAATGGCTGACGGTGGGTGACGAAGTGCTGACGCTGGTGGGGCAATCTGACGTGGATAAGCGCAGCTACAGCAGCAAGAATTTGCCGGTTTGGGTCAATAAAGTCAGCTTTTGGGCGCAGAGCGAAACGCGTGATTATCAAGTGCCCGCCGAACTGGCGCGCTTCGGTCAGCGCATGCTTGAAGAGAAGACCAAAAAGGGCAGTCCGCCGCATCACAGTGTGTTTGACGCCATCGACACTTTCCTTGCTCAGCCGCTGTCGCTGCGCGATCTGGTGATTGCGCGTGCGCTGGTAGAGGTGCGCGCTGCGGTGCGCAAAGAGAAACGTCAGCAGGCACTGTTGGGTTTTGATGACCTGCTGAGCCGCCTCGACGAAGCACTGCAGCAGCCGAGCGGTGAGCAACTGGCTCAGGCGATTCGCCAGCGTTTCCCGGTGGCGCTGATTGATGAGTTCCAGGATACCGATCCGCTGCAATACCGTATTTTCCGCACGCTTTATATCAATCAGCCAGCGCATGCGCTGCTGTTGATTGGCGATCCCAAACAGGCGATTTACGCCTTTCGTGGCGCGGATATTTTTACCTATATCCGCGCGCGCAGTGAAGTCAGTGCGCACTACACGCTGGATACCAACTGGCGCTCGTCGCCTGCGATGGTCAACAGCGTTAACCAGCTATTTGCGCGCCTCGACGCGCCCTTCCTGTTCGCTAAGATCCCGTTCCAGCCGGTGCAGTTTGCGCCTCCCAACCAGCAACTGTCGCTCAGTATCGATCAGGTTGAGCAAGCGGCGTTACGCTTCTGGCTGCAGCCGGGTGAAGGCTGCAGCGTTGGAGATTATCAACAACGTATGGCGCAGCAGTGTGCGGCCGATATCAGTCGCTGGTTGCAGGCCGGGCAGCAGCAGCGCGCGATGCTGGGCAAAGCGCCCAATTTGCGGCCGGTACAAGCCTCTGACATCACAGTGTTAGTGCGCAGCCGTAACGAAGCTAACCTGATTCGCGAAGCGCTCAACCTGCTCGGTATTCCGTCGGTTTACCTGTCGAATCGCGACAGCGTTTACACCACGCCGGAAGCGCGAGAGCTGTTATGGCTGTTGCAGGCGGTACTGGCACCGGAGCAGGAGCGTATGCTGCGTACCGCGCTGGCAACCTCGCTCTTTGCCTTTGATGCCTCGCAGCTGGATGCGCTGGATCAGGATGCGCGCGGCTGGGATGAACTGGTGGATACCTTTGCCCGCTGGCAGCTGGTGTGGCAGCAGCGTGGCGTCTTGCCGATGCTGCGCGAGATGATGCTGGAGCGTCAGCTGGCGGAAAATCTACTGGCATCGGAGAACGGCGAGCGTCGTCTGACGGATTTACTGCATCTCGGTGAACTGCTGCAGGAAGCGGCTGCGCAGCTGGATAGCCCACACGCGCTGGTGCGTCATCTGGCACAGCAGATCGCCCGCCCGGATAGCCAGTCTGCCAGCCAGCAACTGCGTCTGGAGAGCGATCGTCATCTGGTGCAGATTGTCACCATCCACAAATCTAAAGGGCTGCAATATCCGCTAGTGTGGCTGCCATTCGCCGCCGGTTTTCGCGAGGCGGATACCGCGCTTTATCACGATCGTGAGAGCTTTAACGCGGTCCTGGATCTGCAAGCCGATGAAGAGAGCCTGGCGCTGGCCGAACAGGAGCGTCTGGCGGAGGATTTGCGCCTGCTCTACGTGGCGTTGACCCGTTCGATCTATCACTGCAGCGTCGGCGTGGCACCGCTGTTTCGCGGCACGCGTAAGAAAGAGGGCGAGAGCGATTTGCATAAAAGCGCGCTCGGTTTTCTGTTGCAGCGCGGTGTAGCGGCAACAGCCGAACAGCTCGGCGCGTTGCTGCATAACATGGACGCGGCGGGCACCGAGGTGGTGCTGGCTGAAGATATGCAAGCCGAGCGCTGGCAGGTTGAGGCGGTCGCCGATAGCGAGTTGGGGGCGCGAAGCGTAACGCGCGTGCTGGCCGATCCGTGGCGCGTAACCAGTTACTCTGGTTTGCAGCAGCACAGTTCTCATCGTCTGCTTGAGGTGATGCCGAATTTCGATGTGGAAGCAGCCGGCGAAGAGGATCGGGAAGAGGAAGGGGAAGCGGCGCTTACGCCCCATCACTTCCCGCGCGGTGCCGCGCCGGGAACGTTTTTGCATGAGCTGTTCGAATCGCTGGATTTCCCGCAGCCGCCTTCCGAGGAGAAGCTGGCGCAACATCTGCAGCAAAACGGCTATCCGCTGCACTGGCAGCCGATGCTCAGTGCGTGGATCAGGCGTGTATTGAGCACGCCACTTAACGCGCAGGGTATTCATCTGGCGCAGGTGCAGAGCAGCGATCGTTTGGTGGAGATGGCATTCTATCTGCCAATTGACAATGTGCTGACCGCGCGTGAACTGAGCGCGTTGATTGCTCAGGATGCGTTATCGGCGCAGGCTCCGCCGCTCGATTTCCGTCAGGTGCAGGGCATGCTGAAAGGCTTTATCGACCTGGTGTTCCGCTGGCAGGGCAAATATTACCTGCTGGATTATAAATCCAACTGGCTCGGTGACAGCCATGAAGCTTATACGCCGCAGGCAATGGCGCAGGCGATGATCGACCACCGCTACGATTTGCAGTACCAGCTCTATACGCTGGCGCTGCACCGCTATTTACAACATCGCTTGCCGGATTACGATTATGAGCAGCATTTCGGCGGCGTATTTTATCTCTTCCTGCGTGGCATGGACGGCAGCTCTCCAGACAACGGCGTGTTTCATACCCTTCCCACCTTCGACTTCATTTCACAACTGGATAGCCTGTTTCGCGGGCCGGGAGCGACAGCATGAGCGGTATGACCGCGCTTTTAGCACAGGCGGCTGAGCTGCGTTTGCTGCGCTCGCTGGATGTCCAGTTCGCTCAACTGCTGGCTGATGATGATCAACCGGCGCGTTTGCTGCTGGCGGCCTGCCTGAGCGCGGAAGCGGGAGATGGGCATGTCTGTTTGCCGTTATCACAGCTAAGCCGCGACAACCTGTTTAAAGGGCGTCATGCGGAGCTGGCCCAGGCCATCTGGCAAGCGGCAGGCGAACCGCAGGATTGGCCTGCAATTTTAGCCGGCTGGTCGGCGCTGAGTAGCAGCGAGCAAGCGGCACCCATCGTGCTGAGCGAAGATCGTCTCTATCTGCATCGCCTTTGGCACAACGAAGGGCAGGTGGCACGCTTCTTTCAGTCACAGTCAACAGCACAGCCTTTTGCGCCTGAACAGGTCCGGCAAGTACTGGATCAGCTGTTTGGCAGCGAGCCGGATAACTGGCAGAAGATTGCGGCTGCGGTGGCGCTGACGCAGAAAACTGCGGTGATCTCGGGCGGTCCCGGAACCGGAAAAACCACCACGGTGGCAAAACTGCTGGCGGCACTGATCCGTCTTAGTGAAGGCGCGTTACGTATTCAGTTGGCTGCGCCGACCGGCAAAGCGGCGGCGCGTCTCACCGAATCGCTGGGCAAGGCGCTGCAAAAGTTGCCGGTGAGCGAGGCGGAGCGGCAGCGCTTTCCGGCCGATGCCACCACGCTGCACCGCTTGTTAGGCGCGCAGCCGGAAACGCAGCGCCTGCGCTATCACGCCGGAAATCCGCTGCATCTGGATGTGCTGGTGGTGGATGAAGCCTCAATGGTCGATCTCGGCATGATGGCGAATTTGATCGCCGCATTGCCAGCGCAGGCGCGCGTGGTGTTCCTCGGCGATCGCGATCAGCTGGCATCGGTGGAAGCGGGCGCAGTGCTCGGTGATATCTGTCGCTGTGCGGAAGCCGGTTACAGCCCGATGCGCGCTGCGCAGCTGAGCGAGCTCACCGGCAGCGGGGTGGCGGGCATCGATGACAGCAGCGCACCCGCGGTACGCGACGCGATTTGCCTGCTGCGTAAAAGCTACCGCTTTGACGCCAACTCCGGCATTGGCCAACTGGCCGCAGCGGTTAACGCCGGTGATGCAAAGGCGGTTGAAGCCGCATTCAAGGCTGGTTTCAGCGATATCACCCGTCAACCTTTGCAGGATGCTGATGCGTATCAGGCGATGCTGACAGAGATTGCTGCTGGTTATCAGCCGTTCCTGGAACTCATTCGCCAACGTGCCGATCCTGCTGAGATTATCGCGGCGTTTGGCCGATATCAGCTGCTGTGCGCACTGCGTGAAGGGCCGTTTGGCGTGCAGGGATTGAATCAACGTATTGAGCAGAAGCTGATGCAGCTGCAGCTGATTCGTCGTCCAACCGGCGGCAGTCGCTGGTATCAGGGACGTCCGGTGATGGTGACGCGTAACGACAGCGCATTGGGCCTGTTTAACGGCGATATCGGCATTACGCTGTTTGATGAGGAAGGTCTGCTGAAGGTGTTCTTCCCGTTACCGGATGGCAGCATCAAGGCGGTGCAACCGAGCCGCTTGCCGACGCACGATACCGCGTGGGCGATGACGGTGCATAAATCGCAGGGATCGGAGTTTGACCACACGGCGTTGGTGATGCCGGCGCAGTTCCTGCCGGTATTAACGCGCGAGCTGATTTATACCGCGATTACCCGCGCGCGTAAGCAACTGACGTTGTACAGCGATGACGGCGTGTTCCGGCGTGCCGTGCAGTTGCGTACCCAGCGACGCAGCGGATTACTGGAGCGGTTGAGCGGAGAGTAATTAAGTATCGATTCCGCACAATCCGTCGCGGCGCGATGAATCGCGCATATCAATGGCGGCAGCTTGCCCATGCGGATATTGCGCAATAAATTGCGCCGCTACGGTATGTGCACTTACGCAACGGCACAGTCAAATGATGCGACTACCCCAAATCCGCCATCAGCACTTTTGAACGGCGCTGATAGTTATACATCTGCTTCTTGCTCTCGGGCAGGGACTCAATATCCACCGGCGTAAAACCGCGCTCCTGGAACCAGTGAATGCTGCGCGTGGTTAACACAAACAGCTTCTTTAGCCCCATCTGACGTGCCTGCAACGCCACGCGATCCAGCAACAGTTCGCCACGCGATGAGCTGCGATAATCCGGATGCACTGCCACACAAGCCATCTCACCAATCTGCTCGTCCGGGAACGGATAGAGTGCGGCACAGGCGATGGTTAAATTATCGCGCTGAATAATGGTGAACTTATCAATCTCCATCTCCAGTTGCTCACGGGAGCGACGCACCAGAATCCCTTGCTGCTCCAGCGGGCGAATCAGTTCGAGAATACCGCCGATATCGTTGATGTTGGCGCGCCGAATCTGCTCGGCCGACTCCATCACAATCTGGGTACCGATACCGTCGCGCGAGAACAGTTCTTGCAGCAACGCACCATCTTCCTGATAGCTAATCAGGTGGCTGCGACGCACGCCGCTACGGCAGGCTTTGACCGCACCACGTAAGAACCGCACGGTGCCAGAGAGGAAATCGCCGTCGCTCTCCATTTCGTCGATGCGCGCCTGGGCTTCGTTCGGGAACAATTCAGAAATAATCGCGCCTTCGCGATTGGTCACGCCCTGTTCGGAGCAGAAACCAATCATCTTCTCGGCCTTCAATTTAATTGCCAGCTGCGTCGCCACTTCTTCTGACGTCAGGTTAAAACTCTCGCCAGTAACAGAAACCGCCACCGGACCGAGTAGCACAATCGCATCGTTATCCAGCTGACGATGGATCGCTTCCTCATCAATACGACGAATACGCCCGCTGTGGCAGTAATCAACGCCATCATCCACCCCCAGCGGCTGCGCAATGATGAAGTTGCCGCTCACTACGTTAATGTGCGCGCCCTGCAGCGGCGTGTTGTTGAGGCTCATCGACAGACGCGCGGTGATATCCAGCTGTAAACGACCGGCGGCCTGCTTTACCAGCTCAAGTGATTGTGCATCGGTAACGCGCGTATGTTTGTGGTAAATCGGTTCCAGCTGTTGCTGGGCCATGCTGGCGTCAATCTGCGGACGCGCACCATAAACCACCACTAAGCGAATGCCGAGGCTATGCAGCAGACCGATGTCATTAACGATGCTTGAGAAGTTCTCATGCTCGATGGCTTCGCCACCCAACATGATGACAAACGTCTTGTCACGATGGGTATTTATATAGGGAACGGTGTGGCGAAAACCCTGAACCAGTTCTGTACTGCGTTCCTTCACGGCAAAGCCCTCTGTGCATGTTTATTCGTAATTTTCGTATTTTTATGCTCTTTTGCTCTTTATTGCAAGCGCCGGGCCTGACGTTACTTTACGATTTTCATGATGCAACACGCGCTAACAGACTGCATTATCTGGTTTTTCCGGCAAGACAAGACGATTCTCATCGAGTAAAGTTTTCACTTTCTTGCCATCGAGTGATGATTTTTTAGACATAACACAGCAGTTGGAGCGGCATGTCCGAAGCTTTTACACGACGACGATTATTACAGGGCGCTGGCGCATTATTAATGCTAAGCGTGACGCGTACCGGGCTGGCTGCCAGCCAGCATATTGTGGCGGTGCGCATCTGGCCCTCATCGACCTACTCCCGCGTAACCCTGGAATCAAACGTTCCCCTCAAGTACAAACAGTTCACGCTGGGGAATCCCGATCGTCTGGTTATTGATATCGAAAATATGCACATCAACCCGGTCCTGAAAGGAGTCGATAAGCTGGTGCGCGTGGACGATCCCTATATCAAAACCGCACGCGTCGGTCAGTTTGACGCTAACACGGTGCGACTGGTGCTGGAACTCAAGCGCAGTATTGCGCCCAAGACATTTACTCTTGCGCCAGTGGCAGGTATCAAGCATCGCTTAGTGGTCGATCTCTATCCTAATCAGCAATCACGGGAAGAGGATCCGCTACTGGCATTACTGCAGAATTACAATCAGGGCGATCTTGAACGCGATCAGCCGGTGCAGGCGGCGCTGCCGGGCAAAGCGGGGCGCGATCGACCGATTATCATCATGATCGATCCTGGCCATGGTGGTGAGGATCCCGGCGCGCATGGCAAATATAAAACGCGTGAGAAAGATATCGTGTTGAAGATCGGTCGCTATCTGAAGGCGCTGATCGACAAAGAGCGCAACATGAAAGCTTACATGACGCGCAATGAGGATGTGTTTATACCGTTGCGTGTCCGCGTGGCGAAAGCGCGAAAGCAGCGTGCGGATCTGTTTATTTCGATCCATGCTGATGCCTTCACCAGTCGGGCCGCGCGCGGTTCGTCGGTGTTTGCCCTTTCGACCAGCGGCGCTACCTCAGCGGCGGCGCGCTTCCTCGCACAAACGCAGAATGAAGCCGATTTGATTGGCGGCGTCAGCATGAGCGGCGATCGTTATCTCGACCACACCATGTTCGACATGGTGCAGCGGCAAACCATCAGCGACAGCCTGAAGTTTGGTAAAGAAGTGCTGTCACGCATGGGACATATCAATCACCTGCACAAGCGCACCGTCGATCAGGCGGGATTTGCGGTGCTGAAAGCGCCGGATATTCCCTCGATTTTGGTGGAAACCGCGTTTATCAGTAATGTCGAAGAGGAGCGCAAGCTGCGCACGGCGCGCTATCAGCATCAGGTGGCTGAGGCGATTCTGCATGGGATTAAGGCGTATTTTGATAAGGGTGCGGCACTAGCGCATCGCTGAGGAGGGCGGCAGCAATGCCGCTTTTTTCCGGACGCCAGAAACAAAAAAACACCCGTTAAGGTGTTTAAATGATTGGTTGCGGGGGCCGGATTTGAACCGACGACCTTCGGGTTATGAGCCCGACGAGCTACCAGGCTGCTCCACCCCGCGTCCGTCTGTCGCATTAAGCGACTTTTCACATTGTATTCTTCTTAAGACAATTGGTTGCGGGGGCCGGATTTGAACCGACGACCTTCGGGTTATGAGCCCGACGAGCTACCAGGCTGCTCCACCCCGCGTCCGACTGACGCGTTACACGACACTTCACATTGTCTCTTCATTTAAGAAGAATTGGTTGCGGGGGCCGGATTTGAACCGACGACCTTCGGGTTATGAGCCCGACGAGCTACCAGGCTGCTCCACCCCGCGTCCGTGGATGCGCACTATACTCTGGACGCGCGGCGATGCAACCCCTTTTTGAGACAAAACGTCAAATTTACAGTCAGTTGATGAATAAACTCGCCATTGGGTGGATTATTGTACAGATGTGAGCGTTACCGCTGATGGCAGATTTCATTCTCTCTGCCCCTTTGCTATCGTCGCCGGGCAAACAATCGATAAAAAGAGAAGGTTATGAAAGGACATTGGGCGAAGTATGCACTTACTGGCGCATTTATCGCGCTGCTAGCGGGCTGTAGTTCTAAACCGACCGACCGCGGTCAACAGTATATAGATGGCAAGCTGGAGCAACCGCTTGGGCTGGTCAACCAACCGAATGCTAAAGGGCGTCCGGTAAACGGCAAAGACTTTAGCGATCAGGTAGTGCAGATTCAAACCGCCTCATCCGGCCTGTTCGGGCGCAACAACGGTACTTACAGCGCAGTGCAAAACTGGCTGCTGTCCGGCGCGGATACGCGCCAGCTCAACCAGTTTGGTTTGAATGCTTATCAGATGGAAGGCACTGACAATTACGGCAACGTGCAGTTCACCGGTTACTACACGCCGGTTGTGGAAGCGCGTTATACCCGTCAGGGCGAGTTCCAGTATCCGATTTATCGTATGCCACCGCGTCCGCGTGGACAGAAACTGCCGAGCCGCGCTTCTATCTATAATGGTGGGCTCGACGATCGCTACATCATTGCCTACAGCAATTCGCTGATCGATAACTTCATGATGGATGTGCAGGGCAGCGGCTACGTTGATTTTGGTGATGGTCGTCCACTGCGCTTTTTTGGTTACGGCGGCAAAAATGGCTGGGCTTATCACAGCATCGGTAAAGAGCTGATCGATCGCGGTGAAGTGAAGCGCGAAGATATGTCGATGCAGGCGATTCGTCAGTGGGCGCAAGAGCATTCGCCACAGGAAGTGCGTTCGGTGCTGGAAACCAACCAATCCTTCGTCTTCTTCAAACCGGAAGAGTATGTGCCGGTGCGCGGTGCCAGCGCGGTGCCGCTGATTGCCAAGGCTTCCGTTGCCTCCGATCGTTCATTGATTCCGGCCGGAACCGTGCTGTTAGCCGAAGTGCCGCAACTGAACGAGAAGGGCAAGTTTAATGGCAAATATGAGATGCGTCTGATGGTGGCGTTAGACGTGGGTGGCGCGATTAAAGGCCAGCACTTCGATATCTATCAGGGCGTTGGCCCGGATGCGGCGCATCTGGCCGGTTTCTACAACCATTATGGCCGCGTCTGGGTGCTGAAAGCCGCGCCGGGCACCGGTCAGCCGCTGTTTAGCAACCCACAAAATGGCAACAACGGTTCGCTGCTGTTAGGTTCTAATTAATGTCCCGTTTTCCCGGAAAGGTTTGGTTATGACAGTAGTAAGCGACGCCTGGCGACAACGTTTTGGCGGCACGGCGCGTCTCTATGGCCAGGACGCGCTGCAGCGTTTTGCCGACGCGCACTTTTGCGTGATCGGTATTGGCGGCGTGGGTTCGTGGGCGGCGGAAGCCTTAGCGCGCACCGGCATAGGTAAAATCACCCTGATTGATATGGACGATGTCTGCATCACCAATACCAACCGCCAGATTCACGCGCTGCAGGGCAAAGTGGGCCAGGCGAAAACCGAAGTGATGGCGGAACGTATGCGCGCCATCAATCCGGAATGCGAAGTGATCTGCATCGATGATTTCATCACGCCGGAAAATACCGCTGAACTGTTATCGGCGGGTTTTGACTACGTGATTGATGCGATTGACAGCGTGCGCCCCAAAGCCGCGTTGATCGCCTGGTGTCGTCGCAACAAGATCCCGCTAATAACCACTGGCGGCGCGGGCGGCCAGATCGATCCCACGCAGATTCAGGTGAGCGATCTGGCGAAAACCATTCAGGATCCGCTGGCGGCCAAGCTACGTGAGAGATTGAAAGGGGATTTTAACGTGGTGAAGAACAGTAAAGGCAAGCTCGGCATCGACTGCGTATTCTCGACGGAAGCGCTGATGTATCCGCAGCCGGACGGCAGCGTGTGCACTTCACGCTCCACCGCAGAAGGCCCGAAACGCATGGATTGTGCCGCCGGATTTGGCGCGGCGACCATGGTAACCGCCACGTTCGGGTTTGTGGCGGTTTCCCATGCATTGAAGAAGTTTCTGGCGAAGGCAGCGCGTCAAACGGCCTGAGCGTGCAGACGAGCAGCGCGTTGCACCGCATCCGCCAGCGCCTGTAAACCGCTGCTGCGCGACGCACTGAGCTGTGCGCGCAGACCTAACGTATCAAATAACGCCAGCGGATCTTGCTGCAGCAAGTCGGCTGGCGTTTTGCCTTCCACCGCCGTCAGTAACACCGCTAGCAATCCGCGCACGATGCGTCCTTCGCTGTCACCATAAAAGTGCAGCGTGCCGTTGTTCAGCAACTGGCTGCTTAGCCAGACGCGATTTTCACAGCCCGTGAGTTCGATATCTGGCGTCTTTAACTCTTCCGCTAACGCAGGCAGCTGGCGGCTGAGCTGGATCAGTTGACGATAGCGATCTTCCCACTGATGAAAATGGGTGAATTTTTCCGTCAGGCTGGCGGCGGTAATCAGATCGCCGAACGGATGCGGGGCGAGCAGGGTTGATGTCATGGGCTTATTCACTCAGTAAGTCTACGGCATGGCGCATGGCGCGCACCAGCGCATCCACGTCCTGCAAATTATTATAGGGGGCAAACGAGACACGCAGCGTGCCGGTGACGCCCAGCGCCGCCATCAGCGGCTGCGCGCAGTGCTGCCCGGCGCGCAATGCGATGCCATGCTCGGCGAGCAGCGTAACGATATCGCTGTGGTGAATGCTGGCAATATCAAACGCCAGCAGGCTGGCATTGCCACAGCGGAAGCTGCGAAAACCGGGGATCTCGCTCAGTTGCTCCTCGGCGAGGCTCGCCAGTTGCTGGCTCCACATTTCGGCCTTTTTGCCATCATGTTGCGCCAGCCACTGCAGCGCGGCACTCAACCCCACCACGCCGGCAACGTTAGGCGTTCCGGCTTCAAAACGCCACGGCACCGGCTGCGGTGTGAAACTGTTAAAATCGACCTGCGTCAGCATTTTGCCGCCGCCTTGCCATGGATCCATCGCTTCCAGCAGTTCCGCTTTGCCATACAGCACGCCAATGCCCATTGGGCCATAAAGCTTATGGCCGGAAAAAGCATAGAAATCAATATCCTGCGCCTGTACATCCGGCGGACAATGCACTACACCTTGTGCGCCATCGACCATCACTTTGGCACCGACGTCATGGGCTAAACGGATCGCCTGCGCCAGGTCCGGACAGCCGCCGGTGACGTTCGACATCTGACCAACGGCCAGCAATCGGGTACGTGAATTGAGCAGTGCTGGCAACAGCGTGATATCCGGCAAACGATCGTCGCCCAACGGCCATTTCACCACTTTCGCGCCCGCCGCTTTTGCCACCATCAGCCACGGCACCAGATTGGAGTGATGTTCGGCTTCGCTAACCACGATTTCATCGCCAGCCTGCAATCGCGGAGCCAGCCAACTGTTCGCCACCAGATTGATCGCTTCGGTGGTGCCGCGCGTCCAGACAATCTGCCGATCGTCCGCAGCATTGAGCCAGCGCGCCACTAATCCGCGCGCCTGTTCGTATTTTTCCGTTAATGCGCGAGCGGCAGCGAACTGGCTGCGATGCACGGTGCCAGCGCTGAGGCTGTAGAACTGTGCGGTTGCGTCGATCACCGCCTGCGGCTTGAGCGCAGTAGCCGCGCTATCGAGGTAGATTCCGGCATCGCTCAGCGCGGGGAACTGCTGGCGGAAGGCGCCGGGAGAAAAAATGGTCATACTCAGCCCACTGTTAATCATGTTAGGACCAGGCTGAAAGCTGGCCCGTTGCCTGGCAAAGCTGGAAAAGCGCGTTATGCTAATTATTGCAAGGTTTGAACCGAAACCCGCATAACGCGTCGCTATTCATAGTCGATTTCACTGGCGCTACCTTTGGTGAGCGCATGCGGGTGGTTTAATGCAATCAATCTGCAAGGAGATAGAAGATGAATAAACTCACCGCAGTGCTGGCCGTGTGTACTCTGGCCTTTACCCTGTCCGCATGTTCCAGCAATTACGTAATGCACACTAACGATGGTCGCACCATCGTCGCCGATGGCAAACCTAAAGTTGATGACGAAACCGGTATGATCAGCTATCAGGATGCCAATGGCAACAAGCAGCAGATTAACCGCTCTGACGTCAAAGAGATGGTGGAGATGGGGCAGTAAGGCAAAAAAAAAGCACCGCAATTTGCGGTGCTATTTAAAATCACTATGGACAGACAGGGTAAATCTACAGGAATTAAAAGCTTGATCTGCAAGCGTCAGATCAAAATGCAAACACAACATCACGACCACAAGCCAAAAGCTCTCCAAAAGTCTGCGATCTCTCGCACGTTTCCAGAAATCTTTTCGTTCCGGCTCAGGAAGTGCGGCAACTATAGGTATTTGCTGGAGCTTCCTCAACGGACAAATTATAATGTCTCGGATTAAAAAAACTAATACCTAGCGACTTTGTATAAGTTGAAGTATTACCTTGTCAATCCGGATACGGAAAACCATGTCTAAACGCCTTCCGCCGCTTAATGCCTTACGCGTCTTCGATGCTGCTGCCCGTCATTTGAGCTTCACCAAAGCCGCTGAAGAGCTGTTTGTTACCCAGGCTGCTGTCAGCCATCAGATCAAATCTCTGGAAGATTTCCTCGGTCTAAAGCTGTTTCGCCGGAGGAATCGTTCGCTTTTACTGACAGAAGAAGGTCAAAGCTACTATTTAGATATTAAGGAGATTTTCTCCGCACTAAACGATGCGACGCGTAAATTACAGGCGCGCAGCGCTAAAGGTGCGCTGACCGTCAGTTTGCTGCCGAGTTTCGCCATTCAGTGGCTGGTTCCTCGCCTTTCCAGCTTTAATATGGCTTATCCGGGCATCGACGTGCGTATCCAGGCGGTGGACCGTGATGAGGAGAAATTGGCGGACGATGTCGACGTGGCGATTTTCTACGGTCGTGGCAATTGGCCAGGCCTGCGGGTTGAGAAATTGTATGCCGAATATTTGCTGCCAGTCTGCTCACCGATGTTGCTGACGGGTGATCATCCTCTCAAATCGCCGGCCGATTTGGCGCACTGCACGCTGCTGCATGATGCATCGCGCCGTGACTGGCAATCCTATACGCGTCAGCTGGGCGTGCAGCATATTAATGTGCAACAGGGCCCGATCTTCAGCCACAGCGCCATGGTGTTGCAGGCGGCGATTCATGGTCAGGGCGTGGCGCTAGCGAATAATGTGATGGCGCAGAGTGAAATTGAAGCCGGTCGTCTGGTATGTCCTTTTAACGACGTGTTGGTCAGTAAAAATGCTTTTTATCTGGTTTGTCATGACAGCCAGGCAGAACTGGGTAAAATAGCCGCCTTTCGTCAGTGGATCCTGGAAAAAGCGGCCAATGAACAAGAAAAATTCCGTTTTCGCTACGATCACTAATGCGTTGCTGGCTGCACAATGATGTGCGCATTACCTTGAGGATTGTTTGATGTCCAGTCGTGCCATGTTTGTTTTTGCTGCCATTAGCGGATTTATGCTGGTGGCGTTTGGTGCTTTCGGCGCGCATGTGCTGAGCAAATCGCTCGGCCCAGCCGAAATGGCGTGGATACATACCGGGCTTGAATATCAGGCGTATCACACGCTGGCGGTGATTGGCCTGGGTGCCGCTATGCTGCGTCGTGCCAATATCTGGTTTTACTGGAGTAGCGCCGCGATGGCGCTCGGTATCGTGTTGTTCAGTGGCAGCCTCTATTGTCTGGCGCTGTCGCACATGAAGTTTTGGGTTTTTGTTACGCCGGTGGGAGGCTTATGCTTCCTTATTGGCTGGTTCTTGATGTTGATTGGCGCACTGCGTCTGAAACGAAAGGCAGATCGCCATGAATAAAGTTTTACTCTATTGCCGTCCAGGATTTGAGAAAGAGTGCGCGGCAGAAATCAGCGCGAAAGCGGCTGAGCGCGAGATTTACGGCTTCCCGCGCGTCAAAGATGACTCAGGTTACGTGCTGTATGAGTGCTATCAGCAGCAAGATGCTGAAAAGCTGATCCAAACGCTGCCGTTTGCCGAACTGATTTTTGCGCGGCAGATGCTGGTGGTGGGAGAGCTGCTGCGCGATCTGCCACCAGAAGACCGCATCACGCCAATTGTCGGCATGCTGACCGGTGTGGTGGAGAAGGGCGGTGAACTGCGGGTTGAAGTGCCGGATACCAATGAAGCGAAAGAGCTCACCAAGTTCTGCCGTAAATTAACCGTGCCGCTGCGTGCCAGCCTGCGTGAAAGCAAAATCCTGCTTAATTACGAAACAGCTAAGCGTCCGGTGGTGCACGTGTTCTTTATTGCGCCGGGCACCTGTTACGTCGGCTATTCGCTGCCGGAAAACAACTCGCCATTCTACATGGGCATTCCGCGCCTGAAATTCCCCTCCGATGCGCCGAGCCGTTCTACGCTCAAGCTGGAAGAGGCGTTTCACGTGTTTGTGCCTGCGGATGAGTGGGATGAGCGTTTAGCCAGCGGCATGTACGCCGTCGATCTTGGCGCTTGCCCTGGCGGCTGGACCTATCAACTGGTGAAACGCAGCATGTGGGTTTTTGCGGTAGATAACGGCCCGATGGCGCCAAGCCTGATGGACACCGGACAGGTGACGCACTGCCGCGAAGATGGTTTTAAATTCCGTCCGCCGCGTACCAATATCAGCTGGCTGGTGTGCGACATGGTGGAAAAACCGGTGCGCGTCGCAAGCCTGATGACCGAATGGCTGGTGAATGGCTGGTGCCGCGAGGCGATATTCAACCTCAAGCTGCCAATGAAAAAGCGCTACGAAGAAGTGACACAGAACCTGGCGATGATTGATGACGCGCTGAAAGCGCAGGGTATTAATGCCCAGATTCAGGCGCGCCAGCTTTATCACGACCGCGAAGAAGTCACCGTTCACGTACGCCGGTTGTGGGCAGCGGTGGGCGGCCGTCGCGACGAGCGCTAATCCTGCTTCATACTTTGCGCTACAGCGGTCCTGCTTCATACTTTGCACTACAGCGGCGTTGGCTGCGTTTGCTCGCCCCGGTCACATACTGATGTATGCTCCCGGGGACTCGCGCACTTGCCGCCTTGCTGTAGCACAAATTATTTCGCAGGAAATTGTTTTTAGGGTCGCCTTTGATGCCGTAATGATCGTCGGTTGAGGCATGAAAATCGCTAATTACCGAGAGCACACATTGTAGCGGCGCAATTCATTGCGCGATAAATCGCGCCGCTACGGAAGGCGCGGTGATTTAATACTGCGCTTAACTGATTGGCATTACGCCCTTTATGGCGACGGCTGTTTCGTTTGAAATCTCAATGTATTGAGATTGCCTTGCAGTACCAAATCACGCTTTAACGTCGATACTTTGCGGCAAATTTCTGCCATTTCCCGCTGTTCCTGCAATTTTCCCTGCCATTTGCTCGGTACCTGGTCCCATTGCTGATAGATCGCATCCAGCGATCCAAACTGCATCAACAACTCGCGGGCGCTTTTCGGGCCAATGCCGGGCACGCCGGGAATTTTGCTGCTACTGATACCACACAATCCCCAATAGTCGGGCAACTGCGCGGGCGTTACGCCAAACTCTTGCTCGATAAAAGGCACATCCAGCCAGCGCTTCTGGAAATAGTCGCGAATACGAATGTTAGGTGCCAGCAGCTGGCAATAACCTTTATCGGTAGAAACAATCGTTGCTTGATGACCAGCGTCCGCCATTTTCACCGCCAGCGTGGCGGCGAGATCGTCGGCTTCGTCTAAATCAGCCACCCAGCAGTTAACGCCTGCTGCGCGGAAGGCGTCCTGCAGCGCGGGCATCTCCAGATGCAAATCCTCCGGCATCGGCGGGCGACCCGCTTTGTAATCCGGTAATAGCTGATGGCGCCAACCGGGCTGACGCTCATGGCTATCAAACACAGCCACCACGTGCGTGGGTTGTGTATGTCCCAATAACTGATGCAAGGCGGCAACGCAGCTGTCGCGGCATGGCGAACCCTGAACAGCGTGCAGACGGCGAATCAGATTGAGTGCATCAATGATAAGAAGATGAAGCGACATAGCGATAGCGGCAGCCCGCAGGCTGCCTTCCTGATGGGTTATTTGATGATTTCGTAGCAAGGCGTGTAGGCGCTGCCCGGCAGCTTCATGCGCTGCTGTGCGACAAAACCTTGCAACAGTTCGTCCATGCGGTGCATGAGATTGGCATCGCCGTGCAGTTTGTACGGGCCTTTCTCGCGAATTTCACGAATTCCGATCTCTTTGACGTTACCCGCCACAATGCCGGAGAAGGCGCGACGCAGATCGGCTGCCAGCAGCTCGGCGGGCTGATCCGGGAACAGCTTCAGGTTTGCCATATTCTCGTGCGTCGGCAGGAAGGGCACTTGCAATTCGGGTGCGATACGAATCGACCAGTTGAAGCTGTAGGCATCGCCGGTTTCGCGGCGATACTCTTTCACCTGCGGCATGGCTTTCTTCATCAGACGCGCCACTTCAGCGGCATCATCAATGATAATTTTGTAGTGCTTGCGTGCGGCTTCGCCCAGCGTATTGACGATGAAATCATCCAGCACGCGGAAGTAGTCGGCGCTCTCTTTGGGTCCGGTCAGAATCAGCGGCAATACCTGATCGCTGTTGTGCGGATTCATTAAAATACCCAACAAATACAGCAGCTCTTCGGCTGTGCCCACGCCGCCAGGGAAGATCACGATACCGTGGGCGATACGCACAAAGGCTTCAAGGCGTTTTTCGATATCCGGCATGATGATCAGCTCATTGACCAGCGGATTCGGTGGTTCGGCGGCAATGATTGAGGGCTCAGTCAGGCCGATAAAACGGCTGTCATGATAACGCTGCTGCGCATGTCCTACCGCCGCACCTTTCATCGGTGCTTCCATGACGCCAGGTCCGCAACCGGTACAGATGTTGAGTTCGCGCAGACCCATTTGTGTGCCGACGTTGCGGCAATATTGGTATTCCACCGCATTGATTGAGTGGCCGCCCCAACACACCACGGTATTCGGATATTCGCCGATGTGCAGTGCACGCGCGTTACGCAGAATCGAAAACACCTGATTGGTGATATGCGCAGAGTCTTCCGGCTCCTCGTTCTGGTAGCGTTCTGTTGCCGCCAGTTGTCCGTTTACAAACAGAATGTCGCGCAGCACGGCAAACAAGTTTGCCTGCAGCGAACGAATAATCCGGCCATCAACAAATGCCTCTTCCGGCGGGTTGATCAGCTCAAGTTTCACACCGCGCTCACGGCGTAACACGTTGATGTCGAAGTTTTCAAAACGCGAAAGCAATTCCTGGCTGCTGTCGGTCTGGCTACCGGAGTTGAGTACCGCAAGAGAACAGTTACGAAACAGCTGATAAAGGTCGCTGCTAGCGGTGCGCTTCAGCATGTCGACTTCAAGCTGGGAGAGCAGATCCATCGAGCCAAGCGGGCTGATATGTGTAATCAAGAGAACTCCTTTACACGCAAATGCGTGGCTGATGACGCTGCGCTTAACTTATTAACGCAGCGACGAAAATCCCTGGTCGCGCATGCTTCGATCGCGCCTTCAACAGAGTAACGTTGTCCGCTGTGAATGCTCAAGGGGAACCGCGCATCCGTGCAGCGGCCTGCGAGGCGTCTCGCAAACTATTACTGGCGAACCAGGCGGGAAAATCCCGGAGAGAAGGGCACGTTACTGCGCCACGGATTGATATCCAGACCGCCGCGCCTGGTGTAACGTGCATAAACGCTCAGGGCTTCTGGCTGACAAAAGCGCTGAACGTCGTTGAAAATGCGCTCAACGCACTGCTCATGAAACTCATTATGCTGACGGAATGAGATGAGATAACGCAGCAGCGCTTCACGATTAATACGCGGGCCTTTGTAGCGAATCATCACCGAGCCCCAATCCGGCTGATTGGTAATTAAGCAGTTCGATTTCAGCAGATGGCTAACCAGCGTTTCTTCAACAATTTCACGGCCTGCAGCCTGCGCCAGATAATCTGCATTGAAGGCGTAATCGTGGATTTCGATATCCTGTTCATCAATCACTTCGCCACTGAAATGGCCGATCGGCTGGCCTTCCACTTCGCTGAGACGAAACAGCGCCACGCTGACCTGACCCTTCGCGCAGGCGCTGAGATCACGCTCCAGCGTCTGACGCACTTCGCCCCAGTCGGCGAAAACGGTCTGATTAAAACTGTTAAGATAGAGCTTGAAACTCTTCGACTCGATCAGGTTTTGGCTATCGGCGCGCAGTACCACTTCGCCCACTGCGACCTGCGGAACGCCTTTGCTGTTGAGCCAGGAGAGTTCGTAGAGCGTCCAGATATCTGCGCCAGTAAACGGCAGATTATCGGGATACAGCCCCAGCGGCTCACGGTTAAGGCTGCGCGGCACGGATTGCAGCAGCGTGTTATCGTAGCGATCAACATAAGCCGTGGGCTTACCTAAGGTCAGGCCGCTTAATGCCTGATCCCGGTTTTCAGAAGACATAACGGTTACCACTGAATTTCATCAAAGTGGTTAAGTGTAACCTAACACTTGCGAGAATATGAATGATGCAGCAAACCGTAGATGCTCTGCGTGAGTTTACCGCCCGCTACGTGGAACATTGGCAGCAACAAACCGGACATTTTCCCGCCAGCGCCGATCTGCTTGGCGTTCCCTCCGACTGCATCATCAGCACGCTGGATGACCGCGTGTTGTGGCAGCCGCAGCCGTTTACGTTACCAGCCACGCTTGAAGCGGTAGAGCGTGCGCTGGATCTGCAACTGCAACCAGAAATCAGTGCGTTTTACACCAGCCAGTTTGCAGGTGATATGACGGCAACCTTTGAACAGCAGCCGATTACCCTGCTGCAGGTATGGAGTGAAGCGGATTTCACTCGCCTGCAGGAAAACCTGATTGGTCACTTGGTTATGAAGCGCCGCTTAAGACAAGCGCCAACGCTGTTTATTGCCACCACCAACTCAGAGAATGATGTGATTGCGCTGTGCAATCTTACCGGCGAGGTCATTATTGAGGAGCCTGGCACTAAAAAGCGTGAAGTCCTGGCGACATCGGTTAAGACATTTCTTAATGCTTTACAACCGGTTACTCAGTGATTTGCAGATTTTTAGGCTGCGCTTTGTGAGAGATCTCTCACGTTAGGTGTGAGAGATCGCTAGATCATTGCGCAGACTTGCGGAAGCGCTAAATGTAAAAATATTGTGAATCATGAACTTATGGCATCAATCTGAAAATTAAGACAGGACTTAATCCATTAACGCTTCTTACTGGCTTGTTATTGCGATGGTTTCTGGGAGAATAGTCACCACTGGCAGGATGCTAGGGATTAAGAGACGTTCAGGAGAATGTCAGCCATGAGGCGGGAACGTAACGGAGTTTACGGCACAAGGAAGGCTTCAGGACAAAGCAGGACACTCAGGATTGAGTATAAAGGACACCTCCAGGACGGAGAATGAGAGCCACGCGGAACGTGGCGGGCCAGGATGCTAAGGACCAATGTCATGATGACAAGCGACGGAAAGCGCAGGAAAAGTTGTCATGGATGAGCAGGGAGCACAGCAGTAGCTGGAATGCTGCAAACGAAAACCGGGAGCACTGTAATCACAGTGCTCCCTTTTTTTATGCCATTTTTACGCCGGGCGTGACTGATGGTATGCTTGCCGCCCAATTTTTCTCTGGAGGTGGCGCATGTCGTCGCAAATGATTTTTCAGCGCCTGCAGCAGGTCGAAGCGGTGATGCGTGAACACGGCCATTGGCAGTCACAATCCCCCGAGGCGGGCGCCTTCGCCAGTACCGAACCTTTCTGTCTTGATACCATGGAGCCGCTGCAATGGCTACAATGGGTGTTCATGCCACGTTTTTATGCGCTGCTCGAAAGCGGCGCGCCGTTGCCGCAGAATTTTGCCATCGCTCCCTATTATGAAGTCGCATTGCCAGCCGACACGCCGGGCTATGCGGTGCTATTGCTGACGCTCAACAAGTTTGATGCGCTGTTCCAGGAACCTTCCGCCTGATGCTCGAAATCCTTTATCAAGATGCGTGGCTGGTCGCGGTGAATAAGCCGGCCGGCTGGCTGGTGCATCGCAGCTGGCTCGATCGCAATGAAAAAGTGGTGGTGATGCAAACGGTGCGCGATCAGATTGGCCAGCATGTGTTCACTGTGCACCGCCTCGATCGCCCAACGTCCGGCGTGTTGCTGATGGCCTTATCGAGTGAAGTCGCCCATTTACTGGCGCAGCAGTTTGAACAGCATCAGATGCAGAAAACCTATCATGCGGTGCTGCGCGGCTGGCTGGAAGGCGGCGCGACGCTGGATTATCCGCTGGTGGAAGAGCTGGATAAGATTGCCGACAAATTTGCCACCCAGGAACCTGTTGCCCAACCGGCGGTAACGGATTACCAGGCGCTGGCACACGTTGAGATGCCGGTCGCCATCAGCCGCTATAACACCGCGCGCTATACGCTGGTGGAGATGGCGCCGCACACCGGGCGTAAACATCAGCTGCGTCGCCACATGGTGCATCTGCGTCATCCGATTATTGGCGACAGCGCGCACGGCGATCTGCGCCAGAATCGCGGTGCGGCGGCACATTTTGGCCTCAATCGCCTGATGCTGCACGCCAGCGTACTCAGCTTTACCCATCCCGTTACCGGCGAGGCCATAGTGATTCGCGCCGGGTTGGATCGCGTCTGGCAGCAGATGCTTGAGCAGTTTGGCTGGCAGGATCAGATCCCTGATGTTCCCAGGGTTGAGTTTGCCAATGATGCAGTCCAGGATAAGCCGACAGAATAAAGGAGCGGCAAGATGGCAAAGATTGGCATTTTTACAGGTACGGTTTACGGCAATGCGCTGCTGGTAGCTGAAGAAGCACAGACGGTGCTGGAAGAGCAGGGCCACGACGTGAAGGTGTTTGAAGATCCGTCGATGGCGGATTGGCAGGCATACAGCCAGGATGTGGTGCTGATTGTCACCTCAACCACCGGTCAGGGCGACTTCCCGGATAACATTGCCCGCCTGTATGTTGCAGTGCGTGATCAGCTGGGTTATCAACCAGAATTGCGTTATGGCGTGATTGGCTTGGGTGACAGCAGCTATGACAATTTCTGCGGTGCAGCTAAAACCTTTGATGCCACCTTGCAGGAGCAGAGCGCGCAGCGCATCGGCGAGGTGCTGTTGGTGGATGCGACGGAAGATCCGGAGCCCGAATCAGTGACCTCACCGTGGGTGGAGAGCTGGGGTAAGTTGCTGTAAGGACTTTTCCCTCACCCTAACCCTCTCCCGCCAGCGGGAGAGGGAATATTTAGAGGGTGCAGCCCGCACGGTATGTTCCCTCTACCGCGAAGTGGGAGAGGGCCAGGGTGAGGGCAATAACCATCACGTTACCGGCGCCGGATTAAACACCGCCAGCTGATTACGAATCCCCCAACGATCCGACCACGTCTGCTTGCGCCCACTGGCAATCTCCAGAATCAACTCAAACAGTCGCCAACCGACCTGTTCAATACTCTCTTCGCCCGTTGCAATAGTTCCGGCATTAATATCCATCAAATCATGCCAGCGTTCGGCCAGCGCATTGCGCGTTGCCATCTTGATCACCGGAATGGCGGCCAAACCGTAAGGTGTGCCGCGCCCGGTAGTGAACACCTGCAAGGTAATGCCCGATGCCATCTGCTGCGTGCCACACACGAAATCGCTGGCTGGTGTGGCCGCATAAATCAGCCCGCGTTTGGTGGGGCGCTGTCCTGGCGACAACACTTCAACAATTGGGCTGCGACCTGACTTGGCAATCGAACCCAGCGCTTTCTCCACCACATTCGCCAGCCCGCCTTTTTTGTTGCCCGGCGAGGGATTGGCGCTGCGATCGGTTTGGCCCTGGCTGAGGTAATCGTCATACCACGCCATCTCTTCCAGCAGCCGTTTGCCAACCGCTTCATCCACCACGCGCGGCGTCAGCAGATGTATGGCATCCCGCACTTCGGTCACTTCCGAGAACATCACCGTCGCACCGCAGCGCACCAGTAAATCAGAAGCAAATCCCACGGCGGGGTTCGCCGTTACGCCCGAGAAAGCGTCGCTGCCGCCGCACTGCGTGCCGATCACCAGCTCTGATGCCGGACAGGTTTCGCGCTGACGTTGATTAAGCTTTTTCAGATGGCGTTCGGCGACCTGCAGGATTTCATCCACCATCGCGCCGAAGCCCACCAGCCGCTCATCCTGCAATCGCACAATGTCGTTGTCATCCAGCGAAATGGCCTGCACATCCGGTGTGCCGGTCAGCAGACGTTCGGGCTGTAACTTCTCGCAGCCGAGGCTGACGATCATCACTTCGCCACCAAAATTGGGATTCAGCGCCAGGTTATGAATGGTGCGAATCGGCACCACCGCGGCGGGCGCATTGATTGCCACGCCGCAACCGTACAGATGATTCAGCGCCACCACGCCATCGACATTGGGATAACGCGGCAGCAAATCACGCTCAATGATCTGCACTACATAATCCACCACGCCCGCCACGCAGTGAACGCTGGTGGTGATGCCGAGCAGGTTGCGCGTGCCCACGCTGCCATCTGCATTGCGATAGCCTTCGAAGGTATAACCTTCCAGCGGCGGCAGCGCGGGCGGTACATTGTTTGCCAACGGCAAACTGTTGAGTGGCGGCGCTTCGGGCAGCGCTACCAGTGATTCTTCAATCCAGCTACCTTGTGGGATGGGACGCAGCGCGTAGCCAATCACTTCACCGTAGCGCAGGATCGCGCCTGCTTGCGGGATATCGCTGAGCGCGACTTTATGTCCCTGTGGCACATGCTCAGTCAGTTGCAGTCCGTCGTCGAACAGGGTGCCAGACGGTAATCCCTGATTGTTGACCACGATCGCCACGTTATCGGCATCGTGCACTTTGATATAGAGCGGTTTTTCTGTCAGAGGACGGTTCATTGCTCACCTTCCAGTTCGTCGCACCGTACGTAGCAGCGCGGTTTAAAATACGTCCATCACGTCATCGTTTTTTGCCAGCCTCAGTATATGCAGGGGTATTTGCCGTATGCATTGTGCAACTGACTGGCTTTAAGGAGATTTATCAGGGGAATTTGGTTCGTTTATCCAAACACAAGTGAAGGGACTCACAAACTGCCGTTATCCTGTACGTTAACCAGGCAAAATCAGGGAGCAAAAAAGCGTTCCGTGAGCCACGCCGCAGCGTTATGTGCAGATGCCATAAAATCATTCTCTTTCAACCCTAATCCTCATGCGTTCTTCCAGTGTTTCGCCGCCAGGCTGTTCCTATACTGATTCTCGTTCTTCAACGTTAGGTTATTCGTCACGACGCATCATCGTATTGCCAAATATAAAAATCGCCGTGTTTAACCCGACTTCATTCTGATACCCAACGCGATGTGTATGCAGTCAGAGTGGATGTAGCGTTCGCTATATTTCAGGAGTGCATCATGAATAGTTTCAGCCAGACAGCGGAAGCAGTGCAAAAGCGCACCAATGCCCGTTACTGGATTGTGGTGATGTTATTTATCGTCACCTCGTTCAACTACGGTGACCGCGCAACCATTTCGATTGCCGGTTCGGCGATGTCCAAAGAGATCGGCCTTGATTCGGTCGGCCTTGGCTATATCTTCTCCGCCTTTTCCTGGGCGTACGTGATTGGGCAGATTCCGGGCGGCTGGCTGCTCGACCGCTTCGGCTCAAAACGCGTCTACTTCTGGAGCATCTTCCTCTGGTCGCTGTTCACCTTGCTGCAAGGCTTCGTCGATCTGTTCAGCGGTTTTGGCATTATCATTTCGCTGTTCCTGTTGCGCTTCCTGGTCGGCCTGGCTGAAGCGCCATCCTTCCCCGGCAATAGCCGCATTGTTGCGGCCTGGTTCCCGGCACAGGAGCGCGGCACCGCTGTCGCAATCTTTAACTCGGCGCAATACTTTGCCACGGTAATCTTCGCGCCGATCATGGGTTGGCTGGTCTCCGAAGTGGGCTGGGCGCACGTGTTCTGGTTCATGGGCGGATTGGGCATCATCCTCAGCTTTATCTGGCTGAAAGTGATCCACGATCCCACCGATCATCCGGGCGTCAACAAAGCCGAGTTGGAGTACATGGAGCAGGGCGGCGCACTGATCAACATGGACGTCAAAAAGGATGACCGCAAAGTGAGCTGGAGCGACAAGTGGTTCCAGATCAAACAGCTACTAACCTCACGCATGATGCTGGGCATCTATCTCGGCCAATACTGCGTCAACGCTTTAACCTACTTCTTTATTACCTGGTTCCCGGTGTATCTGGTGCAGGCGCGCGGCATGTCGATTCTGAAGGCCGGCTTTATTGCTTCGATTCCTGCGGTGTGTGGCTTCCTCGGCGGCGTATTGGGCGGCGTGATTTCTGATTACCTGATGCGTAAAACCGGTTCGCTGAACATCGCGCGTAAAACGCCCATTGTGCTCGGTATGCTGCTCTCCATCTCGATGGTGATGTGTAACTACACCGACACCGAATGGGTGGTGGTGTTCTTTATGGCGCTGGCGTTCTTCGGCAAAGGCATTGGTGCGCTGGGTTGGGCAGTGATGGCAGATACCGCCCCGAAAGAGATCAGCGGTTTGAGCGGCGGTCTGTTCAACATGTTCGGTAACTTCTCCGGCATCGTCACGCCAATTGCCATCGGTTACATCATCGCCACCAGCGGATCCTTCGAGGGCGCGCTGATTTATGTCGGTATCCATGCCTTTGTCGCCGCATTTAGTTTCCTGGTGATTGCCGGCGATATCAAACGCGTTGAACTGAAAACCAGGCCATAAGGACGGAATATGACTACGCAAAGCACGCCGGTCATCACCGATATGCAGGTGATTCCGGTTGCCGGTTACGACAGTATGCTGCTCAACATCGGTGGCGCGCACAGCGCCTGCTTCACCCGCAATATCGTGGTGCTCACGGATAGCGCGGGACACACCGGCGTCGGTGAAGCGCCGGGCGGTGAAACCATCTACCAAACGCTGGTTGAGGCGATTCCGCAGGTAAAAGGTCAGCAGGTTGCCCGCATGAATCGGCTGGTGCAGCAGGTGCACAAAGGCAATCAGTCGGCGGATTTCGATACCTTCGGCAAAGGCGCGTGGACCTTCGAGCTGCGCGTCAATGCTGTGGCCGCGCTGGAAGCCGCGCTGCTCGATCTGCTCGGCCAATGCCTTGGCGTGCCGGTGGCGGAACTGCTCGGTCCGGGCCAGCAGCGCGATGAGGTCACGGTGCTCGGCTATCTGTTCTATCTCGGCGATCGTCGCAAAACCGATTTGCCGTATCTGACCGGCGAAAATGCCAGCCACGACTGGTATCACTTGCGTCATCAGGAGGCGCTGACGCCGGAATCTGTGGTGCGTCTGGCGGAAGCGGCGCAGGACAAATATGGCTTCAAAGATTTCAAACTCAAAGGCGGCGTGCTGCCGGGCGAGCAGGAGATTGAGTCGGCGGCGGCGCTAAAAAAACGCTTCCCCGATGCGCGCATCACCGTCGATCCCAACGGTGCCTGGACGCTGGATGAAGCCATTCGCTTGTGTAAAGGCATGGGCGATGTGCTGACCTACGCCGAAGATCCGTGCGGTGCCGAGCAGGGCTATTCCGGCCGCGAAGTGATGGCCGAATTCCGCCGTGCGACGGGGTTGCCGGTCGCCACCAACATGATCGCCACCAACTGGCGCGAGATGAACCACGCGGTGATGCTCAATGCCGTCGACATCCCGCTGGCCGATCCGCACTTCTGGACGCTGAGCGGCGCAGTGCGCGTGGCGCAGCTGTGTGATGACTGGGGGCTGACGTGGGGCTGTCACTCCAATAACCACTTCGATATTTCACTGGCGATGTTCACCCACGTTGGCGCTGCTGCGCCGGGTAAACCGACCGCCATTGATACGCACTGGATTTGGCAGGAGGGCGATCAGCGCCTGACCAAAGAGCCGCTGCAGATCCGCAACGGCAAAATCGCCGTGCCGGATAAGCCGGGCCTCGGCGTCGAGCTGGATTGGGATCGCCTGCATCAGGCCAACGCGTTGTACAAATCACTGCCGGCGGGCGCACGTAATGACGCCACAGCGATGCAGTATCTGGTTCCCAATTGGGCATTCGACCGCAAGCGTCCAGCCTTTGGTCGCGGCTAATTTTAAGGAGCAGGAAATGAGTCAGACACCGAAAATAACATCGCTGCAGGTCATTCCGGTGGCCGGTCACGACAGCATGTTGCTTAACCTGAGTGGCGCGCATTCGCCGTTCTTTACCCGCAACATCGTCATCATTAAAGACAATGCCGGACACACCGGCGTCGGTGAGATTCCGGGCGGCGAAAAGATTCGTCAGACGCTGGAGGATGCGGCGGCGCTGGTGGTGCAGAAAACCGTTGGCGAATACAAGAACATCCTCAACCTGGTGCGCAGCACCTTTGCCGACCGCGATTCCAGCGGACGCGGCAACCAAACCTTTGATTTGCGTACCACCATTCACGTGGTTACTGGCATCGAAGCGGCGCTGCTCGATCTGCTGGGACAGCATTTGGGCGTGAACGTCGCCTCGTTGCTTGGCGATGGTCAGCAGCGCGACCGGGTAGAAATGCTCGGCTATCTGTTCTACGTCGGCGACCGCAAGAAAACCTCGCTACCGTATCAGAGCCAGGAAAATGACAAATGCGATTGGTATCGCCTGCGCCACGAAGAAGCACTGACGCCGGATACGGTGGTGCGCCTGGCGGAAGCGGCCTATGAAAAATATGGCTTTAACGATTTCAAACTGAAAGGCGGCGTGCTGCGCGGTGGCGAAGAGGCCGAAGCGGTGACGGCGCTGGCGAAGCGTTTCCCGCAGGCGCGCGTTACGCTTGATCCTAACGGCGCCTGGTCGCTCAACGAGGCGATTCTGCTCGGTAAGCAACTGAAAGGTGTGCTGGCCTATGCGGAAGATCCGTGCGGTGCTGAGCAGGGCTATTCCGGGCGCGAAGTGATGGCGGAATTCCGCCGCGCCACCGGCATGCCGACCGCCACCAATATGATCGCCACCGACTGGCGTCAAATGGGCCACACGCTGTCGCTGCAGTCGGTCGATATCCCGTTGGCCGATCCGCACTTCTGGACGATGCAGGGTTCGGTACGCGTGGCGCAGATGTGTCACGACTTCGGCCTGACGTGGGGCTCGCACTCTAACAACCACTTCGACATCTCACTGGCGATGTTTACCCACGTTGCCGCCGCCGCACCGGGTGCGATTACCGCCATCGATACCCACTGGATTTGGCAGGAAGGCAATCAGCGCCTGACCAAAGAGCCGTTCCAGATTAAAGGCGGCATGGTGCAGGTGCCGCAAAAACCGGGTCTCGGCGTCGAGCTGGATATGGATCAGGTGATGCAGGCCAACGCGCTGTATCAGAAACACGGTTTAGGCGCGCGTGATGATGCGCAAGCCATGCAGTTCCTCGTACCGAACTGGACCTTTGATAACAAGCGTCCGTGCCTGGTGCGCTAACTTTTCCGGCTCCCCGCGCGGGAGCCTGCTGTAACCGACAGGAGTGAAGACAATGAGCAATGCCTGGCCGAACCCTTTTCGTCGCCGTTTGCTGGCAGGAGAAACCCTGATTGGCAGCTGGTGCGCGCTGGCTAATCCCCTTACCACTGAAGTGCTGGGCCTGGCGGGCTTTGACTGGCTGGTGCTGGATGGCGAACACGCGCCGAATGACATCACCACCTTTGTGCCGCAACTGATGGCACTGAAGGGCAGCCACAGCGCGCCGGTGGTGCGTCCGCCGTGCAACGAACCGATCATCATCAAGCGCTTGCTGGATATCGGCTTCTACAACTTCCTGGTGCCGTTTGTGGAAACCGAGGAAGAAGCGATTCGCGCGGTGGCATCAACTCGCTATCCACCGGCGGGCATTCGCGGTGTGTCGGTTTCACACCGCAGCAACATGTACGGCACGTTGCCGGATTACAACAGCACCATTAACGACAACATCACGGTGCTGGTGCAGATCGAAACGCAACAGGCGGTGGACAACATCGATGCTATCGCCGCGGTGGAGGGGGTCGATGGCATCTTCGTTGGACCGGGCGATCTCTCGGCCGCGCTCGGCTATCTCGGCCAGCCTGCGCATCCCGAAGTATTGAAAGTGATTAAACACGTCTTCGAACGCGCCAAAGCAGCGGGGAAACCGAGTGGCATTCTGGCGCCGGTGGAAGCCGATGCGCGCCGCTATCTGGAGTGGGGCGCCAGCTTTGTGGCGGTAGGCAGCGATCTGGGTGTGTTCCGTAACGCCACGCAGGCGCTGTGTGACAAATTTAAAAAATAACTGACTGAGAGGAAAGGCAATGAAAATTGGATTTATCGGCCTCGGCATCATGGGCAAACCGATGAGTAAAAACCTGGTGAAAGCCGGTTATTCGCTGGTGGTGCGCGACCATAATGTTAGTAACGAAGCAGAGTTGGTGGAGCTGGGCGCCACCGTAGCCAAGACGCCAAAAGAGGTGGCTGAACAGGTGGATGTGTTGATCACCATGGTACCGAACTCGCCACAGGTTAAAGAGGTGTGCCTCGGCGCTAACGGCATCATCGAAGGCGCGAAGCCGGGCCTGATTGTTATCGACATGAGTTCCATTGCGCCGTTGGCCAGCCGCGAAGTGCATGATGCGCTGGCGGCGAAAGGCATCAAAATGCTCGATGCGCCAGTCAGCGGCGGCGAGCCGAAAGCGATTGAAGGCACGCTGTCGGTGATGGTGGGCGGCGATAAAGCGGTGTTTGATCAGTGCTACGACATCATGAAAGCGATGGCGGGTTCGGTGGTCCACACCGGTGACATTGGTGCGGGGAATGTGACCAAGCTAGCGAACCAGGTGATTGTGGCGCTTAACATCGCGGCGATGTCAGAAGCGCTGTCGCTGGCGACCAAAGCGGGCGTTAATCCTGAGCTGGTTTATCAGGCGATTCGTGGTGGTCTGGCAGGCAGCACCGTGCTGGATGCCAAAGCGCCGATGGTACTGGATCGTAACTTCAAACCGGGCTTCCGCATCGATCTGCATATCAAAGATCTGGCCAATGCGCTGGATACCTCGCACGAGATCGGTGCGCATCTGCCGCTGACTGCCGCAGTGATGGAGATGATGCAGGCGCTGAAAGTGGATGGACAGGGCACTTCCGACCATAGCGCGCTGGCCTGCTATTATGAAAAATTAGCGAAAGTTGAGATCACCCGGTAGTGCAATCGTCCGGCGTCTACGGATGTCGGGCGGCTCGCTGCCTTCGCAGGACGGATGTCCGTCATCAACCGCGCTGGATTGCCTATGAAAATTGTCATCGCACCGGATTCATATAAAGAGAGTTTATCCGCCCTGGAAGTGGCTTCGGCGATTGAAGCGGGATTCCGCGAGATCTTTCCCGAAGCTGAGTACGTGAAAATACCGGTTGCCGACGGTGGTGAAGGCACGGTTGAAGCGATGGTGGCGGCAACGCAGGGAAACATTGTCCGGCTGACGGTTACTGGACCGCTCGGCAAGCCAGTGGAGGCGTTCTACGGTTTGTCAGGTGATGAGCGTACCGCATTTATCGAAATGGCGGCAGCCAGCGGGCTGGAGTTAGTGCCCGCGGCACAGCGCGATCCGCTGATTACCACTTCGTTCGGCACCGGCGAGCTGATCAAAGATGCGCTCGATCGCGGTGTCGATCACTTCATTATCGGCATTGGCGGCAGCGCCACCAATGATGGCGGTTCCGGCATGATGCAGGCGCTGGGCGCACAACTGCTGGATGAGCACGGCAAGCAAATCGCCTACGGCGGCGGCGCATTACCGCAGCTGGCGCGCATCGATATCGAACAGCTGGATACGCGTATTAAGCAGTGTCGCTTTGAAGTCGCCTGCGATGTCAGCAATCCGCTCACCGGTGATAAGGGCGCTTCGGCGATCTTCGGTCCGCAGAAAGGCGCAACGCCGGAACTGGTGCAGCAGCTGGACAAAGCACTGGAACATTACGCCACCCTGATTCATCGCGATCTGGATATTGATGTTTTACACATTGATGGCGGCGGCGCGGCGGGCGGCATGGGCGCGGCGCTGCATGCGTTTTGTCAGGCCGAGTTACGCAGCGGCATTGAGATTGTCACTGAAGCCTTGGGCCTGGCCGAGCAGGTGAAAGATGCCGATCTGGTGATTACCGGCGAAGGGCGCATTGATAGTCAAAGCATTAATGGCAAGGTGCCGATTGGTGTGGCAAAGGTCGCGAAGCAGTTTAATAAACCGGTGATTGGCATTGCTGGAAGTTTAACCGCGGATGTCGGCGTGGTGCACCAACATGGGCTGGATGCGGTGTTCAGCGTGCTGTTTAGCATCTGCTCATTGGATGACGCGCTGGCCAACGCGGCGCAGAACGTGCGCCTGACGGCGCGCAATGTGGCGGCGGTGATTAAGCTAGGGAAAGGGAGATAGTTTTCCCCTCACCCTAACCCTCTCCCTGAGGGAGAGGGAACCGATCGGAGTGATCGAATAAGTTTGCACGTAACTTCAGCGTGCTCGGGGCAACTTCCTCGCCCGCTTGCGGGAGAGGGCTGGGGTGAGGGGAAAACCGCACCGCACTAACCCAACGCCAACAACTTCCTCGCTTCACGCGCCACGTTCGCCATCTCATCACTCAACTCCAGCAGCTCCGGCTCCAGCGCGTCGATATCGCTCTCCAGATGCAAACTCTTCTCCAGCTGCTGACACAGCTGCTTCAGGCGCGGCACGCCGCTGTAGCTGGCGCTGCCGTGCAGCTTGTGGATAATCTCGCGCAATCCCACCACATCATTGCTCGCCATTGCACTCTCTACGCGCTCTTCCACTTCCGGCAGGAAATCGAGCAGCATTTGCAGCAAATCGCGGGCTAAATCGGGTTTATTGGCGGCCTGACGTAGCGCCAGCGTCCAGTCCAGTGACGGCGCCACATGTGGCTGTTGCGGCTGTGGCATGACCCGGTTCGGCGCGTAACGCTGCAGCAGCTGGCTCAGTTTGTCCTCATCAATCGGCTTCGCCAGATAGTCATTCATGCCAGCGTTGATGAGCTGCGCACGTTCGCCATCCAGCGCATGCGCAGTAACGGCGACAATCGGTGTGGTGGCGTGCAGCGGCAGGCTGCGGATGATTTCGCTGGCGCGGATGCCATCGATATCCGGCATCTGAATGTCCATCAGAATCACGTCCAGCTTGTGCAGGCGCGCCTGGCGAATCGCCTGCTCGGCATTATCACACAGAATGATGTGCTGCACCTGCTCCTCCAGCAGCGCGCCAATCAGTTTCAGATTGGCGGGATTGTCATCCACCGCCATTACCGTCAGCGGCTGACGTGCACCGCGCGGCAGCGCATCGCTTTGCCAGTCATGTAAGTCCAGCAGCATCGGCAGCAAGCGCGTCAACGAAACCGGTTTGGCGATACACCCGGCAATGCCGCGCGCCCGTAAGTCATCGGCAAATAGCATCATTTCACTCGGCAGCGCCAGCAACACCGAATCGGCGCGCGCATGCAGACGTTTAATCAATGCATCCGGCAACGTCGCAGGATGCGGCTCGGTGACCGGCAAACCCATCAGCAGCAGCGGGAAGTGTGTATCGGGTATCTCATCCAGGCTGGAGAAGTGCTGCACCTGCAGCGGCGTGATGCTCAGCATCTCCTGCACCGCTTTCGCCACCGCTGAATGTGGCTCGATATAAGCCAGCGGCGTGGCGCGCAAGTCATCCAGCATGCGCGGAATGGTTGGCGCGTTTGGATTGAGATCGAGATGAATGCGCACCCAGAAGGTCGAACCCTGATTCGGGCGGCTGTGGAAGGCAATTTCGCCGCCCATTTCGCTCACCAGTTTCTGCGTGATCACCAACCCTAAACCGGTGCCGCCATGACGGCGCGTAATGCTGGCATCGGCCTGACGGAACGCCTGGAATAGCTGCGACTGCTGCTGTTCAGAGATACCGATGCCGGTGTCATGCACCTGAATCTCGAGCTCAACGCGTGTAGTGTTGATGCTGCGCAGCTCAACGCGCAAATCGATATGACCGTGCTCGGTGAATTTAATCGCGTTACCAATCAGGTTAATCATGATCTGCTGCAGGCGCAGCGGATCGCCAATCACATTATCCGGCACCTGTTTTTCCAGGCACACGGTAATTTCCAGCCCTTTGTCATGGGCGGACGGCGCCAGCAGCACCAGCGTTTCATCCAGCGTGGCGCGCAGCGGGAACGGGATCGACTCCAGCACCAGCTTGCCGGCTTCCAGTTTCGAGAAATCGAGCACGTCATTAATGATGCTCAGCAGGTTATTCGCCGAACGCTCGATGGTGCTCATGTAGTCGCGCTGGTTGGTGCTCAGCCCGGTTTTTAACATCTGACGGGTAAAGCCAATTACGCCGTTCAGCGGCGTACGCAGCTCATGCGACATGTTGGCGAGGAACTCCGATTTGATGCGCGCCGCTTCCTGCGCGCGCTTCTTCGCCAGATCCAGCTCGACGTTCTGAATCTCCAGCTGCTCCAGCGTTTCACGCAGATCGTAAGTCGCCTGATCGATGTTCTGCTGCATCTCTTCGTGATAGGCGGTGAGCGACATTGCCATGGCGTTGATGCCGTTTTTCAGAATGCTCAGCTCGCCCAGCATGTAGCCATCGACGCGGCTGTCCAGCTGGCCACGACGAATGCGGTCCACGGTGGTAACCATATTGCGAATGGGACCGGTGACGTCGCGCATCAGGCGATAGGCAAACAGCATGGCGATGCACAGGCAAAACAGCAGCAGCAGCGTGGCGACAAATACTTCTTTGTACTGCTCCAGCCGCACTGATTGCAGATCCAGTTCGATCGCCACATAACCCAGCGGATTCCCGGCTGGTTTGGCATCTTCGCCCGGCAGCTCATCCACCGAATAGCGTTCAGAGATAATCGGCGTGCGCAGAATCATAATCGTGCCTTGCCGCTCCACCGAGACGCCATCTTCCAGCGTGGAGATGTCCTCTTTTTGCAGTAGCGCCAGATTCTGATTGTTATTCGAGGTGACGTAGACGTGATTGTTGTTGTCGAAAATGGTGATGGCACGGACAATATCGGAGTGGCGGCGATGCAGCAGACTAACTAACTCGCGAATCGCATCGCGGTTGTGCCACGTCATGCCGTATTCACTGGAGACCGCCAGCGGTTCGATGATGTTCGCTCCCGCATCGTGCACCTGATGCTGTAATTCATTGTAGCGGTGCACCACAAAGAAGGTACTGAGCAGCAGACCAATCATCAGCGTTGGCGCCAGTATCAGAATCATCATTCGCGCCCGCAGGCTGTATTTGGTCATAATTGTGGCCTGGCGACTCCTGGCATTTTTTCCCTGTGCGAGCACGGTTAATGGCTGCACACCCAATTAACGTAGAGATTTCACAATACTATGGCGCAATTTTACTCCGCAAAACAGCGTGTGACGACGAAGGCTCGTATATCCGTCACCATTGAAGACCTCGATCCTTTCGGACAAGGTGTTGCGCGCCATAAAGGCAAGGCGATGTTTGTTAGCGGTGCGCTGCCCGGTGAACAGGCGGAAGTGACGGTGTTCGAGGATAAAAGCAAATACGCACGCGCCAAAGCTAACAAGATCATTAATCCCAGCCCACAGCGGGAAACACCGCGCTGCGTCCATTTTGGCGTGTGCGGCGGCTGTCAGCAGCAACATGCCTCGGTGGCTTTGCAGCAGGAGAGTAAAGCGCGCGCCTTAAGCCGCATGTTAAGCCGCGAAGCGCCGCTGCCGGTGAAGGTGGATGAGATCATCAGCGGCAGCGCGTGGGGCTACCGTCGCCGGGCGCGTTTAGGATTGCAGTGGCAGCCAAAACAGCAGCGTCTGCAAATGGGGTTCCGTCAGGCCGCCAGCAACGATCTGGTTGAATTGAAGCAATGCCCGGTTTTGGTGCCCGAACTTGAAGCGTTGCTGCAGCCGCTGCACCAGTGCCTCAGCGATTTACAGGCAGTTAAACGGTTAGGCCACGTAGAATTGGTGCTGGCGGATAATGGCCCGCTGATGGTGCTGCGTCATCTTGATGCATTATCTGCAGGCGACCGCGCAAAACTGGAACGCTTTTCGCATGAGCAGCAACTGTCGCTCTATCTGGCTGATGGCAGTGAAAGTTTGCTGGCGCTGAATGCGCGCGAACCTTTTTATCACTCGTTGAATTTGCCGCTATCCTTTAGCCCGCAGAATTTTATTCAGGTCAACGATGGTGTGAATCAGCAGATGGTCGCCAAAGCCATTGAATGGCTGGATTTGCAGCCAGAGGATCGTGTGCTGGATTTGTTCTGCGGCATGGGAAACTTTACCTTGCCATTAGGAAAGTTCGTACAAAATGTTGTAGGTGTGGAGGGCGTTGCAGCATTAGTGCAGCAGGCAGCGTATAATGCTGAGCAGACTAATCTCAAGAATGTTCGCTTTTTCCAGCATAACCTGGAGGAAGATGTATCGCGTCAGCCGTGGGCGACGCAGGGATTTAACAAGGTGTTACTGGATCCAGCGCGTGCTGGGGCCGCGGGCGTAATGGCGCATGTGGTTAAACTTGCGCCGCAACGTGTGGTCTATGTTTCCTGTAACCCTACAACGCTGGCGCGTGACAGTCAGACATTGCTGTCAGCGGGCTACCATTTGGAAAGGGTCGCGATGCTGGATATGTTCCCCCATACCAGTCATCTCGAATCCATGGTGCTGTTTAGCAAAGCATAAGCGATGTCCACATCGCTGTGGCAGGAGAGGATATGGTTGCGGTTAGAAGTGCGCATTTAAATACGGCGGGCGAATTTGCCCTCGACCAGTGGATCGCCAGTTTGAGTATCAACAATCCGCAATCCTGTCAGCGACTGGCGGATGCGTGGCGCTACTGTGAAGCCGAAACGCACAACCATCCTGATCAAGCTCTGCTGCTGTGGCGCGGTATTGAGATGGTGGAAATTCTCACCATGCTCAGCATGGACATTGACAGCCTGCGCGCGGCGCTGCTGTTCCCGCTCGCCAACGCCGATGTGGTGAGCGAAGAGGATCTCGAAAAGGCCTTTGGCAAAGAGATTGTGATGTTGGTGCACGGCGTGCGCGACATGGATGCCATTCGCCAGCTGAAAGCGATTCACAACGATTCGATGGCCTCCGAGCAGGTGGATAACGTGCGCCGCATGCTGCTGGCGATGGTGGAAGATTTCCGCTGCGTGGTTATCAAGCTGGCGGAACGTATCGCCCATCTGCGAGAAATGAAAGACGCGCCAGAAGATGAGCGCGTGCTCGCGGCGAAAGAGAGCACCAATATCTACGCACCGCTGGCCAACCGCTTGGGTATCGGCCAGCTCAAATGGGAGCTGGAAGATTACTGCTTCCGCTATCTGCATCCCGATGAATACAAACGCATTGCTAAGCTGCTGCATGAACGCCGTATTGACCGCGAAGGTTATATTGAAAGCTTCGTTGCCAATCTGCGCGCCGAGATGCAGAAAGAGGGCGTGCGTGCTGAAGTGTATGGTCGTCCGAAACACATCTACAGCATCTGGCGCAAGATGCAGAAGAAGTCATTAGCGTTCGATGAGTTGTTTGACGTGCGCGCGGTGCGTATCGTGGCGGAACGGCTGCAGGATTGCTACGGCGCGCTTGGTACGGTGCATACGCTGTTTCGCCATCTGCCGAGTGAGTTTGACGACTACGTTGCCAACCCCAAGCCTAACGGCTATCAATCGATTCATACCGTGGTGCTGGGTCCGCAGGGCAAAACGGTGGAAATCCAGATTCGTACGCGCCAGATGCATGAAGATGCCGAGCTGGGCGTCGCCGCACACTGGAAGTACAAAGAAGGTCCAACCTCCAGCAACGCGCGCGGCGCGGCAGGACATGAAGGGCGCATCGCCTGGCTGCGTAAGCTGATTAGCTGGCAGGAAGAGATGGCTGATTCCGGCGAGATGCTGGAAGAGGTGCGCAGCCAGGTATTCGACGACCGCGTGTATGTGTTTACCCCGAAAGGTGACGTGGTCGATCTGCCGGCGGGATCAACGCCGCTCGACTTCGCCTACCATATTCACAGCGATATCGGCCACCGCTGCATTGGCGCCAAAATCAGCGGGCGCATCGTGCCGTTTACCTATCAGTTGCAGATGGGCGATCAGATTGAAGTGATCACCCAGAAACAGCCAAACCCAAGCCGCGACTGGCTGAACCCGAACCTCGGCTATATCACCACCAGCCGCGGACGCTCGAAAATTCACGCCTGGTTCCGCAAACAGGATCGTGACAAAAATATCATTGCTGGCCGTCAGATCCTCGAAAGCGAGCTAAATCAGATGGATATCAGCATGCGCGAAGCGGAAAAACTGCTGCTGCCGCGCTATAACGTCAGTTCGCAGGATGAGCTGCTGGCGATGATTGGCGGCGGCGATATTCGCCTCAATCAGATGGTGAATTTCCTGCAGGGCAAGCTCAACAAGCCGAGCGCCGAAGAGGAAGATCGCGAGGCGCTGCGCCTGCTGACGCAGAAGTCACATGCGCCGTCCGCGCGCAAAGAGAGCGGTCGCGTGGTGGTGGAAGGCGTGGGCAATCTGCTGCACCACATCGCCCGCTGCTGCCAGCCGATTCCTGGCGACGATATCGTGGGCTTTATCACCCAGGGGCGCGGCATCTCGATTCACCGCGCCGACTGCGACCAGTTAACCGAGCTGATTTCGCACGCACCGGAACGTATCGTTGATGCGGTGTGGGGCGAGGATTACTCCAGCGGTTATTCGTTGGTGGTACGCGTTACCGCCAACGATCGTAGCGGCCTGCTACGCGATATCACCACCATTCTGGCTAACGAGAAGGTCAATGTGCTCGGCGTCTCCAGCCGCAGTGACACCAAAAAGCAGCTGGCAACCATTGATATGGATATTGAGATCTATAACCAGCAAGTGCTTGGCCGCGTGCTGGCACGTCTCAATCAGGTGCCGGATATTATCGACGCGCGCCGTTTGCATTGATTCAGAGCCGTTTGTCCCCCATCCCGACCTTCCCCCGTTCGCGGGGGAAGAAGACGCTGCCGTATGTGTAACCGGCGCAGTCTCTCCCAAAATTTTCCCAAAGGATCCTTTCATGACGCCCTTAAATCGCCTGCTCACCATCATGCAAACCTTGCGCGACCCGGAGCGCGGCTGCCCGTGGGATCTTCAGCAAACCTTCGCCTCGATCGCGCCTTACACGCTGGAAGAAACCTACGAAGTGATCGATGCCATCCAACGTGAAGATTTTGCCGATCTGCGCGGTGAACTTGGCGATCTGCTGTTTCAGGTGGTGTTCTACGCGCAGATGGCCGATGAGCAGCAGCGCTTTAATTTCAATGACATCTGTAACGCCATCAGCGACAAACTTGAGCGCCGTCATCCGCACATTTTTGGCGATGTTCAGGCTGCAACCAGCGAAGAAGTGCTGAAAAACTGGGAAGCCATCAAGCACAGCGAACGCGCAGAAAAATCGCAGCACTCGGCGCTGGACGACATTCCTAAAGCGCTGCCGGCATTGATGCGCGCGCACAAAATTCAGAAGCGTTGCAGCTCGGTGGGCTTCGACTGGAACAATCTCGGCCCGGTGCTGGATAAAGTGCATGAAGAGATCGATGAGGTGATGCACGAAGCGCAGCAAGCGGTGGTGGATAACGCGAAGCTGGAAGAGGAAATCGGTGATTTGCTGTTCGCGACCGTCAATTTGTCGCGCCATCTAGGCAGCAAAGCGGAAATCGCATTGCAGAAAGCCAATGATAAATTTGAGCGCCGCTTCCGTGAAGTTGAAGCCATCATCGCCTCACAAGGGTTAGCCATGAGCGATGCGACCCTGGACCAAATGGAAGCCGCCTGGCAGCAGGTGAAAGTGAGCGAGAACAAACAGTAAGCGAATCTGGCGATTATTCCAGCGCTGCGCATAAATTCGCCGCTTGAGCTTACTCGATTCAGCCTTGCGGCGACTTTGTGACGTACATCAACATTTCGCACCATGCTATCCGCTATGTTACCGGCTTACCTGTGGAGGACGATGGTGTGATTCATCAATTGTGGCTTAAGACGACTTCAAGTATACTATTTTCCCGTCTTGGTTATTCCACCGTCTTTAAACCTAAACTCTCAGGTTCAGCATGACAACGAATTATATTTTTGTGACCGGCGGGGTCGTTTCCTCTCTGGGCAAAGGCATTGCCGCAGCCTCCCTCGCAGCCATCCTTGAAGCACGTGGTCTGAATGTGACCATCATGAAACTCGATCCGTACATCAACGTCGATCCGGGTACCATGAGCCCAACGCAGCACGGTGAAGTATTTGTTACCGATGATGGGGCCGAAACCGATCTGGATTTAGGTCACTACGAGCGCTTCATCCGCACCAAAATGTCGCGCCGTAACAACTTTACTACCGGTCGTATCTACTCAGAAGTGCTGCGCAAAGAGCGTCGCGGTGACTATCTGGGCGCCACGATTCAGGTTATTCCACACATCACCAACGCCATCAAAGAACGCATCATTGAAGGCGGCGAAGGTCATGACGTGGTTCTGGTCGAGATCGGCGGTACCGTGGGTGATATCGAATCCCTGCCGTTCCTTGAAGCGATTCGCCAGATGGCGGTCGATGTCGGTCGTGAACACACCATGTACATGCACCTGACGCTGGTGCCATATATGGCGGCCGCAGGCGAAGTGAAAACCAAGCCAACCCAGCATTCAGTGAAAGAGCTGCTGTCGATCGGGATTCAGCCAGACGTGCTGATCTGCCGTTCTGACCGCGCGGTGCCGGCGAACGAACGCGCTAAAATCGCGCTGTTCTGTAACGTGCCAGAAAAAGCGGTTATTTCCCTGAAAGATGTGGATTCCATCTACAAGATTCCAGGCATGCTGAAATCGCAAGGTCTGGATGATTACATCTGCAAGCGTTTCAATCTGAACGCGCCGGAAGCGAACCTGGCCGAATGGGAACAGGTTATTTACGAAGAAGCCAATCCGGGCGGCGAAGTGACCATCGGTATGGTCGGCAAATATGTCGAACTGCCGGATGCGTACAAGTCAGTGATTGAGGCCTTGAAACACGGTGGCCTGAAAAATCGCGTTACCGTGAATATCAAATTGATCGACTCGCAGGATGTTGAAACGCGCGGTGTCGAATTACTGAAAGATCTGGATGCTATTCTGATCCCTGGCGGCTTTGGCTACCGCGGTGTGGAAGGCAAAATGATGACGGCGCAATACGCCCGTGAGAACAACGTGCCTTACCTGGGAATTTGCCTGGGTATGCAGGTTGCGCTGATGGAATTTGCCCGCAACGTTGCCGGTATGGAAGGCGCGAACTCTACGGAATTTGTGCCAGACTGTAAGTATCCGGTGGTTGCGCTTATCACCGAATGGCGTGACGAAGAGGGCAACGTTGAACAGCGTACTGAGCAGAGCGATCTGGGCGGCACCATGCGTTTGGGCAGCCAGCAGTGCCAGTTGACGCCGGAAAGCAAAGTGCGTCAGTTGTACGGTTCTGAAATCATTACCGAACGCCACCGTCATCGTTACGAAGTAAACAATATGTTGCTGAAGCCGATTGAAGCGGCGGGTCTGCATATTGCCGGTCGTTCTGGCGACGATCAGCTGGTTGAGATCATTGAGATCCCGAACCACCCGTGGTTTGTTGCCTGTCAGTTCCATCCGGAATTCACGTCGACCCCACGCGATGGTCATCCGCTGTTCGCTGGCTTTGTGAAAGCCGCGCAGGAACACCAGAAGCGTTTAGCGAAGTAAGTTTCACGAACAACGCGCGAACTTTTCGCGCGTTGTTTGTCTTAGGATTGACTAACTTGTACTGAGGAAAATCGAATGTCCAAAATCGTAAAAGTCATCGGTCGCGAAATCATCGACTCCCGTGGCAACCCAACTGTAGAAGCAGAAGTGCATCTGGAAGGCGGTTTCGTTGGTCTGGCTGCTGCGCCATCAGGTGCATCAACCGGTTCTCGCGAAGCTCTGGAGCTGCGTGACGGTGACAAATCTCGTTTCCTGGGCAAAGGCGTAACCAAAGCGGTTGCGGCTGTTAACGGTCCAATCGCTAACGCGGTAACCGGTAAAGATGCCAAAGACCAGGCGAACATCGATAAGATCATGATCGAGCTGGACGGTACTGAGAACAAATCAAACTTCGGTGCTAACGCCATTCTGGCGGTTTCACTGGCTGCTGCTAAAGCTGCTGCTGCCTCTAAAGGCCTGCCGCTGTACGCACACATCGCTGAACTGAACGGCACCCCAGGCAAATACTCTATGCCGCTGCCAATGATGAACATCATCAACGGTGGTGAGCACGCCGACAACAACGTCGACATCCAGGAATTCATGATTCAGCCGGTTGGCGCGCCAACCCTGAAAGAAGCGATCCGCATGGGTTCTGAAGTCTTCCATCACCTGGCGAAAGTGCTGAAGTCTAAAGGCATGAGCACTGCAGTTGGTGACGAAGGTGGCTACGCGCCAAACCTGGGTTCTAACGCCGAAGCGCTGGCTGTTATCGCTGAAGCGGTAAAAGCAGCAGGCTACGAACTGGGCAAAGACATCACCCTGGCGATGGACTGCGCAGCATCTGAATTCTACAAAGACGGCAAATATGTGCTGGCTGGCGAAGGCAACAAAGCCTTCTCTTCAGAAGAGTTCACCCACTTCCTGGAAGACCTGACCAAACAGTACCCAATCGTTTCTATCGAAGACGGTCTGGATGAATCTGACTGGACTGGTTTCGCCTACCAGACCAAAGTGCTGGGCGACAAAATCCAGCTGGTGGGTGACGATCTGTTCGTAACCAACACCAAGATCCTGAAAGAAGGTATCGATAAAGGCATCGCTAACTCCATCCTGATCAAATTCAACCAGATCGGTTCACTGACCGAAACTCTGGCTGCAATCAAGATGGCGAAAGATGCGGGTTATACCGCGGTGATTTCACACCGTTCAGGTGAAACCGAAGATGCAACCATCGCTGACCTGGCGGTAGGTACGGCGGCTGGCCAGATCAAAACCGGTTCTATGAGCCGTTCTGACCGTGTTGCTAAGTACAACCAGCTGATTCGTATCGAAGAAGCGCTGGGCAGCAAAGCACCGTTCAACGGTCTGAAAGAAGTTAAAGGCCAGGCGTAATCGCCTGAGTATGTTGCCTGCGGGCAGCATCGTCTGAATGAAGCCCCGCCTTGTGCGGGGCTTTTGCTTTTATTTGGCACGAAGCAGCTGTGACCTGGCGCATAAGATCTGCCATAATCTGCGCCTCAAATTTTAGACGTGAGTAAATAATGTTCTACCCGATTAACGAAATGTTCCAGACGCTGCAGGGCGAAGGTTTTTACACCGGTGTTCCGGCGCTGTTCATCCGCTTACAAGGATGTCCGGTGGGCTGTAGCTGGTGTGATACCAAACATACCTGGGAAAAGCGGGCGGATCGGGAGACCTCGCTGGGTGATATTCTGGTCAAAACCGTGGAAAGCGATGCGTGGGGCAGCGCCGATGCGGCCATGTTGATCGACACCATCCAACGTCAGGGCTGGACCGCACGTCATGTGGTTATCACCGGCGGCGAACCGGCGATTTTTGATCTGCGCCCTTTGACGGAACAATTAGAAGCGGCGGGTTTTGCCTGCCAGATCGAAACCAGCGGCACGCACGACGTGCAGTGTTCCGACGCAACATGGGTGACGGTTTCACCCAAGGTGAACATGCGCGGTGGCTATGATGTTTTGCCGCAGGCACTGCAGCGTGCAGATGAGATTAAACATCCGGTGGCGCGTGAGCGTGATGTGGAAGCGTTAGATGCGTTGCTGGCAGGCTTACACGACGATAAAAAGCGCATTGTGGCACTGCAACCGATCAGCCGTGGTGATGCGGCAACGAAGCTCTGTATTGAAACATGTATCGCCCGCAACTGGCGGCTTTCGATGCAGACGCACAAATACCTGAATATTGCCTGAGTTCTAAGGTCGCCATGCATGGCGACCTCACTTACGGTTACGGCTTCACTGACCTCAACCGCGATAAACGCAGCCGGCGGTGCAAGTCTCTTTAATCATTACCGCACTCAATTCCGGCAGAATCGGCTTCATCTGATCCCAAATCCATTTCGCCAGCACTTCACTGGTAGGATTCTCCAGGCCCGGAATGTCATTCAGATAGTGATGATCGAGGCGTTCATACAGCGGCTTAAACTTCGCCTTCAGTTCGGCAAAATCCATCACCCAACCGGTATGCGCATCCACTTCGCCGGTAATTTCTAATCGCACCAGGAATGAATGGCCGTGCAAACGCCCACATTTATGGCCTTCCGGCACGTGAGGTAAGCGGTGGGCAGATTCAAACTGGAACTCTTTAAATAACGTGGTAGACATAATGGCTCTCAGACTTAAAAACCGCTGAAGTCTACCTGAATTGCAGATTTTTCGCACCCGCTGGCAACGAAAAGGGCATTTTGCGCCATCCCGCAAGCAAAACGCCTAATTAACTCATTGAATCATATCGCCTTCATTTACCACTTTTGCTGGTTAACTTTACCCGAAAAACCACTTAGTCATTTTGGTTATTTAATATGTCGAAGGCGTATTTAATCGTTAATATACAGCCCGGTAACCTACGCACTCTTTCGCAACATATTGATCCGGACTTCTGACACTGGAATTTTTAACGCAATGACGACTCAGGCACCAGGTTCACTGCTTCCGTTATCACCGGAGCAACTCGCGCGCTTACAGGCGGCGACCACGGATTTCAACACCACTCAGATGGCCTGGCTCTCCGGCTATTTCTGGGGCATGGTCAATCAGACGCCGGGTGCGGCTGCCGCGCCAGCGCCTGTGCAGGCTGAAACCCCGACCATTACGCTGATCTCCGCCTCGCAGACCGGTAACGCGCGTCGCCTGGCTGAGCAACTGCGTGATGACCTGCTGGCTGCCAAGCTGAGCGTCAATCTGGTTAACGCCGGCGATTATAAATTCAAGCAGATCGGCCAGGAAAAGCTGCTGGTGGTGGTGACTTCCACCCAAGGCGAGGGCGAGCCGCCGGAAGAGGCCGTGGCGCTGCATAAATTCCTGCTGTCGAAGAAAGCGCCGAAGTTTGCAGGCACAGCGTTTGCGGTGTTCGGTCTCGGCGATACCTCTTATGAGTTTTTCAGCAAAGCCGGTAAAGACTTCGATGAACGTCTGGCTGAGCTGGGTGCAGAACGTCTGCTGGATCGTGTGGATGCCGATGTTGAATACAAAGAGCAGGCGAACGCCTGGCGTCAGCAGATCACCGAGATTCTGAAAGCGCGTGTGCCGAGCGAATCGCCAGCACAGGCCGCCATCACGGCGGCGGGCAGCGTTAATCTGGTCGACAGCAGCCCGTACACCAAAGAAGAGCCGCTGGTGGCCAGCCTGGCGGCCAACCAGAAGATCACCGGACGCGATTCGGATAAAGATGTGCGTCACATTGAGATCGACCTTGGCGATTCTGGCCTGCGCTACCAGCCGGGCGATGCGCTCGGCGTATGGTTTGAAAACGATGACGAGCTGGTGCAGGAACTGCTGCAGCTGGTGTGGCTGAAAGGTGACGAGCAGGTAGACGTGCAGGGCAAAACCCTGCCGCTGGCCGAAGCGCTGAAAACCCATTTCGAACTGACGGTCAACACGCCACAAATCGTCGAACAGTATGCGGCGCTGTCCCGCAATGACGCGCTGCTAGCGCTGGCCGGTGATAAGCCGAAGCTGCAGAGTTATGCGCAGAGCTTCCCGATTGTCGATATGGTGCGTCAGGCACCGACCGAACTGAATGCCGAACAATTAACCGGCCTGCTGCGTCCGCTGACGCCGCGCCTCTACTCCATCGCCTCATCGCAGGCGGAGAACGAAACCGAAGTGCACATCACCGTGGGTGCGGTGCGCTTTGAAATCGACGGTCGCCAGCGCGGCGGAGGCGCCTCAACCTGGTTGGCGGATCGTATCGAAGAGGATGGCGAAATTCGCGTCTTCATCGAGCACAACGATAACTTCCGTTTACCGGCTAACCCGGAAACGCCAGTGATCATGATTGGTCCGGGCACCGGCATCGCGCCGTTCCGCGCCTTTATGCAGCAGCGCGATAACGATGGCGCAGGCGGTAAAAACTGGCTGTTCTTCGGTAACCCGCATTTCACCGATGATTTCCTCTATCAGGTGGAGTGGCAGAAGTATGTCAAAGATGGCCTGCTGACCTATATTGATCTGGCATGGTCGCGCGATCAGGCCGAGAAGGTTTACGTACAAGATAAAATCCGCGCCAAAGGTGCGGAGGTGTGGAGCTGGTTACAGGAAGGCGCACACCTTTACGTCTGCGGCGACGCCAATCGTATGGCGAAAGACGTTGAGCAGGCATTACTGGATGTGGTGGTCGAACACGGCGGCATGGATCGTGAAACGGCTGACGAATTTTTAAGTGAGCTGCGCATTGAGCGCCGTTATCAGCGAGACGTTTACTAATGAGCGAAAAACATCCTGGACCGCTGGTCGTTGAAGGCAAGCTGGTCGACGCTGAGCGTCTGAAAAAACAGAGCAACTACCTGCGCGGCACCATCCTCGACGATCTCGACGATGGCCTGACCGGCGGCTTCACCGGCGACAACTTCCTGCTGATCCGTTTCCACGGTATGTACCAGCAGGATGACCGCGACATTCGTGCCGAGCGTGTAGCGCAGAAACTCGAACCGCGTCACGCCATGATGCTGCGTTGCCGTCTGCCGGGCGGCATCATCACGCCAACGCAGTGGCTGGCAATTGATAAATTCGCCACCGATAAAACCATTTATGGCAGCATCCGGTTGACCAACCGCCAGACCTTCCAGTTTCACGGCATTCTGAAGAAGAACGTCAAGCCGACGCACCAGATGCTGCACGAAGTCGGGCTGGATGCGCTGGCGACCGCCAACGACGTGAACCGTAACGTGCTGTGCACCTCGAATCCGGTGGAATCAGAGCTGCATCAGGAAGCGTACGAGTGGGCGAAAAAGCTGTCAGAGCATCTGTTACCGCAAACCCGCGCTTACGCGGAAATCTGGTGGGACAAAGAGAAGGTCGCCACCACCGATAAAGAGCCGATTCTTGGCGAAACCTATCTGCCGCGTAAATTTAAAACCACGGTGGTGGTGCCGCCGCATAACGATGTCGATCTGCACGCCAATGACCTGAACTTCATCGCCATCGCCGAGCAGGGCAAGCTGATTGGCTTTAACCTGCTGGTGGGCGGTGGCTTGTCGATTGATCACGGCAACAAAGCAACGTATGCGCGCACCGCAAGCGAATTCGGCTTTCTGCCGGTCGAGAAGATCCTCGACGTGGCGGCTGCGGTGGTCACCACGCAGCGCGACTGGGGGAATCGTACCGATCGTAAAAATGCCAAGACCAAATACACGCTGGAACGCGTCGGTGTTGAAACCTTCAAAGCGGAAGTGGAAAAGCGTGCCGGTCTGACCTTCGAACCGATTCGTCCGTATGCGTTCACCTCGCGCGGCGATCGCGTTGGCTGGGTGAAAGGCATCGATGAGAAATGGCACCTGACGCTGTTCATTGAGAACGGCCGTCTGCTGGATTATCCTGGCCGTCCGCTGAAGCGCGGCATCGCCGAAATTGCCAAAATCCATCAGGGCGATTTCCGTCTGACGGCTAACCAGAACCTGATTGTGGCTGGCGTGCCGGAGAAGCAAAAAGCGCAGATCGAAGCCATCGCCCGTGAACACGGTTTGATGGAAGCGGTCACGCCGCAGCGTGAGAACTCGATGGCGTGTGTGGCGTTCCCGACCTGTCCGCTGGCGATGGCCGAAGCCGAGCGCTTCCTGCCGTCGTTCGTGACCAAAGTGGAAGAGATCATGCATAAGCATGGTGTCGGCGAAGAGCACATAGTGTTACGCGTTACCGGTTGCCCAAATGGTTGTGGCCGTGCTTTGCTGGCGGAGTTGGGTCTGGTGGGCAAAGCGCCGGGCCGTTACAACTTACACATTGGCGGCAACCGCGAAGGTACGCGCATTCCACGCATGTACCGCGAGAACATCAACGAAGGCGAAATCCTCGCCAGCATTGATGAGCTGGTGGCGCGCTGGGCAACCGAGCGTCAGGCCAACGAAGGCTTCGGCGACTTCGTGATTCGCACCGGCATCATTAAAGCCGTGGTTGATCCCGCCCGTGATTTCTGGGACTCGGAGGCAGTATGACGGTACTCGATCTCGCAGCACTGAATGGTTCATCAAAAGTTGACCGCATCATGGCGCTGGCGGAAAGCAACGTGCAGCTGGAGAAACTCTCCGCTGAACAACGCGTGGGCTGGGCATTAGAACAGCTGCCGGGCGCATTTGTGCTGTCATCCAGCTTTGGTATTCAGGCGGCGGTTTTGCTGCATATGGTGACGCAGCAGAAGCCGGACATTCCGGTGATCCTGACCGATACCGGTTATCTGTTCCCGGAAACTTACCGCTTTATTGATGAGCTGACCGACAAGCTCAATCTCAACCTGCAAATCTTCAGTGCGGAGACCTCAGCGGCATGGCAGGAAGCGCGTTACGGCAAACTGTGGGAGCAGGGCGTCGAAGGGATTGAGCAGTATAACCAGATCAACAAAGTGGAACCGATGAACCGCGCGCTGGAAACGCTGGGCGCGCAAACCTGGTTTGCTGGCCTGCGCCGCGATCAGTCTGGCAGTCGCGCCAGTTTGCCGGTGCTGGCGGTGCAGCGCGGCGTGTTCAAGATTCTGCCGATCATTGATTGGGATAACCGTCAGGTGCATCAGTATCTGACCCAACACGGATTGAAATATCATCCGTTGTGGGATGAAGGTTATCTGTCAGTGGGCGATACGCATACCACCAAAAAGTGGGAACCGGGCATGGCAGAGGAAGAGACACGCTTCTTCGGCCTGAAGCGCGAGTGCGGGTTGCATGAAGGTTGATTGGTAGGTGCTGGCTGTCCCCTCCTTGGTTGGTGCTCGCTTTCCCCCTCCTCGGTCCTCCCCCATGAATGGGGGAGGAAGATGCTGCCAGTTGGTGCTCGCTGTCCCCCTCCTCGGTCCTCCCCCATAAATGGGGGAGGAAGATGCTGCCATATGTGAGCTCTGAAGCTGCATGTGGCAGCGTCTCCTTCCCCCGCTAGCGGGGGAAGGCCGGGATGGGGGACAGCCAGCACAATCGAGTAGAGGACTGCCAGCACAATCAAACCCCCTGCAACCCCGCAAACTCTTCCGCCGCACGCGTCATATTCACTTTCGTCACTTCATAATGTGCCACCGCCACAAACGGATCTTCCGCCAGGATGGTATCTAATCGCGCACGATCAATATCCTTCACCAACAGCACGCCGCCCGTGCGTGGATCTTTGCGTCCCGCCGCGATAAACACGCCGTTAGCGAAATAGCGATCCAGCCAGCTAATGTGCGGTTCCAGTAACGCTTCGACTTCTTCTACCGGACGAAAATAGTTCAGATATACCACGTACATAGGGAATCCTCAGGTTGTCGGATTAGCAAGCTCGGTCAGCAGCGGCAGCAGAATCTTCACGCTGTCATGCGTGCGCTGGGTGATGCGGCCAGGCAGCCAGTGATCGAGGTAGTTGAGGTTATCGCGCTCGGTTTGATGGCGCACATTGCCTTCCGGGAAGTGGCTGGAACGCGCGCGCTGCTGCTGCCCATCTTTGTTGCCCAGCGTCCAGTTGGCGGCGGTGACATCCATCAGTGGCATGCCGGCTTTGTCGAACGGATTGACGCCGGGATAATCGCGTGCGGTCATCGCGTGGCTGGCGGCGGAGATACCGTAACGGTGCGCCAGCTGCACGGCACGCGCGCTGGTCTGTTTGCGCACTGCCGCTGGCGTATTCATGCCGCTGTTAAAGTAGAGATGATCGCCGACAATCAGGCTATTCAGATCGATCACCAGCAGCGTGTTCTTCTTCTCCTGCGCGCTCATGCGCGCCAGATAATCATCCATGCCGTGCAAACCCGCTTCACCGGCGCTCAGCGCCACAAAGCGCACGCCGTAGTGCAGCGGCGTTTTGCTTAGCGCCTGCGCCAGCTCCAGCATCACGCCTAAACCTGAAGCGTTATCATCCACGCCCTGCAAACGCAGGCCGCCGAGATTGTTATCGGCTTCGTGGCGGCTGAGCGGCGTCCAGGTATCCAGATGCGTAACGATCAGGATCTCCTGCGGCACTTCACCGGCCCGCGCGGCAATCACCGACGTAGCCGTAACTTTGTGGGTGCGGCTCTCGCCCTTTTTCTCCAGCCAGCTATAGCTGGTTTTAAACTGGCGGGTATTACTCTGATATCCCAGCTGGCTAAACTGCTGCTGCAGATAATCGGCAGTCAGCAACTCGGCGGGACTGCCGCTCATGCGGCCGGGAAAATAGGTGGCGATATGGCGAAGCTGCTGTTCGGCAAAATGCCCTGGCGTGCTGTTGCTCGCAGCCTGAACAAAGAAAGGCAAACCGCCCGCAAGCAGTGCAGCCAGCACAGTGCGGCGGAGAGTGGCAAACATAGTTAGCGTCCTTTTCTGACATCCGGTCATGCTAAAAAAATTCCGACTTAGTATGAAACTGTGACGACGCTTGCACAATTTGATTTGCTCCGAAACACCAGCAATATCATTTGTTAAGCACAAAATGTTATCAGCAATCCTGGGTCGTTATTCCATTCGGTAACTACTCATTCCAATTCGTAATTTCATCTGCTGGAAGGGCGGGACGTATAGTCGCGTTAACTTATTGTAAAACTAGCAAGGTTAACGTGGATTATCTGCCTCTCTTTGCCGATCTCAAAAGCCGTCCGGTGCTGGTTGTCGGCGGTGGCGACATCGCGGCGCGCAAAATAGAACTGCTGCGGCGTGCCGGTGCGCGCGTGCTGGTCGCCGCGCGCGAACTCGGTCATGAGCTGCAGGCGCTGCTGGAAATTGAGGCGATTGAATGGATCGCTGAACGCTTTGATCCGGCGCAGCTGGATGGCGTGTTCCTCGTGATTGCCGCTACCGATGACAACGCGCTTAACGCGCAGGTGTTCGATGCCGCCAATGCGCGCCACAAGCTGGTGAACGTGGTGGACGATCAGCCGAAGTGCAGCTTTATCTTCCCGTCGATTGTCGATCGTTCACCGCTGGTGGTGGCGATCTCCTCCAGTGGCACCGCGCCGGTGTTGGCGCGTCTGCTGCGTGAAAAAATTGAAGCGTTACTGCCGGCCAATCTCGGACAGATGGCGGAAGTGGCTGGGCAGTGGCGCGACAAGGTGAAGCAGCGCTATCACCGCATGTCTGACCGCCGTCGCTTCTGGGAGCGCGCCTTTAACGGTCTGTTCGCCAGCCAGATGGCGGCGGGTAACGTCCATGAAGCGCGGCGTACGCTGGATCACGAACTGGAAAACGATAGCGACAATCAGGGCGAAATCACGCTAGTAGGCGCCGGCCCGGGCGACAGCGGTTTGCTGACGCTGCGTGGCTTGCAGGTGATGCAGCTGGCCGATGTGGTGCTGTATGACCATCTGGTCAGCGACGAAGTGCTTGAACTGGTGCGGCGCGATGCCGACCGCATCTGCGTCGGTAAGCGCGCCGGTGCGCATTCGGTGCCGCAGGAAGAGACCAATCAGATGCTGGTGACGCTGGCGCAACAGGGTAAACGCGTGGTGCGCCTGAAAGGCGGCGATCCGTTTATTTTTGGCCGCGGTGGCGAAGAGCTGCAGGCGGCGCAGGCCGCGGGTATTCCGTTCCAGGTGGTGCCGGGCATCACCGCTGCAGCAGGCGCAACCGCCTATGCCGGTATTCCACTGACCCATCGCGACCACGCGCAGAGCGTGCTGTTTATTACCGGTCACTGTCGCGCGGATGGCGACGGCATTGATTGGCCGTCGCTGGCGCGCGCACGTCAAACCTTAGCGATTTATATGGGCACGGTGAAAGCGGCGGAAATCGCTGCCGGGCTTATCGAACATGGCCGCGCCGCCTCCACGCCGGTGGCGGTGATTGGGCGCGGCACACGTCAGGATCAGCAGGTGCTGACCGGCACATTGGATCAACTGGAGGCGCTGGCTGCGGCCGCGCCCACGCCAGCACTGTTAGTGATTGGCGAAGTCGTAAATTTGCACGGGCAATTGGCCTGGTTCCAACATTCGGCACAGCAGGGGGCTCGCGAGTCCGCCGTTGTCAATTTGGCTTGAGGAAAAATTATGGACCAAAATCGACTTACTCATCTGCGCCAGCTGGAGGCAGAGAGTATCCATATCATCCGCGAGGTGGCGGCCGAGTTCAGCAATCCGGTGATGATGTACTCCATCGGTAAAGACTCCTCGGTAATGCTGCATCTGGCGCGTAAAGCCTTCTATCCGGGCACGCTGCCGTTTCCGCTGCTGCATGTTGATACCGGCTGGAAATTCCGTGAAATGTACGAGTTCCGCGATCGCACCGTGAAAGCGATGGGCGCGGAGCTGCTGGTGCATCGCAACCCGGAAGGCGTGGCGATGGGCATCAACCCATTCGTGCACGGCAGCGCCAAGCACACCGACATCATGAAAACCGAAGGCCTGAAGCAGGCACTGAACAAATACGGTTTTGATGCGGCATTTGGCGGCGCACGTCGTGATGAAGAGAAGTCGCGCGCCAAAGAGCGTATCTACTCCTTCCGCGATCGCTTCCACCGCTGGGACCCGAAAAACCAGCGTCCTGAGCTGTGGCACAACTATAACGGCCAGATCAACAAAGGCGAAAGCATCCGCGTGTTTCCGCTCTCCAACTGGACCGAGCTGGATATCTGGCAGTACATCTTCCTGGAAAACATTGAGATCGTGCCGCTCTACCTTGCCGCGCCGCGTCCGGTGCTGGAGCGTGATGGCATGCTGATGATGATCGATGATGACCGTATCGATCTGCAGCCAGGTGAAGTGATCAAGCAGCGCATGGTGCGTTTCCGTACGCTCGGCTGCTGGCCGTTGACCGGCGCGGTGGAATCAGAGGCGCAGACGCTGCCGGAAATTATTGAAGAGATGCTGGTCTCCACCACCAGTGAACGCCAGGGACGCGTGATTGACCGCGACCAGGCCGGTTCGATGGAAATGAAGAAACGTCAGGGTTATTTCTAAGGAGACGCAGATGAATACCGTTATTGCACAACAGATTGCCGATCAGGGCGGCGTAGAAGCCTGGCTGACCGCGCAACAACATAAAAGCCTGCTGCGTTTCCTGACCTGCGGTAGCGTCGACGACGGCAAAAGTACGCTGATTGGTCGCCTGCTGCACGACACGCGTCAAATTTATGAAGACCAGCTCTCCTCGCTGCACAACGACAGCAAACGTCACGGGACGCAGGGTGAGAAGCTGGATCTCGCGTTACTGGTTGATGGCTTGCAGGCCGAGCGCGAGCAGGGCATCACCATTGATGTGGCGTATCGCTATTTCTCCACTGAGAAGCGCAAATTTATTATTGCCGACACGCCAGGACACGAGCAGTACACCCGCAACATGGCGACCGGTGCATCGACCTGCGATTTGGCGATCCTGCTGATCGATGCGCGTAAAGGCGTGCTGGATCAGACGCGTCGTCACAGCTTTATCTCCACGCTGCTGGGCATCAAGCATCTGGTGGTCGCCATCAACAAGATGGATCTGGTGGAGTACAAGCAAGAGACCTTTGAGCAGATCAAACAGGATTACCTCGATTTCGCCGCGCAACTGCCGGAAGACCTTGATATTCGCTTTGTGCCGATGTCGGCGCTGGAAGGCGATAACGTGGCAACGCCCAGCGTCACCATGCCGTGGTACAGCGGCCCAACGCTGCTCGACGTATTAGAAACCGTTGAATTGAACCGCGTGGTGGATCATCAGCCAATGCGTTTCCCGGTGCAGTATGTGAACCGTCCTAACCTCGATTTCCGTGGTTATGCCGGTACGCTGGCGTCGGGTGTGGTCAACGTCGGTCAGCGCGTGAAAGTGCTGCCATCGGGCGTGGAATCGACCATCTCGCGCATCGTCACCTTCGATGGCGACCTGCCTGAAGCGGGTGCCGGTGAAGCGATTACGCTGGTGCTGAAAGATGAGATCGACATCAGTCGTGGCGATCTGCTGGTGGATGCGGAAGCCGAGCTGCAAGCGGTGCAATCCGCCACCGTTGACGTGGTGTGGATGGCGGAACAGCCGCTGCAGCCCGGGCAAAGTTACGAAGTGAAGATCGCCGGTAAGAAAACCCGCGCGCGCGTTGAGAAAGTGATCCATCAGGTGGAGATCAACTCGCTGGAGAAGCGCGCCGTGGACAGCCTGCCGCTTAACGGTATCGGCCTGGTCGAACTGACCTTTGACGAACCGATGGTGCTGGACGCGTATCGCCAGAATCCGGTGACTGGCGGCATGATCTTTATCGATCGTCTGAGCAACGTGACGGTGGGCGCGGGCATGATCAATCAGCCGCTGACCGATGTGCGTACGCAAGCGGGCCAGTTCAGCGATTTCGAGCTGGAGCTGAACGCGCTGGTGCGTCGTCACTTCCCACACTGGAACGCGCGCGATCTGCTGGGTGGCAAGTAATGGCGCAACACGATGAAAACGTGGTGTGGCACGATCATCCGGTAACGCGCGAGGAGCGCGAACAGCAGCACGGCCATCAAGGCGTGGTGCTGTGGTTCACCGGGCTTTCGGGCTCGGGGAAATCCACCGTGGCCGGCGCGCTGGAGCAGGCGCTGCATCGGGCCGGTGTGAACACCTATCTGCTGGATGGCGACAACGTGCGTCACGGTTTGTGCCGTGACCTCGGCTTCAGCGATGACGATCGTAAAGAGAACATTCGTCGTGTCGGCGAAGTGGCGAAACTGATGGTCGATGCAGGTTTGGTGGTGCTGACCGCCTTTATCTCGCCACATCGCGCGGAACGCAACATGGTGCGCGATCTGCTGGCTGAAGGGCAGTTTATCGAAGTGTTTGTCGATACGCCGTTGGCCGTGTGCGAAGCGCGCGATCCCAAAGGTTTGTACAAAAAAGCCCGTGCCGGTGAGCTGCGTAATTTCACCGGTATCGATAGCGTTTACGAGGCGCCAGACGCCCCGGAAATCCACCTTGATGGCGAACAATTGGTTACAAAACTCGCCGGCCAATTGTTAGACCTGCTGCGTCACCGCGATATCATCAGATCCTGAACCGACAGCGGCAAATCCCTTTGGGTTTGCCGCGCTTAGCGTCAACAGGATCTCTATGCAGAACGTAACGCCCATGCTAGCCCGTAAAGATGAACGCACCCCGGATGAGTCTCGCTCATCACTGCCGGGCGGCGTGTTTGGCTTTCTCTCGTACTGGTGCGCACTGGCGATTCCGTTCATGCTCTACGGCTCCAACACGCTGTTCTTCTTCCTCTACACTTGGCCATTCTTCCTCGCGCTGCTGCCGGTTTCGGTACTGATTGGTATCGTGCTCAGCCTGATGATCCGCACTCACTTATTCTGGAGCGGGATCGCCACGGCGATTGTGGTGGTGTGCTTGTTCTGGCTGCTGTTCTCATTTCTCTCCGGTTGGTAACGCCCAGCTGATGTGCAAACGCATCGGCAGGTTACAAAACTTTACCTGCCGTCTCGCCTCCCACTCTGGCATTATTTGCACGGCTAAACGCCCGTGCGCGGCATTTTCGCCGTCGCAGTGGAGTCCAGCGTCAAGTTATGGGATGATTGGGCCGTTTTTCAGGGGGCGGGGATGGGAAAACTGACGTTACTGCTACTCGTGCTGCTGGGATGGCTTCAATATTCCCTGTGGCTGGGTAAGAACGGTATTCATGACTATACGCGCGTCAACGAAGACGTCGCGACACAACAGGCGAATAACGCCAAGCTTAAAGCGCGTAACGATCAGCTATTCGCCGAAATTGACGATCTCAATGGCGGCTCTGAAGCGATCGAAGAACGCGCACGTAATGAACTGGGCATGATTAAGCCCGGTGAGACTTTCTATCGTCTGGTGCCAGACCAGAACAAACGTAACGCGCAACAAGCTGCGCAAAATCAACAACGATAAGCCATGAACAAGCGCCCGATCCTTGCGGATGTGATTGCCGTGGTGCCCGCCGCAGGTGTGGGCAGCCGAATGCAGGCTGCCTGCCCAAAACAGTATCTGACCATTGGTCAATTCACCCTTCTTGAACACAGCGTCGCACGTCTGCTGGCACATCCTGCGGTAAAACAGGTGATTGTGCCGGTCAGCAATGATGATGGCTGGTTCGATTCACTGCCGCTGGCGCAGGATTCCCGTATTCTCCGCGTGACCGGTGGCGACACGCGCGCCGAATCAGTGCTGGCGGGCTTAAACGCCATTCAACACAGCGAATGGGTGCTAGTGCATGACGCTGCGCGTCCTTGCCTGCATCCGGACGATTTAGCACGTCTGCTGGCGGTACGTGAGTACAGCAAGGTTGGCGGAATTCTGGCGGCGCCGGTGCGCGACACCATGAAGCGCGCCGAACCGGGCAAAACCGCCATCGCTCACACAGTCGAACGCGAAGATTTATGGCACGCGTTAACGCCGCAATTTTTCCCGCATCAACTGCTCACCGCTTGCCTGACGCGCGCACTCCATGAAGGCGCTACCATTACCGATGAAGCGTCGGCGCTGGAGTATTGCGGTTATCACCCGGAATTGGTGAGGGGACGCAGCGACAATATTAAGGTGACGCGGCCAGAAGATCTGGCGCTGGCGGCCTTCTATCTTACCCAGATTCAGTTACAGGAGAGCGCATGATGCGTATCGGTCACGGTTTTGACGTTCACGCTTTTGGCGGCGAAGGTCCGTTAGTGATTGGCGGGGTGCGTATTCCCTTCGAACACGGTTTTATTGCCCATTCTGATGGTGATGTGGCGCTGCATGCGTTGACGGATGCCTTGCTCGGCGCGGTGGCGATGGGCGACATCGGCAAGTTGTTCCCGGATACCGATCCGGCGTTTAAAGGCGCTGACAGCCGCGGTTTGCTGCGCGAAGCCTGGCGTCGGATTCAGCTGAAAGGCTATCGCATCGGTAACGTTGATGTGACCATCATTGCGCAGGCACCGAAAATGTTGCCGCATGTGCCGCAGATGCGCGTCAATATCGCCGAAGATCTCGGTTGCCATATGGATGACGTCAACGTCAAAGCCACCACCACCGAAAAGCTGGGCTTTACCGGGCGTGGCGAAGGCATTGCCTGTGAAGCGGTTGCGCTGCTGATAAAGGCCGATCAGGCATGAGTGAACTGCATTACCTGCACGGCGTGCCGACTGCCACCGGCGTCATCAAAGCCAATCCCGAAGATTTCGTGGTGATTGAAGATCTTGGCTATCCCTATGATGGCGAAGGTGAACAGCTGTTGGTGCGCATCCGCAAAATTGGCTGCAATACGCGCTTTGTCGCTGAAGCCATCGCCAAATTTCTCGGCGTGCCGGTGCGCGACCTTAGCTATGCCGGCATGAAAGATCGTCATGCCGTCACCGAGCAAACGCTCTGTTTCCGCGTGCCCGGCAATGGCATGCCGAATCTGGCCGGATTCCAGCTGGAAGGCGTTGAAATCCTGCAGGTGATTCGCCACAAACGCAAACTGCGTACCGGCGCGCTGGCGGGCAATGCGTTCCGCTTAGTGGTGCGTCAGATCTCCGATCGCCGTGAAGTCGACGCACGTTTACAGCAGATTCAACAGCGCGGCGTGCCGAACTACTTTGGTGAGCAGCGCTTTGGTCGTGGCGGCAACAACCTGACGCAGGCGAAACAGTGGGCGAAAGAGACATTCCGTCCGCGCGATCGCAATATGAAAAGTCTGCTGTTGTCAGCGACCCGCAGCCATCTGTTCAATCAGGTGACCAGCGCGCGTTTGCAGCGTGATGGCGCACTGGATGTGGTGCAGGTGGGCGATGCGGTACAGCTGGCCGGTCGCGGCAGCTGGTTCGTGGCGCAGGCGGAAGAGTTGCCTGACGTGCAGCAGCGCATCGATAATCATCAACTGCGCATCACTGCGCCGCTGCCGGGTCGCGGTGATGCGGGTCCGCAAGGCAACGCGCTGCTTTTTGAGCAGCAGAGCCTGGCAGGCGCAGAAGAATTGATTACACTGCTTGAGCGCGAGCGGGTTGATGCCGCGCGTCGAGCAATGCTGGTGGTGCCAAAGGATCTGCGCTGGGAATGGTGGGACGATGTGACGCTGGAGATGCAGTTCTGGCTGCCCGCCGGCAGTTTTGCCACCAGCGTGGTGCGTGAGCTTCTCCAACAAGAAGGTAACGATGCGGATATTGCTGAGTAACGATGATGGAATCCATGCGCCGGGTATTCAGACGCTGGCGCGTGCTTTACGTGAGTTTGCCGAGGTGCAGGTTGTCGCGCCCGATCGCAATCGTAGCGGCGCATCAAACTCGCTCACGCTGGAGACGCCGCTGCGTACCTTTACACATGAAAACGGCGATATCGCGGTGCAGATGGGCACGCCGACCGACTGCGTGTTCCTCGGCGTGAACAAGCTGATGCAGCCGCGGCCCGACATCGTGGTTTCCGGCATCAACGCCGGTCCAAATCTTGGCGACGATGTGATTTACTCCGGTACCGTCGCTGCGGCAATGGAAGGGCGCCATCTTGGCTTGCCTGCGCTCGCCGTTTCGCTCAACGGACATCAGCATTACGACACCGCCGCATCCATCACTTGTACGCTGTTACGTGCGCTGTCGCGCGCTCCGCTGCGTACCGGCCGTATTCTCAATATCAACGTGCCTGATTTGCCGTTAGCGGAGATCAAAGGTTTCCGCGTGACCCGCTGCGGCAGCCGCCATCCCGCCGATCAGGTTATCTGCACCGAAGACCCGCGCGGCCAGCCGCTTTACTGGATTGGCCCGCCGGGGCAAAAGCTGGATGCAGGCCCGGATACCGATTTCGCTGCGGTGGATGCGGGCTACGTTTCGTTGACCGCGCTGCATGTGGATTTGACCGCGCATGCGGCACAAGAAGTATTGAGTGACTGGCTAATCCAGGCAGAGGTAAAACTCGCATGGTGAATCGCCGCATCGAAACGCTATTGGAGCAGCTGCGCGCGCAGGGCATTCATGATGAACACCTGCTGAAAGCCATTGCCGATGTGCCTCGTGAGCGTTTTATCGATGAGGCGTTTGAGCATAAAGCGTGGGAAAACGTTGCGCTGCCGATTGGCAACGGCCAGACCATCTCTCAGCCTTACATGGTGGCGCGCATGACCGCCTTGTTAGAGCTCACGCCGGAATCGCGCGTGCTGGAAATCGGCACCGGTTCTGGCTATCAGACCGCGATTCTGGCGCATCTGGTTAATCATGTTTATTCCGTCGAACGCATCAAGGGCTTGCAGTGGCAGGCTAAGCGTCGCCTCAAGCAACTCGATCTGCATAATATCTCTACCCGGCATGGCGATGGCTGGCAGGGCTGGGCGACGCGTGGTCCGTTTGATGCCATTATCGTGACCGCCGCACCGCCTGAAATTCCGACTTTGCTGATAGCGCAATTAGGTGACGGCGGCAAAATGGTGCTGCCAGTTGGTGAGGATCAGCAGGTGTTGAAGCGTTTGCGTCGTCAGGGCGATGAATTGATTGAAGAAATCATCGAACCCGTGCGCTTTGTGCCGTTGGTTCAGGGCGATCTGGCCTAGGACATCATTACGCAATTCTTCACAACTGTTACATGGCACGGCACAGTTGATATTGTTACTATCCTTGTTTATCAATGCTAAAAACCGTTTTTAACGTTACGCGCAGTGGATAATGCGGTTAACGCCGTTACACATTTATATTCAGGGTTGCCATCACGGGGGATCAGTGAGCATGGGAAGCACAGCATTTCAATTACGCCGTTTGGCGGCACTTTCATTGGTAGGTTTTTGGCTGGCGGGCTGTAGTTCTGGCGATAATACACAGGCACCCATTAGCCAGATTGGTGGTAATAGCGGCGATAGCGGTATGGCTTCAGCCCCAAGCGGCGGCATGATCTCTTCGCAAAACAGCGCTGTGCCCGCGATGCCACGTGGCGGAATGTTAAGCGGCGGCACACCATCGACACAACCGTCAGGTGGAATGGTAAGTGACAATAACAATGTGGCCACGGAAAATGGTCGCATTGTGTACAATCGCAATTATGGGAATATTCCTAAAGGTAGCTACGGTGGTGAAACTTATACCGTAAAACGTGGCGATACCCTGTTCTACATTGCCTGGATTACCGGCAACGATTTCCGCGATCTGGCACAGCGTAACAATATTGCAGCCCCGTATGGCTTGAACGCCGGGCAAACGCTGCAGGTTGGTAATGGTAACGGCCAGACCATTACCGGTGGAAACGCGATTACTGCCGCCGATGCAACGCAGGGCGGCGTGCCAGTTACACCGAGCCAGACGCAAATTAAATCCACCCCTGTTGCACAGCAACCTGTTATTACGTATTCTGATGATTCGGGTAATTCGTCGGGTAGCAAATTGCTGCCGTCGAAAGGAGCAAATAATGTGGCAACGACCACAGCTCCGGTTGTCGCACCACCTACAGTCAGCAGCACGACTAATAGCACAACTCCAGTGGGAAGCTGGCGTTGGCCGACTGATGGGAAGATCATCGATAACTTCTCCGCTGCGGAAGGCGGAAACAAAGGGGTCGATATCGCCGGTTCGCGTGGACAACCTGTTGTCGCCACAGCTTCGGGAAGAGTGGTGTACGCAGGCAACGCGCTCCGTGGGTACGGTAATTTAATCATCATCAAACACAATGATGACTACCTGAGCGCCTACGCCCATAACGACTCTATGCTGGTCCGGGAACAACAGGAAGTTAAGGCGGGGCAAAAAATCGCTACCATGGGTAGCACCGGTACCAGTTCAGTACGATTGCACTTTGAAATTCGTTACAAGGGGAAATCCGTAAACCCGTTGCGTTATTTACCGCAGCGATAATCCGGCAGAACCTTGGTTCTGCCCTTGGATCACGGGTAGGAGCCGCTAATGAACCAGAATACGCTGAAAGTTAACGATTTACATGAAGATGCGGAATTCGAGGAAAACAACGGAGCTGAGGTTTTTGATGAGAAGGCTCTCGTTGAGAACGAACCTGGTGATAACAACGACGTAGCGGAAGAAGAGCTGTTGTCACAGGGTGCGACGCAACGCGTTTTGGATGCGACGCAGCTTTACCTCGGAGAGATTGGTTATTCACCGCTGCTGACGGCAGAAGAAGAAGTCTTCTTTGCGCGCCGTGCACTGCGGGGTGACATTCCATCTCGCCGCCGCATGATTGAAAGTAACTTACGCTTGGTAGTAAAGATTGCCCGTCGTTATAGCAATCGTGGTCTGGCGCTGCTGGATCTGATTGAAGAGGGTAATCTCGGCTTGATTCGCGCCGTAGAGAAGTTTGACCCAGAACGTGGGTTCCGTTTCTCAACTTACGCCACGTGGTGGATTCGTCAGACAATTGAACGGGCGATTATGAATCAAACCCGTACCATCCGTCTGCCAATCCACATCGTTAAAGAGTTAAATGTTTACCTGCGTACCGCGCGTGAACTTTCGCACAAGCTTGATCATGAGCCAAGTGCTGAAGAGATTGCCGAGCAGCTAGACAAGCCTGTTGATGACGTGAGCCGTATGCTGCGTCTCAATGAGCGCATTACCTCGGTCGATACACCTTTGGGTGGCGATTCCGAAAAAGCGCTGCTGGATATCCTGGCCGATGAGAAAGACAACGGTCCGGAAGACACCACGCAAGACGATGATATGAAACAGAGCATCGTTAAGTGGTTGTTTGAACTGAATGCCAAGCAGCGTGAAGTGCTGGCGCGTCGTTTCGGCCTGTTAGGCTACGAAGCGGCAACGCTCGAAGATGTCGGTCGTGAAATCGGGTTGACCCGTGAACGCGTACGTCAGATTCAGGTGGAGGGACTGCGTCGTCTGCGTGAGATTCTGCAGACGCAAGGTTTGAACATCGAAGCACTGTTTCGTGAATAACAGAATACGTGGTTAATACAAGAAGCGGTGGTGAAAACCACCGCTTTTTTATTGGTTAAAATATACATACAGCACTTGTTAATTGATCAAAGTAAAATCTTTTAACGCTATCACTTAAACCCTCACCTAAATAGATAAACGTAAATTAAATCCATTAGATGTTAATTAAACATCTAATAAATGCTCAATTTATCTTGCTCTCATTTAGAGAATTGTAATGTTGCGCACGACTTTCTTTGCAATTTTGCCTTATTTCCTTTCTCCATGTCACTCTGATAAAAGTTTTTAACATGGTGCTATGCCATTTTCTTGCTCGCTGTATCACCAGGATATTCAAGCAATGAATAACTAAAAGGGAGTGAGAAGAACAATGTGTGTGCAAAGCAGCAGTACAAAGTCACAATACTCCAGAGTGGTTTTTGGGATGCCAATATCTCTGCTATGGGGATATATTGCGATGGCCATCTTCATGACCGGCGATGGCATCGAACTGGCTCATCTCTCCCGATATCTCTACGATCTCGGCTATGGAGAAAAACAAGTTTCATTAGTTTTCACCGTTTATGCGTTAACGGCAGCAGTTTCAAGTTGGCTTTCCGGTGCCGTCAGTGAAATTTATGGTCCGAAGAAAATTATGCTCACCGGCGCTATTTGGTGGATGGTGTTACATGCCGTATTTGTTTATTTTGGCGTAAGTGAAAATAACTTTACCTTAATGTTGGTGAGTTATACGTTGCGCGGCTTCGCTTATCCGCTGTTCTTTTATGGATTCTATGTATTAGTGGTGCAGCGCACGCCTGAGCATCGACTTGCCTCCGCAACCGGCTGGATATGGTCGATGTTTACCATTGGTTATGGCATTACCGCTTCCTTCCTCTCCGGCCTTCTGGTGCCTGAAATTGGGTTCATCAATACGCTTTGGCTTTCACTGCTGTTTGCTGCGGTGGGCGGTGTGATTATATTGTTTACGGTTAAAACTCAGAGTGAACACAATCTAAATAGTAACGGCGTCAGTCACAAAGAAAAATTACGCGAAATATCGCGCGGAATAACCTTGATCTTCGAAGACCGCAGTATGTTCTTTGCGCTGATAACACGCATCTTATGTAATGTGGCATTATTTGGCCTGCCGGTATTTATGCCGATCTATTTCACCCGTGAATTAGGATTTTCTACTAAAGAGTGGGCGACTATCTGGGGCGTATTTTTCCTGGTTCAACCAATAACCAATGTGCTTTGGGGCATTATTGGCGATCGTATTGGCTGGATTTTTCAGATGCGCTGGTTTGGTTTCTTCGGATGCACGATTACCACTGCCGCTTTCTATTTTTTACCCTCATTTTTCCCAGGTAATCTGGCGTTAGCCATTGTCTGCGCGCTGTTATTAGCCTTAACGCTCACCTCCTTTGTGCCAATGGGGGCGATTTTCCCGATGCTGGCGCCGCAGCATAAAGGCGCTGCGGTTTCGGTGCAAAATCTGGGTGGTGGTTTCGGTAATCTAATTGGTCCGGCGGTTGCCGCACTAATGTTCGGCCTGTCATTTGAAATCAAGCACGTGATTATTACTTTCTCCGTTCTCTATTTTGCTGGCGGCGTCATGACATTCTTTATTCGTGATCCCCAACCAAAAATAGAGCGTAACGCTCCTTCCAAGACCACGGCCAGCAAATCCGAATAAATACCCTCAATGAAAAGGACCACAACATGACAACACCATTTTCACTGCAAAATAAGGTCGCCATCGTCACCGGCGCCGCATCGGGAATTGGTTACGCCATTGCCCGCTGTTTAAGTGCTGCGGGTGCCCAAGTGGCGATGATCGATCGCGCAGAAGAGGTAAAAACGGTTGCCAGCAAGATGGACAACCCTGCGCGAGGTTACGTTTTCGATCTGGCTAATGTCGAAGCGCTTGGCGAACTGGTTGAGCAGATTCACCATGATTTTGGCCGCATTGACATCCTGGTCAATAACGCCGGTATTGGCATGCTGGAATCCGTGGGCGAAGTGCAACTCGCCAGCTGGAATACCACGATGTTGATTAACATGACCGCGCCATTCTTCCTCGCTCAGCATTGTGCCCGTTATATGAAAGAACACGGTTTTGGTCGCCTGATTAACATCGCCTCACAGGCTAGCGTCATTGCACTCAATGAGCACGCGGCATATTGCACCAGCAAATCAGGCATGGTGTCTTTCACGCGAGTGTTGGCAGCGGAGTTGGGACCGTTTGGTATTACCGCTAATGCCATTTCACCAACGGTGGTTGAGACGGAATTAGGTAAGCGTTACTGGCATGGGGAGAGAGCGGAGCAGATGAAATCAAAAATCCCATCACGACGTTTTGCCACACCAGACGAAGTCGCGAGTACGGTGCTGTATCTCAGCAGCAATGAAGCGGCAATGGTCAATGGCGAGAATTTAGTGATCGATGGGGGATATAGTGTGATTTAAAGCCGGGCGAGTTGATTAGTATGAGCCCGCTGAAATTGCTTAACACCAGGGAATTGTAAGAAAGAAAAAATGGCCCGCACAGAACGTTGCTTCTGGGCGGGCGAATAACTACACCAGCGTTTTCAAGCGATAGATCCATTCCAGCGCTTGCTTCGGCGTTAAGCTGTCTGGGTCCAGTGCCTCAAGCGCATCAACCGCCGGTGAGGTTTCTGCCACCAGCAACTGCATTTGCGAACCTTCCACTGTGGATGCGGCGGAGCTGCCAGATAACGCTTCCAGCTCCTTCAGCTTGTTACGCGCGCGCTTAATCACTTCCTTCGGCACGCCCGCCAGCGCCGCCACCGCGAGACCATAACTTTTGCTTGCTGCACCATCCTGCACGCTGTGCATAAAGGCGATGGTGTCTCCGTGTTCGACCGCATCCAGATGCACATTCACGACACCTTCCATTTTTTCCGGCAGCGTGGTCAGCTCGAAATAGTGGGTGGCAAACAGCGTCATGGCCTTAATGCGATTCGCCAAACTTTCAGCGCAGGCCCATGCCAGCGACAAACCATCATAAGTCGAGGTGCCGCGCCCGATTTCATCCATCAGTACCAGACTGTTTTCGGTAGCGTTATGCAGAATGTTGGCGGTTTCCGTCATCTCCACCATAAAGGTTGAGCGTCCGGAAGCCAGATCATCAGCAGCCCCGACGCGCGTGAAGATGCGATCGATAGGGCCGATGACGGTCTCTTCTGCTGGCACATAGCTGCCTATCCACGCCATCAGCGCGATCAACGCTGTCTGGCGCATGTAGGTACTTTTACCGCCCATATTGGGGCCGGTAATGATCAGCATGCGACGCTGCGGTGAGAGTGACAGCGGATTCGCGATAAACGGCTCTTTCAATACCTGCTCGACCACCGGATGGCGGCCTGCAGTAATACGGATGCCGGCTTTTTCTTGCAACACCGGGCGGCAATAATTCAGCGTCCATGCACGTTCGGCCAGGTTTGCTAGCACGTCCAGCTCAGAGAGTGCAGCCGCACTGATTTGCAGGGCTTCAAGATGCGGTAGCAAGCGGTCAAACAGCTCATCGTAAAGACCTTTCTCCAGTGCCAGCGCTTTGCCCTTCGACGTCAGGACCTTATCTTCATACTCTTTTAGTTCAGGAATGATATAGCGTTCAGCATTCTTCAGCGTCTGGCGGCGAACGTAATGAATCGGCACCAGATGGCTTTGACCACGGCTGACCTGAATGTAGTAGCCGTGAATCGCGTTAAAGCCGACTTTCAGCGTATCCAGCCCGAGTTTCTCGCGCTCTCGGATTTCCAGACGATCAAGATAATCGGTGGCACCATCGGCTAGCGCACGCCACTCGTCGAGTTCAGCGTTGTATCCCGGAGCGATCACGCCACCGTCCCGCACCAGCACTGGCGGCGATTCAATGATCGCCTGTTCCAGCAACTCACGCAGTTCGGTAAATTCGCCCATCTGAGAGCGCAGATTAATTAACTGCGTGGCCTCAACGCCTTCAAGTTGTTGATTTAACGCTGGCAACTGCTGGAAGGCATGGCGCATACGTGCCAAATCGCGTGGGCGCGCGGTGCGCAGTGCCAGTCGCGCCAGAATACGCTCCAGATCGCCCACCTGGCGCAGCACCGGCTGCAGCTCCTGACTAAGTGATTGCAGTTCTGCGATAGACTCCTGACGCCGGGCAATGGTCGTGACATCGCGCAGCGGCATATGCAGCCAGCGTTTCAGCATACGGCTGCCCATCGGCGTGACGGTTTTATCCAGTATCGCCGCCAGCGTGTTCTCGATGCCGCCGGCCAGGTTTTGCGTTATCTCCAGGTTGCGGCGCGTAGCAGCATCCATGATCACGCTATCCTGCTGACGCTCCATGCTCAGCGAGCGAATATGCGGTAACGACGTGCGTTGCGTGTCTTTAACATATTGCAGTAGACATCCTGCAGCGCGTAGCGCCAGATGCGCCTGCTCAACGCCAAAACCACTTAAGTCGCGGGTGCCAAATTGCAGATTGAGCTGCTGGCGCGCCGTATCGATTTCATATTCCCACAGCGGACGGCGACGCAGGCCACGGCGTTGATCGATCAACGTCATTGCCTGGAAATCTTCGGGATAGAGCAGTTCAGCCGGATTGGTGCGCTGCAGTTCTGCTGCCATCGTCTCCAGATCGCCGGGTTCACTCAGGCGGAAGCGACCAGAACTGATGTCCAGCGTTGCATAACCAAAACCGCGCTGGCTCTGGAAGATGGCGGCGAGCAGGTTATCCTGGCGCTCTTGCAGCAACGCTTCATCGCTGATGGTGCCGGGTGTAACGATACGCACCACTTTTCGCTCAACCGGGCCTTTGCTCAAGGCTGGGTCGCCAATCTGCTCACAGATCGCCACCGATTCGCCGAGCTGGACCAGTTTCGCCAGATAGCCTTCAACCGCATGGTAAGGCACGCCCGCCATCGGAATCGGTTCCCCAGCAGAGGCGCCGCGTTTAGTCAGAGAGATTTCCAGCAGTTGCGAGGCGCGTTTCGCGTCATCGTAAAACAGCTCGTAAAAATCGCCCATGCGATAAAACAGCAGGATGTCAGGATGATCGGCCTTCAGGCGCAGGTATTGCTGCATCATCGGCGTATGGCCACTAAAGTCCATTTGCTCTGCTCCTTTCATCTCATTCTCACTCAACATTCATTCTTTTAATTACCTGAGGCTGGGTCAATGCAGCCCGGAAGTGTCGTTATCACTTGGGCGGATAACGAAAGCGGGATATTACCATTTTTGGCGCGTAACCTTCATCCGCCAGCAGGGCTTTATGGCTGCCGACCATAACAAATTGCCGCAAACGGTAAAAAGCAAAATTTAATGAAAAAGGTAAAGTGTGGAGCGGTTTCGCAAATTCGCGTTGCAACCGGCTGAAACGGGCGGGAAACGGCTAAATTTTAAGATATTGCTCTGTATGTCACCCCGATGAACGATTACCATGAGTGCTTCCGGTTTCACCTGGCTTATGGATATCCAATGCGTTTTAAGGTTGCTTTTCTTCCGCTTATTACTCTGCTTGCTGCCTGCAGCAGTAAGCCTGCATCCCATCAGCAGCCCGCCGTTGTGCCTGCACCGAAAGGCGGCTTTTTGCTGGAACCTTCGCACGCGGTTCAACCGATGTTTGGCGATTTTGCGGGTAACCCCGCCGCTGAACAGTTCATTGATCAAATGGTGGCAAAACACGGTTTTAACCGTGAGCAATTACATGCGGTTATCGGCCAGGCGAAGCGTCTGGATTACGTGCTGCGTCTGATGGACCAGCAAGCCCCGAGCTATACGCCGCCAACCGGACCGAATGGCGCGTGGATTCGCTATCGCAATAAGTTTATTACTCCGGATAACGTGCAGAACGGCGTGGCATTCTGGAATCAGTATCAGGATGCGCTACAGCGTGCGCAGCAGGTTTACGGCGTGCCGCCGGAAATCATTGTTGGCATTATCGGCGTTGAGACGCGCTGGGGCAGGGTAATGGGCAAAACGCGCTTGCTGGATGCGCTGGCAACCTTGTCATTTAGCTATCCGCGTCGTGCAGCTTACTTCAGCGGTGAGCTGGAGACCTTCCTGCTGATGGCGCGAACAGAGCAAGACGATCCGCTGGATCTGCGCGGCTCCTTTGCCGGTGCGATGGGTTATGGACAGTTCATGCCATCCTCTTATAAGCAATACGCAGTCGATTTTAATGGCGATGGTCATATCAACCTTTGGGATCCGGTTGATGCGATTGGTAGCGTAGCCAACTACTTCAAAGAACATGGCTGGCGTGCGGGCGAGAACGTTGCGGTGCCGGCCAGCGGGCAGGCTCCGGCATTGGAGAATGGCTTTAAAACCAAGTACCCAGTCAGCACCTTAGCTGCGAGTGGTTTAACGCCGCAGGGATCGCTGGACGGTAATACTCAGGTCAGTTTGCTGCGTTTGGATCTCGGCACCAGCTATCAATATTGGTATGGTCTGCCCAACTTCTATGCCATTACGCGCTATAACCACAGCACCCACTATGCAATGGCGGTGTGGCAGTTGGGTGAAGCCGTGGCTAAAGCACGTCAGGGCAGCTTGTTTTAATGCTGTCCATATAAAGTGTGAGGGTATAAGATGGCGCCCCATTTGCGGTGCCATCTTCACCGCATCCGACTTCTGAGGAGCGCTTATGAGTACCTTACCTGCCTGTCCTGTCTGCCACGCCGATTACACCTGGCAAGATGGCGAGAATCTGAATTGCCCATCTTGCGGCCATATCTGGACGGCAAACGCCGATGATGCATCGGACGGTTTGGTGGTACGCGATGCCAACGGCAACCTGTTAGCCGATGGCGACAGCGTCACTGTCGTTAAAGATCTTAAGGTTAAAGGCAGCTCTTCTACGTTGAAAATTGGTACCAAAGTCAAAAGCATTCGCCTGGTCGAAGGCGATCACAACATTGATTGCAAAATTGATGGTTTTGGCCAGATGAAACTCAAATCTGAGTTCGTCAAAAAGAATTAATTATGGGACGGCTTTGCGCCGTCCTGTTTGTTTCAACTCAGTAAACGATCCACTTCCTCGCACTGTTCCGCTGTTAGCTCGCCACCATAATTGCGCGAGTCGCTGCGCATTGAATCAAATCGACGTGCAACAGCCGTTTTTATGGTGGTAACAAAATCATCGCCGATAGTGTAAATCGCCATCAGTTTACCAATACGTTGTTGAATCTCACTGAGCTGCGCTACATCGCCCGCCCGCCAGGCCTGCATCGCACGGGCAAATAGCTCCGGTACAATATTGTTCAAGCCGGAAATCACACCTGAACCGCCAGCCAGTAGATTGGGCAACAGATATTCGTCATAGCCGGAAAGCACGGTGAAACCGCTGCGCACCTGCTTCGTTTCTTCAATCATTGCGCGGTTGTGCGACAAGCAATCCATGGTGTCTTTGATGCCAATAAAGTTGGGCAGCTCTGCCGCCAGTTCTGCGACCAACGCAGGCGTTAAATCACAGCCGGTGCGTGCGGGGAAATTGTAGGCGAACCACTTGCCGCCCAGCTGTGTATCCAGCGCTTTGAAATAGCGCAGCAGCTGTTTATGTGTCTGCCCGTAATAGTAAGGAGGCAGCACCATTACAGCATCAAATCCGTTCTGCCAGGCCGCATCTGCCAGTTGCAGCATGTCCGCAATACAGGTGCTGGAGACATTTGCCACCATGGTCAGGGGCGAGAGTTGACGCGCCTCGCGGATCAGTAACAGGCGCTCCTGCTGCGAGAGCGAGGCAAATTCGCCAATACTGCCCATCAGCAGCAAGGTATCAATGCCTGATTGGCTTAGGCGAGAAAAATGGCGGCCAAGCGCATCAATATCGAGATTATTGTTGCTATCAAAGGGCGTTACTGACGGACACCATACGCCGGGCAATGCGGGTTGTGCAGACATATCAAGCTCCTTGCTTGGAAAATGAAACGTCGTTTTAACTTAATGCTATCTGCGCAGGCTAACCAGCTAACGAGGGCAAAAAGGTGAGATATCGCACTTTTCTCTTTCTATGAAAGCATGAAAAGCAGGTAGTGTTTAACCCCTCAGCCAAGACAGGAGCACTGCCATGCAAGACTGGAATCCACAACTGTATCGCCAATTCGAATCAGAGCGAACCCGCCCGGCGCGCGAGCTATTGGATCGCATTCCGCTCGATGATGTGCGCTTTGCCACCGATCTTGGTTGCGGACCTGGCAACAGCACCGAGCTACTGGCACAAGCCTGGCCTGAGACGCAGATAACCGGCATTGACAGTTCTGCGGCAATGTTAGAGCAGGCGCGCGAACGTCTCCCCAGCTGCCATTTCCTGCAGGCCGATATTCGTCGCTGGCAGGCTGAACAGCCGCAGCAGGTTATCTATGCCAACGCCTCGCTGCAGTGGTTGACCGAGCATCACACCTTGCTGCCGCATCTGGTTGAACAATTGGCCATCGGTGGCGCGCTAGCAATTCAGATGCCGGATAATCTTGAAGAACCATCGCACCGTTTGATGCGTGAAGTGGCGGCGAATGAAAAATGGCAGGCGCTGATTTCGCCACAAGCGGCGGATCGCAAACGCCTGCTAACCACCGATCGCTACTACGATCTGCTGACCGATGCGGGTTGCCAGGTTGATATCTGGCGCACTACTTATTATCACCCGATGGCAGATGCGCAGGGCATCATTACCTGGTTGCGTGCCACCGGGCTGCGTCCTTTCCTCGCGGGGCTGGATGAAACGCAGCAGGCAGCATTTCTTCATGATTATCATCAGGCCCTCATTCCGGCTTACCCCGCACGCAGTAACGGCCAGGTTTTGTTAGCCTTCCCGCGTCTGTTTATGGTTGCAGTGAAAACAGGTTGAGGTATCTGGAATCCACTACGCAGAAATGATGGCTGAAGGTTGAAAAGGGCTTTTCAGCGCACCATTTACTGCTAACGTGAAGCGCCACAACGGGAGAAGGCGATGAACGATGAACAGTTACAGCAGCTAAGTCACCGCATTGGCGAACAGCTGAAAAGACGCCAGGCCACGGTGACCGCTGCAGAATCCTGCACCGGTGGCTGGATTGCGAAAGTATTTACTGATATCAGCGGTAGCTCTGCCTGGTTTGAGCGCGGTTTCGTCACTTACAGCAATGAAGCTAAGCAGCAGATGGTCGGCGTACAAGAGACAACGCTGCAGCAGCATGGCGCCGTAAGTGAACAGACGGTGCGTGAGATGGCTACCGGTGCGGCTAAAGCGGCAGCGGCAGAATACGCCATCGCTGTAAGCGGCATTGCCGGTCCTGAAGGTGGCACGCCCGATAAACCGGTGGGCACCGTGTGGTTTGCGATTGTGGGCCCAGAGGGACGCGTACTAGCGCAGCGCCAGATCTTTGCTGGCAACCGTGATGCGGTACGCCGTCAGTCAGTGGCTTGGGCGCTGCAAACGCTGCTTGATGAATTTCTGATAAATTAAAACTTGATACTGTATGACCATACAGTATAATTAGCGGCAACAGAACGAGCGACATACTTGATGTCGACTCACCCAGCATGATTAGGAGTGGAAATGGCGATCGACGAGAACAAACAGAAGGCTTTAGCTGCCGCACTGGGCCAGATTGAGAAGCAATTTGGTAAAGGCTCCATCATGCGCTTGGGTGAAGACCGCTCAATGGATGTCGAAACCATCTCTACCGGCTCACTGTCACTGGATATCGCGCTGGGCGCGGGTGGCTTGCCGATGGGCCGTATCGTTGAGATTTACGGACCAGAATCTTCGGGTAAAACCACGCTGACGCTGCAGGTTATTGCTTCTGCACAGCGTAAAGGTAAAACCTGTGCCTTTATCGATGCTGAGCACGCACTGGATCCGGTGTACGCGAAAAAACTGGGCGTTGATATCGATAACCTGCTGTGTTCACAGCCGGATACCGGTGAGCAAGCGCTTGAGATTTGTGATGCGCTGGCGCGTTCAGGCGCAGTTGACGTCATCATCGTCGACTCCGTGGCGGCGCTGACGCCGAAAGCGGAAATCGAAGGCGAGATTGGTGATTCGCACATGGGTCTGGCCGCTCGTATGATGAGCCAGGCAATGCGTAAGCTGGCGGGTAACCTGAAGCAGTCCAACACGCTGCTGATCTTCATCAACCAGATTCGTATGAAGATTGGTGTGATGTTCGGTAACCCGGAAACCACAACAGGCGGTAACGCACTGAAATTCTACGCTTCTGTTCGTCTGGATATCCGCCGTATCGGTGCGATTAAAGAGGGCGACGAAGTGGTAGGTAGCGAAACCCGCGTGAAAGTCGTGAAGAACAAAGTTGCGGCACCGTTTAAGCAGGCTGAATTCCAAATCATGTACGGAGAAGGTATCAACACCTTTGGCGAGCTGGTGGATCTTGGCGTGAAGCACAAACTGGTTGAGAAAGCCGGCGCGTGGTACAGCTACAACGGTGAGAAGATTGGTCAGGGTAAAGCTAACTCCACCAACTTCCTTAAAGAGAACCCGGCGATTGCGAATGAAATCGACAAGAAGCTGCGTGACTTACTGCTAAGCGGTGATGTCGCTGCCGCAGACACCGCGAAAATCTCCGCGGATGATCGCGAAGAAGCCAGCGAAACCAACGAAGATTTCTAAAATATTAACGGGAGCAGAAATGCTCCCGTTTTGCTTTTCCCCGCCAGCGCTTTTCCTCTCTGCCTTCTTGCTTTACTCTGCGACCCTGCACGACTGTTAGAACAAGGTTGATCCTATGTCATCATCACCATCTGCGGCACCGGTGCCAACATATTCCCGTTTACTTGACCGCGCTATGCGCATCCTTTCGCAGCGCGACCACAGTCGTGAAGAGCTAAAGCGTAAATTGCAGCTCTCTTCCCAACGTGCGGCTTATCTGCAGCAGCAGGAAAACACGCCCATTCCCGACGAGTTACTGGAAAAAGTGCTCGACTGGTGTCAGGAGAGCGGTTGGCTCAACGATGAGCGCTTTACCGAACGCTTTATTCAAAGCCGTGCGCGTAGAGGATATGGTCCACAGCGCGTGCGTATGGAATTGCAGCAAAAGGGCATTGGCCGTGAGGAGATCAATCAGGCGCTATTCGATACCGACGTAGACTGGAGCCAGTGCGCAGCCGATCTTGCCAAACGCAAATTTGGCGAACCCTTACCGCAAACCTGGACTGAGAAAAGCAAGGTACAGCGTTTTTTAATGTCGAAAGGCTTTATGATGGAAGATATTCAGGCTGTTTTCAGAAATAGTGACGACTGAAAGGCGATGTGATTTTACTTCCCACTGAAGAAAATTTATCTTATTCCCACTTTTTGTTCCTCAGTCAGCGGCAGGCCGGATGGATAGGGTTTGCCAGCGAAAGGGAACGTTCGTTAGCGTGATTCCAGGAATTTTATGAGCAAGAGCACTGCTGAGATCCGTCAAGCGTTTCTCGACTTTTTTCATAGCAAGGGACATCAGGTTGTAGCCAGCAGCTCCCTCGTACCGAACAACGACCCGACTTTGCTGTTTACCAATGCCGGGATGGTCCAGTTTAAAGACGTTTTCCTCGGTCAGGATAAGCGCGACTATGCGCGTGCAACGACGTCGCAGCGCTGTGTGCGTGCCGGCGGCAAGCATAACGACCTCGAAAACGTGGGCTACACGGCACGTCACCACACCTTCTTTGAAATGTTGGGCAACTTCAGCTTTGGTGATTACTTCAAGAAAGAAGCGATCGCTTATGCATGGGAACTGCTGACGGGTGAGCAGTGGTTCAAGCTGCCTAAAGAGCGCCTGTGGGTGACCGTCTATGAAACAGACGATGAAGCCTTCGAAATCTGGGCTAACGATATTGGTGTGCCGCGCGAGCGCATTATCCGTATCGGTGACAACAAAGGCAGCGCTTTCGCATCAGACAACTTCTGGCAGATGGGCGACACCGGACCTTGCGGTCCATGTACCGAAATTTTCTTCGATCACGGCGATCATATCTGGGGCGGCCCACCGGGCAGCCCGGAAGAAGATGGCGATCGTTACATCGAGATCTGGAACATCGTCTTCATGCAGTTCAACCGTCAGGCCGACGGCACCATGGAGCCGCTGCCTAAACCGTCAGTGGATACCGGCATGGGTCTGGAGCGTATTGCTGCCGTGTTGCAGCACGTTAACTCCAACTATGAAATCGATCTGTTTGCCAAACTGATCAAATCAGTTGCGCAGGTAACTGGCGCAACCGATCTGGATAACAAGTCGCTGCGCGTTATCGCTGACCATATTCGCTCTTGTGCCTTCCTGATCGCCGATGGCGTAATCCCATCGAATGAAAACCGCGGCTATGTGCTGCGTCGCATTATTCGTCGCGCGGTACGTCACGGCAATATGCTGGGTGCGAAAGAAGCCTTCTTCTACAAGCTGGTTGCGCCACTGATTGAAGTGATGGGAGCTGCAGGCGAAGACCTGAAGCGTCAGCAGAAGCATGTTGAAAACGCGCTTAAAAACGAAGAAGAGCAGTTTGCCAAAACGCTGGAGCGTGGACTCGCGCTGCTGGATGAGGAATTGGCCAAGCTGCAGGGCGATACGCTTGATGGCGAAACGGTGTTCCGTCTGTACGATACCTTCGGTTTCCCGGCGGATTTGACCGCTGACGTGTGCCGTGAGCGCAATCTGAAGATTGATGAAGCGGGTTTTGAAGCCGCGATGGAGCAGCAGCGTCAGCGTGCGCGTGAAGCCAGCGGTTTTGGTGCCGACTATAACAATGTCATTCGCATTGATGCCGCAACCGACTTTAAAGGCTATGACCATCTGGAACTGAACGCGACAGTCGAAGCACTGTTCGTCGACGGTCAGCAAGTTGAGCAGATCAGCGCGGGTCAGGACGCGGTGGTCGTGCTGGACGAAACGCCGTTCTACGGCGAGTCAGGTGGACAGGTTGGCGATACCGGCGTGCTGGCTGGGCAGAATGCTGAATTTAGCGTTCAGGATACACAGAAGTATGGTAAAGCGATTGGTCATATCGGTAAGCTGAGCAGCGGTCAGTTACGCGTTGGTGACCGTTTGCATGCGGAGGTTGATGAAACGCGTCGCGCGCGCATCCGTTTGAATCACTCCGCCACGCACTTACTGCATGCAGCACTGCGTCAGGTGTTGGGTGATCATGTAGGACAGAAAGGCTCGCTGGTTAACGATAAATATCTGCGTTTCGATTTCTCTCATTTTGAAGCCATGAAACCGCAGGAAATCCGTCAGGTCGAGGATATTGTCAACGCGCAGATTCGCCGCAACCTTGTCGTTGAGACCGAAATCATGGATCTCGATGATGCAAAACAGAAGGGCGCAATGGCGCTGTTTGGTGAGAAATACGATCAGCGCGTACGTGTGCTGACCATGGGCGATTTTTCTACCGAACTCTGTGGTGGTATTCATGCGCTGCGTACCGGTGATATTGGCCTGTTCCGCATTCAGTCGGAATCGGGCACTGCTGCAGGTGTACGCCGCATTGAAGCCGTAACGGGCGAAGGTGCGTTGGCGCAAGTGAATGCGCAGAGCCAACAGTTGCTGGATGTGGCGCAATTGGTGAAAGCCAATAGCAGTAACCTGAATGAGAAAGTGCGCGGCTTAGTTGATCACGTCCGCGCGCTGGAAAAAGAGTTGCAGCAACTGCGCGATCAGCAAGCTGCGCAGGAAAGCGCGTCACTGAGCAGTAAGGCGATTGACGTTAAAGGCACGAAGTTGCTGGTCAGTGAACTGAGCAACGTTGAGCCGAAAATGTTGCGTACCATGGTTGACGATCTGAAGAACCAGTTAACGTCTGCCATTATCGTGCTGGCAACGGTTGATGATGGCAAAGTTTCATTGATTGCTGGCGTGACCAAAGATCTTACTGACCGTGTAAAAGCCGGCGAGCTGATTGGCGAACTGGCCTCTCAGGTTGGTGGTAAAGGCGGTGGTCGCCCAGATATGGCTCAGGCCGGCGGTACAAATCCGCAGGCGCTAGCGGGCGCGCTGGCAGGCGTGCAGGAATGGGTCAGTAACCGACTGTAACGTATAAAACTTCGCATTGTGATAAGCGCCAGAAGCCCGTTTTCTGGCGCTTTTTTAACGCGGTGCACACCAGGTAATGACAAAGTCCGGTTGATGTAGTGTATTTCGGCTAAACTAACTATCAGCAGAATGTATTGGCATGGCGAAGCACAATGGTGTATTTGTCATAGGCATTGTTCAGCGTTATATGATGGATACGGCCGGGAGACCGAACAAGCCCGACTCTTTTAATCTTTCAAGGAGCAAAGAATGCTTATTCTAACTCGTCGAGTTGGTGAAACCCTCATGATTGGCGATGAGGTGACTGTAACGGTGCTGGGTGTAAAAGGTAACCAGGTCCGCATTGGGGTTAACGCGCCTAAAGAAGTTTCGGTACATCGCGAAGAGATCTATCAGCGTATTCAAGCCGAAAAAACTCAAGCCTCGAGTTACTAACGGATTCAGCGCCTCGCTCCTGAGCGAGGCGCTACCGGTTTTTCCTCTCCAGTCCCGCACATCTCACGCTTTTCGCTCTCAATTCCCAATTCTTTTAACGCCCCTTTCTGTTCTCCAGCAGGCTTTCTTTGTTGATAAATCACTCTTTTTGTCGCTAAAGCATCCGAATTGAGTGTCATTTGTGCAATCAAACAAAAGGCTGGAAATAAATGTTTGACTTATAAGTCCGGGAAAGTAATATGTGCGCCACGCAGTGCCGATGAGCAGAAACAAGTTCAGAAGCACGGTTCGGAAGAACGCGTAAGGTGAGGTGGCCGAGAGGCTGAAGGCGCTCCCCTGCTAAGGGAGTATGCGGTCAAAAGCTGCATCCGGGGTTCGAATCCCCGCCTCACCGCCATTTCCGATGCATCCATAGCTCAGCTGGATAGAGTACTCGGCTACGAACCGAGCGGTCGGAGGTTCGAATCCTCCTGGATGCACCATTCGGAAAGGTGAAGTAAGAGTGAACGAGCAGTTCCTTTCATGGTGAGTTGTTAGCACCCTGCGTTGTACAAGAATTAACTCGATGCATCCATAGCTCAGCTGGATAGAGTACTCGGCTACGAACCGAGCGGTCGGAGGTTCGAATCCTCCTGGATGCACCATTCTTCGTATCATCCTCAGGTTGTTTCAGTTAGTCCATCGTAAGAAAACCTCAATGCATCCATAGCTCAGCTGGATAGAGTACTCGGCTACGAACCGAGCGGTCGGAGGTTCGAATCCTCCTGGATGCACCATTCCTCTTCAAACTTCTCAAAATTTTCTTCAGCAGTAACTCAATGCATCCATAGCTCAGCTGGATAGAGTACTCGGCTACGAACCGAGCGGTCGGAGGTTCGAATCCTCCTGGATGCACCATCTCTTCTTCGATACCTTTCTGTTTTTGACTCTCAGTTTCTGAATCCTGCAGCAATCAAATCAACTTGTAAAAAAATCGCTGAATTTACCGGCGTTTATCCACGGCATTGCACTCTGACCTTTTTCTGAAAACGAAAAAAACTAATGCTTTCAAAGCATTTGCGGTTAAGCGTGCCTGGCGACAACCTGAGCGCATTACGCTAAAGTAATGGCTCATTTTGTTGTGCTCGATGGAGTGACAATGTACGACCAATATGACGCCCTGATTTTCGATATGGACGGCACAATTCTGGATACTGAGCCGACACATCGAAAAGCCTGGCAGCAGGTGCTTGGCCGCTATGGTTTCACCATGGATGAAGAAAAAATGGTGGGCTTCAATGGCGCTCCAACCTGGCAACTGGCGCAGTTCATTCTTGAGCAGAACAATGCAACGCACGATCCGCATCTGCTGGCGGCGGAAAAAACCGCTGCACTGAAAGCGATGTTGCTGGATGACGTGCGTCCGCTGCCGTTGATGGACGTGGTAAAGGCTTATCATGGTCGCCGTCCGATGGCGGTGGGCACCGGCAGTGAACACAGCCTGGCAAAAGCCTTACTCGAAGAGTTAGGTGTTTACCACCTGTTTGATGCGGTGGTCGGAGCGGATGACGTACAGCGTCATAAGCCGCAGCCGGATACCTTTTTACGCTGCGCTGAATTAATGGGTATCGCACCCGAGCGCTGTGTAGTGTTTGAGGATGCTGACTTCGGCGTACAAGCCGCCAAAGCAGCAGGCATGGACGTGGTTGATGTCCGTTTACTGTGAATGAATTTCTGACCTATGGATCGTTATTCGGCAGCAGCTTTCTTAGCGCGACTCTGTTACCGGGAAGCTCGGAAGCGGTGCTGGTTGCACTGCTGATCGCCCAAAAAGGTTCGGTTTATGGATTGTTATTGGCTGCATCAGTGGGAAACACGCTGGGTGGCCTGACCAACATTCTTCTTGGTCGCCTGATGCCGCCAAAAGGGCAAGGGCGATGGCACGACACAGCAATGACGTGGTTACACCGATTAGGACCTGCAGCGCTGATTTTTAGCTGGCTGCCGGTAGTGGGCGACTTACTCTGCGTACTCGCAGGTTGGTTGCGCTTTGCCTGGCTGCCTTCAGTGCTGTTCCTCGCCATTGGTAAAACGCTGCGTTATATCGTTATCGCGACCGCCACATTGCAAACAATGCAATGGTGGCATTGATTCGCACAGATTCGAGGCTACGGCTAACATTATGCTGAACAAAAATAAATTATTAACACAGCGGGAGGTTAACGTGATCCCGGACGTATCTAAGGCACTTTCCTGGCTGGAGGCGCATCCTGACGCGTTAAAAGGTATCGGCCGTGGTATTGAGCGCGAATCATTACGCGTAAAACCCGATGGTCACCTGGCAACCACAGGACATCCTGAGTCACTCGGTTCGGCGCTTAAGCATGATTGGATCACCACCGATTTTGCCGAAACGCTGATGGAGTTCATCACGCCAGTTGATCAGAGCATCGATCGCTCACTGGCGTTTCTGCGCGATATTCACCGTCATGTGGCGCGTGAGTTAGGCGAGGAGCGCTTGTGGCCTTTCAGCATGCCGGGCTTCATTGATGACGTTGATAGCATCGAGTTGGCGCAGTATGGCAGCTCGAACATTGGCAAAATGAAAACGCTGTATCGTCAGGGGCTGAAGAATCGCTACAGCGCGCTGATGCAGATTATCTCTGGCGTGCACTACAACTTCTCGTTGCCGCTGTCGTTTTGGCAGGAGTGGGCGGATGTAAAAGATGCCGAAAGCGGCAAAGAGACCATCTCTGCCGGCTATCTGCGTCTGATTCGTAACTACTATCGTTTTGGCTGGGTTATTCCGTATCTGTTCGGTGCATCGCCAGCGATTTGCTCCTCGTTCTTGCAAGGGCGCGAGAGCAATCTGCCGTTTGAAGGTGATGGCAAGGGTACGCTGTGGCTGCCTCACGCCACCTCACTGCGCCTGAGCGACCTTGGTTATACCAACAAATCGCAGAGCGGTTTGGGTATCACTTTTAACTCGCTGGAAGGTTACGTTGCAGCACTGAAGGCAGCGATTAAAACGCCGTCGGAAGAGTATGCCGCCATGGGCACCAAAGACGCCGATGGCAACTGGCTGCAGTTGAACACCAATGTGCTGCAAATTGAAAACGAGCTGTACGCGCCGATTCGTCCGAAACGCGTTACGCGTTCAGGCGAGGCACCATCTGATGCGCTGCTGCGCGGCGGTATTGAATACATTGAAGTGCGTTCGCTGGACATTAACCCATTCTCCGCGATTGGCGTAGATGCCGATCAGGCGCGCTTCCTCGATCTGTTCCTGATTTGGTGTACGCTGGCTGATGCGCCAGAAATGAGCGCGGATGAGCTGCTGTGTACGCGCAAAAACTGGAACCGCGTGGTGATGGAAGGGCGTAAGCCTGGCCAGGTCATTGCTGTAGGTTGCAGCGAAAAAGAACACACGCTGGTTGAAGTGGGTAAAGCGCTGTTTGCTGATCTGCGTCGCGTGGCGGAAGTGCTCGACAGCAATCACGGCAACACGCAATATCAACAGGTTTGCGATCAACTGGTGGCATCTTTCGACGATCCTGAGCTAACCTATTCGGCGCGCATCCTGCATGCGATCAAAGAAAACGGTTTGACCGGCGCGGGCGTGGCATTGGCAGAGCAATATCGTCATCTGCTGTGTGAAGAGTCGTTAGAGATTCTGACTGAAGAAGATTTTAGTCGTCAGGCGCTAGAGTCGGTGCAGGCACAAGAGAAGCTGGAACAGAGCGATACGCTGGATTTCGAAAGCTACCTTGCGGGTCGCGAAGGCTAGAAAAGAAAATGGCCACATCAATGTGGCCAAAATAAACATCTCTGTTGTCAGGGATGATGATAACAAATGCGCGTCTTTCATATATTCAGACGCTGGACGAACAGAAAAGTTTCATCGTTTTAAAAAAAATCTCAAAACAGGAGGTGACGTATGCCACTACTGGATAGTTTTACTGTTGATCACACCATCATGGGCGCACCTGCAGTACGCGTAGCAAAAACCATGAAAACTCCGCATGGCGATACCATCACCGTTTTCGACCTGCGTTTTTGCCGTCCGAATATTGATATTCTGACTGAGCGTGGCATCCATACGCTGGAGCACCTGTTTGCTGGCTTCATGCGTAATCATCTGAATGGTGATGGCGTTGAAATCGTCGACATCTCGCCAATGGGTTGCCGCACCGGCTTCTACATGAGTTTGATTGGCACGCCTGACGAGCAGCGTGTAGCGAAAGCCTGGAAAGGCGCGATGGAAGATGTTCTGAAAGTCAAAGAGCAGGGCCAGATTCCAGAGCTGAACGAATACCAGTGCGGCAGCTACAAACTGCACTCACTGGATGAAGCGCAGCAGATCGCGCGCAATGTGCTGGCGCACGACATCGGCGTGAACCGCAACGAAGATTTGAAGCTGCCAGCGGAAAAGCTGAAAGAGCTGCACATCTAGTGAGACACCATGAAAAACGCCGCGATTATCGCGGCGTTTTTGTTTACAGGCTTCAGGAGCCGATGGAGGATTTCAGTGCGTGGTGTGGCGTAATGCGCACCTGCTTCACCATGTTGTCCTGCACATCAAGGATATCGATATCGTAGGCGCCAATCGTAACGCGGGTATCGACCAGCGGAATCTCTTCCAGTGCTTCCAGCAGCATGCCGTTAATGGTGCGCGCATCCTCTTCCGGTAACGTCCAGTTAAAGGCTTTATTGATTTCACGCACATTGGCGCTGCCTTCAATCAATACCGAACCATCATTTTGCGGCATGACTTCTTCGGCCAGCGACGGCGACATGGAGGTGGTGAAATCGCCGACGATCTCTTCCAGAATATCTTCAATCGTCACTAAGCCTTTAACATCGCCATATTCATCAACCACCATGCCGACTTTCTTTTTGTTGCGCTGAAATTTAACCAGCTGCACGTTAAGCGGCGTGCCTTCCGGTACATAGTAAATCTCATCAGCAGCACGCAGCAGGCGATCTTTGTTGAACTCTTTCTTCTCGGTCATCATGCGCCAGGCTTCACGCACGCGCAGCATACCAACACAGTCATCCAGCGAGTCACGGAACAGGACGATACGCCCATGCGGCGAATGACTCAGCTGGCGCTCAATCGATTTCCAGTCATCATTGACGTTGATGCCGACGATCTCATTGCGCGGCACCATGATGTCATCCACGCTGACTTTCTCCAAATCGAGCACTGACAGCAGCATGTCCTGATTACGCCGCGACATCAGCGAGCGCGACTCATGCACAATGGTGCGCAACTCTTCTTTGCTTAACGCCGAACTGATGGAACCGTCGGTTTTAATGCCCACCATGCGCATCAAAATGCGGGTAATGGTATTCAGCAGCCACACCAGCGGCAGCATCACATACTGCAGCGGAGCCAGTAACACGCTGCTGGGATAGGCCACTTTTTCTGGATAGAGCGCCGCGACCGTTTTCGGCAGCACCTCGGCAAAAACCAGCACGACAAAAGTCAGAATGCCGGTAGCAATCGCTACGCCAGCATCGCCATACAGGCGCATACCGACAATGGTGCCGAGTGCGGAGGCGAGAATATTAACGAGGTTGTTGCCGATTAAAACCAGGCTGATCAGGCGGTCGGGACGACGCAGAAGTTTTTCTACCCGACGCGCGCCGCGATTGCCGCTTTTGGCTTTATGGCGCAGTTTGTAGCGATTAAGCGTCATCATGCCGGTCTCTGAACCGGAGAAATAGGCAGAGACCAGCACCATGATGACCAGCGTAATGATCAGCGTGGTGGTTGAAACGTGTTCCAACACAAAATCCTTAGTGAGAGGTGAGCAGGTGCTGAAGCACGCGGCTGCCGAAGTAGGCCATGGTTAGCAGCAATGCGCCGCCACAGTTAAACCACACGACGCGGCGTCCGCGCCAGCCTTCACGATAGTGTCCCCAAAGCAGAACGATGTAGACAAACCAGGCAATGATGGAGAGAACAGCTTTATCCACATTCTCAGCGCTAAACAGGTTATGCATGAAGAGCAAACCGGTGCACAGCACCAGCGTCAACAGCACAACGCCAATCTGCGTGATGTGGAACATTTTGCGCTCAATGCTGAGCAGCGGCGGCATATCCTGAGTGAAAGCCAGTTTCTTATTTTTCAACTGGTAATCAATCCACGCCAGCTGCAGCGCATACAGTGCCGCGATGATCAGCGTGGCATAGGCAAACAGCGACAGACCGATGTGAACCATCATGCCCGGCGTGGTTTCCAGATGCGTAATAAAGGCATTGGGCACAAAGGTAGCAAAGGCCAGATTAATCAATGCAAAGCTGTAAACAATCGGCAGCAGCAGCCAGCCACGATTGCGCGAGGCGACAATTGTCATGATGGCGCAGATCAGCAGGCTAACCAGCGAGCCGATATTAAGCAGGCTGAGGTTTTGCCCGTTATCAACAGCAAAAATGCGCTGCTGCAGAGCAACGGCGTGCGCAATCAGCGCCACGCAGGCAGAAAGCACAGCAAAACGACGCCAGCCACCGTTGCGTTTAAGCAGGCTGGGAATGATCAATGCAAGGCTGAGGGAGTAGGCGAACAGCGCCACGATCGCGAAAACGAACATAGATCCTTTCAGGTATCGGTCAGATAAGGAAAAAAGCAGTATAGCGCCAGCAGCAGCAGGCTCCAAACGATCTGACGGTCAATTGCAGAGATCGCTTCGTCTTCGTGTTATAATCCGCCGCATTGTGTCGCCTATGGCGGCCTCGCTACGGTTCTAAGTGAGAGAGCATGTTTGATAATTTAACCGATCGTTTGTCGCAAACCCTGCGCAATATCAGCGGCCGCGGAAGGCTGACTGAAGACAACATCAAAGACACGCTGCGTGAAGTCCGCATGGCGCTGCTGGAAGCTGACGTTGCGCTGCCGGTAGTGCGTGAATTTATTAATCGCGTGAAAGAGGCCGCCGTTGGCCACGATGTGAACAAAAGCCTGACGCCAGGCCAGGAGTTCATCAAAATCGTGCGCAACGAACTGGTTGCGGCGATGGGCGCTGAAAATAATGCGCTCAATCTGAATGCTCAGCCGCCAGCCGTGGTGCTGATGGCAGGTTTGCAAGGTGCTGGTAAAACCACTAGCGTGGCGAAACTGGGTAAATTCTTGCGCGAGAAGCATAAGAAGAAAGTGTTGGTAGTTTCTGCTGACGTTTATCGCCCTGCGGCGATCAAACAGCTGGAAACCCTGGCTGGCCAGGTCGGCGTGGATTTCTGTCCGTCCGATCTGAGTCAAAAGCCGGTCGATATTGTTCAGAACGCGCTAAAACAAGCCAAAGTGCAATTCTACGATGTGCTGCTGGTGGATACCGCCGGTCGTTTACACGTCGATGAAGCGATGATGGACGAAATCAAACAGGTACACGCCGCGATAAATCCGGTGGAAACCCTGTTTGTGGTCGATGCCATGACCGGTCAGGATGCCGCCAACACTGCGAAAGCCTTCAACGAAGCGCTGCCGCTGACCGGTGTGATCCTGACTAAAGTCGATGGTGATGCGCGCGGTGGTGCGGCGCTGTCGATTCGTCACATTACCGGCAAGCCAATCAAATTTATGGGGATGGGCGAAAAGACCGAAGCGCTGGAAGCTTTCTATCCAGAGCGTATCGCGTCGCGCATTCTTGGCATGGGCGATGTTCTGTCGCTGATCGAAGATATCGAAAGCAAAGTTGACCGCGATCAGGCGGAGAAACTGGCGAAGAAACTGAAAACCGGCGACGGTTTTGATCTCAACGACTTCCTTGAGCAGTTGAAGCAGATGCGTAACATGGGCGGCATGGCGAGCCTGATGGGCAAACTGCCGGGCATGGGGCAACTGCCTGACAACGTGAAATCGCAGATGGATGATAAAGTGCTGGTCCGCATGGAAGCCATCATCAATTCGATGACGCGTAAAGAGCGTGAGAAGCCAGAAATTATCAAGGGGTCGCGCAAACGTCGTATTGCGTTGGGCTCAGGCATGCAGGTGCAAGATGTCAATCGACTGCTGAAACAGTTCGATGATATGCAGCGCATGATGAAGAAAATGAAGAAAGGCGGCATGGCCAAAATGATGCGTGGCATGAAAGGTATGATGCCGCCTGGATTCCCTGGTCGCTAAGGCGGCCGTCATAAAGCCGGAAATTTGGCACGCTTAGGTTGCTTTTTGCGCCAAAATGAGTAAAATTTTCGGGCTTTTTATATCGCGCTCGGGCCCCGTTCCTCGATGGGGCCCGAGCGCTTTATTAACTAATGAGGATGTTATGGTAACAATTCGTTTGGCACGTCACGGCGCTAAAAAGCGTCCGTTCTATCAGGTCGTCGTCACTGACAGCCGCAATGCTCGTAACGGTCGTTTCATCGAGCGCGTAGGTTTCTTCAACCCGATCGCTTCTGGTCAGGCTGAAGGTCTGCGTCTGGATCTGGACCGTATTGAGCACTGGGTTGGCCAGGGCGCAACGCTTTCTGATCGCGTTAACGCGCTGATCAAAGAAGCAAAGAAAGCAGCTTAATCTGTCACGGTGGTGAGCATGAGCATTAAACCTGCCGGGCAGCCTCCCGTTAACCCGATTGTATTGGGAAAAATGGGCGCGGCTTACGGAATTCGGGGTTGGCTCAAAGTGTTTTCCTCCACTGAAGACGCTGAAAGCATCTTCGACTACCAACCTTGGTTCATCCAGCGTGCCGGTAAATGGCAGCAGGTCGAACTCGAGGGCTGGAAGCACCACAATCAGGACCTGATCATCAAAGTCAAAGGCATTGACGATCGGGACGCTGCGGCACAGTTGACCAATTGCGAAATTACGGTCGACTCCACGCAGCTGCCAGCGCTGGAAGCAGGCGATTACTACTGGAAAGACCTTATGGGAATGAAAGTAGTGAACCTCGAAGGCTACGAGATGGGCAAAGTCATTGATTTGATGGAAACCGGATCGAACGACGTTCTCGTCGTTAAGGCAAACCTGAAGGATGCATTCGGTGCGCAAGAGCGGTTAATCCCGTTTCTTGATGAACAGGTTATCAAGAAAGTCGATCTCTCTACTGGCCTTATTGAAGTAGATTGGGATCCTGGTTTTTGATCTCCGGACAATCCGGTAACGTAACGGCGAACGCGATGTGGATTGGTGTTATTAGCCTGTTTCCAGAGATGTTTCGCGCTATTACCGAGTACGGGGTAACTGGCCGGGCAGTAAAAAATGGCCTGCTCGACATTCAAAGCTGGAGTCCTCGTGACTTCACGCATGACCGGCACCGTACCGTGGACGATCGTCCTTACGGCGGCGGACCGGGAATGTTGATGATGGTGCAACCCTTACGGGACGCCATCTCCGCAGCGAAAGCAGCGGCGGGAGAAGGTGCTAAGGTGATTTATCTTTCACCTCAGGGACGCAAACTGGACCAACAGGGCGTTTGCGAACTGGCGACCCATCAGAAGTTGATTCTGGTGTGTGGTCGCTACGAAGGGATAGATGAGCGCGTGATTCACACTGAGATTGATGAAGAATGGTCAATCGGTGATTACGTGCTCAGTGGCGGTGAGCTGCCAGCCATGACGTTGATAGACTCGGTCGCGCGGTTTATTCCCGGCGTACTGGGAAAACAGGCGTCAGCCGATGAGGATTCGTTCTCGGATGGTTTGCTGGATTGCCCGCACTACACCCGACCTGAAGTGTTAGAAGGGATGGAAGTTCCGCCAGTTTTACTGTCGGGCAACCATGCCGATATTCGCCGCTGGCGCCTGAAACAGTCGTTAGGCCGTACCTGGCTAAGAAGACCTGAACTTCTGGAAAACCTGGCTCTGACTGAAGAGCAAGCACGGTTGCTAAATGAGTTCCAGCGTGAACATCAGCAGCAACAAAACGATGAGGCGGGAGAGTAATCTTCCCTCACTATCAGTTTACCCAGGATAAGAGATTTAATTATGAGCAACATTATCAAGCAACTTGAACAAGAGCAGATGAAGCAGGACGTACCTTCATTCCGTCCGGGTGATTCCGTGGAAGTGAAAGTATGGGTCGTTGAAGGTTCTAAGAAGCGTCTGCAGGCATTCGAGGGCGTGGTTATCGCTATTCGTAACCGCGGTCTGCATTCTGCATTCACTGTTCGTAAGATTTCTAACGGCGAAGGTGTTGAGCGCGTCTTCCAGACTCACTCTCCAGTAATTGACAGCATTGCTGTTAAACGTCGTGGTGCTGTGCGTAAAGCCAAACTGTATTACCTGCGTGAGCGTACCGGTAAGTCAGCTCGTATCAAAGAGCGTCTTGGCGCGTAAGCGACTTCTCAAAGTTAATAGCAAACAAGGGGTTGGCCATTTGGCCAGCCCCTTTTTTTATGGGCGTATAAGGGCGCAGGATCATTCTTAAGGTGGACAGTATGTGTTTCCTGAAAACAATGAAAATCAAAATGTTATACCAAACTTTTAGTTGAGAGCATCATCAGAACATAATTGAATGTAACCTTTAGTTTACACTTTCACTCTACCGTCAATTCAATTATGTGTTTGATTTTAATGGTTATTTTAATATCACCTGTGTTTTTTATTTGATGTGGTAATAAATGTGTACATGGGTGGATTGCAACCTGTACAGGGTGTGATAAAGTAAGCGCCATCCTCAGTGAGGATCCCAAACCGCATAAACGAGTGAAAAGGATCGCAATCATGCAAAAAGACGCGCTGAACAATGTGCATATCGCCGACGAACAAATTTTGATTACCCCGCAAGAGCTGAAAGCCAAATTCCCGCTCACTGCGGCGCAGGAAACGCAAATTGCGTCTTCTCGCCAAACCATTGCTGATATTATTGCGGGCCGCGATCCGCGTCTGTTGGTGGTTTGTGGTCCTTGTTCGATTCACGATACTGAAGCCGCACTTGCCTATGCCCGTCAGTTGCAATCTCTCTCTGCACAGTTGAAGGATCAGCTGTACATCGTTATGCGCGTTTATTTTGAAAAACCTCGAACCACCGTCGGCTGGAAGGGGTTAATCAACGATCCTTACATGAACAACTCGTTTGATATGGAAGCTGGCCTGCATATCGCGCGTCAACTGCTGGTTAATCTCGTTGAGATGGGTTTACCGCTGGCGACCGAAGCGCTGGATCCGAATAGCCCGCAATATCTTGGCGATCTGTTTAGCTGGTCAGCGATTGGTGCGCGTACCACTGAATCACAAACCCACCGTGAAATGGCTTCAGGCCTTTCCATGCCGGTTGGTTTTAAAAATGGTACGGATGGCAGCCTGGGCACCGCGATTAACGCCATGCGCGCCGCCGCAATGCCGCACCGTTTTGTTGGCATCAATCAGGCCGGCCAGGTTTGCTTGCTGCAAACGCAGGGCAACCCAGATGGACATGTGATTCTGCGCGGCGGTAAAGCACCAAACTACGGTCCAGAAGATGTCGCTCAGTGTGAAAAAGAGATGCTGAAAGCGGGACTGCGTCCGGCCTTAATGATAGATTGCAGCCATGGTAATTCTAACAAAGACTATCGTCGCCAGCCTGGCGTAGCCGAATCGGCTATTGCGCAGATTAAAGATGGAAACCGTTCCATCATTGGCCTGATGTTGGAAAGCAACATTCATGAAGGCAACCAGTCTTCTGAACAGCCACGTAGCGAAATGAAATACGGTGTGTCCGTCACTGATGCCTGCATCAACTGGGAAACCACTGAAACATTGCTGCGTGAAATCCATCAGGATCTGCAGGGAGTGCTGTCGGCGCGTCTGTCACACGAGGTGTAATGAGTCATGGTGGCTGAACTGACCGCGCTGCGCGATCAAATCGATGAAGTAGATAAAGCACTGCTTGGGTTACTGGCAAAACGACTGGAGCTGGTAGCCGAAGTAGGGGAAGTTAAAAGCCGCTACGGTTTGCCGATCTATGTTCCTGAGCGTGAGGCCAGCATGCTGGCTTCACGCCGCCAGGAAGCTGAAGCGCTCGGCGTGTCGCCGGACTTGATTGAAGATGTATTGCGTCGTTTGATGCGTGAATCCTATGCGCATGAAAATGACAAAGGCTTCAAAACGCTCTGTCCGACATTGCGTCCGGTAGTGATTGTAGGTGGCCGCGGCCAGATGGGGCGTCTGTTTGAAAAGATGTTGACGCTTTCTGGCTATCAGGTCCGCATTCTGGATAAAGGCGATTGGGAACGCTCTGACGAGCTGCTGAAAAATGCGGGCATGGTGATCATCAGTGTGCCAATTCATCTGACCGAGCAAATCATCGGTGAGCTGCCGAAATTGCCAGAAGACTGCATTCTGGTCGATCTGGCTTCGGTGAAGAATCGCCCGCTGCAGGCGATGCTGGCCGCGCACACCGGACCGGTTCTGGGCTTGCATCCGATGTTTGGTCCGGACAGCGGCAGCCTGGCAAAGCAGGTTGTGGTTTGGTGTGATGGCCGTCAGCCGGAAGCTTATCAGTGGTTCCTTGAGCAGATTCAGGTTTGGGGCGCGCGGTTGCATCGTATCAGTGCCGTTGAGCACGACCAGAATATGGCGTTTATTCAGGCACTGCGTCACTTTGCGACTTTCGCTTACGGTCTGCATCTGGCGGAAGAGAACGTTAATCTGGATCAGCTGCTGGCGCTATCTTCACCGATATACCGCCTTGAACTGGCAATGGTTGGACGTCTGTTTGCGCAGGATCCGCAGCTTTACGCGGACATCATCATGTCCTCGGAGAGTAATCTGGCGCTGATTAAACGTTATTACCAGCGATTTGGCGATGCGATCAAACTGCTGGAGCAGGGCGATAAGCAAGCCTTTATCGATAGCTTTGAGCGCGTCGAACACTGGTTTGGTGATTACGCGAAACGCTTCCTGGTCGAAAGCAGAAGCATGCTGCGATCGGCGAACGATAGCCGGCAGTAAAAAACAAAAGGCATCCGTGAGGATGCCTTTTTGCTTAGAGGCGCGGCTCAACCGGCACCACATTCTCGCCTGGATAGCAGCCAAGAACTTTTAATGAACGGGTTAAGCCGCTCAACTCGGTTAACGCCAACTGCATATTTTCTGACTGCAGATTGCCCTGCACATCAATATAAAACATCTCTTCCCACGGATTGCCGTTGATGGGACGGTTTTCCAGTTTGCTCATGATGAGGCCGTGGTTACGTAATACCATCAGCGCTTCAACCAATGCGCCTGCTTGTTGACCCGTCGCCATGATCAATGTTGTTTTCGCCGGAACCTGACCCGAAACTTCAATCGCTTTACGTGCCAGCACGATGAAGCGCGTATGGTTCTGCTGTTGATTGGCCAGATTGCGTTCCAGCACCTGCAATCCATACAGCTCACCACCCGCTTCGCTACCCAATGCGGCAACCTTTGTTGAATTCATCGCTGCCACTTTCTCCATCGCTGCAGCGGTGCTTTCGGTGTATTCGATTTTCCACTGCGGGAAACGATTAATGAACTGGCTGCACTGCTGGAATGGCTGTGGATGGCTATATACCGTTTCGATCTGCTGCAAATCGGTGCTGCCGTTGACCAGCACACAGTGCTCAATTGGAATGGTCAGTTCACCCACAATCGATAGCGTGGTTTGCTGAAGCAGATCGTAAACGTCGTTGATCGAACCAGAGCTGGTATTTTCAATCGGCATCACCGCGTAGTCCGCTTGTCCACTTTCCACCTGATGGATGATGTCATGGAATTTCAGGCAGCCGATCTCAACCATTGAATCAAAATGTCGGGTGGCGTATTTGCGCGCCGCAAGATGTGAGTAGGAGCCTTTCGGACCGAGGAAGGCAATGCGCGGCGCGTGAGCATGTGGATGGTTGAGATTCTTTTGCAACAAGGCTTGCTGAGTTAGAACCGAATCTTCAATCACCAACTGAAACAGGCGAGTGATGTAATGCGCATCAAGCTGATGCTTTTTACCCAGTGAAATTAAGTTTTCCAGCAGAGCGCGTTCACGCTCAACGTCGCGGATAGGGCGATGCGTTGCCAGTTTAGCCTGCGCAACTTCAACGGCCAGTATGCGACGCTCCGACAAAAGCGCTAAGAGTTTTTCATCAACGGCGCTGATTTTATCGCGTAATGCCAGCAGCGGATTTTCGGGATTCATAGGGCTCACCTGTAAAATGTCCAATAAAAAAGCCTCCCATTTGGGAGGCTTTGTTGTTCGTCTTCGCATTCATTTTCACATGACGAATCGCCTCCCAATCAGGGGAAGGTAAAAAAGAATGCGAAGAAGAACGGCAGATGTTTCATGGTTGTTTCCATAAATGAAGTGGCTTGAGAGTAACCGCAGTGATTTAAAGCTGTCAATAAAAAACGCGCCCGGAGGCGCGTTACTAAAGATGTTAGCTTATTCCGTAGGAAGAAAATCTTTCACACTGCTATTGGCGCGACGGGCTTCGGGTTTGTGTTGCGCTTTATTGAGTTGTCGCTCCAGCTTGGCAATCAAGTCATTGATGGCCGTATACATATCATCATGTTTCGCGCTGGCAACCAGCGTTCCGTTAGGCGTATTGATGGTGGCATCAGCCACAAACTCCTTCGGCTCTTTCGATAACACAATGTGAGGGTTTATCAGATGTGTTTGCCATTTTTCCAGCTTGGCGAGACGCTCTTCAACGTGGTTACGGATGGCCTCGGTGATTTCCATTTGTTTGCTGGTAATGTTCAGAATCATAGTTAAACCTCTCTGTCATTTCCGTGTGGGTAGGTCCAGCATACCGCGGAAATCAAGAAAATGTGTGATCTAAATCACATTGAAATGTCACTTTTTGTCAATGCCGCTTAATTGTGAGAAAGGCCGGGAAAGTGGCGGGAAATACTTGAAGACGACTGGGGAAGGGCGCATGATTGACTGGATAACTGCAGCGATAAATCTGTAAAACTGCTGGATTATCCACAAAGTGACATAAAAAAAGCAGCCTCATGGGCTGCTTTTTTGTGGGTGTAATAATCAGGACTGATTATTTGCCGCAATGATTTTTGCCACTTTGTCGGCTTCAGCCGTCAACTGCAGCTGGCGGTAAGCATTCTCCATCAACGGTAACGCTTCATGGGTCGCCTCAGTATCCGGATAATCCTTCATCATTGTTTCCACGCGGTTAACAACAGCGACATAGGCACCGCGCTTGGTATAGAATTGCGCCACCGAGAGTTCATACTTCGCCAGGCGCTCTTTCAGGAATGCCAAACGTTTCTGCGCATCCGCAGCATATTGGCTGTTTGGATAACCGCGCAGTAATTGCGAGAAGTCACGGAAAGCATCACGAGCGTGCGTCGGATCACGATCGGAACGATCGATACCGAAGAAGCCCTGCAGTGCAGAATCGTCCAGCGCCATATCCGTCAGACCTTTCATATAGATGACATAGTCGATATTCGGATGGGTTGGATTCAGACGCATAAAGCGAGAAATAGCGGCTTGCGCCAGTGGCAGATCGGCATTTTTGTAATACGCGTAGATCAAATCCAGCTGTACTTGCTGCGAGTAAGGACCAAACGGATAGCGGTTATCCAGTGCTTCCAGTTGCTTAATCGCCGCTTTAAAGTTACCGTCCTGCAGCTTTTGCTGGGCCGTGGCGTAAATTTCAGACGGCGGGCTGTCCGGGACTGGATCTGATGAGCCAGAACAACCCACAAGCGCCAGGCTCAGGCTCAGTGTGGCAGCAGCCACCAGATGTTTCATACGCGTCATGACGAAATGATTATCCTCAAAGTGTTGTAGCAGAAGCTGTCCGTATAGCTCCCAGTTATGACCAGGTACGATAGCACATTATATTAAACGGCATCGCCGTGAAAACCCAACGTTAACGAAGAAGCTGTATATGGCACAACAAGTTCAACTCACCGCAACGGTGTCCGAAGCACAGCTTGGACAACGCTTAGATCAGACTTTGGCAGAATTGTTCCCTGATTATTCACGTTCTCGCATAAAAGAATGGATTCTTGAGCGCCGAGTCAGCGTCAACGGCACTATCATCGATAAACCAAAAGAAAAAGTTTTTGGCGGTGAGCATGTCTCGATTGATGCTGAGATCGAAGAAGAGCAACGCTGGGAAGCGCAAAACATCCCACTGAATATCGTCTATGAAGATGACGACATTCTGGTCATTAACAAACCTCGCGGTTTGGTGGTACATCCTGGCGCCGGTAATCCTGATGGCACAGTGCTTAACGCACTGCTTTATCACTATCCACCGATCGCTGACGTACCTCGTGCAGGCATTGTTCATCGTCTGGATAAAGATACCACCGGTTTGATGGTGGTCGCGAAAACCGTTCCTGCGCAAACGCATCTGGTTGAAACGCTGCAGCTGCGCGAAATCACGCGTGAATATGAAGCGGTGGCTATTGGCACCATGACTGCGGGCGGTACGGTGGATCAGCCCATGGCGCGCCACTCAACCAAACGTACGCACATGGCGGTGCACCCGATGGGTAAACCGGCAACCACGCACTATCGCATCATGGAGCATTTTCGTGCCCATACGCGTTTGCGTTTGCGTCTCGAAACCGGTCGTACCCATCAGATCCGTGTGCATATGGCGCATATTAACCATCCGCTGGTGGGCGATCCGCTGTACGGTGGCCGTCCACGCCCGCCAAAAGGGGCATCTGAAGCTTTCATCACTACGCTACGGGGTTTTGATCGCCAGGCGCTGCATGCCACGATGTTACGTCTCTATCACCCAATCACCGGTATTGAGATGGAATGGCATGCGCCGTTGCCGCAGGATATGGTCGATTTAATTGATGCGCTGAAAGCCGATACCCTTGAATTCCGCGATCAGATGGATTGGCTATGAGTGAATGGATCATCCCGGATTGGCCTGCGCCGCAGCATGTTCGGGCATGTTCCACCACGCGTTACGGCGGCGTCAGCGCTGCTCCATGGGATTCGTTGAATCTTGGTGGGCATGTTGGCGACGCTGAGGCGCAGGTTGCTCAGAATCGTCAACGCCTGGTTGAACAACTGACGTTACCTGCAATGCCGCAATGGCTGGATCAGATCCATGGTCAAGTGGTTGCGCGTTTACCCGCCAGCGATCCGCTGCCGCGCGCTGATGCCGCAATCACGCGTGAAAGCGGGGTTGTTTGCGCAGTGATGACGGCGGATTGTTTGCCGGTGCTGTTCTGCAGCAAGGATGGCAGTGAAGTCGCTGCAGCACATGCCGGTTGGCGTGGACTCTGTAATGGCGTGCTGGAACAGACGTTGTCGCAGTTTCACTGCGCGCCAAATGACATTCATGCATGGCTTGGTCCGGCAATTGGGCCGCTGGCATTTGAAGTTGGCTCGGAAGTCAGAACGGCATTTATGGCCCATGATTCACAAGCGGAAGAGGCTTTCCGCCCGGCGGGTAACAAATACTTTGCCGATATTTGGCTGCTGGCGCGTCAGCGTCTGCAGGACGCCGGCGTGCATTCCATCAGCGGTTCAACGCGATGTACCTTCCATGAGCGCGATGATTTTTTCTCCTACCGACGCGACGGAATCACCGGGCGTATGGCAACTTTGATTTGGCTGAGATAACCTTACGCCACAAGACGGTCCAGTTAGCGTATTTTTTGCTCACAACTCAGGTCATTAACCTTGAAAAATTTGAGGGATGACCTCATTTAATCTCCAGTAGCATTTTGACCTGTAATGGGAGGAATTATGCGTCTGGATCGTCTTACTAATAAATTTCAACTGGCACTTGCCGATGCACAGTCCCTTGCTCTGGGACATGACAATCAATTCATTGAACCCCTTCATTTGATGAGCGCATTGCTCAACCAGGAAGGCGGATCGGTGCGTCCGTTGCTCAGCGCAGCGGGTGCCGACGTGGCTGGCCTGCGTACCAGCATTGAACAAGCGATTAATCGACTACCTCAGGTTGAAGGCACGGACGGCGATGTGCAGCCATCCGCCGATCTGATTCGGGTACTCAATCTGTGCGACAAGCTGGCGCAAAAGCGCGGCGACAACTTTATATCATCTGAATTATTTGTTTTGGCGGCCCTCGATTCACGTGGCTCGCTGGCTGATCTTTTGAAATCAGCTGGCGCGACTCCGGAAAAACTCTCTGCGGCCATCGAGCAAATACGGGGAGGAGACAGCGTGAACGATCAAGGGGCTGAAGATCAGCGTCAGGCATTAAAAAAATACACCATCGACCTTACAGAGCGTGCCGAACTCGGCAAGCTGGATCCGGTTATTGGTCGTGATGAAGAAATTCGCCGCACCATTCAGGTGTTGCAGCGTCGTACCAAAAATAACCCGGTGCTGATTGGTGAACCCGGCGTCGGTAAAACGGCTATCGCCGAAGGTTTAGCGCAGCGCATCATCAATGGCGAAGTACCGGAAGGGCTGAAAGGCCGTCGCGTGCTGGCTCTGGATATGGGTTCGCTGGTGGCGGGCGCCAAATATCGCGGTGAATTTGAAGAGCGCCTCAAAGGCGTGCTTAGCGATTTGGCGAAGCAGGAAGGCAACGTCATTCTGTTTATCGACGAACTGCATACCATGGTGGGCGCAGGTAAAGCCGATGGCGCCATGGATGCCGGCAACATGCTGAAACCCGCATTAGCGCGCGGTGAGTTGCACTGTGTCGGCGCAACTACGTTGAATGAGTATCGTCAGTTCATTGAGAAAGATGCGGCGCTGGAACGTCGTTTCCAGAAAGTCTTTGTTGCTGAGCCGAGTGTCGAAGATACCATTGCCATTCTGCGCGGACTGAAAGAACGCTATGAGCTGCACCATCATGTGCAGATCACCGATCCGGCGATTGTGGCTGCGGCGACGTTGTCGCATCGTTACATCTCCGATCGTCAGCTGCCGGATAAGGCCATCGACCTGATAGACGAAGCGGCCTCAAGCATTCGTTTGCAGATGGATTCGAAGCCTGAGTCCCTTGATCGCCTTGAGCGCCGCATCATCCAGTTGAAACTTGAGCAGCAGGCGCTGAAGAAAGAGTCTGATGACGCCAGCGTGAAGCGTCTGGAAATGCTGGAAAGTGAACTTGACCAGAAAGAGCGTGAATATGCTGAGCTGGAAGAGGAGTGGAAAGCGGAAAAAGCCTCATTAACCGGCACGCAGAACATTAAAGCCGAGCTGGAACAAGCGCGCCTGACGATGGAGCAAGCCCGTCGCGTTGGTGACCTGGGTCAGATGTCTGAGCTGCAGTACGGTAAAATTCCGGAGCTGGAGAAACAGTTAGCCATCGCTACGCAGTCTGAAGGTAAAACCATGAAGCTGTTACGTAATCGCGTAACGGATGTGGAGATTGCCGATGTACTGGCGCGTTGGACCGGAATTCCTGTCGCACGCATGATGGAAGGCGAGCGCGACAAGTTGCTGCGTATGGAGCAGGAACTGCATTCACGCGTCATCGGCCAGAACGAAGCGGTAGAAGCGGTTTCGAATGCGATTCGTCGTAGTCGTGCCGGCTTGTCCGATCCGAATCGTCCAATTGGTTCCTTCCTGTTCCTCGGACCAACGGGGGTAGGGAAAACCGAGTTGTGTAAAGCGCTGGCTAGCTTCCTGTTCGATAGCGATGACGCGATGGTGCGTATTGATATGTCCGAGTTTATGGAAAAACACTCGGTGTCGCGGCTGGTGGGTGCACCTCCGGGATATGTCGGCTATGAAGAGGGCGGTTATCTGACCGAAGCGGTACGTCGTCGGCCTTATTCGGTGATTCTGCTGGATGAAGTGGAGAAGGCGCATCCTGATGTGTTCAACATTCTGTTGCAGGTGCTGGATGATGGTCGCTTAACCGACGGACAGGGCCGTACGGTCGATTTCCGCAATACCGTGGTGATCATGACCTCGAACCTTGGCTCCGATCTTATTCAGGAACGTTTCGGTTCTCTGGACTATGCGGAGATGAAACAGGTGGTGATGACGGTTGTGGGGCAGCATTTCCGCCCAGAGTTTATCAACCGTATCGATGACATGGTGGTGTTCCACCCATTGGGCGAAAAACACATTGCTTCAATTGCGCAGATTCAGCTGCAACGTTTGTATAAACGTCTTGAGGAGCGTGGCTATCAGCTGCATATCTCCGATGAGGCGCTCAAACTGCTCGGCGAGAATGGCTACGATCCGGTTTATGGTGCGCGTCCATTGAAACGTGCTATTCAGCAGCAGATTGAAAACCCGCTGGCTCAGCAGATTCTTTCTGGTGCCCTGGTTCCGGGAAAAACCATCGAAATGGATGTAAAAGACGATGTGATTGTTGCTCATCAGTAATCACTTCTGATTAAAACGGGCCTGCAGGCCCGTTTTTTTTGGCCTTTTGCAAGAATTAGCTGCTTTTTGCAACGTATAGCCTGGAAAGTGAGCGGTCGCGCGAAAACTTCAAATTAGCACTTGTCAGCTGAAATGAACTCCCTATAATGCGCCACCACTGAGACGGCAAAGCGGCAACGCAGACGGCTCGGCAGGGAGTGAAGAAATTCATCCCGCCGGATGAAAACGCTGAAAAAAGTGTTTGACTCCGAAGGAGAGTAGCGTAGTATACGCCACCTCGCGACAGGCGGTTCAGCCGCTGTTCGCAACGCTCTTTAACAATTTATCAGACAATCTGTGTGGGCACTCGCAGGATTGATATCAGCGTCTCCGGACGCAAAAAATATCAAAGCCTCACGAGTGAACACATAATGAAATTCATTATGACGTTTTACAGATGAGCATCGCTGAACTTGTTTCAGCAAATCAAACTTAAATTGAAGAGTTTGATCATGGCTCAGATTGAACGCTGGCGGCAGGCCTAACACATGCAAGTCGAACGGTAGCACAGAGAGCTTGCTCTCGGGTGACG